>NZ_CP125957.1:0-1200000 GCF_030064125.1 Pseudomonas sp. G2-4 | reverse complement strand
CGATTGCCTACTACATGGCCCGCTACACCAGCGGCAAGACCAAGGCGTTTTTCTACATCGCGGTGATGCTGCCGATGTGGGCCAGTTATATCGTCAAGGCCTACGCCTGGACGCTGCTGCTGGCCAAGGGCGGCGTGGCCCAGTGGTTCGTCCAGCACCTGGGCCTGGGGCCGGTGTTGCAGTTCGTGCTGGGGATCCCCGGTGTGGGCGGCAGTACCTTGTCCACCTCACATCTGGGGCGCTTCCTGGTGTTCGTCTACATCTGGCTGCCGTTCATGATCCTGCCGATCCAGGCGTCCCTGGAGCGCCTGCCGCCGTCCTTGCTGCACGCTTCGGCGGATCTGGGTGCCAGGCCGCGCCAGACGTTCATGCAAGTGATTTTGCCGCTGTCGATCCCGGGCATTGCCGCTGGCTCGATCTTCACTTTCTCGCTGACCCTGGGGGATTTCATCGTGCCCCAGCTGGTAGGCCCGCCGGGCTACTTCGTCGGCAGCATGGTCTACGCCCAGCAAGGCGCCATCGGCAACATGCCCATGGCCGCGGCGTTCACCCTGGTGCCCATCGTGCTGATTGCCATCTACCTGTCTATCGTCAAGCGCCTGGGGGCTTTCGATGCACTCTGAAAAATCATCCTGGGGCCTGAAGATCGCCGCGTGGGGCGGGCTGGTGTTTCTGCACTTCCCGATCCTGATCATCTTCCTCTACGCCTTCAACACCGAAGACGCGGCGTTCAGCTTTCCGCCCAAGGGCCTGACCCTGAAATGGTTCAGCATCGCCTTCTCGCGTCCGGATGTGCTGGAGGCCATCAAGCTGTCGTTGCAGATCGCGGCCATCGCCACGCTGATCGCCATGGTGCTCGGCACGCTGGCCTCGGCGGCACTGTACCGCCGGGACTTCTTCGGCAAACAGGGGATTTCGCTGATGCTGATCCTGCCGATTGCCCTGCCAGGGATCATCACCGGCATTGCCCTGCTGGCGACCTTCAAGACCCTGGGAATCGAACCGGGCATGTTCACCATCATCGTCGGCCACGCGACATTCTGCGTGGTGATCGTCTACAACAACGTCATCGCCCGCCTGCGCCGCACGTCCCACAGCCTGATCGAGGCGTCGATGGACCTGGGGGCCGACGGCTGGCAGACCTTCCGCTACATCATCCTGCCCAACCTCGGCTCAGCACTGCTGGCCGGCGGGATGCTGGCGTTCGCGCTGTCGTTCGACGAGATCATCGTCACCACCTTCACCGCCGGCCACGAACGCACGCTGCCGCTCTGGCTGCTCAACCAGCTCAGCCGTCCTCGCGACGTGCCGGTGACCAACGTGGTGGCGATGCTGGTGATGATCGTGACGATGTTGCCGATACTCGGCGCCTATTACTTGACCCGTGGGGGTGAGAGCGTGGCCGGTAGCGGCGGAAAGTAGCCCCTTTCGCCTTGTACAAAAGGGCTTTTGTGGGAGCGAGCTTGCTCGCGATGACTGACGAACACTCAACACACGTGTCGACTGTAAGACCGCTATCGCGAGCAAGCTCGCTCCCACAGGGATCGGTTCCAGCAGACACATAACTGCTTCGATGAGGACAAAGCTATGCAAACCAAACTGCTGATCAACGGCCACCTGGTAAACGGCGAAGGCCCCGGCCAAGCCGTGTTTAACCCGTCGCTGGGGCGGGTGCTGGTGGAAATCAATGAAGCCAGCGAAGCCCAGGTCGATGCCGCCGTTCGTGCGGCCGACAGCGCCTTCGACAGCTGGTCGCAGGTTGCGCCCAAGGACCGCTCCCTGTTGCTGCTCAAACTGGCTGACGCCATCGAAGCCCACGGCGAAGAACTGGCGAAGCTGGAGTCGGACAATTGCGGCAAGCCCTTGAGCGCCGCGCTGAACGACGAGATCCCGGCGATTGCCGACGTGTTCCGCTTCTTTGCCGGCGCCAGTCGCTGCATGAACGGCTCGGCGGGTGGCGAATACCTGCCGGGGCACACCTCGATGATTCGCCGCGACCCGGTGGGGGTCATCGCCTCTATCGCGCCGTGGAATTACCCCTTGATGATGGTCGCCTGGAAAATCGCCCCGGCCCTGGCCGCCGGGAATACCGTGGTGCTCAAGCCGTCGGAACAAACCCCGCTGACCGCGTTGCGCCTGGCGGAATTGGCGTCGGAAATTTTCCCGGCCGGCGTGCTCAATGTGGTGTTCGGTCGTGGGCCAACCGTGGGCCAGCCGCTGGTGACCCATCCGAAAGTGCGCATGGTGTCGCTCACCGGCTCCATCGCCACCGGCTCGAACATCATTTCCAGCACCGCCGACAGCGTCAAGCGCACGCACATGGAACTGGGCGGCAAGGCCCCAGTGATCATTTTCGACGACGCCGACATTGACGCGGCTGTGGAAGGCATCCGCACGTTCGGTTTCTACAACGCGGGCCAGGACTGCACCGCCGCTTGCCGCATCTATGCCCAGCAAGGCATCTACGAGCAGTTTGTCGAGAAGCTCGGCGCAGCGGTGGGCAGTATCAAGTACGGCCTGCAAACCGCTCCCGACACTGAAATGGGACCGCTGATCACCGCCCAGCACCGTGACCGCGTCGCGGGTTTTGTCGAACGGGCCATCGCCCAGCCGCATATCCGCCTGATCACCGGTGGCAAGACCGTGGACGGCAACGGGTTCTTCTTCGAACCGACGGTACTGGCCGACGCCCAGCAGGACGACGAAATCGTCCGCCGGGAAGTGTTCGGTCCGGTGGTGTCCGTCACGCCGTTCCTTGACGAAGCACAAGTGCTGGCTTGGGCCAATGAGTCGGACTACGGCCTGGCGTCATCGGTGTGGACCGCCGACATCGGCCGCGCCCATCGCCTGGCGGCGCGCCTGCAATACGGCTGCACCTGGGTGAACACCCACTTCATGCTCGTCAGCGAAATGCCCCATGGCGGTCAGAAACATTCCGGCTATGGCAAGGATATGTCGATGTATGGGCTGGAGGACTACACGGTGGTGCGGCATGTGATGTTCAAGCATTGAATGCAGGACAACGCTGGCAACACATACTCGCGGTTGCCCTGCGTGGGTGCTGCTAAGGTTTTCGTCAATCGGTGCACGCCCGCCGGTTGACGGAAATCCTGGCAGCGCCTAGGGTGTCTACAACGTATACACCCAGGAGATCGCCATGGCCTCGCCCGTTTTGTCCTTTCGTGTGGAAGAAGGTCTGGCCCAACAGCTGGATTTGTTGGCTGCCGCCACCGACCGCGACCGTCAATACCACCTCAAGCGTGCACTGGTTCGATATGTGGAAGCCGAGTCCTGGCATCTGCAAGCCATCAGCGAAGGCATAGCAGATGCCGATGCTGGAAATCTGACCGATCTGGACGCCGTGAAGGCTAAGTGGGCAAAGCGTGCCGAGCATCGTACTGACCGACAAAGCACAGAGTGACCTCGACTCGATTCATGAACACTACCAAACCGCCATCGGCACGGAAGGCGCTGACGATGTCATCACCACCATTCTGGAAACGCTGCGACAGCTGCAACGCTTTCCCGGCTCGGGCCGTCCTTCAGTCGTTCCCGATATTCGGGAACTGGTGTTAACACGTTATCCGTTCGTTGCGCCTTACCGGCTCATGCATGGGCAATTGCAGATCTTGCGCATACTGCATCAACGCAGCGAACGTCCCCAGGACTGGTCGGAGGGATGATATCGGCCGGTTTCCCCTTTGCTCCGGCCGCTCACCGCAACGACTATTCAAAACCTCGAAACACTCCTCATTGCATCCACCAGGTAACGCATGGCGATCCTGTCGTTTTCCGACAACTCTCGATAGCGCTCCACCAGTCTTAATTCTTCCAGGCTGAGTCGCCGTGTCCTGCGCGCATTGATCAGGCCTGGAAAGATCCCCAGCATTTCGGTAATGCCCTGTATTTTCGTCATGAGCGATGCCCTTCTGTACGTCGAATTGACCTGATAGCGCCTTCTGAATCCGGGTTAAATGGTCTATCAAGTTAAAGGATAGGGAGGATTTAAACCGTGAAAAGGGATTTTTAGAGTAATTAGTCAAAAAAAACCGAAATCTGCACAAAAAAAGAAATAACTGTAAGAAAATTTGACCAGGCCGCGCTTTCTCCGCTTCAAACGCCTGCATATCCCCTATGATTTTGCGCCTCGGTGAACCGATCCAGCTCTCAGGCATCTGTTCTAACGTCTGTTCGCGTTTGGCCAAAGGCATGTCCGAACTCCTTCATCAATCTTTGCGGCCAGGAACGGCTCGGGATTGTTTTGAGAAAGGTTGTATTTATGCACCGCAGGAATCTGCTCAAGGCCTCCATGGCCTTCGCCGCCTACACAGGGCTTTCGGCCTCCGGGCTCATGGCCGCACGTGCCTGGGCCGCTGACCAGACTGCCGACGGCGAAGCCCGTCCCTTCGATTTCAACGCCCTGAAAGACCAGGCCCGGCAATTGGCCGCAAGCCGCTACGTCGACACCAAGCAGGTCTTGCCGCAAACCCTGGCCCAGATGTCGCCCCTGCAGTTCAACGCGATCCAGTACGACGCCAACCACTCGTTGTGGAATGAGCTGGACGGTCAGCTGGACGTGCAGTTTTTCCACGTTGGCATGGGCTTCAAGCAGCCGGTTCGTATGTACAGCGTCGACCCCAAGACCCGCCTGGCCCGTGAGGTGCACTTCCGCCCGGAGCTGTTCAACTATGAGAAAACCACGGTCAACACCTCGCAGTTGACGGGCGACCTGGGGTTCTCGGGGTTCCGGGCCTTCAAGGCGCCGGAACTGGATCGCCACGACATCCTTTCATTCCTGGGGGCGAGTTATTTCCGTGCCGTGGACGCCAGCGGCCAGTACGGACTGTCCGCCCGTGGCTTGGCCATCGATACCTACGCCAAGAAGCGTGAGGAATTCCCGGATTTCACCAAGTTCTGGTTCGAAACCCCGGAAAAGAACAGCACTCGCTTCGTGGTTTACGCGCTGCTCGACTCCCCCAGCGCCACCGGTGCCTATCGGTTTGACATCGATTGCCAGCCGACCCGGGTAGTGATGGAGGTCGATGCGCACATCAATGCCCGCACCGCCATCGAACAACTGGGTATCGCCCCGATGACCAGCATGTTCAGTTGCGGCACCGTCGAGCGGCGCATGTGCGACACCATTCACCCGCAAATCCACGACTCCGACCGGCTGGCCATGTGGCGCGGCAACGGCGAGTGGGTTTGCCGTCCGCTGAACAACCCCGCCACCCTGCAATTCAATGCCTTTGCCGACAATAATCCGAAGGGCTTCGGCCTGGTGCAGACCGACCATGACTTTGCCAGTTACCAGGACACCGTGGACTGGTACAGCAAGCGACCCAGCCTGTGGGTCGAACCGACAACAGCGTGGGGCGAAGGCTCTATCGATCTGCTGGAAATTCCTACGACCGGCGAAACCCTGGATAACATCGTCGCGTTCTGGACACCGAAAAAACCAGTGGCCGCGGGTGATTCGCTGAACTATGGCTACAAGCTCTACTGGAGCGCCCTGCCACCGGTGAGCACCGACCTGGCCCACGTCGACGCGACCCGTTCGGGCATGGGCGGCTTCATCGAAGGCTGGGCACCGGGCGAGCATTACCCGACCGTCTGGGCGCGCCGCTTCGCCGTGGACTTCAGCGGCGGTGGCCTCGACCAGTTGCCACCCGGCACCGGCATCGAACCGGTGGTGACCTGCTCCCATGGCGAGGTGAAGGACTTCAACGTACTGGTGCTGGATGCAATCAAGGGCTACCGCATCACCTTCGACTGGTACCCAACCGACGACCGCGTGGACCCGGTGGAAATGCGCCTGTTCCTGCGCAGCAAGGACCGGACCTTGAGCGAGACCTGGCTGTACCAGTACTTTCCGCCGGCGCCGGATAAGCGTAAGTATCCCTGATGGTGATTCGGCGCTTGGGCTGGCCCCATCGCGAGCAAGCTCGCTCCCACAGGGTAGTGGGTGGATCACACGTTCTGTGCCCCAACACAATCCACTGTGGGAGCGAGCTTGCTCGCGATGAGGCCGGTACAACCACCGAATAATCCAGCCCGATAAACAAAAGCCCCGGCCAACACGACCGGGGCTTTTTGCTTTATCCCTCCCTCAGTCCCGCAAATCAGACTCATGAATCGGCTGCTCCCGGTGCGTGGCCCGCTGGTACTGCGCCGGCCATGTGGCCTTGCGTCCACCCAGGTCATCATCGGCATGCAGGGCCCAGTACGGATCGCGCAACAATTCCCGGGCGAGGAAAATGATGTCGGCCTGGCAGGTGCGCAAGATGTGCTCGGCCTGGGCCGGTTCAGTAATCATGCCGACGGTGCCGGTGGCGATTTCCGACTCCTTGCGCACCCGTTCGGCAAAGCGCGTCTGGTAACCCGGGCCAGTGGGAATTTCCGCATTCGCGGCAGTGCCGCCCGACGACACATCGATCAGGTCCACACCCAGCGCTCTGAATCGTCGCGCCAGCTCCACGGTTTCATCCGGATTCCAGCCGTCCTCGACCCAATCGGTGGCAGAAACGCGAACGAAAACCGGCAACTCTTCAGGCCAGACGGCCCTCACCGCTTCGGTCACTTGCAGCACCAGGCGGATGCGGTTCTCGAACGAGCCGCCATATTGATCGCGCCGCTGATTGCTCAAGGGCGACAGGAACTGATGCAGCAGATAACCATGGGCCGCGTGGACCTCGACCACTTTGAAGCCGGCCGTGAGGGCGCGCTTGGCCGAGGCCACGAAAGCCTGGATAACCCCGGCGATCTGCCCTTCGTCCAGTTGGGCTGGCTGGGTGTGCTGCGGGTCGAAGGCAATTGGCGACGGGCCGACCGGAAGCCACCCGCCGTCCTCGGGTTTCACACTGCCATGCTTGCCAAGCCATGGTCGCCAGGTGCTGGCCTTGCGCCCGGCGTGGGCCAGCTGGATGCCCGGCACGGCCCCTTGGGCGGTGATGAAGCGGGTGATGCGTTGCAACGGTTCGATTTGTTCATCGTTCCACAACCCCAGGTCCTGGGCAGTGATACGGCCATCAGCGGTGACAGCGGTGGCTTCGGTGAATACCAGCCCGGCACCGCCCACGGCGCGGCTGCCAAGGTGCACCAGGTGCCAGTCGTTGGCCAGTCCATCGGCGCTCGAGTACTGGCACATCGGCGACACCGCGATGCGATTGGGTAGGGTCAATTGGCGAAGGGTATAGGGTTCCAGCAGCAGACTCATGGGGCACCTCTCGAATCAGTGGGCAGGCTCCAGGGTTCTGTTTGAAAAGTCGACGAGTGACAAAAGGTGCAACACCCGCCCCCGCGGGCAAAGAAATTCGACAAGACGTCACAAGGGCTATCAAGCAGTGCTTAGAGCCTAGTCGACAACCTGGAAGGAGGGAGGGTTCAGAACTTAAAAACCGGGAGGGTGGCGCAATGCTGATCACTCAAGGCTTGCCTGAGCCTCTGTGGCGAGGGAGCTTGCTCCCGCTGGACGCGCCAGCGTCCCCTTGCGATGTGATGGTTGGAACAAGGGCCGCTTCGCAGCCCAGCGGGAGCAAGCTCCCTCGCCACAGGGGTTCAGTGACTGGACAGGCAGCCTAGCGCGGTTCGATATGGGCAATCATCAACTGCACCGTTTCCTGGCCGCGGAACTCGTTGAGGTCGAGCTTGTAGGCCAGTTCGACCCAGCGCACGGTGGGGTTCGGCCAGATCTCGCGGTCGATGCCGAAGGCGATGCCATCGAGCTTCACCGAGCCGCATTCGCTCTTGAGCACCACCTTCAGGTGCCGCTCGCCCACCACCCGCTGTTCGACCAACTGGAACACGCCGTGGAACATCGGCTCGGGAAAATGCTGGCCCCAGGGCCCGGCGTGGCGCAGTGCCCGGGCCAGCTCGAGGTGGAATTCCTCCACTGCCAGCGTGCCGTCCGACAACAGGCGCCCGGTCAGGTCCTCTTCGCGCAATTGCCGACGCACTTCAGCGTCGAAAGCCTCGGCGAACAACGGGAAATTCGCTTCTGGCAAGGTCAGGCCCGCCGCCATGGCGTGACCTCCGTACTTGCTGATCAGGGTCGGATGCTGCGCCGCCACCACGCTCAGCGCATCGCGAATGTGAAACCCCGGCACCGAGCGTCCCGAGCCCTTGAGCAAGCCGTCGCCGGCATCGGCAAAAGCGATGGTCGGGCGGAAATAGCGCTCTTTCATACGCGAGGCAAGGATACCGATGACCCCTTGGTGCCACTGAGGATCGAACAGGCATAAACCGAACGGCATCGACTCCACCGGCAGGTCCTTAAGCTGGGCCAGGGCTTCGCGCTGCATGCCCTGCTCGATGGATTTGCGATCCTGGTTCATGCCGTCCAGTTGCGCCGCCATCTCCCGAGCCAGAGCCGCGTCGTCGGTGAGCAGGCATTCGATGCCCAGGCTCATGTCGTCCAGGCGCCCCGCCGCGTTCAGACGCGGGCCGAGGATAAATCCGAGGTCCGTGGAGGTAATACGCGAATGGTCGCGCTTGGCCACCTCCAGAATGGCCTTGATACCGGGCCGGGCGCGTCCGGCGCGAATCCGTTCCAGGCCCTGATGCACGAGGATCCGGTTATTGGCGTCCAGGGGCACCACGTCGGCCACGCTGCCCAGGGCCACCAGGTCGAGCAGTTCGCCAATGTTCGGCTGGGGTTTGCTGGCGTACCAGCCCAGGCTGCGCAGACGGGCCCGCAGCGCCATCAACACATAAAAAATCACGCCGACCCCGGCCAAGGCCTTGCTCGGGAATTCACAGCCTGGCTGGTTCGGGTTGACGATGGCATCGGCCGCCGGCAGTTCGAGGCCTGGCAAGTGGTGATCGGTGACCAACACCTTGAGCCCCGCCGCCTTCGCCGCCGCCACGCCTTCCACGCTGGAAATGCCATTGTCCACGGTGATCAGCAACTGCGGCTCGCGGGCCAGGGCGACTTCGACGATTTCCGGGGTCAGTCCATAGCCGTATTCGAAGCGATTGGGCACCAGATAGTCGACATGGGCCGCACCGAGCAGGCGCAGCCCCAACATGCCCACCGTGCTGGCCGTCGCGCCGTCGGCATCGAAGTCGCCGACGATCAGGATGCGCTGGCCTTGCTCCAGCGCCACCACCAGCAGGTCAACCGCCGCGTCGATCCCCTTGAGCTGCTGATAAGGGATCAGGCGCGCCAGGCTCTTGTCCAGTTCAGCTTCGGACAGCACGCCGCGAGCGGCATACAGGCGGGTCAACAGCGGCGGCAGGTCACCGAGAAATGGCAGGGTGTCGGGTAACTGGCGGGGTTCTATGCGCATGGGGTGACGGACATTTCTCTATGAAACTGTGGAATTCTGATTACTTGTGGCGAGGGAGCTTGCTCCCGCTGGGCTGCGTAGCGGCCCCTTTTTGTGGGCGCTTCGCACCCAAGCGGGAGCAAGCTCCCTCGCCACATTGGGTTCACTTGATGCAGGGGCGGATCAACCGCGCTCGCCCAGCAACCATTGCAACTGGACTTCATGCTGACCACGGTCGTCAGTCACGAAAATCGTGCCCTCGCTGATCATTACATCCCACTTGATCACGCGGGGCATATCCCGGGCCAGGGTTTCCAGCACTTCCTGGGGCACCGAGGCGATGTTGACGTTTTTCAGGTTCTTGACGGCCGGGATCACCTTGCCTTCCCAGACGCGCAGGCTGCCGTAGGCCAGCAGGCTGGTACGCTCGGTGCGGCGCGAGCACCAGGTCAGGCGATCGGCGTCGGGCTGGCCGACTTCGATCCAGTGCAGCACACGGTCATCCAGGCTTTTTTCCCACAGCGCAGGTTCATCGACGTCTGACAGACCACGACCGAATGCGAGCAGTTCGTTGTACCAGAATGCGTAGGCCAGCAGACGCACAGTCATGCGTTCTTCAGTTTCCGAAGGATGGCGGGCAATGGTCTGCTTCACGCTCTCGTACACATTGCGGTCGAGGTCGGTGAGGTTCAGTTCAAACTTATAGGTCGTGGACGGCTGGGCCATGAACGGGCTTCTTGATACAGAGAAAGGCGGCAAGTCTAACCGATGACGCGGGCAATCCACGAATTGCCGACCATCAACCTGCGGCGACGACGGTTGGCCTATGATAAAACCCTCTATTCGTTCTGCCTTTGCCTTACAGGATTACTCATGTCGCTTACTGCCAAACCCCTTGCCGGCGTCAAAGTCATCGAACTCGGCACCTTGATCGCCGGGCCGTTTGCCTCGCGCATCTGCGGTGAGTTCGGTGCCGAGGTGATCAAGGTCGAATCGCCTAACGGCGGTGACCCGTTGCGCAAGTGGCGCAAACTTTACGAAGGGACATCGTTGTGGTGGTTCGTCCAGGCACGCAACAAGAAATCCCTGACCCTGAACCTCAAGCACCCCGAAGGCCTGGCGATTCTAAAAAAACTGATCGGTGAAGCCGACATCCTGATCGAGAACTTCCGCCCCGGGGTTTTGGAAAAGCTCGGCCTGGGCTGGGATGTATTGCATGCACTGAACCCGAAACTGGTGATGGTGCGGCTCTCAGGCTTCGGCCAGACCGGTCCGATGAAGGATCAGCCCGGGTTCGGCGCAGTGGGCGAGTCGATGGGCGGCCTGCGCTACATCACCGGGTTCGAGGACCGTCCGCCCGTGCGCACCGGAATCTCCATCGGCGATTCGATCGCCGCTCTCTGGGGCGTGATCGGCGCACTGATGGCCCTGCGTCACCGCGAGGTCAACGGTGGAACCGGACAAGTGGTCGATGTGGCGTTGTATGAGGCGATTTTCGCAATGATGGAGAGCATGGTGCCGGAGTTCGATGTGTTCGGTTTCATCCGCGAGCGCACCGGCAACATCATGCCCGGCATCACCCCGTCGTCCATCCACACCAGCGCCGATGGCAAACACGTGCAAATAGGCGCCAACGGTGACGCGATCTTCAAGCGTTTCATGCAGATCATCGGCCGTGATGACCTGGCCAATGATCCGCAACTGGCCAGCAATGATGGGCGCGACAGCCGCCGCGATGAGTTGTACGGGGTCATCGATCGCTGGGTCAACTCGCTGCCACTCGATGCCGTCATCGAGCAGTTGAACCAGGCCGGGGTGCCGGCCAGCCGGATCTTCAGCGCCGAAGATATGTTCAGCGACCCGCAGTTCCTCGCTCGTGAAATGTTTCTGCAGGCCAAGCTGCCGGACGGCAAGGCGTTCAAGATGCCGGGGATCGTACCGAAACTGTCCGACACACCGGGAAGCTCCGAATGGGTCGGGCCGGCGCTGGGTGAGCACACTGCACACGTACTCGGCGAGCTGGGCTACGATGCCCAGCAGATCGCCCAGCTGCGCAGTGATGGGGCCATTTGACGCGCCATTGGGATCTGCCGTGAACGAAAATCGGTGTCCACTGAAGATCAACTGTGGGAGCGAGCTTGCTCGCGATTGCGTCGGTTCAGTCAACTTGATACTGACTGGCACTCCGCTATCGCGAGCAGGCTCGCTCCCACAGGGGTTCGGCGCGGCTCAGTTGGCTGGGCGAGCTGCAATCTTAAACGCCGGACAAAAAGAAACCCCGAGAAGTGGGGAGACGACTCGGGGTTAAACGTGACCATTTTTGAGGTCAGTACAACAAGCGACAAGCACCGGAGCACAATGCTCGCTCTTGCTGGTAAAAGGTCTGACTCATCAGGACGTAAGAAGGTTCCCACAAAATCCTGTTCAATTCGGGACGGTCATCACCTTGTCGCGCGCCAGATTGCGCAACGCCGCAATCACACAAGGCTCCAAGCGGCCCTCAGCAATCAGTACATCGCGATGCAGGCCATCGACCACGTCCGTCAGTTGGCGCTTATCGTTCAATTGGGCCTGGTTGAACACCCGCTCGACCATGATGCTCCCCACGGCATTCTTCAGCGTCACCAGGCATTCGCCCTTGGCGCCGAAGGGAGTCAGCGTGACCTGATACGGGCTCAAAGCCTCACCTAGCAATAGGCTGATACTTTCCATTCGCTCACCCTTCAATAGTCCGAAAACAACTGCATGTTCACAGTAAGTGACCCTGGGCCACGGCAGAAAGTTCGCCAGCGCACCGAACCGGCGCGCCTCAAACCTGTTCAACCGAGCATGCGCGTCCAATATGACAGGGAAACAACAGCCTTCACCTGCAGCCATTTTCGTGGCGACCGGTCCCGGTCAAGCGAGGAGCTTGTCGGAGCGGCTCCACCGGCGCCCGACATCGATCCATCCGCCTAAAATTCCGCGCAGCTGCCCATCGGCGCCGTAGAAGGGTACCGACCAGTGGTAGATTTCCCGTAATCCGCCGCTGAACATCAACTGTCGGTCGACGAATCGGGACTGGCGGGTTCGCAATTGCTCCATCACCTCCCCGTGTAGCAGCTCGGCGGTGGCCGGCGGGAACGTCGGGGAGTCAGTCAGCCGCCTACCCCGCAGTTTTTCGAAACGGGTCGCCAACTGGTCTTCGTAACTTTTGTTGCACATGATCAGGCGCCCTTCGAGATCGCGGATGAAAATCGGATCGGGAATGGCATCCATCAAGGCTCTCTGGAGCACCAGCTGGTCCTTGAGGACCGCCTCGGCCTTGAGGCGCTGATCGATCTGTGTCTTCAGGCGACGGTTCCACAACAGGGACAGGAAACCGAACGACACGACCACGGTCACGCACCAGTAGCCCCAACGGGACATACGCAGCCAGATCGATGGCGCCTGGGTGGGAGCAACACCCGCCATCCACTTGGCGCGCAGGGCACGCATGTCCTCGGCTGGAAAGACTTCCAGCGCTTTATTCAAGATACCCAGCAACGGCGCCAGGTCTTGGCGCACCGCCAGGTAGTCCGGTTCCCACTTGCCCTCAAGGCCACTTCCTACCTGCAACTGCCCAGCCGGATAAAGATGCACCCCCGTTTCATTTTCTATGGTGGCGTAGGCCTCCCGGCTCTCCACCAGCGCCCGTGCCTCTCCATACGTCTTGGTCGTGCGTAATTCGATGGCCGGGTAGTCGCGCCTGATTTCCGCCTCCAAGGCATGCCGTGCCGGCAATGCCAGGACCTTGCCCTCCAGTTGCTCCAACGCATGGAGCACCGACTCTCCGTCACGGCTGACGAACACCCAGCCGGAACCGCCAAACGCATGGCTGAAACTGAGGAAATCCCTGCGTTCATCGTTCATCGCCAGGAGAGTCGTCATGTCGGCCTCGCCGTTCTCCAGCATCGTCAGCAACTGACCGGGGGAGAACGACTCGCGATGCACGAACTCAAGCCCCGTCATGTGCGCAATACGCTGGAGAATTTCATGATTCAGGCCGTCCCACTGCCCCAGTTCATTCTTGAATAGGTACAGCGGGAACTGCATCGAAGCCACGATGACCCGCGGGTTCTCCTTGATCCACTTCAATTCCTGCGCATTCAGCACCAACTGCTCGCCCGGTTCGAGCGACGGCGTTTCGAAGGTCGCCAATTGTGCCGCATTGCCACCCTGCCCCCAGTACATCAGGGCCAGCCCCATCATCCAGCCCAACGCTGGTTTGCCTTTGATAAAAAACACCATCTGCATTTCCTTCGAGATGACTCGCCCGTCCCTCCAAGGGCGAAAAACCCGACCAGTTTGGCATGCAGAAACAAGAAAGCCCGTCAGGAGACGGGCTTCAAAATGTGACAGGCTTCAGCGGTTAGAGTGGCTTGCCGCGGTTGCCATGCTGGCTGACAAAGGCCTGCACGGCTTTCAGGTCGTTGGGCAACACGGTGCAACGCTCATCTCGCTCAAACAAATCAGAAAGATGTGCAGGTAGCTCAAGTGCTTTTCCTACGCCGGCCTTCAGCACTGCATCCGGAAACTTAACCGGATGCGCAGTGCCCAGGATCACCATCGGAATGTCCAGGCTGCGACGGCACTCACGGGCGGCTTTCACGCCGATAGCCGTGTGCGGATCGAGCAGTTCACCGCTCTGTGCGAACACTTCGGCAATGGTTTCGCAGGTTTGCGCGTCGTCTACCGCCAGGGAATCGAACAGCTTGCGGGCTTCGGTCCAGCGCTCGGGCTCGACGCTGAAACCACCACCCTGGCGGAAACTGTCCATCAGGCCAGCAATCGCCGCGCCATTGCGACCGTGCAGGTCGAACAGCAGGCGCTCGAAGTTCGACGACACCATGATGTCCATGGACGGCGACAGCGTGGCGTGCAGGGTTTCCTTGACGTACTGGTTACCGCTCATGAAGCGATGCAGGATGTCGTTGCGATTGGTGGCGACGATCAACTGATTGATCGGTAGCCCCATGTTGCGCGCCAGGTAACCGGCGAAGATATCGCCGAAGTTGCCGGTGGGCACCGAGAACGACACTGAACGGGCCGGGCCGCCCAATTGCAGGGCCGCGTGGAAGTAATAAACGATCTGGGCCATGATCCGCGCCCAGTTGATCGAGTTCACCGCCACCAACCGCGTACCCTTGAGGAAACCCTGGTCGGCAAAACTGGCCTTGACCATTTCCTGGCAGTCATCGAAGTTGCCTTCGATGGCAATGTTGTGGATGTTATCGCCGAAAATCGTCGTCATCTGCCGACGCTGCACTTCCGAGACACGGTTGTGCGGGTGCAGGATGAAAATGTCGACGTTCTCGCAATGCTTGCAGCCTTCGATGGCGGCCGACCCGGTGTCGCCGGAGGTGGCACCGACAATGACCACCCGCTCGCCACGCTTTTGCAACACGTAGTCCAGCAGACGACCGAGCAATTGCAGGGCGAAGTCCTTGAATGCCAGGGTCGGGCCGTGGAACAGCTCCATCACCCATTCGTTACCGTTGAGCTGACGCAACGGTGCGATGGCGTTGTGGGAAAAGACGCTGTAGGTCTCTTCCAGAATCTTCTTGAAATCGGCGTCGGGGATGCTGCCGGTGACGAACGGGCGCATCACCCGGAAGGCCAACTCGTGATACGGCAGGCCGGCCCAGGAGGCAATTTCTTCCTGGGTGAAACGCGGCAGGCTTTCCGGCACATAGAGGCCGCCGTCCGTGGCCAGGCCGGCCAGCAGGACTTCTTCGAAATTCAGGGCCGGAGCCTGGCCGCGGGTGCTGATATAGCGCATGGGGGCAAACCTTTGGTTTGAGCTTCGAGCTTCAAGCTACAAGCTACAAGTTAAAAGCGGCGGGGCTTTACTTGTAGCTTGCAGCTCATGGCTTGCAGCTGTATTGATTTAACTTGCAGCTTTTAACTTGGCGCTTGCAGCTGCTTCAATTCAAATGCTCGACGCGGATACGGACCACCGGCCCCACCACGCCCTGCAGGGCCTCCAGCGCAGTGATCGCATCATTGATACGCTGCTCGACCACACGGTGGGTCAGCAGGATCATCGGCACCAGGCCGTCGTGCTCCTCCACTTCTTTCTGCATGATCGACTCAATGTTGATACCACGCTCCGAAAGAATGCTCGCCACCTGGGCCAGGACGCCCGGATGATCCTTGGCCTGGATACGCAGGTAGTAGGCACTTTCGCACGCTTCGATCGGCAGGATCGGATGGTCCGACAACGAGTCCGGTTGGAAAGCCAGGTGTGGCACACGGTTTTCCGGATCGGAGGTCATGGCACGAACCACATCCACCAGGTCGGCCACCACCGAGGAAGCCGTCGGTTCCATGCCGGCACCGGCGCCATAGAACAGGGTCGAGCCAGCGGCATCGCCGTTGACCATCACCGCGTTCATCACGCCGTTGACGTTGGCGATCAGGCGGTCGGCCGGGATCAGCGTCGGGTGCACGCGCAGCTCGATGCCGCTGGCGGTGCTGCGAGCCACACCCAGGTGCTTGATGCGGTAGCCCAAGGCTTCGGCGTAGTTCACGTCAGCGGTGGTCAGCTTGGTGATGCCTTCGGTGTACGCCTTGTCGAACTGCAGCGGAATACCGAAGGCGATGGACGCCAGGATGGTCAGCTTGTGCGCCGCGTCGATGCCTTCCACGTCGAAGGTCGGATCGGCTTCGGCATAACCCAGGGCCTGGGCTTCGGCGAGCACGTCTTCGAAGGTGCGACCCTTCTCGCGCATTTCGGTAAGGATGAAGTTACCGGTGCCGTTGATGATCCCGGCCACCCAGTTGATGCGGTTGGCGGACAATCCTTCACGGATCGCCTTGATCACTGGAATACCACCGGCCACGGCGGCTTCGAACGCAACGATCACGCCCTTCTCGCGAGCCTTGGCGAAAATCTCATTACCGTGAACAGCGATAAGCGCCTTGTTCGCGGTGACCACATGCTTGCCATTCTCGATGGCCTTGAGTACCAGCTCGCGGGCAACGGTATAGCCGCCCATCAGCTCTATGACGATGTCGATCTCAGGGTTCGTGGCCACTTCGAAGACATCGTTGGTAATCGCAATACCGGTCGTCTGGAACTGAGGCTTTGGCGTGCGCATGGCAATTTGTGCCACTTCGATTCCACGCCCGGCACGACGAGAAATTTCCTCGGCGTTGCGCTGAAGTACGTTGAAGGTGCCGCCACCGACGGTACCTAACCCACAGATGCCTACTTTGACCGGATTCACTCTTGACTCCCCATGAAACGGCCGACGCAAGGTCGGCCGTGAAATACAGCCGCGCAGTAACGCGACTCAGTGTTTAACGGCCCGACGAAGGTTTTCGCCGAGCCGAGATCTTCAGAAACCGACCGCCCATCATCATTTCATTTCGCGCCAAGGGCCAGTTTGGCGACTTGTGGCGCCGGCTGGTAGCCCGGAATTACCTGACCGTCCGCCAAAACAATCGCTGGCGTACCGTTCACACCTATTGACTGTCCGAGGGCGAACTGCTTGGAAACCGGGTTCTCGCACTTGGCGGCCTTGATTTCCTTGCCGTCGACCATTTTGTCCATGGCCGCTTTCTTGTCCTTGGAACACCAGACCGCCTGCAACTGTTCGTCACCCGGCGAGCCCAGGCCCTGGCGCGGGAACGCGACGTAACGCACTTCGATACCGCGCTTGTTCAGCTCCGGTACTTCGGCATGAAGCTTGTGGCAATACGGGCAGGTGGTGTCGGTGAATACCGTGATGTGGGACTTGGTTTCACCCACCGCAGGGTAAACCACGGTTTCGGCAACCGGAATGCCGTTGATCAGTTTGGAAACGCCCTGGCGCTCGGTCAGCTCGGTGAGATTGACCGGCTTGCCGCCCTTGAGCTCAAAGAGGTTGCCCTGGACGATGTACTGGCCGTCGGCGCTGGCGTAAAGCACACGGCTGCCCTTGAGCTTGATCTCATACAGACCGGCCATGGGGCTGGCGGAGATGGTTTCGATCGGCACTTCGAGCTGAAGGTTTTCCAGGCTCTTGCGGATAGCCTTGTCGGCCGCGTCGTCGGCGATGGCAAAGGTACTGGCCAACGCAATGGCGGCGGCGGTGAACATCTGGATCAAACGCATGGGGACTCCTGAGGCGAACAAATGGGACGGGGAAACGCCGACCCGCAGATTCGAGTTCCGGCCGCCCACTGTGCAAACCGGCAAAGCCTACCACATAAGGCCCGCGTGGCCGAATGCAGCTGTCGCAAGACGTTTTCTAAGCACACACAGGATTGATGTCGGCTGACACGCCGTCATCGCGAGCAAGCTCGCTCCCACAGGGGATTTGTGGTGGACGCACAATTGCGGCCCGGCACACGTCCGAGATGTGGGAGCGAGCTTGCTCGCGATGACGTCAGCATTGACAACATCACGGCAGATGTCAGCCGCGCGGGTGATGCTTGGCGTGCAAGTCCTGCAATCGCGCCCGGGCCACATGGGTGTAGATCTGGGTGGTGGACAGGTCGCTGTGGCCCAGCAGCATCTGCACCACCCGCAAGTCGGCGCCGTGATTGAGCAGGTGTGTGGCGAAGGCATGGCGCAAGGTATGGGGCGAGAGGGACTTGCCGATCCCGGCCACCTTGGCCTGGTGCTTGATGCGGTGCCAGAAGGTCTGGCGGGTCATCTGCTCGCCACGCAGGCTTGGGAACAATACGTCGCTGGGACGCCCGCCCAGCAGTTCATGGCGGGCATCGCGCATGTAGCGTTCAACCCAGACGATGGCTTCTTCACCCATGGGCACCAAGCGTTCCTTGCTGCCCTTGCCCATCACACGCAATACGCCCTGGCGCAGGTTGACCTGCTCCAGCGTCAGGCTGATCAACTCGGTAACCCGCAGGCCGCAAGCGTACAACACCTCCAGCATGGCCCGGTCGCGCTGGCCGATGGCTTCGCTGAGGTCCGGCGCTGCCAGCAATGCCTCCACATCGGCTTCCGACAGGGACTTGGGCAGTGGACGCCCCAGTTGTGGCATCTCCACACGCAAGGTTGGATCCACCGAGATCAGCTTTTCCCGCAGCAGATAGCGATAAAACCCACGTAGGCCGGAAAGAAATCGTGCGGTGGATCGCGGCTTGTAGTTCTGTTCCAAACGCCATGCCAGGTGATCGAGGATCAACTCCCGCCCGGCGTTGGCCAGTTCCAGGCCTTTTTCCTGCAGCCAACCGTTAAACAGGGCCAGGTCGCTGCGGTAGGCATCGCGGGTGTTATCGGACAGACCCTTTTCCAGCCACAAGGTGTCGAGAAACTGGTCTATCAACGGGTGATCGATGGCTGGCATAAAAACTCATGAAGGATGCGAACGCAGGCGGCATCGAAATAGAAATGAAGGTATGCAGGGTGCTCAAAGACCAAATCGCAGGCAACAAAAAAGCAGCCCGCAGGCTGCTTTTTTTGCATCGGAAGCTGGACTTAAGCCAGTTTTTCCTTGATGCGAGCTGCTTTACCGGACAGGTCACGCAGGTAGTACAGCTTGGCTTTACGCACGTCACCGCGACGCTTCACTGCCATGCTGTCGATTTGCGGGCTGTAGGTCTGGAAAGTACGCTCTACGCCAACACCGTTGGAGATTTTACGAACGGTGAAAGCACTGTTCACGCCACGGTTACGCTTGGCGATAACAACACCTTCGAACGCTTGCAGACGCGAACGGTCGCCTTCCTTCACTTTCACCTGAACGACAATGGTGTCGCCCGGGGCAAAGGTAGGGATTTCTTTGGTCATCTGCTCTGCTTCGAGTGCAAGGATGATTTTGTTAGTCATGCTGTGCTCCTAAGGCAAGTCGTCGGACTTACCATCGATACGTTGTTAACTATCGTCCCGCTCGCGGATGTATTCCTCGAGCAGCTTCTTCTCTTCTCCAGAAAGCGAGCGGCTTTCCAGAAGATCGGCGCGTCGTTCATAGGTCCGACCAAGGGACTGCTGTAAACGCCAACGCCGGATGTGCGCGTGGTTGCCACTTAGCAACACGTCGGGAACACGCTGATCCGCATACACCTCCGGTCGGGTGTAGTGCGGGCAATCCAGCAGACCATCCGTAAAGGAATCTTCCTCAGCGGAATCTGCATGCCCTAAAGCTCCAGGCAGCAGTCGTGTAACCGCATCGATCAGGACCATCGCCGGCAGCTCGCCGCCAGACAGTACATAGTCGCCAATCGACCACTCTTCATCGACATGAGCTTCAATGAAACGCTCGTCGATGCCTTCATAACGGCCGGCAATCAGGATCAATGCATCCAGATTCGCCAGCTCGCGGACCGCCGACTGAGTCAGCTGACGGCCTTGGGGCGACAGGTAAATTACCTTCGCACCTTCCCCTGCAGCGGTTCTGGCCTGAACCAGAGCGTCTTCCAGGGGCTTGATCTTCATCACCATGCCCGGACCACCGCCAAACGGGCGATCGTCCACAGTGTGATGCCGATCCGTGGTGTAGTCCCGCGGATTCCAACAGGTAAGCTGCAACAGCTCCTGTTTCACCGCGCGGCTGGTTATGCCGTACTCGCTGATGGCGGAAAACATCTCGGGAAACAATGTGATGACTTCAACGCGCAAATTAGCCACGTTTAGAAATCCGCATCCCATTCCACCTTCATCTCGCCTGCCGCAAGGTCGACGGCCAACACGCATTGCTCGGTATAGGGCAACAGGCGTTCGCGATCATCCAGGCTGCCGACGCAAGGCTTGACCACCATGACATCGTTCGAACCGGTCTCGAGCAGGTGATCGATTTTCCCGAGCAATTGCCCGAGGTGGTCGATGACCTTCAGACCCACCAGCTGGTACCAGTAGTACTCGCCGTCGGTCAGTTCAGGGAACAGGTTGCGCGGCACGCAGATCTCATAACCGGCAAGAAGACGCGCTTCTTCACGATCATCGAGATCCTTGAGCTTTGCGACCAGGAACTTGTCGTTCCCGCGTCCGCTGACCAGCTCAACCTGTTTCACGCTACCTTCGCGCTTGAGCGTCCAGGTTTTGTACTCCAACAGGTTTTTGATCGGATCAGTAAAGGAATACACCTTCACTTCGCCGCGAACGCCATGAACAGAATAGATCTTGCCAACAACGATCAAATCATCAGCATCTTTTGGCGTCGCGTTCATATTGCTCAGGCCGCAGCCTTAGCCGTTTCCTTCAACAACTGAGCAACACGCTCAGAAGGTTGTGCACCAACGCTCAGCCAGTAGGCTACGCGCTCTTGGTTCACGGACAGACGAACTTCCTGACCACGGGCAACAGGGTTGAAGAAACCAACCTGTTCCTTGTGGGAACCGTCACGCGGGTTGCGGCTGTCGGTTACGGTCAGGTGGTAAAACGGGCGCTTTTTGGAGCCGCCAAGGGCAAGACGGATTGTTAGCATGTGAACATCGTTCCTGTAGTCGGTGCTGCAAATCTAAATGCACAGCGGGCATAGGTGCCCGAAAGGCCGCATATTCTAAGGAATATCCAGACTTTTGCAAATGTCTTTTTCCGGCACCTAACCCGCATGCCATTCAGATCTGCCACGGTCAGCTCCCGCCGCAGGCGGGTTGGCTGGAGATCCCACGTCCCCGTGGGCGGCACCGGCATGACTGCCGGCGCCTGGATTCTTTACATCTTGGGCATGCCACCGCCGGGCAACATACCGCCCATGCCGCGCATCATCTTGGCCATTCCGCCTTTTGCGGAGAATTTCTTCATCATCTTCTGCATCTGCTTGTGCTGCTTGATCAAGCGGCCGATGTCCTGCACCTGGGTGCCGGAACCCATGGCGATACGGCGTTTGCGCGAACCGCTGATCAGCTCAGGGTCGCGGCGCTCGGCCGGGGTCATGGAGTTGATGATGGCTTCCATCTGCTTGAACTGCTTCTCAGCCGCGCCCTGGGCGTTGCCCATCTGCGCCAGGTTCACGCCACCGATGTTCGGCAGTTTGTCCATGAGTCCGCCGAGGCCGCCCATGTTCTTCATTTGCTGCAGCTGGTCGCGGAAGTCTTCGAGGTCGAAGCCCTTGCCCTTCTTCAGCTTCTTGGCCAGTTTATCGGCCTTGTCCTTGTCGAGGGTCTGTTCGGCCTGCTCGATCAGGCTGAGCACGTCGCCCATGCCCAGGATACGCGAAGCGATACGCTCGGGGTGAAACGGTTCGAGGGCCTCACTCTTTTCGCCCATACCGATGAACTTGATCGGCTTGCCGGTGATGGCGCGTACCGACAGTGCGGCACCGCCACGGGCGTCGCCATCGACCTTGGTCAGGATCACGCCGGTCAGCGGCAGCGCATCACCGAACGCCTTGGCGGTGTTGGCCGCGTCCTGGCCGGTCATCGCATCGACCACGAACAGGGTTTCCACCGGGTTGATCGCGGCATGCAGCGCCTTGATCTCGCCCATCATCTCTTCATCGATGTGCAGGCGACCGGCGGTATCGACGATGACCACGTCGATGAACTTGAGCTTTGCTTCTTTAATTGCCGCCTGGGCGATGTCCACCGGCTTCTGGCTCAGGTCGGACGGGAAGAACGTCACGCCGATGTCGTTGGCCAGGGTTTCCAGTTGCTTGATCGCCGCCGGACGATAGATGTCCGCGGACACCACCATCACCGACTTCTTCTTGCGCTCTTTAAGGAAGCGCGCCAGCTTGCCGACCGTCGTGGTCTTGCCCGCGCCCTGCAGACCGGCCATCAACACCACGGCGGGTGGCACGGCGCTCAGGTTCAGGTCTTCGTTGGCGGCGCCCATCAGGCTTTCGAGTTCGGCCTGGACGATCTTCACGAACGCCTGGCCTGGCGTCAGGCTGCGCGACACCTCGGTGCCGACGGCGCGTTCCTTGACCGAATTGACGAAGTCCTTGACCACCGGCAGGGCGACGTCGGCTTCAAGCAACGCCATGCGCACTTCGCGCAAGGTGTCTTTGATGTTGTCCTCGGTCAGTTTCGCCTTGCCGGTGACATGGCGCAGCGTCTGCGAGAGACGGTCGGTTAGGTTTTCAAACATGCGCGATCCTTTCAGGCCCAGATAAGACCGGGATAATGGCGGCCCAGACCGTGAAAAATGTGCTCGGCGAGCCTGCGGCGTGGGCAGGTCGCGGATTATAGCGAAGAAGCGTGCGACGTACAGCTCGCTGTCAGTTGCGGTGGTCTTTCGTGCGGTGGGGATTCTATGCCAAACTCAGCGCCTTTCGGGCTTGCCTAACAGGATTTATGCTCCCCTTGTCACCCAGTTTGCTTGCCACTCTCGCCGCCGCCTGCCTCTATGCCGCTGCGACCCTCTATCAAGGCACCCGCCTGGCCACCGGCGCCAAGGCGAACAAACGCCTGCTGGTCACGCTTGGCGTGCTGGCGGTGCTCGGCCATGCGGCCAGCCTTTATACCCATTTGATGACGCCGATCGGCCTGGGCCTGGACTTTTTCAATGCCGCCAGCCTGATCGCCGTGGCCGTGATCGCCCTGACGCTGGTGGCTTGCTCGCGCATCCCGGTGGAAAACCTGCTGGTGCTGCTTTTCCCGCTAGGGCTGGCCACGGTGCTGCTGGCGCAGTTCGCGCCGTCGGGCACGGTGCAGATCATCGACGAAGAGCCCGGCATCCTGGCCCACATCCTGCTGTCGATCCTCGCCTACGGCCTGTTCACCATCGCGGTGTTCCAGGCGTTGCTGCTGCTGGTGCAGGATCACCAACTCAAGCACAAGCACCCGTCAGGGCTGATCCGCAACTTCCCGCCGCTGCAAACCATGGAAAGCCTGCTGTTCGGCTTCCTCTGGGCCGGCTGGACCCTGCTGTCGCTGTCGCTGCTCTCCGGCTGGCTGTTCGTCGAGAACCTGTTCGCCCAGCATCTGGTGCACAAAACCCTGCTGGCCTGCCTGGCGTGGGTGGTGTTCAGCGTGCTGCTGTGGGGCCGCAACCGTCTCGGCTGGCGTGGTCATAAGGCGATTCGCTGGACCCTGGCCGGTTTCTGCTTGCTGATGCTGGCTTACTTCGGCAGCAAGCTGGTCCGTGAATACATCCTGCATATCTGACGGACGGCCCTGATGGATACCTTGCCCGTGGGGCCGCTGTTCGCTGTGTTGGTCGTGCTGATCCTCTGGTCGGCCCTGTTTACCGCGATCGAAGCCGCCCAACTGCACCTGCTGGCCCAACGCAAGGCCTCGCGCGCCAACGACAAACCGCTGGTGACGCTGAATTTCCCCCGGGACAGCCTGATTCTGTGCAATACCCTCTGCCGCACCCTGGCCGTGGTGATCGGCACGTTGCTGGCGATTTTTACCTGGCTGGAAAACGGTCCCTGGATGGCCTGGCTCGGCACCAGTGCGGCCCTGCTGGTCTTCGCCGATTACCTGCCGCGCACCCTGGCCGTCCGCCAGCCCGATGCGGTGCTGACACTCGGCAATGCCCTGCTTGGCGTGCCCCTGAAGATTCTTTACCCCTTTGCCTGGCTGTTGAATGGCATCAGTCAGTTGCTGCTGCGCCCATTTGCCCGCAAGCGCAGCGTGGTACAGCAAAGCGACGACGAGATGCCCGCTCCTGCGCACAATGAGCACGAGCCGGAGCACCGCAACAGCCGGCTGCACACGATTTCCGGCATCCATGCCCTGGACAACATTACCGTCAATGACATCCTGCTGCCGCGCAGCGAAGTCGATGGCATCAACCTCGACGACCCCATTGGCGACATCATTGAACAGTTGCGCCTGAACCGGCGTACACGCCTGCCGGTGTTCCACAGCGATATCAATCAGGTCGAGGCGGTGCTCAACACCCGCCAGATCCGTCATCTGCTGGCGGACGCGAGCCTCACCAAGGAAGCACTGCTGGCCGCCTGCCACGAACCTTACTTCGTGCCCGAAAGCACGCCGCTGCAGCTGCAATTGTTGAATTTCCACAAGCAGCAACGGCGCCTGGGCATGGTGGTGGACGAATACGGCGAAGTGCTGGGCATCGTCACCCTGGAAGACATTCTCGAAGAAATCGTCGGTGAATTCGAAAGCCAGCACAGCCTCGACAACCCCCACGTCCATCCCCAGCCCGATGGGCGCTTGATGATCGATGGCGCCGCGTCGATCCGCGAACTGAACAGGACCCTGGGCTGGCATCTACCTTGCGACGGCCCCAAGACCCTCAACGGGCTGGTGACCGAAGCGCTGGAAACCATCCCGGAAAGCCCGGTATGCCTGAAGATCGGCCGTTATAGGCTGGAAATCATCGAGACCGTGGACAACCGCGTCAGCCAAGTGCTGGTGTGGCATAACAGTTCGGTGCCTGCCGTTTCCTGAAGCTCCTGTTTGGACCGGATGCAGGATCGCCCCTGTGGCGAGGGAGCTTGCTCCCGCTGGGCTGCGCAGCAGCCCTGAAATCTGATAAAGCGGTGTGTCAGGCAGGTTGGGGTTTCTGCTTTGGGGCTGCTTCGCAGCCCAGCGGGAGCAAGCTCCCTCGCCACAGGGTTCTGCGCAAGCGTCACGAATGTGTGCAGGCTCACTTGTTGATTCGTTAGCCCCCTTCCTATACTCAAGCCGCTTACCCAGCCCCGCCCGAACCCTGTGCTTACCCGCACTTAGCCGGTTCCGGCCAGACCATCGGCAAAATCCGCATCAGCCTGCGACTGTTCCTACCCGAAACAGCGAAAAGGACACCTGCCCACATCCCTGGGCGTTCAACCATAATAATTCGCTCCAACGGAGCACATGACTGTCAGGGATAACTGCATGACAACCACCACTTGCAACGAGGCAGTGCCTGCCCAGCCGACGAACTCCGCCACCCGCGTGGCGACCGCGAGTTTCATCGGCACCGCCATCGAGTTCTACGACTTCTACGTCTACGCCACGGCCGCCGCCCTGGTGATCGGGCCGGTGTTCTTCCCACAAACCTCAGGCACGGCACAGATGCTGTCGTCCTTTCTGACCTTCGGCATCGCCTTCCTCGCCCGCCCACTGGGATCGGCGCTGTTCGGCCACTTCGGTGACCGGATCGGGCGCAAGTCCACGCTGGTGGCGTCCCTGTTGCTGATGGGCGTGTGCACCACCCTCATCGGCGTGCTGCCCGGTTACGCCAGTATTGGCGCCTGGGCGCCGATCCTGCTGTGCTTGCTGCGCTTCGGCCAGGGCCTTGGGTTGGGCGGTGAATGGGGCGGCGCGGCGTTGCTCGCCACCGAGAACGCCCCCAAGGGCAAGCGCGCCTGGTTCGGCATGTTCCCGCAACTGGGACCCTCCATCGGCTTCCTGGCGGCCAACGGGCTGTTCCTGACCCTGGCCATGACCCTGGACGACGAGCAGTTTCGTTCCTGGGGCTGGCGGATCCCCTTCCTGCTCAGCGCGGTGCTGGTGCTCGTCGGCCTCTATGTGCGGCTCAAGCTCCATGAAACCCCGGTATTCGCCAATGCCATGGCCCGTCAGGAACGAGTGAAAATCCCCTTGGTCGAGCTGTTCAGCCAATACTGGGCACCGACGTTGCTGGGCGCGGCAGCCATGGTGGTGTGTTACGCGCTCTTCTACATCTCGACGGTGTTTTCCCTGAGCTACGGCGTGGCCACCCTCGGCTACAGCCGCGAGACGTTCCTGGGCCTGCTGTGCTTTGCTGTGCTGTTCATGGCCGCCGCCACGCCCTTGTCGGCCTGGGCCAGCGACCGCTACGGGCGCAAACCGGTGCTGCTGATCGGCGGTGTGCTGGCGATTGCCTCGGGTTTCGCCATGGAACCCTTGCTGACCCACGGCTCGACCGCAGGCGTGGCGCTGTTCCTGTGCATAGAGCTGTTCCTGATGGGCGTGACCTTCGCGCCCATGGGCGCCTTGCTGCCGGAGCTGTTCCCAACCCATGTGCGCTATACCGGCGCGTCGGCGGCCTACAACCTGGGCGGCATCGTCGGCGCCTCGGCAGCGCCGTTCTTCGCCCAGAAACTGGTGGCAATGGGCGGCCTGAGCTACGTTGGGGGCTATGTGTCGGGGGCTGCGGTGCTCAGTGTGATCGCCGTGTTGTGCCTGAAAGAGACACGCCATAACGATTTGAACAGGGTCGTTTGAACAGGGGGCCGGGCCTGACGACAGGCCCGGCCCTGAACCTGTCAAATGCCTGAACACCGTCCAATGAAATAACCGCTAACAATCACCCGCCATTGAAACCACCCTCCGCCTGCCCCATCTAAGACCCATACTCCATTGCGCAGGTGCCCCATGAGCGACCAGCACTCGACTGAAGCCACCAACGATTACGCTGACTCAGAACACATCGAACACACCTCCTCCGGCACCGGCCTGGCCCTGCCTGGCCAGAACCTGCCGGACAAGGTCTACATCATTCCCATCCACAATCGCCCGTTCTTCCCGGCCCAGGTGTTGCCGGTCATCGTCAATGAAGAACCCTGGGCCGAAACCCTGGAACTGGTGGCCAAGTCCGACCATCACTCCCTGGCGCTGTTCTTCATGGACTCGCCCCAGGAAGACCCGCGCCACTTCGACACCTCGGCACTGCCGCTGTATGGCACGCTGGTCAAGGTGCATCACGCCAGCCGCGAGGCCGGCAAACTGCAGTTCGTTGCCCAGGGCCTGACACGCGTGCGCATCCGCACCTGGCTCAAGCACCACCGCCCGCCCTATCTGGTGGAGGTCGAATACCCACACCAGCCAAGCGAGCCGACCGACGAGGTCAAGGCCTACGGCATGGCGCTGATCAATGCGATCAAGGAACTGCTGCCGCTCAATCCGCTGTACAGCGAGGAGCTGAAGAACTACCTCAACCGCTTCAGTCCCAACGACCCTTCGCCGCTGACCGACTTCGCCGCCGCCCTCACCTCCGCCACCGGCAGTGAGTTGCAGGAAGTGCTCGACTGCGTGCCGATGCTCAAGCGCATGGAAAAAGTGCTGCCGATGCTGCGCAAGGAAGTCGAAGTGGCGCGGCTGCAGAAAGAGATTTCCGCCGAGGTCAACAACAAGATCGGCGAACATCAGCGCGAGTTCTTCCTCAAGGAGCAGCTCAAGGTCATCCAGCAAGAGCTGGGGCTGACCAAGGACGACCGCAGCGCCGACCTCGAACAATTCGAGCAACGCCTGGAAGGCAAGACCCTGTCGGCCCAGGCGCAGAAGCGCATCGAAGAGGAGATGAACAAGCTCTCCATCCTGGAAACCGGCTCGCCGGAATACGCCGTCACCCGCAATTACCTCGATTGGGCGACTTCGGTGCCGTGGGGTGTGTTCGGCCAGGACAAGCTTGACCTCAAGCATGCCCGCAAGGTTCTCGACCAGCACCACGCCGGCCTGGATGACATCAAGGACCGTATCCTGGAATTCCTCGCCGTCGGTGCCTACAAAGGCGAAATCAGCGGCTCCATCGTGCTGCTGGTGGGTCCGCCGGGCGTGGGCAAGACCAGCGTCGGCAAGTCCATTGCCGAATCCCTGGGGCGGCCGTTCTACCGTTTCAGCGTCGGCGGCATGCGCGACGAGGCGGAGATCAAGGGCCATCGGCGCACCTACATCGGGGCACAGCCGGGCAAGCTGGTGCAGGCACTCAAGGACGTCGAAGTGATGAACCCGGTGATCATGCTCGACGAGATCGACAAGATGGGCCAGAGCTACCAGGGCGACCCGGCGTCGGCCCTGCTGGAGACCCTCGACCCGGAACAGAACGTCGAGTTTCTCGACCACTACCTGGACCTGCGCCTGGACCTGTCGAAAGTGCTCTTCGTCTGCACCGCCAACACCCTGGACTCAATCCCCGGCCCACTGCTGGACCGGATGGAAGTGATCCGCCTGTCGGGCTACATCACCGAAGAAAAAGTCGCCATCGCCAAGCGCCACTTGTGGCCCAAGCAGTTGGCCAAGGCCGGTGTGTCCAAGGGCAGCTTGAGTATCAACGACAGCGCCCTCAAGGCCCTGATCGACGGCTATGCCCGTGAAGCTGGGGTGCGGCAACTGGAGAAACAACTGGGCAAACTGGTGCGCAAGGCCGTCATGAAACTGATCGATGACCCGAAGGCCGTCATCAAGCTTGGGCCGAAAGACCTGGAGGCGTCCCTGGGCAAACCGGTGTTCCGTAACGAGCAGGTCTTGTCTGGCATCGGCGTGATTACCGGCCTGGCCTGGACCAGCATGGGCGGCGCCACCTTGCCGATCGAAGCGACACGCATCCACACCCTCAACCGCGGCTTCAAGCTGACCGGGCAATTGGGGGAAGTGATGAAGGAGTCGGCGGAAATCGCCCACAGCTACGTCAGCTCGCATTTGAAGCAATTTGGTGGCGACCCGAAATTTTTCGATGAAGCCTTCGTCCACCTGCACGTACCGGAAGGCGCCACGCCCAAGGATGGCCCAAGTGCCGGGGTGACCATGGCCAGCGCCTTGCTGTCCCTGGCCCGCAACCAGCCGCCGAAAAAAGGCGTGGCCATGACCGGCGAACTGACCCTCACCGGGCATGTGCTGCCGATTGGCGGGGTGCGTGAGAAGGTGATCGCGGCGCGCCGGCAGAAAATCAACGAACTGATCCTGCCGGAAGCCAACCGGGGCAACTTCGAAGAACTGCCGGACTACCTCAAGGAAGGTGTGACGGTGCACTTTGCCAAGCGGTTTGCCGATGTGGCCAAGGTGTTGTTCTGATCATCCTGTAGCGCCTGGACTGCCGCCTTCGCGAGCAGGCTCGCTCCCACAGTGGATTTGTGTCGTTCACAGAATGTGTGATCCACACCAAACCCTGTGGGAGCGAGCTTGCTCGCGATGGCGTCATCAGCAACAACACTTGCTCACCTGACACACCCAGTAGCATCTTCGGTTATGCTCGCCGTTCGTCGTGAATGCCGGAGCCGTTGCCCTTATGTCCCTCACTCGCCTGCTTGTCCTTGTCAGCCTCGCCCTATTGAGCGCCTGCGCCACGCAATCGAAACACAACGTGACCGTGGAAAAACTGAGCCAGTGCCCGGTGCGACTCAACAGTGGACAAAACCTGATCCTGAGCTTGCCCAGCAACCCCACCACCGGCTATCGCTGGGCGATCCAGGATTCGGCGGGCGGCGTGCTGAAGGCCCTGGGGCCGGAGGTTTATCGTAATCCTGAAGATGCCGGCATCGTCGGCGCCGCCGGTGTGTCGACCTGGCGCTTCCAGGCGTTCAGCGCCGGCACCGGTCGTTTGCGCCTGACCTATCAACAACCTTGGGCACCGGAAGTGCCGCCCGTGGAAACCTTCGACTGCGCCATTGCGGTGAATTGACCGTGGGGTGGCTGATCCTTGCACTGATGGGCGCAGCCGCCTACCTGTACGGCCTGACCGTACACGCCACGCTGCTATGCCTGCTGGTCAAGCCGATGCCGGTGCTGGCCCTGCTCGGCTGGCTGCACGATGCGCCACCCCGCGAGTATCGACGCTGGATCAGCCTGGGCTTGATCTGCTCACTGGTGGGCGATGTGTTGCTGGCTTGGCCGGGGGACCTGTTCGTGTTCGGCCTCGGCGCATTTCTGTTGGCACACCTGGCCTACCTGAAAGCCTACCTCAGCGACTGTCGTCGCCCAGCGCTGCTGCCGCTGGCCCTGGCGTTGGGTATCGGCGCGGTGCTGTTGGGGATCCTGGTGTCGAACGGCCTCGGACCGCTGTTGGTTCCCGTCATTGTCTATGGCCTGGTCATCAGCGCCATGCTCTGGCGAGCGCTGGCGCGACTGGGCAGCGAAGTGCCGAAACGCTCGGCCTGGCTGGCTGCCGCCGGGGCGCTGGCGTTTGTTTTTTCCGACAGTGTGATTGGTATCAACCGGTTCGTGGCGCCCTTCCATGCCGCGCCTTACCTGATCATCATCAGTTATTGGCTAGGCCAATGGGGCATTACAGCGTCGGCGTTCGCCCGAAAGCCACACTGAGCCAAATAATGTGGGAGCGAGCTTGCTCGCGATAGCTGTCTGTCAGCCAACATTATGGCTGGCTGAACCACCCCAATCGCGAGCAAGCTCGCTCCCACAGGTTTTTTGGTTAAAATGCCGGCCTTTTCACCACCCATGCCGCTGGAACCACCGTGAGCAAAGAGCCCGATCGTCTATTCGCCCAACCCCTGGCCCAAGTGCCTGACTTCGCCTTCAACGAGGACGTGGTGCGGGTGTTTCCGGACATGATCAAGCGTTCGGTGCCGGGTTACCCGACCATTGTCGAGAACCTCGGCGTGCTCGCCGCACAATTCGCCCAACCCAACAGCGTGCTCTATGACCTGGGTTCATCCCTGGGCGCGGTGACCCAGGCGCTGCGCCGTCATGTGCGCACCGACGGTTGCCGGGTGATGGCAGTGGATAACTCGGCAGCGATGGTCGAGCGCTGCCGGGAATATCTCAACGGCCAGGACTCGATGTTCCAGGAACTGCTGCCGGTGGAAGTGATTGAAGGCGACATCCTCGCCCTGACCTTCCAGCCGGCCTCAGTGGTGGCGCTGAATTTCACCCTGCAATTCATCGCACCGGACCAACGCACTGCGCTGTTGGGCCGCATCCGCCAATCGCTGCTGCCCGGCGGTGCCCTGATTCTTTCGGAGAAGCTGCGCTTCAACGATACCGAGGAACATGCGTTGCTCAACGACCTGCATGTGGCGTTCAAGCGCGCCAATGGCTACAGCGAACTGGAAATTGCCCAGAAACGCAGCGCCATCGAAAACGTCATGAAGCCCGACAGCCTCGAAGAACACCGCGAACGCCTGCTGGCGGCCGGGTTCTCGAAAGTCGTGCCGTGGTTCCAGTGTCTTAACTTCGCCTCGTTGATTGCCCTGCCATGATTGATCTGTCTCCCCTCGCCCGTCACCTGGCCGGCACCCCCCTGGCCGATTGGGCCGCGACGCTACAAGCGCAACTCGACAGCAAAATGGAAAAGGGCCATGGCGACCTGGAGCGCTGGCAAAGCGCCCTCGACGCCTTGCCGGTGCTGCAGCCAAGCGAGATCGACTTGCTGAACGGCCTGACCCTCGATACCGATTGCTCCGACGAAACCCGCGCCCAGATGCGTACGGCACTGATGGGCCTGTCGCCATGGCGCAAGGGGCCGTTCGACCTGTTCGGCGTGCACGTGGACACCGAGTGGCGCTCGGACTGGAAGTGGTCGCGGGTAGCGCCGCATTTGGATCTCAAGGGCAAACGCATCCTCGATGTGGGCTGCGGCAACGGTTACTACATGTGGCGGATGCTCGGCGCCGGGGCCGACACCGTGATCGGTGTCGACCCCAACTGGCTGTTCTTCTGCCAGTTCCAGGCCGTGCAACGCTACCTTTCGCAGCCCAACGCCTGGCACCTGCCGTTTCCGTTCGAGGCCTTGCCGGCGGAGTTGGAAGGCTTCGACACGGTGTTTTCCATGGGCGTTTTCTACCACCGTCGTTCGCCCATCGAACACCTGCTGGCCCTCAAGGACTGCCTGGTCAAGGGCGGCGAACTGGTGTTGGAAACCCTGGTGATCGAAGGGGATGAACATCAGGTGCTGGTACCCGAAGATCGCTACGCGCAGATGCGCAACGTATGGTTCCTGCCCTCGGTACCGGCCCTGGAACGCTGGTTGCGCCGCGCCGGGTTCAGCGATGTGCGTTGCGTGGACGTGAGCCTGACCACCGTGGAAGAACAGCGCGGTACCGAATGGATGAAGTATCAGTCGCTAAGCGACTTCCTCGACCCCGCCGACCACAGCAAGACCATCGAAGGTCTGCCGGCGCCGATGCGGGCGGTGATTGTGGCGCGTAAATAAATAGCCACCAAAATCCTCCACTGCGGGAGCGCAACGCTGCTCACTCAAGGCTTGCCCACCATTGTGGCGCTCCCGCTCGGCTGCGCAGCAGTCGTAAAACCTGCCAAACGGTTTTTCCTGATGCACTGTGCTAAATGGTTTGGGGCTGCTGCGCAGCCCAGCGGGAGCAAGCTCCCTCGCCACGGGGTGATGTTCAATCTTGCGATTTGGCTCTTCGCGCCTTGAAGAACTCGCTCAACACCGCGCTGCACTCCTCGGCCAGCACGCCCCCTTCGTACATCACCCGATGATTCAGGAACCCCTGGCTGAAAAACTGCCCCTGGCTCTGCACGATGCCGGCCTTGGGCTCCAGGGCGCCGTAGACGACCCGGGCGATGCGCGAGTGGACGATGAGGCCGGCGCACATGCTGCACGGCTCCAGCGTCACATAGAGCGTGCTGCCGGGCAGGCGATAGTTGCTCACCGCCTGGGCGGCGGCGCGGATGGCGACCATTTCCGCGTGGGCGCTGGGGTCGTGGCCGCTGATCGGGCAGTTGAAGCCACGCCCGATAATTTCGCCGTCCTGCACCAGCACCGCGCCCACCGGCACTTCACCCAGGGCAGCGCCTTGTGCGGCGAGGGCCAAGGCTTCGCGCATGAAGTCCTGGTCACGGCTGCGGTCAATGATTTTGGCGGGGCGAATCTGACGCATCACGCCACCTCGATGGCGGCCATCAGGCCGGTTTCCATGTGGTCGATCACATGGCAGTGGAACATCCACACGCCTGGATTATCCGCCACCAACGCCACCTGCGCCCGCTCGTTCTTGCCTAGCAGGTAGGTGTCGGTGAAGTACGGCACGACTTTGTGGCGGTTGGACGCGATCACCTTGAAGCTCATGCCATGCAAGTGGATCGGGTGCTGATACTGAGTCATGTTCTTCAATTCAAAAATGTAGCTCTGGCCTTTTTTCAGCGTGGCAATTGGCCGGTCGGCGCAGGTCTTGTCGGTGATGTCCCAGGCCTTGCCGTTGATCTGCCACAGGCTCGGCGGCTTGCCGTTGTCGACGTTGACCGACACCGAACCGACCCATTCGAAATTGAAGTTGAGTTTCTCGGCATTGGCCAGGTCCGGCTCGGACACCGGGTTGGGCGGCAGGGCCGGCGGCCATTGGCTCGGTGCGTCACTGTTAGGCACCGAGCGCAGGGTGCCCAGGCGCACCGGACCATTGCGCAACGACAACTCCTCGCCGGCCGGCGGCGCCTTGATCGCCAGGCAAATGCGCATGCCCGGGCCAAGCCAGTATTCCTTGCCCAGCGGGCGCGGTTCGATGGGGTTGCCGTCCAGCGCATAGATCTGCGCTTCGACACCTGGAATATTGAGGCGGTAGGTCAGGGTATTGTCCAGGTTGAGCAAGCGCACCCGGGTGATCTGCCCGGCTGGCAGATCAATCACCGCCTGCGGCACGCCGTTGATGGTCGCCAGGCGCCCGGCCGTGCCGCCACGGGCCGCCTCACGGGGAATGCTGAAGGCGACGAATTCGCCTTGTTCATCCACGTGCCAGCTCTTCAGGCTCAGGGTCTGTTCGTATTTGAAGCCGGTGGGTTCGCGCTCTTCGATGATCAGCGGCCCCACCAGCCCACGCCCGAGCTCTTCGCTGCTGTTGACGTGGGGGTGATACCAATAGCTGCCGGCGTCCGGCACGCGGAATTTATAATCGAAGTACTCGCCCGGCAGCACCGGCAGTTGCGAGACGTACGGCACGCCGTCCATCTCCAGCGGCAGACGGATCCCGTGCCAGTGAATGGTGGTGGCCACCGGCAGGTGATTGATGAAGCGCACTCGCAGCCACTCGCCCTGGCGCACCCGCAGCTCAGTGCCCGGGGCTGACGGACCAAACGCCCAAGCCTGGGTCTTATGCCCAGCCACCAGCTCAACGTCCAGGGGCGCCGCGATCAGTTCATAGTCGTGACCCGCCTCTGCGTCGGCCATCTTGCCCAGCCAATACCGCGATGCGCCCCCCGCGCCTACGCCAACGACAACAAGACCGGCCAGGCCACCGAGTATTTGGCGACGGGAAAAGGACATGAACGCAACCACCTATTGAATCCGCGCGAACCGTTGGGCCCGCAAAAGGCGAATACGATACACCCGCAGATGAGAAACAGTAAGGCCAGCAAAAATGAAAAAAACAAAATGAAAAAGCCCTGGGGAAGTTATCCACAGGGCTCTCCCGAGTGCGTCGCAACACCGCCAATCGTCTTGCGGTCAGCTCGGCAAACCCGTGATCAAATGCATCACGCCGTTCTCCAGTGTCATCACCCCAACCACCCCAGCCGCACTCAACCCCGATCGATCGATCCTCGCCACATCCCGCAACTCCACCCGCAGCCGCGTCAGTGCCACGGGTTGATGGTGCGTGAGGTTATCCGTGCCGCCCAACGCGGCGATGATGGCTGGTGACAACTCACCAACCGCTGTCACTGGCCTGGGCTCTTCCGGTACCAGGTCGGGGGTCAGGGCTTTCCAGAATGCCTGTTGCAGTTTGTCGAACATGTTCAATGCTCCATGACCAGGGTGGCCGGACTGGCCGTGGATGAATGCCTACGCAAGAGGTCGCGCACCTGCTCTGCGTTTTCCTGGGCCAAGGCCTGTTGGGCCAGCGTGCGACATTCGCCCAGGTCCCATTCACGCACGCGGGCCTTGATTGCCGGAATCAGTGGCACGCTGACCGATAGCTCATCTACGCCGAGCCCTAGCAACACCGGTACGGCCAAGGATTCCGATGCCAGCGCGCCACACACCCCGACCCATTTGCCATGGGCGTGAGCGGCCTCGACCGTTCGGGCGATCAGGCGCAACACCGACGGATGCAAGCCATCGGCCTGGCTGGCCAGGCGCGGGTGGTCGCGGTCCATGGCCAGGGTGTACTGGGTCAGGTCGTTGGTCCCGATGGAGAAGAAATCCACTTCGGGAGCAAACAGGTCGGCCATCAGCGCCGCCGCCGGCACTTCGATCATGATGCCCAGCTTCGGCGTTTGCGACAGGCCGAGGTTGCGCACCTCCTCGTCCAGCATCTGCCGCGCCAGCCGCAACTCCGACAGTTGCGTGACCATTGGCAGCATGATGTGCAGCCGCGTCAGCCCCGAACCGGCGAGAATTGCCCGAAATTGCTCGCGTAACAACTGCGGTCGCTCCAGGCACAGGCGAATACCGCGCATGCCCAAGAACGGGTTGGCCTCCCGGGCCATTGGCACATAGGCCAGCGGCTTGTCCCCGCCCACGTCCAAGGTGCGTACCACCAAATTGCGTTCGGAGCCCAGAGCCCGGGCGACAGCGCAGTACAGGGCCGCTTGCTCGTCATGGCCGGGTGGCTGCGAACGATCCAGGTAAAGCAGTTCAGAGCGCAGCAGCCCCACTCCTTCCCCTCCCAGGGTCATGCCCTGCTCCACGTCCCGTAGCGAGCCGACATTGGCACTGACCTCGACTCGATGACCGTCAAGGGTACGGGCCGCCAGGGCCGATTGTTCAAGGTCACGCCGCTGCCGTCGCAACTGCCGTTCGCGGGAGGCTTGGAGTTGTTCGATCCGGGCCGGGTCTGGATTCAAGTGCAGCTCACCGCTGTCGGCATCCAGCAGCACCGGGGTACCGTTGGCGAGGGTCAATACCTGCTCAGGCACGCCGCACAAGGACGGCAGGCCCAGTGCACGGGCGAGGATCGCCACATGGCTGGTAGCACCGCCACCCACCGTGACGAAACCGGCGATTCGCGAGGTGTCCAGATTGGCAGTCTGGGACGGCGTCAGTTGCGCGGTCACCAGGATCGCCTGCTCAGGAAGGTCCCAGGCGTTGTCGTGTACGCCGAGAATCAGCTTGAGGACCCGATGCCCGACATCGGACAGATCCATCGCCCGCTCGGCCAGCAAGGCACTGCCCGATTGCTGGAACTGCGTGGCGGTCGCCTCGGTGGCGGCTTTCCAGGCAAAGGCCGCGCTCTTGCCTTCGACGATCAAATCCCGAGCCTGCTCCAGCAAGGTGGGGTCTTCCAGCAGCTCCTGATGAGCGGCAAAAATCTGCGCCTGGACACTGCCTGCACTCTCGCTCTGCAACGCCTTCAATGCCTGGTTCGCCTGGTTCAACGCCTGGTCCAGAAGGGGTTGCTCGGTCTCGACTCCCGCGCCTGGCTCTTGCACTTCCAACGTCTGGGTGGCGATCTGCACCACCACACCCGACACCGAGCCTGGCGAGGCACACACGCCTTGCCACCGATCAGGCGTGGGCGATTCGACGCACACGTGCACCTCTGGCGTCGGCTGCGCCTGGACGGATTCGCCGCAGCCCGCCAACAATAATTGCGTCAATGCCTCGAGCGCCTGTTTGGCCTGTGGACCGGCGGCACTGATCTGCAAACTGTCGCCCTTGACCGTTTGCAACGCCATGATCGCCACCAGGGATTTGCCGTTGGCGCTGGCCTGCTGCTTGTGCAGACAGATGTTCGCATCAAAGCCTTTGGCCGCCTGGGCGAACACTGCCGCGGGACGCGCATGCAGACCGCTGTCGTTAGGCAGGATCAGCGGCTTGGAAAACAGTACCGAGCCCTGTTGCGCCTGCGCGTCCTGCCCTTGCGCTCCTTGACTCATCCGCAGCAGCGGCTGACCGCTTTCCACGCAGGACGACTGGGCTGGTATCAGGGTGAAGGCTTCGCCGCTGACCACCAGCATCAGCGTCAACAGACTGCGCGCGTGCAAGGCGATGTAGTCGGCATCGAAGTCGATCAGCGGCTGACCCGCTTCCACTCGTTGCCCCATTTCAACCCGCGGAGTAAAACCCTTGCCCGCCAGGTTCACCGTATCCAGACCGATGTGCATCAGCACCTGAACGCCGTTGTCATCGGTGATACTCACCGCATGGGCGCTGTCCTGAAGGGTACCGATGACACCGGACAATGGGGCGCAAAGGGTCTGCGAAGTCGGATCGATGCAGATTCCATCCCCCACTACACGGTTGGAAAAGACCGGATCCGGCACGTCGTCCAAGGGCATCAAGACCCCGGACAACGGTGCGAGCAATTGCAAAGGTTGCGTTGTGTTCATGACTTCACCTGCTGCTGTCTGTTCTTTTCGCATCGAGGGCAGAGCGTGTTCACCGACCCGCGCCACACGGGTCATTTCCACCAGTATTCAACCTGCACGCCCACGTTGGAACCATGCCGCGTGCCGCCAAATGCCCCGGTGTCGGACAGCGCCGAACCGGCCGCCAGTTCATTGGCCGCGCGCTGGGCCGCCGCGTTCCAGCTGGCGTAGGTGTAATACAGTCGTACTTCCGGGCGAGCCCAGAATTCCGGGCCCTTGGGCGACCAAGTAGGGGCAAAGGTGAATTTGCTCAGCTTGCGCGTTCCATCGCTGGCCTGCACTTGGTCATGACCCAGTTCGGCCACCAGCTTGAACTGATCAGTGATGGCGTAGGCCGGACGTACCCCCAGGGATAGCCAGTCCTGGTCGGCGCCATCGGGTCGGAAGTCCTTCTGGTACACCGCCTGCACTTGCCCGCCGAAACGCGGCGTCACCTGCCAATCGAAAAACTCCACCAGACGATAGCTCTTGTTGCTGTCGTCCAGCCCGGTATCGCCGGTATAACCCAGCCCGGTGCCTGGCCCCTCGCCGTATTGCAAGGCCAGTTTATTCTTGCCGCCAAGGAAGTCCTGCTGCACATGCTGGGTGGTCAGGGCCCAACCGCGATGGGCATCGCGCCGGCTCGCCCGGTCGATCAGGCTCACCCCGAACTCCAGTTCGCCGCCGGGGTTGGTATTGAAGCCGCCCACGTTGAAGTCATGCCGGTTGACCGGGTCTTTCTGGTAGAGGTTGTCCTTGCGCGAGAAGGCGTAGCTGTATTTCAACCCACCGATCAACACGTCCTCGATCCCGGCCCCGGTGGCGCTCTGATTCCAGTAGTAGAAATCGGAAATGTGGATGTCGTTACGTTTGTAGTAACGTCGGCCGGCCCAGAGCGAGCCTCCGTTCAGGCTGGGCATGTTCGACCACTGGGCATACATCTGCGGCATCCGTGCCGCGCCTTTTTCGCCCTGGAACGTCGGCGTGCGGTCGTAGCGGTTGTACAACGAAGCCATGCCATCCACGCTCAGCACCGAGCCGTCGTCGAGGGTGAAAAGATCCTGGCGCAGCTCCAGTTCGCCATATTGTTCGCACTCGTTGCCCAATCGATATTTGCTTTGCGCCCCGGGCAACTGGAAACAGGATTGGGAGCGGCCATTGGTGGCACTGCCGACGCCACTGCGCAGGTAGCCGGAGAACTCCAGCGCCTGGGCCGGGAATGGCAATGCCAGGCAAATACAAGACACTGCAAGACCACGATTTATTGTTGTTTTCATATACCGCTCCTTCTTTTTTATTGTTTTTTGATGCACTTCAATCTCCCTTCGCCTGCCAACGAATGGGCGACAAAGGGCACACGGTGCGTCGAGCGCAACGTGGTCGCTATCAGGCAATGCCTGGGTCAGAAATAACGTTTATTCAGTCGTTCAGGTGCAGCACGAACGACTCGTAGGGGCGTAGGAACAATCGTCGCTCACGGTGTTGGCGGTCGTAGTTGCCGAGCACCCATCGTTGCTTCGTGTTGCCGGTGAGAACGCCTTCGGGCAACTGGACTTCGCAGTCGCCACCGTAAAAGTGGCTGACAACCAGCAGGCGCTCGCCCTGCCCCTCGCGCAGGTATGCCCACACATGAGGATGGTCTGGCAGTAGCAGGCGATAGACACCGTCCTGGATCAGGGCTTCGCTGCGGCGCAAGGAAATCAGGCGACGGTAGTAATGCAGGACAGAAGTCGAGTCTTGCAGTTGCTGCTCGACGTTGATGAAGGCCGCATTGTCGGGTACGTCGATCCAGGGTTCGGCACAACTGAAACCGGCGTTCGGCCCGGCACTCCACTGCATCGGCGTGCGTCCGTTGTCGCGGGACTTTTGCATGATCGGCGCCATGGCCTCGGCTTCAGGCATGCCGGCGTTGCGCTTGAGGCGATAGATGTTCAAGGTTTCCACATCGCGGTATTGATCGATGTGATCGAAACCCGGATTGGTCATCCCCAGCTCCTCGCCCTGGTACACGAAAGGCGTGCCCTGGAGAAAGTGCAGTGCGGTGGCGAGCATTTTCGCCGAGACCTCCCGATACTCGCCGTCATGGCCGAAACGCGACACCACCCGCGGCTGATCATGATTACACCAGAACAGTGCGTTCCAGCCGCCACCCGCCTGCATGCCGGTCTGCCAGTCGGACAGGATGCGCTTGAGCTGGAAAAAATCGAAGTCGGCCCGCACCCACTTTTGCAGGTTCGGATAATCCACCTTCAAGTGATGGAAATTGAAGGTCATCGACAACTCCCGTGAGTCCGGGCACGAGTAGCGAACGCAGTGTTCAAGGCTGGTGGACGACATCTCGCCAACGTTGATCAGGTCGAAACCTTCGAAAACTTCCCGATGCATTTCCTGCAGGTAGCGGTGTACGTTGGGGCCATCGGTATAGAAGCGACGGCCGTCGGTGTGGTCGTCAGGAAAATCGGCCGGCTTGGAGATCAGGTTGATCACATCGAGACGGAAGCCCCCCACCCCCTTGTCTCGCCAGAAGCGCATCATCTTGAACACTTCGGCGCGCACCCGGGGGTTGTCCCAGTTCAGATCCGCCTGGGTGTGGTCGAACAGGTGCAGGTAATACTGGCCTGTCTGTGCTTCGTACTCCCAGGCCGAGCCACCGAATTTGGACTCCCAGCTGTTGGGCTGGTCACGCCAGATGTAAAAATCGCGGTACGGGTTGTCGAGGCTGCTGCGGGCGGCCTGGAACCAGGGATGCTCGATGGAGGTGTGGTTGACGACGATATCGAGCATCAGCTTGATGCCGCGCCTGTTGGCTTCGGCGATCAACAACTCGCAATCGGCCATGGTGCCGTAGCTGGGGTCAATGGCGTAGTAATCGCTGATGTCATAGCCGTTGTCCCGTTGCGGGGAACGCAGGAACGGGGTGAGCCACAGGTAATCGACTCCCAGCCAGTGCAGGTAGTCGAGCTTGTCCACGACGCCCAGCAAGTCACCGGTGGCCTGGCCGCCGTGGCTGTAGAAACTCTTTGGATAAATCTGGTAGATCACTGAGCGTTGCCAGTCTTGCATGGCGAGATTCCTTCAGTCTGTTGAGTGCTGGCCCGCAGGTCTCATTGCAGGTAGCCCGGCTACACGGGGGTCAGGCGACGCGATACCCGGGCCGGACGATCTTCATGCTCAACGCGCAGGTCAGGGCAAAGGGCACGCTCATGGCGATGACCATGCCGATCACGAACATGGGTATGGCGTCGGGAACGATCGAAATGAAACCCGGCAAGCCCCCCACGCCAATGGCCGAGGCCTTGATCTTGTTCAGCGACAGGAAAATGCAGCCCAATGCCGAGCCGGCCAGGGCGCAATAAAAGGGAAATTTGTAGCGCAGGTTGACCCCGAACATCGCCGGCTCCGTGATGCCGAAGTAGGCGGAAATCGCCGAGGTGGACGCCATGCTTTTGTCCCGGGCATTGCGGGTCATGTAGAACACCGCCAGCGCCGCGCTACCCTGGGCCAGGTTGGACATGACGATCATCGGCCAGATGAAGGTCCCGCCCTGGGTCGAGATCAACTGAAGGTCCACCGCCAGGAACATGTGGTGCATGCCGGTGACCACCAGCGGCGCATAGAGCAGGCCGAAAATCGCCCCGCCAATCACCGGCGCCAGGTCGAACAGCGCCACCATGCCTTCGGTGATCAGGATCCCCAGGTGCCGGGTGACCGGACCGATGATGGCGAGGGCCAGCACCCCGGTGACCACGATGGTGGTGATGGGTATCACCAGCAGCTGGATCGCGTTGGGCACCCTGGCACGCAACCATTTCTCGATCACGCTCATGACATAGGCCGCCAGCAGGATCGGCAGGATCTGCCCCTGGTAGCCGACTTTTTCGATCCGGAACCAGCCGAAGATATCAAAATAGGGCAGGCTCTGGCCGTCCAGCCCCGCCACGGCCTTGCCGTAGTTCCAGGCGTTGAGCAGGTCAGGGTGGACCAGCATCAGGCCCAGCACGATGCCGAGGATTTCACTGCCGCCAAAACGCTTGGCCGCCGACCAGCCCACCAGGGCCGGAAGAAAGACGAAGGAGGTGTTGGCCATCAGGTTGATCAGGCTCCAGACACCGTCCAGGTTCGGATACGCGTCGAGCAACGTCTGGCCGGCAATGAACATGCCCTTGGCACCCAGCAGGTTGTTGACGCCCATCAACAGGCCGGCGATCACCAGGGCGGGCAGGATCGGCATGAACACGTCGGAAAGCACCCGCACCAGGCGCTGCATGCCGTTGCCCTTCTGCGCGCCCTGGCGCTTGACGTCGGCAATGGTCGCGGCAGCAAGTCCAGTCAGCTCCCGCAGGGCGGCGTAGACCTTTTCCACTTCGCCCGGGCCGATGACCACCTGGAACAGCCCGCCGGTAAAAAACGAGCCCTTGACCAGGTCGATCTGGTTCAGCGTGGCGCTGTTCACCCGGGCGGCGTCCTTGAGGGACAGGCGCAGGCGAGTCACGCAATGAGCTGCTTGCTCGATATTGTCGACGCCACCGAGGCTTTGCAGCAGCTCACTGGCGATTTTGGAGTAGTCGTGGCTCATGCTTTTTTCTTCCGCGTCATTCTTGTTATTGAGAGTCGACAGCACGTGGAAGGGAAAGTACTCGTCTGTACGAGTTAAATCAACAACTCGTACAGACGAGTTTTAAAATTGTTTATGATACCCCTGATAAAACAGGAAACCCCCTACGCTCCTCTCATCAAATAATGACAGCCGAATGGACAAATCCCCCAATTGGCCCTTAAGGTTCCGCCCCGGTGAACAGCGCGGTACAGAGCCCTCTCCATGAGTAAATACAACCGGATCTACAACGATCTGCTGGCCAGCATTACCACCGAACGCCTGGAGCGTGGCGCCCGCTTGCCTTCGGAAACCGAACTGATGGACAGCTACCAGGCCAGTCGCGGCACTGTGCGCAAGGCCATCGAACAGCTTCAGGAACGTGGTTTTGCCCAGAAGATCCATGGCAAGGGCACCTTTGTGCTGTCGACCTCCCCCATCGAATTCCAGCTCGGCGGCATCGTCAGCTTCCAGGAGACGTACCCGCGCCTGGGCGACGACGTCAGCACCGAAGTGGTCGAACTCAGCCAGATGCCCCTGGAAGGTGCCCTGCTCGAGCACATCAAGGCACCCGCCGGCAGCCAGGTGACGCGCATCAAGCGGGTACGACGAATCGACGGCAAACGGGTGATCCTGGACATTAACCATTTCGTCAGCGACGTGATCCCCGGCCTGACCCGCGACATCGCCGAGCGCTCGATCTACGCCTTCATCGAACAGACCCTGCAGCTGCAAATCGCCTATGCCCAGCGCACCATCGAAGCGGTCCGCTGCGGCAAGGACGACCAGCAACACTTGGACCTCGACGGCCAGAGCCACGTCATCGTGGTCAGCAACCAGACCTTTCTCCAAGACGGCCGACAGTTCGAGTACACCGAATCAAGGCATACCCTGGATAAGTTTTATTTTTCGGATGTGGCGCGGCGCTGAAGTCGTGTGGAATCCCAGTTCAGCGACGCCACAAGATTGTCACCCAACCAAAGCTTCCAACTCTTTGGAAACCATGCCTGGTAACCGCCGGCCTTCTTTCGCAACGTTGACCTGCAAGGCCACCTGGGCCACATCCAACACGCTCTTGGTCAGCGAATAGCTACCCTTGGCCTGCAGCCAGGCCAGGACGTCCGCCAAGTGCCAAATGGATGTACTCCCCTCGTGCACGGGCGCTGGAAAGCTGCCCGGATGAGCCAACATCAGCTTGCGCATGTTTTGCCGAGAAACACCGACGATCTCGGCTACGTCGGTCAGCCCGACTAAATCAGGCGCAACCTCGATCAGTCTGGCCGATGGCACGGCGCGGCGAACGTCGCCCAGCGCACTAAGCACAGCCTCAACCGCATCAGGCGCGTCGCGAGTGAACTCAAGCGCCAGCCGCCCCGGCTGCCCGATGCCTACCAAGGCATCATCGCAGCCCGCTTCACCCAGCCGCTCGACCAGTTCATCCAGGGCGCAGCCATCGTCAGCAAGCTGATATTTCAAGGTAAAGGTAAATTCCATTGTTCTATTCCTTAGCATCGTAATCCGCATCACGCCGATTGCGATGCGTCGAGCAATTGTCCACAACGCGCCGCAACGCTCGCGCATGGTTGCCAGGGTTTTTCGGCGTGCTCCATATCGATGTGATGCAGAACTCGCCACAACGGCACTCCACGTCGTTGTACGGGCAATAAACCCGTCCCCAGGCGTGACCGCCGCCAACTTCTATGCGCCACCCGCGCCCTTCGGCGTGCCTGAGCGCGTCTTCGATCTCTTTCTTCGGGTGCGTTGGACGAATCATCCGTGATCTCCAGTATTCGCATGACCCGCAGAGTTGTCAAATGACAACCTCTCCTTCTTTCAAGCAGCCGCACACAGCAGCGTCTCAAAAAGGCAAAATTGATTGGCATGCGACAAGTCTCCATGAACCATGCCAGTGAAATACCCATGGGGTTGCAGCCCGATGATAAGCGCTTCCCGGTGCGCTCCAAGGCGGTAATCGTAGCGAAAGGTGACGGGACCACCTTCCCGGCACTACCATGAACTCCGAAGCCTCGCGACGAGCTTCACCGACCCAGTACCGGGCGTTTGCCCAGTGCTCGACGAAATGCAGCGCAAAAATTCGTCACCGCGGCAGAACTGCCGCGTCCGGTTCGAGAAAAGCCTCGGCGCCCGCCGGGGCCATGCTGCGAGGTCACGCGGCCAGTGTTCAGCCGGTCGCGGCTGTTGGCTAAAGAGTCGGAACGGTGCCCCCGTCGATCCGATACTCGGCCCCTGCGATCGAAGCGGACCGCGGGGACGCCAGGAAAGCGATCAAATCGGCCACCTCTTGTGGTGTGGCCGGTCGGCCCACTGGAATTCCTCCCAGCCAATCCATGACGATTTTCTTGCCGCCCTCGTAATCCGTTCCGGCATCTGCCGCCATCCGCTGCGCAAACGCTACGGAAGCCTCGGTCTCAATCCAGCCCGGCGCAACGCTCAGCACGCGAACGCCCTTCGGCGTCACCTCTCTCGCCAGAGACTTGCTGTAGGTCGTGAGGGCTCCCTTGGCTGCGGCGTAGGCGGTGGTGGACTCGGGCAGCGGCAGCACGCGCTGGATGGAGCTAACGTGGATGATGACGCCGGAGCCCTGAGCCAGCATCGCTGGCAGCAACGCACGATCCAGGCGTACGGCAGGCATCAAGTTCAGGTTCAACTCGGCGAACCAGTGCTCATCACTGATCGCGGCGAAACCGCCACCGGGAGTCTTCGAACCGCCGAGCACGTTGATCAGGATATCGACGCCGCCCCAGTCCTGCAGGACGGTCTGAGCAAGGTGATTCGTACCTTCGGCCGTCGACAGATCGGCAGCCACGTAGTTGACGCCCTCCACCGGCTCCTCCGGCACGGTGCGCGCGGATGTCGCCACCCGAGCGCCGGCCTCCGCAAGGGTTTTCACGACTGCGGCGCCAAGGCCCAGCGTGCCGCCGGTGACCAATGCCCGCAGGCCATTCAGATGAAGGTCGAAGCTCATGCCGTGATCTCCAGCGAGGCGATCAGGCCGCGTTCAAGGCGAAAGCGGTAGGACAGAACGATCGGGCTGCCAGGGAAGTTGCCGGTGACGTTGGCGCGGACCAGTTGAAAGCCGTCCTCTCGCTCAATGGCGAACGGCACGCTCGTCGCGCTGTACTTGAGCGATGCCTCGGCCATAAAGGTTTTGATGGCGTCGATGCCCGTGTAGGTACGACCGTCGTCCTTCATGACGGCTTGCGCGGTGAAGCAATGCGCCAAGGCGTCGGGGTTGTGTTCGGCCGCGAAGTACGCGGCAATAGGCTCAGGAAGGGTCAAGGTATTCAAGTTTTGGCTCCATGGGGTCAGCGAAGGCCTCAGGATGCGTGTCTACGTGAATTTAGTGAATATACTAGAATCTTTATAGGTTGCTTAGGAAACGATACAGAATGCGTGGATCCGACTTCGCTGAGCTGAAGGCCTTCGTAGCCATCGTGGAGCGCCAGAGCTTTGCCCGAGCTGCAGAGCATTTGGGCCTATCGCCGTCGGCACTCAGCCAGACCATCCGGCAGCTCGAAGGTCGCATCGGCGCTCGCCTTCTGAATCGCACAACTCGAAGCGTCGCGCCATCGGCCAGTGGCGAACTGCTCTACAGGCGCATAGCGCCGTTGTTTCGGGAGATGGCTGCTGCAGTCGCTCAAGCCAGCGAGGCGACAGGACAGATGAGCGGCACGCTTCGCATCAACACGCTGGGGATCGCAGCGCGGACCATCATCGCGCCACGGCTTTCACGCTTCCATCAAGCACACCCTGACGTGGTTCTCGACATCGTGGTCGACGACGCGTTGGCGGATATCGTCGTTGGCCGCTTTGACGCAGGCATCCGTGTGGGCGGGCAGCTCGAAAAAGATATGGTTGCCGTCCGCCTCACGCCGGACCTGAATATGGTTGCCGTGGCGTCCCCAGACTATCTCGCGCGTCGAGGAACACCCAAGTCACCTGCCGATTTGCATAACCATGCATGCATCAACTGGCGGCTCCAGATGGACGGTAGGCAATATCGTTGGGAGTTCAAGAAACGAGGGCAACGACTCGAAGTGGCGGTGGACGGCCCCGTCGTCACCAATCACGCTGACATCGGCATTGCTGCTGCGCTGAACGGGCTCGGCATTGCCTATCACTTTGAGCGAGATGGCGTGGGCGAGTTCTTGACCCAGGGACGGCTGGTCCAGGTCCTGCCGGACTGGTCGATTTCGCGCCCGGGGCTGTTCCTCTACTATCCCAGCCGCCAGCATCGACCAGCCCTCCTCGGGGCGTTCATCGACTGTCTCTTGGATCGAAAACCGTTCGATCGGCTCTAGGCCCCAGGAAGGGTCACCATAGCGTCGGCAAACACCATGGAGTGGGCTATGGCGTCAGGGGCCAGGGGCCAGGGGACCTGCCGATGCTCGGAAATCCGCATAAAACAAGCTTTCCCGAGGAGACTTTTACCGTCAAAGACGGTTTTGGCCTGGAAAGTGAACAGGAGGGTTTTAATCCGGCCTCCGGTTCTTACCGCCAGTTCTACCGCCAACCTGTTCTGCTGGCCGGCGATAGCCACCGATAGCTGAAGCGACGTATTTCCTTGTAAGTCAACACGTTACGTCAGGTTTTCGATGGCTGGCGATAATCCCCGAAGGACGTCAGTTCATTCCCACTCAATCGTCGCCGGCGGCTTGCTCGACACGTCGTAAGTCACGCGAGAAATACCTTCGATTTCATTGATGATCCGCCCGGAAACAGTTTCCAGCAGCTCGTACGGCAGGTGTGCCCAGCGAGCGGTCATGAAGTCGATGGTTTCCACGGCACGCAGGGCCACGACCCAGGCGTAGCGACGACCATCGCCGACCACGCCGACCGATTTCACCGGCTGGAACACCACGAAGGCCTGGCTGACCTTGTGGTACCAGTCGGCCTTGCGCAGTTCTTCGATGAAGATGTGGTCGGCGCGACGCAGCAGGTCGGCGTATTCCTTCTTCACTTCACCGAGGATCCGCACGCCCAGGCCTGGGCCCGGGAAGGGGTGGCGGTAGACCATGTCGTACGGTAGGCCCAGTTCAAGACCGAGGCGACGGACCTCGTCCTTGAACAGTTCGCGCAGCGGTTCGACCAGCTTGAGGTTCATTTCCTCTGGCAGGCCACCGACGTTGTGGTGGGACTTGATCACGTGGGCCTTGCCGCTCTTGGCGCCGGCCGACTCGATCACGTCGGGGTAGATGGTGCCCTGGGCCAGGTACTTGATGTTGTCCAGCTTGCAGGATTCGGCATCGAACACGTCGATGAAGGTGCGGCCGATGATCTTGCGTTTCTTCTCCGGGTCGGACTCGCCGGCCAGGTTGCCCAGGAACTGCTCCTCGGCGTTGGCGCGGATCACCTTGACGCCCATGTTCTCGGCGAACATGGCCATCACTTGCTCGCCTTCATGCAGACGCAGCAGGCCGTTGTCGACGAAGACGCAGGTCAGTTGATCGCCAATGGCCTTGTGCAGCAGCGCGGCGACCACCGAGGAGTCCACACCGCCGGACAGGCCCAGCAGCACGTTGTCGGTACCGACCTGGGCGCGCACCTGGGCGATGGCGTCTTCAGCGATTTTCGATGGGGTCCACAGGGCTTCGCACTCGCAGATGTCGAGGATGAAGCGCGACAGGATGCGGCCGCCCTGCTTGGTGTGGGTCACTTCAGGGTGGAACTGCACGCCGTAGTAACGGCGGTCATCGTTGAACATGCCGGCAATCGGGCAGCTCGGGGTGCTGGCCAGGATGTGGAAGTCTTCCGGCATCTTGGTGACCTTGTCACCGTGGCTCATCCACACGTCGAGGCCGAACAGGCCGTCAGCGTCGATGTGGTCTTCGATGCCGTCCAGCAGGCGGCTCTTGCCGACGACGTCGACACGGGCATAACCGAACTCACGCAGGTCGGAGCCTTCCACCTTGCCGCCCAGTTGCTCGGCCATGGTCTGCATGCCGTAGCAGATACCGAAGACGGGCACGCCCAGGTCGAACACGGCTTGCGGGCAGCGTGGGCTGTCGGCTTCGTGCACAGACTCGGGGCCGCCGGCGAGGATGACGCCTTTAGGCGCGAATTCGCGAATCGCTTCGTCATCCATGTCGAACGGATGCAATTCGCAGTACACGCCGATTTCACGCACGCGGCGGGCGATCAGCTGGGTGTACTGGGAACCGAAGTCGAGGATCAGGATGCGGTGAGCGTGAATGTCGAGGGCCATGACTCATTCTCATGTAGTGAATCAGAAACAACTCGGGGCTGAATGAACAGCCCCGGTGATTAACGTTTTGCGCAAGGACTTACCCTACTCGGTAGTTCGGCGCTTCCTTGGTGATCTGTACGTCGTGGACATGGGACTCGGCCATGCCGGCGCCGGTGATACGGACGAACTCCGGCTTGGTGCGCATCTCTTCGATGTCGGCGCTGCCGGTGTAGCCCATGGAAGAACGCAGGCCGCCCATCAGTTGATGGATGATGGCGCTCAGGGTGCCTTTGTACGGCACGCGACCTTCGATGCCTTCCGGCACCAGCTTCTCGGCACCCGCGGAGGAGTCCTGGAAGTAACGGTCGGAAGAGCCCTGGGCCTGGGACATGGCGCCCAGCGAGCCCATGCCGCGATAAGCCTTGTAGCTACGGCCCTGGAACAGTTCGATCTCGCCCGGTGCTTCTTCAGTACCGGCGAACATCGAGCCCATCATCACGCAGGAAGCACCGGCCACGATGGCCTTGGACAGGTCACCGGAGAAGCGGATGCCGCCGTCGGCAATCAACGGTACGCCGGTGCCTTCAAGGGCAGCGGCGACGTTGGCGATGGCGCTGATCTGAGGAACACCAACACCGGCAACGATGCGGGTGGTGCAGATCGAGCCTGGGCCGATACCGACCTTGACGGCGTCGGCGCCGGCTTCGGCCAAGGCCTTGGCGGCGGCACCGGTGGCGATGTTGCCGCCGATCACCTGCACGTCAGGGAAGTTCTGCTTGACCCAGCGAACGCGGTCGATCACGCCTTTGGAATGACCGTGGGCGGTATCGACCACCACCACGTCGACGCCGGCATTGACCAGGGCCGCAACGCGGTCACCGGTGTCCTTGCCGGTGCCGACCGCAGCGCCTACACGCAGACGACCCTGGTCGTCCTTGCTGGCCAGCGGGTAAGCCTTGGCTTTTTCGATGTCGTTGACGGTCATCATGCCCTTGAGGGCGAACTTGTCGTCGACGATCAGCACGCGCTCGATGCGGTGCTTGTGCAGTAATTCGCGGACCTCGTCCTTGTTGGTGCCTTCCTTGACCGTGACCAGGCGCTCTTTAGGCGTCATCACTTGGCGGACGGTGGCATCCAGGCGATTCTCGAAACGCACGTCGCGGGAGGTGACGATGCCGACCAGGTCGCCATCGTGCAGTACCGGGACGCCGGAGATATTGTGCATGCGGGTCAGTTCGAACAGATCGCGAACCGTGGCGTCAGCCTCGATGGTGATCGGGTCCTTGACCACGCCAGCCTCGAACCGCTTGACCTTGCGCACTTCGGCGGCCTGCTGTTCGATGGTCATGTTCTTGTGGATGATCCCGATACCGCCTTCCTGGGCCATGGCAATGGCCAGACGGGCTTCGGTCACGGTGTCCATGGCGGCGGAAACCAGCGGGATATTCAGTTCGATGCCACGGGTGAGACGGGTTTTGAGACTGACTTCGTTAGGCAGTACCTCGGAATAACCGGGCACTAGGAGAATGTCGTCGAAGGTCAGAGCTTCTTGGCTGATACGCAGCATCGCGGGGGCTCCCGAGCGGGAAAATGGAAGCGCGCCATTATACTCATGGACCCCGTCTGGCTCAATGTAAAACTCTGTCTATTATTGGCGGGCTGATTGACGGGTCAAAACCACCACACTCTCATACAACACAGAACCCCTGTGGCGAGGGAGCTTGCTCCCGCTGGACGCGCCAGCGTCCCCTTGCGATGTCATGGCTGGAAATAGGGGGCCGCCGCAGCCCAGCGGGAGCAAGCTCCCTCGCCACGGGGGCTTGTGCGCCTATCTACAACTCCACCCTCACCCAACTCACCGGCAGATCCAGCCAATCGGCGAATTCATCGAGAAAGTCCTGCTTGAACCCGGCCTCGAGCCAGTTGTTGAAGATGAACCCCAGGTTCGAAAAGCCGCAGGGCTGCAGGAACAGGAAGCCGTTGATGTCATCTTCGTGCCCACACTCGGGGCAGGTGAAGTTGTCGGTGCGGGCCGGCATCCAGTCTTCCAGGCTTTCGAACAGCGCCTCGCCGACCTCCTTACGGCACTCGGCGCACCCCGCTTCTTCGAGAAAGCCCTTGGCCGGCGTATAGATGCAGCGCTTGGTGATGATCTCCAGGCCATTGATCGCTTCGCCGAACGGCAAGGCCTCGGGATGCAAGACCACTGCCCGCGCGCCAGGGGCGATGGCGTGGGCCATGCGATTGCCGGTGCGCCCGCAGGTGGTCAGTTGTTCTTCGACGATGTTCTTGCGCACCAGCCAGCGCACGATGGCCCGGGCCCGAGGCTCGTGGACCGGCAAAGTGGAAATTTTCGGGACGATGATGCTTTGCGAATTCATGGCGAGCCTGGATCTTCCCGTGCAGGGGCTGTTGATGGCCGGCAGCTTAATCCCTGGCCGAGCCAGGTCAAGCACTCAGGTAACGGCCGATCAATGCGATGCCACTGGCGAGCACCAGCCAGGTCACCAGGCGCACGAACGTCTCGCGTGACATTCGCAGGGTCAGGCGACGGCCCACCCACAGCCCCAGCGCCATGGCCGGCAACAAACACAGCGCCAGTACCAACAAGGGTAGCTCGGCATACACCCCCGCGACAGCGAACAAGCTCAGGCGCACCACGGTACTGCAACTGATCAGCGCGCTTTGGGTGGCGCGGGCTGCTTCCTTGGACAAGCGACTGTTCAAGTAGATGGCATATAAAAAGCCGCCACTGCCAAACAATGCGCCGAACATCCCGCCCACCGTGCCCATCGGGAACGCCCACAACGCCGACAACTGCGCCGGCCGTCTTTTTATCAACAGGCTGTAGATCGCATAGCTGCAGATGAACAGCCCCATCAACAGCAACAACAGGTCGGACTTGAGGTTGAGCAGGAAAATCACCCCTAGGGTGCAGCCCACCGCCATGCACGGCAGCAATCGCAACAGCTCAGGCCGGGAGACGTCCCGGCGCGATGGCAAAAGGTTGCCGAAGGCCGCGACAAAATCGAGCAAGACCAGCAACGGAATGATTTTCGACAGTGGCATGAACAACAGCAGGATGGGGGCGGCCACCAACGCCGTGCCGAACCCGGCGATGCCGAACACGATGTAGGCCAGGGCGATGGCCAGGCCGATCACCAGCCATTCCGTAGGCGCAAATGCCCACTGGCCCAGCCAAGACAGAAGATTCATCCGGCACTTCCTTGATGAGGCGAGCAGGGACTTTAGCCAGATGTGTCAGGGCATATCCAGCATTTGTGGTGACAGGCCTATCGCTATCGCGAGCAAGCTCGCTCCCACAATGTGATCCCTGGTGTTCACAAATCTTGCAACCAGCCAAGATCCCTGTGGGAGCGAGCTTGCTCGCGATGAAGGCAACTCGGTCCGATTTGTTTCCACACATGGAGATTCACCGGCGAATGCCCTTATCATGCCGCCCATGATTAAAGATCCCTTTGCCCGACTGGGCCTGGACCGCGAGGTCCTGACTGTCAGCCAGCTCAACGGCCGTGCGCGGGTGTTGCTCGAAGACGTGTTCAGCAACATCTGGGTCGAGGGCGAAATCTCCAACCTTGCCCGCCCGGCCTCCGGCCACGTGTACTTCACCCTCAAGGACAGCGGCGCCCAGGTGCGTTGCGCGCTGTTCCGGCAGAACGCCGCCCGAGTGCGCCAAGCATTGAAGGACGGGCTGGCGGTGAAGGTACGCGGCAAGGTTTCGCTGTTCGAGGGCCGTGGCGATTATCAACTGATCCTCGACACCGTGGAGCCGGCCGGCGATGGCGCCCTGCGCCTGGCCTTCGATGCCTTGAAGGAAAAGCTCAGCGCCGAGGGCCTGTTCAGCGCCGAGCGCAAAGTACCGCTGCCGGCCCACCCACAACGCATCGGCATCATCAGCTCGCCCACCGGCGCGGTGATCCGCGACATCATCAGCGTCTTCCGCCGCCGCGCACCGCAGATCGCCCTGACCCTGATCCCCACCGCCGTGCAGGGTCGCGAAGCCACCGCGCAGATCGTCCGCGCCCTGAAGCTGGCGGACGCCCGGGGTTTCGATGCGCTGATCCTGGCCCGGGGCGGCGGTTCGCTGGAAGACTTGTGGTGCTTCAACGAAGAAGCCGTGGCCCGGGCGGTGGACGCCTGCGTCACGCCTATCGTCAGCGCCGTGGGTCATGAAACCGACGTGTCCATCAGCGATTTCGTCGCCGACGTGCGCGCCCCGACCCCGTCTGCCGCCGCCGAGCTGCTGGCTCCGGATGCCGGCGACCTGGTGCGCCGGGTCGAAAGCCTGCACCGCCGGCTGGTGATGCGTATGCGCGACCGCCTGATGCGCGATCAGCTGCGCCTCGAAGGCCTCACCCGGCGCCTGCGCCACCCCGGCGAACGCCTGCGTCAGCAAGCCCAACGCCTTGACGATCTGGACATGCGCCTGCGCCGGGCCTTCGAGCGCAGCCTCAATACCCGCCGCGAACGCCTGATCCGCCTGGAAACCCGCCTGGCAGGGCAACATCCGGGCCGGCATCTGGCGTTGCTGCGCCAGCGCCTGGACAGCCTGGCCGAACGCCTGCCGCGAGCCATGCGCGAAGGCTTGAAAGCCCGACGCGTGCAGCTGCACAACCAGATGCAGACGCTGCACATCGTCAGCCCCCTGGCGACCCTCGGCCGGGGCTACAGCATCTTGCTGGACGAACGTGGCCATGCAATCCGCAACGCCGGACAAACACAGACCGGCCAACGCCTGACCGCCCGACTCGGCGAAGGCGAACTGCTGGTGCGGGTCGAAGACAATCACCTGACGCCGGTCACCCTTTCTTTACTGGATTGATTCATGCCGCGATATCTCGCCCCACTGCTGTTGCTGTGCCTGACCTTCAACGCCCACGCCGACAGTTACATCACTCGCCTGTTGAACAAACCGGTTCCCGGCGGCGTAGCCGTGGTAGACCTGGGCAGTGCGGCCCAGGCACCGAAGGCCAGTTACCAGGGCAAGCCGGTGCTGGTGGTCAAGGAACAGAACAACTGGCTGGCGATTGTCGGCATTCCGCTGACAGTCCAACCCGGCACTCAAAAGATCAGCAGTGGCGGCGGCACCCAGCCGTTCGTGGTGGGCTATAAAAAGTACCCCGAGCAACACATCACCCTGAAGAACAAACGCCAGGTCAACCCGAACCCGGCGGACCTCAAGCGCATCGAGGCCGAGTTGGCCGTGCAACTGAAGGCCTACCGCAGCTTCAGCCCGAACATCCCCAGCAACCTGCTGCTGGACAAACCGGTCAACGGCCCGCTATCGAGCAAGTTCGGCGTGCGCCGCTTCTTCAACGGCGAGGAACGCAACCCTCACGCCGGCCTGGACTTCGCCGTGCCCGCCGGCACGCCGATCAAGACCCCGGCCGCCGGCAAGGTGATCCTCACCGGCAATTACTTCTTCAATGGCAACACCGTGTTTGTCGACCACGGCCAAGGCTTCATCAGCATGTTCTGCCACATGTCGAAGATCGACGTGAAAGTCGGCCAGCAACTGGCCCGGGGCACGGTGGTGGGCAAGGTCGGCGCCACAGGTCGGGCGACCGGCCCGCACATGCACTGGAACATCAGCCTGAATGATGCGCGGGTGGATCCGGCGATTTTCATTGGGGCGTTCCAGCCCTGAGATTTTTACTGGGGCTACTGGCTTCTTCGCGAGCAGGCTCGCTCCCACATGGGTATTTCGGCGTTCTGAAAAACGCGGCTGTACCTGTGGGAGCGAGCTTGCTCGCGATGACGGCAACAGCATCACCCCATCCCCATGGATTGCCGAACTCCAAATATCGACGCAATAAAACTACAATTCCCCCAGTAACACGCGATTAAATCTCGAAAACTCTTCCAAAAACAGAACTTATCTCAATTTTTTCCGACTGCTTGCGATCCTCCCCTCGCCCGGTTAGGGTTGAGGCATGAAAACCTCTCACACCCTCATCCAGCTTCGCCAGCACCGCAGCCTGTGCCTCGTCAGCGCACGACTGCCGGGCTGAATCGCGGCACCTCGTCCCGGCTCTGAAGCCACCCCCATTCGAACCACCGGCAGGCCGCCTTTTTCCGGCCACGACAATAAGGATTCCCTGATGAGCATGCTCAAAGACCCGTCTTCCAAATACCGCGCCTTCCCGACCATCAACCTGCCGGATCGCACCTGGCCGTCGAAGACCATCACTGCCGCGCCGATCTGGTGCAGTTCCGACCTGCGTGATGGCAACCAGTCGCTGATCGAGCCAATGGACGCTGTGAAGAAGCTGCGCTTCTGGAAAACCCTCGTGGCCGTGGGCGTCAAGGAAATCGAAGCATCGTTCCCGGCGGCTTCGCAGACCGATTTCGACTTCGTGCGCACCCTGATCGAAGAAGGCCACATCCCGGACGACACCACCATCCAGGTGCTGACCCAGGCCCGTGAAGACCTGATCGCCCGCACGTTCGAATCCCTGCGCGGCGCGAAAAAAGCCATCGTCCACCTGTATAACGCCACCTGCCCATCGTTCCGCCGCATCGTGTTCAACCAGGACAAGGAAGGCGTGAAGGAAATCGCGGTGAACGCGGCCAAGCTGTTCGTCAAATACGCGGCGCAGCAGCCGGAAACCCAATGGCAGTTCGAATACTCGCCAGAAACCTTCAGCGCCACTGAGCTGGAGTTCGCCAAGGAAGTCTGCGACGCAGTGATCGAAGTCTGGAACCCGACGCCTGAGCGCAAGGTGATCCTCAACCTGCCGGCGACCGTGGAAGTCGCCACTCCGAACATCTACGCCGACCAGATCGAGTGGTTCCATCGCAACATCACCCGCCGTGACAGCGTGCTCATCAGCCTGCATACCCACAACGACCGCGGCACCGGCGTGGCCGCCACCGAACTGGGCCTGATGGCTGGCGCCGACCGTGTCGAAGGTTGCCTGTTCGGCAACGGCGAACGCACCGGTAACGTCGACCTGGTGACCGTGGCGCTGAACCTCTACACCCAGGGCATCCACCCCGGGCTGGACTTCTCCGACATCGACGGCGTGCGCAAAGTGGTCGAAGAGTGCAACCAGATCCCGGTGCACCCGCGTCACCCGTATGTGGGCGACCTGGTTCACACGGCGTTCTCCGGTTCGCACCAGGACGCGATTCGCAAGGGCTTCGCCCAGCAGAAATCAGACGGTCTGTGGGAAGTTCCATACCTGCCGATCGACCCGGCCGACATCGGCCGCAGCTACGAGGCGGTGATTCGCGTCAACAGCCAGTCCGGCAAGGGCGGTATCGCCTACCTGTTGGAGCAGGAGTACGGCATCAGCCTGCCACGCCGCATGCAGATCGAATTCAGCCAGGTGGTCCAGCGCGAAACCGATCGCCTCGGCCTGGAAATGACCGCCCAGCAGATCCACAGCCTGCTGCAGCGCGAATACCTGCAAGCCAACACCCCGTACGCGCTGGTCAGCCATCGCCTGCAGGAAGAAAACGGCAACAGTGCCGTGGAAGTGGAAGTCGCGAGCAAGGGCCAGGGCGAAACCAACCTGCACTGGCGCGGCAAGGGCAACGGCGCGCTGGAAGCCCTGGTGGCCGGCCTGCCGATTCCGGTGGAGATCATGGACTACAACGAACACGCCATCGGTGCGGGCACCAACGCCAAGGCAGCGGCGTATATCGAACTGCGGGTCAACGGTGAACGTGCGGTGCACGGCGTGGGCATTGATGAAAACATCACCACTGCCAGCTTCAAGGCACTGTTCAGTGCGCTGAACCGCTCGCTGAGCCAGCCGGAAGCCAAGGCGGCCTGATCCACAGCTGAAATGCAAAAGGCCCTGGGGTGTGATCCCCGGGGCCTTTTTGTTTGGCGGATGGTTTTGTACTGACTGTTCTGGCCTCATCGCGAGCAAGCTCGCTCCCACACTGGATCTTCAGTGGGTCCGAAATCCTGTGACCACACCTCAGCCCCCTGTGGGAGCGAGCTTGCTCGCGATAGCGGCCTGTCAGGCAATACAAGTCTCAGGCATGGATATCGACAGAAACGGTCATGGCCAGCAACAACGACGCCCGCAAGGTTTGCAGCATCCCCTGGGTACCCATGATCTGGGTCTGGATGGCCATGGCCTGCTGGGCCTTCTGCTCTTCGTTGGCCTGGCTCTTCTGCACACGGGCCAATTGGGCTTGCTGCTGGGCCAGCAGTTTTTCGGCCTGCTCGATCTGCTTTTTCAGTTGTTCGATGATGTCCCCGCCGCCACTGGAAGGAGCACCGGCGACATTCGCACCGCTGGTATCCACACTTAGCTTGCTGTCCTTGTCCTTATCGCCGCTGGCGTCAGTCGGCGCTACAGCAATGGTTTCTTTCTCTTCAGCGGCCCCTTTGATCGAGACTTTAGGCGCCGAAAGCGGGTACGGGTTGACGGTGGTTGCGCTGATAGTGGTCATGAGCATTCTCCTTGGCTGACCATTTATCGGCACGCAACACCGTTGCTGAAGGGCTGAAACGTTTCAATTAGATGAATTCGAAGCTATCGGCATCCAGGTTCGCGGGAAACCGCGTGCGATACGCCGCCAGGTCCGCCGCGCTCAAGCACACCGTGAATACCCCGTCTGCCTCGCCGGCACTGAGCAAGGTTTCGCCCTGGAAATCCAGCACCTGACTGTCACCGGTATAAGCGAAGCCCTTGCCGTCCGTGCCGATGCGGTTCACCGCCGCGACGTAGCACAGGTTCTCGATGGCTCGGGCCGGCAGCAACCGGTTCCAATGCTGGCGCCGGGCCCCCGGCCAGTTGGCGGTGTACAGCAACAGGTCGGTGTCCTCGGCGTCGCGGCTCCAGACCGGGAAGCGCAGGTCGTAGCAAATCAGCGGACGAATGCGCCAGCCCTTGAGTTCGAACAACACCTGGCGCTCGCCCGGCGTGTAATGGTTGTGCTCCCCCGCCATGCGAAACAGATGACGCTTGTCGTAATGCAGCACCTCACCGTCCGGGCGCGCCCAGAGCAGACGATTGCGATGGCTGCCGTCCGCCGCCTGGATGATCACACTGCCGGTGATGACCGCGTCCAGCTTCGCCGCCTGGGCCTTGAGCCACTTGTGCGACGGTCCGTATTCCGGCTCCGCCAGGGCCTCGGACTCCATGGAAAACCCGGTGGTGAACATTTCCGGCAGGATGATCAGGTCCGCCCCACGCGCCTGCTCCAGCAGGCCTTCGAAGTGCGCCAGGTTGGCCTGGCGGTCGTGCCAGGCCAGGGTGGTCTGGACCAACGCGACATTGAGGTTGGGCAACACACTCAGATCACGCATAGTTTTTCCGCCGCTTCGCGCAGCGTCTCCTCGCGTTTGGCAAAACACAGGCGCACCAGGCGCTGGCCTTCGGGCTGGCTCTGGTAGAACACCGAGACCGGGATCGTCGCCACGCCGTGCTCACGGGTCATCCAGACGGCCATGTCGACGTCATTCAAGTCCGGGCGAATTTGCGAGTAATCCACCAACTGGAAATAGGTGCCGGCCACCCGTTTGAAACTGAACCGCGAGGGGGTCAACAGATCGCAGAACAAGTCGCGCTTGGCCTGGTAGAAGTCCGGCAATTCTTCGACATGCTCCGGATGCTCGGCCATGTAGTCGGCCAACGCGTACTGCAGCGGCGTCACGCCGCAGAAGCTGACGTATTGATGCACCTTGCGCAGCTCCGCCGTCAGGGCCGGTGGCGCCACGACATAGCCGGTTTTCCAGCCGGTGACGTGGTAGGTCTTGCCGAACGAACTGACCACGAAGGCCCGTCGGTACAGCTCTTCATGGGCCAACACGCTGGCGTGGGAAACGCCGTCGAACACCAGGTGTTCGTAGACCTCGTCGCTGATCAGGTAAATGTCGCGGTCACGAATCAACGCCGCCAACTGATCCAGCTCGGCACGACTGATGAGGGCGCCGCTGGGATTGTGGGGACTGTTGAGGATGATCATCCGCGTGCGTGGGCTGAGGGCTTCGCCGAGCTTCTGGAAGTCGATGGCGAAGTCATCCAGGCCCAATTGCACATGCACACAGCGCCCACCGGCCAGTTGCACCGCCGGCTCGTAGCTGTCATAGCAAGGGTCGAACACGATCACTTCGTCGCCGCTATGAACCACGGCGGCAATGGCACAGAAAATCGCCTGGGTCGCCCCGGGTGTGACGGTGACTTCTTGGTCGGCATCGACGCCGACGCCGTAACTGCGGGCGATCTTCGCCGCGATCTGCTGGCGCAGGGCCGGCAAACCGGTCATGGGCGAATATTGGTTATGGCCTTGGGCGATATGCCGGCCAACCGCATCGCGCAGGGCCTGCGGACCATCGAAATCGGGAAACCCCTGGGACAGATTGAGCGCGCCGGTCTGCGCCGCGAGCTGGGACATCTGGGTAAAGATAGTGATGCCGACATTCGGCAACTTGCTGGTGATCATCGGGGGTTCCCTGGGTCTGCACCCGGCTCAGGTGCGGCGCGGGAGAGGTCGAGGATAGCCCAATCGCCGGGCATGAAAAAGGGTGCCGCGGTGGGCACCCTTTTTATGTCGCCGAACAACCGTGGCGAGGGAGCTTGCTCCCGCTGGGCTGCGCAGCAGCCCCCTGGGTTATGTCTGATGCACGGCTGTGGTAGGTACATCTTGGGGTTGCTTCGCAACCCAGCGGGAGCAAGCTCCCTCGCCACAGAAGCTCCCGGGCAATCGGCATCGAATCAGCGCTTATCGCGACGCTTCTTGTCAGCCTTCTTGTTGTGCGACATCAAGCGGCGCTTCTTGTTGACCTGGCGGTCGGTGAGCGTGTTCTTGTTGCCTTCGTACGGGTTCTCGCCGCCCTTGAATTCGATGCGGATCGGCGTGCCGACCAGCTTCAGGACGCGGCGATAGGTGTTCTCCAGATAACGGACATACGACTTGGGTACCTTCTCGATCTGGTTACCGTGGATCACGATAATCGGCGGGTTGGCACCACCCAAGTGGGCGTAACGCAGCTTGATCCGGCGGTTGTTGACCATCGGCGGGGCGTGCTCGCCAACGGCGTCTTCGAGGATCTGGGTCAGGCGGTTGGTCGGCCAGCGGGTGACCGCGGACTTGAACGAGTTCTGCACCGAGGCGTAGAGGTTGCCCACGCCCGTGCCGTGCAGAGCCGAGATGAAGTGGATGTCGGCGAAGTCGACGAAGAACAGCCGACGCTGCAATTCGATCTTGACGAAATCGCGCTCGCTCGGCGTCATGCCGTCCCACTTGTTGATCGCGATGACCAGCGCACGACCGGCTTCCAGGGCGAAGCCCAACAGGTTCAAGTCGTGGTCGACCACACCCTCGCGGGCGTCCATCACGAAGATCACCACGTTGGCGTCTTTGATCGCCTGCAGGGTTTTGACCACGGAGAACTTTTCGACTTCTTCGTGGATCTTGCCGCGCTTGCGCACACCGGCGGTGTCGATCAGCGTGTACTTCTCTTCGTTACGCTCGAACGGGATGTAGATGCTGTCGCGGGTGGTACCGGGTTGGTCGTACACGATGACCCGGTCTTCGCCGAGCATGCGGTTGACCAACGTCGACTTGCCCACGTTCGGGCGACCGATGATGGCGATCTTGATCCCGTCTTTTTCGCTCGGGCCTGGAATGCGCTTGGCTTCCTCGCCCTCGGCGACGATTTCTTCCTCGCCGTCTTCCGGCTCGTCTGCATCGTCTTTCGGGAAATCAGCCAAGGCGATTTCCAGCATCTGGGTGATGCCACGACCGTGGGCTCCGGCGATCGGGATCGCCTGGCCCATGCCCAACGGGGCGAATTCAGCGCGGGCCATGTCCGGGTCGATGTTGTCGACCTTGTTGGCAACCACGTAGGAACGCTTGTTACGTTTGCGCAAATGCTCGGCGATCATCTGGTCGGCGGCGGTAAAACCGGCCTTGGCGTCTACCAGGAACAGCACCACATCGGCTTCTTCGATGGCGAGCAGCGACTGCTCGGCCATTTTTTCGTCCATGCCGTGTTCATCACCGGAGATGCCGCCGGTGTCGACCAGAATATAGGTACGCCCTTGCCACTTGGCCTCACCGTATTGGCGATCACGGGTCAGACCGGACAAGTCGCCGACAATGGCGTCGCGAGTCCTGGTCAGGCGGTTGAACAAGGTGGACTTGCCGACGTTCGGTCGGCCCACCAGGGCGATTACGGGAACCATGCGGCTCTCCACTTCGTTATTTCAGAAAATACAAAAGCCGCTGCGAGGCAGCGGCTGGTGCTCGGGGCAGTCTGTGGAAGCCCTGCAAACCTTGTGAACAAGGCCGCTTGGGGGATTAGCCCCAAGCATAGTCTTACTTGATGGTCAGGGCTTCCAGTTTGCCGCTGTTGCCATACACATAAATCATGTTGCCCGCCACCAGCGGACGAGCCCGCAGGCCGTCGCTGTCGATGCGCTCGCGACCGACGAAACGGCCGTCCACCTGGCTGAGCAGGTGCAGGTAACCTTCCAGGTCACCCACGGCAACGTAGCTGGAGAACACTTCCGGGGCCGACAGTTGACGACGGGCCAGGGAGTCATTGCTCCACAATGCGGTGGTGGAACGCTCGTCGACGCCTTCAACCGTGCCCGAGGACAGGCTCACGTAGACGCTGCCAAAACCCTGGGCGACACCGGCGTAGCTGGACGCATCGCGCTGCCACAACGGACGACCGCTTTCCAGGTCCAGCGCCGCAACGCGGCCCTGGTAGCTGGCGACATACAGAGTACCGCCGGACAGCAGCAGGCCGCCGTCGATGTCGACCACGCGCTCCAGTTCCGAGCGACCTTGTGGGATCGCTACCCGTTGTTCCCAGACCGGCACGCCGTTGGAAACATCCAAGGCGACCACTTTACCGGTCGACAACCCAGCCACCGCGAGGCGGTTGGTGACGATCGGCGCGCTGGTGCCGCGCAAGGTCAGTACCGCCGGGGTGCTGTCGTACAACCAGCGCTGGTTGCCGGTGGCGGCATCCAGACCAATCAGACGGTCATCCTGGGTCTGGACCACGACCACGTCACCGTTGGTGGCGGGCGGTGCGAGTACTTCACTGGTCACGCGGGCGCGCCATTTCTCTTCACCGCTGCTCGCGTCCAGGGCCACGATCTCGCCCTTGAGCGTGCCGATCATGACCAGCCCGTAACCCACGCCAACGGCGCCGGAAACAGGCAGTTCGAGATCTTTCTCCCATTTGACGTCGCCATTGCTGCGATCCATCGCCATGACCACGCCCGTGACGTCGCCGGCATAGATGGTGTCGCCATCGATGGCCGGCACCAGCATGTTGTAGGTTTCACCCTGGCCGTCACCGATGGAGCGGCTCCACTGCTTCTGCAGCACGACTTCTTCTTTGAAGTCGGTCAGTTCGGCCGGAGGCAGTTCTTTTTTGCTGTTGCTGCTGCAACCCGCGGCCAGAATGGCCAGGGCCAGCAATGCTGCATGTTTCCACTGGATCACGTCACGCATCCCCTTTGGCCAGGTCGTCCAGCTTGATTTGCAGGCCACCGACCGCGGCTTCATCCGACAGCGCAGCCTTGGCTTTTTGGTAGGCCGCATGGGCCTCATCGGCACGGCCCAGCTGTACCAGCAGGTCGCCCTTGAGTTCTTCGCGGGTCGCCAGGAATGCCTTGTCGGCATCGCCGTCGAGCAGCTTCAACGCATCTTCAGCCTTGTTCTGCGCCGCCAGCACCTGCGCCAGGCGCTGACGCGCCACTTCGCCCAGGGTCGGGTTGGCCGGCTTGTCGACGATACCTTTGAGTTCGGTAGCGGCGTCGTCCAGCTTGCCGCTGTCCACGGCGACCTTGGCCACGAACAGGCGACCGTATTGCGCGTAGGCGGTGCCACCGAATTCCTTGTCCAGCTTGCCGGCCAGGTCCGCCACGCGGGCAGGGTCAGGCTTGCCGTCCGGGGTCAGGGTGGTTTCCAGCAATTGCTGATAGAGCACCGAGGCGCCTTGCGACTGGTTGCTCTGGTATTTCTGGTAGGCCTGCCAGCCGAACACGATGACCAGCGCCAACAGGCCGCCAGTGACCAGCGGCTTGCCGTTGCGCGTCCACCAGTCCTTCAAATCCGCCAGCTGTTCATCTTCGGTACTCGACACCCCAATACTCCTTAATCGCTAAATCGGCTGTTTGACAGCTTCAACCCTGCACGACGCAGGTGGCCAGGTGTGCAGCAAGCGCATCCCAGGCAATGCTTTGTTGTTCGCCCTGGCCACGCAGGGGTTTGAAACCTACCACTTGTTGGGCCAGTTCGTCGTCACCGAGGATCAGTGCATACAGCGCACCGCTCTTGTCGGCCTTCTTGAATTGGCTTTTGAAGCTGCCAGCCCCGGCGTTGATCTGCAGGCGCAGGTTGGGCAACTGGTCGCGGACCCGTTCGCTCAACGTCAGGGCCGCCAGTTCGGCTGCTTCGCCGAAGGCGCACAGGTAAACGTCGACCTGACGGGAAAGCTCTTCTGGCACCTTGTCCAAAGCCTCGAGCATCAGCACCAGGCGTTCGATGCCCATGGCGAAACCGACGCCCGGGGTCGGCTTGCCGCCCATCTGCTCCACCAGCCCGTCGTAGCGGCCGCCGGCACACACGGTGCCCTGGGCGCCGAGCTTGTCGGTGACCCACTCGAATACGGTCTTGCTGTAGTAATCCAGGCCACGGACCAGTTTCGGGTTGATCACGTAGGGAATGCCAGCGGCGTCCAGACGGGCCTTGAGCCCCTCGAAGTGCACGCGGGATTCGTCGTCCAGGTAGTCGGCCAGTTTTGGTGCATCCACCAGCACGGCCTGGGTGTCCGGGTTCTTGGTATCCAATACCCGCAACGGGTTGGTTTTCAACCGGCGCTGGCTGTCTTCGTCCAGGTGCTCGAGGCGGGCCGAAAGGAATTCTACCAGCGCGTCACGGTAGCGAGCGCGGGCTTCAGCAGTGCCGAGGCTGTTGAGCTCAAGCTTGACCGCGTCGCGAATGCCCAACTCGCCCCACAGGCGCCAGGTCAGCACGATCAATTCGGCGTCGATGTCCGGACCGTCGAGGTTGAACACTTCGCAACCGATCTGGTGGAACTGGCGATAACGGCCCTTTTGCGGGCGTTCGTGACGAAACATCGGGCCGATGTACCAGAGTTTCTGCACCTGGCCGCCACCGGTGATGCCGTGCTCGAGCACGGCGCGCACGCAGGCCGCCGTGCCTTCAGGGCGCAGGGTCAGCGAATCGCCGTTGCGGTCGTCGAAGGTGTACATCTCTTTTTCGACGATGTCGGTGACTTCACCGATGGAGCGCTTGAACAGCTCGGTGAATTCAACGATCGGCATGCGGATCTGCCGGTAACCGTAGTTATCCAGCAAACGCGCCACGGTACCCTCGAAATAGCGCCACAGGGGCGTCTGCTCGGGCAGGATGTCGTTCATGCCACGAATGGCTTGCAGGGACTTGCTCACAGGTAATCCTTAAATTCGTTCGACTCAACCACGCGCAATCACTGCGGCGTCGGCTTCGACCTTTTCGGCCGCTTTCTGGCGGATCAGCCGTTCCAGCTCATCCACCAGATTGTCATTCGTCAGTTTCTGCGACGGCTTGCCATCGATGTAAATCAGGTTCGGTGTACCGCCGGTGAGGCCGATATGGGCCTCCTTGGCTTCGCCCGGCCCGTTGACCACGCAACCAATCACCGCGACATCCAGCGGCACCAGCAGGTCTTCGAGGCGCCCTTCCAGCTCGTTCATGGTCTTGACCACATCGAAGTTCTGCCGCGAGCAGCTCGGGCAGGCGATGAAGTTGATACCGCGGGAACGCAGGTGCAGGGATTTGAGAATGTCGTAGCCGACTTTCACTTCCTCGACCGGGTCCGCCGCCAACGAGATGCGGATGGTATCGCCAATCCCTTCGGCGAGCAGCATACCGAGGCCGACGGCGGATTTCACCGTGCCCGAACGCAACCCACCGGCTTCGGTGATGCCCAGGTGCAGCGGCTGGACGATTTCCTTGGCCAGCAGGCGGTAGGCTTCGACGGCCATGAACACGTCGGAAGCCTTCACACTGACCTTGAAGTCCTGGAAATTCAGGCGTTCAAGGTGCTCGACATGGCGCAGGGCCGACTCCACCAGCGCTGCCGGGGTCGGTTCGCCGTATTTCTTCTGCAGGTCTTTTTCCAGGGAACCGGCGTTGACGCCGATACGGATCGGGATGCCACGGTCGCGGGCGGCATCCACCACGGCGCGTACCCGGTCTTCGCGACCGATGTTGCCCGGGTTGATGCGCAGGCAGTCCACGCCCAGCTCGGCCACGCGCAGGGCGATGCGGTAGTCGAAATGGATGTCGGCCACCAGCGGCACCTTGACCAATTGCTTGATCTTGCCGAAGGCCTCGGCGGCGTCCATGTCCGGCACGGAAACCCGCACGATGTCGACGCCGGCGGCTTCCAGGCGATTGATCTGCGCGACCGTGGCGGCCACGTCGTTGGTGTCGCTGTTGGTCATGCTCTGCACAGCGATAGGCGCGTCGCCCCCCACGGGAACGTTACCGACCCAGATCTTGCGGGATTCGCGACGCTTGATTGGAGATTCGCCGTGCATGACTTATTGACCCAACTTCAGGCGAGCGGTCTCGCCACTGGTGAACGGAGCGATGTCGACCGGCTGGCCGTTGTAGCTGACCTGCGCGCCACGGGCATAACCCAGGCGCACGGCGAATGGCGGCTTGCCGTTGAGGGAGGTGCTGTCGCCCTTGCGCTTGAGGCCACTGAACAGCACCTTGCCGTTGCCATCGGTAACTTGCGTCCAGCAATCGGCGACGAATTGAATCTGTACCTGGCCTTCACCGGCCGACGGTGCCACTGGCGCTGCCGGGGCTGGGGCTACGGCGGGAGCCGTTGGGGCAGCGGGTGCAGCGACGGTTGGCGCAGGCGTGCTCGGCACGGCAGGAGCAGCGGCAACCGGCTCGCTCGTGGTCGGTGCAGCGGGCGCAGGTGCCGGGACAGTCGGCTCGGCACCCGCCTCGGCAGCGGCGCCGTCCTGGCCTTGAGGCAGCGCCAGGGTGGTTTCGCCTTCGCCCTGGGCTTCCACCACTGCCTGGTCTTCCGGCTCGTCCAGCGGATGGATCTGGGTGGTGCCGTCGGCGCCTTCGACTTCGACGTGTTCAGGGTTCATGGTGACCGGTTCCTTGTTGCGCAAGGAGGCCTGGTCCTGCCACCAGACAAAACCGCCGCCGATCACCGCGATCAGCAACAACAGGCTGACGATTCGCAAAATAGTGTGGGAAACGCGAACTGGCTCCTCGATGCGCCCCAGGCTGTGCACATTGCTGCCCTGGGCGTCGGAACCGGTGTATTGATCGAATTGCTGGACCAGGAGGGTCTGGTCCATGCCGAGCAATTTGGCATAGGCGCGGATGTAGCCCCGGGCGAAGGTATGCCCTGGCAGCTTGTCGAACGCGCCGGTTTCCAGATTGCCCAGGGAAGCCACGGTGAGATTGAGCTTGATGGCCACTTCGGCCAGCGACCAACCATTGCTTTCGCGGGCTTGACGCAGGGTCTCACCGGGGTTTACGCGAGTCGCTGCTACCACTTCAGGATGCGCCGCTTTCATCATTGCTCCGACAGGTATTGCTGATATTCCGGCGTACCGGGATAGAGTCTTTTTAGTTGCAGGCCATAACTGGCAGCCTTGTCACGATCTTCAAACACATGCGCCAGTCGAACACCGAGCAATAGACTACGTGCATTTTGCTCGCTCAGCAGGCTAAAACGTTCGTAATAGTCGCGGGCAGGCACATATTGCCTGTCTTCGTAAGACAACTCAGCCATTTCCAGCAAGGCCCGCGGTTGCTGGCGGTTGAGCCGCAGCGCTTTTTCAAGCTGCTGGCGGGCCAGGTCACGCTGGCCAAGTTTCGAAGCCGTCATGCCCAGGTTCTCGAAAACCCGCGAACGCTCGGGGTACAGCGTGTCGGCGGCCGCTTGTTCAAAACGCTCGTAGGCTTCCTTGTAGCGTTTCTGCTCGAAAAGGAAGCTGCCGTAGTTGTTCAGGATCCGCGCATCCTGCGGCCGGCCAGACAGCGCCTTGCGAAAATGATCGTCGGCCAGCTCGTGTTCCATCTCGGCCTGGAACACCAGGGCCAGGGCCGCGTTGGCGTCGGGGTCGGAATCGTCCAGTTCCAGGGCTTTCTTGAGCGGGACCTTGGCCCGTTCGGTCATGCCCTGCTGCAGATAGCCAATGCCCAGTTGCACATAGGCCACGCGGGCCTCGTCGCGCCCCTTGCTGGTTTTCATCGGGTTGTAGTCACCCGACAGAACACAACCGGTGCAAAGCCCGGCCAACAGCAAAACGAGCGCGAAGCGCAGGGACATAGAGTTCCTCTCTTAGTGACTGTTCGCAGCGTTTGGCGCCACATCGTCGGCGGCGTTCAACTCGCGCACGGCAATGTAGCGTTCGCTGCGACGGGTGCGATCCAGCACCTGTCCTACCAATTGGCCACACGCGGCATCGATGTCTTCGCCGCGAGTGGTGCGCACGGTGACGTTGAAGCCAGCGTGGTGAAGCTGATCCTGGAAGCGACGAATCGCGTTGTTGCTCGGGCGCTCGTAACCGGAGTGCGGGAACGGGTTGAACGGGATCAGGTTGATCTTGCACGGGATGTTCTTGAGCAACTCGATCATCTCGACCGCGTGTTCAACCTTGTCGTTCACGTCCTTGAGCAAGGTGTACTCGATGGTCAGTACGCGCTTTTCGCCCAGGGACGACATGTAGCGCTGGCACGACTCCAGCAGCATCTTAAGCGGATACTTCTTGTTGATCGGCACCAATTGATTGCGCAATGCGTCATTGGGTGCGTGCAGCGACAACGCCAGGGAGACGTCGATGTGCTTGGCCAGCTCATCGATCATCGGCACCACGCCCGAGGTGGACAAGGTCACCCGGCGCTTGGAGATGCCATAGCCCAGGTCATCCATCATCAGATGCATGGCCGCCACGACGTTGTCGAAGTTCAGCAGCGGCTCACCCATGCCCATCATCACCACGTTGGTGATGGCACGGTCGACGGTCGCCGGGACGCTGCCAAAGGATTTGTTGGCAATCCACACCTGGCCAATCACTTCGGCGGCGGTGAGGTTGCTATTGAAGCCTTGCTTGCCGGTGGAGCAGAAACTGCAATCCAGGGCACAGCCTGCCTGGGACGAAACGCACAAGGTGCCACGTTTGCCCTGGGGAATGTAGACGGTCTCGACGCAGCTGCCGGACGCCACGCGCACCACCCATTTACGGGTGCCGTCGCTGGAGATGTCCTCGCTGACCACTTCGGGACCACGAATTTCAGCAACAACCTTGAGCTTTTCGCGCAAGGCCTTGCTGACATTCGTCATGGCGTCGAAATCGTCGACGCCAAAGTGGTGAATCCATTTCATCACCTGGCCGGCACGGAAACGCTTCTCCCCGATTGAGTCGAAGAATTTTTCCATTTCCTGCTGGGTCAGCCCCAGCAGGTTGGTTTTAACAGTCGATGTCGTCATGGATTCACCTTCACTCTTAAGCCAATGCTTAGCGAGCGGTTACTTCAGTAGCGGCGAAAAAGTAAGCGATTTCGCGAGCAGCAGCGGCTTCGGAGTCCGAACCGTGAACGGCGTTGGCGTCGATCGACTCGGCGAAGTCAGCACGGATGGTGCCGGCAGCGGCTTCTTTAGGGTTGGTAGCGCCCATCAGCTCACGGTTGCGAGCGATGGCGTTTTCGCCTTCCAGCACCTGAACGACAACCGGACCGGAAGTCATGAAGGCAACCAGTTCACCGAAGAAACCTCGCTCGCTGTGCTCAGCGTAGAAGCCTTCGGCTTCGGCCTTGGACAGTTGCTTCATTTTCGAAGCTACAACGCGCAGGCCAGCGTCTTCGAAACGGGTAACGATCTTGCCGATCACGTTTTTAGCAACGGCGTCAGGCTTGATGATGGAGAAAGTACGTTGAACAGCCATGGTGTAACTCCAGAAACGGTAATTTGCGAAAAATTAAACCCGCGAATTATACGCGGGTTCAGGGGTATTGCCTAACCTGCCAGGTGGATCAGTCGATTTCTTCGATCCAGAGCTGTTGGACGGCCTCCAACACCTTCTCGCCACAACGGCCAGAGGTATTGTCGAAATCGGGAAGCTCCATGATCCAGCGCTGCAAATCGACAAAATTTACAGTCAGCGGATTCACGTCCGGCTTGGTTTCGGCCAGTTCTTCTGCGATGCGTTGTACATCATTCCAACCATAGCTCATGACAGTGTCACCATCAGTGCGGCGCTTCGGCCGCATGGTTAAGCGAATATTTCGGAATTTCGACCACCAGGTCCTCGGTGCCGACCTTGGCCTGGCACGTCAGGCGCGACGTCGGCTCCAGACCCCAGGCCCGATCAAGATAGTCTTCTTCCAGCTCATCGGCCTCATTCAGCGAGTCAAAACCCTCGCGAATGATGCAATGGCACGTGGTGCAGGCACAGACACCGCCGCAGGCGCTCTCGATCTCGATGTGGTTGTCGTGGGCCACTTCAAGAAGGGACTTGCCGGTTTCGGCCTCTACCACCATACCGTCCGGGCAATGCTCGGCGTGTGGCAGAAAAATGATCTGCGGCATCAGTTATTCCTCGATTTCATTCAGATTGCGCCCCGCCAGGGCGGCTTTGACCGTCGAGTCCAGGCGGCGGGCAGCAAAGGCATCGGTGACCTGCGACAGACGCTTGGTCTGCTGCTCGATGGCATAACCATCGGTGCCTTTCATCAATTCGGACAGCTCCTGCATTTGCAGCTCGATGACCATGCGCTCTTCGGCGTCGAGCAAGCGCTCGCCGTCGGCTTCAAGGGCGCCCTGCACAGCCTCGAGCAATCGCTGGGCGTCGACCTGCTGCTCACGCAGCACGCGGGCCACCTTGTCGTCGCTGGCATGCTGGAACGAATCCTTGAGCATCTTGGCGATTTCACCGTCGGTCAGGCCGTAGGACGGCTTGACCTGGATGCTCGCCTCGACGCCCGAACCCAGCTCGCGGGCGGAGACATTGAGCAAACCGTCGGCATCGACCTGGAAGGTCACGCGGATCTTCGCCGCGCCGGCGACCATGGCCGGAATGCCGCGCAATTCGAAGCGCGCCAGGGAACGGCAGTCGCTGATCAGCTCACGCTCGCCTTGCAGCACGTGGACCATCATGGCCGACTGGCCGTCTTTATAAGTAGTGAAGTCCTGGGCGCGGGCAACGGGGATGGTGGTGTTGCGCGGAATCACCTTCTCCATCAGGCCGCCCATGGTTTCCAGGCCCAAAGACAACGGAATCACGTCGAGCAGCAGCAGTTCACCGCCCTCGCGTTTATTGCCAGCCAGGGTATCGGCCTGGATCGCGGCGCCAATGGCAACCACCTGGTCCGGGTCGATTTCGGTCAGCGGCTGACGGCCAAAGGCCTCGGCAACGGCGTCGCGAACACGGGGCACCCGGGTCGAGCCACCGACCATGACCACGGCCTTCACGTCTTCAAGCTCGATACCCGAGTCACGCACAGCGCGGCGACAGGCCTTGAGGCTGCGGGCGACCATCGGTTCGATCAGGGCATCAAAGGCTTCGCGGCTCAGCGAGGCTTTCCAGTCGCCGTAAGCGACTTCAACAGCGGCGGCGTCGGTCAGGGCTTCCTTGGCCGTGCAGGCGGTTTGCAGCAGATGGCGTTGCGCGCCTGGATCGAGATCGGCGGACAGGCCCGCTTGCTCAATGATCCAGCCGGCAATGGCGTGGTCGAAGTCATCGCCGCCCAGGGCGCTGTCGCCACCAGTGGCCAACACTTCGAAGACACCGCCGGTCAGGCGCAGGATGGAAATATCGAAGGTGCCGCCGCCCAGGTCGTAGATGGCGACGAGGCCTTCGGCGTGCTGGTCGAGACCGTATGCCACCGCAGCGGCGGTCGGCTCGTTGAGCAGGCGCAGCACGTTCAGACCAGCCAGCTTGGCCGCATCCTTGGTGGCCTGACGCTGAGCGTCGTCGAAATAGGCCGGAACGGTGATGACCGCGCCGACCAGCTCGCCACCCAATGCCGCTTCGGCGCGCTGACGCAACACCTTGAGGATGTCCGCCGACACCTCCACCGGGCTTTTCGGGCCCTGCACAGTTTCGATGAACGGCATGTGGGATTCGCCGCCGACGAAGCGGTACGGCAGTTGATCGCCCAACTGCTTGACGTCGGACAGACCACGACCCATCAAGCGCTTGACCGACACAATGGTGTTCAACGGATCGGTCGCGGCGGCCAGCTTGGCTGACTCGCCCACTTCGACGCGATCGGCGTGATAACGCACGGCGGACGGCAGGATCACCTGCCCCTGCTCGTCGGCCAGCGGCTCGGAAAGACCGCTGCGCAAGGCAGCGACCAGGGAATTGGTAGTACCCAAGTCGATTCCCACAGCCAGGCGACGCTGGTGCGGTTGTGGACTTTGGCCGGGTTCAGCGATCTGCAGTAGGGCCATCGTAATCAGGACTTATCTGTAATCAGGCGTGCGACCGGAGCGGCACTGGGTTAATCGTCGAGGCGCTCTTCTAGCTGGCGCACTTCGTAGGTGAGCTTGTCGAGGAACTGCATGCGCCGCATCAGGCGTTCAGCCTGTTCGCGTTGCGCGGCATCGTTCCAACAGGCTGCGAAGCTTTCGTTCAATGTGTGCTGGGCGTCTTTCAAGCGGCGCTTGAATACCGCGACACCGGCCAGGTCGGCACTGTCCTGCAAGTCTTCGAGCTCTTCGCGCCACTGCATCTGCTGCAGAAGAAACTCGGGATCGTGGACCGTGACTTCCAGGGGCAACTCATGACCGCTGATGGCGAGCAGGTAACGCGCGCGCTTGGCTGGACTCTTGAGCGTCTGGTAAGCCTCGTTGAGGTTCGCCGACTGCTCGAGCGCCCGCCGCTGCTCAGCCTCGGAGCCGTCGGCAAAACGGTCCGGATGAACACCACGGGCCAATTCCAGATACCGCGCCGACAACTGATCGAGATCCAGCTGGAAAGCAGGTTGCAACTGGAACAACGCAAAATGACAAGGAGTACCCACAAGCTGCCTCAGATGTTGAAGCTTTCGCCGCAGCCACATTCACCGCGTACGTTGGGGTTGTTGAACTTGAAGCCTTCGTTCAACCCTTCCTTGACGAAATCCAGCTCGGTGCCGTCCAGGTACGTCAGGCTTTTCGGGTCGATGATCACTTTCTGACCATGACTTTCGAACACCTGATCGTCTTCGCCCACTTCGTCGACGAATTCCAGTACATAGGCGAGGCCAGAACAGCCCGTGGTGCGAACACCCAGGCGGATACCCTCGCCCTTGCCGCGCCCCGCAAGTGAGCGCTGGATATGGTTAGCTGCCGCTTCTGTCATCTGGATAGCCATGGAAACTCCTTACCGTTACGCGGATCAGATCAAGCCTTTCTTCTGCTTGTAGTCGCGAACGGCGGCCTTGATGGCGTCTTCAGCGAGTACCGAGCAGTGGATCTTCACTGGCGGCAGGGCCAGTTCTTCGGCCAGCTGGGTGTTCTTGATGGTTTCGGCTTCGTCCAGGGTCTTGCCCTTCATCCACTCGGTGGCGAGGGAGCTGGACGCGATGGCGGAACCGCAGCCGTAGGTCTTGAACTTGGCATCTTCGATGATGCCTTGCTCGTTAACCTTGATCTGCAGGCGCATCACGTCGCCGCACGCCGGCGCGCCGACCATGCCGGTGCCGACATCAGGATCCTGCGCGTCCATCTTGCCGACGTTGCGCGGGTTCTCGTAGTGGTCGATGACCTTTTCGCTATATGCCATTTGCTTCAATCCTCATCAGTGAGTCGCTCTGGTGGCGACTTCTTCAGTGCGCCGCCCACTCGATTTTCGAAATGTCGACGCCGTCTTTGTACATGTCCCACAGCGGCGACAGAGCGCGCAGCTTGGTAACGGCCTCGCAGACTTTCTGCGCGGCGTAATCGATTTCTTCTTCGGTGGTGAAGCGGCCGAAGGTGAAGCGAATGGAGCTGTGGGCCAGTTCGTCGTTGCGGCCCAGGGCGCGCAATACGTACGAAGGCTCAAGCGACGCCGAGGTGCAGGCCGAACCGGACGACACGGCCAGATCCTTGAGCGCCATGATCAGCGACTCGCCTTCAACGTAGTTGAAGCTCAGGTTCAGGTTGTGCGGTACGCGGGCGATCATGCTGCCGTTGACGTAGAGTTCTTCGAGGTGCTCGACCTGCTTGAAGAAACGGTCGCTCAGGGCCTTGATGCGCACGTTCTCGGCAGCCATGTCTTCCTTGGCTACGCGGAAGGCCTCACCCATGCCAACGATCTGGTGGGTCGCCAGGGTGCCGGAACGCATGCCACGCTCGTGACCGCCGCCGTGCATGGTCGCTTCGATGCGAACACGCGGCTTGCGGCTCACGTACAGCGCGCCGATGCCTTTAGGGCCGTAGGTCTTGTGGGCCGAGAACGACATCAGGTCGACTTTGAGCTTGGACAGGTCGATGTCGACCTTGCCGGTGGACTGGGCGCCGTCGACGTGGAACAGGACGCCTTTGGAGCGAGTCAGCTCGCCGATGGCTTCGATGTCGTTGACGGTGCCGATTTCGTTGTTCACATGCATGATCGAAACCAGGATGGTGTCGTCACGCAGTGCGGCTTCGATCATGGCCGGGGTGATAATCCCGTCTTCACCCGGTTCGATGTAGGTGACTTCGAACCCTTCACGCTCCAGTTGGCGCATGGTGTCCAGGACAGCCTTGTGCTCGATCTTGGAGGTGATCAGGTGCTTGCCCTTGGTGTGGTAGAAGTGCGCGACACCCTTGATTGCCAGGTTGTCGGACTCGGTGGCACCAGAGGTCCAGACGATTTCACGCGGATCGGCATTGACCAGATCAGCGACCTGGCGACGGGCGTTTTCGACCGACTCTTCAGCCTTCCAACCGAACACGTGGGAGCGGGACGCGGGGTTACCGAAGTTTCCGTCGACCAGCAGGCATTCACTCATTTTTTGCGCAACACGCGGATCAACCGGGGTGGTCGCAGAGTAATCAAGGTAAATCGGCAATTTCATGGAGTCTCTCCTAATCAGGCTGGCTGGCGTTCCGCGTGCTCTGCGGCAGTCATTCGACGGCGGACGCTTCAATCTTGTCCAGGTGCGGCGCCTTGCTGTTGCAACGGCGCTGGTCCTGACGCTGGGCTACTTCTTGCACCTCACGGCGAGTTACAAGGTCAGCCAAGCTGATACCGCTTAGAAATTCGTGGATCTGCAGGCTGAGGTCGCACCACAAGTGGTGTGTCAGGCAAGTATCGCCGCCATGGCAGTCGCCAAGGCCCTGGCATTTGGTCGCATCGACCGATTCGTTCACGGCATCGATCACCTGGGCGACCTGGATGCCTTGCATGTCGCGTGACAGCTGGTAGCCGCCGCCGGGACCGCGAACACTGGAAACCAGGTTGCTGCGGCGCAGCTTGGCGAACAGCTGCTCAAGGTAAGACAGGGAAATGCCCTGGCGCTCGGAGATATCGGCCAGGGACACCGGCCCGTGCTGCGCATGCAATGCCAAATCCAGCATCGCGGTCACGGCGTATCGGCCTTTTGTAGTCAGTCGCATGGACAATTACCACGGAGTTCGGAATGGGGGCGAGTATGCAATTCCCGAGTATTTAAGTCAAGTATAAGACCTAGTGCTTTACTCAGGTTTACCCGCGAAAGAGCGCGCGCATGATAGCAAAGGCTGGTCGGCGGCGACCAGCGATACCGCGTTATCGTTCTTCGCGAGCAGGCTCACTCCCACAGAGAGGGCTTTGGTGGATGCACAATTTGTGTACACCGCAGATCCCCTGGGGGAGCGAGCTTGCTCGCGATGAGGCCAGCCGGGTTTCAGCTGGCCTTGGTTTCGTCCTTATCCTTCACACACGCAAAATCTTCCTCGCGCAGTTCAGGCAGGTCCTTGGCGCAGTAATTACTGCCCAGGTCCTTCAGAGCGCCGCACATCCCCTCCAGACGCCCATCGACGGCCTGCAGGTGATCGAGCAGCTGATTGATAGCGCGGGCGACCGGGTCGGGCATGTCTTCGCCGACGCCGTAGGCATCGAAGCCGATCTTCTCGGCCATGGCCTTACGCCGGGCATCCAGCTCGTCATCGGACTTGACGATGATCCGCCCCGGAATGCCCACCACCGTCGCGCCAGGCGGCACAGCCTTGGTCACCACGGCGTTGGAGCCGACTTTCGCCCCCGCCCCCACCGTGAACGGCCCGAGCACCTTGGCGCCCGCGCCCACCACCACGCCATCTTCCAGGGTTGGGTGGCGCTTGCCTTTGTTCCAGCTGGTGCCGCCAAGGGTCACGCCCTGGTACAGGGTGACGTCGTCGCCGATCTCGGCGGTTTCACCAATGACGATGCCCATGCCGTGGTCGATGAAGAACCGACGACCGACCTTGGCCCCCGGATGGATCTCGATCCCAGTCAACCAGCGGCCGAAGTTCGAGACCAGCCGCGCCAGCCATTTCCAGCCCAGGTTCCACAAGGCACCGGACAGGCGGTGGATCCAGATCGCGTGCATTCCCGGGTAGCAGGTCAGCACCTCAAAGGCATTGCGCGCCGCTGGGTCGCGATGGAAAACGCTTTGGATATCTTCACGCAAACGTTCGAACATTTTATTTCTTCCGCTTAATCAGCTCGCCACGGGCCGCTTTCTGGGTTTCCGTGAGGATGCCGCGCAATATATTCATCTCCGCCCGGCTGACCGAGCTTCGTCCGTACAACCGACGCAGGCGCGCCATCAAGTGCCGCGGCTTTTCCGGGTCGAGGAACTCGATGTCCACCAGGGTCTGTTCCAGGTGCTCATAGAATCGCTCCAGCTCGTCCATGGTCGCCAGTGTCTCACTGCGCGGCGACGTGACCTCGGTTTTTTCGACCTTGCTGGGTTTGCCTTCGGCTGCCAGCCAGGCCATGCGCACTTCATAGCTCAACACCTGCACCGCCGCCCCGAGGTTCAGGGAACTGAACTCCGGGTCGGAAGGGATATGCACGTGAAAGTGACATCGCTGCAGCTCTTCGTTGGTCAGGCCGGAATCTTCACGACCAAACACCAGGGCGATCTCAAAGCCTTGCGCGGCTTCCTCGACCACTTTGGTCCCGCATTCGCGAGGATCGAGCAGCGGCCAGGGGATGCGGCGGTCGCGAGCACTGGTGCCGAGCACCAGGTTGCAACCCACCAGGGCGTCCTCCAGGGTGGCAACCACCTGGGCATTAGCGAGGATGTCACCGGCACCGGAGGCACGGGCATCGGCTTCATGATGGGGAAACAGCCGAGGTTCGACCAGCACCAGACGCGACAGGCCCATGTTCTTCATGGCCCGCGCAGCTCCGCCGATGTTACCCGGATGGCTGGTATTGACCAGGACGACACGAATGTTCTGCAACAAGGGAGGCGCTCTCGAACACGATAAAGGGAGCAAATCTTACCTAAGCACCTACCGTTAAGCTATGAAAGCGAACACCAACCTTCTCCTCGGAAAACTTTCTGATAGAATGCGCGGCTTTCTTTAACAACCTTAGGTGACACATCCATGCAGCCCATGCTGAATATCGCGCTGCGCGCCGCCCGCAGCGCCAGTGAACTGATCTTCCGCTCCATCGAGCGCCTGGATACCATCAAGGTCGATGAAAAAGATGCCAAGGACTACGTGTCCGAGGTGGATCGCGCCGCCGAGCAAAAAATCGTCGACGCCCTGCGCAAGGCTTACCCGAACCACTCGATCCTGGGTGAAGAGACCGGCATGCACGCCGGCACCGGCATCGAAGGTGAAGAGTACCTGTGGATCATCGATCCGCTGGACGGCACCACCAACTTCCTGCGCGGCATCCCTCACTTCGCTGTCAGCATCGCCTGCAAATACCGTGGCCGCCTGGAACACGCCGTTGTGCTGGACCCGGTTCGCCAGGAAGAATTCACCGCCAGCCGTGGCCGTGGCGCCCAACTGAACGGTCGTCGCCTGCGCGTCAGCGGCCGCACCAGCCTGGAAGGCGCCCTGCTGGGTACCGGCTTCCCGTTCCGCGATGACCAGATGGACAACCTGGACAACTACCTGGGCATGTTCCGCGCCCTGGTCGGCCAGACCGCCGGCATCCGCCGCGCCGGCGCCGCCAGCCTGGACCTGGCTTACGTGGCTGCAGGCCGTTTCGATGCGTTCTGGGAGTCGGGCCTGTCCGAATGGGATATGGCTGCAGGCGCCCTGTTGATCCAGGAAGCCGGCGGTTTGGTGAGCGACTTCACCGGCGGCCACGATTTCCTTGAAAAAGGCCACATCGTTGCCGGCAACACCAAATGTTTCAAGGCTGTGCTCACCGCCATCCAGCCGCATCTGCCGGCTTCGCTGAAGCGCTAAGCGTCCCAGCTACAAAAAAAGCACCTTTCGGGGTGCTTTTTTTATGCCTGTGTTTTTCACCCCTCAGCTCAGCTGCGAACACTCCGTGGCGAGGGAGCTTGCTCCCGCTGGGTTGCGCAGCAGCCCTAGATTTTGCGGTCGCTGCGCGACCGAGCGGGAGCAAGCTCCCTCGCCACAATGGATTACATCCACGGACATCGATGCAAGCTGATCTACCGCCATCGCGAGCAAGCTTCCACAGGGATTTGTGCCAAACGTAGATTCTGAGCCCACCCAGGCACCATTGTGGGATGGCCGATATTGGGGCGAAAAAAAGCACCCCGAAGGGTGCTTCTTTTTAGCGGTGGATCACTGAGCCGGTTCGTTCTGCCCCAGGATCAGTTGGCCTTCCTTGTTCACCGGGATTTGGTTGCCCGGGTCGCGGTCCATGCGGACCTTGCCTTCCTTACCGTCGAGCATGTAGCGAACGTCGTAGCCTACAACCTTGTCGCTGATGTCATTGACCGTGTTGCAGCGAGTTTGGGTGGTGGTGTAGGTGTCGCGTTCCTGCATGCCTTCCTGAATCTTGTTACCGGCATAACCGCCGCCAGCTGCACCGGCCACGGTGGCGATTTTCTTGCCGTTGCCGCCGCCGATCTGGTTACCCAACAGGCCACCGGCTACGGCGCCCAATACGGTACCAGCGATCTGGTGTTGGTCCTGGACCGGCTTCTGCCGAGTCACGGTAACGTCCTTGCACACTTCACGCGGGGTTTTGATTTGGGTCTTGACCGGTTCCACGGCCAGCACTTGCGCAGACTCAGGGCCACTTTTTACCAAGCTGTAGGTGGCGACCGCGCCACCGGCGGTGACACCGACAGCACCCAATACCGCACCAACCAGCATCGATTTGTTCACTTGAACCTCCAGACCATCACAAGCGGATTAATCCGCGCTTCTCCCAGCCTTGGAGCACAAAAAAAGGCGCGAGTTCAACTCGCGCCTTTTTAGCGGTGACGGGCGGAAGACCAGACCTTACGGACGGTCGTCCACTTCCGTTTCCGTAGCCGCTGGAGGAATCAGATCCTCGGTGCTCAGGTTCAGCCAGATCAGCACCACGTTAGCGATGTAGATCGACGAGTAGGTACCCGCCATCACACCGATGAACAGCGCGATGGAGAAGCCGAACAGGTTGTCGCCACCAAAAAACAGCAGCGCGGCAATCGCCAGCAAGGTAGAGATCGACGTCGCCATGGTCCGCAGCAGCGTCTGGGTGGTCGAGATGTTGATGTTCTCGACCAGCGATGCCTTGCGCAGCACACGGAAGTTTTCACGCACCCGATCGAACACCACGATGGTGTCGTTGAGCGAGTAACCGATGATCGCCAGCACCGCCGCCAGCACCGTCAAGTCGAAGGTGATCTGGAAGAACGACAGGATACCCACGGTCACGATCACGTCGTGGATCAGCGAGACAATCGCACCCACCGCGAACTTCCACTGGAAGCGGAAAGCCAGGTAGAGCATCACGCCGCCCAGCGCCAGCAGCATGCCGAGGCCGCCCTGGTCGCGCAGCTCTTCACCCACCTGCGGGCCGACGAACTCGACGCGCTTGACCTGGGCCGGGTTGTCGCCGCCGGCCTTCTGCAAGGCCTCGGCTACTTGATGGCCCAACTGCGGGTCTTCGCCTGGCATGCGCACCAGCAGGTCGGTGGTTGCGCCAAAGCTCTGCACAATGGCGTCGCTGTAGCCCGAACTCGCCAACTGCGCACGCACCTTGGTCACGTCGGCCGGACGCTCGTAGGTCAGCTCGATGAGCGTACCGCCGGTGAAGTCCAGGCCGTAGTTCAATCCCTTGGTGGCCCAGCTGAACAACGCCAGGACCGTGAGAAACAATGTGACGCCGAACGCAATGTTGCGAACGCCCATGAAGTTGATTGTACGTAACATGGCAGCCCCTTAAATCCACAACTTCTTGAAGTCACGACCGCCAAAGATCAAGTTGACCATTGCGCGGGTCACCATGATGGCTGTGAACATCGAGGTAAAGATCCCGAGGGACATGGTCACTGCGAAGCCCTTGACCGGGCCGGTGCCCATGGCAAAGAGAATCCCGCCGACCAGCAACGTGGTCAGGTTAGAGTCGAGAATCGCCGTGAATGCCCGGCCGAAGCCTTCGTTGATTGCCCGCTGAATCGTCATGCCCGCGGCGATCTCTTCACGTATCCGCGAGAAGATCAGCACGTTGGCGTCCACCGCCATACCCATCGTCAAGACGATACCGGCGATACCCGGCAGGGTCAGCGTGGCGCCCAGCAGCGACATCAGGGCCAGCAGCATCACCATGTTCACCGTCAGCGCGACGGTGGCGATGATGCCGAAGAAGCGGTAGATGGCGATGATGAACAGCGAGACGAACAGCATGCCCCACAGCGATGCATCGACACCCTTGGTGATGTTGTCGGCACCCAGGCTCGGGCCAATGGTGCGCTCTTCAGCGAAGTACATCGGCGCGGCCAGGCCACCGGCACGCAGCAACAGGGCCAGTTCCGAGGACTCACCCTGGCCGTTCAGACCAGTGATGCGGAACTGACTGCCCAGCGGCGACTGGATGGTCGCCAGGCTGATGATCTTTTTCTCTTCCTTGAAGGTCTGCACCGCGACGTCTTTCTCGACGCCGTTGACCACCTGCTTGCTGTAAGTGGTGGTCGGCTTCTGCTCGATGAAGATCACCGCCATGCTGCGACCGACGTTGCTGCGGGTGGCGCGGCTCATCAGTTCGCCGCCGTGGCCGTCGAGGCGAATGTTCACCTGCGGACGACCCTGCTCGTCAAAGCCTGCCTGGGCGTCGGTCACCTGGTCGCCGGTGATGATCAGGCCACGCTCGATCTGCGCCGCCGGACGACCGCCTTCACGGAACTCGAAGCTTTCGGAAGTGGCCTTGGAAGCACCCGGCTCAGCCGCGAGGCGGAATTCCAGGTTGGCGGTCTTGCCGAGGATACGCTTGGCTTCGGCAGTGTCCTGCACGCCTGGCAGCTCAACCACGATGCGGTTGGCGCCCTGGCGCTGCACGATCGGCTCAGCCACACCCAGCTCGTTGACGCGGTTACGGACCGTGGTCAAGTTCTGCTTGATGGAGTACTCGCGGATTTCCGCCAGCTTGGCCGGGGTCATCGCCAGACGCAGCACCGCCTGACCGTTGAGGTCGGCCGGCACAATGTCGAAATCGTTGAAGTTCTTGCGGATCAGCGCACGGGCCTGCTCGCGGGTATCTTCATCGGTGAAGCCCAGCTGAATGGCACCGTCGAGTTGCGGCAGGCTGCGATAGCGCAGGCGCTCTTTGCGCAGCAGGCTCTTGACGTCGCCTTCATAGACTTTCAGGCGTGCGTCGAGGGCTTTGTCCATGTCCACTTCCAGCAGGAAGTGCACACCACCGGACAAGTCCAGGCCCAGCTTCATCGGATGCGCGCCGAGGTTGCGCAGCCATTGCGGGGTCGTCTGGGCCAGGTTCAGGGCCACGACGTAATCATCGCCCATTGTCTTGCGCACTACGTCCTTGGCCGGCAGTTGGTCTTCAGACTTGACCAGACGCAACAGACCGCCCTTGCCACCTTCGGCAACGGTCGCAGCCTTGACGTCGATCCCGGAGGCCTTGAGCGCTGCGCTCGCACGGTCCAGGTCAGCCTGGGTGACCTGCAAGGCAGTGCTTGCGCCACTGACCTGAATGGCCGGGTCATCCGGGTAAAGATTGGGAGCGGAATAAATCAGACCGACCGCCAGCACCGCCAGGATCAGTACATATTTCCACAGAGGGTATTTGTTCAGCATCACGCCGCCCGCTTATGACGCGGGGCGCCTTGCGCGCCCCGTCGATTGAATAGAAGTTTGAAACTTTAGATCGCTTTCAGCGTGCCTTTTGGCAGCGTGGCCGCGATGGCGCCCTTCTGGAACTTCATTTCAACAGTGTCGGACACTTCCAGTACCACGAAGTCATCGGCCACTTTGGTGATCTTGCCAGCGATACCGCCGGTGGTGACCACTTCATCGCCCTTCTGCAGGCTGCCGAGCAGGTTCTTCTGCTCTTTGGCGCGCTTGGCCTGTGGACGCCAGATCATCAGGTAGAAGATCACCAGGAAGCCGACCAGGAAAATCCACTCGAAACCGCCACCCATAGGGCCGGCAGCAGGTGCAGCCGCGTCAGCCATGGCATTAGAGATAAAAAAGCTCATTTAGCACTCCAGTTGCAAGTATTGAATCTAGGGATCGGAAAACTCAGTCCAAGGGCGGAACAGGCAACCCGCGCTTGGCATAGAAGGCCTCGACAAAGGCGGCCAATGTACCCTGTTGAATAGCCTCGCGCAAACCAGCCATAAGCACCTGGTAATGGCGCAAATTGTGGATGGTATTCAACATGCTACCCAGCATTTCGCCGCACTTGTCCAAATGATGCAGATAAGCACGGGAGAAGTTCTGGCACGTATAGCAATCGCAGGTCGGATCCAGCGGCGAATCATCATGGCGATGGAACGCGTTACGGATCTTCAGCACGCCTGTGTCGATGAACAGATGCCCATTGCGGGCATTACGGGTTGGCATCACGCAATCGAACATGTCCACCCCGCGGCGCACACCCTCAACCAGATCTTCCGGTTTGCCAACGCCCATAAGGTAACGAGGTTTGTCAGCCGGCATCTGGCCCGGCAGGTAATCGAGCACCTTGATCATTTCGTGCTTGGGCTCGCCCACCGACAGACCGCCAATGGCCAGGCCGTCGAAGCCGATCTTGTCGAGGCCTTCGAGGGAACGCATGCGCAGGTCCTGGTGCATACCGCCCTGGACGATCCCGAACAGCGCCGCCGTGTTTTCGCCATGGGCGTTCTTGGAGCGCTGGGCCCAGCGTAACGACAGCTCCATGGACACCCGCGCCACGTCTTCATCGGCCGGGTACGGCGTGCATTCGTCGAAGATCATCACGATGTCCGAGCCCAGGTCGCGCTGCACCTGCATCGACTCTTCCGGCCCCATGAACACCTTGGCGCCATCCACCGGCGAGGCGAAGGTCACGCCCTCCTCCTTGATCTTGCGCATGGCGCCCAGGCTGAACACCTGGAAGCCGCCGGAGTCGGTCAGGATCGGGCCTTCCCACTGCATGAAATCGTGCAAGTCACCGTGGGCCTTGATCACCTCGGTGCCCGGGCGCAGCCACAGGTGGAAGGTGTTGCCGAGGATGATCTCCGCGCCGGTGGCGACGATGTCCCGTGGCAGCATGCCCTTGACCGTACCGTAGGTGCCCACCGGCATGAACGCCGGGGTTTCCACGGTACCGCGGGGGAAGGTCAGACGACCGCGACGAGCCTTGCCATCGGTGGCGAGCAACTCGAAGGACATGCGACAGGTGCGACTCATACTGTTTCCTCGGGTCCGCGTGGCGCGGGGTTACGGGTGATGAACATCGCATCACCGTAGCTGAAAAAGCGGTATCCATGCTCGACGGCAGCCTTGTAGGCGGCCATGGCTTCGGGATAACCGGCGAACGCCGAAACCAGCATCAACAGCGTGGATTCGGGCAAATGAAAGTTGGTGACCAGGGCATCGACCACATGGAACGGCCGGCCCGGGTAGATAAAGATGTCGGTGTCGCCACTGAACGGCTTGAGCACGCCATCGCGGGCAGCGCTTTCCAGGGATCGCACGCTGGTGGTCCCCACCGCCACCACCCGCCCGCCGCGAGCGCGACAGGCCGCCACGGCATCGACCACGTCCTGGCTCACTTCCAGCCATTCGTTGTGCATGTGGTGGTCTTCGATGCGCTCGACCCGCACCGGCTGGAACGTGCCAGCGCCGACGTGCAGCGTCACGAACGCGGTCTCCACGCCCTTGGCGGCAATCGCCTCCAGCAACGGCTGATCAAAATGCAGCCCCGCCGTCGGCGCCGCCACCGCCCCCAAGCGCTCGGCGTACACGGTCTGATAACGCTCGCGGTCCGAGCCTTCGTCCGGACGGTCTATATAAGGAGGCAGCGGCATGTGCCCGACACGGTCGAGCAGCGGCAACACCTCTTCGGCGAATTCCAGCTCGAACAACGCATCATGCCGCGCCACCATCACCGCCTCGCCCCCGCCGTCGATCAAAATCGACGAGCCCGGCTTGGGCGACTTGCTGGAGCGCACATGGGCCAGCACACGATGACTGTCCAGCACCCGCTCCACCAGAATCTCCAGCTTGCCGCCGGAGGCCTTCTGGCCAAACAACCGCGCCGGAATCACCCGGGTATTGTTGAACACCATCAAATCGCCCGGGCGCAAATGCTCAAGCAAATCAGTGAATTGACGGTGAGCCATGGCACCGCTGACCCCATCCAGGGTCAACAGTCGACTGGCGCGACGCTCGGCCAGAGGGTGGCGAGCGATCAGCGAATCCGGGAGTTCGAAGGTAAAGTCAGCAACACGCATGATGGGGTTCGTCTAGCAGGGCCGGAAAGTCTAGCGGAAATATCAAAAATTCACCATGAAACGTGATTGACCAACGGTAGGCACCTCTCTATACTTCGCCGCCATTGAGCCCTGATGGCGGAATTGGTAGACGCGGCGGATTCAAAATCCGTTTTCGAAAGGAGTGGGAGTTCGAGTCTCCCTCGGGGCACCATCTTAAAGAAAGACCTTGAGATTCAAGGTCTTTTTTTTCGCCTGCAGAAAAGTGGGTTGGCCGGGACCTCAGCCGATCCTCGCCCCCCTTTGTGGCGAGGGGATTTATCCCCGCTGGGTCGCGAAGCGGCCCCAACGACCAGACCTCTGGCAAGGAAGAATCTGTGGCCAGTAAGAACCCGTGGCGAGGGAGCTTGCCCCCGCTTGAGCGCAAAGCGCTCCCAAAAATGTCACTGCACCCACCGATGCTCCGCCTTGCAACGCCCAGTTGACCCACCGCCCCTCCTCACCCGCTGACAAAGGACTTCACCCCATGGAATTGCTGCTGGAAACGGTCGCTCTTTACTCCCTCAAGCTGGCCTATGAGACAGAGGGTTACAGCCCGATCCTGCGGGATGATCCGTTGATGGGCGGGTGTGATCGGGAAGTCTTTGGATTGTTGGTACGGCGGGGGGATGTGGCTGGGATTCAAAGTGAGATAGGCCGGTGCTTGGACTTGGCGCTGGGGGCGGTTGGTGGGGTGGATACGGTGTTGGGGCGGGAGTTGCATCACCTGACGACGACATTTAGCGCCGTGCAGGCGATAGAAGGCCTAGATGCTCCGCTCATAGCGCTTAAAGCCTATCTGAAAGATATTCTGTGAACCGCAGTGCTCGACAGGCAAAACGCAGGTAATCCATGGACGACATCATCGCAGCAATAGGCAGTTGGCTGACCGAAACCCACGAGGCGAAACGGCGGATGGTAAGCAACCTGGAAATGCTCTTCTGGATCGCCTTCGGGATTGTCAGCGTGATCGCCGCGAAGGATTACGCTGCTAAGCGTAAGGCGCTGATGAAGCGAGCAGAGCTGGCCTTGCCGGAGAAGGATCTGGTGGCGACGTCGTTTAGTGACGAAGCGGGTCAGCCGGTTAAATATGTTGGGATCCTGCGGCGGGTTGAGGGCGGGTATACCATTGGCCTGATTCGGGAAGCTAACGGGGAGCGCACCGAGTCGTGTAGCGAGGTGATGCCGTCGTTGGAGAGGGTTGAGGCTTATCTTACAAGCTGTACGCTGTTTGTTTTGTCGGATTTCAAAGGATGAACCGGTCATGCCTGTGGATTCATTACTGCGCAGTCAGCGACGATTTCGTGCTCCGATCATTGACATTGGGTACATCGAGAAGAGCCGACACCCAACATGACTCTTGAGGCACCCTTTGAACAAAAAATATTACCTTAACAATCTCTTGATTTCGCTCAGCTTACTCGCACTAGGCCTAAGCGTTTGGTTTTACAAAGAGCCCTTATACGAAACAGCTAGTCCGCGCTATCTGATTGTAGGCTTCTGCAGCGCCTTTCTTTTTCCCTTTTCTCGAAAGCTTATTGAAAATACATGCCTACGCTTTACAAGCCGTGAATTCTGGACGACTGGATTATTGACTGAGAGTCCAGGAAAGAACGGACTCTACGTCATCTATTTCTTTATATGCATGATTACGGCAATACCTCTGGGTGGTAGCTTTTTTATTTATTTGGGAATAAAGAGAGCGACCTAAATAGACCGTCCTCCTTTCCCTTATCGACTCAAAACGGAATCGAGAGCGTCGTTGAACATTTGGATTTGTTAGTCGCTCGAGCTGGAATGAGCTCCCCGCACAATGAAGTGTCTACTCAGCTACGGCACGGGCCGCTTCGGATAGACTCACAAATATCTGGCCGCTTTACGCTCTTTTCTAAGCAAACCAAGGAATGACTACAGACTTGAAGGACTCAAATTGATGTCAATTTCAATAGGGGATTTTTTCTACCCTTACGTAAAGTTTCTCCACGGCGCTGCCTACAACCTACACCAAATCTTGGAAGGCCTTGGCCTCGTATCATCAACCTTCACCGGGCGTAACGACGCCGGGCAAATCACCGGAACTTACTGGTCGCCCGATGAAGCGATGGTGATCACGCTGGGCTACCTGATGATGCTGTCACTGCTGCTGATTCCCTTACTGGCAGCAGCGGCCTTTACCGTGAGCAAGAAGCGAGGCGTGTTCATCTTCTTCGCGCTCTTGTTCCTACCCGGTGTGTTGAACTGCCTGGGCCTTTTCCCAACCATCAATTACCTGCCCATCCGTTACACCATCAGTGGCGTTGGGAAGTTGGGCAGCGAAGTCGGGCTGATTCCCCTGTTGATGCTTTGCGTCCTCACGGGATGGGGTGTCATGGTCCTTATTTATGACAACCTCAACCTCACCGAACGCTTCCGTCAGATATACGATCACTTCTGGTTTCCGCTGGCATTGGTCGCAGCGGTGTTCTTCGTGGCGGACAACGGCGCCAATGAAGACGCCGCATTGCTGAAGGAGGCGACAGCGAGCATCCAGGAAGCAAGCACGTTTCTGTTGAGCCAAATCAGGCGCTACGATGATTACTGTAAGGCCAATGGCTTGGGTAGCCTGAAGTCGTGCCAGTGGAGCAGCGATTCACAGTGGACCTTTACTCACATCAAGGAAGGTGAAGCCAGCTACTTCATAGGTTACGCACCGGACGACTCCAAAGGGTTCTACGCCGCGAATAGAAGAACCATAAGCGATGGGGATGTGATCGCCATTCGTAAAGAGATCAACGACTACAACCAACGGTTGTGTCCCGTGAAGCACTTCTCCAATGGCATGTCGCGCTCATCGCCACTCTCCAGCACCTGCGAGTACGTCCCCCGTGGCTATTGCTCGGTCAATCCTGATGGTCCGCCGGGCCTTGTAGACAACAATATCAGCAGCCACACCGTAGCCTTGGCCAGCGAATGCATCATTCCCTGGCTCGCCGGTGCCAAGCCTTCCTTGAAGCAGTTATCGGCCCTAGTCAGCCAACATGACAAAGCCAAGAATCAGCGTTGGCTGTATTTTCTTGCTGTCGCCGTAGCGGTCGGAGCAAAAGTGGCGTTGGCGACTACCAAGTTGTGTTTGATTGATGCACGGCCTGTGGCTGATAGGCGTCGTGTTCTTAGGGCTGCACGGTATCGGCTGGGCCAGTGCATCCGTTTACTGAAGCGCCTGCTGGTCGGTTCCGGCCGCTTAGCATCGTTCGCTGCGACCCGCGTATCCAACCTGCTTAAACGGAGATAGCACGGCGGGCTCAACCTTCTACCGGTGGTCGTTTCGCCTAGCCAATGAGGAAAGGAGCGGCTCGTGAAGATTGCCCTGAATGCTCAAGTACACAGGTATGACGTCACCGCCTGCTCAAGCATGTCCACTAGCTCAGGATCCATGAAGCGATAGTCATCAGGAATATCCAGAACATGCAGCCGCTTGTGCTCAAGCAGCCGAGCGTACTCTGCCCGTAGACGATGCTCGTGCTTGCGCTCCATGACAAAAATGACATCGGCCCAACGGATATCCGCTGGGCCGATAGGCTTGCGTGCGTTCGGGCTGGTGCCCGCCGAACGAGCACTGAAACCAGGACGTCGACGCCAGATCGCCTCCCCGGTAGGGCTGCGCCATTGGTTACGACTGCAAACGAACAGGAGATTAGTCACTCTTGATCCAACAGTTGGCGCGTGGTGCGGATGGGGTAGCTCATACCGAGCTGGCGCGCCCGGTGCAGCTTGTCGGCACGGGTGTAGATCAGCTTCCAGTTCTTTTCTGGTTTGGAGTTTTGCGGGTTAATCACTTCGCGCCCGTTGTGCTTGCGGGATTGCGCGCGTCTCCAGCAGCGGGTTCTTTCCATGGTTGTTTCCTCGTGAGTACCGGGTTCAGCAGCCGCGGTAATACGAGGTGGTGGGATGGTAAGCGCGAATTGGTTGAGACTAGTCCTAGCTGCCGACGTGAAAGCTAGGATTAGAGAAAAATTAGCCAGCGGATCCCATGGATCAGCTCTACGCGAACAACGCATTTCTTACGCCAAATTCAAACTAAAAGAAATAGAAAGAGATACTTTAACAGCATTACGATATATAAAACTGTTATTTCTATCAGTTTTTTACTTAATAAACATTATTTACCATCCCTCTTCATTGCACTCAACATGAGAGGGATGAGCACCATGAACTTTTATTTATTTTTCATATTCTTTTTAGCTGGATTGAATTTCATTTATGCCAGTGGGATAGCTTTTGCTCAGGAGTCAGTCAGCCCAGCAGCCTCACTAGACAGTAAAGATCCACGGGTAATAAATCAAGTTCAGGCAGCGGGAACGTACGAAGACCCTAGGGGTTGGGCCGATTTAACTGTCCCAGGAGCTATCCATAAAGGATCTACCGGTTTTTTTGAATCCAGATTTCTTGGCTCAGCCCTTATAGGTGGCAAGCCATTTCCACCTGCCGGACAAGACAATGACAGCTGGTTTTGGCGTGGAAGACACGCAGGATTGTATTCTGATCCCAAAAACTGGGGTGATTGGTCCTATCCGAGCGCCATACATAAAGGAGATAACGGCTATTATGAGTCCAGATTTAATGGCAGCGCCGCCACAAGTAATCTCTATTTCCCTCCCACGGGACAAAATAACGATTATTGGCATTGGTTAGGCGCCCATATCGGGACGTTCACTGATCCAAAATCCTGGAGTGAACAAACCCGTCCAGGTGCCATCCACAAGGGAGATTCAGGTTTTTTTGAGTCCAGGTTCACCGGTAGTGCAGCCGCCGCTAACAAATACTTCCCGCCCGCAGGGCAAGATAATAACAACTGGTTTTGGCGAGGAGCCCATGCAGGAACTTTTCAGGACCCAAAAAGCTGGAGAGAGTTCAGCTATATAGGAGCCATTCACGGTGCGGGAAATTCCAAAAGACTTGAATCGAAATTCAATGGCGTGGCTGGACCAACAGACTACTACCCGACGAACAATCAGGACAATGCCTGGTGGAAGGTAAGAGCTATCGATTGCCCAATTAACGCCCTTGCGGCAGCGCCTTCCCATTTCGCAGAGAAACAGAAGCATATTCCGGGAGCGCAAATCGATATGACTGCACTCGTCACAGAAAGCTCAACGAGAACCTCCCCGTTGTTGCAAGGTCTGACCTTAGTGAATTTTTCTCCGTGGCACCGCGAAGAAAACTATGAAGTCGCCAGCGCAATGTTGATGAATGAAAGGAGGGATAAAGTCGGATCCATCAGTGTGGTACTCAATAAAGAAGGTAGTTTTTATGCATTGGTAGAATCACCTACCTTTCGCGGCACGATCCATAGCAATATAAAGGGTGAGCAAACGTTAACACCTGAAAAGCCACATGATTACATGGAACCTGATACGGTCAAACCGGATACCATGGACTTGAATGAACAAATGATTACAACAGAGAACCAAGATGTTGATTGTAATGGTACGAATATCGTAGATGTCATGGCTGGTTTTTCACAAGCTGCCGTGAACCAAATTGGAGGTTGGACATCTGCTGTGGAGTTCGCAAGACTCGAAATAGAAACTGCCAACGTAGGCTTACGCAACTCCCGTGTAAAAAATGTAAGGTTACGCTTTGTTGGTATCGCTATTGTTCCAGAGGATTTCCCTATGAATGGGGAAACATTAAGCAGACTATCAACATTATTTGCACCAGAGGCTCAGGCAGTAGGAGCCGATATGATAGCTGGGTTCGCTAGGGAAGGTAGAGGTGGAGGTATTGCGTATTTAGATTGGCGTTACAGCCTGCAAGCAATAGACAGCCCCACTGCGTATCGTCATGAGGTAGGTCACAATGCAGGTGGCGATCACTGTAACACGGGAGGTACCGACGATTATAAATTCGGCTATAACAATGGTAGTTCGAGGACTTTTCTCTGTGGAAACTCAAGCCCTTACTATTCCACGCCGCGTGTATCCGATTCGGGCGGGAGACCGTTGGGTAACGCAAGAACAGCGGATATGGCGCGGCTATGGCAGGAGCGGGCAATAAAAATGTCCTCCTATCAGAAGGCTCCTTCCCCTATTTCAGGCGTATTTCCTTGACAGGCAACATTGCCAGCTTAGCCAGCCCCTGTTCAGTCGGGAGTTTCTCCTTTGGCTTGGTAAAGGGGACGGATTTATTTAAAAGGGTCTTGCTCAGCAAGACCCTTTTATGCTTCGTGGATTAACGATCCACATGCCCAACCTACCTCACCTCAACAATATCCAACGCCCGATTCGCCAACAGTTCACTCACCTCAGTCACCTGCAAAATCCCCAATGCAACACGCCGCCTTGACCCATCCAGATCAAACGCCAAATCACTGATCATGGCATTCGCCGAAGCCAGATTCTCACTGAGATTCGCAAGCAAACATTCAGAATCAACCCCAGGGTCAATCCGTAAAATGGAGTCTGACTTGTCAGACGGTTCGTTCTTTGGTTTGGGCTTCAGGTAAAAATCCAACGCTCGCGTGGCCGCATCGTCGATTTTCTTGTTACGGGCAGATTGGGCACGGGAGACGTGTTCGTCGGCATCTGGGGGATTCGGAGTAACTTTTGCCATTCTCTTGCTTCCTGTAATAGGAGCCATCACCCGCTCGCTGCTAAACGATGGGAGGCAGCTGTACGCAGGTTAGCAGACCGGGGAAACAAGAAACCGGCGCGTCCGGGGACGCCCTGCGCACAGCCACCATCAAGTGCAGGATGGGGATTCCTGACTGGATGACGCCTTGCACAACCTGTTTCACCGCGAGCTGCTAAACCCGATCACTGATGAGCAGTGACAGGACTCAAACTACCGACGCGGCCCAGGGCGCACAAGCCGGCGGATTCTGGCGTAGTTGTAGGTAACGGCGCAAGGTGATGTGGGCTTAAGGGCTGCGGTCTCCCAGTGTCTGACAGCCCCGGCTGACGCTGCCCATTTCATCCAGATATCAAGGTCTCAAATCAAGGCTGCCCAGACTGCTCAACGACCTGGCGATGGCCCGTCACGATGTAGGGCCTGCCCTGCGGGTCCATTTGCTCCAAGACCATCTTGTCCTTTTTCAGCTCCTTGATGCGCGCCTGGCCCGATGCCCCTGCCGGGTAGATATCGCTGAGGTTGGGCATGCTGGGGCCGACAAACTGCGCCACCCACAACGGCGAAACAGCTTTGCCGTCAACCGTATAGGCCTTGGGTAACGTCTTCATCTGCTGCAATGTGAACGAAAGGTTCTCTCCATCAGCACTCCAGCTACCCGCGCCAGTTACGCTGTATTCGAGCCGGAAGGGGTTGGTCGGCTCTGTGCCGACCAACGCGACCACGCCGCTAACGTTGTAATGGTTGTTGGCGAAGTATTCGGTCATGCCCTTGAACTCGAACTGAACGCCGCCGGCATTCGGATAGCTGAACGCCTCGGTCCAACGGCCAATGAAGTGGCTTTTGTAGTAGTCGGTCCTCATTTCGGCCAACCAAGATGAAATGGCGGGGAACCCCGCCAATAAGCCAACAATAGCTACGATAGCGGCCCAGCTTTTTAACGAGTACTGCTTAAGTGTCGAGACAACGGTCATCAACAGCTCCTAATCCCTAAGGAGGAACAAAAAAGAAAATGGGACAAATTTTAATGGCAAGAATCTGTCCCGTTTTCCTGCAAATCGACGCGGGCTGTAGGCTTTCAAGAGCCTAGACTGGCAGCCGTTAATAGAAGCGATCTTCTGCCTTCATGCGATAAATCTTGCCGAACGTCATGAAGGAAATCCCAAGAAATATCAACGTCAACACTACCCCGCCAGTCATGATAATGAAGCCGGAGCGATACGTGTGCAGCTCGGTGGCGATACTGTTGGTTTGGGGAAACCAACGTGAGTACAGCAGCGGAACATCCCCACCGACCTCGTACAGGGTGTGTTCGACATAACGCTGGTCCGGGTATTCGTCTTCATGGACTTGCTGATCGCTGTCGAGGTATCGGTAGTGAATGATCATGCCGTTTTCATTCATCGGAATGCTTTCAAGCTGCGTCACGGTGCCTTTCACCTCGACAGCACTCCATTGAATTGCTCCGTAAATGATCCCTGAGTGTTTTGCCATGGACGCTAGAAACAGCAACACCAAGCAGGCAACGGTCAGCAGAACTATTCGGTTATACAGATGATCTTTTTCAGCTTCGCGTGGGTAATACATTCTCGGTCCTTCGTATGGAATCTTCCGCAAGCCTATCGGCGCCACACCGAACGGCTTGAATTTTCTCAAGGGTTTCCCCTTTCATTTGTGGGGGTTGCGCCGTGAGGGAGAAGCTAGGGTTTGTTTGGATAGACACTTTTTTTTGAACGAGAAAGGTCTCGCTGCGCAAGACCTCTCTCGTGCTGGGCGAACGCCTCGACTATCTCACCTCAACAATATCCAACGCCCGATTTGCCAACAACTCACTCAGCTCAATCACCTGCAAAATCCCCAACGCAACATGCCGCCTCGATCCATCCAGATCAAACGCCAGATCACTGATCATGGCATTAGCCGAAGCCAGGTTTTCACTGAGGTTCGCAAGCAAACACTCAGAATCAACCCCCGGATCAATACGAAAAATGGTATTGGGATTGTCAGTCGTTTCGCTCGTTGGCTTGGGCTTCAAATAAAAATCCAACGCTCGCGTGGCCGCGTCGTCGATTTTCTTGTTGCGGGTAGATTGGGCGCGGGAGACGTGTTCGTCTGTAACTGGAGGATTCGGTGTAACTTTGACCATGGTCTTAACTCTCTGGTTGAGGCCACAACCCGTTCGCTGCTAAACGAATTGGGAGGCAGCTGTACGCAGGTTAGCAGACCGACGAGTTAAGAAATCGGCGCGCCCGAGGGCGCCCTGCGCACAGCCACCATCAAGTGCAGGAATGGGGATTCCTGTCTGATGGACGCGTTGTGCGACTTAACTCGGCGAGCTGCTAAACCCGATCACTGATGAGCAGTGACAGCTCCCAAACTACCGACGCAACCCAAGGCGCACAAGCCGGCGGATTCTGGCGTAGTTGTAGGCAAAGGCGCAAGGCGCTGTGGCTTGGCGAGGCTTCGTTGCCGGCGTCTGTCGGTCTTTGCTGACAGGGCGCCACTGGACTGGTCCGAGCAGATGCTCGATGCCGTTCAATGAGGCCGTCTGAAGATCCGTGGCGAGGCGCTCATAGGAAGGGGGCTGCTGCGCAGCCCAGCGGGAGCAAGCTCCCTCGCCACGGGGAGCAGCCTGCCATCCCCTTTTGATAGGTGCCGAGGCTGGCTTCGCAGGGTGCTTTCGTCGTTAAGATGGGGGATAGGCCTCGTTAAACGCCCCGGCAAAATCTTCCGCCTTCGAAAAGAGCAGCATCTCCACGTCACCGATCTCGACATTGAGTTTTCGGGAGACGCTCACCAGCAACTGGATGTAGGTCGAGTAGACATCGGTCGTAGCAATTCGAATCCAATGCTGTTGACGCGCCAGACTCTTCAAGCGAGGCCAACACGCCGTCAGGCGTTTGTTTCGGCCCGCCAAGTGCGGAAACCACCAGCGTTGCTCATCGCTGTGAAACATCTGTAGAACGTTCAGGGAAAATGCAACCCGCGCATCGAAGATGGCATGCTCGGTTGGATTCGAGAATGCCGCCACCTTCGACCATGAGGCGATGCCGTTGTGCTTGTCCGGCACCCGCCCCCGTGACACGGTCTGAACATACCCTTGCATCGTTACGAGCTTATTTCCCCCAATACCTCCCCACACGCGCACCGCGTAGTCTGCGAGGGCCATTCGTTGTTCGGGCGACGTGGTCCATTCCTGGGCGACATGTCGCTTCAGGGCGCGCGCTTTTTCGTACCAGTTCGAACCATCGATCTCCCATTTAAATGAATGGTGGACGAGAGCGGTATCGAACGTCCAAGTATAGGTATGGGGAAGTGATGGCAAGTGCTGTGTGGCGTAGGAAAGCAGCGCATTTTCTAGAGACTGCATGGACGAGACCACGTATTGAACGAGGTCGAGATATTAAATGACTGCCGGTCGAGCCGCGAGTTTTCCAGCTTCGCGCGCAGCGAGAAACCACGGCACTGAAGAGCAAGAAGACAAAATGCTGAGAGCGGCAACGCGCCAAACCGGCTAGATAGTGCTATCTTTTTTTGATAGCACCCACACGCATGAAAACAGACACCGGAAAACCCTTGAAGCGATCCACCGTACGCCAACAAGTGCGGCAATAGTGTTTGCTGACATTGAAGCCTTGGTCACTCATCTGGGTGGCCAAGTGCTGGAGCGTGAAGGTTCTCGGGTCAAGCTGATCCTGGGGGAGGCCCAATGGCGTTGCCATCGGCCACACCCTGGGAAAGAAGCCAAGAAATATCAGGTAGAAGAGGCTCGCGAATTTCTCCAGCGGGCAGGAGTTGAGCTATGAACAGCATGACTTATAAGGGCTACACAGCCCGAATTGAGTTCGATGAGCGTGACGACATTTTCGTCGGTCGGATTCTGGGTGTGCGTGACATCATCAGTTTTCACGCCGATTCCGTGACCAAGCTACGAGCGGCGTTTGCCAGTGCTGTTGAGGATTACTTGGCGGACTGTGCCGAGCAAGGCGTCAGCCCTGAGAAGCCTGCTTCCGGCAAGGTGATGCTACGCATTCGTCCTGAAGTGCACGCTGCCGCTACCATTGCAGCCCAAACCGCCGGCAAAAGCCTGAACCAGTGGGCTGATGAGGTGTTTGAGCGCGCAGCGCACGTCTGACGTCAAATACACGGATTGAAAGTAGGCTTGCCTGAAACAGGCTTCACGCTTGTGATTCTGGCTTTGCTGATCACGGGTCAGCTCCTCCGGTTTTGTTCAGTCCACACGCGCTGCAAGTCGGTCATGTGATTTGCCGGCCACATCAAGGCGGCTCTCACGGTTTGAGGATGATTCGGGACAGACACAAGAGCGCCCTACCCTGTTTCAACTAAACCCATCACCGATGAGCAGATTCACGCCACATACCGGCCCCGGCTAAAAAACAGCGCCGCCCCGATGCCAATTGCACTGGTCGAGACGATACCCAGGTCAAAACCGGAGATGAAAGACGGCAGCGCAAAAATACTCGCAAACCCCAGAGCGACCAGGGCAATGCCGAGCCATTTCCTGAGGCCATAGGGTTTCATATAGAAAAACAACAGCAGGAACACTGCGTACGCCAGGGCGTATAGGCCATATTCGTTCATAGTCCTAGCCGCCCTGAGTCTTGATGATCATGGAAGATCCGGAGTGTTGCGGACCTATGCCACCGCTGACCTGCGCGTCCAGACTGACGATGACATCACCGGCATGATAGGTCGGCAATTTGCCTAGCGTGAACTCACGGACGGCCCATCCCACAGGGATGACCGCGGCGGGCATGAACTTGCCTGCCGCTGCGGCGAAAACACCGCTGGTGAGGTTGGCGATACTCATTCGTTGGGCGTTGAGTAAATCCCCCTGCTGCCGGGTCAAGGGTTTGGAGATCCCGACCATCATTTGGCAGGGTAAATCCTTGGCAAGCATTTTGTCGTAGAGCTCCACCACCCGGTTGCTCACTTCATAGTGGGCGGCTTTAGCTTCTCCAAAATGCAACGCTCTGAGGCTACCCCGTTCATCGGCTGACAGGGTGAAGCGCGATACGTTGAAGATAATTCCATGGCTGCTGGAAAACTGTCCGGTTTCAAACTTCAATGCTCGCATCCTTATCGAGTCTGGGAAGACGGGGGAGTTTGTCTTAGCTGATGGGCTTTTCGCAATGGAAGTCGGCCCTACCTGCATTGATGAAACCGGAGCAACCACTTCAAGAAACCTCCTACATCGCGCCCCTCTCTTCCCGCGTTAGCGTCTGTCCCGCACTCACTGGACGAGACTCACTACGTGGCGACACGCAAAAAAGACATCCCCCAGGTCCGAAACCCGCCCGGTGGTGACGGGCATTACGTCACTTATCGGGACATGACCGCCAGCGAACTGGCCGAGCGCGAGGCCCGACAGCAAGCTTATGAAGCCATGCTTGCCCGGCAGGCAGCCTATGAACGAGAGCGCTGGGCCACGCTAGATAAAAAGCCCGTACTCAGCGTCGCGGGAAGCGTGTTTGCCAAGAGCTGCAAGCTGCCCAACGGCATCATCGATTACAACAACCCCAACGGCTACGTCCCGGCAGACCTGGTCAAGCAATACGGCGATCTCATGTGGCTCGGGGGCAGGAGCGCCGACCCGTCCGGCACGATTCCTCTCAAGCGGATCGGCGCTGGCGCGGTACCCGTTACGTTGGGCAGGCTCGCGCTGGGCGGCTCGGCAACTTCTACGGCAGCCGCTGCCGGCGGCACCGTTGGGGTAGCCCTGCTAACAGGCATCGTCGCCTTGCTCTGGCCGTCCAGCCTCGGGGACAGCGCGCTTTACAGCGAAGACCAGTTACGCAACCTCAAGCAAGCCCGCAGCCGCATGCGCCTGAGCATCGAGCAGCAGGCCGACGGCAGCCTCAAGGGCTACGGCTTCTACACAGGCCAGAACCGCGACTGGGAAATGGTCGACGTTGTCCAATTCACCCCTCGCGCCGATCAATTCATCGCCGACTTGGGTGATGGCATCGAACTGATCTGGACCCCGGCCACCAACCCCTCCGACACCCTCGGCATTCCCGCCCTGGAAGCGGCGCCCCAGGCACCTCACATCTGGATCTATCCGCCGACGCCAGTGGCCGACAGCATCATCGTCGACCCGATCTATCCGCCGGAGTACAGGGATTTCATTCTGGTGTTTCCGGCGGATTCGGGGGTTCGGCCGGTTTATATTGTGGTGAGTACGGCTCATCATGATTACCACCAGAAACCAGATTTTTTACCTGCTTTCCCAAGTGCGAAATGGGCGCCACCCAAAACCCGGATGAAAGGAGGAGGGTTACGTCCTCGCTGGAAAGATAATGACAAAATAATATATGAATGGGATTTTCAGCATGGGGCAGTGGAAAAATATAACAAGCGAGGAAAGCACTTGGGCGAATTCGACCATGTTACGGGGGCCCAAACCAAACCAGCCGACCCAACGAGGTGGATAGAACCATGAAACACAAAATAATGGGGGTAATGGACGGCGACGACTTCGCCTCATACGAAAAAACGCTCTGCATCGACACTCAAGTTCTAGCAAAAATAATGAGCTGGACCAAAGAAGAAGACTATTTTTACGATTACGAACTGAATGCATCTCAAATTAAAGCGTTGGAAACTGAGTGTTCTATAGAACTGCCCCGAAACCTGTTGATTTTTTTAACTAGCAGCAACTAATTGAAAATAGGAAGAGGTGGTTTTTCGGACAAGAAAGGCTTGACTGCGCAAAACCTTTCTTGCCTGGAGGGCAAGCGCCTCCGCTACCTCACCTCGCGACTAAACGAGAGGACGGCAGCTGTACGCAGGTTAGTCGACCGGTGAACCTAAGAATCCCGGCGCGCCCGAGGGCGCCCTGCGCACAGCCACCATCAATACAGGAACAGCAAAGCCTGTCCGACAGGGACCTGATACGCCTTAGGTAAAGCGGGCGACTAAACCCGATCACTGATGAGCAGTGACCGAACCCAAACTACCGACGCTACCCAAGGCGCACAAGCCGGCGGATTCTGGCGTAGTTGTAGGCAATGGCGCAAGGCGACGTCGGCTCGTGAGGCTGGTCGTCCAACGTCTGACAGACCCAACATAAATATCTTTCAGTTCCATCCCTTCCCGCAAAGCTCCCATCCGCTCCAGCAAAGTCCCCGGCCAATCCCCACCCCGATAATGCCCACTTCGCTAGCCCACCCTCACCCGCCAGCACCCTATAAATCCCATGAACCTACGCACCTTCATTCGCAGCTTCTGCCTCAATTCCAGGCTCGCCACGAATGCCCTGCTCCGCCTGCACCGGACGCTCTCTTCCCTGGTCCGCTATCTGGCCCTGCAAGGCTTCGATTCCAACACTTGGCCGGCCACCCGCGACGAAGGCGCGCTGGATCGTCGTATCAACACTGTGTGCCCAGAACTGGCCACAACCGTGTTCAGCCACGCCCGCGAAGGCATCATCCTGGTCGACCCCTACGGCCGAGTCATCGGCGTCAACGAAGCTTTCACCCGCCTCACCGGTTACGGCCAGGACGAGGTGAAGGGCCGTGAGTTGAATTCCCATCGCATGGTGCGTCGGCTTACGGCTTTTTATGCGCCGATGAAGAACGCGTTGGATTTCCACGGGCATTGGTCCGGTGAGATTCAAAGCAACCATAAGGATGGCCGGGAGATGGCGTCACGCATCAGCGTCAGTGCGGTGCATGACCGTCACGGTAACGTGCAGCACTATGTGGCGCTGCTCAGCGACATGACGCAGGTGAAGCAACGTCTTCAGTTGCTGGAGCGTGACGCGCGGTATGACGCGCTCACGCAGTTGCCGAATCGGTTGTTGTTGGCCGAGCGGATGCGTCAGGCGTTGGGCAAGGCGCGGATTCATCAGCATAAGGTGGCTATCGCGTTCATTGATCTCGACGGGTTCAAGGCGCTGAACGACAGTTACGGGCATGACTGGGGGGACCGGGTGTTGCAAATTGTCGCGGCGCGGATCAATGCGACGTTGCGGGAGGGCGATACGTTGGCGCGGCTGGGTGGCGATGAGTTTGTCGCTGGGTTGGTGGGGCTGCAGGACGTGCAAGACTGCGAGCCTTTGCTCAAGCGGATGCTGGCGGCGGCCAACGCGCCCATCTTGATCGGTGCGCAGATGGTGGAGATTGCCGCGAGTATCGGGGTGGCGTTTTTTCCTGAGCATGGTCAGGAGGTCGATGCGTTGATCAGCAAGGCGGACCAGGCGATGTATCTGTCGAAAAAGGCCGGTGGTAATCGTTTGGCGTTTTGTCCGACCCGTTTCATTTCGGTCAATAACGAAGCCTGACGGTGGTGCCGAGGGTTCTTTCGCTGCCGGTCATGACGCCGTAGTCACCGGCGCCGAGCAGTGAATAGACGGCGGTGATGTAGTGACGGTCGAACGCGTTGCGCACCCAACCTTCGACTTCCCAGGCACGGTCCTGGCTGCGCAGCCCCAGGCGCAGGTTGGTGAGGCCGTAGCTCGGTTGATAGCTGCCTTCGCCGCCTTCAAGGGTGCCGTAGTAGCCGGTGCGAAAGCTGTAGTCGATGCCACTGAAGGCTTCCAGCCCGTACGGCAGCGGATGGGTGTGGTCGAGGCCGCTGCTGAGGTTCCATTCCGGCGCGTTGTAGACCCGGTCGCCGCTGAGGTCGCAGGTCCATTGGCCCGAGGCCGGTGGGCACGGGGCGTTGGGGAAGCTGCGGTAGCGCGCATCGCTCCAGGCCAGGCCCAGGCGTCCGGTGAGTTGGGACGTGAGTTGCCAGGCGGAATCCAGTTCGATGCCGCGCAGGCGGACCTTGCCAACGTTGATCAGGTTGTCCCGCAGCGGTGGCGCGAACAGCGACGTCGGCGGGCTGTAGGTAAGCGCTTGGTAGTCGGCGACGTCGGTCTGGTAGACGGCGAGGTTGAGCAGCGCGCGCTCATCCCAGAAGCGCGTCTTCATGCCCAGTTCCAGCGACGTAGCGCGCTCCGGCTCGAAGGTGGGCGCGGTGAACGGGCCGACCACGTCGAAGTTGATGCCGCCGGCCTTGTAGCCGCGCGACCAGCTGACGTAGCCCATCACAGCATCGCTGAAACGGTAGCTGGCGCTGAGCAGGCCTGAGACGTTGTCTTCTTCAATCGAGTCCTCGCGGTAGTAAGCACGGCCGAGGGCGATGTCGCGCAGTAACTGGCCACCCGCCTGGAAAACCGGAGGCAGGCCCGTCAGCGGGGCGAGGTTGCTGACGTCGCGGGAAACCCAGCCGTCCTTGCGCTCCTGGCTGTAGCGTAGGCCGCCGGTGAGTTCGAGGGGGTCGATGGGGCGCCAGGAGACCTGACCAAAAATCGCCCGGCTGTCGCTCTTCTGCTCGCCGCCATAATGTTGCCGGGCGCCTTCCAACAGCTGGGCTGGCACCTGCCTCGGATCGGTGAAAGTGATGCCATAGAGCTTCTTCAATTGCTCCAATTGGTCGCCGACGAACCAGGGCGCAGCGTCCTTGCCGAATTCGGCGTCGATCTCGCGGTCGAGCTGCTGACGTAAATAATAGAGCCCAGCGACATAATCGACGGACGAGCCGGCGGTACCGGACAGGCGCCATTCCTGGCTGAACTGCCGGTGCCCCAGTTCGGTCTCGGACTGCGCGACCGACAGCGCGGTGCTGTCGCTGTCGCGGGTGGCGCGGTAGTCCCAGTCGCGGTAGGCGGTGATGCTGGTGAAGCGCATTGCCTCGTCGAGGTCCCAGTTCAATTCCAGTGACACACCGTTCTGCAGGGTTTTCGGGCGCCCCGGCGCGTCGATGCGGCTCTCGCGCCGGTAAGGGTCGGGCTCCGCCAGCGGATAGCCGACAAACTTGGCGCGCTTGCGCGTTTGCTCGCTGTAGTGATTGACCAGCAGGACGTTGCCGGCCTCGTTTTGCTCGGCATAGTCGGCGATCAGGCGGGCGCTGAAGTCCGGGTTCGGCGTCCACAGCAATTGCCCGCGCAGGCCTTGGCTGTCGGCGTCACCGAGGCGGGCGCCGCCCTCCAGGTTTTCCACTTGCCCATCCACCGAACGCTGAAAGACATTCAGCCGCCCGGCCAATACGTCGTCGCGCAGCGCCCCGGAAATCGTCCCGCGGTATTCGCGCAGACCGTGCTCCCCGTAGCTGGCCTCAAGGTTGGCCTCGGGTTGGAACGTCGGTTGGCGGGTGATGATGTTCAGCGCGCCAGCGGTGGTGTTCTTGCCGAACAAGGTGCCCTGGGGCCCGCGCAGCACTTCGATGCGTTCGATGTCCGTCAACTCGGTGAAGGCCATGCCCTGGCGCGCCTGGTAGACGCCATCGACGTAGGTGCCGACACTGCCTTCCAGGCCATCGTTGTAGGCGGTCGCGCCGAATCCGCGCAGGCCGAAACCGGCGTAACGGGCATCATGACCGGACACGATCAAGCCGGGCACGCGCTGTTGAATGTCTTGAAGAGTGTGCAGGCCGGCCGCGTCCAGTTGTTCGCCGTAGAGGACGTTGATCGGGATCGGCACGTCCTGCGGGTCTTCTTCGCGGCGTCGAGCCGTCACCGTGGTTTCGTCAAGCGTGAGGGCACCGGGCGCCTCCTGGCCGGCATTCACCGACGCCCAAGGCCACGCTGAAAGGCTGGCGATCAACAGCAGCCGGTAAACCCGATCCGGCATGCTAGAACTCCCGAGCCAGCATGCGACGCGCCGTGTCCGGGCAGGCCAGGGCCTTGACCCACGCCAGCAATTCGCGGCTGTCGGCGGGCTTGAGCAGTGCCGCATTAAATTCCAGATCCTCTGGATAACCTTGCGGCCTGCGTGGCGGTACCGCCGAATACAGCAGCACGGGAAGGTGGCGCCAGCGCTCGCGCACCTGTCGTAGCAATTCCCAGCCGTCCATGCCGGGCATCATCTGGTCGCTGATCATCAGGTCAAACGGCTGTTGCGCCAGGCAGGCCAAGGCGTCTTCGCCGTTGGCCGCCATGCGCACGTCAAAACCGTAGCCGGCCAGCAGGTCATAGAGCCATTCGCTGTTCTGCTCGATGTCGTCCACCAGCAGGACGTGCTTGCCCGTGCCGTCAAACGGCGTGGCGTTGTTATCGACAATGCCGTTTTCGAGGTCGTGTTCCTCGGCGCATTTAAGTTGCAGGCGAAAACTGAAGTGGCTGCCCTGCTCGGTGGCCTGGGGTTCGAGGCGGCTGTCCATGCGTTCCAGCAATTGCGTGACGATGGACAGGCCCAGCCCGCTGCCTTCATAGCGCTGCGCATTGCGGCCACGGCGGAACGGTTGCAGCAGTTGTTCGAACTCTTGCGGGTCGATGCCGATGCCGGTGTCGATCACGCTGAAGTGCAGTTCCACAGTGTCGGCGGCGGCGCCTGGGCCCGCACTCACGGCAAAACGGATCTGGCCGTTGCGGGTGAATTTCGCCGCGTTCGCCAGGAGGTTCATGAGCACCTGCCGAAGGCGTTTGAAGTCGGCCTCCACCAGTGGCGGCAAGTCGTCCGCCAGGACAGCCTCGAAGGTGTTGCCCTGGCGCACGGCGAGAAAGCCCGCTTCGTCTGCGACCTCTTTGAGGAAGCCGTACAGGTAACCCGGCGCGAGGCTCAGTTGCATCTGCTCCAGCTCGCCTCGGGAGAATTCGAGCATCTCGTCGATCAGCTCCAGTTGCTGGCGGGCATTGCGCTCGATGGTGGCTTGATAATCGCGGTTGGGCCCGGCGTGCAGCAGGCGCGCGTAGTCGATGATGCGCACCAGCGGCGAGCGCAGGTCGTGGCTGATCCGCGCCATCAACGCACTGCGGGCCGCCAGGGATTCGCGCAGCTGCGCCGTACGCAGCGCCACGGTGCTTTCCAGGCGTTCGTGCTCGGCCTGGCGTTGTTGTTCAAGGGTGGACAGGGCGTGTTTCTCGCGGTTGCGACTGCGGCTGACTTCCATGATCAGCGTGCACACCAGCAACGCCACGCCGGGCAGGGTCGACGACAGGCTGTATTTGCTTTGCGGCGACTGCCAGGGCAGTTGTTCCTGGGGGAAAAAGACCCGCATCAGCAATTGCCCAACCAGTAACCCCGGCACCAGCCAGGCCATCCAGTTGTAATCAAGCCTTTTGCGCCACGCCATGAACAACGTGACGAACAGCACCCCGTAGAAACTCATGAGGGATATCTGGACGATCTGCGCGCCCTGGACGGGATCGACTTTTAGCCACCAGAGTCGGCCGAAAACACACCCCAACAGCGGTAGCCAATAGCTCCAGCCAATGACTTTGGGCAATACGGACACCTGCAACAGCACGCGGAAGTAGGCGAGGAACAGGACGAACGAGATTGCGCTGGCGCAGGTCAGCAGCTCCCGTGTCCAACCCAGCGCGGCGGGCCAGTAGATCAGGTAGCCGTTGAGGATGCAGGTCAGCAGGATATAACTCAGCACCGCGCCCGCATTCACAGTCAACAGTCGGGAGCGCAGGATCCCGCCAACGATCAGGCCGAACGGCACGACCAGCAGGACAATGCCAAGGGTGAGCCCGTCGCTCAGATAAGTCTGTTGCTGACCGCGCAGCAGCGCCGGTTCGGACCACAGTTCCGGCTCCAACAACATTTGGAAATGGCTCGTCACGCGGACGAACACCGTGGCGCTTTCCCCCGCCGTCAACGACACCGGGAACGCTGGCTGACGCGCCGCCGGCTGGGGCCATTCGGCCAAGGGATGGGCGCCACCGGCATGGGCCTCACGCCAGCGCCCGTCTGCAAATTGATAGACGCGGAGGTCTTCCAGGCGCGGCGCCCCAATCACCAGCAGGCGCGAACAGGCCACAGCGCTCGGATTGGTGAGTTGCAGTTTCAACCAGAAGGCCGAGCGGCTATAGCCTTGTGGCGGCCAACTAGGCGTTGCGGCGTTGAATCGCGTCTCGGGCAGTTGAGCGACTTCTTCCAGGCTCAACTTGGCAGGGATGTCCTCGAAAATCTGCATCGCGGGCATGACGTCCAGATACTCAGCCTGGCAGATATCCACAGGCGCCGCCCGCAGCAGGCCTGTGGATAACAACGTTATCGCCAGCAATAGAACCTGTAGAAGCCGCATCAGGCGCGCCCGGCCGACTCTGTATCAGCGATGCCCTGGGTTTGCTGGCGAAACTGGCTGGGCGTCATGCCGATTCGCTGGCGGAAGGCCGTGGTGAAGTTGCAGGCATTGCGAAAGCCGATCAATTCGGCGACATCCTGCACGCTCATGGCACTTTCGGAGAGTAAATCCTGGCCGCGCCGCAGCCGCGCATCGCGAATGTAAGCGAACACGGTCAGGCCCAGATGCTCGCGAAATATCCGGGACAGGCGTTTCTCATGGGTGCCGACTTTTTGCGCCAGCTGCACCAGGGAAGGCATGTCGTCGAGGTGTTGTTCAATCAGGCGCATCGCAGCGCGCAGCACGATCTCGTCGCCTTCCGGTTCCGCTTCCGTCGCGCTGTCCTGGCGGGTCGGCGGCGCGCGCCAGGTCAATTGCAGGTGGATCTTGATACGCGCCAGCACTTCTTCGGGCGCACAGGACTTGGGGATGTAATCGACGCCGCCGACGGTCAGCCCTTCCAGACGCTCAAATGAGCTGTTGGCCGAAGACAGAAACAGAATGGGTGTCTGGCGGGTCGCCGGTGCCTCGCGCAGCAGCCGGCATAGGCTGAAACCGTCCATTTGCGGCATGTGCACATCCAGCACGATCAAATCCGGACGCATTGCCAGGGCGCGCTGATAGCCCTGGTGGGCATCGCTGGCCAGGGAAATGCGCCAGGGTTGCGCCTTCAGGAGGATGAGCGTTGCACGGATATCCTCCGGAACATCGTCGATAAGCAGAATATGCGGCAGCGTGTCGGATGACGCAGCTGCCTGCCTTTCGTATCGTCCGTCGTCCATTCGCTACGTTCCCTTATCGTGCTTTTGCCAATTAATTGCCGGAAAGCAAAGGTATTGCAAAGCCAATCGATGGATCGGTAAAAATCGTTATACCGATAGCGGCAGCTCCGGCGAAGACTTGAAGGCGCCGATTTGTCCATGGCCGCTATGCTGAGGCGATCCTACTCTGGCAGGCAGGCTTTGATGATCCAGTGCAAACGCGCCTATGAAACAGCCAGCGCCGAGGATGGCGTGCGGGTTCTGGTCGACCGGTTGTGGCCGCGCAATTGTCGCAAGGATGCGTTGGCGATTGCCGAGTGGCTACCGGAGGTCGGGCCTTCCCATGAATTGCGCAAGGCGTTCAAGGCGGGGGCTGTTTCGTTTGCCGAGTTCAGCGTGGCGTATCGGCGTGAGCTGGCGGCGCGGCCAGAGCATTGGTGGAAGCTGGTGGATATTGCGCGGGATGGAACGCTGACGTTGGTGTATTCGGCTAAGTCTACGGTTGAGAATAATGCGGTGGTGTTGGCGCAGTGGTTGGAGGATGAGGTGGAGAAACGGGCAGAGGGGAGTTCGTCGGTTTGTTATTTGTCTGAGTTTCCAGAGCTTTGAGTTGATCAATGCGGTGCTGCGGCTTCTTGGAACGCACCGAATCCATCATCGTGATCAAACTCCAACAGTTAGCTCTCGGTCACATGCCCGCCGGGAGCGACGTAGCTCGCGGGTGTGCTCGGGGGAAGGTGAACATGGGGGCTTGCTCCAGGGGGGCGGTTCCCGTCAACGGTAGACGAGGGGCAACCGGGGCGCCATTTTTCTGGTGTGTTGTGTTGGAGGGTTTGGGGCTGCTGCGCAGCCCAGCGGGAGCAAGCTCCCTCGCCACGGTTTTATTGAGCATTGTTGAAGGAGGGGCAGCTTCATTCAGCGATTCGGTCAGTCAGTGTTTCACGGCTTCACATTGAGCGCGCAGGTCGCTGTTGGAGATCGCGCTGCAGCTGCCACTGCCGCTCTTGGCATAGCAGTAACGACGCTGGTCGTCGTCGTTTATGCTGGCGCAACTGCCGCTGCCAGCCTCGGCCTCGCAGGCGTGACGCAGGTCGCTGTTGGAGATCGCGCTGCAACTGCCGCTGCCGCTCTTGGCATAGCAGTAACGACGCTGGTCGTCGTCGTTTATGCTGGCGCAACTGCCACTGCCAGTCTCGGCCTCGCAGGCGTGACGCAGGTCGTTGTTGGAGATCGCGCTGCAGCTGCCACTGCCGCTCTTGGCATAGCAGTAACGACGCTGGTCGTCGTCGTTTATGCTGGCGCAGCTGGCAAAGGCATCACCGCTAAGCATCCACAGCACCACAAAAATAACTCTCATTACTCTCTTCCCTGATTGGCCGGAACGAACCGGCGTTGCTGTGCCCAACTGGGCCCGCGCAGTTTAGAGCGCAGGCTGGGTGGGTGGAAGCGTCGAATGAGACGACTCTCACACTGTCTCAGTGCCTGCGCTTGAGCATCGGCAGTGAATCGCGGTGCTGGATGATTTTTTGGGGCTGCTACGCGGCCCAGAGGGGCGGTGCGACGTTTCGCCAAATCCCCTCGCCACACTGGGTGGTTTTCTGGACTGGGTGATGTGGCTGAGGAACGGCTAAGATGGCGCAGGTAAAAATCACAGGGAAAGGCAGGCGTGATGGCAGCTCGTTTTGATCCATTGGTTCATATCGATTGGAAAACACCCGGCGGTGAGTTGCTTGGGCTGCTGCAGCATTACTATCCCGACATCGGTGTGTTTGCCGGGCCGGAATTCGAGGCGTTGTTGGATGAGTTGTCCAACGAGATGCCCGAGGTCTGTTTCGAGGCGTTGGCGACTGTGTTGGCGCGTCACGGCTTCGACCTGTGGAATCTGGACGCTGGTGGCGATGATTACCGACCGGTGGTTTTCCCGGCCGATCAGCGCGAGGCGTTTGCGCAACACTGGCGGGAACAAAACGCAGAGCCAGGATACACGCCGACGTTGATCGAGCCGCCGAAACCTGTCGCAGTCGAGCGCAAAAAACACAAGGCCAAACGCAGCAAGTTGAATTGGTTGCAGGAAGTCCATGACTATCCCGGCGCCACCTATGTGCATGAATACAACTACCGCAACGGTTGGGCCGCCATCACCGAGCAGGACGAAGACCAGTGGTTGTGCTTTCTGATCGATTACAACCAATGGCCGCCCACCGAGCAGGACATGCTCGAACAGCGGACCGATGGCGTGGACGCCGCGGACTTGCAGCTCATCGATGCCGATGCCCAGCGCAGCCTGTGGAAGCGTCGGGTGACGCGCGGCGATTACAGTGCGGATGACCGTTACCAATACGAGATTCGGCAAGGCGATGAGATCGCGGCTTTCGGGCCCGCCGGGGCACAATGGCCCGAGTTTGAACAGCCCTGCGTGGTGATGGGCTCGGAGATATTCGAACGCCAGCGTATTTACGAACCCGAGCATGTGACCCGGATCTGGCGGATCACGGCGGACAGCAGCGAGGTGATTTTCGAGTACGCGGATGAACTGACGATCCTGCCCGTCGGCCCTGGTCGCTTGCTGTTCATGCAGCACAACGGCCCGCGCTGCTGGACTTGGAATCAAGAATCGCCGCACCAGGCCTTCGTCGCCAAACCGATGCCCGCTGAGGCCTATAAGCTGCGGGCCTCAACCCCGTACCTGGGCGGAGACGAGGTGTTGCTGTTCAGCGAAGGCGCGCGGCAGAACGTTGAGCATTCGGGTTATCAGGAGACGGTGCTGTTGGCGTGGCGCTTCAACTTCGTGACCGGCGCTACGACGAAGGCGCTGTTGGACGGCTTTGGCAGCGAGCTGCGCCAGGACACCCGCCTGCTGGTCACGCAGCCCAAGCAGGTCATCACGTTGCGCACGTTTCATGGGCAGCTTCATGTTGCCCGGGGGCATGGGGATTGGTGGGTGTGGAATTACCGGACCAATACGTTCGGCACACAGACGCTGGCGTGGTTTTGGAATCAGGACAGTAATGAGGTGGTGAAGCTGTCTTCCAAGGATATTGCGCGGGTGAAGCCGGAGATTCGTTACTTGGCGGCACAGGATCGGTATCTGGCGTTTGAGACGGAGTTTGTCGCGCGGTTGCCGGTGTTCAGTGAGATGGTTGAGGCCAAGGGGGGTGAGGTTTTGGTTTTTGAGTGAGGGGCTTCTGCCGCATTTCCTTCGACCGTACGCTATCACCGTGGCGAGGGAGCTTGCTCCCGCTCGGCTGCGCAGCAGTCGTAAAACCTGCTGATGCCGCTCTTCCTGGCACACCGTGGTGGATGGCTTTGGGGCTGCTGCGCAGCCCAGCGGGAGCAAGCTCCCTCGCCACGGGGTTAGCGGTGTTTTTGAGGGCTCAAACCCGCAGCAAACCGCGAAACCCTCTCGCCGCGTAATACGACTGCACGCCATTGTGGTAAACGAACACCCGGCCATAACGAAAGTCACCGAAAATCGCCCCGCCGAGGGCACGAAGCTCAGGGGGGGTTGCCAACCAGCTGGACGTCTTGGCATCGAATTCCCCCAGCTCCTGCAGCGCTCGGTACTGATCTTCCGTCAACAGGGCGATGCCCATCGCTTCGGCCATTTCAACCGCGCTGCCTGTTGGCTTGTTTTCCTTGCGAGCGTCCAGGGCTGCGCGGTCGTAGCAGAGGCTTCGGCGACCGGTCGGGCTTTCTTTGGCGCAATCGCAGAAGGTGACAACGCCGGTCTCTTTATCGTGGCCGATCACGTCCGGTTCGCCGCCGGTAGCTTCCATTGCCTGGAGCGACTTCAGGACGTTAAGGTTGCCTTCCAACCTGGCCTGGACGTCGGCCCATGGGATACCTGGGTGACGATGGGGGTTTTGTTCGAAGCGGGCTTTAAAAGTTTGGAGAAGGTTTTCCTGGTCTTGTTTTTTCATGGTTTTGGGTCCGTTGGTGGCCGGTTCCAAATCTTGGCAGTACCAGCGTAGCAACCCCATTGAGGCGTGAGGTCAGAAACCAATATCCATCCAGGAATATCAAGAATTTTGCACGCTATCACAACCTCTGATACCGTGCTGAAATCCTGATACGGAAGAAAGACCATGACAGCTATCCGCCAAGATCAAGACCTCCCGGAAAGACCTGATCTGATCGAGCTCAAAGTCTACGTAGAAAGCGTGCTTGGCCTGAAGCTGCGCCTGAAGCCGTGGGAGCACGTCAAGATCCTTCCGTATGCGTTACGTGATCGCTACGAGTTTTTCGTCACGGAAATCTTCGGGGCCGGCTGCCTCATTCTCAAGGAACGTCCACAGCGTGAAGCCAGCGTTGCGGATGTCGCCAAGCATATTCAGGCCATCCACAACTTTCAGGCATATAAAAAGCTGCCCGAGACCGGCGACTTGATGATTTTCGTCACAGACACACTTCCGAGTTATGACCGCAAGCGGCTGGTGGAGAAAGGCGTCCAGTTCATCGTGCCGGGCAATCAGCTTTTTCTTCCGGCCTTTGGCATGGATTTGCGTGAGTACTACCGCCAGCGCCTGGAAAAACCTCAGGTTCTGAGCCCCGCCACCCAAGCCATGCTGATTCAATTCCTGATCAAGGGATGGCACCACCAGCTCCTGACCTCTCGCGTTACCTTCGAGAAGTCCTTTACCTACGCGAAAATGACCGTCAGCAGAGCAATCAAGGAACTGACCGACTTGGACATTGTTAAGCCTGGAAAGGAAATGGGTGAGGCCGCGATCCTGTTTCACCTGTCCCCCAAGGAGACTTGGGAGATGGCCAAGGAATCCATGCGCACGCCGGTCAAAAAAGCACTTTGGCTCAATGCAATTCCCCAGGTTTTTGACGACACCCCAATGTTGCTGGCCGGAGAAACGGCCCTGGCTGAAATGAGTCTTCTCGCTGCCCCAAAAGTCCCTTGCTTTGCAATGACCGCAGCGCAGTTCGAGCATGTCCGGGAGCTTGCTCAAACTGAAAAGAATGCAGCCTACGGGGAAGAATTCGGCGCTTGGGGCTCAACTTCGAAAACAGCCAAGTCGAAACTCGAGACCACCGCGCCCTACCTCGAAGTACCGCCAAACCACGCCGCATGCTGCATTCAGTTTTGGAGTTATGAACCACCACGCAGCAACATCGCCACGGGGACGGTAGACCCCTTTTCGCTCTATCTGAGCCTCAAGGATGACCATGACGAGCGCGTGCAAATGTGTCTCGATGAAATGATGGAGAACGTGAAATGGTAGTGGGTGTAGACCGGTTTCGAGAATATTTCAGGGACTTCCAGGACAGCTACGTTCTGATCGGTGGGGTGGCCGCGGCGATTGCAATGGAGGAACTGGGTGAGGAGTTCCGACTGACCAAGGATCTGGATATCGTCCTGGTCGTCGAGGCACTGGATCGTGCGTTCGTCGGGCAGTTCTGGAAGTTCATCAAGGACGGCGGCTATGCCATTCGCCAGAATGGGGACAGCGATGGAGACTCCCCGGTTTTTTATCGTTTCCAGAATCCTGAAGACAAATCCTTTCCCGTTCAGGTCGAGCTGTTTTCCCGTGTACCGGATGGCCTGGAGCACGAAGAAGCGGCCAGAATGACCAAGGTCCCTGTGGAGGAGCAAGCCGCCAGCCTGTCTGCGATCATTCTTGATGATGAGTACTACGCCTTTCTCCTGGCCGGCGTGGATCACACTCAGGATATCAGCCACATCGGTGCTGATCGGCTCGTTCCCCTCAAGGCCCATGCCTGGCTTAACAAGAAGGCGCTGCTTGAGAGCGGCGTACGCGTGGATCGTCGGGACATCAATAAACACTTCAGGGATGTGATCTTCCTAGCGGTCGGTCTCACTGAGGGAATGGCCCAGCTTCCTGATCGAATGGCTGACGACTTGAAGTCATTTCTCAGCCAGGTGCCGGCTGAGCTGGCCTCTAACCCGAGTGTTTACAAAAAGGTCGATGGTGAGCGTTTGGTCAAGACCATTCAAGAGGCTTTTGGCCTAGATTGAATCAGGTTTTATGCACGCTATCAGCAAGGTTGATAGCGTGTGAAATTCATGATTATCGAACGTAACAGCTTGGTCATTTCCACACTTTGCCCAGCTGATGAAAACCAATCACCCCCCTACCCGGAGCAATAAGGATGACGTCTCTCGACCGTGCAGTGCTTGAAGATCTGGCCCCAAAAGGAGTGCTGCGTGCCGCAATCAACTTCGGTAACCCCGTGTTGGCTCAACAGGTTCCGGACGGCTCCCCACAAGGCGTGTCCGTAGCCTTGGCCAAGGCATTGGCCCAGGAGCTGGGTGCACAATTGGAGATGCTCACTTTTGATGCCGCCGGCAAAGTATTTGCGGCGCTGGATGAGGACGTGTGGGACGTCGCATTCCTGGCCATTGAGCCGGTGCGCGAAGAACAGATTGCGTTCAGCGAACCTTACGTCATTATCGAAGGGACTTATCTGGTGGCAGCTGATTCGGGCTATCAGCACGTCCAGGATCTCGACCAGCCGGGACTCAAACTCGCCGTTGGCAAAGGCGCAGCGTACGACCTTTTTCTTTCTCGCACGTTGGAACATGCGCAACTCGAACGGGCTGCGACCTCTGCGGCGGCGGTAGACCTGTACATCGAAAAATCCCTGGATGCAGCAGCCGGTGTGAGGCAGCCGCTGGAGAAAGTGGCGGCCAACAACCCGGCATATCGCGTGCTCGCCAGCGCCTTCACCTCCATCAGGCAAGCCATGGCGGTTCCAAGGGACCGTAAAGCCGGCGCCGCCTACGTGAGGGATTTCATTGAACGAAAGAAAGCAGACGGTTTCGTGCGTGCGGCCTTGATCGAAAGCGGCCAGGCGGACGTGACCGTCGCGCCTTTAGCCTAAGCGCAGCCGTCTGGACCCACCGTCAACCCGCGTTGTCCACTATGGTGAAGAAACCCTTTGGCCCTGCCACCACTAAATACAGGAGGCCTGTATGCGGAACTTCACGATCCAACGTATCGACCACATCGTCCTGCGGGTAAAAGACCTCGAGCGTAGCCTCGCTTTCTACACGTCGGTGCTTGGTTGCGAGCTCAAGAAGCGCCGGGACGATCTAGGCATGCTTCATCTGAGCACCGGTGTGTCGATGATCGATCTGGTTGCTGTTGATGGCCCCCTCGGTCGCCAGGGCGGGCCGGCGGCCGGTGAGCAAGGGCACAACGTCGATCACCTCTGCCTGCGTATCGAGCCGTTCGATGAACCAGCCCTTCTCGCTCATTTGACTTCAGCCGGACTGAGCGTTGAGAAAGCGCAGATGCGCTATGGCGCGGAGGGAAAGGGCTGGTCGATTTATTGCCTCGATCCGGACGGCAACCAGATTGAGCTGAAGGGGCCGGCGTTGGAGCCCTGAGCGCCCACAGAGGATTGGCGATGGACACTGAGCTTGCTGATCAGGTCAGGAGGTGTTTGGAGATCACCTTGGAGATTTCCACAATGCCGGTCTTGCCGGTGAATTCGAACTTCACTTTGCCCAGGGATGAAAAGTAGATCTCCAGCTCAGAGTCCAGATCAAAGGTGCCGGAGGTTTCGACCGAGTAGGCGACGATGTTTTTGTAGGGCAAGGAAGTGAAGTCTTTCTTGCTGCCGGTGATGCCTTGCACGTTGACCGCGATGATGCGTTTGTTGGTGAAGACCACCCCATCACGCATGGATTTATAAGCGTCGATGACCTGTTCGCCGTCCAGCAGCAGGGCCTTGACGCGTTCGGCGTACTCGTCGTTTTGCTTGAGCTTGAAGAAGCCTTTGTTGTTGAAGTCGATCATCAGTAAGTCCTTGTAGAGAAGATAATGGGTGGCCTGCGGCTCAGCAGCAGGTGATGGACGCAATAGTGGCACTTCAGTAGCATTTGCCAACTTTATCGATCCTTCAAGGATGGCCCATGCTCACCCTGCCCCGCTGCTCTTCCTCGTTGTTAGCGTTGTCGGCGTTGTTTGTATTACTCGGCGGCTGCAGCGTCAACGGCTCTTACCCCGACGCCACCGAGCCAGACGCTGCCAAGTTGCGGTTCGTCGCCAATACCAGCAACGCCACGCTGGATTATTTCGATGCAGCCCATTGCGACGGGCAAACCACGGGTATTCTCAACAACCTGCTGTTGAGTGATACCGCGCGGCGGGTGGGCATGAGTGTTCCCGCGCCGAAGGACGCCAAGGGCTATCTGGAGGTCAAGCTCAAGCCCGGCGAGCAGATTCACCTGCGCACCAACATGAACACCGGTTATGCCGTGTGCGGCAAAGGCTTCAACTTTACCCCCGAAGCCAATGGGGAATACGAGGTGACCTTCAAGTCCGAGAAGAACTTTTGCCAGACTCAGTTGCAACGCTTGCAACGGGTCGACGGCAAGGACGTGCGTACGCCGATCCTGCTCTTGAAGAAAGACTTCCCCGCCTGCGCCGGACGCAATCCGCTGTTTCCCAAGACCTACCCGGACACGCCCCATCGCCTGGAACTGATGAACCGGGTCATCGACAAAAGCCTGGTCGTCACCGTAAAGACCGATCCAGCCAAGGAAAAAATCGAAAGTTATTCGCCAGACAAACTGGACACCTTGATCAGCGAACGCAAGGCCAAGCTCGGCTTCGAGCTGCCGGCTGACTACTGGACGCTGTACCGGGAAAACCTGAAGACGTTTGGCGATGACATGGCGCAGAAAAAAGCGCGCTCGATGGAACGCTTCAAGGAGGAATACCAGGTGCGCCTGCGGCAGTTGAAGGATGAGCAATTGGAACAGTGGGCGTTGCCCAAAACCGCCAATGCCAAGCCGGAGAAAGCCGAGATCGATCTGGACGTCGCGATGATGGTTGAGTATTTCCGCATCGGCAATGGCGTGACCGTCGAAGCCGTGGATCATCATTTGGAAAGAATGGCGCAGATGGATGAGCGTTATGGGGTATGTGCACGGTTTGCGGAGTGCTGGAAGCGCAACTAGCAGGAACACTTTACCCGGGATATTTCCATGGCTGTGCCGCCGTCATCGCGAGCAAGCTCGCTCCCACAGGGGGGGCGGTGGTGGACCCAGCATTTGCGAGCACCCGAGATCAAAAGCTGTGGGGGCGGCGGAGGTTATTGCGCCGTCAACTCAACCACACCCCGAACCCGCTGCAGCATATTGATCAAATGCAGGCGCATCGATGCCCGCGCCGCTTCCGCATCCCGCCGCGCCAGCGCGGCATAGATCTGCTCACGCTCTCGAACCAGCAACGCCCGATTCTCGTCCGTCACCACAGGCCCGGCCTGTTGCACCACCGCGATCAGCGTGTTGCCCACATGGGCAATGGCATCGATAAAAAAACTGTTGCCGGTGCACTGGGCGATCTGCAAATGAAATTCGAAATCCACCCGGGCGCTTTCGTCATCCGTGGCCTCGAAAGCGTTCGCTGCATCCAGCGCCTCACGCATCGCCTGCAACTGTTCCGGCGTGGCCCGTTGTGCGGCGATGCCAGCCGCTTCCACTTCCAGGCTCAGGCGCAGTTCGATCACCGCCAGGGCGTCGTAGGCGCCGCCCTTTACATGCTTGCTGCCCTGGAAATCCCCCGGGCGTGCAGTGTCGACCACAAAGGTGCCGATGCCGTGGCGCGTTTCCACCAAGCCTTCGGCCTGGAGCCGCGACATGGCTTCGCGAACCACCGTCCGACTGACGCCACGGTCCTTGATGATGACCTGTTCGGTGGGCAATTTACTGCCCGCGGGCAGTTCGCCGGCCAGTATCTGCTGCGTCAGGTCGACCACCAGTTGCTGGGTCATGCTCAGGCGTCGATCGGGTGTGACACGGTCCATTGCACCTATCCATTAAAGCCAGACGATCGCGCATTATAGCCGCGACCTCGCGGCAAAACGCACTATAATGCCCGCTGATCACTCAAGAGCAAGCCGATGACGGATCAAGCGTTATCTCCACTGAACAAGCCGCGCCGCCTCGCCGAAACCCTGGTCGACCGCTTTGCCCAGCGCATGCGTGAAGGCATTCTCAAGCGCGGCGAAAAGCTCCCCACCGAAGTGCACATCATGGAGGCCGAAGGCGTCAGTCGTTCGGTGGTGCGTGAGGCGCTGTCGCGCTTGCAGGCGGCGGGGCTGGTGGAAACGCGGCATGGCGTCGGCACCTTTGTCCTGGACATGCCGGCACCGGAGGGCTTTACCCTAGGGCCGGCGACCATTGCGACGTTGTCGGATGTGCTCAATCTGCTGGAGTTTCGCCTGAGCCTGGAAGTCCAGGCCGCTGGCATGGCCGCCGAGCGCGCAACACCCGAAGCCCTGGCCGAACTGGCCCAGGCTTTGGAGGCGTTGCTGCAAGGGCCGGAAAAATCCGGTACGACCATCAATGCCGATTTCCAGTTTCATCTGAAAATCGCCAAGGCCGCCGGCAATTACTACCTGATCGACATCATGAAGCACCTGGGTACCAAGCTGATCCCGCGTACCCGCATGAACTCCGCTTATTCCGGGCAAAGTGATCGCAGTGCTTACTTGCAAGGGATCAACGCCGAACATCAGCAGATCTTCGACGCCATCGCCAGCGGCAATGTCGATGCGGCGCGGGCGGCCATGTACTTGCATTTGAGCAATAGCCGCATGCGCCTGTGTGAAACCCAGCAACGCCAGGCGTTCTACAACGAATAACCCCCGCCCCCCTGTGGGAGCGAGCTTGCTCGCGATAGCGGCGGATCAGTCAACATTAATGTGGCTGATACACCGCCATCGCGAGCAAGCTCGCTCCCACAAGTTGATCTCGGTGCTTCAATAACTTAGAAGAAGCTGTATTTAACACCGACCCGCAGCCGCAACTGGCGATCACTGTCGACCGAGTTGACTTTGATATCACCCACTTCAAAGAACGGTGCCCAGCGTTTATCCCACTGATACTTGACCACGGCGTTCTGCTCATAGTCATCGGTACCGCCGTTATAACGAATGTAGTCGGCATCGAAGTAAGTCAACTGATATTCGTAGGCCCACGGTCCTTGAGGGCCATAGTTGATATAAACATCGTAACGGTTGACCTGCTGATCGTCCTGGCCATTATGCGGCACGTCACGGTCGATCTGGTCGCGGTCCAGCTTGGCTGAATCAAGACGATAGCGACCGGCAATGCTCAGCTCCTTGTTCACGCGGTAACCCAGGCGCAGGCCCAGTTTGTAGGTGGTGGACTCCTCGTCGCTGTCCAGGGCAAGCGAAGGCGTCAGCGTCCAACGGTCATTGAGCTTGTGCTGGTAGTTGACGGTAAATTCATGGCCGCTGCCCACGGTATTGTCGAAGGCGACGTCTTGCCGGTCACCCGCCGTCTTGTATTTGAGTTCACCTTCCAGGCCCACGCCGTTGTCCAGTCGTATACCGAACTTGGCACGGTCGGCGTGCATGCGGGTTTTCTCCGCATATTGGTGACGCACATTGATGTAGCCGGTATCGGCCAGTGCAACAACCGAAGTGAACAATGAAACGAGGGAAACTAATACAAGTGTCTTTTTCATGTTTTTTATTCTTGTTGGTTGAAAGGTTAGTTAGGGCAGACGCTAAATCACAGGCGAGCGCGTGCGCGGCATTGATACCTGGGCTTCAACGTTTTTTACGGGTTAAAACAAGTACAGCTAATTAATAGAACCTCAAACAGCGATGGGCACGCGTTGTATGTCGCGGCTGGCCTGCACCAACAAACGGGTATACGCGTGCGTGGCACCGTCGCTCGCCAGAAGCTGACTGTCGAGCGTCTCCACCACCCTGCCCTGCTGCATCACCGCGACCCGATCGCACAAGTGGGCAACCACCGCCAAATCGTGGGTGACCATCAGGTAGGTCAGTCCTTCCTGGCGGCGCAGGTCGGCCAGCAGGTTGAGGATTTCCGCCTGCACCGAGACATCCAGCGCCGAGGTCGGCTCGTCCAGCAACAGAACTCGGGGACGCAGAATCAGCGCGCGAGCAATCGCCACCCGCTGTCGCTGACCACCGGACAACTGATGCGGATAACGGAAACGAAAGCTGTCGTTCAAGCCGACCTTGCGCAGGATCTCGCTGACCTTCTGCGTGCGCCCGTCGATGCCATGGATGCGCAACGGTTCTTGCAGCGCAGCATCGACGGTATAGCGCGGATGCAATGAGGCATATGGATCCTGGAACACCATCTGCACCGTGCGGTAGTGATTCAGCGGCAGCTTTCGTGTCACGGCCTGGCCGGCGACTTGCAGTTGTCCGGACCAATGCTGGTACTGCCCCGCCAGGCAACGCAGCACGGTGGTCTTGCCCGAGCCGGACTCCCCCACCAAACCAAATGCCTCGCCTTCGGCCACGCTCAAATCGACGTCGTGCAGTACTGCGTTCAGTGCCGAACCGGTACCAAAACTGAGGTTCAGGCCGGCGATTTCAATCATGCTCATGACAGGCTCCTCAAGCGTTCAACCAGAGTGGGTCACGCTGCAACACCGGCAGCGTGGCGCGTGGATGGTCCAGGCTGGGCAGTGCGGCCAACAGGCCACGGGTGTAGGGATGACTGGCTTGGTCCAGGTCGGCGGCGGCAATCGACTCGACCACGCGGCCGGCGTACATCACCAGCACGCGGTCGCAGAAGTGCCGCACCAGGTTCAGGTCGTGACTGATGAAAATCAGCCCCAGGTCACGTTCGCTGACCAGCTCCTCCAGCACATTGAGCACCTGCCGGCGCACCGACACGTCCAGCGCCGAAGTGGGCTCGTCGGCGATGATCACCTGGGGATCGGTGATCACCATCATGGCGATCATGATCCGCTGACCCATGCCGCCCGAAACTTCGTGTGGGTACAAATCGTAGACCCGCTGCGGGTCGCGGATGTGCACCTTGGCGAGCATGTCCAAGGCGCGCTCGCGGGCCTCGCGATGGGGCACTTTATGGTGGGCCAGGTATGCCTCGGCGATTTGTTCGCCGACCCGCACCACCGGGTTCAGCGAGTACTTGGGGTCTTGCATGATCATCGACATGCGTGCGCCACGAATCGCCTGGATCTGCTTTTCGCTGGCGGCCAGCAGGTCGATATCGGCGAAGCGCAAGGTCTTGGCGGTGACCCGTGCCGTCGGTGGATGCAGACGCAAAAGGCTGCGGCCAACGGTGGATTTACCCGAGCCGGACTCACCGACAATGGCGAGTTTTTCCCGGCCCAGGGTGAACGACACCTCACGCACGGTCAGGGAGGTTTTGCCGGCGTTGCGGAATTCCACACACAAGTCCTGCACGGCAAGCTTTATCTCAGTCATGGGCTTTTCCTCAGGATTGGCTGCGTGGGTCAAGGACGTCGCGCAAGCCGTCGCCCAACAGGTTGAACGCCAGGCTGACCAGCATGATCGCCGCACCCGGCGCCGCCACCAGCCACCAGCTTTCGAGCATGTAGCGCCGCCCGGTGGAGATCATCGCGCCCCACTCCGGCAGTGGTGCCTGGGCGCCCAAGCCGAGAAAGCCCAGGGCGGCGGCGGTGAGGATGATGCTCGCCATGTTCATGGTCAGGCGGATAATCACCGACGACAGGCACATCGGGATGATGTGGCGCAGGATGACGCGGGTACTCGATGCGCCCTGGAGCTGCACCGCGACGACAAAATCAGCGTTGCGCAGCGGCAGTGTTTCGGCGCGGGCCAAGCGGGCAATCGGCGGCCATGCCGTCAGTGCGATGGCGATCACCGCATGTTCCAATCCCGGGCCGAGGGCGGCAATGAACGCCAGCGCCAACACCAGGCTGGGGAACGAGATGAAGATGTCGGTGATGCGCATGAACAGGCTGTCGACCCAGCCGCCGAAGTAGCCGGAAACCGTCCCGACCAACAGGCCGATGGGGCCGACAATCACGGTCACCAGCAAGACGATGTACAGGGTGATGCGCGAGCCATACACCAATCGTGCAAAGACATCACGGCCGTATTCGTCCGTGCCGAACCAGTGCGCGCCGCTGGGGGCCTGCAACGCCCCGGCGAGGTTCTGCAACAGCGGATCGTGGCCTGCGATCCAGGGCGCGAAAGCCGCGACCAGCATCAGGGTCGAGACGACGACCAGGCCGGCGAAGGTCATCGGGTTACGCAGTAAAAAACGCAGCAGGCGCAAAGTGCTGGCGGCCATCGCTGCAGTACTGGAAGCGGGCAACGCGGCGGCGCCGGGTGCGCTGGAAGCCAGGGGCAGGTTCATTAGCGAGTCCTCGGGTCGAAGATCTTGTACAGCGCATCGCTGATCAGGTTCAGCGTCACGAAGATGAGGCCGATCAGCAGCACGCAAGCCATCACCGCGTTCATGTCGCCGAGCAGCAAACTGCTGGTCAGGTACTGGCCGAAGCCCGGCCAGGCGAACACGGTTTCGATCAACACCGCGCCTTCCAGCAGGCCGCCGTAGGCCAGCGCGACAATGGTCAACAGCTGCACGCGGATGTTGCCGAAGGCATGCCCCCAGACGATCCGGCGCTGGGACAAACCCTTGACCCGGGCAGTGATGATGTATTCCTGGGACAGCTGCTCAAGCATGAAGCTGCGGGTCATGCGGCTGATGTAGGCCACCGAGTTGAAGCTGAGGATCACCGCCGGCAGCAGGATGTGGCGCAACGCACTGCGAAAGGCCTCCCAGTCGCCAGACCAGGCGGTGTCGATCAACAGCAGTCCGGTGTGTCTGGGGATCAGCCCGTCATAGGCCAGGCCGATGCGTCCGACGCCACCGGCCCAACCCAGCCAGGCGTAGAACACCAGGAAGGCCATCATGCCGATCCAGAAAATCGGTGTGGAGTAACCGAACAGCGTGATCAGCCGTGCGACATGGTCACCGGCGCGACCCTGGTGGGTCGCGGCGTAGACACCCAGCGGCAAGCCCGCCAGCACGCCGAACAGAATGGCCAGGGTCGCCAGTTCCAACGTCGCCGGGAAGACCCGGGCGATGTCGGTGATGACCGGGTTGCCGGTCAACAAGGCCATGCCGAAGTCACCGTGGAGCAGGTCGCCGAGGTAGATCGCGAACTGGGTCCACAACGGCTTGTCCAGGCCCAGCTCTTTGTACACCTGGGCGTAGGCCGAGGCGTCGGCGTCCGGGCCGACGATGGCCAGTACCGGGTCCAGGGGCATCACTCGACCGATGAAAAAGGTCAGTAGCAGCAACCCCAGCAGCGTCACCGCCACCGAGCCGCCGCGTCGAGTCGCCGAAGCGGCCCGGGTGGTCCAGATTGAAAAGGATGCAGTCGACATGTTCATTCCTGCCTTGGCCGTGTGGCCGTCGATTTCAGCGCTGCTTGTAGACGTCCCGAAGACGCGTGGTGGCGGCGGTGTGGCCAATGTAGTTGCGCACATCCGCGTGGATCACCACTTCATCAACCATCTGTGAGACCGGCATGATCGCCCCGGCCTGTTGGTCGTAGAGGGTCTGGATCTGCGCATAGATTTCGCGCTGGCGCCCGGGGTCACGCTCGCGCTCGGCCTGCTCGATCAACTGATTGAGTTGCGGATCGAAGAACGAGGTGCGCCAGCCCTGGAAGTTGCTCAACTTGGCTTCGGTGCGGTTGTCCGGGTTGTACACCAGGGCCCGCAGGCTCGAATGGGGATGACGCTCCGCCCCGCCACCGCCGCGACCGACGAGGATGTCGAACTGACGGTCGCGCATCGCCCCATAGATCTGGTTGCCGGTGCCGGTGATGATCGTTGCCTGGATCCCCGCCTGGGCCAGCGTCGCTTGCAGGCTGGTGGCGATATTGATGAACGGCGGATCAGTCAACGAACGGATAGTCACTTTGAAGCCGTCGGCGTGACCGGCCGCCGCCAACAGACGCTTGGCCTCGGCTACGTCCAGGCGATAGCCCGGATCGTCCAGGCGTGCCGGTAACCCCAACTGCAAGGGTCGTTGATTGATCACACCGTAATGTGGCATCACCACATCATTGATGCCCTGATAGTCGATCAGCAAGCGGATGGCCTGGCGCACGCGGATGTCCTGGAACAGCGGCTGCTGCATGCTCATCGCCACGTAGTACAGCGTGCCCCGAGCGATGCTCTGGATGCGCACCTCATCGACCTTGCCCAGGGCCTTGATGTCGGTGGCTGCCATGCCCCGGGCGACGTCCAGGTCACCGCGCTCGACCATCAGCCGCAGCGCCTGGGATTCGGTCATGTTGCGCATGATCACCCGGCGCAACTTCGGGGCGCCGCGCCAATAGTCGTCATTGCGGCTCATCAGGATCACGTCGTTGGCGCGCCAGATGTCGAGCTTGAACGCGCCGGAGCCGGCCGTGTGAGTCGCCAGCCAGGCTGCGCCCTGGTCATCGCCGACCTGATGCTGCAAGGCGACGCTGCGATCAATGATGAAGGCGCTGGGTGAGGTCGCCAGGGTGTTGAGCACCAACATCGGATCGGTGCTGCGCGGCAGTTCCATGACAAAGGTGTGCGGCCCTTCGGCTCGCATCAACTTGACGACGTTGTCGGCGGTGAAACCGTAGGCTTTCCAAGTGGAGGCCAGGGCGCGGTTGAGGATAACCACGCGCTGCAACGACCAGGCGACGTCTTGCGCAGTGAGCGGCGTGCCAGAGTGAAAAAGCACGTCATCGCGCAGCTGGAAGGTCAGGCGCATGCGGTCGGGGCTGATCGCCCAGGTTTTCGCCAGGGCCGGAATCAGCGTGTCCGGCTGCGCCGCGTCCTGCTCCAGAAGCATGTCGTAGACGTTGGCGTTGACCTCGGCGACCTCCAGGCCCGTCGCGGCGGCGGGGTCCAGGGACAGTAGGTTGATCATGCTCATGCCCACCACCAATTGGTCGGGGGGCGTTTCGCCTTGGGCCAGGCTGACGGGCACCTGCACTGCGCACAGGGCCACGGTGACACACAGCAGCCGGGTCAGGCGCTTGGGCCAGAGATTCATGGTTCAGTCCTTTCTTATATTTATAAAGACTTGTCGCCCGGGCCACTATGGGCCTGGGACGTGGCGCACTATCAATGCCGGGACACGGTGTTGGCCTCGATGTACGCGAAGTTGATGTCCTCGCCCAACCCTGGCCGATCAGACAGGTGCACAAAACCGTCGGCATCCATGGGGTCGACGATGCTGTTGAGGTGCGCCGGGACGTCTTCATAGTCGAGGAACGGGTGCAGCAAGCCGCGCTCGTACCAACGGCAATTGCTGATGGCACCCACCACCGCCAGGTTCGCCGCGCCATTGCCGTGCACTTCGCAGTCCATGCCGAACGACTCGGCCAGGTGCGCCACCTTCAGGCACGGCCCGATGCCGCCGACCCCGGCCACGCCCGCGCGCAGGATGTCACAGGACTTCTGCGTGACCCAACTGGCGCGGCTATGGAACTTGCCGGCGATGCTTTCCGGCCCCAGGACTGGAATGTCCAGGTTGGCCGCCAGCCAGGCGTAGGACTCTGCGGAATCTTCCATCATCGGCTCCTCGAACCAGGCGAAATTGAGTTTCTCCAAGGCCTTGCCGATGGTCAGCGCATCCATGCGGCTGTACCAGTGGTAGCCGTCGAGCATCAGCGCGATGTCCGGCCCCACCGCCTCACGCACGGCGGCGCAGGCCTGGATGTCCATCTGCGGATTCGGCGCGAAGGAAATCGGTGGCATCCAGGTGTGCAGCTTGATGGCCTTGTAGCCGCGCTGGACCAGCTTTTCGGCGAACAGGCCGTACTCGTCCGGCGTGGACAGGCCGCCCGGCAGATCGTCGCCACACATCGTCGAACCGTAGGCCGGGACCTTATCGCGATACCCGCCAATCAACTTGTGCACCGGCAACTTGAGCTTGCGTCCGGCCAAGTCCCACAGGGCTTGCTCCACCAGCGCCAACGCCCGGTCGGTGAACTGCCCGGCACTGCCGCGCTGCCAGTGCGCCAGGTCTTGCCAGATGCTTTCGCGATCCATCGGATCGCGGCCGATCAGCACCTTGCGTACAAAGGATTCGATGATGTGCGGACGAATCAACTCTGGCGGACCGAAGGCATAACCCTCGCTGCCATCGTCGCAGCCAATGCGCAGCAAGGCCATCTTGATCATGACCTCATCGCCCGGGTGGGCGTGGCCGGCACTGTCCTGAGCGCGGCGCGAAGGGGTGGAAAAGACTTCGACGTGAACGCCTGTGATTCTCATAGGAAGGAGCACCCAGTTGTTATTGTTTATTTGTATGTCGTCATACAACGTGCCGAATTATTCGGATGATCCCGGCGAGCTGTCAAGCCTGAAATTCAATAAAATATGCGCTTAGACGGGATCTTCTTGAAAAGAGAGGTTATTTTTGCGCGAGAACTCTAGAAATGTCGTCATACCACAAGACGCAGAATAGAGACCACTTGCCCCAGAAAGGAACGGTGCCTCGAAGGCTGGAAAATAGGATGGCGCAGATGGATGAGCGTTATGGGGTATGTGCGCGGTTTGCCGAGCGCTGGAAGCGCAATTAACGGAAATTGAAAGCCAGTAGCCATTACTGGCCTTTTTATGGTTTCCTGCCCCGGTCACGCTTGTTGGCTGAAAACCTTTCGAGATGTGTCGGTCACGCTGAGTTCGTCCCACCCTGGATGGCTCTAACGCGCTCTTTTGGGGCATTTGACAGTCGGGCGATTTTTTCCCGACTGACCGTCACAATCCCCCCGACACGTTGTTTTTCTGCCTAGACTCATCATTGTTCCGCCGTGCACTGTGTTTTGAATGAGCCCGCACGAAAAATACTAAAAACAAGAGGAAACCAAGCAATGTTCAAACCTATCTGGAAAGCGCTCGCCTGCACATTGGCCCTTAGTGCCTTGAGCACGGCCATGGCGGCAGACCCGGTGGTCATCAAGTTCTCCCATGTGGTCGCCGAGCAAACGCCCAAAGGTCAAGGCGCGTTGTTGTTCAAGAAACTCGTGGAAGAGCGGCTGCCAGGCAAAGTCAAGGTTGAGGTCTATCCCAACTCCTCGCTGTTTGGCGATGGCAAGGAAATGGAAGCCCTGTTGTTGAGTGACGTCCAGATGATCGCGCCGTCCCTGGCCAAGTTCGAGCAATACACTAAGACGGTGCAACTGTTCGACCTGCCGTTTCTGTTCGATGACATTTCCGCCGTGGACCGCTTCCAACTGAGCCCTGAAGGCCAGAAGTTGCTCAAGTCCATGGAAAGCAAGAACATCACCGGCCTGGCTTATTGGCACAACGGCATGAAGCAGTTGTCGGCGAACAAGCCCCTGCGTGAACCCAAGGATGCCCGTGGCTTGAAGTTCCGCGTGCAGGCTTCGGCCGTGCTGGAAGAACAGTTCAAGGCCGTCAACGCCAACCCGCGCAAGATGAGTTTCGCCGAGGTGTACCAAGGCCTGCAGACCGGTGTGGTCAACGGCGCGGAAAACCCCTACTCGAACATCTACAGCCAGAAGATGCATGAAGTGCAGAAGTACATCACCGAATCCAATCACGGTGTACTCGACTACATGCTGATCACCAATACCAAGTTCTGGAACGGCCTGCCGCCGGACATCCGCACTGAACTGGACAAGATCCTGGTTGAAGTCACGGCCCACGTGAACAAAGAGGCTGCGCAGCTGAACGAGCATGACAAGCAACGCATCCTCGACGCCAAGACCACCGAGATCATCACTCTCACGCCGCAAGAGCGTGGCGAGTGGCGCGACAAGATGAAACCGGTGTGGAAGAAGTTCGAAGGTGATATCGGCGCAGACCTGATCAAAGCCGCCGAAGCCTCCAACACGGCCCAGTGATTGGTTGGCCGGTGCTGCCGCCCTGGCAGCGCCGGCCTGTCGTCCCCCCTGCAGGAGATGTCATCCATGAACGCCATTCGGCGCATCTGGGAACACTTCGAGGAAGGTTTCATTGCCTTCCTTCTGGCCGCCATGACGCTGGTTACATTCGTCTATGTGGTGCTCAATAACCTCTACAGCGTGTTCTACAGCCTCGGCGACAGCTGGCCTGCCGCCAGTGAACCCATGTTCGCCATTGGCGACAACATCATGGGCATGGCCCAGGCCATGACCTGGAGCACATCCCTGACCAAGGCACTGTTTGGCTGGCTGATCTTTTTCGGGCTGTCTTACGGTGTGCGCGTCGCCGGGCACATCGGTGTCGATGCGCTGGTGAAGCTGGCGAGCAAACCGGTGCAGCGTTTCATTGGTGTCATCGCGTGCCTGTGCTGCCTCGCTTACGCCGGGCTGCTGGCGGTGGCGAGCTTTGAATGGATCAACACCTTGATGATTGCCCAGATCGGCGCCGAAGACCTCGGCCATTACGGCATCATGCAGTGGCACATCGGGTTGATCGTACCGGTGGGTTTTGCCCTGGTGTTTATCCGCTTCGCCGAAATTCTCGTGCGCATCCTGCTGAATCGCCAGACCGGCCTGGGCCTGGCCGATGAAGCGGCCGAAGCGATCAAACTGACCGAACATGAGGAAGACAAGCCATGACCATTGCCTTCCTGTTTGTGGCGCTGTTCGTGCTGATGTTCATCGGCGTGCCCATCGCCATCTCGCTGGGGTTGGCCGGTTCGCTGACCATCATTTTCTTCAGCCCTGACTCGGTGCGTTCGCTGGCGATCAAGCTGTTCGAAACGTCCGAGCACTACACCTTGCTGGCGATTCCGTTCTTTCTCCTGGCTGGGGCATTCATGACCACGGGCGGCGTGGCGCGACGGCTGATCGACTTCGCCAACGCCTGCGTCGGGCATATCCGTGGCGGCCTGGCGATTGCGGCGGTGTTGGCGTGCATGTTGTTTGCCGCCCTGTCCGGCTCAAGTCCTGCAACCGTAGCGGCGGTCGGCTCCATCGCCATTGCCGGGATGGTGCGCTCGGGTTATCCACAGGCGTTCGGCGCCGGCATCGTGTGCAACGCCGGGACCCTGGGGATCCTGATTCCGCCTTCGATCGTGATGGTGGTGTATGCCGCGGCGACAGAAACGTCGGTGGGCAAGCTGTTCATGGCCGGCGTGATTCCAGGCCTGCTGCTGGGTCTTTCGTTGATGGTGGCGATCTACGTCGTCGCGGTGAAGAAAAACCTGCCGGCCCTGCCTCGGGCGACACTGCGCGAATGGCTGACCACCGCGCGCAAGGCTATCTGGGGCCTGTTGTTGATGGTCATCATCCTCGGCGGGATTTATTCGGGGATGTTCACACCCACCGAAGCGGCGGCGGTGGCGGCCGTGTATTCGGCGTTCATTGCGTTGTTCGTCTACAAAGACCTCACTTTCCGCGAGACACCGAAAGTGCTGTTGGAGTCGGCCAAGCTGAGCATCATGCTGATGTTCATCATCGCCAACGCCATGCTCTTCGCCCATGTCCTGACCACCGAGCAACTGCCGCAGCAAATCACGGCGTGGGTGATCGAGGCCGGGTTGACGCCGGTGACATTCCTGTTGGTGGTGAACATTGTGCTGCTGATTGCCGGCGCGTTCATGGAGCCTTCGGCGATCATTTTGATCCTGGCGCCGATCCTGTTTCCTATCGCCATGAAGCTGGGCATCGATCCGATCCACCTGGGCATCATCATGGTGGTGAACTTGGAGATCGGCCTGATCACGCCACCGGTGGGGCTGAACCTGTTCGTCACCTCAGCCGTGACCGGCATGTCCCTGCCCGCCACCATTCGCGCGGCCATGCCGTGGTTGATGATCCTGCTGGCATTCCTGGTGCTGATTACCTATGTGCCGTGGATTTCGCTGGCGCTGCCCAATTGGTTGGGGATGAGTTGAGTCGGACTGACACACCCTGGCAACAGCGGTTCCCTGCTGGACCCGCTGTTGCCGTTGTACCCAGGCTCGGAATGGGCCCCTAGGATAAATACAAAAAAGGACACCTCCCAATGCACAAATCCATGTGGAAAGCGCTGCTCTGCACCCTGGTGCTCAGCGCGTCAGGCACGGCGATGGCGGCTGAACCGATAGTGATCAAGTTTTCCCATGTGGTGGGTGAACAAACGCCCAAGGGCCAGGGCGCGTTGATGTTCAAGAAGCTGGCGGAAGAACGGCTGCCGGGCAAGGTGAAGGTCGAGGTCTATCCCAACTCCACGCTGTTTGGCGATGACAAGGAGATGGAAGCCTTGCTCCTGGGGGACGTGCAGATCATTGCGCGATCGCTGGCCAAGTTCGACCAGTACACCAAGTCGGTGCAGTTATTCGACTTGCCGTTCTTGTTTGACGACATCACCGCGGTGGACCGTTTCCAGCAGAGCCCCGAGGGCCAGAAGCTGCTCAAGTCCATGGAAAGCAAGAACGTGACCGGCCTGGCCTATTGGCACAACGGCATGAAGCAACTGTCAGCCAACAAGCCACTGCGTGTGCCCGAGGATGCACGTGGCTTGACCTTCCGGATACAGACTTCCACCGTACTGGAGGAGCAGTTCAAGGCGGTAGACGCCAAGGCACAACCGATGATTTTCTCGGTGGTGTACCAGGGTTTGCGCACCGGTGTGGTCAACGGCACGGAAAACACCTATTCGAACTTCTACAACCAGAAACTCCATGAAGTGCAGAAATATGTCACCGAGTCCAACCACGGCATACTCGACTACATGCTGATCAGTACCTCGGATTTCTGGAACGGCCTGCCGCCGGATATCCGCACCGAACTGGACAAAATCGTGGTCGAGTCCACCGTCCACGCGAACAAGGAAGCGGAACGGTTCAACCAGCAGGACAAGGCGCTTGTCCTGGATGCCAAGACCACCGAGATCATTACCCTCACGCCGCAGGAACGCAGCGCATGGCGCGACAAGATGAAGCCGGTGTGGGCGAAGTTTGAAAAAGAGATCGGGCCGGATTTGATCAAGGCGGCCGAGGCTTCCAATACAGCCCAGTGACGTCGCCAGGCTCAACACTTCCCTGTGGCGAGGGAGCTTGCTCCCGCTGGGCTGCGCAGCAGCCCCAAGGTTTAACCTGACACACCGCAATGTCAGGTTTTGGGGGCGCTTCGCACCCCAGCGGGAGCAAGCTCCCTCGCCACAAAGTGCCCGTCCCCCATCCCCAGCTGCACAGCACATTGCGCTATGATCCCCGCCTCTCCCTGAACAGAGCTTTTTCCGCTAATGCTGTCGCCCACCCCAGATATCACCCCCGCCCTGCCCCCCGTTCTCGTCGGCCCGCTGTTGCGGCGGCTGGAACCCTCGCGGCTGGTGATGTGGCTGGTGGGTACGCGCCCGTTGGCGTTGACGTTGCGTGTGGACGGCGCGGGTGATCTTGAGCTGGATACATCGCGCTGTACGGTGGTGCCGGTGGGGCAGCGGGCGTTCGTGCATCTGATCGATGTTCGCCTCGACGCCCCCCTGCCCCAGGACATCACGATTGACTATGACCTGCTGGTGGACGGCGTCCCCATCGCCGAATGGGCGCCGCATCTGCTGTATGGCCAAGCGCGGTGTCCGAACTTCGTGCTGCATTCGCGCATCGAGCAGCTGGTCCACGGTTCCTGCCGCAAACCCCATTACCCGACCAACGACGGCTTGCTTTGCGTAGACCAGTTGTTGGCCCAGGCGCCGACGCAACGGCCGGCGCTGTTGATGATGAGCGGCGACCAGGTCTACGCCGATGACGTCGCCGGACCGATGTTGCGGGCGATTCATGCGTTGATCGAGCGGCTGGGGTTGTTCGAGGAATGCTTGGACGGCGCGGTGGTGGAGGACAGCGCCAAGCTCTATCAACACCCGGCCAGTTATTACCATCGCGCCGATTTGTTACCCGCGCTTGAGAGCAACGAAACCCTGCGCGAGCGATTTTTCGGCGGCGCGCGCAAGCCGATTTTCACCAGCAGCAGCGCCGACAATCACCTGGTGACCTTCGCTGAAGTCATGGCGATGTACCTGCTGGTGTGGTCGCCAGTGCCGTGGACGCTGGTCGCCCCACAACCGCCCGAGCTAACTGCCGAGCGGCGCCAGCGCTACGACCTGGAACAACAACGCATCGAGGGCTTCAAGGCCGGACTGGACGGCGTGGCGCGGGTGTTCGCGCACCTGTCATGCCTGATGATTTTCGACGATCACGATATTACCGACGACTGGAATCTGTCCGCTCAATGGGAGGAAACGGCCTACGGCCATCCGTTCTCCAAACGCATCATCGGCAATGCGCTGATTGCCTATATGCTTTGCCAGGGCTGGGGCAACAACCCGGATGCCTTTGCTGACGTGGTCGAGCAAACCGTGGCCCTGAGCGACACCGCCCGGGACCGCTACCTCGACAGCGGCCCCCAGGACCAACTGATCGACACGCTGCTGGCTTTCCAGCAATGGCACTACGTGCTGCCCAGCAGTCCGGCCCTGGTGGTGCTCGACACCCGCACCCGGCGCTGGCGCAGCGAGAACAACCTCAAGCAGCCTTCCGGTCTGCTGGATTGGGAGGCCCTGAGCGAGTTGCAGCAAGAGTTGCTGGATCACCCTTCGGCAATCATCGTTTCACCGGCACCGATCTTCGGTGTAAAGCTGATCGAGACCGTGCAGCGCATGTTCAGTTGGTGCGGTTTTCCACTGCTGGTGGACGCGGAAAACTGGATGGCCCATCGCGGCGCGGCCCAGGTGATCCTGAACATTTTCCGACACTCGCGTACGCCCGGGAATTACGTGGTGCTGTCAGGCGATGTTCATTATTCGTTCGTCTACGAAGTATTGATCCCACACCGCAAAGGCGGCCCGCGCATCTGGCAGATCACCAGCAGCGGCATCAAGAATGAATTCCCACCGGCGCTGCTGGAATGGTTCGACCGCCTGAACCGTTGGCTCTACTCGCCGCGCTCGCCCCTGAACTGGTTCACCAAGCGCCGAAGCATGCGCATCGTCCCCCACACCCCGGAACACGCCGAGGCCGGGGAACGGCTGTGGAACTCAGCGGGAATCGGCCAGGTGTTCTTCAATGACAAGGGACAACCCGCGCAGATCTACCAGCACAACGCCAACGGCAAACCACCGACACGAATGCTGCCGCCAGAATCGTCCCCGTCCTGACCGCGAAGACGGCGGCACATCCAGCGTCACCGTCTCAGAGAGTCCGCCTTCGCGAGCAAGCTCGCTCCCACATGGAATCTTCAGTGAGCAGAAATACTGTGCTCGGCACAGATCCCCTGTGGGAGCGGGCTTGCCCGCGAAGACGGCGGCACATCCAGCGTCACCCTCTCAGAGAGTCCGCCTTCGCGAGCAAGCTCGCTCCCACATGGGTTCGGGGTGTTCACAGATTCTGCACACCCCCATCTCGACTCACCCCAGCACTTCGCCCGCCACCTGGTCGATAGCCGCTTGGGTGATGTCGACGATCAGGTCCGCGTCTTCGCGGGTCAGGATCAGCGGTGGGGCGAAGCCCAGGATGTCGCCGTGGGGCATGGCGCGGGCGATCATGCCGCGTTCCAGGCAGGCGGCCGAGACTTTGGGGCCGACCTTCAACGCCGGATCGAACGCCGTACGTTGCTCACGGTCGGCCATGAACTCCACCGCCGCCAGCATGCCGTCACCGCGCACTTCACCCACCAGCGGATGACCTTCGAGGGTTTCACGCAGCCGCCGGTTCAGGTAGCCGCCGACGTCCTCGGCATTGGCCGTGAGGTTTTCCCGCTCGAGGATGTCGAGGTTGGCCAGTGCCGCCGCCGCGCAGATCGGGTGCCCCGAATAGGTCCAGCCATGGCCCATGGCGCCTTCGGCCTGTGAGGCCTTGTCGATCACGTCCCAGACCTTCTCGCCGATGATTACCGCCGACAGCGGCGCATAGGCGCTGGTCAGGCCCTTGGCGGTGGTGATCAGGTCCGGCTTCATTCCGTAGCGCTGGCTGCCCATCTTCGAACCGAGACGGCCGAAGGCGCAGACCACTTCATCGGCGATCAACAACACGTCATATTTGCTCAGCACAGCCTGGATCGCATCCCAATAACCGGCAGGCGGGACAATGATCCCCCCGGTGCCCATCAGCGGTTCGCCAATGAACGCCGCCACGGTGTCCGGGCCTTCGGCGAGGATCATTTTTTCCAGCTCATCGGCGCAGTAACGCACGAACGTCGCTTCGTCCATGCCCGCCGGGGCCTTGCGATACCAGTGGGGGCACACCGTGTGCTTGACCCCTTCCACCGGCAGGTCGAAGTGCTGGTGGAAGGTCGCCAGCCCGGTCAGGCTGCCGGTCATGATGCCCGAACCATGGTAGCCACGGTCGCGGGAAATGATTTTCTTCTTCTGCGGCCGGCCCAATACGTTGTTGTAGTAACGCACCAGCTTGACCTGGGTTTCGTTGGCATCGGAGCCAGACAACCCGTAATAGACCTTCTTCATGCCCTCCGGCGCCCAGTCCATGATGCGGCTGGACAGCTCGATGATCGCCTCGCTCGAGTGACCGACATAGGTGTGGTAGTAGGCCAGTTCCTTGGCCTGCTTGTAGATAGCGTCGGCCACTTCGGTGCGGCCGTAGCCGATGTTCACGCAGTAGAGGCCGGCAAAGGCGTCGATGAAATCCCGGCCCTCATGGTCGCGGATGCGGATGCCCGACGCGCTCTTGATGATCCGGCCCTTGAGCGCACCGCTGGCGTGGTCGTGGGCGTGGGTCGAGGGGTGCATGAAATGCGCACGGTCTTGTTCGAACAGCGTGTTGAAGTCTTGGCTCATGCGGACTCTCCTTGGAACTGGCCTTGATGGTGCAGGCAAAAGTATTTGGTTTCGACGAAGGGCTCGAAGCCCTCGTTGCCACCCTCGCGACCGAGGCCCGAGGCTTTCATGCCACCGAAGGGAATCGGGTGGCCGGTGAACTTGACGCCGTTGACCGCGACCATGGCATGGTCGAGACGGCGAATCAGCGGATAGATGAGGTCCAGGCGGTTGGAACAAATATAGGCCGCCAGACCGTATTCGGTGTCGTTGGCCATTTCGATGGCCTCGTCCAGGGTGTCGAACGGCATCACCCCGGCGATGGGTGCGAAGTTTTCTTCGCGGTAGATGCGCATTTGCGGCGTGACATCGGCCAGCACCGTCGGCTGGTAAAACAACCCGCCCAGGGCATGGGCCTCACCGCCCACCAGGCGTTGCGCGCCCAGGGCCAAGGCATCGGTTACCCGGTCAGCGGTCACGTCGAAGGCAGCCTGATGCATCAGCGGGCCGACGTCCACCGCCTGCTCCTGCTGATCAACCATGGCCGGGCCGACCCGCAAGGCCCGCACCGCCGCGGCAAATCGCGTGAGAAACGCCTGGTAGACCGGGCGCTGCACCATGATCCGGTTGGCCGCGCAGCAATCCTGGCCGGAAGTCTGGAACTTCGCCTCCACCGCGACTTTCACCGCCAGCGCCAGGTCGGCGTCGGCGCAGACTATGAATGGCGCGTTACCGCCCAACTCCAGCGCGACCTTCTTCACATCATGGGCGGCGACTTGCAGCACCAGTTTGCCGACTCGGGTGGAGCCGGTGAAACTCACTGAGCGTACGCGGCGGTCCTTGACCAGGGTTTCCATGGTCATCTGCGGCTCCCCCAGTACGACGTTGAACACCCCCGCGGGAAACCCGGCTTCCTCGGCCAATTGCGCCAGGGCCAGGGCCGAGTACGGTGTTTCGTGGGCCGGCTTGATCACCACGGTGCAACCGGCGGCCAGGGCGGCGGCGGCCTTGCGGGTGATCATCGCCGATGGGAAATTCCACGGCGTCAGCAGCGCGCAGACGCCCACCGGTTCCTTGACCGTGCCCAGGTGCGCATTGGGAATGTGGCTGGGGATGTTCTGCCCGTACAGGCGCCGGGCTTCTTCGGCGAACCAGGGGATGAAGCTCGCGGCGTAGGCGATTTCACCGCGGGACTCGGCCAACGATTTGCCCTGCTCCAGGCTGAGGATGCGCGCCAGGTCTTCGCTGTGCTCGACGATCAACGCCGCCCAGCGCCGCAGGATCGCGCCCCGGGCGTCCAGGCTCTGCTCGCGCCACGCTGGGAAGGCGCGGTGGGCCGCGTCCACTGCCGCGACAATCTGCGGCTGATCGAGCATTGGCACATGGCCGATGACCGTGCGCGTGGCCGGGTTGTGCACGGCGATACTGTCGCCGCTGTCGCTGTGGACCCAATGGCCGTCGATGTAGCAAAGCGCCTTGAACAGCAGCGGATGTTGGTAAGTCATGACGTTCACTCCAGAGCGTGTGCGTGACCCCATGCTAGGGCAGCGGCGCTTGGGTAATCGGTTGTTTGCCGTGGGTCAAACCCTGGTTTTTTCCTGAATCGAGGGCGGCAAAAACGGTTTTTTTGCGGTGCTCAGGATGGCTCGGCCAACTCCGCCGGCAAGCCGCCGCTGGTCTTGATGGTCTTGGTGACGATGTAGGTGAAGTAGCGTTCGATGCCGAGGTCTTCGAGCAGCAATTGATCGACGAAACGCTGGTAATAATCGATGTCCGGCGCCTGGATCATCGCCAGGTAATCCACCCCTCCGCCGGTGGCGTAACAGAACGCCACTTGCGGGGCGTCGGTCATGCGTTGCTCGAAACGGCGCATGTCCTGGGCGGTGTGCCGGGCCAGGGTGATCTCCACCAGCACCTGCTGGCGCTTGAACACCGCGCCCCAGTCGATCTGCGCCCGGTAGCCGCTGATCAAGCCCGCCGCCTCCAGCTTGCGCACCCGCTCCCAGGCCGGCGTCACCGAGAGGTTGATGGCTTCGGCCAGGCTCGACTTGGTAATCCGCCCGTCCTCGGCGAGGATTTGCAGGATCTTGAGGTCGTAGCGATCGAGCTTGTGCATGGGCCGGGGCTCTCCTGGCAGTTCAGACATCACACCGATTACTGTGGCGAGGGAGCTTGCTCCCGCTGGGTCGCGCAGCGGCCCCAATCTCGGTTCCGTCTGCCCCAGGCCGAAAAGCGACGACTGCTTCGCAGCCGAGCGGGAGCAAGCTCCCTCGCCACAGAGTGGTGTGTCAGTTGAGGTGGATCAAGCCAACACATCCGCAATTACCACCAACGTATCGCCACACTGCACCAGCCCCGGAAAATGCCGGGCCGCCAGCAGGCCGCTGCGGGCGGCGCGGTATTCAACGGGGGCAACACCGCTGCGGGTGGCGTCGTAGATCCGCGCCACCACCTCGCCCGCGGTCACGTGCTCACCCAGGTCCCGGCACACTTCCAGCAAACCGTCGTGCTCGCTGGCGATGAAGCAACTGGCGTCCGGCATGTCGAGCACCAGTGATGGCTGCAGGTCGATGGTGCCCCGCAGGATCCCGCTGTGGATCAGCAGATTGCGCACCCCACGCTCGGCAATCGCCACGCTGCGCGCCGTCGAGGAACCGCCCCCGCCCAGTTCGGTGGTGACGAAGACCTTGCCCTGGGACTCGGCCGCGGTGTCGTACATCGCCCCGGCATCCAGCTCCAGCATACGCATGCAATAGGGCGCGTTGAACGCCAGCATCCCAGCCTCGCAGCGCGCCTGCTGTTCTTTGTCCGGCAACACATGGCAGGCGGCAAAGGGCAGGAAATCCAGGGTCCGGCCGCCGGAGTGGATATCCAGGACGATGTCGGCCAGGGGCAACAACGTACGGTTGAAATAGTCGGCGATTTTCTCGGTGACGGTCCCGTCCGGCTTGCCGGGAAAACTGCGGTTCAGGTTGCCCTTGTCGATGGGCGAGGTGCGGCGCCCGGCGTGGAACGCCGGGGTGTTCATGAATGGCACGATGATCACCCGTCCACTCACTTCTTCAGCCGTCAGTTGCTGCGCCAGTTTGCTCAGGGCCACCGGACCTTCGTACTCGTCACCGTGGTTGCCACCGCTGAGCAGTGCCGTCGGGCCGCTGCCGCGCTGGATGACGGTGATGGGAATCATCACCGCGCCCCAGGCCGAATCGTCCCGCGAATACGGCAGCTTGAGGAAACCGTGCTGCACGCCCTCGCGGCTGAAGTCGAGCGTGGCGCTGATGGGATTGGTGGGCAATTCGCTCATCGTTCAATCCTTCACGAACAGCTGACGGGGCACGTTGCACAGCGTCTCGACGCCGGTCTCGGTGATCAGGATGCTTTCGGTGATTTCCAGCCCCCAGTCGTCCATCCACAGCCCCGGCATGAAGTGGAAGGTCATGCCCGGTTGCAACACGCTGGTGTCGCCTGGGCGCAGGCTCATGGTGCGTTCGCCCCAATCCGGCGGATAGCTGATACCGATGGGATAGCCGCAACGGCTGTCCTTGTGGATGCCGAATTTCTCTAGCACCTTGAAAAACGCCACGGCGATGTCGCCGGTGGTATTGCCCGGCTTGGCCGCTTCCAGGCCGGCGGCGATGCCTTCGACCACGGCTTTCTCGCCGTCGAGGAAATGCTGCGGCGGCTTGCCCAGGTAGATGGTCCGCGACAGCGGGCAGTGGTAACGCTTGTAGCAACCGGCGATTTCAAAGAAGGTGCCGGCGCCCTTCTCGAACGGTGAATCGTCCCAGGTCAGGTGCGGCGCGCTGGCGTCGGCACCGGTAGGCAACAGCGGCACGATGGCCGGGTAATCGCCGCCATGGCCGTCGGCACCGAGGATGCCGCTGCTGTAGATCTCGGCCACCAGTTCGTTCTTGCGCATGCCCGGCTCGATCCGTTCCAGGATCCGCCCGTGCATGTTCTCGACGATGCGCGCAGCGATGCGCATGTAGGCGATTTCCTGGGGCGACTTGACCGCGCGCTGCCAGTTCACCAGGCCCACCGCGTCCACCAGACTTGCCTCGGGCAAGTGTTTTTGCAGCGACAGGTAGGCGGCGGCGCTGAAGTAGTAATTGTCCATTTCCACGCCGATGGTCAGCGCGCCCCAGCCACGGGCGATGATCACTTCCCGGGACAGGTAGTCCATGGGATGGCGCTCGCGGGACTGCACGTAGATGTCCGGGTAACCGACGATGTTATCCGCCTGCATGAACACCGTGCGCTTGGCGCCGTTGGCATCCTGGCCGCGACCGAACCACACCGGCTCACCGTCCAGCGCCAGCAACACACACTGGTGCACGTAGAACGACCAACCGTCGTAGCCGGTGAGCCAGGCCATGTTCGACGGATCGGTGACCAGCAACAGCTCCAGGCCCTGGGCCTGCATGGCGACGCGCACCTTCGCCAGGCGCTGGGCGTATTCCTCCCGTTGGAACGGAAGATTGACGACTCTCTCTGACATCCCTCTGCCCTCTGATCAATGACGCACGAATGAAAAAACGGTTAGCGGCCGAAGGGGAAACCCTTGCCCGCCGCCCGCGCCCGCTCGAACGCCAGGTTGGCGATGGCGGTGTCCTGGGCGCCGGTGCCGGTGAGGTCGCACAGGGTGACCTGCGCCTCGTTGGTACGCCCGGCTCGCTGCCCCGCCAGTACTTGGCCCAGTTCCAGCAACGCCCGCTCATCGCCCACGGTGCCGGCCGCCAGGGCGTGGTGCAGTTCACCGAGCAGGCGGGTTTGGCTGAGGCGGTCGGCGACGTAGCAATCGACAGCCGCCAAGGCTTGCGGGGAAATTTCGTTCTTGTGTTCAGCGTCCGAGCCCATCGCGGTGATGTGCAGGCCGGGGTGCAAGTGCCGGGCTTCAATCAGCGGCTCGCGGCTGGGGGTGCAGGTGATGGCGATGTCCACGCCTTCGAAGGCTTCATCGACACTGATGCACGGCGTAACCGAGAGCCCGGTATCGCCGGCCAGTTCCTCACTGAAGGCCCGGGCCTTTTGTGCATCGCGAGCCCAGACCCGGACCTCTTCGATGGGCCGCACCAGGCGCAACGCCTGAAGCTGCAACGCCGCCTGCTCGCCGGCCCCGATCAGCGCCACGCTGCGGCTGGCCCCGCGAGACAGGCAGCGTGCCGCCACCGCGCCCGCCGCCGCCGTGCGCACGGCGGTGAGATAGCCGTTGTCCAGCAACAACGCCTCCAACAGACCGGTGCGCGCCGAGAGCAACATCATCATGCCGTTGAGGCTGGGCAGGCCGAGTTTGGGATTATCGAAAAAGCCCGGGCTGACCTTGATGGCGAAGCGTTCCAGGCCCGGCAGGTACGCGGTCTTCACGTCCACTTCACCGTTATGTTCGGGGATATCCAGCCGCAGGATCGGCGGCATCGCCACGGCGGCCGTCGCCAGCAGCACGAAGGCCTGTTCGATGGCGTCGATGCTGGGCAGGTCGAGGGCCACGCAACTGCGCAGATCGGCTTCGCTCAATAGGGTGACTTCACGCATGACAGGCTCCGTTGCGTTATCAGGTGTTGGCACCCGCGATCACGCGGGCATGTTGTTCGGTGTCGACGTTGCGCCCGCTGATCACCAGCACGATGGGCCCACGAGGTTCGATCAGGCCGTCGAGCAGCGCGGCAATGCCGACCGCCGCCGCGCCCTCGATTACCAGGCGTTCATGGTGATAGGCGTGGCGAATGGCGTTGGCGATGGAGGCTTCCGAAAGCAGGTGCAGGTCGTCGCTCAATTGGCCGGTCATGTCTAAGGTGTAGCGGTTGTCCAGGCCGATGCCGCCGCCGAGGGAGTCCGCCAGCGTCGACAGCTCTTCGACTTCCACCGGGTGCCCGGCGGCGAGGCTGGCATGCATCGCGGCGCCACGGGCCATGCTGATGCCGTGGACCTGGATGGCTGGGTTGGCACTTTTGATGGCCAGGGCCACGCCGGCGAACAGGCCGCCGCCGGACAGCGGCACCAGCACCTGGGCCACGTCCGGTTGCTGCTCGAGAATCTCCAGGCCGAGGGTGCCCTGACCGGCGATGATCGCCGGGTGATCGAAGGGCGGCAGGAAGGTCGCGCCCTGTTCTCTGGCGATGCGTTCGGCTTCGCGCTGGGCATCGTCTTGGGACTGGCCGACGATGCACACCTCGGCACCCAGGTCGCGAATCGCCTGCACTTTGTTGGCCGGCACCAGGTTCGACAGGCAGACAATCGCCTTGACCCCTTGCTGCGAAGCGGCGTGGGCCAGCGCCCGACCATGATTGCCGGTGGATGCAGTGACCACACCTAAGGCCTTCTGCTCGGAAGTGAGTTGGGCCACGGCATTGCTCGCGCCGCGCAACTTGAAACTGCCGGTGATTTGCAGGGATTCCAGCTTGAGGTAAACCGCCACCCCCATCAGCCGCGACAGGCTGGCGGAATGCTCCATGGGCGTGCGCCGCACCAGCGATGCGATGCGCTGGCGAGCGAGGTAGACATCCTGAAGCTGCAACACTGACATGACCGCGTCCCGAGCTGATGTGTTGGGCGCAGTCTAAGAGGGCTGGATTGTGGTGATGAATGTACTAGGGCAATTTAATGACTTTGCTTGAACAGTAATCCCGCGGCCACCGCCAATCCCCTGTGGGAGCGAGCTTGCTCGCGATGAAGGCCTCACATTCAATATCTCTGGTGACTGATACACCGCTATCGCGAGCAAGCTCGCTCCCACAGGGGGATGTGTTGTTCACAGATCCCGCGTTCAGAAATCATGAATCTGCGGATACTGGTTGAAGATTTCCCGCATTCCCGCCAGCGCATGGCGCATCTCCTCATCGCTGCACTCGGCTCCGACACACACTCGCACCGCACGGGGTTTGGGGGTGCCGCGCACGGTGAACGGATCGGGGGAGGTCACGGCGATATGCTTGTGCCGCAGGGCCCGCACCAGGCTGTCCACCTCCCAATGGGGCGGGATGCCGATCCAGGCATTCAGGGCGTGAGGATGCTGGCCCAACACGTGCTCGCCCATGTATTCGGTGACCATCGCCTGGCGCCCGGACAGCAAGCGGCGCTGCAGGTGCACCAACGACTCGGCGCGGCCGTCGCGGATCCAGCGCGCGGCGATCTCCGAGACCATGGGCGTGGCCATCCAGCTGTTGACCCGCAGGATACTCTCGGTGCGCAGCGCCAGGCGCTTGGGTACCACCAGGTAGCCGATGCGCAGCCCCGTGAGCACCGACTTGGTCATGCTGGTGCAATAGAACGACAGCTCTGGCAAATAGTGGCTGATGGGCGGCGCGCGGCGTTCGTCCAGTAGCGGGCCGTACACGTCGTCCTCGATGATGTGCACACCAAAGCGCCGGGCAATCTCGGCGATTTCTCGGCGGCGAGCGTCGGGCATCAGGCTGGTGGTGGGGTTGTTCAGGTTCGGCGTGCACACCAGCGCAGTGATGCGCTCGTTGCTGCACATGTCCTCGAAGTGTTCAGGGTCGATGCCATAGCGATCCATCTCCAGGCCCTTGAGGGTGAAGCCCAGCACCTGGGAGTTGCCGATCACCCCATGGTCGGTCACACCCTCGCAGAGCACCACATCATCGGGGCCGGCCAGGGAAGCCAGGGCGAGGAAGATCCCGTGGGCCGCGCCGTTGGTGATCAATATGTCACTGCGATCGACCTTCAGCCCCTGGCGGCCGATCCATTGCGCGGCGGCCTCACGGTGGGATTCAAAACCGGCAATCGGACGAAAGGCATGAATCCATGGCTGGTCTTCCTCAGTGCTCAGCTCCCGGCAGGTGTCGCGCCAGAACTGGTCGTGCTCACGGGTGTGCAGGATCCGCGTGATGGAAAAATCCACCAATGCCCGCTCGGGGCTGTCGAGAATATAAGTAGCGACCCGGTCGCTCATGCGCCGCGAAACGAAACTGCCGCGCCCCACTTCGCAACGCACCAGGCCCTGGCGCTCCAGCTCCTTGTAGGCATTGGTGACGGTTTGCACGCTGATGCCCATGGCGTCGGCCACCTGCCGTTGCGGCGGCAGGCGCTGGTCGTTAGCCAGGGTGCCCTGTTCGATATCGTCGGCAATGGCCTGCACCAGAATCTTGTATTTGGATTCACCACTGCGGGCGACGTCCAAGGCTGATTTCCACTTATCCATGACGCTGCAACCCGCGTGTGTTCTGGTGCGCACAGCATCCCGCGACAATCCCGGCAAAGCAATTGTCCTAGTGCAATACAATCGATGCCGGGGCTTTTGTATGCTCGGTCCAAGGTCGTCATCCAGGCAGGCCCTTGGCCCTGACAAAAAGCCGGACCGACCTGTACCGGCGCCGTTCCCGATCCAAGGCCCAGCCTGGATCAGCCGCAGTACGCTTTGCTCTTGTCACACTGCCTCCTACCACAGAGCCGTCCAACGACGGATCCACAAGAAACAGGAGATTTTATCGATGAGCAATTTTCTTCCCCGCACCTGCGCGCCCTTGCGTCGGCTCTTGCTGAGCTGTGCCGTACTCGGCCTGGCCGGCGGCGTCCAGGCGGCGACCCTGGATACCGTCAAAAGCAACAGCAGCATCCGGATCGGCTACGCCAACGAAACCCCGTTCGCCTTCACCGAAACCGACGGCACCGTGACCGGTGAATCGCCGGAAATCGCCAAGATCATCTTCGCCAAGATGGGCATCAAGCAGGTCAACGGCGTGCTCACTGAATGGGGTTCACTGATTCCCGGCCTGCGCGCCGGCCGTTTCGACGTGATTGCCGCTGGCATGTACATCACCCCCGCGCGCTGCAAGCAAGTGTTGTTCACCGACCCGCAATACCAGTTGCCCGACGCGTTGCTCGTGACCAAGGGCAACCCGAAAAATCTCCACAGCTATGAAGACATCGCCAAACAACCGGACGTGAAACTGGCGATCATGGCCGGCACGGTGAACCTGGCTTACGCTCGAGACTCCGGGGTCAAGGACGAGCAGATCCTTCAGGTCCCCGACACCACCGCCCAATTGCAAGCCGTGCGGGCCGGTCGCGCGGACGCGGCCGTCGGCACGCAACTGACCATGAAAGGCCTGGCGAGCAAGGGTGGCGATAAAGTCGAGGCGATGACCGAGTTCAAGGACGATCCGTCCCACATCGGTTACGGCGCCCTCGCCTTCCGTCCCGAAGACAAAGACTTGCGCGATGCGGTCAACGCCGAATTGAAGAAGTGGCTGGGCTCCGAAGAACACCTCAAGGCCGTCGCGCCATTCGGCTTCGACAAATCCAACGTGACCAGTAAAACCGCGGCCGAGCTCTGCGCTCAGCCATAGTCGAAACTGACGTGCCGAAACAGGCGTGACGCGCGGTGCGTGATGCCTGTTCCCTGCTTCATCGGATATCGGGTCGAACCATGGGCGAATTACTTCCGTTATTGATTCAAGGGGCCTGGGTCACGCTTCAGGTGACCTTCCTCGGTTCGCTGCTGGCGATTGTCGCTGCGGTATTGGCGGCCCTCGGGCGGCTGGCGCCGTGGCGCGCGCTGCGCTGGTTCAGCATTACCTACATCGAAGTGTTCCGCGGCACCTCGCTGCTGGTCCAACTGTTCTGGCTGTTCTTCGTGTTGCCACTGCCGCCGTTCAACATTGAGCTGAGCGCCTACACCGTGGCGATTGTCGGCCTGGGCCTGCACATCGGTGCCTATGGGGCCGAGGTGATGCGCGGCGCCATCAGCTCGGTGGCCAAGGGGCAATACGAAGCCTGCACGGCGCTGAATTTCAGCGGCTTCAAGCGCTTCAAGCGGATCATCTTGCCCCAGGCCTTGCTGGCGGCGATTCCACCGGGCACCAACCTGCTGATCGAGTTGTTGAAAAACACCTCGCTGGTGTCGCTGATCACCTTGTCCGACCTGAGCTTCCGGGCCCGGCAATTGGATCAGGCAACCTTCCAGACCCTGGAGATCTTCAGCCTGGCGCTGGTGATGTATTTCATCCTCGCCCAGGCCATCAACTTCGGCATGCGCCACCTTGAGCGACGACTGAGCCGGGGCCGGATGCGTGGAGGTCTGTCATGACCCTGTTCGATTGGTCCTACGCCGCACAGATCCTGCCGGACCTGTTGCGCGCCTCCCTCAACACCGTGGGCATCACCCTGATCGGTTTCCTGATTGCGATTGTCCTGGGACTGTTCCTTGCGATTGGCCGACGCAGTCGCAAACTCTGGCTGTCGTGGCCGGCCACGGCGGTCATCGAGTTCATCCGCAGCACGCCGCTGCTGATCCAGGTGTATTTCCTCTACTACGTGCTCCCCAACTATGGCTTGAGCCTGACGGCCATGCAGGTCGGCATCCTCGGCATCGGCCTGCACTACGCCTGTTACATCGCCGAGGTCTACCGCAGCGGCCTCGACGCGGTGCCACGGGCGCAATGGGAAGCGGTGACGGCGCTGAACATCGGGCCGTACAACGCTTACCGCAACATCATCCTGCCCCAGGCGCTGCGGCCCATCGTGCCGCCGCTGGGCAACTACCTGGTGGCGATGCTCAAGGACACGCCGGTGCTGTCGGCGATCACCGTGGTGGAAATCATGCAGCAGGCCAAGAACATCGGTTCGGAGAATTTCCGTTACCTGGAACCGATCACCATGGTCGGCCTGTTCTTCCTCGCCCTGAGCCTTGCCTTGGCTTATCTGGTACGGCGCCTTGAAACGCGCATGGAGCTACGCTAATGACTTTACCTTTGTCCACGCCCAACGACTTGTCCCGGCGCAGCACGCTGGCGTCGCAGCAGGAGGCCCCGGCCATGCAAGACCCCACACCGTCCCGGCCAATTGTGAGTTTCCAGGACGTGACCAAAAGCTATGGCAGCTTCACGGTGCTCGACCATCTGAACCTGGATGTCGCGCCGGGAGAAAAGGTCGCGATCATCGGCCCCAGCGGTTCGGGCAAGTCCACGCTGCTGCGGGTATTGATGACCCTGGAAGGCATCGACCAGGGCCAGATCCGCATCGAGGATGATTCCCTGACCCACATGCCCAACCGCAACGGCGTGTTGGTGCCGGCCAACGACCGGCACATTCGCCGGGTGCGCGGCAAGATCGGCATGGTGTTCCAGAGCTTCAACCTGTTCCCCCACATGACCGCGCTGCAGAACGTGATCGAAGCGCCGGTGCAGGTGCTGGGCATGAACCCGAAAGAAGCCCGCGAACGCGCGGCCGATTTGCTGGAGCTGGTGGGGCTGGGCAGCAAGCTCGACCACTATCCGTCGCAGTTGTCTGGCGGCCAGCAGCAACGGGTGGCCATCGCCCGGGCCCTGGCGATGCGGCCGAAAGTGATGCTGTTCGACGAAGTGACTTCGGCGCTGGACCCGGAGCTGTGCGGGGAAGTGCTCAACGTGATCCGCAAGCTGGGGGCCGAGCACAACCTGACCATGTTGATGGTGACTCACCAGATGGGTTTCGCCCGGGAGTTTGCTGATCGGGTGTGCTTTTTCTACAAAGGGCAGATTCACGAACAGGGCACGCCGGCACAGATCTTCGAGCATCCGCAGCAGGAACGTACGTGCGCGTTTTTGAGTGCGGTGAAAGAGGCCAACTGAACCCACTCACTTAAGTGAACACTTTTGTGGCGAGGGAGCTTGCTCCCGCTGGACTGCGCAGCAGTCCCAACCCAGCGAACGCGGTGTGCCAGGGGGACCGAGGCGAATGATTTTGGGGCTGCTGCGCAGCCCAGCGGGAGCAAGCTCCCTCGCCACAGGTGTGTGTGTGCGTTGCTAACCCTGCCCCCGACCCAAACAGAGTGAGCGCCAGCCAAAAAAAAACGGGGGCCATGTCTACATGGCCCCCGTTTCATCTACCGCCCAACGATCATGGGTACTGCTGGTAAGTCTGCCCCTGCTGCTGGGGCGCCCCCTGATATTGCTGTCCAGGAATGGCCTTGAGGTTGACCTCGACACGACGGTTCTGCGCACGACCATTGACGTCGGCGTTGCTGGCCACCGGGTTGTCCGGGCCGGCGCCACGGGCCGACAGGTTGGCGCCGCTCACGCCTTGGGACGTCAGGTAGGTCGCCACGCTCTGGGCACGACGCTGGGACAGGTCCATGTTGTGTTGGCGGCTGCCGGTGCTGTCGGTATAACCCACGATCTCGATCTGGTTCTGGTTGAACTCCTTGAGGGAGCCGGCCAGGTTGTTCAGCGGCTGGTAGAAGCTGGAGGCGATGTTGGCCGAATCGGTGGCAAAAGTGATGTTGCCTGGCATGATCAGTTTGATCTGGTCGCCCTGGCGCTGCACTTCAACGCCGGTGTTGGCCATGCTGGCGCGCAGTTTCTTTTCCTGCTGGTCGGCGTAGTAGCCGTAGCCGGCTGCGGAAGCGCCCACGACGGCGGCGCCGATCAATGCGCCCTTGCCACGGTTATCGTGACCGATGGCTGCACCGGCCAACGCACCGGCCAATGCCCCGAGGCCGCCGTACTTGGCGGTCTTGCTCATGCCTGAAGAGTCCGTGGAAGCCTGGCCCTGATTGTCATAAGGGTTAGGCGACGCGCAGCCGGACAACAGGGCCACAGCGGTAGCGACAACGATCAAGCGACGCGAGGTGAACATGGAATGCTCCTGGTTTTCAGTCTGAAGTGCCAGGGCGTAGGCAATCGACTCTGGCTGGCGTTGGAACGCGGCAAAGGTTAAAAATTCCGTTGCGTTGCGGCGCGCTTGGCCCGGACTGACAAATAAAAACGGTCGCCCGGGCAAGCCTGCCTCATTCCTGCGCCAGACTCCGGCTCACCCCCCTGACAATCATCTCCACTTCCCGCCCGTCAATCGTCAACGGCGGCAGCAAGCGAATGGTCTTGCCCCGGGTGACGTTGATCAGCAAGCCATGATCCCGGGCGGCGCAGAGGGTCAGGTCGCGGACCGGTTGCTTGAGTTCGATGCCGATCATCAAGCCCTGGCCGCGAATTGCCAATACGTTCGGGTTGTCCGCCAATTCGGCGCGCAACCGCGTAAGCAACTGTTCGCCCTGATACCGGGCGTTGTCCACAAGACCTTGCTCCTCGATGATGTCCAGCACCGTGCAGCCGACCCGGCAGGCCAGCGGATTGCCGCCAAACGTGCTGCCATGGCTGCCGGGGGTAAACAGCTCGGCGGCCTTGCCCCGGGCCAGGCATGCACCGATGGGCACGCCGTTGCCCAGGCCTTTGGCGAGGGTCATGACGTCCGGGACAATGCCTTCGTGCTGGCACGCGAACCACTGACCGGTGCGGCCGATGCCGGTCTGGATCTCATCGAGCATCAGCAGCCAAGCGCGCCGAGTGCACAGCTGACGCAAGGCCTTGAGATAGCCGGGCGGCGCAAGTTGCACACCGCTTTCGCCCTGGATCGGTTCCACCAGTACCGCGACGACGCGTTCCCCATGGGCCTGCTGGATCCCTTCCAATGCGGCAAGATCGCCGAACGGCACTTTGATGAAGTCCCCCGGCAACCGATTGAAACCCAGCCGCACCGCCGGGCCATCGCTGGCCGACAACGTGCCCAATGTGCGCCCGTGAAACGCGTTCTCCATCACCACCACCAAAGGCTGCTCGATGCCCTTGTGCCAGCCATAGAGACGCGCCAGTTTCAGCGCGGTTTCGTTGGCTTCGGCGCCAGAATTATTGAAAAACACCCGCTCCAGCCCGGACAGCTGGGTGAGTTTTCCCGCCAGCCGCTGCTGCCAATCGATGCTGTACAGGTTGGACGTGTGCAGCAGCAGGCCGGCCTGTTCGCTGATGGCCGCGACCAGCCGGGGATGGGAATGACCGACATTGGTCACCGCCACGCCCGCCACCGCATCGAGGTATTCGCGACCGTCCTGGTCCCACAGGCGCGTACCCAAGCCGCGGGTAAAATTCAGCGCCAGGGGTTGGTAAGTGGTCATCAGGCAGGCAGCGGTCATGGCATCAAGCTCCATCGGGTGGTTTTTTCCAGTATGGTTAGCCACTCGTGCTGGATAAACGCTGCTTTACTTCAATCATTTAAAAGCTGAGCTTGATAATGGACCTGTTCCAGGCAATGACCGTTTACGTGAAGGTGGTAGAAACCGGCAGCCTGACAGCGGCGGCCCAAACGTGCGAAATGTCCACGACCATGGTGGGCAATCATCTTCGCGCATTGGAGCAGCGCCTCGGCGTTCGCCTGATCAACCGTACGACCCGGCGCCAGCGCCTGACTGAATTCGGCTCGGCGTACTATCAGCGCTGCCTGGAAGTATTGGGGCTGGTGGCCGACTCCGAACGCCTGGCCGAACAGACCCAGGGCGAACCCACCGGCACCCTGCGCATCACCGCGCCTCTGACCTTCGGCACCGAACGCCTGGCGCCGGCCCTGGCCGAATTCAGTCAGCGTCACCCGCAGGTCAAGCTCGACGTGGTGCTGACCAACCAACGCCTGGACCTGCTCGACCACGGCTTCGATGTTGCCATTCGCCTCGGCCCTCCCGACCCGAAATTGATCGTCCGCCCCCTGATGGACTACACCCTGACCGTCTGCGCCGCCCCGGCTTACCTGGCACGGCGTGGCACACCAGAAAAACCCACCGACCTGCAACAGCACGATTGCCTGTCGTTCGCCTATTCCGCTGGCGACGAGTGGCGGTTCGCCCAGGATCACTGGCCCATCAACGGCCCGGATGGCGAAATCAAGGTGCCGGTGAGCGGACCGATGCTGATCAACAGTTCCTCGGGCCTGTACCGCGCCGCCCTGGCCGGCATGGGCGTGGTAATGCTTCCCGACGCGCTGGTGGCACAGGACTTGAAGAATGGACAGCTGGTGGCGCTGCTGCAGGGCTATCAACTGCCCCATCGACCGATGCGCCTGATGTATGCCCAGGATCGCTACCGCTTGCCAAAGTTGCGCTGCTTTGTCGAGTTTGCGTTGGAGAAATGGGGGAAGCTTCAATCCGGCGAACACGATTGTGGCTCGCCACAAAGGGTTGTCTTCTGACCGGCGACCAGCACCGCTAGTGACCCCGCGCGCCATCGGCTACTCTTCACGCCTGGGACGAGCATTTTGATATCAAGGCGGATGGGGATACGACGATGGGAGATGCCTCGAACATCGATAGGCCGCGGTTCGATCTGTCCGATCTGGATGAAGACGTACTGCACACCATTCTGGAACTGGTCAGCGACGGCATCTGGGACTGGAACGCCAACACCGGGTTCGTCTACCGCAACCCCGGCTGGTACACGATGCTTGGCTATTTGCCCCACTCATTGAATAACACCGTACTGACCTGGGAAAACGTGATCCACCCCGAAGACTATCCACGGGTCATGGCGTTGTTCGACGATTACCTGGAAGAACGAACCCACCGCTACCAAGCCGAGTATCGCTGCCGCACCCAGGACGGTTCCTACATCTGGATCGAAGATCGCGGTTACATCATCGCCCGCAATGCTGACGGCACGGTGGCTCGCATGATCGGGGCCCATCGCAGCATCGACGACAAGAAGCGCCTGTTCGAACAACTGGAACGGCGTAACCAGTCCCTGGAAGCCATTATCGAGGAGCGCACCCGCGAACTGTCCCGGGTCAATCAACAATTGCAGGTCCAGCTTGTCGAAAACCGCAGGCTCGCCGAAACCGACGCATTGACGATGGTCGCCAACCGATATCGCCTGGAACAGGCCCTGCCCCTGGCCTGCGAGCGCGCCCAGCGCTTTCGCGAGCCCTTGTCACTGATTGCCATGGACGTCGACGATTTCAAGGACATCAACGACCGTTACGGTCATGCGTTCGGTGACGCGGCGCTGGTGCAGGTGGTGCAGAGTGTCAAACGCTGCGAGCGCGAGGGCGATTTGCTGGTGCGCTGGGGCGGTGATGAATTCGTCATGATTTTGCCCAACACCTCCCTGGCCGACGCCTGCCTGATGGCCGAAACCATTCGCCGGGGATTGTCCGACCTGCTGCCAGTGGGGGATTTTCAGATCACCATGAGTTTTGGCGTGGTGCAGCGCTTCGACGACGAGCAGCAGGCGGCGCTGCTGGACCGGGCCGACCAAGCGCTGTATCGCTCCAAGATGGCGGGCAAGAATGTGATCTGCAAATGATGGGTACCTGAGACCCGCCGCCGGCAATAAATGCTGACCTGTCGCCGGTCCAACAGTGACAACGCCGCTCGCGTCCAATAGATTAGGCGACCGGAAAAAAGCTCAATGCCTTTCTCGCCTCATCCAGCTAACAGAAGTAGTGAAATTTCAATGTCCGATTCCAACACCGCTGAATCCGTAGTCACCCTGTCATCCAAAGCGGAATACGAAAACTCCATCAATCTTTCACAGCATCTCCCCCTGGCCAAAAACATCAGTGAGATGGTCCTCGATGCGTTCCAGTCGAACCGCGAAAGCGACCAGATCCGCGAGCTGCGCAATGCCATCCGCCAGGCGCACGATGCGTTCGACGACGACAAGGCCTATGAACTAATGGGCCAGCTCAAGCAGCTCAAGGACGCCGAAGCCGCCGATTTCGCGGCGCTGGAAGACTTGAGCAGCCGTTTCCCCATCAGCCGCATCCTGTCCAGCTATAAGGACGATCCAGCCTTCCAGGAACTGGTTTATGGCCTGGCCCTGAAAGTGCTGAACCAGACCCACCAGGCCATCAGCAACCCGAGCGGCAGCAAGGGCAAAGCCTCGCGGGCCAAGAAGGAAGCGGAAGTGTTTGTCATCAGCAAGGATGGCATCAGCGTTACCCTGCCCTTGCGCACGCCACGCTCCAAGCCGAACGTCGACCGCGAGGCCTTCGAGTTCCTGGGTTTCAGTTTTATCGGCGAAGGCGAAGAAGCCGAGTTGGAAAGCGAAACCTTCCTGGACAACGACGGCACCGAACAACAGGCCACCCGCAAAAGCATCGTCACCGCCCTGCAACAGCAAAAGGCATTCGACGGCTATAGCATCGCCCAGCAATAGCCTCACCCGAGCCCACTGTGGGAGCGAGCTTGCTCGCGATGCGGTCGCACATTCAGCATTCATGCAGGCCGATCCACCGCAATCGCGAGCAAGCTCGCTCCCACAGGAACATCGGCAGCCCAGGCAACGCCCATGAAAAAGCCCCGCTCTTCTCTCGAAGGCGGGGCTTTTTTTGCAACGTCTGAAGCTTAAGGCGCGTAAGTCAGCAACAGCTCACTCGGCACTTTGAAGTCCAGGGACATCATGACGCTCAGGGCGGTGATGGTGAAGATCGAGAACACGAACAGCTTGCGTGCCCAGACCGTGTCATCCACCGCCTTGTAGCCGGTCCAGGCCATGTACAGCCAGTACATGCCCATGGCGGCGGCGACGGCGAGGTAGCTCATGCCGGCGTAGCCGCTGAAGGTCAGCATCAAGGTCGCCACGAGGAAGGCCAGGATGTAGAGCAGGATGTGCTTCTTGGCCACCCGGATGCCGCGCTTGACCGGTAGCACCGGTATCGAGGCCGCCAGGTAGTCGTTGAAGCGGAAGATCGCGATGGCATAGGAATGCGGCATCTGCCACAGGCTGAACATCACCAGCAGCGTCAGCGCAGCCATGTCAAAGCTGTTGCTCACCGCAACGTAACCGATCACCGGCGGCATCGCCCCCGACAGGCTGCCCACCAGCGTGCCGTGCACCGACTTGCGCTTGAGGTACAGGCTGTAGAAGCCGACGTAGATGACAAAGCCGATCACCGCGAACAGCGCCGCCAGCGGGTTGGCCACCGTGTACAGCAGCGCGACACCGGCCACGCCCAGCACCGTGGCGAACGCCAGGGCCAGTTGCACCGGGATCAGGCCCTGGACCAGCGCGCGGTTCTTGGTGCGCTCCATCTTGATGTCGATGTCGCGGTCGATGCAGTTGTTGAACACGCAACCGGATGCCACCACCAGGGAAGTGCCGATCATCGCCGCCAGGAAGATGGCCAGATCGACATGCCCTTTCGAAGCCAGGAAAAACCCGCCTGCCACAGAAAGCACGTTACCGAAAATGATCCCCGGCTTGGTGATTTGGATAAAGTGCTTTAAGGACATCCGGACTTTCCTCAGTGCGCCATCATGTTGGTGTGGATGCTGAACATGATCCACAGCGACAGGCCAACCAGCAGGACAATCACGATCGCGGCAAAGACAAACGCGACCACGTTGTTACGTTGGGCGGCGGAGCGGTCCAGGTGCAGGAAGTACACCAGGTGCACCAGTACCTGGACCACGGCGAAGATCAGGATGATCCACAGGGTCAGGCTTTTCGGCAGTGTCGGGTACATCACCAGGCCGAACGGAATGACGGTCAGGATCACCGACAGGATGAAACCGATGGCGTAGGACTTGACGCTGCCGTGGCCGGCGTCGTGGCCATCATGGGAATGTGCGTTAGCCATTTACAAAGTCCCCATCAGATATACAACGGTGAATACGCAGATCCACACCACGTCCAGGAAGTGCCAGAACAGGCTCAGGCAGCTCAGGCGCGTCTTGTTGGTAGCGGTCAGGCCGTTTTTCTGGACCTGGTACATCATGATCGCCATCCAGATCAGGCCGCTGGTCACGTGCAGACCGTGGGTGCCGACCAAGGTGAAGAACCCGGACAGGAAGCCGCTGCGGCTAGGGCCGTAGCCCTCGGCGATCAGGATGTGGAACTCGTTGATCTCCATGGCGATAAAGCCGGCGCCCAGCAGGAAGGTCATGGCCAGCCAGCCCAGGACCTGGGTTTTCTTGCCCTTGAACAACGCCAGCATGGCGAAGCCATAGGTGATCGAGCTGAACAGCAGCAGAGCGGTTTCGCCCAGCACGTACGGCAGCTCGAAAATCTCGTGGCCCGACGGGCCACCGGCGACGTTGTTAACCAGTACCGCGTATACCGCGAAGATCGACGCAAACAGAATGCAGTCGGTCATCAGGTAGAGCCAGAAACCGAATACGGTCATCTCGCCCGAGTCGTGGTGATGGTCATCGTGCCCATGGTCATGGGCGTGTCCAACAGTGGTCACTAAGTTCGACATGGTTTAAGCCTGTTCCAACGAGGTTTCAACACGGGTGGCGCCGGCGGGGACTTTCCCGGCCGCTACCAGGCGTTTGTGCTGCTCGGCTTCGATGCGCTCGATGACATCCACCGGCACCATGTAGCCCTGATCGTCACGGGCAGCATGGATCACGAAATACGCCACGGTGCCAACCAGGCTGGCGATGGCCAGCCACCAGATGTGCCAGATCATGGCGAAACCGAAGACGGTCAACAGCGCGCCCATGACCACACCGGTGGCGGTGTTGTTGGGCATGTGGATCGGCGCGTACTTGGCCGGAACCTGGTACGCGGTACCGTTTTCCTTGGCTTCAGTGAACGGGTCGATGACGTCCGCTTTCGGCAGCACGGCAAAGTTGTAGAACGGCGGTGGCGAAGAGGTCGACCATTCCAGGGTATGGGCATTCCACGGGTCACCGTGGTCGCACATGTTCTCTGGCTTGTTGCGATCGCGCACGCTGACGTACAGCTGGATCAGTTGGCAGGCGATGCCGACGGCGATCATCACCGCGCCGAACATGGCGACGTACAGGTACGGCACCCACTCAGGGTTGGTGGTAGCGTTCAGACGACGGGTCATGCCCATGAAGCCCAGCGCATAGAGCGGCATGAACGCGACGAAGAAGCCCGAGATCCAGAACCAGAACGCTGCCTTGCCCCAACCTTCGTGCAGCTTGAAGCCGAACGCTTTCGGGAAGTAGAAGGCGAAGCCGGCGATGTAGCCGAATACCGCGCCACCGATGATCACGTTGTGGAAGTGGGCGATCACGAACAGGCTGTTGTGCAGCACGAAGTCAGCACCCGGGATGGCCAGCAGTACGCCGGTCATGCCGCCGATGGCGAAGGTCACCATGAAGCCCAGGGTCCACAGCACGTGGCTGGTGAAACGCAGGCGGCCCTGGTAGATGGTGAACAGCCAGTTGAACAGCTTCACCCCCGTCGGGATCGAGATCAGCATCGTCGCCAGGCCGAAGAAGGCGTTGACGCTGGCACCCGAACCCATGGTGAAGAAGTGGTGCAGCCAGACCATGAAGCCCAGTACCGAGATCGCGCCGCTGGCGTAGATCATCGAGTGGTGGCCGAACAGTTTCTTGCCGGAGAAGGTCGAGATGACTTCGGAGAAAATACCGAACGCCGGCAGGATCAGGATGTACACCTCAGGGTGACCCCAGGCCCAGAACAGGTTGACGTACATCATCGGATTTCCACCCAGTTCATTGGTGAAAATGTGGAAATCCATGTAGCGGTCAAGGGTCAGCAGGGCCAGGGTAGCGGTGAGGATCGGGAAGGAAGCGACGATCAGCACGTTGGCCCAGGTGCAGGTCCAGGTGAAGATCGGCATGTCCATCAGCTTCATGCCAGGCGTACGCATCTTCAGCACGGTGGCGAGGAAGTTGACCCCCGTCAGCGTCGTTCCCAAGCCGGATAACTGTAGCGCCCAGATGTAGTAATCCATCCCCACGCCCGGACTGTATTGCAGTCCCGACAACGGCGGATAGGCAACCCAACCGGTCTTGGCAAACTCGCCAACGCCCAGGGACAGGTTGATCAGCACCACGCCGGACACCAGCAGCCAGAAGCTCAGGGAGTTCAGGAACGGATAGGCCACGTCACGCGCGCCGATCTGCAGCGGCACTGCAAGGTTCATCAGGCCGGTGAAGAAGGGCATCGCCATGAAGATGATCATGATCACACCGTGGGCGGTGAAGATCTGGTCATAGTGTTCAGGCGGCAGGTAGCCAGGCGAACCTTCGGTGGCCATGGCCAACTGGGTACGCATCATGATGGCGTCGGCAAAACCGCGCAGCAGCATGACCATGGCGACGATGATGTACATCACGCCGATCTTCTTGTGGTCGACCGAAGTCAGCCACTCGGTCCACAGGTAGGTCCACTTCTTGAAGTAGGTGATCCCCGCGAACAGCGCCAGGCCACCGAGGGCGATGATGGCGAGGGTCACCATGACAATCGGCTCGTGGAACGGGATCGCTTCCCAACTTAATTTACCAAACATCGTTTACTCCTCTGCCCCGGCAGCTGAATGCGAACTCATGTCCATCCCTTCCATGTTGTGGGCCACTTCCTTCTCTTTCTTCTCGTGGTGCATCGGCTTGCCCGGATTCATCCCTTCATACTTGTCGATGATGGTCTGGAACAGGTTCGGCGTGACCGACGAGTAGAGTTCGACTGGGTTGTTCTGGCTCGGTTTGGAAAGGGCTTCGTATTCAGCTTTTTCAAGCTGTTTAGGTGCCTTCTTCACATCGTTGACCCAGGCGTCGAAATCTTCCTGGGTCGTGGCGATTGCTTTGAACTTCATGCCGGTGAAACCCGCGCCGCTGTAGTTGGCGGAGATACCGTCGAGTTCGGCGTTCTGGTTGGCGATCAGGTGCAGCTTGGTCTGCATGCCCGCCATCGCGTAGATCTGGCCGCCCAGGCCCGGGATGAAGAACGAGTTCATCACGGTGTCGGAGGTGACCTTGAAGTTGATCGGTGTGTGGGCCGGGAACACGATTTTGTTGACGGTGGCGATGCCTTGCTCCGGATAGATGAACAGCCACTTCCAGTCCATCGAGACCACTTCAATGGTGATCGGCTTGACGTCCGATTCCAGTGGACGATACGGGTCCAGGGCATGAGTCGACTTGTAGGTGATGTAACCCAGGGCAATGATGATCAGCACCGGAATCGTCCATACCGCCACTTCGATCTTGGTCGAGTGCGACCACTTCGGCGTGTACGTGGCACTGGTGTTGGACGCGCGGTATTTCCAGGCGAACAGGAAGGTCATGACGATAACCGGCACAACGACGAGCAACATCAACAGCGTGGCGGTGATGATCAGGTTTCGTTCATCCAGGCCGACCTGGCCCTTGGGATCGAGCAAGGTCATGTTGCAGCCTCCCAGCAACAACGTGCCGAGCAGAGGCAACAAGCCTAGTAATCGGGGGTACCTGTTTTTACTCATCTCACGACCTCTAAAGCAGCTTGCGCAATGCAGTTGGGTTTTGATCGCCAACACTTCACCCTGCCAAGGGTTGGCATTTTTCTTGGATTGAATAAGGGCTGCCCGTCGCAGCATCAGTCAGACGCTGTTCGACACATCCTGGGCCAGCAGTGAGTTCTTATTCGTTGGTCAAAGGCCTAGTTCAAGCCCAATTCCATTTGGTGCGGATAGTTGGAGGCACCGACACCCGGGGTCGCATTGGGCGATAACGCCCTTCGACCACCTCGTGCTCACGTTGAGCCGGGTCGGAAATTCGGTGCGGCCGATTGTAGTGAGCTGACGCGCTGTAGACCATGTCTCATCCCGAAATAATTTTTATCCGATCCGGCAATAATCCCTGCCCGAGAATGCAACCGGCCGGCATCTTATCGAAATTCATTCTCAACAAGAACCCCAAAAAATATAGGCCTACTACGCCCGATTTAGACAGCTCGAGGGAATTACGATCGGGTTTTTTTCGTGGGAAGAGCCCATTTTTCGGGGGCTAGGCCGCATGACGCTTCGCTGTTAAAAGTGCCTGCTGCAGGAAGAGCTGCTTTGGAAAACCGGGGCTTCCTGTACGGTTTTTTTGTTACAGGATGAGGCGTCTATCCACGCCAGGAAGGATCGCCGGAGGCAAAATGTGTGACAACATGTCGCACATTGTCCCAGGCTATTCTTGCCCCGGATCAAGGCCGATCCGTCCCAAGGCTGAAACGCAAAACGCCCCGGCTGCGCAGAAGCGAAACCGGGGCGTTTCCTCAAGGTGTTTCAGCGAAGGTGTTTGCGGTTACGTGAAACCAGCACTGGCACCAGCACCACGATCAGCACGAAGGACAGCAGCGCCCATTGCGCCAGGGACAGCCCGAGGAGCGGCGGGTACGGCGTGGAGCAAAAGCCATCGACCTGGAAACCCAGCGGGAAGATCTTCGCCAGCGGCAGATCGTCGACGATCGGTTGCAATACGTCGACGCCGCAGCTGACTGCCGGGAAGAACTGGGTGTACACGTGATGCCCCGCCACTGCGGCGCCGGCCAGGGCACACAGCACAACCAGACCTTCGAAAATCGTCAGGCTGCGACGGGTGCGCATGGCCGCGCCGATGAAAGCAAAAATAGCGATTAGCAACAGCGCATAGCGCTGCAGGATGCACAGCGGGCACGGCGCCTCACCGAGCGCCACCTGCATGTACAGCGCGCCGCCGATCAGGGCCAGGCAGATCAGCCCCAGCAGCACCAGAAAGCGCCGCTCACGGCCCAGGCGCATCATTTCCTCACTCATTGCGTTTCCCTTTGTATGCATGGATTGACGCGCAGCCTGGCGAGACCCGGCGCGCTATCGAATGGCCGAAGTCTACACGCTGACCAACACAGTGAACGAGCGGCTGTCGGCAACATTGCAGGGAATAGACCGCAAGAAGGTTAAGCGGGGATTAATTCTGACAGTTGGACAGATGGACCTGCTGCCGCCATCGCGAGCAGGCTCGCTCCCACCTTTGGTCCCGGGTGTTCACAGCGCCGGTGTCCACCGCCAATCCCCAGTGGGAGCGAGCTTGCTCGCGAATGCGGTGAATCAGCCTCATCTATGTTGAATGTGCCGCCACCTTCGCGAGCAGGCTCGCTCCCACAGTTTTTTCGCGGTGTTCACAGCAATTGTGTCCGCCGCAAATCCCTTGTGGGAGCGAGCCTGCTCGCGATGAAGGCAACCCGGTCTCCCGGTTTGCCGCGACCTTATTCCAGCGCCGCCGCCGGCCCGAAGAATTCGTAACGGCTCTGCTGATCCGGCACCCCCAAGGTCTTGAGGTGGCGCTTGACGGCGCCCATGAAACCCTTCGGCCCGAGGAAATAGGCGTCCAGGTCACGTTGCTCCGGCAACCATTGTGCCAGTTGCGCCTCGCTCAACAGCCCGACCTTGTCAGCCGCCGGGCTCAAACCGTCGTCTTCGTCGTAGCAGTAGAATCGCTTGAGTTGCGGATGCCGCTCCGCCAGCTCGTCGATCCAGCCACGGAAGGCATGGGCGCGGCCATTGCGCGCGCAGTGGATGAAATGCACCGGGCGCTCGGTCTGCAGCGCGGCCTGCAACATGGCCAGGGTCGGGGTGATGCCGACGCCGCCACTGATCAGCACCAGCGGCTTGTCGCTGGCGGTCAGGTAGAAATCCCCGGACGGCGGGAACAACTGGATGCGGCTGCCAACCTGAAAATGATGGTGCAGGTAGTTGGACACCCGACCACCCGCCTCGCGTTTCACGCTGATACGGTATTGACCATTGTCCGCCAGGGCCGACAGCGAATAGTTGCGGCGCATTTCCTCGCCATCCAGCACCAGCTTCATGCCGATGTATTGACCCGGCTCAGCCACCAGGATCGGCCCCTTGTCCGCCGGTTCGAAATAGAACGAGGTGATCTCCGAGCTTTCCTGCACTTTGGCCACCAGGGTGAACTCGCGCTCGCCCCGCCAGCCGCCCGGTGCTGCGGCTTTGCGGTCATACAGGCCGGTTTCGGCGCCGATCAGGATATCGGCCAGCTGGTTATAGGCAGCGCCCCATGCGGCAATCACTTCGGGCGTGGCGATCTCTTCACCCAGCACCTCGGCGATTGCCCGCAACAGGCAGGAACCGACTATCGGGTAGTGTTCCGGCAGAATCTGCAAGGCAACATGCTTATTGACGATTTTCGCCACCAGGTCGCCCAACTGGTCGAGCTGATCAATGTGCCGTGCATACATCAATACGCCGTTGGCCAGCGCACGCGGCTGATCGCCACTGGCCTGGTGAGCCTGGTTGAATAACGGGCGAACTTGGGGATATTCGGACAGCATCATGCGATAGAAGTGGGTAATCAGCGCCTCTCCACCACTTTCAAGCAATGGAACGGTGGAGCGAATGATGGCGCGTTCTTCTCGACTGAGCATAGGTGACTCCTGACGTGTTACAGATAACAGTACCTAGGCTTATCAGATTCCATGCCAACATTTTTTATCTTTATTATCAACCAGTTAAAAACACTGTAGTCATATCGACCCGGCGCAACTTATAGTCTTTACGACTACATGGAGTCATTATGACCGCAACCTTGCTGCTGACCTCCCTGCTACCCCTGGTGGCCGATCTCTCCCGAGAACTGCCTGAAGGCGAGCGTTATCGCCGCCTGCTCGGCGCCTTGCGAGCCCTGTTGCCCTGCGACGCGGCGGCGTTGTTGCGCCTGGACGGTGATTGCCTGGTGCCGCTGGCGGTGGACGGCTTGAGCACCGATACCCTGGGCCGACGATTCCGGGTCAGCGAACACCCGCGTTTCGAGGCGCTGCTGGCCAACCCGCAACCCACCCGTTTCGCTGCCGACAGTGACTTGCCCGACCCTTACGACGGGCTGGTCGAAGGTCTCGATGAGCATCTGGAAGTTCACGACTGCATGGGCTGCCCGCTGTTCGTCGACGAGCGTCCCTGGGGCCTGCTGACGCTCGATTCGCTGGATCCGGGCCGCTTCGAACCCATCGACCTGAGCGCCCTGCAAGCCTTCGCCAGCCTCGCCGCCGCCACTGTCAGCGCCGCCGAACGCATCGAGGGTCTGGCGTTGAAGGCCGAGGACGAACACCGGCGCGCCGAGGTCTATCGCCAGGCCAGCGGCCAGCAACACCGCGACATGGTCGGCCAGAGCAAGGCCCACAAACGCCTGGTGGAAGAGATCAAGCTGGTGGGCGGCAGCGACCTCACGGTGCTGATCACTGGCGAAACCGGTGTCGGCAAGGAACTGGTCGCCCAAGCCATTCATGCCGCCTCCAAGCGCGCCGAGCAACCACTCATCAGCCTCAACTGCGCCGCACTGCCGGAGACCCTGGTGGAAAGCGAACTGTTCGGCCACGTACGCGGCGCGTTCACCGGGGCCACGAGCGACCGACGCGGCAAGTTTGAATTGGCCGATGGCGGCACGTTGTTCCTCGATGAAGTGGGCGAGCTGTCGCTGACCGTCCAGGCCAAGTTGCTGCGTGTGTTGCAAAGCGGACAATTGCAACGCTTGGGTTCGGACAGGGAGCACCGGGTCGATGTGCGCCTGATCGCGGCCACCAACCGCGACCTCGCCGATGAAGTGCGCAACGGCCGTTATCGGGCCGACTTCTATCACCGCTTGAGCGTGTATCCGCTGCAAGTGCCGGCACTGCGTGATCGCGGGCGGGATGTGCTGTTGCTCAGCGGTTTCTTCCTGGAACAGAACCGTTCACGCATGGGCCTTAACAGCCTGCGCCTGAACAGCGACGCCCAGGCGGCGCTGCTGGCCTATGACTGGCCGGGCAACGTGCGCGAACTGGAGCATCTGATCGGCCGCAGCGCCTTGAAAGCCTTGGGCAGGTGCGCGGTGCGACCGAAAATCCTCAGCCTCGGCGCCCAGGATCTCGACTTGCCCCAGGCCGCAGAGGAAAACCCCGCACGCTCAGGCGCCGCCCCTGCGCCGGTAATGGACGGCGTCAGCACAGACTTGCGCGAAGCGGTGGACGACTTCCAGCGCAGGCTGATCGGCGCCAGCCTGGAACGTCACCAGCACAACTGGGCCAGCGCCGCCCGGGAACTGGGGCTGGACCGGGCGAACCTGGGACGGATGGCCAGGCGGTTGGGGCTCAAATGATCGACCGTGGGCTTTCCCGTGGCGAGGGAGCTTGCTCCCGCTCGAGCGCGCAGCGGTCGCCAAACTCAACATCTCGCCGCAGCTGATAAGGAGCGCTGCGCACTCCAGCGGGAGCAAGCTCCCTCGCCACATAACTCTCTGCGACAGGGATCTTGTTACAACGATCCTTGCTGTCGACAGCTTTCGTCCTAAAGCCTGCCCCCGACAAGTCGATAACCCAATATCAAAAGCTGTTTTGGCGATCTTCGTGCTCGCCCCACCTTTTTCCACAGAAGGTTTTTATGTCTTCCAACAAAGCCCGCGCAGATTCACTTTCGCTTCTGCTGTTTACCTTGCGCAGCGGCAAGCTGATGGCGATCAACCTGCTCAAAGTCAGTGAAATCATCCCGTGTCCGCCGCTGACCAAGCTGCCGGAGTCGCATCCCCACGTCAAAGGCATCGCGACCCTGCGTGGCAATTCGTTGTCAGTGATTGACCTGAGCCGGGCCATTGGCGAGCGGCCACTGGAAGATCCGGATGGCGGCTGCCTGATCGTTACCGACGTCAGCCGCTCCAAGCAGGGTCTGCATGTGCAGGCCGTGAGCAAGATCGTGCATTGCCTGACCACTGACATCAAACCGCCGCCTTACGGCTCTGGCGGGGTGCGCTCGTTCATCACGGGCGTGACCTCGGTGGATGGCACGCTGGTGCAGGTGCTGGACATCGAGAAGGTCATCCATTGCATCGCCCCGGCACAGATCGAAACCGCGCCGACCGAACTGAGCATGGAAGACGCCGAAGTGCTGGGTAATGCACGGATCCTGGTAGTCGATGACAGCCAGGTAGCGCTGCAACAATCGGTGTACACCCTGCGTAACCTGGGCCTGCAATGCCACACTGCCCGCAGCGCCAAGGAAGCCATCGACTGCCTGCTGGACCTGCAAGGCACCGATCAACAGATCAACCTGATCGTCTCCGACATCGAAATGTCTGAGATGGACGGCTACGCCCTCACCCGTACCCTGCGCGAAACCCCGGACTTTTCCCACCTCTACGTGTTGCTGCACACCTCGCTGGACAGCGCCATGAACAGCGAAAAGGCCCGGTTGGCCGGTGCCAACGGCGTACTGACCAAGTTCTCCTCGCCGGAACTGACCAAGTGCCTGATCACCGCGGCCAAGGCCGTCGCCGAGCAGGGTCGTTAAGACGGGCCAGATCGCTCCCATGCCAACGCGTGGAAGCGATCGTCACCCGGCAATCCTCAGGCATACTCCTGCCCTGGCTCCCAGAACAAGGACCTGCCTGATGAAATCCCAATCGCTGATCTTCATGGGCCTCACCGCCCTGGCCTTCCAGGCCAATGCCTCCAGCCCCGATGCCTGGGTCGCTCATGACAAAGCCGTACTCGCCAGCTGCCTCAAGGCCAGTGGACTGAAAAACGCCGAACCGGTGGGCACCGTCGCGCAGTTCGACGACCGGGTCGGCTACACCGCGCTATTGCTGCAAGGCCAGTACCCGCAGAAACACATGAAAGACGCGACCGGCACCGAGCTGTGCCTCTACCGCAAGAAAACCAAGAAAGCCTATGTCACCGAGTGGGATTCGATTCGCCCGGCCGATAGCACGCGGTGAATGGCGCATAACTTGCTTTGCAACGGTTCATCGCGGCGTTTATCTGTCGCCACTTGCTAGCCTTCGACCGGTTGCTCAATGAACACAACGTTTTCCTGCGTAGGGTGCGGCAAATGCTGCACCGATCACCACGTTCCCCTGACCCTCGATGAGGCCCGCATGTGGGCTGACGACGGCGGCCAGGTGATCGTTCTGGTGGAGGCCTTCTTGCCCAATGGACTCGGCCTGCCTCCAGCACAACGCGAACACGCTCGGCGCCGTTCAGCGGCAGTGCGCAGCGGCAGCAGCGAAGCCTTCGTGGCGATCACTTTCGCCGCCTACAACGCTGGCCGTTGCCGGAATCTTGACGACGAGAACCTGTGCCGCATCTACGAGCGTCGGCCATTGGTGTGCCGCATCTATCCGATGGAAATCAATCCGCACATCCCCCTCAACATCGCCGTGAAGGAATGCCCGCCAGAGTCGTGGGAAACCGGGCCGCAACTGATTCTCGGCGGTGAACTGGTCGATCAGGAACTGGCCGGGTTGATTGAACGCTCACGCCAGGCTGATCGCGAAGAAATCCAGCTCAAGGAACGTGTCTGCGCCTCCCTGGGCATTCACACCACTGCGCTGAAGGGCGACGGATTTACCGCTTATCTGCCGGACATGGCCGCGTTCGCCGCCACCCTCGATCAGCTCCGCGCGCAGCCGCTGGCGCAGCAAGCCAGTGAATGGCAGTTCCATCTGTCCGGTGACGACATCGCCAGCCAGGTATTGGCCTGCGGAGCGCGGGTGGTCACTGAGGCACCGGTCAATTACACCTTTATTTCGCTGCGGGCGGCATAAGCCTCAGACGGTTGCAGAGATCCCTGTGGGAGCGAGCTTGCTCGCGATGGCGGCTTGTCAGTCACCACTATGTGACTGATGCGACGCCATCGCGAGCAAGCTCGCTCCCACACGGCGGCTGCTGCATTCTTAATCAGCTCCCTCTCGCCTAATCCTCACCAGGAATGTTAGCGTGCTTGGTATTCCTTGCCCGATGAGCCTTCCGCGATGAAAAAAACCGTACTTGCCTTCAGCCGTATCACACCCAAGATGGTCGAGCGCCTGCAACAGGATTTCGACGTGATCGTGCCCAACCCGTCGAACGGCGACATCAACGCGCAATTCAACGAAGCCTTGCCCCACGTCCATGGCCTGATCGGTGTCGGTCGCAAGCTCGGCCGCGAGCAACTGCAAGGCGCCGCGAACCTGGAAGTGGTGTCGAGCGTGTCAGTGGGCTACGACAACTACGACCTGGCCTACTTCAATGAGCGTGGGATCATGCTCACCAACACGCCGGACGTGCTCACCGAAAGCACCGCCGACCTGGCCTTCACCTTGCTGATGACCAGCGCCCGTCGCGCCGCGGAACTGGACGCCTGGACCAAGGCCGGGCAATGGCAGGCGACGGTCGGCCCGCAACTGTTCGGCAGCGATGTGCACGGCAAGACCCTGGGCATCGTCGGCATGGGCAACATCGGCGCGGCCATTGCCCGACGTGGCCGGTTGGGGTTCAACATGCCGATCCTCTACAGCGGCAACAGCCGCAAGACCGAACTGGAAAACCAGCTGGGCGCACAATTTCGCGAGCTGGATCAGTTGCTGGCCGAAGCGGATTTTGTCTGCCTCGTGGTGCCATTGAGCGAGAAGACCCGGCACCTGATCGGCCAACGCGAGCTGGCCCTGATGAAACCGAGCGCCATCCTGGTCAACATTTCCCGTGGCCCGGTGGTGGATGAACCGGCGCTGATCGAAGCCCTGCAGAGCAACCGCATCCGCGGCGCCGGCTTGGATGTCTACGAGAAAGAGCCATTGGCTGAATCACCGCTGTTCCAGCTGAAAAACGCCGTGACCCTGCCCCACATCGGCTCGGCGACCCACGAAACCCGCGAGGCCATGGCCAATCTTGCTGTGGATAACTTGCGAAGTGCATTGATGGGCGAACGACCGCAGAACCTGGTCAATCCGCAAGTCTGGAAATAAATTCTCCGCAAAAGCCCCCCGGGGGAAACACACCGTGGCGAGGGAGCTTGCTCCCGCTGGGCTGCGCAGCAGCCCCTTGCGATTTATCTGATGCACTGCGGTGGCAGATACATCTTGGGGTTGCTTCGCAACCCAGCGGGAGCAAGCTCCCTCGCCACAGGTTTATCTCTAGACGTAATATCTCAGCGGGCACCCAGCGCGGCATTCGTAGTCACAGGCCGCGGTTTGCGAAACACCAGCACGTTCCCCAGCATCACCAGGACCAGCCCGACCAGCGCCGGCGCAGTCCATTGATAACCTTCGGCAAACGCCGAGACATTCAAGGCCACCACCGGAAACAGCACCGTGCAATACGCCGCCCGCTCCGGCCCCATGCGTCCTACCAGCGTCAGGTAAGCGGTAAAGCCGATCACCGAGCCCGGGATCACCAGGTACATCAGCGAGCCGACGTAGCGCGCGTTCCATTCCATGTCGAACGGGATGCCTTTGAAAACACACCACACCGCCAACATCGTCGCACCATAAGCCATGCCCCAGGCATTGGTGGTCAACGGCTTGAGGCCGGCCTTCTGCTGCAGGCTCGAGAGCATGTTGCCCGCCGAGAAACACAAGGTGCCCAGCAGCGCCAACGCCAGCCCGAGCAGCGTCTGTGGGCTTGCACTGTGGCCGGCCAATTCTGGCCAGAACAACAGCGCCAGCCCCAGCAGCCCCAGGGCGCCGCCCAACAGCACGTTGCGCGCAATCCGCTGGCCGAAAAACACCCGGGCATTGAAGGCATTCCAGAGCGTGGCGGTGGAAAACACCACGGCAACCAAGCCGCTGGGAATCCACTGGCTGGCCGTGAGGAAACACATGAAGTTGATGCAGAACAGGCACAGGCCCTGGGCGACGCAAATCAAATGGCCGCGCCGGTTCATCACCTGCAGGCGCCGGCTGAGCAGCAGCATCGCAAACAGAATCAGGGCCGCGAGGCCGAAACGATAGACAATCGACACCGGGATGGCGACAACGCCCAGTTGCAGTTTCAGGGCAATCCAGGTGGTGCCCCAGATGAGCACGGTAAGCAGGTACAACGAGAGGTTCATGGTGACGGCTCCTGACAATGGCCCTTAGTGTCACGCCATTACCCACCCCCGCACTTGCGTAAACTTGCGCTTTTATCGGTTTGCAGGCTGGCATGGACCGGCCGACAGAGTAGGATTCGAGTCGGAGAGAACCGATCATGCCCACACTGCAAACCTTGCAAGTCTTTCAAGCCCTCAACAGTTCGCCCAATGCTCGTCTGGAGCACAGCGCCGAGCTCGGGGACGGCATGGCGGCCGCTTTGTGGAGCAATCATCACGACGCCCGGGACTATGAGGCGCCGACCCACCATACGCTGTCGTGCTACATCGCGGGCGGCACCGGCACGTTTCGCCGCGAACGGCCCGACACCACAGGGGCGCCCGGCAAACTTTGCGTGTTGCCGGCCGGACATGAATCAGCCTGGATCATCAACGGCGACATTCGCCTCGCCCACCTGTACTTCAGCGCGGAACAATTCGCCCTCGGCTGCGTCACGCTGCTGGACCGCGAGCCGCGCCAAGTGCAATTGCACGAGGCGACCTTCCTTGATGATCCGCACCAGGCGCAGCGCTTTCGCCAGTTGATCGACCTGAACTGGGACGAACCCGCTGAACGCCTGCTGACCACCAGTCTGGCCCATGAATTGCTCGACCATCTGCTGCTGAGCCAGGTTGGACAGCGTCAGGGGCTCCGCCTCAAGGGTGGTCTGGCCGCTCACCAGCGGCGATTGTTGGTGGACTACATCGACAGCCACCTGGCCGATGCCATCAGCCTCGGGCAACTGGCCGCGCTGTGCGCGCTATCCGAATACCACTTTGCGCGGATGTTCCGCGAAAGCTTCGGGCTGCCTCCCCACCAATATGTGCTGGCCAGGCGCCTGGCACGCGCCCGGCACTTGCTGCGTAGCACTTCACACCCGCTGGGCGAGGTGGCACTGGCCTGCGGATTTGCCAGCGCCAGTCATTTTACCAACCGTTTCCGCCAGGCCTTGGGCGCGACGCCCGGGGAGTATCGGCAGGCGTTTTTACGCTAGCGGGCGGCGCTGTTTTCTATACTTCCCCGGATATCACTTTCGCGAGCAAGCTCGCTCGCCAAACGGGTCGATATAAAGCAAAACGGGCCTGCAATAGCAGGCCCGTTTCAAGTCGGAAATTAAAAATGAACGATGTTTCAGCCGTTAAGCGCAGCCCGTTCGTTCTCCAGGAATTCTTCTTCCAATAGCGCATCGGCCAAGGCGACGGATTCGGTTGGGGTCTCAATAATGGCGCGTTTGCCGCGCAGTTTGCCGAACATGTGCTCCAGGGCGTTTTCAAGCTTGGTGGCCGCCCCCTCGATCGCCAGTTCCAGCGTATCGGCCTTGTGCGTCACGGAAATCGGCTGATGGCCTTTTGGCCGTGCTTCAAGCTGGCACCGCAGATCATGGGGACCTGGCTTGTCGCCGTTCTCGTCCCGCAAATGAACCTCGACCCGTGTCAGGTCCTCTTCATAACGTTCGAGCGTGCTTTCGATGGTAGTACGTACCCACTCCTCCAGTCGGATGCTGCTTTGAATATGGTTATCGCTGTTGACTTGGATTTGCATAGTTCATCCCTTATTTCAGCTAGCTCGCCGGGGGCCGTCGACGTTGATGCAACGGCCCCTTGATTACAGAGTCGGGCTGGCGGAAGAACAATTCAACCCCTGAAAAAAGATAAATATTGATTTGCAAATAAAGCCGGACAACGGACAAAAGCGCTGTTAATGTCGGGAGTTACCTCGCCTTGCCCGTTACCCCCGAATCCCCCTCCGGCCCTGCACCGTCAGCGAACATCCGCGCGTTATTGCCCCGAAACGTGCAGCCGCGACAGCCGTACCCCAGAGCCTCCAGCGCTTAAGCACCGCAATCATTGTCCGAGCGTTTTTCCGGCATGCCACTTGCTAACTCTCTGTAGGCGCCCCGCAGGTCGCGATCCTTCTGATAGGTCGAGCTGCCCGGCGCCGCAACCTTGAGATGCACACGATCATGGAATGGCCGATGGTCCGGTGTTGCGAACTAATCCCGATCATGGCCGGTCAACAACTGCACGTTCAATCAGGCGGTGACGCATCATGGACAACCCTTTTCAGATCATTACCGACGCTTTTGCGCCGCACTATCAAATCAACCTGAGCATTCAGGGCCTGGACGGCAGCATCATGCTGACCCTGTCCAAGACCGGGCGCGTCGTTGCCAAACGCATGATCAGCGCCCAGCAGCGCAACGACCCGGAACGGCTCAAACGCCTGGTGCAAAGCATTCAGTTTGGCATCGCCATTGAGCAGGGCCACAGCGCCGTGGCGATTCTCGAAGCCATGACCGGCGGTGACAACATCAAACTGCCACCGCCGCAGGCACAGGGCCCCGCCTCCTCCCTCGCGGGCCTCTAGATTTCCCCCTTCTCCACTTCGGCATGCTCACTGGAACCCGCGCCGACCTTGCGGTGCGGGTGCTCGATCTTCACCGAAGGGAACTGCGACGAAGCGTAACGCACCACTAAGATCGCGAACGCCAGGAGCAGGATGCCGCCGCACAGATAGATGATCCCCACGTCTGGCGGGCTGTGGTGGGAGACGTTGGAAATCAGCAGGCGGGTCAATGCCGTGATCGCCACGTAGATCAAAAACCGCACGGGCATGTGATTGGTCTTGAAATAAATCCCGACCATCGCGCCCAATTCCAAATAGATGAACAGCAGCAGGATGTCATCGATCTTGATGTGCCCCGCCTCGATCATCTGCAGGAACTCCATCACCGCCGCCCATGCCGTCACGGCACCAATGGCGAACAACGCCAGGTAGTGAAAGGTCTCGACGAACAGGTTTCCCAGGGATTCAGCCAGCTGATGCACGCTCTGGCGCAAGTTCTCGGCCCAGTTGATTTTCACGATGTAATTTCCTTAGGTCGACTCGACCGGATGATGCGGGTTGGACGTGACGGTTGTTCTGCATGCAGAAAAAAGGCCAGGGCTGGGGATGAGATGGCAAAAGGCTGGTAGTCGACACTTTCCTCGTGCGACAAACCTCGAAAGCGGTCTACATTAAAAAGCCACTATCCAAAGAGAAAGGATTCGCTTATTCTTTTGCCTGTATATAAATACAGTAGTCACAACGATAACCAATGTGAAGGCATGTGAGGTGGTGAATGGCCGTCGAAGTGGTATACCGCAGCAGCCGAGATCTGGAGCGCTTGTTCATGGATAAAGCCGAAGCTGACCGTCATGACAAAATGCTGGAACTCGCCGAATTGCTGGCCGAGGTGTTGCAAAAAGCCGTCCCATCGCTGAGTGAGCAACAGGTGGAAGAAGCCGGGATCTACATGGCGAAGAATCGGGACGTGTTCGCCAAGGCCTTCAAGAGCCAGCCGGACGCCTTGTCCGAACTGCTCAATCCGTCGGACGAATAACCAAAAAGATCGCAGCCTCCGGCGGCTTCCACAGGGGATACACCCTGTAGAGGCTGTCGAAGGCTGCGATCTTTTTTATCGATACAACAACCGCTCCGCCAACTCATCGGCCACCCGGGCCGGTGAGCGTTTTTCCGCCTGGGCGTGGGCGAAGACTTCCGTGAGCCGCGCGCCGATCTTGGACAGGTGCGCCGTAATGGTCGGCAGCTCTTCGCCGCGATGCTTGAGGGCGACGTAGATCAGGCCGCCGGAGTTGATCACGTAGTCCGGTGCATAGAGAATCCCGCGCCTCTCCAACTGGTCGGCCACCTGCAGATTACTCAACTGGTTATGGGCCGAGCCGGCAACGGCCGAGCAGCGCAGTTGCGCCACGCTGTGGCTGTTGAGCACACCGCCCAGCCCGCAAGGGGCGAGGATGTCGCAGGGTGTGCTGAGCAGCGCGTCGTTGGCGATAGGGTGCGCGCCCAGTTGCTCCATCGCCAGCTGTACCTTGCCAGGGTCGATGTCGCTGACCAGTAACTCCGCGCCCGCCGCGTGCAACTGCTCGGCCAAGGCGTAGCCGACATTGCCCAGCCCCTGGATCGCGACCCGCAGGCTTTCCAGGTTATCGCTGCCCAAACGGGCCATGGCCGTGGCACGGATACCGGCAAATACCCCCATCGCCGCATGGGGTGCCGGGTCTCCCGAGGCGGTGGTGCTGGTGACATGACGGGTCTGCTGGGCGATGCAATCCATGTCGGCCACCGAGGTGCCGCTGTCGATGGCGGTGATGTAGCGACCATCCAATTGCTCGATGCAGCGACCAAAGGCTTCGAACAGCGCGGCCCGGCTTTCGACATGGGCCGGGCGCATGATCACCGCCACCCCGCCACCCACCGGCAGACCCGCCAGGGCGGCCTTGTAGCTCATGCCCTGGGCCAGGCGCACGGCGTCGACCACGGCACTTTCGTCGTCGGGGTAGGAAAGATAACGACAGCCCCCCAGGGCGGGCCCCGGACGACTGCAATGAATGGCAATCACCGCCTTCAACCCGGTTGCCGGGTCTACGCTTAGGTGCAGCGATTCAAGGCGGGAGCTTTGCATGAGAGCAAACATCGTAAGGCTCCCGAATCACTTTTGTTTGTTTCGCCAGTATAGGCGTGCAGTCGAAATTTGCTGGAGCACGCCGGAATAAGTCACCACGGCTACCCCTCTTTTTCGGCATAACCTGTAACTGTGTCTGTCCGAGACTGGACGAAAATCCGTGGCAGGGCTAAAACGGGACATAGCCCGGAGAGTTTGATGAAACCGCGCCAAGCCTTTTTTGACTGTCTTCACCGCTCGCCACCGGCGCTGTTCGAAGCGGCGTTATGGATCGCTGCCGAACATGATCGCGACGTGGACGTGCCGACCTTGCTGAAGGATTTCAAGGATCTGCAGCAACGGGTCAGCCATGATCTGCCGATGCTACCTGTGGGCGAGCTGGGCCAACCCTTGTTGCGACGCCTCAACGACCTGGGGTTCGCCCAGGACGACTTCACGCCTGTGCGCCCGCGTGCGGCGCTGCTCAACCAAGTGCTGGCGCGCAAACGCGGGCAACCCCTGGCGCTGGGCCTGATTGCCCTGGAGCTGGCCCGAGGCCTGGAAATTCCGATGGTCGGCGTCAATTTTCCCGGCCATTTCCTGCTGCGAGTCCCCGGCGCCGACCATCTGCTCGACCCGTGCGGCGGTCGTCGCCTGTACCCCAATGACTGTCGCGAACTGCTGCAACGCCAATACGGCGCGAACATGCTGCTCAAGGCCGAGCACTTGGTCACCGCCGAGCCGATGCAGATGCTCCAGCGCCTGTCGCGCAATCTTCGTCAACTGCACCTGGCGAACGACGATTACATTGCGGCGCTGATCGACGCCGAACGCGTGCTGGAACTGGGCAATGCCAGCGCCGCCGATTACCTGGCCCGCGCCAGCCTGTATCAACGGCTCGATTGTCCCAATGCCGAACGCTTCGACCTGGAACATGCGCTGATGCTCAGCGACGACCCGATCCAGCGGCTCCGGCTGACGGAGCGTCTGGGGCATTTGCCGCCGAATTCGGTGGTGCATTGAGCAGATGAACTTAGGCCAGATGACGGCCCCTGTGGCGAGGGAGCTTGCTCCCGCTGGGACGCGAAGCGGCCCCAAGCTTTTTGCGGTTGCTGCGCAACCGAGCGGGAGCAAGCTCCCTCGCCACACGGGATCACCTGGTTTTCAGAACCGTGTGAAACCCTCAGGGGGTATCCGGCTGATTCGCCGGGTGTGCCTTTTGGAATGCCGGATGCCCAGCCGCCAATGCCGCAACCCGACGAATCCGCGGATGCGTTTGCAAAGACACATTGAACCGCTCGGCCGCGTACAACTGCGGGATCAGGTAAACGTCCGCCAACCCTGGTGCGGCACCGAAGCAATAACCCTCATCGCCAATCAACTGTTCCACCGCCGCCAACCCCTGGCTGATCCAGTGCCCGATCCACTCCGTCACCTGGGCTTCATCGTGGCCCCACTGGCGCAGCTTGTTGAGCACGCTGACGTTGTGCAGCGGATGGATGTCGCAACCGATCAACGCCGCGACGCCCCGCTCATGGGCCCGAACCGCCAGGTCGGCGCTGAGCAGCGGCGCCTGTGGATAACGTTCTTCCAGGTATTCGATGATGGCGGGTGATTGCACCAGCAACGCGCCTTCATCAGTGCGCAGCGCCGGTACACGGCCCTGGGGATTGATCGCCAGGTAGGCCGGCTGGCGATGCTCGCCCCCAGGCACAGCGATCAGGTTGACCGGCAGGGCCTGGTAATCCAGTCCCTTTAAGGCCAGCGCAATACGCACCCGATAGGAAGAGGTGGAACGGTAATAGGTATAGAGTTCCATGCCCTGACCCTCAACGCGCCGGCAGGATCTTGCCGCGGCATTCACCGAAGCCGATGGAAGTGACGCCCTCCCCGCGGCAACGCGCTCGCAGGATGATTTCGTCGCCGTCTTCCAGGAATTTACGGACTTCGCCAGACGCCAATTCGATAGGCTTTTTACCGCCGTCGGTGATTTCCAGCAGGCTGCCGAACTGGCCGTTTTCAGGCCCCGACAAGGTGCCGGAACCGAACAGGTCGCCGGCCTGCAACTGGCAGCCGTTGACGCTGTGGTGGGCGACCATCTGGGCCACGGTCCAATACATGTATTGGGTGTTGCTCAGGGTCAGGCGATGGGCCGGTAGGTTCTGCTCGCGCATGGTTTCGGTCAGCAGCAGGACTTCCAGTTCGATATCGAATGCCCCGGCGGCCTGGTCACGCTTGTCCAGCAGATACGGCAGCGGCTGCGGATCGCCTTCCGGGCGGGCCGGTTGAGGTCGGCGGAACGGTTCGAGGGCTTCGGCCGTCACGACCCACGGCGAAATACTGGTCAGGAAACTCTTCGACAGAAACGGCCCCAGCGGCTGGTATTCCCAAGCCTGGATATCCCGGGCCGACCAGTCGTTGAGCAGGCAGAAACCGCCAATGTGCTCGGCGGCGTCGCCGATGGCGATGGGTTCGCCCAGCGCATTGCCCTGGCCGATCCAGATACCCAGCTCCAACTCATAATCCAGCCGCGCACACGGACCGAAGGTTGGCTCGGTCTGGCCGGCCGGCAGGGTCTGGCCCTTGGGACGGCGTACATCGGTGCCGGACGGGCGAATGGTCGAGGCGCGGCCGTGGTAACCGATGGGCACGTATTTGTAATTGGGCAACAGGGGATTGTCGGGGCGGAACAGCTTGCCGACGTTTTGCGCATGCTCGATACCGACGTAGAAGTCGGTGTAGTCGTTGATTTTCGCTGGCAGGTGCATCTGGCAATCGCTCGCCAGGGGCAGCAGTTTCGCGCCCAGGGCTTCGATCTTGCCCCGCAGCGGACTGTCTTCGCGCAGCAGCTCCAGCAACCGTTCACGCAAGGCTACCCGGGCGGTGCGTCCCAGGTCGAAAAACGCGTTCAACTGGCCGCCCTTCATGGCTTCGACGGCTTCGCACGCCGAGCCATCAAACAGGCCCGCCTCCAGCGCAGCCTGTAAATCGAGGATCTGTTCGCCGATCGCCACGCCGCTGCGCAGCGCGCCACCATCGATGCTGAAGATTCCCAGCGGCAGGTTTTGCAGTGGAAAATCAGCATGGCCGTTGGCGGAGGCAACCCAGCTACGGGCAGGGGAAACTTGAGTCATGAATTATCTCCGGGTCGGGTCGAACGTGACAGGCAGCGAGGCCCAACACGCATCGTAGTCGGTTTGCAGTTGCGGGCAGTCCAGGGCGAAACGGCTCGGGCGCAGGACCTGGCTGGTCTCGAACATGAAGGCCATGGTGTTGTCGATTTTCCCAGGCGTCAGCTCAGCATTGATCGCCTTGGTGCAAGTTTCGCCGTCCGGGCCATGGGCACTCATGCAACTGTGCAGGGACGCACCGCCCGGCAGGAAACCTTCAGCCTTGGCATCGTAGGCGCCCTGGATCAGGCCCATGAATTCGTTCATCAGGTTGCGGTGGAACCACGGTGGACGAAAGGTGTTTTCCGCCACCATCCAGCGCGGCGGGAAGATCACGAAGTCGAGATTGGCCAGGCCATGAACGCTGGTGGGCGAGGTCAATACGGTGAAGATCGACGGGTCCGGGTGGTCGAAGCTGACCGTTCCTAGGGTGTTGAAGCGGCGCAGGTCGTATTTGTACGGCACGTTGTTGCCGTGCCAGGCCACCACGTCAAGCGGCGAATGATCCAGTTCGCAGCCCCACAACTCACCGAGGAACTTCTGCACCAGCGTGGTCGGCTGGGCGAGGTTTTCGTAGTGGGCGACCGGCGTCAGGAAATCTCGCGGGTTGGCCAGGCCATTACTGCCGATGGGCCCCAGGTCCGGCAGGCGCAGCGGCGCGCCATGGTTTTCAGCGAGGTACCCACGGGCCTGCGGGTCGAGCAGCTCGACGCGAAATTTCAGGCCCCGGGGCAACACGGCAATTTCCAGCGGTGCCAATTCCAGCACACCCAGTTCGGTGGCGATCCGCAGCCGTCCCAGTTGCGGCACGATCAGCCATTCCCCGTCGGCATTGAAGAACACCCGCTCCATGGAGCGGTTGGCGCGGTAGTGATAAATGCTGATGCCAGCCGGTTTGTCCGAACCGGCATTGGCCGCCATGCAGACCAGTCCGTCGATGAAATCGGTCGGTTCGGCGGGTATTTCCAGCGGGTTCCAACGCAGGCGATTGGGCGTGACCTCACCCAACGGGCCGCCCGCAAGCTGTCGTTCAAGCTTGACGAAGACCGGGTGATTGGCCGACGGCCGGATGCGATACAGCCAGGTACGCCGTGCTTCGCTGCGGGCCATGGTGAACGCGGTACCGGAGAACAATTCGGTGTAGAGACCGTACGGGGCTTTTTGCGGAGAGTTCTGGCCGACCGGCAGTGCGCCGGGCAGTGCTTCGCTGGCGAACTCGTTGCCGAAACCTGATTGGTAAGCCAGGTCCGACGCCGTGGAATCGAGGTGCATGGAGCCTCCTGAACACAGGACTGAGTGCGGCCGTCGCTCTTTGAAGAAGCTTGAGGCGCACCGGGTTATTTTTATCGTAATTCAATTACGCATAACGTAATTTGCTCGACAGCGACCGTCAAGCTATAAAGACGCCCACTCGCCTCTGGACCCTACGCAGCCATGGAAAACCCTCCCAACAACGGTAAACAGAAAGTCCGCTCGGCCGAAGTCGGCACCGACATTCTCAAGGCCCTGGCAGAACTGTCTCCCTCCACATCGCTGTCGCGCCTGGCCGAACACGTGCAAATGCCGGCAAGCAAGGTTCATCGTTACTTGCAGGCCTTGATCGCCAGCGGTTTCGCCGAACAGAACACCGCCACCAACCACTACGGCCTGGGCCGTGAGGCCTTGCGCGTGGGCCTGGCTGCGTTGAACGGCATGGACGTGTTGCAAGTGGCGGCGCTGCCTTTGGCTGAGTTGCGCGACGATCTGAACGAAACCTGTTTCCTGGCGGTGTGGGGCAATCACGGCGCGACCGTGGTGCGCATCGAACCCGCTGTGCGCGCCGTAACCGTGGTGACGCAACTGGGTTCGGTATTGCCGCTGCTTAGCTCATCTACAGGGCTGGTCTTCAGCGCCTATCTGCCAGAGCGCGAGACGATCGAGCTACGTGTCCAGGAAGTGAACGGCACCAGCAGCCATGCCCTGGCCGACGACACGGTCTATGCCGCCCTCTGCGAGCAGATCCGCAGTCGCGGCCTGCATCACGTGCATGGCTTGCTGATGCCGGGGGTGGATGCCTTGTCCGCCCCGGTATTCAATGCCGTCGGCCAAGTGACCGCAGTCATCACCATCGTTGGCCCGACCTCGCTGTTTCATGCCGACGAGCACGGCCCGGCGGCGCAACGCCTGCTGGCGGCGACCCGGGCTGTGAGTTGGCGAATGGGCTATGAGGCGTGACCAGGATCAGATCAAGATACCCGACGCAACTCTGACTCCCCATCATCGATATACGCGGTGATCAGTTGGATGCAAGGTGGCGCAAACTTCATTTGCGCATTTCGGTTCAAACCATCACGCCCATGACTTTGGCCTTCGCAACGGCTTGAGTACGCCGCTGCACCCCCAACTTGCTGTGTATCCGCCGCGCATGGGTTTTTACCGTGTGCAACGATATGAACAGTTGCTCGGCAATTTGTTGATTGGAATGACCTTGTGCAATCAGTTGCAGCACTTCAAGTTCGCGGTGACTGAGCAACGTCTCTTCAGCGCCAGTCGCTGGCAGCTCGATGGGCTCCGCAGACTGCGCCCAGCGCAACAGATCAGGTTGGCGCAAGCGCAACTCGCACAAGGCTTGCTGCGCCCGATAACAAGCAACGCGTTTGAGCCCCTCTTGCACCAGCGTTCGAACCTGGGAACGGTCTACGGACAACCAGGCCACTTCAGCCAGCGCCAGCTGCAATTCGGTTTCCAGACCATGCATTTCAAGGCATTGCGCCTGGGTGATCATGGCTTCCAGGCGAGCCTGCGGATCTTGTGCCCGATGCAAGTAGACTTCGGTCAGCACCAGCAGGTATTCCAGGCGGGGAATCAACTCCAGCGTCGCGGGGGGCGCATGCTTGGCCTGCGGCCCGCGAAAATGCCGCAATACACGGGTCAAGGCTTCATGGGCAAGCTCCGGGCGCCCTTGTTGCAACCAGAACTGGCAACTGGTTTGCAGCAATACGCCGCGGTACACCGTGTCGGGAATGTGTCGCTGCTGCATGATCCGCTCGGCGTCGCGCAGTTGCATAAACGCTTCGCCGTAGTCACCTTGGTTGGCAGCCAGGCTCGCTTTGCCGAGAAAGCCATAGAGCACTTGTTTGTCCTGGCTGTGCAGGCCGGTTTCCAGGCCCATTTGAAATTGCTCGGCAGCCAACTCATCAAGCCCCATGCGCAAGGCCAGGCGCCCTCGTCGCAAGGCAATACGTCCCAACAACGCGGAAAAATCCTGGCCGGGTTTATCGAGCAAGGCCTGGACGGCGCTCAGCAGATGATCGGCCCGATGGGGCGCGCCGCGTTGTTCCAGCACTTGGGCGTGATCCAACTCCAGCAGCCCTTCGAACACCAGTGAGCCTTGGGCACGCGCCAGGCACAACGCCAGGCGGTTGATTCGTTGGGCAGACGCCAGTTCACCTTCGAGCAGCGCCTGCTGCGTCAGCCCTCGCAAGCACAGCAGTCGCAGGGACCAGGCATCTGGATCGAGGCTGGCCTGGGCCTGGAGGAAATGCTCGCGCGCCTGATCGCCGTCTCCCGAGAGGTGCAGCAGCCACCCGCGCAGGACCTGCCATCGCGCCACCACTTGTCGCTGCAGACAGACCTGGGGCTGGGGCACGAACCTGACCAGTTGTTCGATGCACGCCGACGCCTGCTCGAAACGTCCGGCGAACAACAACGCCGCCGTCACCAACCCCACCGATTGCGGCGTACCGAGCGTCAACGCTTCCCCTTGTTGATCATGCAGGCTGAGCAATAGCTCCACGTTGCTGCGCTGCAATACATGCTCGAAGCTCAAGTGCTGCAAAAAGCTGACAGCGGCATCAAACTCCCCGGCCTGCATGGCTTGCTCGAATGCCATTTGCCAGTCCTGCTCGGCGGCGAACCACTGGCAGGCCCGGCGGTGCCAGGAGCGTCCTTGCGGCCAGGGCTCGTCACGTACCAGGCAGGCCAGGGGCGGAAAAATGTGCAACCAGTCCGAGGACTGTTCCCACGGCTCGATAAAGCACCCCAGGTCCAGCAACAAGGGAAGGCATTCCGCGCCGACTGTATCGCCGAACAGATGCTCGCAGAGCCGGGCATTGAAGCGCGGCAGATGGGCCAGCACGCGCCAGGCCTGGGCCAGGTCTGGAGTCAGCGTGCTGAACAGCTCGTATTCAAGGTAGTCCAGTAAGGTGCCTGGCCGGCCCGGCGATGCGTGATGGCGCGCCCATTCACAACGCTCAAGCAGGGCGATGCGCACCCCGGCGCACCAGCCGCCGCTGCGCTGTATCACCTCGCGGGCCGTGCGGGTCGCCTGGGGGGCCGGCAGATGACTGAGCAATTGCTGGACATCGTCGAGGGTGAAGACCAACGCCTGCGTGTCGAACTCGTGCAGCTCGTCATCGAGCAGCAGGCGCGGCCAATTGCAGTGGGGACGGCGGCGGCTATTCAACCACACGTGCAACGCCGGGCTGCTGACGTTCAACAGACGGTCGAGCCACTGATCCAGCTCGGGATTCGCTACCCGACAATAATCGTCCAGAAACAACCAGGTGGGTGTTTGCAAACGCGCCAGATGGGCCATCAGCCCGGCTTCATCCATCATCGGCAACCCGAGGGTTTGCGCCAGGTGTTCGCACATTTGCACGACGCTCAGCGCCGCGCCTCCCAGGGGCAACCAGTGCAATCGACACTCGGCGGGGGCCTGCAGGAAACATTCGGCGAACAACGCACTCTTGCCACTACCCGCCGGCGCGCACAGCAGCTTTACCCGCGCCTCGGAGGTCAGCAAGGGTTCGCTCAAGGACCGCCGCGGTACATGCGTCGAGGACAGGCGAGGCAGCAATCCAGGACGGTCCGGACACGGAGTCATGGCGGTCATGTGCGAGGGTCCCTTTTATTGTTGTCTCATCACCCTAGTCCTGTGTCGCTCACCTTAGGAGAAGTATTCAGCGCGCTGATTGGCGCCCATAAAAAAACGACCGGCAAATCCCTTGTCGGTCGTTAGCGATTGTTCCAGTCAACCACGGTCCTGGTGGCGAGGGAGCTTGCTCCCGCTGGGGCGCGCAGCGGCCCTGAAACCAGGCGAATCGATACCTCAGATCAGTTGATCAGCCCTTTTGGGGCTGCTGCGCAGCCCAGCGGGAGCAAGCTCCCTCGCCACAGGTGCAGACAAACACCTTAACGAACCCCGGTCGAACGCAACGCCGCCGGCGTGTAGTCGGCTGCCCGGGCTTCGAAACCGTACTCGTAGCTGTGTTTCTCTTCGTTCTTCATCCCCAGGGCAATGTAGCGACCGGCGATGATGTCGTAGAGCGCTTCGAGGGTGTAGCCCGGGTTCTGGTGGTCGTAGTAGAACTGGGCATGACCTTCGGCCACCCGCCACAGCTGACCGCGACCGTCGTAGTGGTCCACCAGCGCGGCCTGCCAGCTGTCTTCGTCGAAGTACATATGGCGTTTGGCGTAGATGTGCCGCTCGCTGGCCTTGACCGTCCCCACCACTTCCCAGACCCGGTGCAACTCATAGCGAGTCAGGTCCTGGTTGATGTGGCCGGCCTTGATCACATCGTCGTACTTGAGGCTGGGCGAGTCGAGCTTGTAGCTGTTGTACGGGATGTACATTTCCTTTTTGCCGATCAACTTCCAGTCGTAGCGGTCCGGCGCACCGGAAAACAGGTCAAAGTTGTCGGATGTGCGCAACCCGTCGGCAGCGGTACCCGGCCCGTCGTAAGCCACTTGCGGGGCGCGACGCACACGGCGCTGGCCGGCGTTGTAGATCCAGGCCAGGCGCGGCTCTTTCACCTGATCGAGGGTCTCATGCACCAGCAATACGTTACCGGCCAGGCGCGCCGGGGCGGTGACCGACTGCTTGAAATAGGTCAGCACGTTACTGGCCTTTTCCGGGTCGGCATCCTTGATCAGAAACGGCACGGAGATCTCTTCCTCGAAGCGGATCGGCGTGAAACTCCCATTGGTCTGCGGGGTGACCTGGGTAATGACGCGCCGCAGGTTGCCGCCGTGATAGCGGGTGACGTGGTTCCACAGCACTTCCACGCCGTTCTTGGGAATCGGGAACGCGTAGTAGCGGTTGCCGGTGAAATTGGACAAGCCGTTACCGTCGTTGATGGACGCTACATTGAGAGCGCTACGCTTGGCCGACTCGTAGATTTCCGGCGGCAGGGATACGCTGCGGTGGGTCGGGTAGACCGGGATCTTGTAGGTTTCCGGGTAGCGCTTGAACATCGCGACCTGGCCTTCGGACAGCTTGTCCTTGTACTTGTCCACGGTCGCGGCGGTGATGGTGAACAGCGGTTTTTCATTGGCGAACGGATCCGCCAGGAAGCCTTTGCTGTCCACTGCACCGGCATTTTTTGGAATGCCGCCGGTCCAGGCCGGGATCGAGCCGTCGGCGTTGCCGGCCTTTTCCGCACCGATTGGAGTGAGGCTGGTGCCCAGTTTGTTCGCTTCATCCGGCGAGACTGCCGCCATTACGTTCGCGGCCAGCAGGCTCAAGGCCAGGGCACCGCATTGCAGGATCATCTTGCGCATTGGGTTTTCCTTGTCAGCCAGATCAGAAGTTCACGCCGAAGCTCAACGCGAGGAAATCGCGGTCTTCGAGAACGTTGTAATCGCCGCCAAAAAAGTCGGTGTAGCTCAGGCTGGCGGTGTACGTGTTGCGGTAGTCGGCATCGACACCGAGGCTGACGGCTTTGGCGCCTTCGTTAAACAAGCCGTTGGGACCGTAGCCGGCCACGTCATGGGACCAGGACACGTTGGGCTTGAAGTTGATGCCAGCGATGACGTTGGAATAGTCGAGAATCGCCCGGGCGCGATAGCCCCAAGAGGTGGCGGTCACGAAGCCATCGGTGTCACCGTTGAACCCGTACTGGCCGTAGACCGAATCGCGGCCGTAACGCAGCTTGTCCTTGGACTCCAGCCCGCCAACGTGCACCACCGCCGCCTCGCCCACCAGGGTCAGGCGATCGGCGCCCAGTACCTGATCGAAGAAGTGCGTCAGGGTGCTCTGCATCTGGGTGATTTCCTTGCGGCGATAGCCGGTGTTGTCCGCGCCCGCCGAGGTGGCAATAGGTGACGCTGCACCACCGGCAATCGGATTGAGCAAGGCCAGCGTCAGGTCGTTGGTATTGACCTGCACCGGTGCGTTGGGGCGATAGCTGATTTCCCCGGTCCACGCGGTGCCGGTAGGCAGCGTGGTGGAGAAACTGGCGCCGTACAGGCGGATGTCCTCGGGGTATTCGAGGTAGTACTGACCGCGTCCCAGCATCACGCTTTGCGCCAGGCCCGCGCCGCTGCCAGGCGCTATACCGTTGGCAATCGCGACCATCCCCGGCAGGGCCGCCAGCGTGGAGAGTCCCGCTGTAGTCGTCCCCACAGTAGGCGTGCGGCTGTGATAGTTCATGAAGTACAGGCCGTACTCGGTGTCATCGCCGAGCCAGCGCAACGCGGTGCCCCACTGGCCGGAATCACGGGCGTCACGGTCGCCGCTGCGACCAATGACAACGCCTTCGTCGTTCACCTGGATGCCTTGGCCAAAGGCCTGAGTCAATGGCACAAATGGCGCAATCGCCGGGCTGCCCACGGTGTAGCCGCTGGTGCACCCATCGGCCACCACGTCATTGCCGAAGAACGTGCCGCAGTTGTCGACCACCGTCTGGTCCCACTCCAGTTGGTAGAACCCTTCGATGGTGAGTTTGTCGGTCAACCCTTGGGAGGCGAACAGCATGTTCACCGGGATCAGGCCTTCCTTGATCTCCGCCCCCGGACGACGGAACGCGGACACGTCCACCGGGTTGATGCTGTTGATGGAGTTGCCGATGAAGGTACTTTCACCCCAACTGACCACCTGCTTGCCGGCGCGCACCGTGCCGGGCAAATCGGCGATGGAATAGTTGTGATAGACGAAGGCATCGAGGATCTGCGCCCCTGACGACTTGGCGCCTTCCTTGCGATTGCTGTCGCTGATGTCCTTGAACTCACGCCCTTCGTCCTTGAGCTCGAAGTCGTACCAGTACTTGCCACGTACGAACACACCGGTGTCGCCGTATTTGAGTTCGAGGTCGTGCAGGCCTTTGAAGATCTTGGAAAAGGTCTCGCCCTTCTTGAAGTTCAGCCGTCCATCGTCACCGGTGGACGATTGGCCCGTACCGCCGTTGACAGTACCAACCAGATCCTTGTCGGCGTCGCGCATGCCCCAGCTCGCGCCCACGGACAGCGAAGAGTCGAACTGACCCTCGATCTCGCCAATGTTGAATGAAACGGCCTGCGCCTGGGCACAGCAGCCCATGGCCACCGCGACGGCCAGCGCCTGCGGCTTGAAGATGGCGCGCATTGTTATTGTTGTCATGCGTCTTCCCCGGTGAGTGACAGAGGCTTCACCCTACTGCCGCACGCCATGGGCGATAAGCGCACCAAGGAGGTATTCGCGTTGTACCTAAAAAGGATTACTGCCCATGCGGGGCGGGCCTCTGCGTCGAGCATCGACGGACTGGATGATGGGTTATCAGCCGCGCGCATATTCATCACAGCCCTCGCGACTGTTGCGGCCCCCGTAACGGTGCATGTCTGAATACAGGCTGTTTCCCGAAGCACTCGATCCTTATGCTGGCGGGGCTTTCAGGGCAACGGGCCTGCAAGCGCAAGCCGCCACGGCATCCCTCACGCCTGGCGCACCGTCCTTCGGATGGATTGGCGCATCGATCCATCATCCCGTGTTGACCGACGTTGATTTGTAGCTCCTTTGCAACGTCATGTTTAGGCCGCTGCGTTTGCAGCGGCCTTTTTTATGTTCATGTGGGTATGACACGTCGGCCGCCACGACGGGTGCGGTTTTTCAGCGGCTGGTGCGCGCGTTTCAGCTGCACTTTCGTCCAGCAAAACATGACGGCGGGATGGATATCGAGACCGCTGCGAACCTGGCAGCGCTGGTGAAGAAATACGTTCCCTGACCGGCGTTGCCGTCGCTGACGGCAACCGGTCGAGGGCGAGCGCTAAACGGCGTAGCGTTGCAGATTCGCCATCATTTCCTTCAGCGCTTCCAGGTTGTCATTCGGGTGCACCGCATCCTCGAAGTCACAGATCTGCTGCCAGTGGGCGGCGACGTCTTCGGGCGAGAAACCTTTGCGCGGGTCGAAGCCCGCACCCAGGCTGCGCTCCCAACGCACCTTGCCCATCCAGCCGCCGCCCACCTCGAACAAGCCGGAGGTTTCCTGGCAGGTTTCACTGGCCAGGTACACCACCAGCGGGCTGACCAGTTCAGGCTTGAGCTGTTCGAATACTTGCGGCGGGATCAGGCCTTCGGTCATGCGGGTGCCGCCGGTGGGAGCGATGGCGTTGACCAGGATATTGTTCTTGCGGCCTTCGATGGCCAGGGTGCGGGTCAGGCCATACAGGCCCAGCTTGGCCATGCCGTAGTTGGATTGGCCGAAGTTGCCGTAGATGCCGGACGTGGAGGCCGTGAAGATGACCCGCCCATAGTTTTGCTCGCGCAGGTGCGGCCACGCAGCGCGGGTGACTTTGTAGGCGCCTTCGACATGGACGCGGTAGACCAGGTCCCAGTCCGCATCGTCCATCTTGTGAAAGGTCTTGTCCCGCAGGATACCGGCGTTGTTGACCACCACATCGACCCGGCCGAATGCGTCGAGGGCGTTCTGCACCAGTTTGTCGCCATCGGTGACGGAATCATGGTTCGCCTCGGCGATGCCGCCAGCTGCGCGAATCTCGGCCACCACCTGATCCGCTGCCGAGGCGTTGGCCCCCTCCCCTTGAGCGGAGCCGCCGAGGTCGTTGACCAGCACTTTCGCGCCTTGTTTGGCAAACAGCAGTGCATGGGCACGTCCCAGGCCACCTCCGGCTCCGGTGACGATCACGACTTTATCTTCGAAGCGCACAGATTCATTCATGGCAGAACTCCAGCAGGCCAATAGGACAATGGGCACGAGTGTCCGGGACAAGTCAGCCGGTCACAATCAACACAGTTGGGAGTGAATGGTGGGCGATAAGGTGGGGGGATGATGCGAGCCAAAGCTTGATCGCCGTTGGATTGCATCCACTGCGGCACACTCAATGTCTCCACCGGCTGAACCACCGCCATCGCGAGCAAGCTCGCTCCCATAGGGCGCGCGCGGATGCCCACGGATGTTGATCACGCAACAAGCCTATTGTGGGAGCGAGCTTGCTCGCGATGAGGCCGGTACATTCTTGGGTGGTGATGACTTCGCCGTCGCGAGCAAGCCCCACAAGGGATTGCTCATGAACAGACCATCTGCCTGAGAGGCGTGGCGATGTTTTCGCGAAACGCCAGGTAATGCTGGAGCACTTGCACCGGTGCCTCGGTGTGGGGGTAATGACCGATATCGGGCAACAACACCGTGTCAGGATTTGGAATCAGCGCCTCGTAGCGCGCGACCATGTGCTCACCGGAAATCGGATCCACCGCCCCGTCGATCACCCGCATCGGCACCTCTGCGCGCTGCATCGCGCGCACCCAGCGATCACGCTGCACCCGTCGTTCCGGGATATAGGCGATGAGTTTGTGCATGATCCGCGGACCACGATGGGATTCTATCAAGCTCCAGAAATCGTCCAGTTCACTTTCGGTGGGACCGGTCCTGGGGCCGAAAATCTGGCGAAAACTGTTCACCAGGCTTTGCCGGGAGAACGCCCGCCCCAACAGCCAGCCCAGAGGGCCGAGCAACAGCTTTTGAGCCAATACCGGACGATGGGTTTCCGGGAACAGACCGCCATTGAGAAACACACAGCTGGCGACCTGGATACGTGCCTCACAATGCCGGGCGATCAGTTCCTGGGCCACGCTGTCGCCATAGTCGTGGGCCAGCACATGCACCGCCTGATTGACGTTCAGATGCGCCAGCAAGGCCTGTTGCAGGTCCGCCTGTTCCAGCAGGCTGTAGGCATGATTCAACGGCTTGGCGGAGTCACCGAAACCGAGCATGTCACACGCGATCACTCGATAGCGTTGCGCCAATGGTTGCCACAGGTAATGCCAATCCCAACTGGCGGTGGGGAAACCGTGGATCAGCAACAGCGGCTCGCCCTGCCCTGCCACCCAGTAACGAATGGCATGGCCGCGGAACATGAAGGTCTGGCTGCGCTGGCGCCAGATACGCAGGGGGATCTGGTTGGGTGTCATCAGCTTCTATAGCCCGAATCTTGCTGATCGAGTTTGCGCAGCAACGCCGGCCAGGCCAGCGCACCGCCCATGCCTTGGGCGCTCCTGGTCACCCCGGCGATCATCGCCCGGGCGCCGGCCAGGATCTGCGGCTCGATGGCAATCAATTCGGCCCCACCGCCCTGAGCCAGGACCTGGATGTCACAGGCGCGCTGGAAGGTGAACATCATCAGGAAGGTATCGGCGATGGTGCCGCCGCAGGTCAGCAGGCCATGGTTGTGCAGCATCAGGAAATTGCAGTCGCCAAGGTCCGCCTGCAAGCGAGCCTTTTCCTCGTGATTCAAGGCCACCCCTTCATAGGCGTGATAGGCCAGGCTCGACAGCACGAACAGCGATTGCTGGCTGATCGGCAGCACGCCCTGCTTCTGGGCCGACACCGCGACACCGGCGGCCGTGTGGGTGTGCAACACGCAGGCGACGTCATGGCGAACCTCATGCACCGCACTGTGGATGGTGTAGCCGGCCGGGTTGATCTCGTAGGGGCTGTCCATCAACTTATTGCCAGCCTGGTCGACTTTAACCAGGCTCGACGCGGTGATTTCATGGAACATCAACCCAAACGGATTGATCAGGAAATCCTCCGTACCGGGAACCTTGGCGGAAATATGGGTGAAGATCAGGTCGTCCCAGCCATGCAACGCGACAAGCCGATAACAGGCGGCAAGGTCGACCCGGGTTTGCCATTCGGCTGCACTGACTTGGTCTTTGATGCTGAGTGTCGGTGTCGGTTGGACGGGCGCTACGCTCACGGCTTGGACCCCCTGGTTTTCTTATTATATGAATCTCATTACAAAAAACTTCGTACGCAAGAAAATCAGTCTAGTCAGCTCTTGGGGTAGCGGTAGTTGCATTAGCAGCCAGCTTACTGGCCGAGCGGGTCATCGCAGTGGATGCCCTGGCGCCCGGCCAACGCCTTCAACGCAAGGCGTCGATCAACTCGGCGAGCCACGGTTCGGCATCGGTTTCCGGGGTAACGCTTTCGCTGGCGTCCAGCCGTAGCATCGGCAGCACTTCGCGCACGCCCAGCTCGGCGTACAGCTCGAGCATCTGCTCGCCGCCTGCGCAGAAGGTATCCCCGTAGCTGGCGTCACCCAGGCCGATCACTGCGCCGGGCAAACCGCGAAAGAATCCAGGCAATTGGTCGCGGAGGATGGAGTACAACGGCATCAAATTGTCCGGCAATTCACCCATGCCCGTCGTAGAGGTCACCGCCAGCAAGGCCTGCGGGCCGAATGCCTGGATATCCGCCAGGGTGGCGCGAGGGTTGTGCCAGGCTTCGAAACCCGCGTCGCGAAACAGTTTGGCCGCGTGTCGGGCGACTTCTTCGGCGGTGCCATAGACCGAGCCGGAAAGAATGGCGACTTTCATCAATCTGATCCTGAACCAAAGTAAGAGAGCCGCGATAGTAACAGCAGCGCTCACCGGACTGCGAATGGCTCTCAACAGCCCATAATGGCAAGTGGACAGCCTGGCGATTTCTTCTAGAATGCTGCTTCAACAAGGACGTTTAAAGGGCCTTCTACATGATCAACGCTCAACTGATGCAACTGGTCATCAATGCTTCGAACGACGGGATCGTCATCGCTGAGAAAGAAGGCGACGAAGACAATATTCTCATCTACGTAAACCCAGCCTTCGAACGGCTGACAGGCTACAACCGCGATGAAATCCTTTATCAGGATTGCCGGTTCCTGCAATCGGGTGATCGCGACCAACCCGCTCTCGCGCTGATTCGCGATGCCTTGAAGCGAGGGGGGTCGTGCCGGGAAGTGCTGCGCAACTACCGCAAGGATGGCATGCCCTTCTGGAATGAACTGTCGTTATCAACGGTTAAAAGCGAGGCCGACGGCCATACCTATTTCGTCGGCGTTCAGAAAGACGTCACCGTCCAAGTCAAGGCCCAGCAACGCATCGCCCAGTTGGAACAACAGTTGGCCGAAGCCCGGGAAACGATTGCCCGGCTCGAAGCGACGAACGGCACAAACAAACCGGCGAATTAACGGTCAGTCACTACAATCACCAGTGAAAATGTAAATCATCATTTCGAGTAGACCATGCAGCGCGATGCCCTACTGACTCAGGATGAACTGGATTTCATCCGGACCATGCAGCACAACCCGCAATTGAACGAGCGGGATGTCACGTCGAGCTTGCTGGTAAACGGTGGTTCGCAGATCCGTGACCTGCTGACGCGTCTGGCGGCAAACGAGCAGGTCACGTTGCAAGCCAATTTCGAAAACCAGCAAATGACTTTTCCGTTGCATCTGGTGGAAGACGAATTCCATGCGATGCACCTGCGTTTGGGTGTGCCGAGTATCTACGAAGACGGACCGAAGATACGCCCATGGCGCCTGACGCTCGAAGAACCTGTGGCACTTGAAAACATCAAGGGCCAGCCGGGATCTCTCTGGGTCCACGAAGTGTCCTGTAAAGGCGTCTTGTTGGAAAACCGCAGTCGTATCAAGCCACTGAAGCAGTTTGCCTTGTGGTTCAGCCCGTCAGGCTACGAGAGAATCTCGTTGCGAGGCACCTTCGAACGGGAAACCGATCAAGGTTTTTTCGCCTACCATTTGAACCAGAATGACCAGGACGAGACTGAGCGCCTGCGCCAATACATCCTGCAGCAACACCGTCTCACCCATCCAACCATGCACCTATAACAGGTGAGGCAGGGCACCCGTTCAGGTGTCCAGGTTGCCCGTCAGAAATTGACGCAAGCGATGGTGCATCACCGCCCCCTCATTGCCCAGGCAACCGATCGAGGAGCCAGCCAGGCACTCCTGCGCCAGATCGGACGCATCACCGGCCAGCATTAACGGACAATCCAGGCTCATCGCCAATTTTCCCAGGCGCTTGGGAAACTCGGAGCCCGGCGCATGGTTGGAAACCAGCACCAGCGCCAACGGCTGGATCTTCTGGCACACCAGGGTCAGTTCGTCGAATGGCAGGCCGATCGTCAGCACCCTGACGCCCACGTCTGCCTTGGACAGGAACAGCGCTGTGACCAGCAGTTCCAGCTCACGGCATTGACCGGCGATGGCGCTGATCAGGACACGGCGCGACAGGTCTTCACGCTTGAGCAAGAGCCGCTGGATGATGCGCGAGCGCAGGAAGCCGTCAAAAAACACCCACTCACTGGTTTGCCCGAACTCCTGCTGGCGTTGCAACAATTGCCGCCAGAGCGGCATGAGGATGTCCTGGAAGATGATCGGCACTGCGTAGGTGGCAAAGATCTGCCCGTAGATGCGATCCAGCTCTATATCGTCAAAGTTGCGTACTGCTTCCGCTACCTGCTGTTGCCACTCAGCGTAATCGGCTCTGACCAGATCGGATGAAATCAGCGCGGAGACTGCTTGTACCGACTCGGTCTTCGCCAGGATCTTGCCCACTTTACTGACCGCCACGCCGCGCTCGATCCAGGCCAGTATGCTGCGCACCTTTTCGATATCGCTCAAAGAGTACAGGCGATGCCCGCTTTCAGTGCGGGTAGGCTGGATAAAACCGTAGCGACGCTCCCATGCGCGCAGGGTCACGGGGTTTACACCGGTCAATCGGGCTACTTCACGAATGGGGAACAAATCTTCGCGTTTTAAAGCCCCTGAGGCCTGGAAAACGAAGTTATCGTCTGTGATTACGCTCATTTTGGCAGACAATTCCGGCTGGCAAATTGGATCCCAGTTTACCCCCTCCTAGTCATGAGATGACAAGGAGAAACATCAGCAATATGTGGTTTCGTTGCGTTTCGTTCGAAATGGCATACGTTTTGGCTGTTTTTTCGATAGCAACGCGTCGCCACTGCTCGCGAAAATGCAATGGTAGTCAACATTTGGGTTTGAATGGACCGGTCGCTGTTATAGTTTTGCTCTTGTCGTGAACCGAGCTGCCCTATGTCCAGCGCCACCGCTCCGATCCTGATCACCGGCGCCGCCCAGCGCGTCGGCCTGCATTGCGCCCAGCGATTGCTGGAAGACGGTCAACCGGTGATCGCCACGTATCGCACCGAACGCCCGGGCGTGCAGACGCTGCGGGACCTGGGGGCGACCGTGCTGTTCGCCGACCTTTCCAGCGAGGCCGGGATCCTGGATTTCATCGAACAGCTCAAGCAACACACCGACCGGTTGCGGGCCATCGTGCACAACGCCTCGGCGTGGCTGGCCGAGGCCCCAGGCGCCGAAACGGACGCTTTCAGCGCTATGGTCGGTGTGCACATGCTCGCGCCCTATCTGATCAACCTGCGCTGCGCCGAGCTGCTGCAACGCTCAACGCCTGCGGATATCGTGCACATCAGCGATGATGTGACGCGCAAGGGCAGCAGCAAGCACATTGCCTATTGCGCCACCAAGGCTGGTCTCGAAAGCCTGACCCTGTCGTTCGCGGCGAAGTACGCGCCCGCCATCAAGGTCAACGGCATCGCCCCGGCCCTGCTACTGTTCAATCCCGAAGACGACGCAGCTTACCGTGCCAAGGCCCTGGCCAAATCTGCGCTGGGCATCGAGCCCGGCTGCGAAGTGATCTACCAGAGCCTGCGTTATCTGCTGGACAACCCCTATGTCACCGGCACGACCCTGACCGTCAACGGCGGAAGGCACGTCAAATAGCCTTGTTTCGAGGAAGTACCATGACACTATCCCTGCCCCAGAACTACCGCGAGATCCTTATCGGCCTGGGCGAAAACCCGGAGCGCGAAGGTTTGCTCGACACCCCGGTGCGCGCGGCCAAGGCCATGCAGTACCTTTGCCATGGCTATGAGCAAAGCGTCGAGCAGATCGTCAACGGCGCCCTGTTCGCCTCGGACAGCGATGAAATGGTGATCGTCGCCGACATCGAACTCTATTCCCTGTGCGAACATCACCTGTTGCCCTTCATCGGCAAGGCCCATGTAGCTTATATTCCTACGGGCAAGGTCCTGGGGCTGTCGAAAATCGCCCGGCTGGTGGACATGTTCGCCCGCCGCCTGCAAATCCAGGAAAACCTCACCCGGCAAATCGCCGACGCGGTGCAGCAGGTCACCCAGGCCGCCGGCGTTGCGGTGGTGATCGAAGCCCAGCACATGTGCATGATGATGCGCGGTGTCGAAAAACAGAACTCGACCATGAACACCTCGGTGATGCTCGGCGCCTTCCGCGAGTCCAGCACCACCCGCCAGGAGTTCCTGCAATTGATTCGACGGAGCAAGTAAATGCCACAACTTCAGCCAGCCATGGCACGCATCAAGGTCAAGGACCTGCGCCTGCGCACCTTCATCGGCATCAACGAGGATGAAATCCTCAACAAGCAGGATGTGCTGATCAACCTGACCATCCTCTACGCCGCCCAAGAGGCAGTACGCGACAATGACATCGACCACGCGCTGAACTACCGCACCATCACCAAGGCGATCATCGCCCATGTGGAAGGTAACCGCTTCGCGCTGCTCGAACGCCTGACCCAGGAATTGCTCGACCTGGTCATGGCCAACGCGTCGGTGCTGTACGCCGAAGTCGAAGTCGACAAGCCCCACGCCTTGCGATTTGCCGAGTCCGTGTCGATTACACTCGCGGCAAGTCGGGCTACTTCGTAGCAGCTGCAAGCCTCAAGCTGTAAGCTTCAAGCCTGACGACCGTAATCCAAACTTGCAGCTTGAAGCTCGCCCCTTGAAGCTGTCTCGCAGAGACCTCCATGAACGATCAACAACGCCTCGAACTCGAAGCCGCCGCTTTCCGTCGGCTGGTTGCCCACCTGGACAGCCGCAAGGATGTGCAGAACATCGACCTGATGAACCTCTCCGGCTTCTGCCGCAACTGCCTGTCCAAGTGGTACAAGGCCGCCGCCGATGAGCGCCAGATCGAGGTCAGCCTCGACGACGCCCGCGAAGTGGTCTACGGCATGCCGTACGCCGAGTGGAAAGCCCAATACCAGCAAGAAGCCAGCGCCGAACAGCAAGCGGCGTTCGCCAAAGGAAAACCCGATGCCTGACCTGAACACCCTGCGCACCCGCCTCAAGAGCGGCGAACACGCCTTTGCCGACACCCTGGCCTTTATCACCGCTGGCTACGACTACCAGCCCCAGGCCTTCAACAACGGTGGCGTGCAAAACGCCGCTGGGCAGAACGAAGGCTCCTGCAAGACCCTGGGCCTGGCACTGCTTGAAGGCCTGAGCGATGAAGAAGCACTCCTGGCGTTTGGCGAACATTACCGTTCGGTACTGGCCACACCGGAAGGCAGCGATCACGGCAATATCCGTGCGCTGATGGCCCATGGGCTGGCGGGGGTGAAGTTTGAGGTGCAGCCGCTGCAACGGCGCTGACCGACCCTACCTTTTTGGTGAGATCCGTTTTTTGTGCTGCGGTCCGCTTTTGTGGCGAGGGAGCTTGCTCCCGCTGGGCTGCGCAGCAGACCCAGGCAGTCAAACTCAATTTGCCTGACACACCGCGTTGCCAGGTTTGGGGGCCGCTTCGCGCCCCAGCGGGAGCAGGCTCCCTCGCCACATAAGGCAGCGGCAGCATCCGTGCGCTGGTGGCCCACGGGCTGCACATCCCAAGTAATCGGCGCCGCACACACATCCCGACTTTTAAGATTGACCCGGCAACTTTATTTCGTTTGCCGGGCCCCTCTGCTCGCGGCTTAGATAAAGGCAATCTTTCCTCCCGCCGAGCCGTCATCCATGAGCAGCGAAACCATCAGCCAGTCGATTTCCATCGTGCACCCCGTCAGCCTCAGCCATGGCAGGAATGCCGAAGTCTGGGACACCGAGGGCAAGCGCTACATCGATTTCGTCGGCGGCATCGGCGTGCTGAACCTCGGTCATTGTCATCCCCGCGTGGTCGAGGCGATCCGCGAACAGGCCACCCGGCTGACGCACTACGCGTTCAACGCCGCGCCCCATGCGCCCTACATTGCACTGATGGAGCGCCTGGCGGCGTTTGTCCCGGTGGATTACCCGATCAGCGGCATGCTCACCAACAGCGGCGCCGAGGCGGCGGAAAACGCCTTGAAGATCGTGCGCGGCGCCACGGGACGCACCGCCGTCATCGCTTTTGATGGCGGTTTCCACGGTCGAACCCTGGCCACCCTCAACCTCAATGGCAAGGTCGCACCCTACAAACAGAAAGTCGGCGTGCTGCCCGGGCCGGTCTATCACCTGCCCTTCCCTAGCCAGGACAACGGCGTAACGTGCGCCGAGGCCTTGAAGGCCATGGAGCGGCTGTTCAGCGTCGAGATCGACGTGAACGACGTCGCCTGTTTCATCGTCGAGCCGGTCCAGGGCGAAGCCGGTTTCCTGGCCTTGGACATACCGTTCGCCCAGGCCCTGCGGCAATTCTGCGACGACAAGGGCATCGTGCTGATCGTCGATGAAATCCAGTCCGGCTTCGGTCGCACCGGCCAGCGTTTCGCATTCTCGCGACTGGGCATCGAGCCTGACCTGATCCTGCTGGGTAAAAGTATTGCCGGCGGCGTCCCCCTCGGCGCGGTGGTAGGACGCAAGGCGCTGTTGGACAACCTGCCCAAGGGCGGATTGGGCGGCACCTACTCAGGCAACCCCATCGCCTGCGCCGCCGCACTGGCGACCCTGGACGAAATGACCGACGCGAACCTGCACGCCTGGGGCACGCAACAGGAAGAGGCGATCGTCAGCCGCTACGAATCCTGGCGTAGTCGCGCTCTGACGCCTTACCTGGGCCGCCTGACCGGTATCGGCGCCATGCGCGGTATCGAGCTGGCCCACGCCGACGGCACCCCGGCAGCGGCGCAATTGACTCAACTGCTGGCCCTGGCGCGGGAGGCGGGGCTGTTGCTGATGCCCAGCGGTAAATCGCGGCACATCATCCGGCTGCTGGCGCCGCTGACCACCGAGGCGGCGGTGTTGGAAGAGGGCTTGGATATTCTCGAGGCGTGCCTGGAGAAGCTGGCCTGAAGTGCAGCGTTGCTGACCACACAGAACCTGTGGGAGCGAGCTTGCTCGCGATGGCGTCAAGTCTGCCGACATCGATGTTGACTGATACACCGCCATCGCGAGCAAGCTCGCTCCCACAGGAGATCGGTGATCAATATTCAGGTATGAAAAAACCGGCCGAAGCCGGTTTTTTTAAGCGGATGGATCAGAACGAAGCGTTCTGCAGGTCATCCAGGTAACGCTCCGCGTCCAGGGCCGCCATGCAACCGGCACCGGCCGAGGTGATGGCCTGGCGGTAGACGTGGTCGGCCACGTCGCCGGCGGCGAAGATACCTTCGACGCTGGTGGCGGTGGCGTTGCCGTCGCGGCCGCCCTTGACCACCAGGTAGCCGTCCTTGAGATCCAACTGGCCGTCGAACAACAAAGTGTTCGGGGTATGGCCGATGGCGATGAATACACCGTCAACTTTCAGCTCTTCAAAGCTGCCGTCGTTGTTTTTCAGACGGGCACCGGTCACGCCCATGTTGTCGCCCAGCACTTCATTCAGGGTCGCGTTGAGCTTGAGGATGATCTTGCCTTCGGCGACGCGGGCATTGAGCTTGTCGACCAGGATTTTCTCGGCGCGGAATATTTCACGACGATGGACCAGGGTGACCGTGCTGGCGATGTTGGCCAGGTACAAGGCTTCCTCGACGGCGGTGTTGCCGCCACCCACCACGGCCACTGGCTTGTTGCGGTAGAAGAAACCGTCGCAGGTCGCGCAGGCGGAAACGCCCTTGCCCATGAAGGCCTCTTCCGATGGCAGACCGATGTAACGCGCGCTGGCGCCGGTGGCGATGATCAGAGCATCGCAGGTGTAGGTCGCGCTGTCACCCTTCAGGGTGTACGGCTTGGCGGCGAAGTCCACGGCATTGATGTGGTCGAAAACGATTTCAGTCTCGAAACGCTCGGCGTGCTCTTTCATACGCTCCATCAACGCCGGGCCGGTCAGGCCGTGGACGTCCCCCGGCCAGTTGTCGACTTCGGTGGTGGTGGTCAATTGACCGCCGGCCTGCATGCCGGTGATCAGCAGTGGCTTGAGGTTGGCACGGGCTGCATAAACCGCAGCGCTGTAACCGGCAGGGCCGGAACCGAGAATAATCACTCGCGAATGACGGGCTTCAGACATGACCTGCTCCTGTTGACCGGACCTTTCGGGGCCGGAACGCCGGGTGAACGGCGTGAATAAAAAAGGACCGTTGACGCACTTGGGGAAGGCTTGGGTTCGACAGTCCTGAAAAAAGAATGGGTGCAGCGTATCGAGGGTGGGAAGATTAAGGAAATACGGTTTAACAATCCAGCTCATAGGTGAGCTCTATCCGCAGCGGTCCTTTTAATAGGCGCGTCCGCTTCAATAAAGGTTGTTACGCGCGATGTCGCCGCTTTCCCGCGCACGGCAAAGCCGGTAAGGTCGGCGCGTTCACCTTCGCTCGGAGTCACCTATGCCCGCCCCCGTCCTGTCCGGCCCGCAATATTTGCGAGAAGGCCTCAAGCTGATCCTGAGCCCGGGCCTGCGTTTGTTCGTACTCCTGCCCCTGGCGATCAACCTGGTGTTGTTCGTCGGATTGATTTACCTGGCCGGCCATCAGTTCAGCCTGTGGGTCGACACACTGATGCCGTCGCTGCCGGACTGGCTGAGTTTTCTCAACTATGTCCTTTGGCCGCTGTTCGTGGTGCTCGTTGTGCTGATGGTGTTTTTCACCTTCACCATGCTCGCCAACATCATCGCCGCGCCGTTCAATGGCTTTCTCGCGGAAAAAGTCGAAGTCGTCGTCCGTGGCACCGATGATTTCCCCGCCTTCAGTTGGGGCGAGTTGGTCGCCATGATCCCGCGGACCCTCGCCCGGGAGGCGCGCAAGCTTGGCTATTTCCTGCCCCGTGCCCTGGGGCTTTTCGTACTCTCGTTCATCCCCGTGATCAATATCGTGGCCGCACCGCTGTGGCTGCTGTTCGGCGTATGGATGATGGCGATCCAGTACATCGACTATCCAGCGGACAACCACAAGCTGGGCTGGAACGAGATGCTCGCCTGGCTGCGGGAAAAACGCTGGCAGAGCCTGGGCTTTGGCGGCAGCGTGTATTTGGTGCTGCTGATCCCGGTGGTCAATATCCTGATGATGCCGGCGGCGGTGGCCGGGGCAACCTTGTTCTGGGTACGCGAGCAAGGCGCCGAGAACGCGTTGGCTCGGCAAGGCTGAGCCGTCACAAATCCATCATCCTGGCGTCACAATGACGAAATGGCCCTGGTCGACACTGGGGTCATGACCACACATCTGCACATTACCCTGATCACCGAAACCTTCCCGCCGGAAATCAATGGCGTGGCCAATACCCTCGGCCGCCTGTATGACGGCTTGCGTGCTCGCGGGCATCGGGTGGAACTGATCCGGCCCCGCCAGGCCGACGACCAACGCCAGGTCAGTGATGAGCAGTTGCTGCTGTGCCGGGGCTGGCCATTGCCAGGATATCCGGGTTTGCAGTGGGGCCAGGCGTCGATGCACAAACTGCTGCGGCGCTGGAAACGTCATCGCCCAGACGTGTTGTACATCGCCACGGAAGGCCCCCTGGGCTTGTCGGCGTTGCGAGCGGCGCGGCGCCTGGGCATCTCGGTGGTCAGCGGTTTCCACACCAATTTCCAGCAATACACCCAGCAGTACGGCCTCGGTTTGTTGAGTCGAATGCTCACCCATTACCTGCGCTGGTTTCACAACCGCTCCAGCCTGACCCTGGTTCCCAGTCTCAGCCAGCGCATGGAGCTGGAGCGTCGGCATTTCGAGCGGGTGGCGCTGCTGTCTCGCGGCGTGGACAGCCAGTTGTTCCATCCGATCAAACGCTCGGCCACCCTGCGTGAGGCCTGGGGCCTGGGCGATGATGACGTCGCCGTGATCCATGTCGGGCGCCTGGCACCGGAAAAAAACCTCGGTTTGCTCAAGCGCAGTTTCGATACCCTGCGCAGCGCGTTTCCGGGACGGCGGATGAAACTGGTGGTGGTCGGCGACGGCCCGCAGCGGTCCGCGCTGGAGCTGGAGCTGCCCGAGGCGATCTTTTGTGGCTCACAACGTGGCGAGGCGCTGGCCTGTCACTATGCGTCCGCCGATGTGTTTGTCTTTCCAAGCCTGACCGAAACCTTCGGCAATGTCGTGTTGGAAGCATTGGCGTCCGGGCTGGGCGTGGTGGCCTATGATCAGGCGGCGGCGGCGCAACACATTCGCCATGGTTACAACGGCGTGCTGGCAATGCCGGGGGACGAAGAAGCGTTCTGCGACGCAGCACGTTGGCTACTGGAGGAGCGCGAGGCCTTGCGTTGCGTGAGGCTCAATGCTCGCCAGCATGCCAGTCGCCAGGGTTGGGCGGCGGTGATCGAGCAATTTGAGGCGCAGTTGCGTGGGGTTTGTGTGGGCGAGCAGGTGATGCCTGCTGCGCCGACAGTGCGCTGAGTCTTCGGCGATATTGAGATCGCCATCGCGAGCAAGCTCGCTCCCACAGGGGATCTTTGTCGAACACCAGACTCATGCTCGCTGAAGATCAAATGTGGGAGCGAGCTTGCTCGCGATAGCGGCAGATCAGGCGCCGCTTAAACCAGCGTCATCAATGCTTCGCGACTGAACGGCAAGATGTCTTGCTCCCGACCTTCGCGCACTTTTTGCGCCCAGTCCGGATCCACCAGCAGCGCACGCCCTACCGCCACCAGGTCGAACTCATCATTGTTCAGACGCTCCAGCAGATTTTCCAGGCTGGCCGGCTGCGCGACTTTGTCGGTGTTGACCATGAACTGCAGGAACTCGCCATCCAGGCCGACGCTGCCCACGGTGATGGTGGGCTTGCCGGTGAGCTGGCGGGTCCAGCCGGCCAGGTTCAGCGCGGAGCCTTCGAACTCCGGCTCCCAGAAGCGGCGTGTCGAGCAATGGAAAATATCCACGCCAGCCTCGGACAACGGCTTGAGGAATTCGCCCAGGGCTTCAGGGGTCTGCACCAGGCGCGCGGTGTAATCCTGCTGTTTCCATTGGGAGAACCGGAAAATGATCGGGAAGCCCTCGCCCACCGCCGCACGCACGGCGCGGATCAATTCGATCGCAAAGCGCGAACGGTTGGCCAGGCTGCCGCCGTAACCGTCGGTGCGCTGGTTGCTGCCTTCCCAGAAGAACTGGTCCACCAGATAACCGTGGGCACCGTGGATTTCCACACCATCCATGCCGATGCTCTGGGCGTCTTTCGCCGCCTGGGCGAACGCGGCGATGACTTCGTCGATATCGGCCTGGGTCATGCCATGGACCACCACCTGGCCGTCCTTGAGCTTCTCGGTCGGGCCATAGCCCGGAACGCTGGCATCCGGCTCGGTGCCGGTGCGGCGCACACTGCCCACGTGCCACAGCTGTGGAACGATCTTGCCGCCTTCGGCGTGCACCGCATCAACCACTTTTTTCCAACCGGCCAGCGCGGCATCGCCATAGAAGTGCGGCACGTTCGGGTAACCATTGGAAGCCTTGTGCCCGACGGTCGTGCCTTCGGTGATGATCAGGCCTACCCCGGCCGCCGCACGACGACGGTAATACTCGATCACCTTGCTGTTCGGCACGCCACCTGGCGAGAAGGAACGGGTCATCGGCGCCATTACCACGCGGGTCGGCAGCTCGAGCGCGCCAAGCTGGAAGGGTTTGAACAGGGCTTTTACTGGCATGGGGGCACTCCACGGGACAAGGTCGCAGGTCTATATGACGAGGATAATATGTGCCGTGCCGGGTGGTGGGTAGCACTATTGATTGGAGTGATTAAGGACTAGAAGGGAGCGCTGTGGGGTTACTCAATCATGAAACCCCGTGGCGAGGGAGCTTGCTCCCGCTCGGTTGCGCAGCAACCGCAAAGAAACGGGGCTGCTGCGCAGCCCAGCGGGAGCAAGCTCCCTCTCCACAGGGTTCAGTGCCGGGCTATCAAGCCAACGCTTTTTCGATGGCCTGGATCACCGCAGGATCATCCGGCGCCGTGCGCGGCGAGAAACGCGCCAGCACGCGACCGTCCTTGCCGAGCAGGAATTTTTCGAAGTTCCAGGTAATGTCCCCGGGAAACTCGGCGCCCTCGCCCGCCAGTAGGCGGTACAACTGATGACGGTCATGACCGTTCACGTCCAGTTTGCTGGACAGCGGGAACGTCACGCCATAATTGACGCTGCAGAACGCCTGGATCTCCTCCTCGGTCCCCGGCTCTTGCCCGGCGAACTGATTGCAGGGCAGGCCCAGCACGCTGAAGCCTTTGGCCTTGTATTGCTGGTAGAGGTTTTCCAGCGCAGCGTACTGAGGCGTCAGGCCACATTTGGAGGCGACGTTGACCACCAGCACGACTTGCCCCTTGAAAGGCGCCAGAGCAAGCTCCTGACCATCCAGGGCTTTCAGTTTAAGGTCGTGAAAAGCACTCATGACGAACTCCAGGTTTGCGGATCTTTTCGAAACAGCCATGGGTGATGCTAACAGCAACCGACTAAAAAGGCGCCGTGTGGCGCCTCTCCAGTTCACTTGAGCGTAGCGCAGAAATCAGTGGTGATGGCCACCTTCGCCATGGACGTGACCATGCGCGATTTCTTCCTGGCTGGCGTCACGAATGTCGACGATCTTGACCTTGAAGTTCAAGCGCTGGCCGGCCAGTGGGTGGTTGCCGTCAACGGTAACGTCGTCGCCTTCCAGGTCGCGGATGGTGACGATTTGCATCTGGCCATCGGGCGCCGAAGCGTGGAACTGCATGCCCACTTCCAGCTCATCCACGCCTTCGAACATGCTGCGGCTGAGGGTGCTGACCAGTTCGGCGGAATACTCGCCGTAAGCGTCTTCCGGTTCAACGGTAACGTCCAGGTCGTCACCGACAGTTTTGCCTTCCAGGGCTTTCTCCAAGCCCTGGATGATGTTGCCTGCGCCATGCAGGTAGACCAGCGGAGCGCCGCCGGCAGAGCTGTCGATGACCTCACCAGCGTCGTTGGTCAGGGTATAGTCGATGGAGACAGCCTTATTGGCGGCGATCAGCATGGGGCGAGACCTTTTGCATAAGAATGAAGAACGGACAAGTCTAAACAAGGATTTGCCCGAAAGCGAACGGAACCCGGACAAACGGGCTTGCTCGAACAGACCAACGGTCACCGGTTTTCATCAGGACGAGAACGGGCACTGGGTGGCCGAGCTGTCTTGCGGTCACACCCAGCACCTGCGCCACCAGCCTCCGTGGCAATCCCGGGCCTGGGTACTGGACCCGGCGCAACGTATTGAAAAAATAGGCCAGCCCTTTGACTGCGGCTGGTGCGCACAGGCCCCGGTTAGCGATAACCTTGGCGACTGAATTGTGGGTAGATGACCAGTCATAGGTCACGCCATTGCCATGCACCCTTAGAGAATCCGCATGCAAACTTTTTTTATCGCACCCACCGATTTTGGTGTGGGCCTGACCTCCATCAGCCTCGGGCTGGTGCGTACACTCGAACGGGCCGGGCTGAAAGTCGGTTTTTTCAAACCCATCGCCCAGCCTCACCCCGGCGATACCGGGCCGGAGCGATCCACTGAACTGGTGGCCCGCACCCACGGCCTCAAGCCGCCGCAACCCCTGGGCCTGGCTCACGTCGAGCGCATGCTGGGCGACGGCCAGCTCGACGAGCTGCTGGAAGAAATCATCACCCTTTACCAGCAGGCCGCCATCGGCAAGGACGTGCTGGTCGTCGAGGGCATGGTCCCGACCCGCAACGCCAGCTACGCCGCCCGGGTCAACCTGCACCTGGCCAAGAGCCTGGACGCCGAGGTCATCCTGGTGTCGGCGCCGGAAAACGAAGTGCTGACCGAGCTGTCCGGCCGGGTGGAGCTGCAGGCGCAACTGTTTGGCGGGCCGAAAGACCCGAAAGTCCTCGGAGTGATCCTGAACAAGGTCCGCACCGACGAAAGCATGGAAGCGTTTTCCACACGCCTCAAGGAGCACTCGCCCCTGCTGCGCAGCGGCGATTTCCGCCTGCTGGGTTGCATCCCGTTTCGCCCCGAACTCAACGCCCCGCGTACCCGCGACGTGGCCGACCTGATGGGCGCACAGGTGCTCAACGCCGGCGACTACGAAACCCGACGCATGAGCAACATCATCATTTGCGCCCGTACCATGCGCAACACCGTGGAACTGCTCAAGCCCGGCGTGCTGGTGGTGACCCCCGGCGATCGCGACGACATCATCCTGGCCGTCAGCCTCGCCGCGCTCAATGGCGTGCCGCTGGCCGGCCTGCTGTTGACCAGCGACACCCTGCCCGACCCACGCATCATGGACCTGTGCCGCGGCGCCTTGCAGGCCGGGCTGCCGGTGCTGTCGGTAAGCACCGGCTCCTATGACACCGCCAACCTGCTGAACGGTCTGAACAAGGAAATCCCGATCGACGACCGCGAACGCGCCGAGATCATCACCGATTTCGTCGCCAGCCACCTGGACGCCAAGTGGTTGCACCAGCGCTGCGGCACGCCACGGGAAATGCGCCTGTCGCCAGCGGTGTTCCGCTATCAATTGATCCAACGCGCCCAAGCAGCCAACAAACGCATCGTGCTGCCGGAAGGCAGCGAGCCGCTGACCGTCCAGGCCGCTGCCATTTGCCAGGCCCGGGGCATCGCCCGCTGTGTGCTGCTGGCCAAACCGGCCGACGTCGAAGCAGTGGCCCGCGCCCAAGGCATCGAACTGCCGCCGGGGCTGGAGATTCTCGACCCGGATTCGATTCGCGAGCGTTATGTCGAACCGATGGTGCAGTTGCGCAAGAGCAAAAGCCTGAACGCGCCCATGGCCGAGCAGCAACTGGAAGACACCGTGGTCATCGGCACCATGATGCTGGCGCTGGATGAGGTGGACGGGCTGGTGTCCGGAGTCATCCACTCCACCGCCAATACCATCCGCCCGGCCTTGCAACTGATCAAGACCGCACCGGGCTGCACCCTGGTGTCCTCGGTGTTCTTCATGCTGTTTCCCGAAGAAGTGCTGGTCTATGGCGACTGCGTGATGAACCCGCACCCCAGCGCTACGGAACTGGCGGAGATTGCCCTGCAGAGTGCCGATTCGGCCGCCGCGTTCGGTATCACTCCACGGGTGGCCATGCTCAGCTATTCCAGCGGCGAGTCGGCCAGTGGCGAGGAAGTGGAGAAAGTCCGCGAAGCCACCTTGCTGGCCCATGAGGCGCAACACGGCTTGCTGATCGACGGCCCGCTGCAATACGACGCCGCCGCCAACGAAACCGTGGCGCGGCAACTGGCGCCCAACAGTCAGGTGGCCGGCCGGGCAACCGTCTTTATCTTCCCGGACCTGAACACCGGCAACACCACCCACAAGGCGGTGCAGCGCAGCGCCGATTGCGTCAGCCTCGGGCCGATGCTGCAAGGCCTGCGCAAACCGGTGAACGACTTGCCCCGCGGCGCCCAGGTCGACGATATCGTGTACACCATCGCCCTGACCGCGATCCAAGCCGCCAACCGACCCATGGATATTTAAATGCTGGACTTCCTGCCTGCCCCCTTGCGCGGCGTCGTTGCCTCGCTGCTGTTGGCGCTGAACACTATCGCCTGCTGCACCCCGCTGTTCATCGTGGCGATCTTCAAGCTGTTGCTGCCCTTCCCTGCCGCCCAGCGCTTCACTGACTGGCTGATGGGCCACATCCACGAGGCCTGGGTCAGCAATAACAAAGCCTGGATGAACCTGCTGCGCCGCACCCGCTGGCACCTCAGCGGCCTGGAAGGCCTGGACTACCAGCATTCCTACCTGGTCACCAGCAACCACCAGAGCTGGGTCGACATCATGGTGCTGCAGTACGTGCTGAACCGGCGCATCCGTCCGTTGAAGTTTTTTCTCAAGCAAGAGCTGATCTGGGTCCCGGTGATCGGCCTGGCTTGGTGGGCGCTGGGGTTCCCGTTCATGAAGCGCTACTCCAAGGCTTACCTGGAAAAACATCCGGAAAAGAAAGGCAAGGACCTGGCAACCACCCGCAAGACCTGTGCGAAGTTTCGCAACAACCCGGTGGGCATTTTCAACTTTGTCGAAGGCACACGCTTCACCGAAGGCAAGCATGCCCAGCAGCAGTCACCGTTTCGCTACCTGCTCAAGCCCAAGGCCGGCGGCATCGCGTTTGTGCTCGATGCCATGGGTGAACAACTGGAGTCGATCATCAACGTGACGATTCATTATCCGGGCGGGCGTCCGGGGTATTGGGATTTGCTGTGCGGCAAGGTGGGAGAGGTGGTGGTGCACTTCCAGGAACTGAAGATCCCCCCGCAGTTCATCAGGAAAAGCTACGATCAGGACGGCGTGTACCGCCTGGAATTCCAAGGCTGGATCAACCAGTTGTGGCAGGACAAGGATGCGTTGCTGGAGCAGATGCACCGCGAGCATCCCCGTAGATCTTGAGGTGTCTGTACTGGCCTCATCGCGAGCAAGCTCGCTCCCACAGGAGATGGGGGTGAGCTCCGGTCTGGTGTCTCCTGACAACCCCCTGTGGGAGCGAGCTTGCTCGCGATAGCGTCCTTCCAGACAACAAAAAGCCCGCAGATGATCACTCATCTGCGGGCTTTTTACTGACGGCGGCGTTCCTTAGATCGCCCCACGCTTGCGCAGCAGATCCAGCACCTGCTTGACGCTCTCTTCCAGTGTCAGCGACTGGGTGTCGATCACCAGGTCGGCGTCCAGCGGCACGTCATACGGGAAGGACTCGCCCGGGATGTTGTCGCCAGCAGCAGCGTACAGCCCTTGCGGATCACGCTGGGCGCACACCGTCGGCGAGGCCTGGACGTAGACCGTCAGCAAACGTTCCTTGCCGATCAGCGCCTTGGCCTGTTCGCGGCCTTCGGCATCCGGTGCGACAAACGCGGCAAGGGTCAGCAGACCGGCTTCGTTGAACTGACGGGCGACGTGAGCCGCACGGCGCCAGTTCTCGGTACGCCCGGCGCGATCCTGCGGCAAGCCCTTGTTCAGGTCATGGCGCAGGTTCTGGCCGTCGAGGACGAATACCGCACGCCCCATGTCGAACAACTTGCGTTCCACCGCATAGGCCAGCGTGCTTTTACCCGCGCCCGACAGGCCGCTGAACAACACCGTGGCCGGTTGCTGGCCGAAACGCTGGGCGCGCTCCTCCACTGACACGTGGGCCAGTTTGCCGTGGTGCGTGCTGTGGCCGTGGGCCAGCGGCTGGGCGACGATCATGCCGGCGCCGACCGTGCCGTTGGTCAGGCGGTCGATGATGATGAACGCGCCGGTGGTGCGGTTGCTCTCGTAACCGTCCAAGGCGATCGGCGCATCCAGGGCGATCTTCACCTTGCCGATTTCATTGAGCTGCAACGCGCTGGCCGGACCTTCTTCCAGGGTGTTCACGTCGACCTTGTTGACGATGCTGGCAATCGAGCCGGGCACGTAACTGGTGGCGCGCTTGATGTCGTATTTCTTGCCCGGCAGCATCGGCTCTTCAGCCATCCACACCAGCATCGCTTCGAAATTGTCGGTCACCGGTGGCACGTTGTCGGCATGCACCAGCAGGTCGCCACGGGAGATGTCGATCTCGTCTTCCATGGTCAGCGTCACCGCCTGGCCTGGGCCGGCGTGTTCCAACTCACCTTCGAAGGTAACGATGGATTTGACACGGCTGCTCTTGCCCGACGGCAGCACCACCACTTCATCGCCCTTGTGCACGATGCCGCTGGCGAGGGTGCCGGCGAAACCGCGGAAGTTCAGGTTCGGACGGTTGACGTACTGCACCGGGAAACGCAGGTCAGTGAAGTTACGGTCGCCCGCCACTTCCACGGTCTCGAGGATTTCCATCAGCGACTGGCCGGTGTACCACGGCGAGCGCTCGGACTTGTTCACCACGTTGTCGCCCTTGAGGGCCGACATCGGCACGAAATGCATGCTGGTGGGCTTCAACTTCAAGCCTTCGGCAAACTTGAGGTAGTCGGCCTTGATCGACTCGAACACACCTTGGTCGAAGTCCTTCAAATCCATCTTGTTGATGGCGACGACGATGTGCTTGATGCCCAGCAACGAGGCGATGAAGCTGTGGCGACGGGTTTGGGTCTGCACGCCGTAGCGGGCGTCCACCAGGATGATCGCCAGGTCACAGGTAGAAGCACCGGTGGCCATGTTGCGGGTGTACTGCTCATGGCCCGGGGTATCGGCGATGATGAATTTGCGCTTGGCGGTGGAGAAATAGCGGTACGCGACATCGATGGTGATGCCTTGTTCGCGCTCGGCCTGCAGGCCGTCGACCAGCAACGCCAGGTCGATGTCGTCACCGGTGGTGCCGACTTTCTTCGAATCGCGGGTGATGGCTTCCAGGTGATCTTCGTAGATCATCTTGGAGTCGTGCAGCAGGCGCCCGATCAGGGTGCTCTTGCCGTCGTCGACGTTACCGCAGGTCAGGAAACGCAGCAGCTCTTTACGCTCGTGCTGGCCCAGGTAGGCGAGGATGTCCTCGCTGATCAAATCAGATTGGTGCGACATGACAACCCCTTAGAAATAACCCTGACGTTTTTTATCTTCCATCGAGCCTGCGCCATCGTGGTCGATGACCCGGCCCTGGCGCTCGGAAGTTCGCGTCAGGAGCATTTCCTGGATGATGTCCGTCAGGCTCTCGGCCTCGGACTCCACCGCGCCCGTCAACGGGTAGCAGCCGAGGGTACGGAAACGCACTTTCTTCTTGACGATACGGGCTTTGTCTTCATCAGACAGGTGCTCGAGGATGCGCTCGTCGTCGATCATGATCAGCGTGCCGTTCTTCTCGATCACTTCACGCTCGGCGGCGAAGTACAGCGGCACGATCGGGATGCCTTCGAGGTAGATGTACTGCCAGATGTCCAGTTCGGTCCAGTTAGACAGTGGGAATACGCGGATCGACTCGCCCTTGTTGACCTTGCCGTTGTAGACGTTCCACAGCTCCGGGCGCTGGTTCTTCGGGTCCCAACGGTGCTTGCTGTCGCGGAACGAGTACACGCGCTCCTTGGCGCGGGATTTCTCTTCATCGCGACGAGCACCGCCAAACGCAGCGTCGAAACCATATTTGTCCAAGGCCTGCTTGAGGCCTTCGGTCTTCATGATGTCGGTGTGCTTGGCACTGCCGTGGGTGAACGGGTTGATGCCCTGCGCCACGCCGTCCGGGTTCACATGGGTGATCAGGTCCAGGCCCAGTTCCTCGACCATGCGGTCGCGGAACTTGTACATTTCCTGGAATTTCCAGCGGGTGTCGACGTGCATCACCGGAAACGGCAGCTTGCCGGGGAAGAACGCCTTGCGTGCCAGGTGCAGCATCACGGCGGAGTCTTTACCGATGGAGTACAGCATCACCGGGTTATCGAACTCGGCGGCCACCTCGCGGATGATGTGGATGCTTTCCGCCTCCAGCTGTTTCAGATGCGTCAGTTTGTCGACCATGGCTACTCACGAAAACTTTCTTATGAACGGCCAGCGGGCCGTGTTCGAGCGGGGAATCCTAGCACAGCGTCCTCTTCTAATCAGGGCGCCAACTAGATCGAAACAGCATATGGATATGCCTGGGGGTTCGGGCATTGCAGCTCCCACAGTGGCTATAAGCAGTCAAATAGGATTCGGGCAATCGATGAATATGTGCTCCAGGGCAAACCGTCGCGCCAGGTAATCGCCCAATGCCTGGACACCGTAGCGCTCAGTCGCATGGTGCCCGGCGGCGATGAAGCTGATGCCGTTTTCCCGGGCGCTGTGGAAGGTCTGCTCCGACGCCTCGCCGCTGAGGTACAGGTCGACCCCGGCCAATACCGCCTGATCGATGTAGCCCTGGCCACCACCCGTGCACCAACCGACCCGGCGAATCATCTGCTCGCCTTCGATCAACAACGGCTCGCGACCCATGACTTCCTGGACCTTGCGGGCGAAATCCCGAGGCGTCATCGGCTCGGACAAGGAGCCGACCAGGCCGACAACCTTGGGATTGTCCGGATCCAGCGGCCCCTCGACAGTGATGTCCAATTGACGGGCCAGTTGCACGTTATTACCCACGTCAGCATGCAAATCCAGCGGCAAGTGATAAGCCAGCAGACTGATGTCATGCTTGAGCAAGGTTTTCAGGCGACGTTGCTTCATGCCGGTGATACAAGGGTTTTCGCCCTTCCAGAAGTAGCCGTGATGCACCAGCACCAGGTCGGCATCGGCTTCCACTGCGGCATCGAGCAACGCCTGGCTGGCAGTCACGCCACTGACAATACGCCTCACCTGCGGCGCGCCTTCGACCTGCAGGCCGTTGGGGCAATAATCGGCAATCCGGCTGCTGGCCAGGTAACGGTCCGCTTCTTCGACCAGGGTGCTCAGGGCTACGGCCATGAAAAGACTCCTAAATATCCCGTTCAGAGGCGCGCGCGGCCTCGTATAATGCGCGTCATTATGGGCGGTCTCATACCGCCTGCAACCTTTGTAGGACGTGCTTAATGCTCAAGGCGCTGCGTTTTTCCGGCTGGCCGCTGTTGGCTGGCGTGCTTGTCGCTCTACTGATTATCCAGCGCTACCCGGAATGGGTCGGCCTGCCAAGCCTCGACGTCAACCTGCAGCAGGCACCGCAAACCAAGGCTGTGCAGCAGGGGCCGGTGTCCTACGCCGACGCCGTGACCACTGCTGCCCCGGCGGTGGTCAACCTGTACACCACCAAGGTCATCAACAAGCCTAGCCATCCGCTGTTCGAAGACCCGCAATTCCGACGTTTCTTCGGCGACAACTCGCCCAAGCAGAAGCGCATGGAGTCGAGCCTGGGGTCGGGCGTGATCATGAGCCCGGAAGGTTATATTTTGACCAACAACCACGTCACCAGCGGAGCCGACCAGATCGTGGTGGCCCTCAAGGATGGCCGTGAAACCCTGGCCCGGGTCATCGGTAGCGACCCGGAAACCGACCTCGCGGTGTTGAAGATCGACCTGAAGAACCTGCCGGCCATCACCATCGGCCGCTCCGACAGCATCCGCATCGGCGATGTCACCCTGGCCATCGGCAACCCGTTCGGCGTCGGCCAGACCGTGACCATGGGCATCATCAGCGCCACTGGACGCAACCAGTTGGGCCTGAACAACTACGAAGACTTCATCCAGACCGATGCCGCGATCAACCCTGGCAACTCCGGCGGCGCACTGGTGGATGCCAATGGCAACCTCACTGGGATCAACACGGCGATTTTCTCCAAGTCCGGTGGCAGCCAGGGCATCGGTTTCGCCATTCCGGTGAAACTGGCCATGGAGGTGATGAAGTCCATCATCGAACACGGCCAGGTGATTCGCGGCTGGCTGGGGATTGAGGTCCAGCCGCTGACCCAGGAACTAGCGGAGTCCTTCGGCTTGTCCGGACGGCCTGGAATCGTGGTGGCGGGGATTTTCCGCGATGGCCCGGCGCAGAAGGCCGGCTTGCAGCTGGGCGACGTGATCCTGAGCATCGACGGCGAACCGGCTGGCGATGGCCGCCGCTCGATGAACCAGGTGGCGCGGATCAAGCCCACCGACAAAGTCACCATCCAGGTGATGCGCAATGGCAAGGAACTCAAGCTCACCGCCGAAATCGGCCTGCGTCCCCCGCCGGCACCGGTGGTGCTCAAGGAAGAAGAGTAATCCCGTGGCGAGGGAGCTTGCTCCCGCTGGGCTGCGCAGCAGCCCTAAACTCCTCCCCTCAGAACATCAGACTGATCGCATTCAATTCCCAGGGGCTGCTTCGCAGCCCAGCGGGAGCAAGCTCCCTCGCCACAAAAACAGTGTCCTGATTGCTTTCTCTGAAAACAGAGATAGCATGAGTTCTCATTAGTAGTGTTATATTGTTTCAAATATAAGATTTGGAACAACATAACATGTCATCCCTAAAACGGCTTTCCCTCGCCAGCCTGGCCCTGGGCCTACTGGGCGATCCAGCCTACGCCGAAGAAAACCAACCGCTGGAGCTGGACGCCATCAGCGTGACGTCCGAGTACGAATCGCCCACCGGCCCCGTCACAGGCTATCGCGCGACCCGCTCGGCCAGCGCCACCAAGACCGACACCGCCCTGCGCGACATCCCGCAATCCATCAGCGTGATCCCCGCCAGCGTCCTCAAGGATTTGGGCAGCACCAGCGTCGAGCGGGCGCTGGAATATGCCGGCGGCGTGTCCAAGCAAAACAACTTCGGTGGCCTGACGCTCTACGAATACAGCGTGCGTGGCTTCACCACATCGGAATTCTACAAGGACGGCTTCAGCGCCAACCGCGGCTATCCAAGCACTCCAGACGCGGCCAACATCGAACGCATTGAAGTGTTGAAGGGCCCGGCGGCCAGCCTGTATGGGCGAGGCGATCCCGGCGGCACGGTGAACATCGTCACCAAGAAGCCCCAGCCCGAAGCCTTCACCACCTTGCAAACCAGCGCCGGCAGTTGGGATCGCTACCGCACCGCGCTGGACGTCAACACGCCATTGGACGCCGAGGGCAACCTGCTGTCGCGGGTCAACCTGGCGGTCGAGGACAATCACAGCTTTCGCGATCACCTCGACAGCAAGCGCGTCTTCGTCGCGCCCTCCATCAGTTGGCAACTGAGTCCAGACACCCACCTGCTGGTAGAAAGCGAAATCGTGCGCCACAGCTCGACGTTCGACCGCGGCATCGTCGCCCCGAACAACCGCTGGAGCGGCGTTTCCCGTTCGACCTTCCTGGGCGAGCCCAACGACGGCGACATCGACAACCACAACAACATGCTCCAGGCCGCCCTCGAACATCAGCTCAATGATACCTGGCAAGTGCGCCTGGCCAGCCATTACAAGCAGGGCGAACTCTGGGGTTTTGCCTCAGAAGCGCGACCGCTGAACGCCGACGGCCGCACAGTGAACCGCCGCTACCGTGAGCGCGACAACGATTGGCACGACAGCATTACCCAACTGGAATTGCGTGGGCTATTCGACCTCGGCCCCTGGCAGCATGAACTGTTGGTCGGTACTGAATACGAGGACTACCGCAAGAACGAACGCGTGACCACCATCCCCGGCGGTACTTATCCCATCGACATCTATCAGCCGGTCTATGGCCAGCCAAAACCCAACGGCACGCCTTTCGGCACAGACTTCTTCGAGCGTGTGCAAAGCCGGGCCCTGAACCTCCAGGACCAGATCGTGTTCACCGACAAACTGCGGGGGATGATCGGCGTGCGTTATGAGCACTTCGAGCAGAGCATTGACGATCACACCACCAATGTCACCAGCCGCCAACGTCACGACGCCCTGACGCAACGGGCCGGCTTGCTGTATCAACTGACGCCGCAAGTCGGGCTGTTCGCCAATGCCTCCACCTCGTTCAAGCCCAATAATGGCCTGGATGCGGACGGTAAGACTTTCGATCCGGAGGAAGGTGTCGGCTATGAAGTGGGGATCAAGAGCGAGCTGTTCGACGATCGCCTGAGTACCACCCTGGCGGCATTTCATATAGAGAAGGAAAACGTCCTGGCGCAAGTCGCCGGGACCGACTTCAAACGCGCCATGGGCAAGGCCCGCAGCCAAGGGTTCGATCTACAGGTCACCGGGCAGGTGACTGATGCCGTGCGCGTAATTGGCGCCTTCGCCTACATCGATGCAGAAGTGACCGAGGGTGACGAGGAAATTCCCACAGGCAGCCGGATCCTCGGCGTCGCCAAGCGCAGCGGCAGCCTGCTCGGCGTCTATGAATTCCAGGACGGGCACCTGCGGGGTTCGGATCTCGGCGCGGCGTTCACCTATGTCGGAGACCGCTCGGGTGAAGCCGGCAAGGATTTCGAATTGCCGGCCTACCACACCGTTGACCTGCTGGCCCATTACAAAGCCAGCGATAACGTCACCGTGGGCCTGAACCTGAACAACGTCTTCGACGAAAAATACTTCGAGCGCTCCTACAGCAATTACTGGGTCACCCCCGGCGCGCCACGCAACTTCACCGTCAGCCTCACCCTCGATCTGTAAAAGGCCCATCACTATGAAACACCCCATGAAACACCCCAAGACACTCGCCCTTCTCGGCTTGCTCCTGGCTACACAAGTTTCGGCCCACGGCCTGTGGACCGAACAACGGCGCGGCAATATCGAGGTGATTTACGGTCACGGCGCCGAAGACAATGCCTTCAAGGCGCAGAAAATCAGCGGCGCCTGGGCCTATGACCTGGGGGGCAAGATGATCCCCGTCACCGTGGAGCGCCTGCCGGACCACGCCCGCCTGCAGCCCCTCAAGCCACCCGCCGTGATGGCCGTGGAACTGGACAACGGCATGTGGTCCCAGACCGCCGACAAGAAGTGGATCAATGAAGGCCGCAGCAAAGTACCCGGGGCGATTGAATCGACCCACACCTTCAAGTACAGCCTGGCGATCTACGAGCCTGGGGCGAAGTTGCCGAAGCTCGATCAGGTCAAGTTCCTGATCCTGCCGGAAGTCGACCCGCTGACCGTCGGTCCGGGCCAGTCACTACCGGTACGGGTGCTGCTGGATGGCAAACCGGCGGCCGGTGTGAAACTGGTGGGCGATTACCGCAGCGCACCGGACACCGTATCGACTGAAACCGACGCCGAAGGCCGGGCCAAGGTCGTGGTGCGTAATGAAGGGTTGAATGTGATTGCCGCGCAGATGGAAATTACCCTCAAGGACAACAAGGATGTGGCAACACGCGGCGTGTTTACCTCGCTGACATTCGTCGGCGAGCCGCATCACGATTAATCCCTGAACACCTAAAGGCAATGTGGGAGCGAGCTTGCTCGCGATAGCGATGGTTCAGTCAGTACTGAAGTAACTGACATACCGCTATCGCGAGCAAGCTCGCTCCCACATTAGGTTCAACAGCGGGCTTTAGAGTTCGCCGAGGGCTTCGATCAGCGCCTGGTTCTGCTCAGGCGTGCCAATGCTGATCCGCAGGAACTGGGCGATCCGCTCCTGCTTGAAGTGCCGCACGATCACCCCTTGCTCCCGCAGTTTCGCCGCCAAGCCTGCCGCATCGTGCCGCGGGTGACGGGCGAAGATGAAGTTGGCCGCCGAAGGCAGCACTTCAAAGCCCTTGGCTTGCAGTTGCGCCACCACCCATTCACGGTGCTCGATGACCAACCGGCAAGTCATATCGAAGTGCTCGCGGTCGTCGAACGCCGCCGCGCCGCCGACATTCGCCAGACGATCCAGAGGATAGGAGTTGAAGCTGTTCTTGATCCGCTCCAGTGCTTCGATCAGGTCCGGATGGCCCACCGCCAGACCCACCCGCAGCCCCGCCAGCGAGCGGGACTTGGATAAGGTCTGGGTCACCAGCAGGTTCGGGTAACGGTCCACCAGGCTGATGGCCGTCTCGCCGCCAAAGTCGATATAGGCTTCATCGACCACCACCACCGAATCCGGGCTGGCCTGGAGAATCTGCTCCACCGCCTCCAGCGCCAACAGGCAGCCAGTGGGGGCGTTCGGGTTGGGGAAGATGATTCCGCCGTTTGGTTTGGCATAGTCCGCCGGATCGATGCGGAACTGTGCGTCAAGGGGTACCGCGTCGAACTGGATGCCGTACAGCCCGCAATACACCGGATAAAAACTGTAGCTGATGTCCGGGAACAGCAACGGCTGGTCGTGTTGCAACAGGCCGTGAAAAATGTGCGCCAACACTTCATCCGAGCCATTGCCCAGGAACACCTGGTTGCCCTGCACACTGTAATACCGGGCCACGGCGCTTTTCAGCAGGTCGCTGTTGGGATCCGGGTACAGGCGCAGGTTGTCATTGAGCTCGGTCTGCATCGCCGCGAGCGCCTTGGGCGAAGGCCCGTAAGGGTTCTCGTTGGTGTTGAGCTTGACCAGGCGGGTCAGCTTCGGCTGTTCGCCCGGCACGTAGGGCACCAGGTTCTTGACGAACGGGCTCCAGAATTTACTCATTTCAGTTCCCCTGCCCTTCAATGGAAGGCTCGTCAAGAATGCGGTATTCGGCGCTGCGGGCGTGGGCGCTCAGCGATTCGCCACGGGCCAGCACCGAAGCGGTCTTGCCCAGTTCGGAGGCGCCCTGCTCGGAGCAGAAGATGATCGACGAACGTTTCTGGAAGTCATACACCCCCAGCGGCGATGAGAAGCGCGCGGTGCCGGACGTTGGCAACACGTGGTTGGGGCCTGCGCAATAATCACCCAAGGCTTCACTGGTGTGGCGGCCCATGAAGATCGCACCGGCGTGGCGGATCAGTGGCAGCCAGGCCTGCGGGTCAGCGACCGACAGCTCCAGGTGTTCCGGTGCGATGCGGTTGGCGACCTCGATGGCCTGCTCCATGTCGCGGACCTTGATCAGTGCGCCACGGCCGTTGATCGACGTGTTGATGATCTCGGCGCGATCCATGGTGGGCAGCAGCTTGTCGATGCTGGCGGCAACCTTGTCGAGAAACTCGGCGTCCGGGCTGACCAGGATCGCCTGGGCGTCTTCGTCGTGCTCAGCCTGGGAAAACAGGTCCATGGCAATCCAGTCCGGATCGGTCTGGCCGTCACACACCACGAGGATTTCAGACGGGCCGGCGATCATGTCGATGCCGACCTGGCCAAACACATGGCGCTTGGCAGTGGCGACGTAGATATTGCCCGGCCCGACCACCTTATCGACCCTCGGCACGCTCTCGGTGCCGTAGGCCAGCGCGGCGACGGCCTGGGCGCCGCCGATGGTGAACACCCGGTCCACCCCGGCGATGCAGGCGGCGGCCAGCACCAGTTCGTTGATTTCACCGCGCGGTGTAGGGACGACCATGACCACTTCGGTCACGCCGGCAACCTTGGCCGGGATCGCGTTCATCAGTACCGAGGACGGATAGGACGCCTTGCCACCCGGTACATACAGGCCGGCGCGGTCCAGCGGCGTGACCTTCTGGCCCAGCACCGTGCCGTCGGCCTCGGTGTAGCTCCAGGAGTCCTGCTTCTGTCTTTCGTGATAATCGCGCACCCGGGAGGCGGCTTTTTCCAGGGCTTCGCGCTGGGGCACGGTGATCCGGGTCAGGGCCAGCTCCAGGCGCTCGCGCGGCAGGATCAAGTCGGCCATGGACGCCACTTGCAGGCCGTCGAATTTCTGGGTGAATTCCACCAAGGCTTCATCGCCACGCTCGCGCACGGCCTTGATGATCTCCAGCACCCGCAGATTGACCGAGTCGTCAGACACACTTTCCCAGCTCAGCAGATGATCCAGATGATGTGCGAAATCCGGGTCGGCAGCGTTGAGTCGGCGAATCGAAGTGGGAGCGGTCATAGCGAGGGCCTCATTAATGGCAAATGCTCAGGCGCCCTAAGCTACCAGTCCATTCGCGTGGGCACCTGAGAAAATTGGCTATGACACGGATAGACGGGCGCGACTCAAGGTCGCGCAGGTGAATCAGCCGCGGTGTCGCGATTCCACTGCCTTGCGCAGGGTATCGATCAAAGCCTGGATTCGGGCGTGCTGCATCTTCATCGAAGCCTTGTTGACGATCAGCCGGGAGGTGATGTCCGCGATGAAGTCCTGGGGTTCCAGGCCATTGGCCCGCAGGGTGTTGCCGGTGTCGACCACGTCGATGATCTTGTCCGCCAGGCCGATCAGCGGCGCCAGCTCCATCGAACCGTACAACTTGATGATATCGACCTGGCGGCCCTGTTCGGCGTAATAACGCTTGGCAACGTTGACGAACTTGGTCGCCACCCGCAGGCGGCCCTTGGGCTCTGGCGTGCCGACTTTACCGGCGGTCATCAGCTTGCAGCGGGCGATCTGCAGGTCCAGGGGCTCGTACAGGCCCTGGCCGCCGTATTCCATCAGCACGTCTTTACCGGCTACGCCCAGGTCGGCGGCGCCATGTTCCACGTAAGTCGGCACATCGGTGGCACGCACGATCAACAAGCGCACATCGGCCTGGGTCGTGGGAATGATCAGCTTGCGGCTCTTGTCCGGATTCTCGGTCGGCACGATGCCCGCTTCAGCCAGAAGCGGCAGGGTGTCGTCAAGGATGCGGCCCTTGGACAGTGCGATGGTCAACATGGGGAACGTCAGTCCTTATCAAGGTACTCATGCCCGGTCGCAAGCGGCGCCGAACATACATCAAGGGTGCAACCACCCTCGAATGAAACGAAATCAACGGACGCGTCCCTGCGCCCATGCAGCCGAAACTAGCCCGGCACGCGGCGGATCTTGGCACCCAGCATCTGCAGTTTCTCTTCGATGCACTCATAACCACGATCTATGTGGTAGATGCGATCGATGAGGGTATCGCCTTCGGCAACCAGGGCCGAGATCACCAGGCTGGCCGAGGCCCGCAGGTCGGTGGCCATCACTGGCGCGCCCTTGAGCTTCTCGGTGCCGGTGACGATGGCCGTGTTGCCTTCGACCTGGATCTTGGCGCCCATGCGGTGCAGCTCGTAGACGTGCATGAAACGGTTTTCGAAGATCGTCTCGATCACCGCGCCCGTGCCTTCGGCAATGGCGTTGAGGGAGATGAACTGTGCCTGCATGTCAGTCGGGAACGCCGGGTACGGTGCGGTGCGCACGTTGACGGCTTTGGGCCGCTTGCCGTGCATGTTCACTTCGATCCAGTCTTCGCCGCAGGTGACTTCGGCACCGGCTTCCTTGAGTTTCTCCAGGACGGCTTCCAGGATAGTCGGATCGGTGTCCTTGACCTTGACGCGGCCACCGGTGACAGCAGCGGCCACCAGGTAGGTGCCGGTCTCAATCCGGTCCGGCATCACTTTGTAGGTGGCCGAATGCAGGCGCTCGACGCCATCGATGGTGATGGTATCGGTACCGGCACCGCTGATCTTGGCGCCCATGGCGATCAGGAAGTTCGCCAGGTCGACCACTTCAGGCTCGCGCGCGGCGTTTTGCAGCACGCTGCGACCCTTGGCCAGTGCCGCGGCCATCATGATGTTCTCGGTACCGGTCACGCTGACGGTGTCGAAGAAGAAATTCGCGCCGCGCAGGCCGCCTTCAGGTGCCTTGGCCTTGATGTAGCCGCCTTCGACGTCGATCACCGCGCCCATGGCTTCCAGGCCGCGAATGTGCAGGTCCACCGGACGCGAGCCGATGGCGCAACCGCCAGGCAGTGCAACTTCTGCCTCACCGAAGCGGGCGACCATCGGGCCCAGCACCAGGATCGATGCACGCATGGTTTTCACCAGCTCGTACGGGGCGATCAGGGTCTTGATGGTGCGCGGGTCGATCTCGACGCTGAGTTTCTCGTCGATCACCGGCTCAATGCCCATGCGCCCGAACAGCTCGATCATCGTGGTGATGTCGTGCAGGTGCGGCAAGTTGGCCACGGTCACCGGGCCATCGCACAGCAGGGTTGCGGCCAGGATCGGCAGGGCGGAGTTCTTTGCCCCGGAAATACGGATTTCGCCATCAAGACGAACACCGCCGGTAATAATCAATTTATCCATAAGAATCTCGACGCCCTTGGGCTCAGGTGCGCTCGGCCCAGGCCGCGCTGCTGAAAAATTTCATAGTGACCGCGTGGATGCTGCCATCGGCGATCCATGGGTTCAAATGGGCATAGACTTGCTGTTGACGCTTCACCGGGCTCAACGCCACCAGTTCATCGCTAATCACGTTCAGCTGAAAGTTGCAGCCTTCGCCCTCAACTTCAATTTGAGTTCCGGGCAGCTTTCCTTCAAGGAAGCTCTTCACTTCTATGGCCTGCATGCTCAACCTCAATCGGCGCCCTGTGCGCGCGGGTCGCACATCATACAAAAAAGCCCCGCGCCTGCGAACCCCGCGAAGCAGGACTCTGACGGGGGGCTTTTTCAAGGATGTGGGTCAGGGGTGCGCCAGCAGCTCGGTCAGTTCACTGACCTGGGCTATCTCACGCATGTCTTCGGGCATCCCTTGGATGCTCCACGTTTTACCGGCAGCCTTGGCGTCACGCATAAAGCACAGCAGCAGCGACAGACCGACACTGCTGGACTTCTCGACGCCCGAGCAGTCAATCACCAGCTCGGCGGCTTTGGCCGACTTGATCAGCGCCTGGCCTTGCTTGCGCAAGGCCGGGCCGGAGCGATAGTCCAGCACGCCGCTGAGCATCAGCTCGCCGGCCTCGCCCAGACGAACGGCCGATTCACTCACCGACTCAATCATTGTTCCTGCTTCTCTTTGGCTTCTTCGGTCACTTCCTTGGCCTTTGCCACTTCACCGGCCCAACCGTTGATGGTCTTGTCCAGATCATTGCCATTGCGCTGCATCGCGTCAGAGAACTGATCGCGGAACAGCTTGCCGATGTTGATGCCGTTGATGATCACATTGCGCACTTTCCACTCGCCGTTGATGTTCTCGAGTGTGTAGGACACAGGGTAGACCGCGCCATTGCTGCCCTTGACCTGCATGTCGACGCTGGTGCGGTTACCGCTTTCGTCCTTGGCGGGCGAAACGGTGATGCCTTGGTTGTTGTACTCGAGCAAGGCATTGCCATAGAACTGCATCAGGCTGCGCTTGAAGTTTTCCTGGAAGCGCATCATTTGCGCTGGGGTTGCCTTGCGCGAGTACTTGACGGTCATGATGCTCTTGGAAATGCCGTCGGCGTCCACCACCGGACCGACGATACCGTTCAGCGCGTCATAGAACGCACCCGGGTCCTGCTTGTACTTCTCTTTGTTGGCGGCAAGATCGGCCAGCAACCGGGTCGTGGTGTCCTGGATGATTTCGTGGGCCGAAGGCGCGGCCACGGCGTTAGCCATCAACGGCAGCGTCGCGAGCAACACCAACAGGCCACGTCGCAAGATAGAGATCATTCAAAAGCTCCTCATTTGGCGTCTTTGCTAACGGTATTGAGCAGGAATTTACCGATCAGGTCCTCAAGCACCAGCGACGACTGCGTATCGTGGATGGTCCCACCATCCTGGAGCAGCTTGTCTTCCCCGCCCACGCTGATACCGATGTACTTCTCACCCAGCAAGCCAGCGGTGAGAATGGACGCAGTGGAATCAGTCGGCAGGTTATCCACGCGCTTTTCCAGCTGCAGCGTCACCCGGCCAGTGAAACTGTCACGGTCCAGATCGATTGCCGTGACCTTGCCGATGGTTACACCGGCCATGGTCACCTTGGCTCTGACCGTCAAACCGGCGATATTGTCAAAATAAGCATAAAGTTTATAAGTATCGGTGCTTGCTGTCGGCGCCAGACCACTGACTCGCAGGGCCAGCAGCAGCAAAGCCAGGATGCCAGCCAGCAAGAAAAGGCCGACACCGATTTCCAGGGTGCGGTTTTGCATCAGAAATCTCCAAACATCAAGGCGGTCAGAATAAAGTCAAGGCCCAGGACCGCCAGCGAGGCGTACACCACGGTCTTGGTTGTGGCACGGCTGATCCCCTCTGACGTGGGCTCACAGTCATAGCCTTGAAACACGGCGATCCAAGTCACCACGAAAGCGAATACGGCACTTTTGATCACGCCATTGAGCACATCGTCGAGGAAGTCGACGCTGTTCTGCATGTTGGACCAGTAGGAACCTTCATAGACCCCCAACCAGTCGACGGCGACCCACGAGCCACCCCAGATCCCCACGACGCTGAAAATGATCGCCAGCACCGGCAGGGAAATGAAGCCGGCCCACAGGCGCGGGGCAACGATGTACTTGAGCGGGTCGACACCGATCATTTCCAGGCTGGAAAGCTGCTCGGTGGACTTCATGTTACCGATTTCGGCCGTCAGCGCGGAACCGGCACGCCCGGCGAACAACAGCGCGGTCACCACGGGCCCGAGTTCGCGCAGCAGCGTGAGAGCGACCATCTGCCCGACCGCCTGCTCCGAACCGTAGCTGGACAAGATACTGAAGCCCTGCAGCGCCAGCACCATACCGATGAAGATCCCCGAGACCACGATGATCACCAGGGACATCACGCCCACCGAGTGCAACTGCTTGACCAGCAGGCCAAATCCGCCACCCGTCGAGTTGCGCCCAAACAAGGCGTGCATCAGAAACAACGAGGAGCGGCCCAGTATCGCCACCACGTCGATGCCGGAACGGCCGAACAGGCGAATTCTTTCTATCAGTGATTTTTTGCGCATCAGCGCTTCCCCAGCAGATCGGTACGGTAATCCGTGGCCGGAAAATGGAATGCCACCGGACCGTCCGGATCACCCTTCATGAATTGGCGAATGCGCGGGTTGTCGGAATCCTTCAACTCCTGAGGCGTACCCTGTCCCAGCACCTGGCCGTCGCCGACGACATAGATGTAGTCGGCGATACTCGCGGTTTCAGCCAAATCGTGGGACACCACGATGCTGGTGATGCCCAGCGCATCGTTGAGCAGGCGGATCAGGCGCACGAGCACGCCCATGGCGATCGGGTCCTGCCCGACGAAGGGTTCGTCGTACATGAGGATCTTCGGATCGAGGGCAATCGCCCGCGCCAGTGCGACCCGGCGCTTCATGCCGCCAGACAGTTCGTCCGGTGTCAAATCGAGGGCGCCACGCAGCCCGACCGCCTGCAACTTGAGCAGGACGATGTCGCGGATCATCTCTTCCGGCAGGTCGGTATGGACCCGCAGGGGGAACGCCACGTTCTCGAAGACGTCGAGATCGGTAAACAGCGCCCCACTCTGGAACAGCACGCCCATGTGTTTGCGCGCATCGAACAGGTCGCCGCGCGACAGCTCGGGAAGATTCTGGCCATTGACCCAGACTTCGCCGGCATTGGGACGCAGTTGTGCGCCCATCAGGCGCAGCAGCGTGGTCTTGCCACAGCCGGAAGGCCCCATGATGCCGGTCACCTTGCCGCGCGGGATGCGAATATCAATGTCATTGAAAATGCTGCGCGTCCCTCGCTTGAAGGACAGCCCCTTCAGCTCGACCGCGTAGGCGTTGTCGGCACTCATCTAAACTCCTTGCGATGCAGCCTCATATTCGAATGCCCTGGCCAGTCGACGAACGCAGATACGGACGGGCATGCGAACCGGCGGCGAACTATATCACTGCAACAGCCAAGCGCCCAAGGCCAACCCCCCGCCTGTCAAACCCGGCTCAAGGTAAAAAGCTACATTTTATGTCGAACCTTGCGCGCCCTCGAACAAAGCATGACGAACTTACGTGAGGGAATTGTTCATTGCCGCTATAATCGCCGCCTTTTCATCGGGCTATACGATTTCTGACATGAGCCAATCCAACGACCTGATTCAATCGGCACAACGTACCATCCGCCTCGAGCTCGAAGCCGTACAAGGCTTGCTGCCCCACATCGACGCTGATTTCGTACGCGCCTGCGAGCTAATCCTGGCCAGCAAGGGCCGCGTGGTCGTGGTTGGCATGGGCAAGTCCGGACACGTCGGCAACAAGATCGCCGCCACCCTGGCCAGCACGGGCACCACGGCATTTTTCGTCCACCCGGCCGAAGCCAGTCATGGTGACATGGGCATGATCACCCGGGACGACGTCATCCTCGCCCTGTCCAACTCCGGCTCTACCAACGAGATCATCACCCTGCTGCCGCTGATCAAGCGACTGGGCATCCAGTTGATCAGCGTCACCGGCAATCCGGATTCGCCCCTGGCCAAGGCCGCCGAAGTGAACCTCAATGTCCATGTCGAACACGAAGCCTGCCCGTTGAACCTGGCGCCAACCTCCTCCACCACCGCGGCACTGGTCATGGGTGATGCCTTGGCCGTCGCCCTGCTGGAAGCCAGGGGGTTCACCGCCGAAGATTTCGCCTTTTCCCACCCGGGTGGCGCCCTGGGCCGCCGCCTGCTGCTGAAAGTCGAAAACGTGATGCATGCCGGGCAGGAGTTGCCGCAGGTACAGCGCGGCACGCTGCTCAAGGACGCGCTCATGGAGATGACTCGCAAGGGCCTGGGCATGACGGTGGTTCTCGAAGCCGACGGCAAGCTCGCCGGGATCTTCACCGACGGCGACCTGCGCCGCACCCTGGACCGCACCATCGATATCCACAGCGCGACCATCGATCAAGTCATGACGCCCCATGGCAAGACAGGCCGTGCCGAGATGCTCGCCGCGGAGGCCTTGAAAATCATGGAAGACCACAAGATCAGCGCCCTGGTGGTGGTCGACGACGAAGACCGCCCGGTGGGCGCCCTGAACATGCACGACTTGCTGCGTGCCGGAGTCATGTAAATGAACACAGACCTGCTGCAACGTGGCAAAGCGATCAAACTGGCCGTCTTCGACGTGGACGGCGTGCTGACCGATGGTCGCCTGTACTTCCTGGAAGACGGCAGTGAGTTCAAGACCTTCAACACCCTCGACGGCCAAGGGATCAAGATGCTGATGGCCGCCGGCGTACAGACCGCTATCATCAGCGGTCGCAAGACCCCGGTGGTCGAGCGGCGCGCGAAGAACCTTGGTATCCCGCACCTCTATCAGGGGCGCGAAGACAAACTGGTGGTGCTGGACGAACTTTTGGGCCAACTCAACCTAAGCTATGAACAGGTGGCCTACCTTGGTGACGACCTGCCAGACCTGCCGGTGATTCGCCGGGTCGGCCTGGGCATGGCCGTCGCCAACGCAGCTGCGTTCGTGCGCGAGCACGCCCATGGCATTACTACCGCGCGAGGCGGCGAAGGGGCGGCCCGTGAATTCTGTGAACTGATCCTGCGCGCCCAGGGCCGCCTCGAAGCGGCCAACGCCGCGTACCTGTGAGCCATTTATGCTGAGCAAGAAGATTCGCACCATTGTGGTGTTCGGCTCTATCGCGGCGATCTTCGCGGCGGTGGGGTATTGGAACATCAGCCCGGAACGGTTTCTCGACCAACCCGCGGCCACGGTCGAAGAAAATATCGACTGGTACGCGACCAACACGCATACCCTGCAATACCTGCCCGATGGCAAAGTGCAGTATGAGATGACGTCCGACAAGGTCGACCATGTAAAGGCCACCGATATTACGCTGGTGACCAAGCCGGACCTGAACATGTTCCGTGGCACAGAGTTTCCGTGGCACGTGCAAAGCCTGCGCGCCGAAGTCAACTCCGGCGGCACCGAAGTGGAACTGATCGATTCGGTACGCGTGGCTCGGACCGATGAGAAAAACCGCACGACCATCATCACCAGCAGTCGCATGACCGTGTTCCCACAGCGAGAATATGCGCAGACCGAGCAACCCGTTAGAATCGACGGCGCCGGGGGTGTATCGACCGGTACCGGAATGAAAGCGTATTTGAAGGAAAGCAGGATACACCTGCTATCGAACGTAAGAGGACAGTATGAAGCTCGCTAAAACCCTCCCTATTTTGCTCAGTCTGGGCGCAGCACTGGGAAGCGCGAGCGCCTGGGCTCTTCCCAACGATCGCGACCAACCTATCCGCATCCAGGCCGACGACGCCCAACTGGACGACAAGAACGGCGTAGCCACCTACAAGGGCGATGTAATCATCACCCAGGGCACGATGAAGGTCACCGGCAACACTGTGACCATCACCCGTACCCCGGCCGGCGATATCGACGTGGTGACTTCGGTGGGCAACCTGGCCTACTTCGAACAACTCCAGACTGCGGGCGACACCAAGCCTGTGCAAGGCTACGGGGTGACCATCCAGTATCACGCGTCCCAGGACCGTGTCGTACTGATCGACCGCGCCAAGGTCGTCGACAAGGACAACAACGTTACCCAAGGCGAGAAAATCGTCTACGACACCAACAAAAAGCTGGCCAGCGCCGGTCGTGCCACGGGCAGCAAGGTCACTGAGTCCCGCCCTCGCATCGACATGGTGATCCAGCCGAAAAAGAAAACCGACGAGCAGAAGGCCCAGTAATGGCAACTCTGAAAGCTCAGCATCTGGCCAAGAGCTACAAGAGCCGTCAAGTCGTGCGTGATGTCAGCCTGTCTATCGACAGCGGCCAGATCGTCGGCCTGCTCGGCCCCAACGGCGCCGGCAAGACCACCTGTTTCTACATGATCGTCGGCCTGGTCCAGGCCGATCAGGGCCGCGTGCTGATCGACGACCTGGACGTCAGCCACCAGCCCATGCATGGCCGGGCAAAGGCCGGCATCGGCTATCTGCCACAGGAAGCATCGATCTTCCGCAAGCTGTCGGTGGCCGACAACATCATGGCCATCCTCGAAACCCGCAAGGAGCTCGACAAGGCCGGCCGCCGCCAGGAACTGGAAAGCCTCTTGCAGGAATTCCATATCAGCCATATTCGCGACAACCTGGGCATGAGCCTGTCCGGCGGCGAACGTCGTCGCGTGGAAATTGCCCGCGCCCTGGCCACCTCGCCGAAATTTATCCTGCTCGACGAACCGTTCGCCGGCGTGGACCCGATTTCGGTGGGTGACATCAAACAGATCATCCACCACCTCAAGGCCAAGGGGATCGGCGTACTGATCACCGACCACAACGTGCGTGAGACATTGGATATCTGCGAAACCGCCTACATCGTCAATGATGGCCAGTTGATTGCTGAGGGTGACTCCGCCACCATCCTGGCCAACGAGCTGGTCAAGGAAGTGTATCTGGGCCATGAGTTCCGCCTGTAAGCGCAAAGTGTCTGGTCAATCGCTCGGGTGCCGCTAATTTTATTATGGCGGTGCCCTAGGCAAACACTTCAGTTTCAGGCATATAATTTGCTTAAGTTTGGCGCTTCGGCGCCCTGTAGTGGATGGCGCATGTGCGCCGGCGAATAAGGTGTTAAGCCCCTGCCATGAAACCATCGCTAGTCTTGAGAATGGGCCAGCAGCTGACGATGACACCTCAGCTGCAACAGGCCATCCGCCTGCTCCAATTGTCGACCCTGGACCTGCAACAGGAAATCCAGGAGGCCCTGGAGTCCAATCCGATGCTCGAACGCCAGGAAGAAGGCGACGACTTCGACAACACCGATCCGCTGGCCGACAACGTCGAGCAGAAAACCAATACCGAAATCCCGGAACCCTCCTACCAGGAAGCCGCCCCGACGGTGGATAACCTTGAGGATGGTGAATGGAACGAACGCATCCCCAACGACCTGCCCGTGGACACCGCCTGGGAAGACGTCTACCAGACCAGCGCCAGCAACCTTCCGAGCAGCGATGACGACGAGTGGGACTTCACCACCCGCACCTCCGTCGGCGAGAGCCTGCAAAGCCACCTGCTGTGGCAGCTGAACCTGGCGCCGATGTCCGATACCGATCGCCTGATCGCAGTGACCTTGATCGATTGCATCAACAATCAGGGCTACCTGGACGAGACCCTCGAGGAAATCCTCGAAGCCTTCGACCCCGAGCTGGACATCGAGCTGGACGAGATCGAAGCCGTCCTGCACCGCATCCAGCAATTCGAACCGGCCGGCATCGGCGCCCGCAACCTGGGCGAATGCCTGCTGCTGCAACTGCGCCAGTTATCCGCCAAGACGCCCTGGCTGGCCGAAGCCAAGCGACTGGTCACCGACTACATCGATCTGCTGGGCGGGCGCGACTACAGCCAACTGATGCGCCGCATGAAACTCAAGGAAGATGAGCTGCGCCAGGTGATCGAACTGGTCCAAAGTCTCAACCCGCGCCCTGGCTCGCAGATCGAGTCCACCGAACCCGAATACGTGGTCCCTGACGTGATCGTGCGCAAACACAACGATCGCTGGCTGGTGGAACTCAACCAGGAGTCAGTGCCCAAGCTGCGGGTCAACGCCCAGTACGCCGGGTTCGTCAGGCGCGCCGACACCAGCGCCGACAACACTTTCATGCGCAACCAGTTGCAGGAAGCGCGCTGGTTCATCAAGAGCCTGCAAAGCCGCAACGAAACCCTGATGAAAGTCGCCACCCAGATCGTCGAGCATCAGCGTGGCTTCCTGGAGTACGGCGACGAAGCGATGAAACCGCTGGTCCTGCATGACATCGCCGAGGCGGTGGGCATGCACGAGTCGACGATTTCCCGGGTAACCACCCAGAAGTTCATGCATACCCCAAGGGGTATCTATGAATTGAAATACTTTTTCTCCAGCCACGTCAGCACCTCCGAAGGCGGCGAATGCTCGTCCACGGCCATCCGCGCGATCATCAAAAAACTGGTGGCGGCGGAAAATCAGAAAAAGCCGTTGAGTGACAGCAAGATCGCTGGTTTACTGGAGGCACAAGGCATTCAGGTGGCCCGCCGTACCGTCGCAAAATATCGCGAATCCCTTGGGATCGCACCTTCGAGCGAACGCAAGCGGTTGATGTAACAGGCCACGCCACAGCGTTCCAGTGGCAGGCATTTCTGCCTGCCGCTTTATGCACTGGCAACGAAGGAGAAGCTGTATGCAAGTCAACATCAGTGGACACCAACTGGAAGTGACCGAACCCCTGCGCACCTATATCGGCGAAAAACTCGACCGATTGGAGAGGCATTTCGACAAGATCACCAATGTGCAAGTCACGATGACCGTCGAGAAGCTGCTGCAGAAAATCGAAGCCACGCTGCATATCCCCGGCGGAGAAGTGGTCGCCAACGCGGAGCATTCAGACATGTATGCCGCGATTGACCTGCTGACCGACAAGCTGGATCGCCAACTTAAAAAGCATAAGGAAAAGACCCAGAGCCTCCTCCAGGGCGCAACCGGTCGTTAACCCCCCCAATCCATGATCCGACTAGAATCCATCCTGACCCCCGGCCGTTCCCAAGTGAACGCGCCGGGCGGCAGTAAAAAGAAAGCCCTCGAACAAATCGCCAACCTGATCCACCGCGAAGTGCCGGATCTGGAAATGCAGGACGTCTTCGAGGCCCTGGTTGCCCGTGAAAAACTCGGTTCCACCGGTTTTGGCAACGGCATCGCCATTCCTCACTGCCGCCTCAAGGGGTGTTCCGCGCCAATCAGCGCGCTGTTGCACCTTGAAGCCGCCATAGATTTCGACGCCATCGACGGCGCACCGGTCGACCTGCTGTTCGTACTGCTGGTTCCGGAAGCGGCCACCGATGCGCACCTTGAGCTGCTGCGCCAGATTGCCAGCATGCTGGACCGCAAGGAAGTGCGCGAAAAACTGCGCAGCGCACCGAGCAACGAAGCCTTGTATCAGGTTGTCGTGGACGAACAGAACGGTCATTAAACATGCGCATGATCATTGTCAGTGGCCGCTCCGGCTCCGGTAAAAGCACGGCGCTCAATGTGCTTGAGGACAGCGGCTACTATTGCATCGATAACCTTCCGGCCGGCCTGCTGCCGGAGCTGGCCGAACGCGCCCTGATCCACACTGAGCTGGCGCAACCGCTGGTGGCGGTGTCCATCGATGCACGCAACCTGCCGAGCCATCTGTCGCGCTTTCCAGAATTGCTCGAGGAAGTACGCAGCCGCCATATCCAATGCGATGTGCTGTACCTCGATGCCGATGAAGAGACACTGCTCAAGCGCTTTTCCGAAACCCGTCGACGCCATCCGCTGAGCAACGCCAGCCGCTCCCTGGCAGAGGCCATCCAGGACGAAAGCCAACTGCTGAGCCCGATTGCCGACTTGGCGGACCTGAAAGTCAACACCACGAACCTGAACCTGTATCAGCTACGCGACACCATCAAGTTGCGCCTGCTGAACCAGCCGGAGCCAGGCACCGCGTTCCTGGTGGAGTCGTTCGGTTTCAAGCGTGGCATGCCGGTGGACGCCGACCTGGTGTTCGACGTGCGCTGCCTGCCCAACCCTTATTGGAAACCGGAATTGCGAGAGCAATCCGGGCTCGACCAGCCGGTGATCGACTACCTGGCCGCCCAGCCGGATGTCGAGGACATGTACCAGGATATCTCCAGCTACCTGCTCAAATGGCTGCCCCGCTTTGCCGCGAGCAACCGTGCCTATGTCACGATTGCCATCGGCTGCACCGGTGGTCACCACCGCTCTGTCTACCTGACCGAACGCCTGGGTCAGCTTCTGCAGCAATCCCTGAAGAACGTCCAGGTTCGCCACCGCGACCTCAGCTAAAGGATTCACATCGCGATGCCTGCTCGGGAAATTGAAATCATCAACAAGCTGGGCTTGCATGCCCGTGCGTCGGCCAAGTTCGTCGGGATTGCGGGTCAATTCAAGGAAACCACCATCCGGGTCGGTCGCACGCCGGAGTCTTTGGTCGACGGTAAAAGCATCATGGCGATGATGATGCTCGCAGCCGGCAAGGGCACCAAGATCCATCTGCAAACTGAAGGTGACCAAGCGCAGGAAGCGATGGATGCCCTGGTGGACCTGATCAACAGATACTTCGACGAAGGCGAATAACCCTGTTTGGTCCGGGGACATGGCTCACACCCGTGGCGAGGGAGCTTGCTCCCGCTCGGCTGCGAAGCAGTCGTCGCTATGTCGCTATATAGCCCGCAAGCAAGAAGGTCTGCTTCGCAGACCAGCGGGAGCAAGCTCCCTCGCCACAAAAGCATTGAAGGCATTGCGTCACGCCAACGCCGTATCCATCACCATCATCAGACAAAACCCCACCAGCAATCCCAGGCTCGCCAGTTTGTCGTGGCCATTGCGGCGCGATTCGGGAATGACCTCATGAGTCACCACCAGCAACATCGCCCCGGCCGCCAGCGCCAGCCCCAGGGGCAGCAGCATCTCGGCAAGGCTGACCAACCAGGCGCACAACAGCGCGAACACTGGCTCGACCAACCCTGACGCGGCGCCAATCAGGAAGGCCTTGATCCGCGACATCCCAGCCGCGGCCAGCACCAGCGCGATCACCAGTCCTTCCGGTACATCCTGCAAGGCGATCCCCATCGCCAGGCTGTCGGCATCGGGCATGCCACCACCCGCCGACACGCCGACAGCCATCCCTTCGGGAATGTTGTGGGCCACGATGGCAAACACGAACAACCAGATCCGCGGCGCGATGACCGGACGTCCGGGCGCCTCTATCAGCCTTGCGGGGCTGGCTGACACTTTGCGGTCCACCAGATACAGCCCGAAGGCCCCTAGCAGGATGCCGAAGCTGATCAGGCCACTGGCTGCCCAAGGCGTGAGTCCCAGCTGTTCGGCCGCGGCAATGCCCGGTACGATCAGCGAAAACGCCGTGGCGGCCAGCATCACGCCGGCACCGAAGCCCAGCAACGAATCGCTCACGGCCTGGGGCATGCGCCGGATAACCAGCACCGGCACGGCCCCCAACGCCGTACCCAAGGCGCAAAGCCCACCGCCCTGCAGCGCACGCAACAGTTTCGGCTCCAGGTCGAGCCACGCCAGGCCCTGAGCCACCAGCAGTGTCATCCCGGCCAACAGCAACAGCGATCCCAAGGCGTAGCGGAACATCCGCCCGCTCCCTATCGCCAGAGTTTCAGTATCCATAGTCAGCCTTGGATTGTTTATAAGGCACTCAGGCCAGCGCAGCCTGGTAACGGCGTGCGACTTCCGGCCAATTGATCACGTTGTAGAACGCGTTGATGTATTCAGGCCGACGGTTCTGGTACAGCAGGTAATAAGCGTGCTCCCAGACGTCCAGGCCAAGAATTGGCGTATGACCGTTCATCAACGGGCTGTCCTGGTTGCCGCTGCTTTCCACCACCAGTGTCTTTTGCGGGGTCACGCTCAACCAGGCCCAACCGCTGCCGAAACGGGTCAGCGCCGCTTTGGTGAACGCCTCCTTGAACCGCTCAAGGCCGCCCAATTGCGCCTCGATCGCGGCGGCCAGGGCACCCTCGGGTTGGCCCCCGCCGTGGGGCGCCATGACTTCCCAGAACAACGAATGGTTGGCATGGCCACCGCCCTGGTTGATCACTGCGGCCTTGAGGCTTTGCGGCAATTGTTCAACGCTGGATACCAGTTTTTCGACGGGCCATTCGGCGTATTCGGTGCCGTCCACCGCAGCGTTTAGGTTGTTTATGTAGGTCTGGTGATGCTTGGTGTAGTGGATCTCCATGGTTTGCGCATCGATGTGCGGTTCCAGGGCGTCGTAGGCGTAGGGCAATGCAGGCAAGGTAAAAGCCATTTTCAATGAACTCCGTAATGAACAGGGGCGTTGCGCTGCCGGGGCGAAGCGGCATTGCAGTGCAACAAGCGCTGCGTGCGAGGGTATTCACCGTGCTCGCTGATGAAATTCAGCAGCTCGACATAGGTCTTGTGGCTCTGACGCAACGCCGCAGCGCGCAGGGCCGGTGCCATGCGCTCGTCCTGCAGGGTCTGCAACAACCGTTGGTGGATGGCGCAGAGGTACTCGACGCTCTCCTCCGGTTGATTCAGGCGCAAGTGCAGATCCGCCAGGTTGTGATGGGAGACGACGCAGGCGGCCACGGCTTCGTCGGCATCTGCCCAGCGCTCAAACAGCACTTGGGCCAGGGCCAACGCTTGCAGATAGGCTTCGCGGGCGTCCACCAGTTCACCTAGCATGAAACAGCGATTGGCCCGTTCGATCGTGCGTTTCCAATGTTCCATGGTGAATCCTCCACAGCGGTGTCGGGTTACACGCCGCCGGCGGTGAGCTTTTCCGGGTCCAGCAGGACCTCAAGCTCACTGCGCGTCAGGTCGGTGTGTTCCAGGGCGACATCGATGACCGGGCGACCTTGCTGATAGGCCTTCTTGGCAATTTCAGCGGCTTTTTGGTAACCGATGATCGGGTTCAGCGCCGTGACCAGGATCGGGTTGCGCGACAACGCTTCCTTGAGCCTGGCCTCGTTGACCTTGAAGGTCGCGATGGCCTTGTCAGCCAGCAAGCGACTGGCAGTGGACATCAGGGCGATGCTGCTCAGCAGATTCTGGGCGATGATCGGCAACATCACGTTCAATTCGAAGTTGCCCGATTGACCGGCGATGGTGATCACGGTGTCGTTGCCGATCACCTGGGCCGCGACCATCGCAGTGGCTTCAGGAATGACCGGATTGACCTTGCCGGGCATGATCGAGGAGCCCGGCTGCAGGCCTTCAAGCTCGATCTCTCCCAAGCCCGCCAGCGGACCGGAGTTCATCCAGCGCAGGTCGTTGGCGATTTTCATCAGCGACACCGCCGTGGTCTTGAGCTGTCCAGAAACCGCCACGGCGGTGTCCTGGGAGCCGATCAGCGCGAACAGATTCTTGCCCGGGGTAAATTGCACCTGGGTCAGTTGCGTCAGTTGTTGACTGAACAGCTCAGCGAACCGGGGATGGGCGTTGACCCCGGTGCCGACTGCCGTACCGCCCTGAGCCAGGGATTGCAGGCTCGGCAGCAGGTCCTGCAAATGGCCGATATTGGCCTTGAGCTGCTGCGCCCAGCCCTCGAGCACCTGGCTCAAGCGCACCGGCATGGCATCCATCAAATGAGTGCGGCCGGTCTTGATGAACGGGTGCACCTCTACGGCCTTGCGCTCGATCACCTGCACCAGGTGCAGCAGCGCCGGCAGCAGTTGCTCATGCAAGGCCAGCGCCGCACTGACGTGAATGCTGGTGGGGATGATGTCGTTGCTGCTCTGGCCGCAATTGACGTGATCGTTCGGATTGATCGTTTCCCCCAGCAGACGACTGGCCAACGTGGCGATGACTTCGTTGGCGTTCATGTTGGAACTGGTGCCAGAACCGGTCTGGAAGATATCCACCGGGAAATGGTCCATGAATTGGCCTTCGAGTAGCCCTTGGGCTGCGTCGACGATGGCCTTGCCCTGGGCTGCGCTGATTTGTTCCAGTTCGACGTTGGCCCGAGCGGCGGCGGCCTTGGCCAGGATCAAGGCACGAATGAACTGCGCCGGCATGCGCTGGCCGCTGACAGGGAAGTTATCCACAGCGCGCTGGGTCTGCGCACCGTAGAGGGCGTCCACCGGGACTTGCAGTTCGCCCATGCTGTCGCGTTCGATACGGGTATTACTCATCGGGAGATCCTTGCACCAGTTCAATAAGAGGAATCGAAGGTTCCAGGGCGCAGGTCGCCAGCGCCCAGGCATGGCTCTGCCAGCGCTTGAGGCGGCAGCGGCAAAGTGATTGGCGTTCGAGGTCGCGTAATGGGCGCCAGGCTTGGTCGAGGCAGATATTTCGCCAATGCCACGGCAGCGCGACGTCGGCGGCGGTGTCGAGCAGTAAGCGGAACGCGGTTTCGGAAATCATCCAGGGCGAAGTGGCGGTGCAGCAGGCCAGATAGCGGCCCTCGGCCAGGTAATGCTCGATCAGCCGCGGCTCGTCCGGACTCATCGCACAACGGATCTGGCGACTCATCCAGCGCCAGCTTTCAAGGTAGGGTTGCTCGTGCAGGGCAGAACTCATGACCGCGGCTCACTCGGCGAATGAGATTCATTATTAGATGATAATAAGAAGCAACACAACTGTAAGCCCGTACAAAATTCACCGTGGCGAGGGAGCTTGCTCCCGCTGGGCTGCGAAGCAGGCCCTGTTTATCGGGGCTTCATGTCTTCGCTGATGGTGATGGTGATGGTGATATTTTTGCGACTGCTGCGCAGCCGAGCGGGAGCAAGCTCCCTCGCCACAGGGTGTCCACCATGTCCCCCGGTCCAAACAGGGTTCTGCGAACATAAAAAAGGCGCGTCACCCGCTAGGATGACGCGCCTTTTTTCTGCGATTGAAGGTCAGCTACCCGCCACCGTCATCCGCTCGATCAATACCGAGCCGGTGCGGATGTTGCTGCGCAGTTCCAGGTCGTTCCCCACGGCCACGATCTGTTTGAACATATCGCGCATGTTGCCGGCGATGGTCACTTCCTGGACCGGGAACTGAATCTCACCATTTTCGACCCAGAACCCCGCCGCGCCACGGGAATAGTCCCCGGTAACCATGTTCAGGCCATGGCCCATCAGTTCGGTCACCAGCAGGCCGCGCCCCATCCGCCGAAGCAAGGCAGCCTGGTCTTCTTCGCCATGGGTCACGAACAGGTTATGCACGCCGCCGGCATTGGCGGTGCTCGGCATGCCGAGCTTGCGGCCCGAATAGGTGCCGAGGATGTAGGACACCAGCTCGCCGTTTTCCACAAACGGCTTGGCGTAGGTGGCCAGGCCATCGCCGTCGAACGCCGAGCTGCCCATGGCTTGCATCAGGTGTGGACGTTCATCGATGGTCATCCACTCCGGGAACAACTTCTGGCCCAGCGCTCCTTCGAGGAACGACGACTTGCGGTACAGGTTGCCGCCGGACACTGCCGACAGGAAGCTGCCGAACAGGCCACCGGCCAACTCGGCTGCAAACAGCACCGGCACCTCGCAGGTCGGCACCGGCCGGGCGCCCAGGCGGCTGGCCGCCCGCTGCGCGGCTTTCTGGCCGATGCTGGCCGGGTCTGCCAACAAATTGCCCTGGCGACTCACGTCGTACCAGTAATCGCGCTGCATCTGGCCGTTGGCCTCCGCGATCATCACGCAACTGAGGCTGTGACGGGTCGAAGCATAACCGCCGATAAAGCCGTGGCTGTTGCCGTAGACGCGGCAGCCCTGGTGAGTATTGAGGGTGGTGCCGTCGGCGTTCTTGATCCGACTGTCAGCCTCGAACGCCGCCGCTTCGCAGCGCAGTGCCTGCTCGATGGCCTGTTCAGGGGTGATATCCCAGGCGTGGAACAGGTCGAAGTCGCGCAATTCCTTGCACATCAGCGCGGCATCGGCCAGGCCTGAGGCTTCGTCTTCGGAGGTGTGCTTGGCAATTGCCAGTGCCGCAGCGACGGTTTCGCGAATGGCGTCAGGGCCGCTGGCCGACGTGCTGGCCGAACCCTTGCGCTGGCCGGCGTACAAGGTGATGCCGAACCCCTGGTCGCGGTTGAATTCGACGGTTTCCACCTCGCGCTGGCGTACCGACGTCGACAGGCCCTGCTCCAGGGACACCGCCACCTCGCAGGCACTGGCGCCCTGGCGCTTGGCTTCGGCGAGGATCTGCTCGACTTGTTCCTGCAGTGCCGGCAATGCTTGCGGGCCGACGCTCTGAACTGCACTCATGGTGTTCTCCACTCAAATTCTGTTTTCGGTCAGGGCGTGTACGAACAGTGCCTGCGCAACTTTGCGTACAAACCCGAGGCCATCGAGCGACCGGGCCGGACAAGCGGCCCCCGACTGGTTATCATGGCGGCGTTTCTTTGCGGACTGCCACCATGGTTGATTCTTACGACGACTCCCTCTACGAGGGTGAAAAAAGCAAATCCCAGGTCAAACGCGAGCTGCATGCTCTGGTTGACCTCGGCGAGCGCCTGACAACACTCAAGCCTGACTTGCTGGCCAAACTGCCCTTGACCGACGCCATGCGCCGGGCCCTGGCCGATGCGCCCAAGCACACCGCGAATATCGCGCGTAAACGGCACCTGCAATTCATCGGCAAACTGATGCGCGACCAGGACACGGCCGCCATTCTGGTTCTGCTCGATCAACTCGATGCCTCCACCCGACAGTACAACGAACGCTTCCATGGTCTGGAACGCTGGCGTGATCGCTTGATCGCAGGCGATGACGGCGTGCTGGAAAAATTCGTCATCGACTACCCGGAGGCCGATCGCCAACAATTGCGCTCCCTGATTCGTCAGGCCCAGCACGAGTTGGCGCAGAACAAGCCACCGGCCTCGAGCCGAAAAATCTTCAAGTACATCCGTGAGCTGGACGAAACCCAACGCGGCTTGCGCTGATCGTTCACTGGCTCACCAATCCCTTGCCGGGGTAGCAATTACCGTGGCGAGGGAGCTTGCTCCCGCTCGGTTGCGCAGCCACCGCATTGGGGCTACTGCGTAGCCCAGCGGGAGCAAGCTCCCTCGCCACGGTGCCCCTGAATATGTTCATGCGCCCGTGCCACCCACGGTAATCGCATCGATCTTCAGGGTCGGTTGACCGACACCTACCGGCACCGATTGCCCGTCCTTGCCGCACGTCCCCACACCGCTGTCCAGCGCCAGGTCATTGCCGACCATCGACACCTTGCTCATCGCCTCCGGCCCGTTGCCGATCAGCGTCGCACCTTTGACCGGCGTGGTGATCTTGCCGTCTTCGATCAGGTAGGCCTCGCTGGTGGAGAACACGAACTTGCCGCTGGTAATGTCCACTTGGCCGCCGCCGAGGTTGGCGCAATAAATGCCCTTTTTCACCGAGGCGATGATTTCCGCTGGATCGCTCTGGCCACCCAGCATGTAGGTATTGGTCATGCGCGGCATGGGCAGGTGCGCATAGGATTCGCGGCGACCGTTGCCGGTACGGGCCACGCCCATCAGCCGGGCGTTGAGTTTGTCTTGCATGTAGCCCTTGAGCACGCCGTTCTCGATCAGCGTGGTGCACTCGGTCGGCGTGCCTTCGTCGTCGACGCTCAGGGAGCCGCGACGTCCGGCCAGGGTGCCGTCATCGACAATGGTGCAGAGTTTCGAGGCAACCATTTCACCCATGCGCCCGCTGTAGGCTGAGCTGCCCTTGCGGTTGAAATCGCCTTCCAGGCCGTGCCCCACCGCCTCGTGCAGCAGCACGCCGGACCAACCGGAACCCAGCACCACGGGCAACGTACCTGCCGGCGCCGGGATCGCCTCAAGGTTGACCAGCGCCTGGCGCAGCGCCTCGCGGGCATAGCCCATGGCGCGGTCTTCGCTGAGGAAATAGCGGTAATCGGTACGTCCGCCGCCGCCATGGCCGCCACGCTCGCGACGACCGTTCTGCTCCACAATCACGCTGACATTGAAACGCACCAGCGGCCGAACGTCCGCCGCCAGGCCGCCGTCGGTGGACGCCACCAGGATCCGTTCCCAGACACCGGCCATGCTCACCGTCACTTGCTGGATACGCGGGTCGAGGGCGCGGGTGGCGACGTCGATGCGCTTGAGCAGTTCGACCTTTTCGGCGCGGCTCATGACTTCCAGTGGATTGTCCGGCGCATACAGCTGCGCCACGTCCTGGCTGCTGAAGGCCTGGACTGTGCCATTCTGCCCGGCGCGGGAGATCGAGCGAGCCGCGCGGGCGGCAGCGCCCAGGGCCTCCAAGGTAATGGCGTTGCTGTAGGCGAAGCCGGTTTTTTCCCCGGACTGGGCCCGCACACCCACGCCCTGGTCAAGGTTGAAACTGCCTTCCTTGACGATGCCGTCTTCCAGCGACCAGGACTCGGATATCTGCCCTTGGAAATACAGGTCGGCCGCATCGATGCCCGGGCCAGCCAGGTCGCCCAGCACGCCTTGCAGGCTCTCCAGGGTGACGCCGCCAGGGGCTAAAAGATGTTCACTGACTGAGGATAACAACCCGCTCATATGTTTTACGCCTTGAATTCGTCGTCTTGGACAGGCCGCTGTCGAGCGCCCTGCGAGAAAAAGCGCCGATGGCTGGCCACCGGCATGCGCGCCCGGATGGACGCCTGTTCGCTGCTGTCGCGCTCGGCCAGCAGCACCGCCTCGCCTTGATCCTGTTGCGCCAGCACACGGCCCCACGGGTCGACAATCGCGGCATGGCCAAAGGTATCCCGTGGCCCCGGATGCGTCCCGCCCTGGGCGGCCGCCAGCACATAGCACTGGGTCTCGATGGCCCGGGCGCGAATCAGCACCTCCCAATGGGCGGCGCCAGTCACTGCGGTGAACGCCGAGGGCGCCGTGATCAGCTCGGCCCCGGCCGCACGCAATTCGCTGTACAGCTCCGGGAACCGCACGTCATAACAAACCGTCAGGCCAACCCTGCCTACGGGTGTATCGGCGACCACCACCTGACTGCCATAAGCATAGTCATCAGACTCGCGATAGCGCCCACGATTGTCCGCCACGTCCACATCGAACAGGTGCAGCTTGTCATAGCGCGCCACGATCTGGCCCTGGTCGTCGATCAACAACGAACAGGCATGGACCTTGGCCTCGGGCCGGTCCACCGGCGGCAACGGCAAGGTGCCGGCCACAATCCATAACTTGAGGTCACGGGCGGCCTGTTTCAACCAGGGCAGGATCGGGCCCTGACCAAAGGCTTCGGCACGACCGATGTCACCCATGTCCCGTCGACCCATGGCCGCGAAGTTCTCAGGCAGCACCACCAGCCTGGCGCCGCCGGCGGCCGCCTGTTCCAGCAGCACGCGGGCACGTGCCAGGTTGGCGAGCACATCGCTCTGGCTGACCATTTGAATCACTGCGACTGGCATGGCAGTTCCCCGTAGCTTGGTAGTGCCCCTGTGGGAGCGAGCTTGCTCGCGATTGCGCTGGATCAGTCAACAAAAATGTTGGATGTACCGGCCTCATCGCGAGCAAGCTCGCTCCCACAGGGGATTGTCATCGTCTGTCAGAACGGCTTGTCAAAGGTGATCTTCGGTTCTTTCCACGGGCCCTTGACGTCGTATCTTACGCTGGCGAAACGCGCCACGCGGTCGCCGATCAACTTGTCGATCAAAAACAGCGCGCCACCCACTGCCGGCGCACCGACAAGCAGCGCGGCAATCGGCAGGTTGTTGGTCACCGGCAGCGTAACCAGCAACTTGGCGTCGACCCGGTCGGCCACCATGTCCAGCGTTCCGTTGAGTTCCAGGTTGCTCGACGGCCCCGTCAGGGTGATGGGTTCTCGGGTGACGTAGATGCCATCGCTCGCCACCAGCAGGCCCTTGACCCGATCGTAGCTCAGGCCCTTGCCGAACAGGTCGGAGAAGTCCAGCCGCAGGCGCCGGCCGATGGAGTTGAAATTCAGCAGACCGAACACCCGCAATGCCTGGGCGCTGCCTTCAACCTCGACGAACTGGCCCTTGCTCAGCGACGCATCGAGACTGCCGGAAAAACGTTTGGTCGCGACCCACGCTGGCGAACCCGGCCAACGGCCATCGACATCCATGTGGAATGTCTGGCTGGTCACGCTCGGTGCATAGCCCCAGCCCTTGAGCACGTCAGCCAGGTTCTTGCCACCGATGCGGCCCTTGTACCAACTGCTGGTGGAACCAGGCGCGCCCTCCCAGGCGCCGTTGCCCTTCAACACCATGCCCTTGAGGCCCAGGTCCAGATTGTTCAGCGCGATGCCCTTGCCTGTCGGACGCACCTTCAACGACCAGGCGCCGATCAGATCCGGGCCCTGGAACAACTGGTCGATGGCGATATCCATCGCTGCAATCGCTGTGGGATCGACCGATGCCAGCGGGTCCGGTGCGTTTTCGTCGGTCTGGACCGTCGGGTCCACGGCCGGCAGGCGTACATAGTCAAGCTTGATACCGATCGGGGCGGCTTTGGCGTCTGGCAAGCTGACGCTGCCCTTGGCCTGCTGGCTGTCGAGTCGCAAGCCCCAGGCGTCTGCCTTGCGATCAAGCTGTATGGCAGCCTGGTCCAGGGTCGTGCCCATGGCCGTGAGCTTGCCGATCTTCAGATCGGCACTGCTGAGCAACTGCTTGGCGCTGCCGCCCGGGTCCTGGCCGGCGTACTTGCTCACCAGTGCTTGCCACGGGCTGACGTCCAGCTCCGACAGCGTCCCGCGCAATCGCAGGCCCTTGCCGCCCGGCAAGACAGCTTCGCCAGTCCCCAGCAGCAACTCGCCGCGACCGTCGGCGAAGTTCCCGCCCGACGCTGCGTACGTGAAGCTGGCCAAGTCGCCATAATCGACCCAGTAACGTCGCTCCGGCCCTTGCAGCGTCATGCGAAATACCGTGTCGCGCCCGACATCGGCGGCCATGCCGAAGGGAGCAGGCAAATCCACCGCAACGCCCTTGAGGCTGGAGTTGACCGACAACTGGCTGTCGACGCCGTCGAGAATCACTTGCAACTGATAGGGGACCACCCCGGACACGGGCAGCGGCTGGGTGACGTTCAGCCAACTGGTGAGTTTCTTGATCTCCACCTGCCCGGACGCGGCGACCCGGGTATTGAGCGCACCGGCGCGGCCTTCGGCAAAAATCTGCGCCGTGACGGGACGATCGAAGGCCCGGGCCGTGATGCCCTTGCCACTCAGCCCCTTGTTGCTGTCAAAACGGAAGTCGCCTTTGAGCTGGGTCAACTCCAGCGCCGGTTCGCTGAGTTTGAGCCGGGCCTGGTCGGTGGTGAAATCCACCAGAATCTTCGGCTGCTCGCCTTTGACCAATGGGATATCGAGCTTCACGCTGCCTTGCAGCTTGCCCTCGCCCTCCCAGCCGGCAAACGTCTCGGCGGTGCCAATCGGCGCGGTCTGGAGAATTTTCAGGCCGTCGCCCAGCCCTCCGACGAACCCGCCGTCCAACAGCAGATGGGAATTCTGACCGCTCGGTACATGGGGAATATTCACCACAACGTCCTTGACCTGGGTGTCCAGCAATTGCCCCTGGCTGGCAAAGATGCGCACGCCGCTGTCTTCGACGAAGACATCACCGCTGACTTTGCTGACCGAAGGCCAACCCGGCTGGAACGCCAGTTCGGCGTCGTGCACCTTGAAAAACAGGCTGATGCTGCGGGCCGCATCCTCGGCACCGTGGTTCAGCGAACCTTGGTACTGGAAAAAGCCCTCGTCCACCGCGCCCTTGACGATGGCCGTACGCAGCCACTCATCCAGCGCCGGGCTCAGGACCGCAGGCAGATACTTGGCGGTGTAGCGCCCATCACCGTCCACCAGGCCGACCCGCAAGTCCATATAGTCTTCCTGGCTGTGGTCGAAATGCAGGCGGATCAGGAAATCGCCAGCAATCCGGCCCTCCTCCCCCAGCACCTTCAGGTACGGCGCGATCAAGGTGAAGCCTTGCTTGTCCAGCTTCCAGGTCAACCGGGCATTGGCCTGCAGGTATTGCCAGGGCTTGGCGAAGATCGGGTCCAGGTGCAAGGAAAAATCCTTGCTGTCCATGCGCAGCTCGCCGCCACCCAAGTCGCCGCTCAGGCTCCCCGATACGTTGCGCGCAGCCGGGGCGCCGCGATAGGCATCGAAACCCACCGTGTCCAGATTCGTGGCGAAACTGATTTTTTGATCACCGCTGTTCTGCGGTCGGTAGTCCACCAGCACGTTGCGCAGGCCGCCCGTTACCTTGAGGTGGTCGATAGTCTTCGCGACGCCTTCGGGCAGCGGCGCCAGGGCATTGAGCAATGGGGTCAGCGGAGTAAGGTCGAGGCGATCGGCCTGCAAGTGCCAACGTTCTTCAGCGTTCTCGGTGGCATCACTTTGTTGCAGTTGCAGGCGCGATTCCCAGCGCGTCTCGCCCAGGCTCATCGCCAGGGAGTCGAACGTCGCGGTGAACCCTTGGCTACCGCGCTGGAAATAAGCGTTGAGGGCCAGGTTGTGGATCTGCACCGGCTTGCGCTCGGCATAGGCGCCCTGGAGTTGCGGCGCGTTCAATCGCATGGCCGCGCTTTGCACCGTGCCTTCACCCCAGCTCAGCCAGAACTCGCCACCGGCATTGATCTGGGAAAAATTCCATTGCCGGGTCAGGCGTTTCGGCAGCCATTTGGCCCAGTCGCTTTGCGGCAGGCTCAGGTAGGCATCGGCCTGGCCGTTCTTCCAGTCGCTGGCGCGGATGCGGGTGCGCAAGTTGATCGCCACAGGCTGGCCGTCGGGCAGGGTCAGGCGTGCGTCCAGGCGCTGGCGAGTGGCGCCAGTGCGCAGGCTCAGGCCCACATAGGTCAGGGTCAGGGGGGATTGTTCAAGGGGTTGCAGGGTCACTTGGCTGTCGAGCACCGACAGCTTGGCAACCACCTGCATGTGATCGAGCAGTTGCTGCGGATCGAGGGGTTGATCGTCCTGCACCGGCAGGCCTTCCAAGGCCCACTTACCGTCAGTGCCCTCCTTGAGGCTGATCTTCAGGCCGCTGAGTTCCAGGTGAGCAATGCGCACCTGGCGCGCCAGCAGGCTGGCCCACAGGTCTGGCACGGCTCGCACCTGATCCAGGTGCAAGGCATTGGGCCCCTCGCCCACCACGACGTCGTGCGCCGCCAGGATCGGTGCCAAAGCGCTCCAGCTGCCCTCCAGGCTGCCGATGTGCACCGGCATGCCCAAGGCTTCGCCGACCCGGGTCTGGACCTCGGCGCGATATTCAGCCACCAGCGGGACCAACTCCCGGCCGAGGCTGACGTATAAGGCCAGCAGCACCAGGAGGAGCGCGCACAGGCCCAGTCCCCAGCGGGTCAGCGCGGCCAAAATGCGTGTCAGGCGCTCCATGTCAGTGGACTCCCCTGGCAAAGAAAATCAAATCCGCGGGCCCGCCGCTTCCCAAGCCCTTCAGAGCAACACCACGTCGTATTGTTCCTGGGAATACATGGTTTCCACCTGGAAGCGAATCGTGCGGCCGATAAAGGCTTCCAGCTCGGCAACATTGCCCGACTCTTCATCGAGCAGGCGATCCACCACTTTCTGGTTCGCCAACACTCTATAGCCGGTCGCCTGGTAGGCGCGCGCCTCCCGGAGAATTTCCCGGAAGATTTCGTAACACACGGTTTCGGGGGTCTTGAGCTTGCCCCGGCCCTGGCAACTGCTGCATGGCTCGCACAGCACTTGCTCAAGGCTTTCGCGGGTGCGCTTGCGGGTCATCTGCACCAGGCCCAGTTCGGTGATGCCAATGATGTTGGTCTTGGCGTGATCGCGCTCGAGTTGTTTTTCCAGGGTCCGCAATACCTGGCGCTGGTGCTCTTCATGCTCCATGTCGATGAAGTCGATGATGATGATCCCGCCCAGGTTGCGCAGGCGCAGTTGGCGGGCGATGGCCGTGGCCGCTTCCAGATTGGTCTTGAAGATGGTTTCTTCGAGATTGCGATGGCCGACGAACGCCCCGGTGTTGACGTCGATGGTGCTCATGGCTTCGGCCGGATCCACCACCAGGTAACCGCCGGACTTGAGCGGCACCTTGCGTTCAAGGGCTTTCTGGATTTCGTCCTCGACGCCATACAGGTCGAAAATCGGCCGCTCGCCCGGGTAATGCTCAAGGCGATCGGCGATTTCCGGCATCAGTTCGGCGACGAACTGGGTGGTCTTCTGGAAGGTTTCCCGGGAATCGATACGGATTTTCTCGATCTTGGGGCTGACCAGGTCCCGCAGCGTGCGCAGCGCCAGGCCCAGGTCCTCGTAGATCACACTGGGGGTGGCGATGGTCTTGATTTGCTCGGCTATCTGGTCCCAGAGCCGGCGCAGGTAACGGATGTCCATAAGGATTTCATCGGCCCCGGCCCCTTCGGCCGCGGTGCGCAGGATGAAACCACCGGCTTCCTTGATGCCTTCTTTTTCCACGCAATCGCTGACCACCTGTTTGAGGCGCTCGCGCTCGGCTTCGTCTTCGATCTTCAGGGAAATACCGACGTGGGCGGTACGCGGCATGTACACCAGGTAGCGCGACGGTATCGACAGCTGCGTGGTCAGGCGCGCGCCCTTGGAGCCGATGGGGTCCTTGGTGACCTGCACCACCAGGCTCTGGCCTTCATGAACCAGCGCGCTGATGCTCTCTACGGCCGGCCCTTCGCGCATGGAAATTTCCGAGGCATGGATGAACGCCGCGCGGTCCAGGCCGATGTCGACGAACGCCGCCTGCATCCCCGGCAACACCCGCACCACCTTGCCCTTGTAGATATTGCCGACGATGCCACGCTTTTGCGTGCGCTCAACGTGGACCTCTTGCAGAACACCGTTTTCAACCACCGCCACGCGCGATTCCATCGGCGTGATGTTGATCAGGATCTCTTCACTCATGGCAGGGTCTCGTTCAGGCATGTTCACGATTATGGCCGCATCAAGTCAGACGGCGCTCAGCGCGCGTTCAAGGTTTGCCAACAGGGTATGCCGAAATGGCCCAGTAGTTCTGCGGTTTCGCACAATGGCAGGCCAACCACGGCCGAATAGCTGCCCTCCAGACCGGCGACGAACACCGCGCCCAGCCCCTGGATGCCATAGCCACCGGCCTTGTCCCGAGGTTCACCGCTGGCCCAGTAGGCAACCGCTTCCTGTTCAGTGATGGAACGAAAACGCACCCGGCTGCGCACGACGCGGGATTCGCAACGTTGCCCGTCCAGTACCGCAATGGCGGTCAACACTTCATGGTCGCGGCCCGACAGGCTCAAGAGCATGGCCAGGGAATCAGCCTGGTCCAGTGGTTTGCCGAGAATCTTTCCGTCCAGCACCACGGCCGTGTCGGCGCCCAGTACACAACCATCCAGGTCGGCCGGTGTGACGCTTCGCCCGGCCTCGGCCTTGCCACGCGCCAAACGCTCGACATAGGCCGAAGGGGTTTCGTGATCCAGGGGCGTTTCATCGATGTCCGCGCCGATGGCGGTAAAAGGCACGCCGATCTGCGTGAGCAGTTCACGCCGACGCGGTGAGCCGGAGGCGAGGTAAAGCGGCTTCATCAAGACATCTTCCTCTCAAAGCACAGCCTTCCAAATGCAAACAGCTTTTGTGGCGAGGGAGCTTGCTCCCGCTCGGTTGCGCAGCGACTGTAAAAGTTGGGGCCGCTGCGCAGCCCAGCGGGAGCAAGCTCCCTCGCCACGGGCGATGTAAGCATCAGAAAAAGTATAGATACCCCGGCCGAATCAGTTGATTTTGAAACGCAGGCGCAGGCCCCGCAAACCGAAGCTGACCCAAGGCCAGAGCAAGGCACTGACCAGGGCCGGCAGCACCAGCGCCAGGGTCGGTTGACGATTGCCAGTGAGCGCGCTGAGCCACAATTGCACCAGTTGCGCCAGGCCGAAAATCACCAGGATCACCAGGCATTGCTGCCACATGGGGAACATCCGCAAGCGTTGTTGCAGCGACAGCACCAGGAACGTGATCAGCGTCAGGATCAGCGCGTTTTGCCCCAGCAATGTGCCATAGAGCACGTCCTCGGCCAGGCCCAGGCACCAGGCGGTGACCATGCCGACCTTATGCGGCAGCGCCAGCGCCCAGAAGGCCAGCAATAACGCCAACCACAGTGGCCGCAGGATTTCCATGAACTGCGGCAGCGGCGAAACGCTGAGCAACAGGCCGATGGCGAAGGTCAGCCAGACCATCCAACCGTTGCCGGATTGAGTACTGCTCATTCTTCTCGTGCTCCCCTGGTGGCTGGCGCGGTGCCCGGTGTGGAGACAGGCGGCTTGGCGGCGGGCCGGGCTGGCTGAGACGCCGGCGCGTGGGTCGCCGACCTGGGCAGCTTAGCAGCAGGTGCGGCCGGTGTAGCGGGCGCGGTCGCTGGCGTCGTGGCCGGAGCGGCCGGAGTCGTTGGAGCCACTGGCGGTTTCGGCACGATTACAGGGACTGGCGCCGGGGTAACCGGGGCGCCCGGCTCCCCACCCTGGCGGTCCTGGGCTTCCTGGGCCGCGGCGGCTTCGTTGGCGCGCTCCTCGGGCGTCCGGGTGTCGCTGAACACCAGCAGCAGGTAACGACTGCGGTTCAATGCGGCCGTCGGCACTGCACGTACGATGGCGAATGGCTGGCCGGAGTCATGGATGACTTCCTTGACCGTCGCCACCGGATAACCGGCCGGGAAGCGCTGACCGAGGCCGGAGCTGACCAGCAGGTCGCCTTCCTTGATGTCGGCGGTGTCGGCCACGTGCCGCAATTCCAGGCGCTCCGGGTTGCCGGTGCCGCTGGCAATCGCTCGCAAGCCATTGCGGTTGACCTGCACGGGAATGCTGTGGGTGGTGTCGGTCAGCAATAGCACCCGGGAGGTGTAGGGCATCAGCTCCACCACCTGGCCCATCAGGCCCCGGGCGTCGAGCACCGGCTGGCCGAGAACCACACCGTCGCGCTCACCCTTGTTGATGATGATGCGGTGGGTGAAGGGGTTCGGGTCCATGCCGATCAACTCGGCCACTTCGACCTTCTCGTTGACCAGCGCAGAAGAGTTGAGCAACTCACGCAGCCGAACGTTCTGCTCGGTGAGGGCCGCGAGCTTCTGCATGCGTCCCTGCAACAGCAGGTTTTCGGTCTTGAGTTTTTCGTTTTCGGCGACCAGTTCGGTCCTGCTGCCAAACTGGCTGGCCACACCTTGCCACAACCGCTGCGGCAGGTCGGTGATCCAGTAGGACTCCATCAACACCAGCGACATCTGGCTGCGCACGGGCTTGAGCAGCGTGAAACGGGCATCGACCACCATCAGCGCAACCGATAGCACGGTCAGCACCAACAGGCGCACACCCAATGAGGGGCCTTTGGCGAAAAGCGGTTTAATAGGCCGCTCCTCCCAGGCAAATGTTTTCTTTATTCATACGGCATCAAACCGGCCTGGATACGAATGACAGAAGATAAACGCCAACGGGCAGCACTGCAAAGGGCTGCCCGGGAGCGAATAACATAGACCATCCAGGAGAATTTATTCGCTGGAGAGCAAGTCCATGGTGTGCTTGTCCATCATTTCCAATGCACGGCCGCCACCGCGGGCAACGCAGGTCAGCGGGTCTTCAGCCACGATCACCGGCAGACCGGTTTCCTGGGCCAGCAACTTGTCGAGGTCACGCAACAGCGCGCCACCACCGGTCAGCACCAGGCCACGCTCGGCGATGTCCGACGCCAGTTCCGGCGGCGATTGCTCCAGGGCGCTCTTGACCGCCTGGACGATGGTCGCCAGCGACTCTTGCAGCGCTTCGAGCACTTCGTTGGAGTTGAGGGTGAAGGCCCGTGGAACGCCTTCGGCCAGGTTGCGGCCGCGAACGTCGACTTCACGCACTTCGCCGCCCGGGTAGGCCGTGCCGATTTCCTGCTTGATGCGCTCAGCGGTGGATTCGCCGATCAGGCTGCCGTAGTTGCGACGCACATAGGTGATGATCGCTTCGTCGAAACGATCGCCGCCCACACGTACGGATTCGGCGTAGACCACACCGTTCAGGGAGATCAGGGCGATTTCAGTGGTACCGCCACCGATGTCGACGACCATCGAACCGCGTGCTTCTTCGACCGGCAGGCCGGCACCGATGGCAGCGGCCATCGGCTCTTCGATCAGGAACACTTCACGGGCACCGGCTCCAAGGGCCGATTCACGGATGGCGCGACGCTCCACCTGGGTGGACTTGCATGGAACGCAGATCAGCACACGAGGGCTGGGCTGCAGGAAGCTGTTTTCGTGAACCTTGTTGATGAAGTACTGCAGCATCTTTTCGCAGACGCTGAAGTCGGCGATGACGCCGTCCTTCATCGGCCGAATGGCCGCAATGTTGCCCGGTGTACGGCCCAGCATGCGCTTGGCTTCCGTACCGACAGCCACGACGCTCTTCTGGTTACCATGGGTGCGGATGGCCACGACCGAGGGTTCATTCAGGACGATACCGCGCTCGCGCACGTAAATAAGGGTGTTGGCAGTGCCCAGGTCAATGGAGAGATCGCTGGAAAACATGCCACGCAGTTTCTTGAACATGGGAAAGGGACCCTAGGCAACGCGTGGGTAAAAAAGTGCGGCAAACTCTAACAACGACAGGGATTTTGGGCAAGGCGCCAATATGTTAAATTAGCCGCTTTTCTGTGCACCAAACCCCACAATCGCGGCCGTAAAGCCGTAGAAATGCGGTAGTGTTCCGACAATCTAACACACGGACAGACTGCGTCCGTTTTGTTTTCCACTGGAGAATCCCATGGCGCTTGAACGCTCCGACGTGGAAAAAATCGCTCATCTGGCCTGTCTGGGCCTCAATGAAGCCGATCTTCCACACATTACTTCTGCCCTGAACAGCATTCTGGGGCTGGTCGACGAGATGCAGGCGGTCAATACCGACGGTATCGAACCACTGGCTCACCCACTGGAAGCCAGCCAGCGCCTGCGCGCCGACGTCGTGACCGAGTCCAATCACCGCGAGGCCTACCAGTCCATCGCACCAGCGGTCGAAAACGGCCTGTACCTGGTTCCGAAAGTCATCGACTAAAGGGAAAGAGCCTCTCATGCATCACATGACCCTGGCCGAGATCGCCCGCGGACTCGCCGATAAAAAGTTTTCTTCCGAAGAGCTGACCCAGGTCCTGCTGGCGCGCATCGCCCAGCTCGACCCACAGCTCAACAGTTTCATCAGCCTCACCCCGGAGCTGGCCCTGAGCCAGGCCAAGGCCGCCGACGCCCGTCGCGCCAACGGTGAGAACGGCGCCCTGCTCGGCGCGCCGATTGCCCACAAGGATCTGTTCTGCACCCAGGGCATCCGCACCAGCTGCGGCTCGAAGATGCTCGACAACTTCAAGGCCCCGTACGACGCCACCGTGGTCGCCAAACTGGCCGCCGCCGGCGCCGTGACCCTGGGCAAGACCAACATGGACGAATTCGCCATGGGTTCGGCCAACGAGTCGAGCTACTACGGCGCCGTTAAAAACCCATGGAACCTGGAACACGTGCCAGGCGGTTCGTCCGGCGGTTCCGCCGCCGCCGTGGCCGCGCGCCTGTTGCCAGCCGCCACCGCCACCGACACCGGCGGTTCGATTCGCCAGCCGGCGGCGTTCACCAACCTCACCGGCCTCAAGCCCACCTACGGCCGAGTCTCGCGCTGGGGCATGATCGCCTACGCCTCCAGCCTCGACCAGGGCGGCCCGCTGGCCCGCACCGCCGAAGACTGCGCGATCCTGCTGCAAGGCATGGCCGGCTTCGACCCGAACGATTCCACCAGCATCGATGAGCCGGTGCCGGACTACAGCGCCAGCCTCAACGGCTCGCTGCAAGGCCTGCGCATCGGCGTGCCGAAGGAATACTTCGGCGCCGGTCTCGACCCGCGCATCGCCGACCTGATCCACAACAGCATCAAGGAACTGGAAAAGCTCGGCGCGGTGGTCAAGGAAATCAGCCTGCCGAACATGCAGCACGCGATTCCCGCGTACTACGTGATCGCTCCAGCGGAGGCGTCCTCGAACCTGTCGCGTTTCGACGGCGTGCGCTTCGGCCATCGCTGCGAGAACCCGGAAAACCTGATCGACCTGTACAAGCGCTCCCGTGGCGAAGGCTTCGGTGCCGAAGTGCAGCGCCGGATCATGGTTGGTGCCTACGCGTTGTCCGCCGGCTACTACGATGCCTACTACCTCAAGGCGCAGAAAATCCGGCGCCTGGTGAAGAACGATTTCATGGCCGCCTTCAACGAGGTCGACATCATCCTCGGCCCGACCACGCCGAACCCGGCCTGGAAACTCGGCGCCAAGAACAGCGACCCGATCGCTGCGTACCTGGAAGACGTCTACACCATCACCGCCAACCTCGCCGGCTTGCCGGGCCTGTCCATGCCGGCCGGCTTCGTCGATGGCCTGCCGGTAGGTGTACAGTTGCTCGCGCCGTATTTCCAGGAAGGCCGCCTGTTGAACGTTGCCCACCAGTATCAGTTGAACACTGACTGGCACACCCGCACCCCAACCGGCTTCTGAGGAGAAACACATGCAATGGGAAGTCGTGATCGGGCTGGAGATTCATACCCAGCTCACCACCCGGTCGAAAATCTTTTCCGGTAGCTCCACCACATTCGGCTCCGAGCCCAACACCCAGGCCAGCCTGGTCGACCTGGGCATGCCCGGCGTGCTGCCGGTGCTCAATGCCGAAGCGGTGCGCATGGCGGTGATGTTCGGCCTGGCGATCGATGCCGAGATCGGCCAGCACAACGTGTTCGCCCGCAAGAACTACTTCTATCCGGACCTGCCCAAGGGCTACCAGATCAGTCAGATGGAACTGCCGATTGTCGGCAAGGGCCACCTGGACATCGCCCTGGAAGACGGCACGGTCAAGCGCGTCGGCATCACCCGCGCGCACCTGGAAGAAGACGCCGGCAAGAGCCTGCACGAAGAATTCAACGGTGCCACCGGCATCGACCTGAACCGTGCTGGCACGCCGCTGCTGGAAATCGTCTCCGAACCGGACATGCGCAGCGCCAAGGAAGCCGTGGCCTACGTCAAGGCAATCCATGCGCTGGTGCGCTACCTGGGCATTTGCGACGGCAACATGGCCGAAGGCTCGCTGCGCTGCGACTGCAACGTGTCGATCCGGCCCAAGGGCCAGGTTGAGTTCGGCACTCGTTGCGAGATCAAGAACGTCAACTCGTTCCGCTTCATCGAGAAGGCGATCAACAGTGAGATCCAGCGCCAGATCGAACTGATCGAGGACGGTGGCAAGGTCATCCAGCAGACCCGCCTGTACGACCCGAACAAGGACGAGACCCGTCCGATGCGCAGCAAGGAAGAAGCCAACGACTACCGTTACTTCCCCGACCCGGACCTGCTGCCGGTGGTCATCGAGGATTCGTTCCTCAACGACGTGCGCGCCACCCTGCCGGAACTGCCACCGCAAAAACGCGAGCGCTTCCAGGCGCAGTTCGGGCTGTCGAGCTATGACGCCAACGTCCTGGCCACCAGCCGCGAGCAGGCCGATTACTTCGAGAAAGTCGTGAGCATCGGCGGCGATGCCAAGCTGGCGGCCAACTGGGTGATGGTCGAGCTGGGCAGCCTGCTGAACAAGCAAGGCCTGGAAATCGACGAGTCGCCGGTATCGGCCGAACAACTGGGCGGCATGCTGCTGCGGATCAAGGACAACACCATTTCCGGCAAGATCGCCAAGATGGTGTTCGAAGCCATGGCCAATGGTGAAGGCAGCGCCGACGAGATCATCGAGAAGCGCGGCTTGAAGCAAGTCACCGACACCGGTGCGATCAGCGCCGTGCTCGATGAAATGCTCGCGGCCAACGCCGAGCAGGTCGAACAGTACCGTGCGGCAGACGAAGCCAAGCGCGGCAAAATGTTCGGCTTCTTCGTCGGCCAGGCCATGAAAGCCTCCAAAGGCAAGGCCAACCCGCAACAGGTCAACGAACTGCTCAAAAGCAAGCTCGAAGGCTGATGGACATGGAGCCAGTCTTGCAGTCTGGCTCGGACACCTGTGGCGAGGGAGCTTGCTCCCGCTGGGTTGCGCAGCAGCCCCCTGTATCTGGCAGCAGATTGTTGGGGGCCGCTTCGCGGCCCAGCGGGAGCAAGCTCCCTCGCCACAATGATCCTCACAACCACACTGATGTGGGAAACCCTTTGATGAAGCGTCTCCTTGGCGCCTGCGCCCTGCTGTCCCTGCTGGCCGGTTGCGCCAGCCAGAGCGGGACGGTCGATCCACACGGCTACGACCAGACCGGCGTCGCCTCTTATTATGGTGCCAGGCACCATGGCAAACGCACCGCCAGCGGCGAGCGTTTCAACCAGAACGGCCTGACCGCCGCCCATCGCCAGTTGCCGTTCGGCACACGGGTGAAAGTCACCAACCTGAAAAACAACGACAGTGTCGTGGTGCGCATCAACGACCGTGGCCCATACTCCCGTGGCCGTTTGATCGATGTATCCCGCGCAGCAGCCGAGCAACTGGGCATGCTGCGCACCGGCACCGCGCGGGTACGCGTGCAAGCCCTCGACGATTGACAGACGGAGCCCGGCCATTTCCCTACTCACCGCCCTACCGCTGCTCAGCCTGATGGAATTGCTCGGCGGCCTGCTGTTGCTGATCGCCGGCGCCGAGCTGCTGGTGCGCGCCGCCGTGGGCCTGTCGGCACGCTTGCAAGTGCGGCCGCTGATCATCGGCCTGAGCGTTGTCGCCTTCGGCAGCAGCGCGCCGCAAATGGCCGTCAGCCTGCAGGCGACCCTGGCGCAGAACGCTGACATCGCCGTGGGCAGCGTGATCGGCAGCAGCATCTTCAATATCCTCGTCACCCTCGGGTTGTCGGCGCTGATCATTCCGCTGCGCGTCTCGCGCCAGTTGGTGCGCCTGGACATCCCGCTGATGATCGGCGCGGCCCTGCTGGTGTTCGTGCTGGCCTGGAACGAGGAACTGACTCGACTGGACGGTATGCTGCTGCTCATGGCCCTGGCGGTGTACCTGGGCCTGTTGCTGCGCCAATCGCGACACTCAGGACGACCGCACCCGGTGGGCGTCGACGTGGCCCAGATGTCCTGGTTCAAGAGCCTGTCGATGATCGTGCTGGGCCTGGCGATGCTGATTTTTGCCGGGCACCTGCTGCTGGGGGCGGCGGTGGAAGTGGCGACGGACCTCGGGCTTTCCGAACGCGTCATCGGCCTGACCATCGTCGCCGTCAGCACCTCCCTGCCGGAACTCGCCACCTCACTGATCGCCGCCCTGCGGGGCCAACGGGACATCGCAGTGGGCAACGTCATCGGCAGCAACCTGTTCAATTTGCTGGGTGTGCTGGGGGTGACGGCCCTCGCCGCGCCGACGCCACTTTCGGTCTCGCCCAACGCCCTGGACTTCGACCTGCCGGTGATGCTCGGCGTGGCGGTGCTGTGCCTGCCGGTGTTCTATTCCGGCTACCGCGTCACTCGCGCCGAAGGCCTGCTGTTTCTGGGCTTGTACCTGGCCTACGGCCTGCACGTGGTGTCGTTCACCACCGGCATGCCCTTGGCTGGCCAGTTGGAACGGCTGATGCTGTTCTATGTGCTGCCGGCCTTGCTCGGGTTTTTACTGTTCACCTCCCTGCGCGCCTGGCGCCGCCAACACCACAAGAGGGATTTGCCATGACCGACACTCCAAAGACCGGCCTGGACATGCGTCGCCAAGTCATGGGCGATGCCTTCGTCGACCGCGCCCTGGGCAACGCGACGGAATTTACCCAACCGCTACAGGACTTCGTCAACGAACATGCCTGGGGCAGCGTCTGGAGCCGCGAAGGGCTGCCACTGAAAACCCGCAGCCTGATCACCCTCGCCGCCCTCACCGCCCTCAAATGCCCGCAGGAATTGAAAGGCCACGTGCGTGGCGCGCTGAACAATGGTTGTACGGTGGAAGAGATTCGCGAAGCGTTGCTGCATTGCGCGGTGTATGCCGGCGTGCCGGCGGCGATCGATGCGTTTCGGGCGGCGCAGGAAGTGATCGATAGTTATCAGAAACCGGAGTGACCGTTAGATCGCTATCGCGAGCAAGCTCGCTCCCACAGGGGTGTATGGGAAATTTGAATACACCTACAAACCACCGTGGGAGCGAGCTTGCTCGCGATTGGACCTCAAGAACACCGCAAGCCCAAGCCTAGATCCACCCACCCCACTGCAACACAAAAATCCCCAGGTTGGTGGTAATCGCCGCCATCAACGTGGTGATGACGATGATCGCCGCTGCCAGTTCATGGTTGCCATCGGCCGCCCGGGCCATGACGTAGCTGGCGGCGGCAGTGGGGCTGCCGAAGTACAGGAACAGGATCCCCAGCTCCGCCCCGCGAAACCCCCAGAGCCAGGCACCCAGGGTCGCCAGCAGCGGCAGGCCGACCATCTTCACCAGGCTCGAACTCAGGGCCATCTTGCCGCTCTTGCGCAATGCCGCCAGCGACAGCGTGCCGCCGATGCAGATCAGCGCCAGGGGCAAGGTCATTTGTGAGAGGTACCTGGCCGAGGTCTCGAACCAGTTCGGCAGGCCGATCTGCCAATAGGCGAACGGCGCGGCAACGATCACGCTGATGATCAGCGGGTTGCTGATCACACTTTTGCAGATGCTCCACGGATCGGATTTGATCACCGGGCTATAAACCGCCAGCACGATAGTCGACAACGTGTTGTAGAACAGGATCACCAGCGCCGCGAGAATCGCCCCCAGGGAAATCCCGTAGTCGCCGTACATGCTCGCCGCCAGCGCCAGACCAATGACCCCGTTGTTGCCGCGAAACGCACCTTGGGTATAGATGCCGCGATCCTCCCGCGGGCAACGCCAGATCGCCCAACCCCAGGCCATCGCAAAGCTGACCAGGGTGGCCACGGAGAAGTAGATCAATAGGTCCGCCTGCAACGCCGCGTGCAGGTCGGCATGGAGGACGCCGAGGAACAGCAGGGCCGGCATGGTGACGTTGAACACCAGGGACGAGGCGATGTGGATGAAGTTGTCGTTGATCCAATAGATGCGCTTGAGCAACGCCCCCAGAAACAGCATGGCAAACACCGGCGCGGTGATGTTCAGGGTTTCGAGAAAAATTGCCAGCATGCCGGGGAACCTTCAGAGGGTGTCGTTAGGTGGCTAATAATAAGCCACTAATGCCACAGGCGTCTGGTAGGCCGCTATCGCGAGCAGGCTCGCTCCCACACTGGTTCCTTGGTGAACACAGAATCCACACTCACCGCAGCCCCCCTGTGGGAGCGAGCCTGCTCGCGAAGACGTCGGCTCATCCAACATCAATGCAAGCTGATCCACCACATTCGCGAGCAAGCTTGCTCCCACACTGGATCTCCAACGATCACAAGATCATCAGGTAATCGGCGCCGGGTTGAACAACGTGATGTCGTTGTACAACTTGTGCCGCTCGGCCCAGGTTTGCTTCTTGCCACTGGCCACGTCCAGGTAGTAGTGGAACAGCTCCCAACCCAGCTCCTCGATGGTTGCCCGTCCGGTGGCGATCCGGCCGGCGTCGATGTCGATCAGGTCCGGCCAGCGCTGGGCCAGTTCGGTGCGGGTCGAAACCTTCACCACTGGGGCCATGGCCAAGCCGTACGGCGTGCCACGGCCGGTGGTGAAGACGTGCAGGTTCATCCCCGCCGCCAGTTGCAACGTGCCGCAGACAAAATCACTGGCCGGTGTGGCGCAGAAAATCAGGCCCTTTTGCTTGAACCGCTCGCCCGGGCCGAGCACGCCATTGATCGCGCTGCTGCCGGACTTGACGATCGAGCCCAGGGATTTTTCGACGATGTTCGACAGCCCGCCCTTCTTGTTGCCCGGCGTGGTGTTGGCGCTGCGATCTGCCTCGCCCTTGGCCAGGTAACGGTCGTACCAGTCCATTTCGCGCACCAGTTCCTGGGCGACTTCCCGAGTTTGCGCCCGGGAGGTCAGCAGGTAAATCGCATCACGCACTTCGGTGACTTCGGAAAACATCACCGTCGCCCCCGCCCGCAGCAACAGGTCCGAGGCGTAGCCCAGCGCCGGGTTGGCGGTGATGCCAGAGAACGCATCGCTGCCGCCGCACTGCATGCCCAGGATCAACTCCGACGCCGGCACGGTTTCGCGACGGCGCTGGTCGAGTTTCTTCAGGCGGGTCTCGGCCAACGCCATGATCTGCTCGATCATTTCGGTGAAACCGTGGCTGGAATCCTGCAAGCGATACAACCACGGCTCGCTGAGGTCCACCGAACTGTCGTTTTCATGCATCACCTGCCCGGCCTGCAATTTCTCGCAGCCCAGGCTGATCACCAGCGCTTCGCCGCCCAGGTTCGGGTTGCGTGCCAGGTTGCGCACGGTGCGAATCGGGATGTACGCGTCAGTGGCGGTGATTGCCACGCCGCAGCCGTAGCTGTGGGTCAGCGCCACCACGTCATCGACGTTCGGGTACTGGGGCAGCAATTCGTCCTTGATGCGCTTGACCGCATGGTCCAGCACCCCGGTCACACACTGCACCGTGGTGGTGATGCCGAGGATATTGCGCGTGCCGACAGTGCCATCGGCGTTGCGGTAGCCTTCGAAGGTGTAGCCCTCCAGCGGCGCATCGGCCATCGGCACATCGGTGGACAGCGGCAGGCTGTCCAGCGGCGGCGCGGTGGGCATGCGCAGCTGGTCTTCCTTGACCCAACTGCCACGGGGGATCGGTTGCAACGCATAGCCAATCACCTGGCCGTAGCGAATCACCTCGCCGCCCTCGGGAATATCTTCCAAGGTGACCTTGTGGCTCTGGGGTACAAAGTCCACGGTAACCAAGCCGTCCGGGAACTCGGTCCCGGCCGGTACGCCCTGGTCATTGACGACGATCACCACGTTGTCCCGCTCGTGCAGGCGGATGTAACGCGGCGAATCAGCATGTTCAATCAGTTGCATTGACACCGCTCCTTCAGGATTTCGCTTCAGACAGGCTCGAGATGTCAACATCCTTGGCCGTGGGTTCCTTGAGCACCACACGCTTGATCGGTCCTACGATGACCAGGTAGCTGAACACCGCCACCAGCGCGTTGCAACCCACGAACACCAACGCCCACTTGAACGAACCGGTGGCGCTGATGATGTAGCCGATGACAATCGGGGTGGTGATCGATGCCAGGTTGCCGAAGGTGTTGAACAGGCCGCCGCTCAAACCGGCGATCTGTTTTGGCGAGGTATCGGACACCACGGCCCAGCCCAGTGCGCCCACGCCTTTACCGAAGAAGGCCAGGGCCATGAAGCCCACCACCATCCACTCGATGTCCACGTAGTTGCAGGCCACGATGCTGCTGGACACCAGCAGGCCAGCGATGATCGGCGCCTTGCGGGCGAAGGTCAGCGAGTGGCCCTTGCGCAGCAGGTAGTCGGAAATCACCCCGCCCAACACGCCGCCGATAAAACCGCAGATCGCCGGCAAGGACGCAATGAAACCGGCCTTGAGAATGGTCATGCCGCGTTCCTGCACCAAGTACACCGGGAACCAAGTCAGGAAGAAGTAGGTGATGCCATTGATGCAGTATTGGCCCAGGTACACGCCCAGCATCATGCGGTTGGTCAGCAGTTGGCGGATGTAATCCCACTTCGGACCGTCGCTTTTCTTATCCTTGCCCTTGTCCTGGTCCATGTCGACCAGCGCGCCGTTGGCGGCGATGTGATTGAACTCGGCTTCGTTGATCATCGGGTGCTGGCGCGGGCTGTGGATCACTTTCAACCAGATCAGCGAGAACACGATGCCGATCACGCCCATCACGATGAACACGTGCTGCCAGCCGAAACGGTAGACGATCCAGCCCATCAGCGGCGCGAACAGCACCGTGGCGAAGTACTGCGCCGAGTTGAAGATCGCCGAGGCGGTGCCGCGTTCAGCGGTGGGGAACCAGGCGGCGACGATGCGTGCGTTGCCCGGGAAGGACGGCGCTTCGGCCAACCCCACCAGAAAGCGCAACATGAACAGTGCAACCACGGCCGTGGACAGGCCGAACTCACCGACATAGCCCTGCAGCACGGTGAACAGCGACCAGGTGAAAATGCTCAAGGCATAGATTTTTTTCGACCCGAAACGGTCGAGCAGCCAGCCGCCAGGAATCTGCCCGGCCACGTAGGCCCAGCCGAAAGCGGAGAAGATATAACCGAGGGTGACGGCGTCGATGCCGAGGTCTTTTTGTAGGCTGGAGCCCGCGATGGCGATCGTTGCGCGGTCGGCATAGTTGATCGTGGTCACCAAAAACAGCATGAGCAGGATCAAATAGCGGACGCGGGTCGGCTTGGTTTCTTGCATGTCATCTACTTCCACTATTTATTTTTATACGGGAAATCAGGTTGTATGCGATCGGCGCCGGATGCCCGGAGCCGACCGGTATTGCGCTTACGATCCGATGTAGGAAGTCTTCACCACGGTGTAGAACTCTTGCGCATAGCGCCCCTGCTCGCGCGAACCATAGGACGAACCTTTGCGCCCGCCAAACGGCACGTGGTAATCCACGCCGGCGGTCGGTAGGTTTACCATCACCATGCCCGCCTGGGAATGGCGCTTGAAGTGGTTGGCATACTTCAGCGATGTGGTGGCGATACCGGCGGACAGACCGAACTCAGTGTCGTTGGCCATCGCCAGCGCCGCTTCGTAATCCGCCACGCGCACGACATTGGCCACCGGGCCGAAGATCTCTTCGCGGCTGATGCGCATCGAGGCTTCGCTGTCGGCAAACAGGGTCGGCGCCAGGAAGTAGCCTTCAGTGTCGCAGGTCACCAGGCCGCCACCACTGACCAGCCGCGCACCTTCGCTCTGGCCGATGTCGATGTACTTCAAGTCCTGGTTGAGCTGGGCTTCGGAAACCACCGGGCCAATATCGGTGCCGGACCTCAATGCATGACCGACCTTGATCGACTGCATGCGTTCGGCCATGGCGTCGACAAACTTGTCGTGAATGCCAGCGGTGACGATCAGGCGGCTCGAGGCCGTGCAACGCTGGCCGGTGGAGTAGAACGCGCTCTGCACCGCCAGTTCGACGGCCTGCTTGAGGTCGGCGTCGTCGAGGATGACCTGCGGGTTCTTGCCGCCCATTTCCAGTTGCACCTTGGCCTGGCGCGAAACGCAGTTGACGGCGATCTGCCGCCCCACGCCCACGGAACCGGTGAAACTGATGCCGTCGACTTTCGGGCTGTTGACCAAGACTTCACCGACCACACGGCCGCTGCCCATCACCAGGTTGAACGCACCGGCCGGGAAGCCGGCACGGGAAATGATTTCCGCCAGGGCCCAGGCGCAACCGGGTACCAGCTCAGCGGGCTTGATCACCACGCAGTTGCCGTAGGCCAAGGCCGGGGCAATCTTCCAGGCGGGGATAGCGATCGGGAAGTTCCACGGGGTGATCAGGCCGACCACGCCCAGGGCTTCGCGGGTGACTTCAACGTTGACACCCGGACGCACCGACGGCACGTAATCGCCGGACAGGCGCAGGCATTCACCGGCGAAGAACTTGAAAATGTTGCCGGCACGGGTCACTTCGCCGATGGCTTCGGGCAGGGTCTTGCCCTCTTCCCGGGCCAGCAATTGGCCGAGTTCTTCACGGCGGGCAAGGATCTCGCTGCCCACTTTGTCCAGCGAATCGTGACGGGCCTGAATGCCCGAGGTCGACCAGGCCGGGAACGCGGCGCGGGCGGCTTCGATGGCAGCATTGACTTGCGCTGCGTCAGCCTTGGCGTATTCACCGATGACATCGGACAGGTCGGACGGGTTGATGTTGGTGCAATAGTCGGCACCGGCCACCCACTGACCGTTGATGTAGTTATCGAAACGCTTTGCATCTGCCACGGATGCTTCTCCTCAAAAAAAGTCGCTACAAACAGCCTTACGCAAAAAGCCGCTGATCGCTCAGCGGCCTTGCCGGGTCTGTTACTGCTTGCCTTGCTTGTCGATCAGCGCGGCCAGTGCTTCGTATTCTTCTGGCAGCAGATCGGTCAGCGGCGTGCGCACGGGACCGGCGTCATAGCCAACGATCTTCGCGCCCGCCTTGACGATGCTCACGGCGTAGCCGGCCTTGCGGTTGCGGATGTCCAGGTACGGCAGGAAGAAGTCGTCGATGATCTTGCCGACGGTCTCGTGATCGTCGCGGGCAATGGCGTAGTAGAAGTCCATCGCGGTTTTCGGAATGAAGTTGAACACCGCCGAGGAGTAGACCGGCACGCCCAGGGCCTTGTAAGCCGCGGCGTAGACTTCAGCGGTCGGCAGGCCGCCCAGGTAGCTGAAGCGATCGCCGAGGCGACGACGGATCGACACCATCAGTTCGATGTCGCCCAGGCCGTCCTTGTAACCGATCAGGTTAGGGCAGCGCTCAGCCAGGCGTTCCAGATGCGTGGCGTTCAGGCGGCAGACGTTGCGGTTGTACACCACCACGCCGATCTTCACCGATTTGCACACGGCTTCAACGTGGGCGGCAACGCCGTCCTGGCTGGCTTCGGTCAGGTAGTGCGGCAGCAGCAACAGGCCCTTGGCCCCCAGGCGCTCGGCTTCTTGAGCGTATTCGATGGCCTGGCGGGTTGCACCGCCGACGCCGGCAAGGATTGGCACGCTGGTGGCGCAGGTATCGACGGCGGTCTTGATGACTTGCGAATACTCGCTGGCCGCCAGGGAGAAAAATTCACCAGTGCCGCCCGCTGCAAACAGTGCCGAGGCGCCATACGGGGCCAGCCACTCGAGGCGCTTGATGTAGCTGTCGCGATTGAAATCGCCTTGGGCAGTGAAATCGGTGACCGGGAACGACAGCAGGCCAGACGAGAGGATGGACTTCAGTTCTTGTGGATTCATTATTCGAACACCCTGGACGCAATTGATGTGTTGTAGGAAACGGTTCAGCTTCTAGTGAAGTTGTAGGTCATCGTACAACTTAAAATACGCACGTCAACTGCATTTCGTCTTTTGTCGGGGTGTCGGGCAGAGGTGTTTGGCGCGAAACCTTTTAAATCGGGGGCTTCGAGCGGGGTTAGTCCGGGCACCAGGACCGCTCGTCGCCACTGTCAACTCTACCAGTAGGCGCCGTTACGGCGTGGGGGCATAACCCACGTATGGCCGTCCCATGCCCGGCCGTAGTTCTTTTCTTAACCTTTAAGTGAGTCGTCCGTACGCAACGATCAGGGCCGCCTCACAAGGAGTGACATCATGGTGAAGACGTATGCGAAACCGACGCTCAAGGATTTTCCGGCCACCGGCGAAGTCACGGTCAGCTTGTCAAAGACAAAGACGTTAACCGTGAAAATTCCGGATGCAGCTTTCCACCCGTACTCGAACGCCCAACTGACTGTGGGCGTCGGCTCGACGCATCCAACTTCGGTAGGCGCGTTTACATCTCTGACCGACGGCGAGGAAGGTACGCCACGCAAGGGTGTGACAGTGACGCTAACCAATGCCGACTTGACAGCTTACGTCGGCCAATTGGTCGAGCTTCGTTACGAGGTTAGTTACGAGAGCGGCTGGGACAACGATATATCCGAGCCGCAGATGTTGCGGATCAGCGCGTAGGACTGCGTGCCTGCTATTGGGTCAGACAGGCGCGCCGATAGAAAACCGGACACCACTGCCATGTGGCGAGGGAGCTTGCTCCCGCTTGAGTGCGAAGCACTCACTCAAAAAAACGGGGCCGCTTCCCAGCCCAGCGGGAGCAAGCTCCCTCGCCACAAAGCATCCTTGTCACCCGAGCAGCGAAGCCGCTTCAGCCCTGCGCCTGCGCCTCTTCATGAGCCTGGCGCAGCCTTTCACGGCTGTTGGTCAAGTGCAGGCGCATGGCGGCACGGGCGGCGTCGGAGTCCTGTCGGGCGATGGCCTCGAAGATTTCCTCGTGCTCACGGCTCAAGCGATTGAGGTAGTGCTGCTGATCGTCATGGGCCAGGCGCGCCGAGTTCACCCGGGTACGCGGGATGATGCTGGTGCCCAGGTGGGTCATGATGTCAGTGAAGTAGCGATTGCCGGTGGACAGGGCAATCTCCAAATGAAAGGCAAAGTCCGAGGCCACCGCATCGGAGGCATGGGCCGCGCTCTCATTCAATGCGTCGAGGGCGGCGCGCATCGCAGCCAGTTGCTCGGCGCTACGGCGCTGGGCCGCCAGCCCGGCGGATTCCACTTCCAGGCTGATACGCAATTCCAGGATCGCCAGCACGTCACGCAATGTGACCACGGTAGCCGGGTCAATGCGAAAGCCGCTCGGGCTGGGCGGGTCCAGTACGAAGGTGCCGATGCCGTGGCGGGTTTCCACCTGGCCGGCCGCCTGCAGACGGGAAATCGCCTCGCGCACCACGGTGCGGCTGACGCCATGGGCCTCCATGATCGCCGACTCGGTGGGCAACTTATCACCGCGCTTGAGCAGACCGTCGCGAATCTGCTCGGTCAACACCGTCACCAGCTCCTGCGCCAGACTGCGGCGCTTGCGGGGAAGGCGTGGTACGTCGATCGGGTTTTCCATGTGTCAGTGTCTCGGCAAGCGGCTGAATGGCATCATCATAGCGCAACATGGTTGTACGATCACCGTGGGTGCAGTGGCAAGTCGGGTGCTGACACCGAGTCGCCTTCGTCGCGAGCAAGCTCGCTCCCACACTGGATCGTTTGTAGACAGGAACATCCGATTCACCACACCCCCTTGTGGGAGCGAGCTTGCTCGCGATGGCGGAGGGTCAGCCACATCAATATCAACTGATACATCGCTATCGCGAGCAAGCTCGCTTCCACAGGTTTTGAGTGTTTATGCGATCACGGTGCGCTCCACCAGTTGGCCATTTTCGATACGTACATGTCGCGGATGGAACCGTTTCAAACTGCTCCGGTGGCCAACGCTGACGATGCTCAGGCCCGGCAACTGATCGATCAGCGCCTGATACAGCGTTGCCTCGTCTTCTTCATCCATCGCCGACGTGGCTTCATCCATGTACAACCATTGCGGTGCATAAAGCAATGCGCGGGCAAAGGCCAGGCGTTGTTGCTCGCCGGGCGAGAGCATGCGCTGCCAGTGGTTGCTTTCATCCAGCCGCGCAATCAGGTGCGGCAGGCGACAGGTTTCCAGGACCTGTACATAACGTTCGTTGGGGTAGACATCGCCGGGCTGTGGATAACTCAGCACTTCACGCAGGCTGCCAATCGGCAGATAAGGTTTCTGCGGCAGGAACAGATAGCGCGCAGCCGGCAACCGGATTGCGCCGTGCCCCGCAGGCCACAAATGCCCCATCGCCCGAAACAGCGTGGATTTGCCACTGCCTGAACGGCCGCTGAGCATTACCCGCTCGCCGGATTCAACGGTCATGTCGGCGTTGCTGAGCAAATGGCGCCCGTCAGCCAGATCCAGCCCCAGGTTGTGCACCTCCAAGGCAGCGCCCTGGTTTTGCACATCGATGGCCGGCACACGACCTTCGTTGTCGCTCATGGCCTGGCGGAAACTCAGCAGACGATCACAGGTGGCGCGCCACGCGGCGAGGTCGGAGTAAGCGCTGATGAACCAGCTGAAGTTCTCCTGCACATTGCCGAACGCCGAGTTGATCTGCATGAGCTCGCCCAGCTGGATCTTGCCGGCGAAGTAGCGCGGCGCGGCAACGATGAACGGAAAAATAATCGCGATCTGACCATAACCGGAGGTGAAGAACGTCAGGCGCTTGGACACCCGCATGATGTCCCAGAAGTTATGCCAGACCAGGCCGAAACGCCCGCTCAGGCGGCGGTTCTCGTTGGGCTCGCCGTTGTACAGCGCAATACTCTCGGCGTTCTCACGTACCCGTACCATGGAAAAACGCAGGTCGGCTTCGAAGCGTTGCTGGTTGTTGTTCAGGCCGATCAAGCGACGGCCGATCAGATGCGTCAGCCAACTGCCCACCGCCGCATACACCAGTGCGCACCAGAACATGTAGCCCGGGATCGTATAGCCAAACACTTCGATGCTGCCCGACACACCCCACAGGATGATCGAGAACGACACGAGGCTGACGACGGTGCGCAGCAGGCCCAAGCCCAGGCCCAGGGTATTGGTGGTGAAGCTGTTGAGGTCTTCGGAAATCCGCTGGTCCGGGTTATCGGTGTAGCCGCCCTGCTCCAGCCGGTAGTAATTCTTGTCGCTGAGCCAGCGAGTGAAATGCTGCTCGGTGAGCCAGGCCCGCCAGCGGATGGTGAGCATCTGGGTGAGGTACAAGCGGTACACCGCGCCCAGGATCGCCACCGCGGCAATACCGCAGAAATACAGGATCAATCGCCAGAACGCCGCGCTGTCCTTCTCTTGCAGGGCGTTGTAGAAATCCTTGTACCAACTGTTGATCCACACCGAGATCGCCACGCTGAACAGCGACAGCGCGATGACAGCGATCAACAGCGTCCAGGCCTTGCCCTTCTCCTCACTGCGCCAGTACGGCGTGGTCATTTGCCAGACACGGCGGAAAAACTGCCCGCGCACCGCGTCATTGACCGCGGAATATTCAGCGTTCTGATTCATGGTTAAGGCTCTATAAAGAAAAGAACAGACTCGGGCCGATCATAAAGCAACGGCCCGATGTGTCGCGGGGGTGGACAACATCTGTTCAGCACAGGTTCAGCGACGCACGGGACGCTTTTGCAATTTGCGCTGCAAAGTCCGCCGATGCATGCCCAAGGCACGAGCGGTGGCGGAGATATTGCCTTCGTGTTCGGTCAGCACCCGCTGGATGTGTTCCCATTGCAGGCGATCCACCGACATGGGATTTTCCGGCACCAGGGTGTCGAGGTCGGCGTGCTCGGACAACAGCGCCGCGAGTACGTCATCGGCATCCGCCGGCTTGCACAGGTAATTGCAGGCGCCGCGCTTGATGGCTTCGACTGCCGTGGCGATGCTCGAATAACCGGTGAGAATCACCACGCGCATTTCCGGGTCCAGCTCCAGCAGCTTGGGCAGCAGCACCAGGCCGGAATCGCCGTCCATTTTCAGGTCCAGGGCGGCGTAATCCGGCAGGTCGGCCTGGGCGATGGTCAAGCCTTCCTCGGCAGAACCGGCAGTGCTGACGCGAAAACCGCGACGGGACATCGCCCGGGCCATGACACGGGTAAACGTGGCGTCGTCATCTACCAGCAACAGATGCGGCAGTTCTTCGCCGTCGACTTGGATCTCGTCACTCATGCTTCGTCTCCTCGGTCGGCATGAGGCAAGCGCAGCTCGGTGAGCGTGCCGCCTTCCTCATGGGGGTAGAGTTTCACCGAGCCGCCGGCGCGTGTCACGCTGGCTTTGCTCAAAAACAGGCCGAGGCCGAAACCTTTGCCCTTGGTGGTGTAGAACGGCTTGCCGATCTGCTCGGCAATCGCCAGCGGAACGCCGGCGCCGTGGTCGCGGATACTGATGGTCAGCTCATAGGCGTTCCAGTCCAGCGCCACTTCCAGGCCTTCGGGGCAGGCGTCGGCGGCGTTGTTCAGCAAATTCAGCAGCGCCTGGGTCAGGTCTGGCGGGGGCGCCATGCGTGGCACCGTGCCCTGGCCCAAGCACTGGAAGCGGTAACTGGCTTCCGGGCGCATCAGGTGCCAGCGGTTCAGGGCATCGTCAAGCCAGAAGGTGACCGCCTGCATGTCGATGTCCAGCCGGCGGTTAGCCTCGGCCGCACGCACCAGGTACTGCAGGGTCTCCTTGCAGAGCTTGACCTGATCCTGCAACACGCTGAGATCGTCCTGCAGCGCCGGATCGTGGTGATCCTGGCGCATCTCCTTGAGCAGCACGCTCATGGTCGCCAATGGCGTGCCCAATTCATGGGCGGCACCGGCGGCCTGGGTTGCCACGGCCAGCAATTGCTCGTCCCGCAGGCCCTCCTCCCGGCGGATGGCCCGCAGTTCTTCCTGGCGACGCAACTCCTCGGCCATGCGCGCGGCAAAAAACGTGATGACCGCCGCCGCCAAGGCGAAACTCAGCCACATGCCGTAGATCTGCAGGTTCTCCCGGGCGATGGGAAAGGTTTCCAGTGGATAGAACCGCGCCAGCAGCAAGGTGTACAGCGCCAGGGCGATGCCGGAAAGAATCAGCGAAAACCGCCACGGCAAGGTCACCGCGGCGATGGTCAGCGGCACCAGGTAATAGGAGACGAAGGGGTTGGTGGAACCGCCGGAAAAATACAGCAGCGCGCTGTGGATAAACAGGTCGCAGGCCAGTTGTACGGCGTATTCCAGCTCAGTCACCGGCCACGAGGTACGCAGGCGGATGGCCGTCAGCGCGCAGAGCACGCTGGAACAGACCAGCGTGATCGCCAGTTGCAGCCAGGGCAACGGCAGCAGGTCGAACCAATAGGCAAGCCCCACGGAGCCGGCCTGGGCCGCCAGGACCAGAATACGGATAAACGTCAGGCGCCAGAGGTTCTGGCGGGAGGCGGAAGTCATTTGCAAAGGGGCGAGCATGAGCTCTCCTGATGAGCGCTCCAGGCGGATCGCACGGAGTATAACCAAGGCGCGGGTTGCAGAGGCAGCTATGCGGCAAAGCGCCACAGCTCTCAATACTACATATACCCCCTGTGGCGAGGGAGCTTGCTCCCGCTGGCCTGCGCAGCAGGCCCCATCAATCGACCGAGCGATGCCGGATTTGCGACTGCTGCGCAGTCGAGCGGGAGCAAGCTCCCTCGCCACAGGGTTCTTCGTTGGCTTCAGATATCTGTATAGAAGTTGTAACTGTGCGAACCGAGCCATAAAAGCTAGAGTCTTATCCTTCACGCAGGCCCGGACCTCACCCCTGCGCCTCATCCCAAGGAGCTTTCATGCACACGTTCAGTCGCCCCGCCGCCCTGCTCGCCCTCAGCCTCGGCACCCTCGCCAGTCTGCCGGCCCTGGCCGCCGATGAGCTGCACTACAACCAGATTTCCCTGCGCGCCGAAACCAGCCAGGAAGTGGCGCGCGACCTGATGATCGTCACCCTCTACACCGAAGAGCAAAACACCGACCCGGCCAAACTCGCCGCTGCTGTCAGTACCACGGTGAACAAAGCCATCGGCCAGACCAAAGAGGTCAAGGACATCACCCTGCGCCAGGGCAGCCGCAACAGCTACCCGATCTACGACAACAAGGGCCAGAAAATCACCGGCTGGCGCGAGCGCGCCGAACTGCGCCTGGAAAGCGCCGACTTCGCCGCCCTGTCCAAACTCACCGGCGAGTTGCTCACCGATATGAAAATGGCCGGCATGGACTTCGCCATCTCCACCGCCACCCGCCAGGGCAGCGAAGACGCCCTGCTCAAAGATGCGGTCAACGCCTTCAAGGCCCGCGCTCAACTGGCCACCGAGGCCCTGGGCGGCAAGGGTTACAAAATCGTCAACCTGAACCTCAACACCAACGGTTATCCACAACCCTTCATGCGCCCGCAAATGATGATGAAAGGCGCGTCCATGGATGCGGAGTCCGTGACGCCGGAAGTGGAAGCGGGTACCAGCAAAGTGACGATGACGGCGGATGGGGTGGTTGAGGTGTTGTTGCAGTGATGATGGGCAGTGGGTTCAGCCAGTTTCTTTCTGGCTGAACCCTGTTGTCCGGCCACGGTGCTCCCCCGTGGCGAGGGAGCTTGCTCCCGCTGGGCTGCGCAGCAGACCCAAACCCTGGCACCGCGGTGTGTCAGATAGATGCAGCCGCTGCTTTTGGGGCCGCTTCGCAGCCCAGCGGGAGCAAGCTCCCTCGCCACGGGGACGGTGCCCGAGCTTAGGTCGGCGGGCAGGCCGAACTGGCCGGCGCCTCGACCTGATCCAACGCCTTGTCCACCAGCAACTGGCACAACTCCACCAGCTGATGAATCCCCAACGCCACACTCCGGCGCGTGCCCTCCACTTCAAAAGCCAGATCCTCGGCCATGGCTTTTATCGAGGCCAGGGTTTCGGAAGTGCTGGTGAGCAGCGTATCGGTGTCGGCCTTGGCGGTGACTGAAAACAGGCTGTCGATGCGTGGATCGGTGCTTGGCTCTGGTTTTTTTGGATTCAGGTAATGATCAAGCGCCCGCTCGGCAGCGGCGCGGTCTTTGAGTAGGTCTTCGATGGCGTCGAAGCCGGAAAGGGGATTGGTGTTATTGAAGGGTGGATCGGGGACTGACTTATCCATTGATTTGTACCTATTTAGTGATGAGGACCATCACTTGCCGTTTCTCACTCGGCAAAGTGGTGGCAGCTGTGTGCAGGGGTGAGAAATCCGAGAAATAGGTACTCGGCCAGACCGAGGCCTGCCCGCACACAGCCGCCATAATGCATCTACTACAGGCAGCGGATAAGCTGGCGGCAATTATGCAGGTACAGAGGCTGGATGCCTATTATTCGGGTTTCTCACGCCCGGTCGCTGAATGGCAGCGACAGGAAAAAGATTAGAGAGCCCACTTCCGAGGGACAACCTTAAAAGCTTGTCGGATATTTCGTTCTGGAGAGCGGATCCTTCCGACGCACCTGAATGATTTATGCAGCCGTCCGCACCACCGCAAACCCCGTGGCGAGGGAGCTTGCTCCCGCTGGGCTGCGCAGCAGACCCAACCCAGGCACTGCGTCGTGTCAGATAAACGCAGTCGCTGATTTTGGGGCCGCTTCGCGCCCCAGCGGGAGCAAGCCCCTCGCCACGGTGGATGTTCGGCGACGGGTGCTTGACCTCCGCAGGAATTTCTACAGAACGGACTCTAAAAATAAGATTTGACATCATAAAAAACAGCGCGTAACACTTGTCCACGATTTATGGAATGTGGACAGGCAGAGATTTAACCCGCGTGAAAAGTCAAGATATTTTGCTCATGTACAAAATGGCCAGCCTTCACGCGCAGGAAGAAGTGTCTCCGACCGGCAGCCAAACAGTGGCATGGGGCGGCCTATCCCAGATTGACTTGCTGCCGGACGACTACAGCCCTGAACCAAAATTGATCACCTCCCCACCGCCTGAAAAATCCTGGGACAACTTAGAGGTCGCCATAAAACGCATCATCGACGCAGACTCGTTCCAGTGGGAAGGCTGGGACGCCGACGATGATACCTCCCAGAAAAGAGCCGCTGCCAAATGGGAAGACCGCTACACCCTCAGAGCCTTGGCTGAGTCCTTGGGCTTGAGCAAAAGCGAAATATCGAACTCGATCGCCCGGTGCCGGGAGGCCGGACTGGTAACAAACGACTATGAAACCTCTTTGCCCAAAGTGAATCGCCTGGCACTTTTAAAGATCACCGAGCACGCGCTGAAGTACTTTTTCCCCGTCAAGCCCGGTGCCCTGGCGCGAGGAATTCCAACTGGGTTTGCATCGCCGGTGCTTTCCAAACACCTTAAAAGCGCCGGAGGAAACATCCATGTCTGGCCCGACCCGCACGGCACCGAGCGCGGCCAGACCGTAGAACCGATTTACAAAACAGTACCTGAGGCCGTGAAGAAGGACCGAACCCTCTATCACTACTTAGCCTTGGTGGACTCGATACGGTTGGGCGGCCCTCGCGAAACCAGCGTCGCCATCCAGCTGCTTAAAAAAGGTATGGGCCTTTGAGCATCGCTTCAGATCACAATTACGAGATGCTGGGTGCCGTCGCACAGGGATTGGGTGACGAGCTTTTAAAAGAGGTCGCCTTCGTTGGCGGCTCTACCACCTGGCTTCTGTGCACTGACGAGATTGTGCTGGACGATATCCGCAGCACTGACGATGTCGACTTGGTCATTGAGCTAGGCGGCATCGCTGACTGGCAAAGATTGACAGAGCGCTTGGCCGATAAGGGTTTCAAGATTACTGCCGAGTACAGCGACGTAACGTGCCGGTTCAAGTTCAACGATGTGATTGTCGACGTCATGCCGTCCGTGAAAGAGGTGCTCGGCTATGAAAACCGCTGGTTTGTGGATGGCCTTGCGAACGCAGACACGCTCAATCTGCCCAGCGGGGTTGCGATCAAAATTTTCAAACCCGCCTACTTTGTCGCGACAAAGCTCGAAGCATTCAAAGGCCGCGGCAACGGCGATGCCTATCACAAGGATGTCGAGGATATCGTTCTCATCGTAGAGGGCCGAGAGAGCTTGCTAGAGGAGATTAGCCAAGCAGATCAGACGCTACGAACGTATATTGCGGCCGGCATCACCGGGCTGCTGGCACTCGACTCACTGGATTATGTAATACAAAGCTTCCATTCCGTCCGCGCAAACCCAGGCCGAGACAGACTGATTTATCAGCGCCTGAAACAACTGGGTGACATCAAATGATTCACTCAGCCAAGTCTGTCAAAGGGCGGGCAAGAGATGAGAACCGAGATGGTGTAGGAGCAAGGTTCGACGGAACACGAGGGCTGTTTGTCGTCGTAGACGGCACGTCAAGACCAGGCAGCGGCCAACTCGCACAGGCGTTGGCTGACCAAATACTCACGCTGTATTGCGAGAAAATAGCGGAGGGTTGTTCGGATAACAGCCATGAAGAAGCGGCCGCATTACTCAAGGAGGTGTTGAATGACGTACACGACCGGCTCTTCTCGACAGCCTTCACAGGGTCGGCGAGTTATCTAGTCGGTGTAGCCGCCGCGGGACTTCTCACCGTCGCTTACGAAGGCGACTGCTGCGCTGGCGCGGCTTTTTCAAACAGCCCGATCACTTGGTTCACGGCACCGCACTGTCTCGCCAACTGGAGGCGCGATCGTGACCACCGACAACTGGCAGCAGACCCAGGCCGGCATCGGATAAGCCGGTGTTTCAAAGCACGGAATAAACCAGACCCCGAAATAGTCACAAGAACGACCATTGAAGGTGAACAACTGGTTTTTGCAACCGATGGCTTTTGGGCTGACTTGAGTGATGCAACACAGGCCAAGCTACTGGAAGTCGAGAGGCTTGATCCCATTCATGTCGATGATGACGTCTCCTGGATAGTCGTGCAGATCCCGGCTTAAAAAGCATCTCATTTAGACCGCCTTCGCGGGCAGCCCGCTCCCACAATGGATCGGCGTACGACCAGGCGAACCAGGCCGGCTGTCAAGCCGCCATCGCGAGCAAGCTCGCTCCCACAGCTTGATCGAAGTACACCCGGGAGAACCAGGCCGGCTGTCAGGCCGCCTCGTCCAAAGCGCTATACCCAAACCCAACAGCCCCCCTCACTTTTCGATATTTCCAACACCCCCACCCGCAACGCTACTCTCCTGAAAACCTCACCACCCCAAGGGATTTCATGGACCGGATCACCTTCAAACCTCTTCTACTCACCATCGCCCTGATCAGCAGCGCCCCAATGGCCCAAGCCGCCACCACCCTGGTCTACTGCTCCGAAGCCAGCCCCGCCGGGTTCGACCCCAGCCAATACACCAGCGGCACCGACTTCGATGCCTCGGCCGAAACCGTCTTCAACCGTCTCACCCAATTCAAGCGCGGCGGTACCGAGGTCGAACCCGGCTTGGCCACGAACTGGGACGTATCCTCCGACGGCCTGGCCTACACCTTCCATCTGCGTGAAGGGGTGAAATTCCACACCACCGACTACTTCACCCCCAGCCGCGACTTCAACGCCGACGACGTGCTGTTCACCTTCCAGCGCCTGCTCGACCCACAACACCCGTTCCGCCAGGCCTACCCCACCGAGTCGCCGTACTTCACCGACATGGGCCTGAACACCACGATCAAAAGCGTCGAAAAAGTCGACGAGCACACCGTGCGCTTTAACCTGAACAACGTCGACGCGGCCTTCGTGCAGAACCTGGCGATGAGTTTTGCGTCGGTACAGTCCGCCGAATACGCGGCGCAGTTGTTGAAGGAAGGCAAGGCCGGCGACCTCAATCAGAAGCCCATTGGCACCGGTCCGTTCGTATTCAAGCGCTATCAAAAGGACACGCAGATCCGCTACGCCGGCAACACCGCGTACTGGAAACCTGAGGACGTGAAACTCGACAACCTGATCTTCTCCATCACCCCCGACGCCGCCGTGCGCCTGCAGAAACTCAAGAAAAACGAATGCCAGGTCAGCGGCTACCCACGCCCGGCCGACATCGAAGTGATGGAGCAAGACCCGAACCTGCAAGTGCTCAAGCAACCGGGGTTCAACCTGGGTTTCCTGGCCTACAACGTCACGCACCCGCCCCTGGACCAGCTCAAGGTCCGCCAGGCGCTGGACATGGCCATCGATAAACCGGCAATCATCAAGGCTGTTTACCAAAGTGCCGGGCAACTGGCGCAAAACGCCTTGCCACCGGCCCAGTGGTCGTTCGACCCCACCATCCAGGACGCGCCCCATGACGTCACCAAGGCCAAGGCGCTACTCAAGGAGGCCGGAGTTGCGCCCGGTACAACCATCGATTTATGGGCGATGACGGTGCAGCGCGCTTCCAACCCCAATGCGCGAATGTCTGCGCAGATGATCCAGCAGGACTGGGCCAAAATCGGGATCAAAGCCAACATCGTCAGCTATGAATGGGGCGAGTACATCAAGCGCGCAAAAAATGGCGAACACGACGCAATGATTTACGGCTGGACCGGCGACAACGGCGATCCGGACAACTGGCTGGGCGTGCTGTACAGCTGCGCGGCGGTCAAGGGCAGCAACTACGCCAAGTGGTGCGACCCGGCGTATGACCGGCTGATCCAGCAAGCCAAAGTCTCCACCGACCGCCAGCAGCGGATCGATTTGTATCGACAAGCGCAGAAAATCCTCAAGCAACAGGTGCCCATCACGCCCATCGCCAACTCCACGGTCTTCCAACCGATAAACAGGCAAGTGGTGGATTTCAAACTCAGCCCATTCGGCCTCACACCCTTCTACGGCGTGGGTTTGAAGAGGTAACACCGCCCCAATCCGGTGCGCCGCGCCCCTCGCGACGCACCGGCACGGAGCGCAATTCAGGCTGAAAAACACCGCGCAAACGGTCAACTGCGTCAGAAGTTATACAGATGCGACATTAAGGTACGTACGTGCCACTGAATCAGCCTTGAGACCGCTCTGGATCTTGCATTGGGTATGGGGCCTGCATAAGTATCCGCAGGACGACTCACGAGGTCGCCCTCAAATCCAAAAATGACAACAAATCATGAGGCCAACATGCTTAAACAAGCGGTCATTCCGTTTTTAGTCGGCGCGAGCTTATTAGCCAGCGCATCTTTCGCCCAAGCCGCGACTAACCTGGTGTTCTGCTCCGAAGGGAGCCCGGCCGGTTTTGACCCTGGTCAGTACACCACCGGAACCGACTTCGACGCCTCTGCAGAAACCATATTCAATCGTCTGACCCAGTTCGAGCGCGGCGGTACCGCTGTGATTCCTGGCCTGGCGACCAAGTGGGACATTTCCGAAGACGGCCTGACCTACACCTTCCACCTGCGTGAAGGCGTCAAGTTCCACACCACCCCGTATTTCAAGCCGACCCGCGAGTTCAACGCCGACGACGTGCTGTTCACCTTCAATCGCATGATCAACAAGGATGACCCGTTCCGTAAGGCGTATCCGACCGAATTCCCCTACTTCACCGACATGGGCATGGACACCAACATCGCCAAGGTCGAGAAAGTCGACGGCAAGACCGTCAGGTTCACCCTCAACGCCGTAGACGCCGCGTTCATCCAGAACATGGCCATGCACTTTGCCTCCATCCAGTCCGCCGAGTACGCCGATCAGCTGCTCAAGGCAGGCAAGCCCGCCGATATCAATCAGAAGCCTATCGGCACCGGCCCGTTCGTCTTCAAGAGCTACCAGAAAGACTCGAACATCCGCTTCACCGGTAACAAGGAATACTGGATTCCGGAAGACGTGAAGATCGACAACCTGATCTTCGCCATCACCACCGACCCATCGGTGCGCATCCAGAAGCTGAAAAAGAATGAATGCCAGGTCACCCTCTTCCCACGCCCGGCCGACCTCAAGGCGATCAAAGAAGACAAAAACCTGAAGATGCCGGACCAGCCGGGCTTCAACCTGGGCTACATCGCCTACAACGTCATGGACAAGATCAAGGGCAGCGACCAGCCCAACCCGATGGCCCAACTGAAAGTGCGCCAGGCACTGGACATGGCCGTCAACAAGCAGCAGATCATCGATTCGGTGTACCAAGGCGCTGGCCAACTGGCCGTCAATGCCATGCCACCGACCCAATGGTCCTACGACACCACCATCAAGGACGCGGCGTACAACCCGGAGAAAGCCAAGGAGCTGCTCAAGGAAGCCGGCATCAAGGAAGGCACCGAGATCACCCTGTGGGCAATGCCGGTCCAGCGCCCCTACAACCCGAACGCCAAGCTGATGGCCGAAATGCTGCAATCGGACTGGGCCAAGATCGGGATCAAGGCCAAGATCGTCACTTATGAGTGGGGCGAGTACATCAAGCGTTCCAAGGGTGGCGAAAACGGCGCCATGCTGATCGGCTGGAGCGGCGACAACGGTGACCCGGACAACTGGCTCAACGTGTTGTTTGGCTGCGACTCGCTGCAAGGCAACAACTTCTCGAAATGGTGCGACAAGAAGTTTGACGACATCGTCAAGCAAGCCAAGCGCACTTCGGACCAGTCCAAGCGCACCGAGCTGTATAAACAGGCGCAACACATCCTCAAAGATGCTGTCCCGATGACACCCATCGCTCACTCGACGGTGTTCCAGCCTATGCGCACCACCGTGCAGGACTTCAAGATCAGCCCCTTTGGCTTGAACTCCTTCTACGGCGTCAGCGTCAGCAAATAAGGTGACCCGTGGCGAGGGAGCTTGCTCCCGCTGGGCCGGTCCGACGCTTCGGGCGCAGCAGCCCCTTTTTTGAGCGCGATGACGAAGCGGTGTACCCGCAACGCCATCGCGAGCAAGGCTCGCTCCCACGACATACCGTTGCTCTATGCCAAGACCCAGGAAATCGCCTACATCCAAAAGCCCTGCGGACCACAGCAGTTGGTTTAGGACGTAGCGCCTTTTCCCACAAGTCTTTCAGGCATTACGCATTTACTGCCTGGTCCCCGGCTCATACCGTCGGGGGCTGGTCAATTTGCTGGCCTTGCGGCATCGCTGCGCAATGGATTGAATTCAGTGCCCCGGACACGTCCCCGGAAGGACACCGGTTCACTGTTAAAACACCCCGAACGAGAGAGGGAGCGTCATGCGCCATACCTTGGTTTTATCCACATTGCTGGGCACCGGCATGCTGGCCGCTGCGTCCATGGCCCAAGCCGCCGGTGGCAGCCTGGTGTTCTGTTCCGAAGGCAGCCCGGCCGGTTTCGACACCGCGCAATACACCACCGCCACCGACAACGACGCCGCTGAACCGCTGTACAACCGCCTGGCCGAGTTTGAAAAAGGCGCGACCAATGTCGTACCGGGCCTCGCAACCCGCTGGGACATTTCCGAAGACGGCTTGAAGTACACGTTTCACCTACGTGAAGGCGTAAAGTTTCATACGACCAATTACTTCACCCCGTCCCGGGACTTCAATGCCGACGACGTGCTGTTCACCTTCAATCGCATGCTTGACCCGCAGCATCCGTTTCGCAAGGCATACCCCACCGAGTTTCCGTACTTCAACGGCATGAGCCTGAACAAGAACATCGCCAAGGTGGAGGCGACCGGGCCGTTGACCGTGGTCATGACCCTCAACAGCGTGGACGCCGCGTTCATCCAGAACATCGCCATGAGTTTTGCCGCGATCCTGTCGGCCGAATACGCCGATCAATTGCTCAAGAGCGGCAAGCCGAGCGACATCAACCAGAAGCCGATCGGCACCGGGCCGTTCGAGTTCAAGAGCTACCAGAAAGACTCCAACATCCGCTACGTCGCCAACAAGCAGTATTGGGCGCCGGAACGGGTCAAGCTGGACAACCTGATTTTCTCCATCAACACCGATGCCTCGGTACGGGTGCAGAAGCTCAAGGCCAATGAATGCCAGATCACCTTGCATCCGCGCCCGGCCGACGTGCCCGCCTTGAAGAATGATCCGAAGCTGCAACTGATCGAAAAGCCCGGCTTCAACCTCGGCTACATCGCCTACAACACCCGCCACAAGCCCTTCGACCAGGTCGAAGTGCGCCGGGCGCTGGACATGGCGGTGAACAAGCAAAGCATCCTTAACGCCGTGTACCAGGGCGCGGGGCAACTGGCGGTCAACGCCATGCCGCCGACGCAGTGGTCCTACGACGACACGATCAAGGACACCGCCTACAACCCGGAAAAAGCCAAGGAGCTGCTCAAGGCCGCCGGGGTCAAGGACGGCACCGAAATCACCCTCTGGGCCATGCCCGTGCAGCGCCCGTACAACCCCAACGCCAAGCTGATGGCCGAGATGCTCCAGGCCGACTGGGCGAAGATCGGCCTGAAGGTGAAGATCGTCAGCTACGAATGGGGCGAGTACATCAAGCGCACCAAGAACGGCGAGCACGACGTCAGCCTGATCGGCTGGACCGGCGACAACGGTGACCCGGACAACTGGCTGGGCACGCTGTACAGCTGCGACGCCATTGGCGGCAACAACTACTCCATGTGGTGCGACCAGGATTACGACAAGCTGATCAAGCAGGCCAAAGTCGTCACTGATCGCGACCAGCGCACCGTGCTCTACAAACAGGCCCAGCAGTTGCTCAAGCAGCAAGTGCCGATCACCCCTGTTGCCCACTCGACGGTCAACCAGCCGCTGAGTACCAAAGTCGAAGGGTTCAAAGTCAGCCCCTTCGGTCGCAACGTGTTCTCAGGCGTCAGCCTGAACCCATAACCGCTTAGCCGCACAGCGAGGGCTCCTTGGAGCCCTCACGCAGACGTCTTGCCGTAATTCGCCGATTTGGCGCCAAGCAAACGTTTGCAAGTTGTGAATGAGTTGTAAACCGATAGCCGAATCACCCAAAAAGATCGGCATAAAAAAGAAAGAAAAGGAGCGTTACGGATGAAACTGAGCAGCACCGCAATACTGGCCTTGGCCATCAGCAGCGTTACCGCAACGGCGTATGCAGAATCGCAGAGCCAGGCGTTCAATCCAGTGACCGTCAAGACCACCAGCGCTCAATCCGAAGCCACCGGTTTCGTAGAAGGCCAATCGGTCAGTGGCAGCACTCGCAACTGGTATTCCAACGAGTTGCGACGCCGCGGCAGCGCCTTCAGCTACACGCGCGACGGCGTTACGCATAGCGATTCGCGCCGGACCAACTGGGTTCAGGGCACCATCCTGAACTACACCTCCGGCTTCACCCAAGGCACCGTTGGCTTCAGCACCGAAGTCGCGGCCTATAACGCGATCGCGTTGCTCGGTGATCACGATGACATCATGGGCGGTTCCAACCGTACCCTGGCGCACTCTGACGGCGACGCTGTCGACCAGTGGAGCAAACTGGGCCTGGCGAACGTCAAGGCGCGCGTTTCCAACACCACCCTGACCGCCGGTCGTCAAAACTTCAGCAGCCCGATGGTCGACGTCATCGGTAACCGCGCCCTGCCTTCGAGCTTCCAGGGCGTGAGCCTGCACAGTGAAGAACTCGAAAACCTGGCATTCGACGTCGCGACCTTCGACCGCAACTCTCCCCGTACCGAGCAAAGCCTCACCAAGTTCCGCTCCGAATACGGCAGCTCCTCGGCCGAAGCTGATCATGTGAACACCGCCGGTATCACCTACCAGCCGTTCGCCAGCCTCACCACCAGTCTGTGGGGCACCCAGGCCGAAGACCTGTGGAACCAATACTACTTCGGCGCCAGCCACGTATTGGGCGACAGCTCGGTGCTGAGCCTGACCACCGGCCTGAATTACTACAGGACTGTGGATTCGGGCAAAAGCAAGCTGGGTGATATCGACAACAACACCTACTCCCTGTCGTTTGGTCTGACTCACCAGGCCCACAGCCTGACGTTCTCGTACCAGGAAGTGGACGGTAACGAGTACTTCGACTACCTGCACGAAACCAACGGCATCTACCTGGCCAACTCCCTGCTGTCGGACTTCAACGGCCCGAACGAGAAATCCTTCCAGATCGCCTATGGCCTGAATATGGCTGAATACGGCGTGCCAGGCCTGAAATTCAACATCTATCAGGCTCGCGGCTGGGGCATCGACGGTACGCATTACAACAGCACCGGCTATACCGATGTGAGAGCCATGGACGGTGAACATCACTACGAATACGGCATCGGTGCCTCTTACGCCGTACAAAGCGGCCCGCTGAAAGCCACCGCGGTACGCGCGACCTACACCACGCACCGCGCCAGCGAAAACCAGGCTGATGGCAATCTCAACGAGTTCCGCCTGGTCACCACCATCCCGTTCAACATTCTCTAAACGCTCCACCGAACGGTCGACTCACGAGGTCGGCCGTTCGGTTTTTTGCCATTTAACCGATTGCAGAGGATTGACGATGAACATGAATCCCCTACGCGCCGCCATCGCCGCTGCGCTGCTGAGTGTCGCCGTTGGCGCCACCGCCAAACCCCTGGTGGTTTGCACAGAAGCCAGCCCGGAAGGCTTCGACATGGTCCAGTACACGACTGCAGTCACCGCCGACGCCGTGGCAGAAACCATTTTCAACCGCCTGGCCGACTTCAAGCCCGGCACCACCGAAGTGATTCCGGCCCTGGCCGAATCCTGGGACATCAGTGACGATGGCCTGACGTACACCTTCCACCTGCGCAAAGGCGTCAAGTTCCACACCACCGAATACTTCAAGCCGACCCGCGACATGAATGCCGACGACGTGGTCTGGAGTTTCCAGCGCCAGTTGGACCCGAACCACCCGTGGCACAAACTGTCGAGCGTGGGCTTCCCCTACTTTGAAAGCATGGGCTTCAAAGAGCTGCTCAAAAGCGTCGAGAAAGTCGACGAACACACGGTCAAGTTCAGCCTGACCCGCCGCGAAGCGCCGTTCCTGGCCGACATCGCCATGGCCTTCTCCTCGATCTACCCGGCCGAATACGCCGACCAGTTGCTCAAGGCCAACAAAGCCGGCGACCTCAACAGCAAGCCGGTCGGCACCGGGCCGTTTGTCTTCCAGCGCTACAACAAGGACGCCCAGGTTCGCTTCAAGGCCAACCCGGACTACTTCCGTGGCAAGCCGCCGGCCGAGGCGCTGATTCTCGCCATCGCCACCGACAACAACGTGCGCATGCAGAAGCTCAAGACCAACGAGTGCCAGATCGCGCTGTACCCCAAGCCCGACGACATTCCGAGCATCAAGAAAGACCCGAACCTGAAAGTCGCTGAACTGGACGCGATGACCGTCTCCTACACCGCCCTGAACACCAGCCACAAATACATGAGCGACGTGCGGGTGCGCAAAGCCATCGACCTGGCCTTCGACAAGGAGGCCTATGTCAACGCGCTGTTCGGTAAAGGCAACGCCACCGTGGCGGTCAACCCGTACCCGCCGACCCTGCTGGGCTTCAACCACGAGCTGAAGAACCCACCCCGTAACCTGGACAAGGCCCGCGAGCTGCTCAAGGACGCAGGTGTACCGGAAGGCACCGTGTTCACCCTGTTCACCCGCAACGGCGGCGGCCCGACCAACCCTAATCCGATGCTCGGCGCGCAGATGATGCAGGCGGACCTGGCGAAGGTCGGGATCAAGGTCGACATCCGCGTGATGGAATGGGGCGAAATGCTCAAGCGCGCGAAAAACGGCGAGCACGACATGGTCTCCGCCGGATGGGCGGGCGACAACGGCGACCCGGATAACTTCCTGACGCCTATGCTCAGTTGCGAAGCGGCCAAGAACGGCGAAAACTACGCGCGCTGGTGCAACGAGAAATTCCAGGCGCTGATCGACCAGGCCCGCGCCACAGTGAACCCTGAGGAGCGTATCAAGCTCTATGAGCAAGCCCAGGTGATTTTCAACCAGGACCAACCGTGGATCAGCATGGCCCACACCCGCATGTTCACGGCAATGCGCAACAACGTAGAGGGTTATGTGATTAGCCCGCTCACCACAAACAACTTCGCCACCACCCAGGTGAAGTAGATAAGAAAACGCCCGGCACCCCTGACCAAGGGGCTGCCGGGCACGCCTAACCGGCTGATGAGGTACACCTGAAGATGTTTAGTTTTATTGCCCGCCGACTGGGATTATTGATCCCCACGTTCTTCGGCATCACCTTGCTGACCTTCGCGTTGATTCGCATGATCCCCGGCGACCCCGTGGAAGTGATGATGGGCGAACGTCGGGTCGATCCCGAAATGCATGCTCAGGCAATGGAACGCCTTGGCCTCAATAAACCGCTGTATGCCCAGTACCTGGACTACATCGGCAAACTGGCCCAGGGCGATCTCGGCGAATCGCTGCGCACCCGTGAAAGCGTATGGACCGAGTTCAGCTCTCTGTTTCCCGCGACCCTGGAGTTGTCCATGGCCGCCCTGTTGTTCGCCGGTATCCTGGGCCTGCTGGCCGGGGTGATCGCGGCACTCAAGCGAGGGTCCCTGTTCGACCATGGGGTAATGGGCATCTCCCTGGCGGGTTACTCGATGCCGATCTTCTGGTGGGGCCTGATCCTGATCATGTTCTTCTCGGTGTCCCTGGGCTGGACCCCGGTATCCGGGCGGATCGACCTGCTCTACGACATCGAGCCGCGGACCGGCTTCATGCTGATCGACACCCTGCTGGCCGATGAGCCAGGCGCCTTCCTCGATGCCCTGCACCACCTGATCCTGCCGGCCATCGTGCTGGGCACCATTCCACTGGCGGTGATCGCCCGCATGACCCGTTCTTCGATGCTGGAAGTGTTGCGTGAAGACTACATCCGCACCGCCCGCGCCAAAGGCCTGTCGCCGTCGCGCGTGGTGTTCGTGCATGGCCTGCGCAACGCGCTGATCCCGGTGCTGACCGTGGTCGGCCTGCAAGTCGGCACCCTGCTGGCCGGTGCGGTCCTGACCGAAACTATCTTCTCCTGGCCGGGCATCGGCAAGTGGCTGATCGAAGCCATTGGCGCCCGGGACTATCCCGTGGTGCAGAACGGCATCCTGTTAATCGCCTGCCTGGTGATTCTGGTCAACTTCGTCGTGGACGTGCTCTACGGCTTTGCCAACCCACGCATCCGTCACCAGCGCTGAGATCAAAACCATGAGTACTCCAACTACCGCGGTAGCAGTCGATCAAAGCCTGCTGTACCCGTCCCCGTACAAAGAATTCTGGCACGCGTTTTCCCGCAACAAGGGCGCCGTGGCCGGGCTGCTGTTCATGATTGTGGTGGTGTTCTGCGCCCTCTTCGCGCCCTGGGTCGCGCCCCATGACCCGAGCGAGCAGTACCGCGACTTCCTGCTGACGCCGCCGGCCTGGCTCGAAGGCGGGCAGATCCAGTTCCTGCTGGGCACCGATGAGCTGGGTCGTGATTTGCTCTCGCGCCTGATCCAGGGTTCGCGCCTGTCGCTGCTGATCGGTTTGTCGTCGGTGGTGATGTCGCTGATCCCGGGCATCCTGCTGGGGCTGTTCGCCGGGTTCTTCCCGCGCATCCTCGGGCCGACCATCATGCGCCTGATGGACATCATGCTGGCCCTGCCCTCGCTGCTGCTGGCCGTGGCGATCGTCGCCATCCTCGGCCCTGGCCTGATCAACACCGTGATCGCCATCGCCATCGTCTCGCTGCCGTCCTACGTGCGCCTGACCCGCGCCGCCGTGATGGGCGAACTGAACCGCGACTACGTGACCGCCGCCCGCCTGGCCGGTGCCGGCCTGCCGCGCCTGATGTTCATCACCGTGCTGCCCAACTGCATGGCGCCGCTGATCGTACAGGCCACCCTGAGCTTTTCCTCGGCGATCCTCGACGCTGCCGCCCTGGGCTTCCTCGGCCTCGGCGTACAGCCGCCAACCCCGGAGTGGGGCACCATGCTGGCCTCGGCCCGCGACTACATCGAACGCGCCTGGTGGGTGGTGAGCCTGCCCGGTTTGACCATTTTGCTCAGCGTGCTGGCAATCAACCTGATGGGCGACGGTCTGCGCGATGCGCTGGACCCGAAACTCAAGAACGCCGCCTGAGGAGATTCCCATGTCACTGCTAGAAATCAAGAATCTCAACGTTCGCTTCGGCGACGCCACCGCCGTTCCGGTGGTCGACGGTCTGGACCTGACCGTGGACAAAGGCGAAGTCCTGGCCATCGTTGGCGAATCGGGCTCGGGTAAATCCGTGACCATGATGGCGCTGATGGGTCTGATCGAGCACCCCGGCATCGTCACCGCCGACGCGCTGAACTTCGACGGCAAGAACATGCTCAAGCTGAGCAACCGCCAGCGCCGGCAGATCGTCGGCAAGGACCTGGCGATGGTGTTCCAGGACCCGATGACCGCACTCAACCCCAGCTACACCGTGGGTTTCCAGATCGAAGAAGTGCTGCGCCTGCATCTGAAAATGTCCAGCAAGGCAGCCCGCAAGCGCGCCATCGAACTGCTGGAAAAAGTCGAGATCCCCGGCGCCGCCAGCCGCATGGACGCCTACCCTCATCAGCTGTCCGGCGGTATGAGCCAGCGGGTGGCAATTGCCATGGCCATTGCCGGCGAGCCGAAACTATTGATTGCCGACGAACCGACCACCGCCCTGGACGTGACCATCCAGGCCCAGATCATGGACCTGCTGCTGGCCCTGCAAAAAGAGCAGAACATGGGCCTGGTGCTGATCACCCACGACCTGGCCGTGGTGGCCGAAACCGCCCAGCGCGTGTGCGTGATGTACGCCGGCCAAGCGGTGGAAGTGGGCAAGGTGCCTGAGCTGTTCGACATCCCGGCCCACCCCTACAGCGAAGCACTGCTGGCGGCGATTCCGGAACACAGCATGGGCGCCGAGCGCCTGGCGACGCTGCCGGGCATCGTTCCCGGCCGCTACGACCGTCCGCAGGGCTGCCTGCTGTCGCCGCGCTGCCCGTACGTGCAGGATAACTGCCGCCAGCAACGCCCCGCCCTTGACCCGAAAGCCGCCAGCCTCGCCCGCTGCTTCTACCCGTTGAACCAGGAGGTGGCGTGATGGCCGTCGTACTTACCGCCCGTGACCTGACCCGTCACTACGAAGTGTCCCGTGGCATGTTCAAGGGCCATGCGAACGTGCGCGCGCTCAATGGCGTGTCGTTCGAACTGGAAGCCGGCAAGACCCTGGCCGTGGTGGGTGAATCCGGCTGCGGAAAATCCACCCTCGCCCGGGCCCTGACGCTGATCGAAGAGCCGTCCTCCGGCTCCTTGAAAATCGCCGGCCAGGAAGTGACCGGCGCCAACAAGGCCGAACGCAAGCAATTGCGCAAAGATGTGCAGATGGTGTTCCAGAGCCCGTACGCGTCCCTCAACCCACGGCAGAAAGTCGGTGATCAACTGGCCGAGCCGTTGTTGATCAATACCAACCTGTCGGCCACCGAGCGGCGGGAAAAAGTCCAGGCGATGATGAAGCAAGTGGGCTTGCGCCCCGAGCATTACCAGCGCTACCCGCACATGTTCTCCGGCGGCCAGCGCCAGCGCATCGCCCTGGCCCGCGCCATGATGCTGCAACCCAAAGTGCTGGTGGCGGACGAACCGACCTCGGCGCTGGACGTGTCGATCCAGGCCCAGGTGCTGAACCTGTTCATGGACTTGCAGCAGGAGTTCAACACCGCCTACGTGTTCATTTCCCACAACCTGGCGGTGGTGCAGCACGTGGCCGACGACGTGATGGTGATGTACCTCGGTCGCCCGGTGGAAATGGGCCCCAACGAGAACATCTACAGCCGCCCGCTGCACCCGTACACCCAGGCGCTGCTGTCGGCCACCCCGACCATCCACCCGGACCCGAACAAGCCGAAAATCAAGATCGTCGGCGAACTGCCCAACCCGCTCAACCCACCGTCCGGCTGCGCCTTCCACAAGCGCTGCCCGTACGCCACCGAGCGCTGCACAACGGAAGAACCGGCCCTGCGGTTGCTGGATAACCGTCAGGTGGCGTGTCACTACGCCGAGCGGTTCCTCGACGGCGCGGCGTAACGCAAAAGGCCGATAGAACACTTGTGGCGAGGGAGCTTGCTCCCGCTGGGCCGCGAAGCGGACCCTCTTTTTTGGGCCTGCTGCGCAGTCCAGCGGGAGCAAGCTCCCTCGCCACAGGGGTAAGTCTTCGCTTTGGGTTATGCACCCTGCATGAAAAACCCCTCCAGCCCCGACTGAGTATCAGTGGGGGCTGGAGGGGTTTTCTTTAAGTCAGAAATTTACGTCTGGCTATCACCCTCTTCATCTTCATCACCGTCCGGCGGATCGACCGGCGAACCATCATCATCCTCACCATCGTCCGGATCACCGGCGTCCGCATCGGTCGCGGCAAGCATCAACTCACCCTGAACCACCGAGCCACTCGACGCGTGCTTCTCGTGCTCATCGCATTCGGCCCACGCAGCCGTGGAGCCGAGGGAGAGCATCACCAAGACCTTCAGCAAAAACATCATGCGTAGCAGCTTGTTCATAGCCAATTCCTTCTCTTCCGGATAAAGCAGGGGCTGACGGCGCTCAAGAAAATCTAGTTCTGAACAGGCCGGTTCACCAGATAGGACGCTCGATAACCGCTAGAAATGCCGCAACGCGACAGATTGGTTTCGAATAAGGGTTATCTCCAAACCAACTAACACCCAACATTCAGTGGGGGAGCGGGCTTGCTCGCGAAGAGGCCGACACATCCAACATCCAGGCAGCTGGCCCACCGCTTTCGCGAGCAGGCTCGCTCCCACAGGGAATCTGGGCCAAACACCAGTTTTTTGCCCACTGAAGATCCAGTGTGGGAGCGAGCCTGCTCGCGATGGCGGAGGTACATTCAACATCAATGCAAGCTGACCCACCGCTTTCGCGAGCAGGCTCGCTCCCACAGGGAATCTGGGCCAAACACCAGTTTTTTGCCCACTGAAGATCCAGTGTGGGAGCGAGCCTGCTCGCGATGGCGGAGGTACATTCAACATCAATGCAAGCTGGCCCACCGCTATCGCGAGCAAGCTCGCTCCCACAGGGGATCTGTGCCAAACACAAGTTTTTTGCCCACTGAAGATCCAGTGTGGGAGCGAGCCTGCTCGCGATGGCGGAGGTACATTCAACATCAATGCAAGCTGACCCACCGCTTTCGCGAGCAGGCTCGCTCCCACAAGGGGATCTGGGCCAAACACCAGTTTTTTGCCCACTGAAGATCCAGTGTGGGAGCGAGCTTGCTCGCGATGACGGAGGTACATTCAACATCAATGCAAGCTGGCCCACCGCTATCGCGAGCAAGCTCGCTCCCACAGGGGATCTGTGCCAAACACAAGTTTTTTGCCCACTGAAGATCCAGTGTGGGAGCGAGCCTGCTCGCGATGGCGGAGGTACATTCAACATCAATGCAAGCTGGCCCACCGCTATCGCGAGCAAGCTCGCTCCCACAAGGGGATCTGGGCCAAACACAAGTTTTTTGCCCACTGAAGATCCAGTGTGGGAGCGAGCCTGCTCGCGATGGCGGAGGTACATTCAACATCAATGCAAGCTGGCCCACCGCTATCGCGAGCAAGCTCGCTCCCACAAGGGGATCTGGGCCAAACACAAGCTTTTTGCCCACTGAAGATCCAGTGTGGGAGCGAGCTTGCTCGCGATGACGGAGGTACATTCAACATCAATGCAAGCTGACCCACCGCTTTCGCGAGCAGGCTCGCTCCCACAGGGAATCTGGGCCAAACACAAGTTTTTTGCCCACTGAAGATCCAGTGTGGGAGCGAGCCTGCTCGCGATGGCGGAGGTACATTCAACATCAATGCAAGCTGGCCCACCGCTATCGCGAGCAAGCTCGCTCCCACAGGGGATCTGTGCCAAACACAAGTTTTTTGCCCACTGAAGATCCAGTGTGGGAGCGAGCCTGCTCGCGATGGCGGAGGTACATTCAACATCAATCCAAGCTGGCCCACCGCTATCGCGAGCAAGCTCGCTCCCACAAGGGGATCTGGGCCAAACACAAGTTTTTTGCCCACTGAAGATCCAGTGTGGGAGCGAGCCTGCTCGCGATGGCGGAGGTACATTCAACATCAATGCAAGCTGACCCACCGCTTTCGCGAGCAGGCTCACTCCCACAAGGGGATCTGGGCCAAACACCAGTTTTTTGCCCACTGAAGATCCAGTGTGGGAGCGAGCCTGCTCGCGATGACGGAGGTACATTCAACATCAATGCAAGCTGACCCACCGCTTTCGCGAGCAGGCTCACTCCCACAAGGGGATCTGGGCCAAACACCAGTTTTTTGCCCACTGAAGATCCAGTGTGGGAGCGAGCTTGCTCGCGATGACGGAGGTACATTCAACATCAATGCAAGCTGGCCCACCGCTTTCGCGAGCAGGCTCACTCCCACAAGGGGATCTGGGCCAAACACAAGTTTTTTGCCCACTGAAGATCCAGTGTGGGAGCGAGCCTGCTCGCGATGGCGGAGGAACATTCAACATCAATGCAAGCTGGCCCACCGCTTTCGCGAGCAGGCTCGCTCCCACAGGGGGGGGTGCCCAGTCATTAAGTGGAAATAAAAAACCCCGCAGCTTTCGGTGCGGGGTTCTGGGTGTAAAGCTCAACGCTTAATGATGCTCACGCGTCGCGCGGAATTTCACATCCGGCCAGCGCTCTTCCATCAGCGCCAGGTTGACCCGGGTCGGGGCCAGATAAGTCAGGTGGCCGCCGCCGTCCAAGGCGAGGTTTTCCACGGCCTTGTTGGAGAATTCCTCGAGTTTCTTCTTGTCGCCGCATTCAACCCAACGGGCGGAGTACACGGTGATCGGCTCGTAGGAGCACTCGACCTTGTATTCCTCTTTCAAGCGGCTGGCGACGACGTCGAACTGCAGCACACCGACCGCACCGAGGATGATGTCGTTGCTGCGGGTGGGGAAGAACACCTGGGTGGCGCCTTCTTCGGCCAGTTGCTGGAGACCCTGGCGCAGTTGCTTGGACTTGAGCGGGTCCTTCAGGCGTACGCGGCGGAACAGTTCCGGGGCGAAGTGCGGGATGCCGGTGAAACTCAGGGCTTCGCCTTCGGTGAAGGTGTCGCCGATCTGGATCGTGCCGTGGTTGTGCAGGCCGATGATGTCACCGGCGAAGGCCTCTTCCAGTTGCTCGCGTTCCGAGGAGAAGAAGGTCAGGGCGTCGCCGATGCGCACGTCCTTGCCGGTGCGCACGTGGCGCATCTTCATGCCTTTTTCGTATTTGCCGGAGCAGATGCGCATGAAGGCGATGCGGTCGCGGTGCTTGGGGTCCATGTTCGCTTGGATCTTGAACACGAAGCCGGCGAATTTCTCTTCGACCGGTTCCACGGTGCGCTCGTTGGCGACGCGGGCCAGCGGGCGCGGGGCCCAATTGACCACGGCGTCGAGCACGTGGTCCACGCCAAAGTTGCCCAACGCGGTACCGAAGAACACCGGGGTCAGTTGACCATCGAGGAACTCCTGCTGGTTGAACTCGTGGCAGGCGCCCTGCACCAGCTCCAGCTGCTCGACGAAACGGTCGTACTCGTCGCCCAAGTGCGCGCGAGCCTCATCGGAGTCGAGCTTCTCGATGATTTTGACTTCGGTACGCTCATGCCCGTGACCGGCGGTGTAGACGATGATGTAGTCGTCGGCCAGGTGGTACACGCCTTTGAAGTCGCGGTAGCAGCCAATCGGCCAGGTGATCGGCGCCGCCTTGATCTTCAGGACCGCTTCGATCTCGTCGAGCAGTTCGATCGGGTCACGGATGTCACGGTCGAGTTTGTTGATGAAACTGACAATCGGCGTGTCCCGCAGACGGCAGACGTCCATCAGCGCGATGGTCCGTGGCTCGACGCCTTTACCGCCGTCGAGAACCATCAGTGCCGAATCCACCGCCGTCAGGGTGCGGTAGGTGTCTTCGGAGAAGTCTTCGTGGCCCGGGGTGTCGAGCAGGTTGATCATGTGATCGCGATACGGGAACTGCATGACCGACGTGGTAATGGAGATACCCCGTTGTTTTTCCATTTCCATCCAGTCGGAGGTGGCATGGCGGTCGGACTTGCGAGATTTCACCGTGCCGGCAATCGCGATCGCCTTGCCCATCAGCAAGAGCTTTTCGGTGATGGTGGTCTTACCGGCATCGGGGTGGGAAATAATGGCGAAAGTGCGGCGTTTCGCGACTTCGGCGGCCTGTTTGGTCATGGGAAATCGCCTGGCAGGTGATTCAAAAAAGGGCGGCGATTATAGCTCAACTTGTGCCAGGAACCGAACCGTTGAGCACATCCAGGGTGGCCAGATCTTCCCTTACATGGGAACCTTTTGCCGCGTGGAGGCGTCCACCACCCTGATACGGCTGTTCGTCAGGGCCTGAAAAATCAGCAAGTTAGCCTGACGAGGCTGCGCTCATGGCTTCCGTGACAGACCGTTTACCGGCCTAGAAAGAGCTGCTTCTCGCGAACATTTTCCCGGCAAACCGTGATGATTTGCCGCCCGGAAAAGCGTGCGCCGACTAAAAAAGACAAAGGAGTCCGCCTGTGGCTATCCGCTATGGCAAAGGGCTTATCGGAGGTGCGGTCGTCGTCGCCCTCCTGGCCCTGTTGGTCCACTGGATCGGCATCGATACCATCCAGCGTTACCGTGACGATTTACTGTTTTACCTGCAAGCGCACCTGATGCTTGTATTGGCCTCCATGCTCGCGGCCCTGCTCGTGGGTATCCCGGCAGGCATCGCCCTCAGCCGTCCCGGCATGGTCGGGCGCGCCGAACGCTTCATGCAAGTGTTCAACATCGGCAATACCGTGCCGCCCCTGGCCGTACTGGCCATCGCCCTGGGTATCCTGGGCATTGGCAGCGGGCCGGCCATCTTCGCCCTGTTCCTCGCCTCGCTGCTGCCTATCGTGCGCAACACTTACGAAGGTCTGAAAAACGTCCAGGGTTCCCTCAAGGAAGCCGCCGTTGGCATTGGCATGACGCCGCGCCAGGTGCTGTGGAAAGTCGAGTTGCCCAACGCCGTGCCCATCATCATCGGTGGTGTGCGGGTGGCGCTGGCGATCAACGTCGGCACCGCTCCCCTGGCGTTCCTGATCGGTGCCAATAGCCTCGGCAGCTTGATCTTCCCCGGCATTGCCCTGAACAACCAGCCGCAGCTATTGCTTGGTGCGGCCTGCACCGCGCTGCTGGCATTGCTGCTCGACGGTTTGGTGACACTGGCCAGCCGCCTCTGGCTGGAACGCGGTCTGCGACCGTCATAAGCCGGCTGGATAAAGGAATCGTTATGAAGAAGTTGAGCTTGATACTGGGCTGCGTCCTGCTATTCGCAGGATTCACCCAAGCCGCTGAACAACCGCTGATCCGTCTTGGCGCCCGGGTGTTCACCGAGCAGACACTGCTGGCGGAAATCACCGCCCAATACCTGCGCAGCAAGGGCTACGACGCGCAGATCACCGGTGGCCTGGGCAGCAACCTGGCCCGTAGCGCCCATGAAACCGGACAATTGGACCTGCTGTGGGAATACACCGGGGTGTCGCTGGTGGCCTACAACCATGTCACGGAGAAACTCGACAGCGCCCAGTCCTACGCCCGGGTGAAAGAGCTCGACGCGAAAAAAGGCCTGGTCTGGCTGACGCCGTCGAAATTCAGCAACACTTACGCCTTGGCGCTACCGGAAAAAGTCGCGAAGAAATACCCGCAGATCAAGACCATCAGCCAGCTGAACACGGTGCTCCAGGCCGAAGCCAATACCAATCACCTGGTGGCCCTGGACACCGAGTTCGCCAACCGCTCCGACGGCCTGGCGGGCATGGTCGAGCAGTACGGCATGAACTTGACCCGCCAGAACATCCGGCAGATGGATGCCGGCCTGGTCTACACCGCCCTGCGCAACGGCCAGGTGTTCGCGGGCCTGGTGTACACCACCGACGGCCGGCTGAACGCGTTCAAGCTGAAGTTGCTGGAAGACGACAAACATTACTTCCCCGACTACACCGCGGCGCCCGTGGTGCGCCAGGCGTTCCTCGACGCGCATCCGCAATTGGCCGAGCAGCTAAAGCCCTTGGCCGAGCTGTTCGATGACGCAACCATGCGCCAGCTCAACGCCCGCGTGGACGTCAATCATGAAAGCCCTTCCACCGTTGCCGCCGACTTCCTGCGCCAGCATTCCCTGCTCTCAACCCAATGACCTGGAGGAAAAGCCATGGATTTTCTTGACGCCTTTTCCCATCTGGACTGGCCGCTGGTGCTGCAATTGACCTGGCAGCACATCACCCTGGTGGGCATCGCCGTGACCCTGGCAATCGTGGTCGGCGTGCCGCTGGGCATCGTCATGACCCGCTTCCCGGCGCTCGCGGGCCCGCTGCAGGCCAGCGCCACCGTGCTGCTGACCATTCCGTCGATTGCGCTGTTCGGCCTGTTGCTGCCGTTCTATTCCACGTTCGGCCAGGGCCTGGGACCGATGCCGGCGATCACCGCGGTGTTCCTCTATTCGCTGTTGCCGATCATGCGCAACACCTACCTGGCCCTGACCGGCGTGGAACCCGGCATCCGTGAAGCCGCCCGCGGCATCGGCATGACCTTCGGCCAGCGCCTGCGCATGGTCGAACTGCCCATCGCCGTGCCAGTGATCCTGGCCGGTGTGCGCACCGCCGTGGTCATGAACATCGGCGTCATGACCATCGCCGCCACCATCGGCGCCGGTGGCCTGGGCGTGCTCATCCTCGCTTCCATCAGCCGCAGCGACATGTCGATGCTGATCGTCGGCGCCCTGCTGGTCAGTCTCCTGGCCATCTTCGCCGACCTGCTTCTGCAATGGCTGCAACGCTCGCTGACCCCAAAAGGATTACTGAAATGATCGAACTTCAAAACCTCAGCAAAACCTTCAAGAGCAATGGCAAGGACGTCAAGGCCGTGGACTCGGTGAACCTGACCGTCAACGAAGGCGAGATTTGCGTATTCCTCGGGCCGTCGGGCTGTGGCAAAAGCACCACGCTGAAAATGATCAATCGCCTGATTCCGCCCACTTCGGGCAAGGTGTTGATCAACGGCGAAGACACCACCGGCCTGGACGCAGTGACCCTGCGCCGCAACATCGGCTACGTGATCCAGCAGATCGGCCTGTTCCCGAACATGACCATCGAGGAAAACATCACCGTGGTCCCGCGCCTGCTGGGCTGGGACAAGCAGAAATGCCACGACCGCGCCCGCGAACTGATGAGCATGATCAAGCTCGAACCCAAGCAGTACCTGCATCGCTACCCCCGCGAATTGTCGGGCGGCCAGCAGCAACGGATCGGCGTTATCCGCGCCTTGGCGGCCGATGCACCGCTGTTGCTGATGGACGAACCGTTCGGCGCGGTGGACCCGATCAACCGCGAGATGATCCAGAACGAGTTCTTCGAGATGCAACGGGCGCTGAACAAGACCGTGATCATGGTCAGCCACGACATCGACGAAGCCATCAAGCTGGGGGACAAGATTGCGATCTTCCGCGCCGGCAAGCTGATCCAGTTCGATCACCCGGATACCCTGCTGGCGCACCCGGCCGACGAGTTCGTCAGCAGCTTCGTCGGCCAGGACAGCACGCTCAAGCGTCTGCTGCTGGTCAAGGCTGAGGACGCGGCGGACAACGCCCCGTCGGTCAGCCCGGAAACACCGGTGTCCGATGCGCTGGAGCTGATGGACGAACATGACCGTCGCTACGTGGTGGTCACCTGCGCCGAGAACAAGGCCCTGGGCTATGTGCGCCGTCGCGACCTGCACCGTCAGACCGGCACTTGCGCGCAGTACCTGCGTGAGTTCAACGCCACCGCGGCCTACGACGAACACCTGCGGATCCTGCTGTCGCGCATGTACGAGTTCAATCGTTCGTGGCTGCCGGTGATGGACGCCGAGCGGGTGTTCCTCGGCGAGGTGACCCAGGAATCGATTGCCGAGTACCTGAGCTCCGGGCGCTCGCGCGGCGGCAAGACCAGCATTGTCTCGCCGGCCGAGACCGCGTTGGCCTGACTTCTGATAGCTCCCACACTCTGGAAGGTGGCCTGGGACCTGTGGCGAGGGAGCTTGCTCCCGCTGGGTCGCGAAGCGGCCCCAAAAAAGCGATGAGCGCTTCGCACTCAAGCGGGAGCAAGCTCCCTCGCCACAAAGGCACATTCTGCAGCCTCAATAACCGATCCAATTGAACATCAATCTGTCACGCAGGTCGGTTACATCATGAGCTGTCGCGGGCCGCACGACGGATGTGTGCAAAAACGCGACATTTTTAGTTGATCTCAGGCCCCTCACGCCCTAAAGTTCGCGCCGAACGTCCATGCTGGAAACGATCCATCCGGCTCAAGTACTGACGACGAGACAGCAAGGCCAAGGGCATTACGCATCCCATGGCCTTTTTGCTTTCGGCGACATGCCTTGGGAAGTAGGCGAACCAAAGTGGGGATACGGAGGACGTTCACGAGGGCTGCTTGCCCTCACACCCATTGATCCTGATGTTTGCCAGTAGGAGTCCCAAGTATGTCGATCCAGGTCGAAGATTATTTCGCGCGCGAAACCTTCCAGAAAATGAAAGCGTTCGCCGACAAGCAGGAAACCCCGTTCGTGGTGATCGACACCGCGATGATCTCCAAGGCCTATGACGACCTGCGCGCCGGTTTCGACTTCGCCAAGGTCTACTACGCCGTCAAGGCCAACCCGGCGGTGGAAATCATCGACCTGCTCAAGGACAAAGGCTCGAACTTCGACATCGCCTCGATCTACGAGCTGGATAAAGTCATGAGCCGTGGCGTCGGCCCGGAACAGATCAGCTACGGCAACACCATCAAGAAATCCCGCGACATCCGCTACTTCTACGAGAAGGGCGTGCGCCTGTATGCCACCGACTCCGAAGCCGACCTGCGCAACATTGCCAAGGCCGCCCCGGGCTCGAAAGTCTATGTACGGATCCTCACCGAAGGCTCGACCACCGCTGACTGGCCGTTGTCGCGCAAGTTCGGCTGCCAGACCGACATGGCCATGGACCTGCTGATCCTGGCCCGCGACCTGGGCCTGGTGCCGTACGGCATTTCGTTCCACGTCGGTTCGCAACAGCGCGACATCAGCGTCTGGGACGCGGCCATTGCCAAGGTCAAGGTGATCTTCGAGCGCCTGAAAGAAGAAGACGGCATCGTCCTGAAGCTGATCAACATGGGCGGCGGCTTCCCGGCCAACTACATCACCCGCACCAACAGCCTGGAAACCTACGCTGAGGAAATCATCCGTTTCCTCAAGGAAGACTTCGGCGACGACCTGCCGGAAATCATCCTGGAGCCGGGCCGTTCGTTGATCGCCAACGCCGGCATCCTGGTCAGCGAAGTGGTGCTGGTGGCGCGTAAATCGCGTACCGCCGTCGAGCGTTGGGTGTACACGGACGTGGGCAAGTTCTCCGGCCTGATCGAAACCATGGACGAAGCCATCAAGTTCCCGATCTGGACCGAGAAGAAAGGCGAGATGGAAGAAGTGGTCATCGCCGGCCCTACCTGCGACAGCGCCGACATCATGTACGAGAACTACAAGTACGGCTTGCCGCTGAACCTGGCCATCGGTGACCGCCTGTACTGGCTGTCGACCGGTGCCTACACCACCAGCTACAGCGCCGTGGAATTCAACGGCTTCCCGCCCCTGAAGTCGTTCTACGTGTGATTCGCCAATAGCGTGAACCGAAAAGCCCGTGACGGATGTCACGGGCTTTTTTCATGGTTCCAGGCGATAAGACAGGGCCACCAGGGCGCGAGCCATACCCTCCAGTTCCTGCAGTGGATACGCCAACTGCGCGAACGAACTTTGCGCCCGCCGCAGGCTTTGCTGTCGATCATTGGCTTGGAGTTCGGCCTTCACCTGCTCCAGGAAATAGCCCATTCGATGACACAGGTCGGCGATGTTGTTTCCCGCCGAAATTGACCTGGCATAAAGCCCCCGCAAAACTTCCAGGTGCTCTCGGGCCTTTGCCCTGCGTTGCTTCTGGGAGTAATAGGCGTTTGGATCGAATTGCATAGTCGGCAAGCGGATCCGTCCCAGGGCGTAATAGATCTCGATCTTCGGATCCGGTCCGTGACAGGCACACAGCCGCAGCGTCAGTGAATCGATGAAGCGCACAAAAATGCTGTGGATGGTCTGGGAAACCTCCACGACCAAGGCCTTGAGCCGCGCCACCGCCCTCGCACATTCGTCCAGCCGCAGCACGAGGTTGCCCAGCAACTGCATCAGGTCGGTCGTACGATTGCTCCCCATCGGACCGAAATTGACCGGTGTGAAACGCGACGGGTCAAGGTTGCCGAGCAACTGGCGATTCGGCGCCTCCCGGGCCACCTGCTCGAACTCCCGGACAAAGATGGACGTTTGCCCCACCAACTGACGGCCCATCGCGCCCAGGGACGGCACAACCCCGACAATCGCCGTCCAATTGTTTTTATTGGCAGTTGCCGCCCGGGTCAGTGCCTGTCCATCCGGTGGCGTCAGCAGTAAGTGCCCCGAACGCCGAAAAATATCCGAAAACTGCTCGATCTCCGTCAGGGCGTCCGGCAGACCGTTCAAAAAATCGATGTACTCTTTCAAGGAAGCAAAATTCTTCTCATCCAGCAGGAAGTCGAACATGCTCAATCGCTCCTAGCGGGCGACTGTCGGTCAAAGCCCGGCAGCCGCTTCTCCATGGGTCACAGCCCGTGCAACTCAGGCAATCGCCAGACGCAAGGACAGCGGCGTCAGAAATGCAATGAACTGCCGGGCATGCTTGATGAAATCGGCGCTACGCTCGTTTTCTTCGACGTACGCGTTAGCGTCCATCAACCTGGCGAACGCTCGGTAACCCGACACCGCGCCCTGATACTCACCCACATAGCGGCGGCGCTCATCGTCAATGCCGTGAATGACCCGGATGAACCGGGCCTTGCCCTTGAGTGCCATGAGTTCGTGGCTTTGCGCATCGATGTCGCGACTCAGCGCCTGGATTTTCTCGACCCGCTTGTCTCGCTCGCGCACCAGATCCAGGAACCGAAGCCCTTCGCCGACCTGTACCAGGGTCTTCTTGAGCTGCTCGATGGCCTGCATGACCAACTGGACTTCAGGCGGAGCGATACCGAGCTTCGTCACCTGCTCCAGGGTCAGTACCAGATCGCTGCCGATCGCTTCGATACCGCCCTTGCTGAGCAACCCGATGGCCTCGCTGACCTGGGCGCGTTCGTTTTGGCGGTCGACCCGCTCGCTCTGCAATTGCCCGAGGGTTGCCTCGACGGCTTGCTGCTGCTTTTCGAAGTCGTCGATGAAACCCAGGCTCAGGCGTCGATCGAAAACATCGTGAATGCCCGACAACTGATCGCTGAGCCGCCGGGTGGCCTGCTCCGCCCATCGGCTCATGCCTGCCAGGACTTCAGCACGATCAGACTTGATCTCCTCGATACCCCGTTCATCGAACGCGTTCGCCAGTTCTTTCTCCAGTTCCTGCAGGCTCCGGATCCGCCCCTCGAGAGCCATCTTCGTGCTTAACGCAGACTCGCTCAGCACGTCGCTGCTCTTGCCCACGCTGAGCACCAGGTCATCGAAGCGCGCCTGCAATTGCGGCAGGTAATTCCATTGGATGAACAACGCGCGAGCCTGGACCGCACCGTCTCTCATCCGCCTGTTGCTGTCGGCCATGACCTTGAGATCGACCTTCGGGTAATCGTTGCGCAATGCGAAGGGAGCGAGGGTGAGCGCAGCGCGAGTCCGGATGCCATAAATACGCTCGTAGTCCCGGTCCGCTTCCTTGAAGACAGCAATCAATGCGTCGGCATCGTGTGCGATCTGCGTCCAGGGATGGGCCACTTGCCTGAATATCAGGATGAATCGCCTCAGGGTCAGGGCGTCATGAATGTTGGCAATCGCTTCCTGGGAGGTCGTGATGTAGAGGTGCATGACGTTCCACACGTGCATCAGGTTCTGCGTCGCGATATCGGCATCGATCGCCACCAGCTCAAGCCCTTGCAGATCGTGCTGGACGCGACTCAAGGAACCGAGGGTCTGGTTTTTGCTCCTGAGGGCTTCAATCGCCGCTTCCTGCTCCTGGTACAGGCGGTACCTTTCGGCCCGGATACCCTCGGCTTCCACCCCCAGGTAAATCGCCAATGCCAGGCCGATCAGGTTCATCCCGGCCGCAGCGCCCAACGATTTTTCCACCGCCTTGGCGTACTCGTCGTTTTTCTCCTTAATGCGTAACGCACGATCATCGACCTCGAGCTTGAGCATCTCGATTTCGATGGGCAGCGCCGTACCGCCAATCAAACTCAGGCGCAGTTTTATATCGGGAAGAATGTATTGACGAAGGTCATAACCAAACAGATCCAGCTCATCCTTGATGGATTTTACGCGTTTGTAGTTATCCTCGACCCTTTGGAGAATCTGGTCCAGGTAATAACCAACATCACTGACAATGTCCGGCGCCAGCTCAATACCGGGAAACTTCTTCCCCAGTTCCAGCTCCAGCTTCCTTAACTGCTCCAGTGTCTGGATATTATACTTGTCGAGTTCCCGGGTAGGCTGGACTTCCTGATAGATCTCATCCATGGCCCTGCCGTATAGGGTCATGCTCGCTGCAAAAAGTTTCAGTTGGCTGCCGGTCAACATGATCGATTCGCGCAGGGGCGACCAGCGTTGCGCATGTTGGCGGGTGGCACGGAATGTCCTCAGGAAATCTTCATGCCGCAGGCCCGCGCCACCGCCGGCATCGTCACCGAAACTCAGGTAATCCCTAACATCCCCCGGGGTATAGGGCAGGGCCAGCGCGGCCGCTTCATATTTCCTCAGGTCAATGATCTGTTTCTTGGTCAGCAATAATCCTGTGCCACGAGACTCGCCTTCCTGCGCTGGCGTCGAAGCATTGGACAATGTCTTGGGCGCCAGTTGTGCAAAGCGAATGATATCTTCAGTCGAGGCGTCTTCAAGTGCCTCATTCCAGACTGCATGAGTGTTCATAATTAATCCTTTAATTATATGTCTGCCGACAGCGAGTGCTAGGGACTCGCCAACTATGGAAGTACAGCCGTCCGAACACTAGGCCATCGACTTAAACGAAGTCAAAGGTCGAAAACAAAGCAAACATTAGAGGATGATACGAACTCAACGCCGGGCTTATTCTTGGGACCAAAGACAGACTTTTATCAATAAATAGAAATGAAACAGGAGGCCCAAGCGTGAAGCCTATTGTCCATTTCAAGAACCGCTGGGGCTCGAGACATGCTCACGCTGCGAACCAAAGAAACCTCCGGCACCCAACGCACCACGACAAGCCTTCTCAGCAACGCCCTGCTCAGCCCTCGCATGCAAATGATCGGCTTTTACGCGTGTTTATGAATGCTTCTCGATAACACACGGCATAATGCACGCCTTGATGAACTGTAATGAGTGAAGGCGAGTGACGTGTTGAAGAAAACCCTGTTCCAGTTGCACTGGTTTTTCGGCATCAGTGCCGGGCTGGTCCTGGCGTTTATGGGCATTACCGGTGCTGCGGTGTCGTTCCAGGACGAGATCCTCCGGGCCTTGAACCCGCAGGTGCTGATGGTCGAAAAACAACCGGCCGGGGTCCTGCCGCCTGCCGAGCTGGTGGAACAGATCGAGGCCGCCTCGGGTAAAACCGTCGCTATGCTCTGGGTCGAGACCGACAGCGGCAACGCCGCGCGGGTAATCTTCGCCGCCCCACCTGGGGAAAAACGCGGGGCCATGCGCTATTTCAATCCCTACAACGCTCAGTTCATGGGCGAGGTGGTGGGCCAGGACGTCTTCGGCCTGACGCTCAAGTTGCACCGCATCCTGGCGCTGGACGAGGTAGGCCGGCAGATCACCGGTGCCTGCACGTTGATCCTGGTGTTTTTCTGCCTGTCCGGGCTGTATCTGCGCTGGCCGCGCCAATGGAAAAACTGGCGCGCCTGGCTGACCCTCGATTGGGCGAAAAAAGGCCGCAGTTTCAATTGGGACCTGCACTCGGTGGCGGGCACCTGGTGCCTGGTGTTCTATCTGCTGGCGGCGCTGACCGGGTTGACCTGGTCCTACGAGTGGTACAACAAAGGCGTCACCCGCCTGCTCTCCGATTCGCCCAAGGATGAACGAGTGCGCAATCGCGGCCCGGCGCCGAGCGGCCCACCGCCCGGGGCTGATTACCGGGCGATGTGGAGCAGCATCTACAGCGCCGCCGGTCCGGGGCTGATCTCCTATAACGTGCGCATGCCGCCGGTGGCGGGGCAGCCCGCCACGGTGTTTTACATGCTCAAGGACTCGCCTCACGACCGGGCGCTGAACCAGCTCCTTCTCGACCCGGTCACCGGGGTCGTCAGCCAGCACAGCCGTTACAGCGACAAGAGTCTCAAGGCGCAATTGCTGACCAGCATCTATGCCCTGCATGTCGGCAGTTACTTCGGTCTGGTCGGGCGGATCCTGGTCACGGTCGCCGCGCTGGCCATGCCTCTGTTCTTCATCACCGGCTGGTTGCTGTACCTGGACCGGCGCCGCAAGAAGCGCCAGGTCAAGCAGGCACGCCAGCACCTCGCCGACAACCCGAACGATGCACCGGCCTGGCTGATCGGTTTCGCCAGCCAGAGTGGTTTCGCCGAGCAACTGGCCTGGCAGACCGCCGGCCAGCTCCAGGCCGCTGGCTTGCCGGTGAAGGTCCAGCCACTGGCCGGGGTCAGCGAGCAGGACCTGAGCAACTCCACCCACGCGTTGTTTGTCGTCAGCACCTTTGGCGACGGCGAAGGGCCGGACAGCGCCCGGGGATTCGAGCGCAAAGTGCTGGGCCGCGCCCTCAGCCTGGAGCGCCTGCAATATGCGGTGTTGGGCCTGGGTGACCGCCAGTATGAAAATTTCTGCGGCTTCGCCCGGCGCCTGCATGCCTGGCTGGCGGAGCACGGCGGCAAGACCCTGTTCGCCCCGGTGGAAGTCGACAGTGGCGACCCCTATGCCTTGCGTCACTGGCAACAACAACTGGCCGAGCTGACCGGACAGGCGCCAGTGGATATCTGGCAAGCGCCGAGCTTCGAGCACTGGACACTCAGCCAGCGCACCCTGCTCAACCCCGACAGCAGCGGTTCGGGTGTGTACTTGCTGGGCCTCACAGCGCCCGGCCCAAGCAGTTGGCTGGCCGGTGACCTGGTGGAGGTCCTGCCACGCAATGACCTATGGGCCATTGAACATTTTCTCGATGGCCTCGGCCTCTCCGGCAACGCTCGCGTGCACGTCGACGGCTTGTCCCAAAGCCTCAACCAGGCCCTGGCCACCCGGCACCTGCCGGAAAACCGCGCCCATCTGGTCGGCCTGCACGCCCAGGCATTGGTGGATGCGCTGGCGCCACTGGCGATGCGCGAATATTCCATTGCCTCGATCCCGGCCGACGGCGTGCTGGAACTGATCGTGCGCCAGGAACGCCACGCCGACGGCAACCTGGGCATCGGTTCCGGCTGGCTCACCGCACACGCCCCCCTGGGCGGCGCCATCAGCCTGCGGGTACGCCGCAACAGCGGTTTCCATCTGCCGCCCCAGGGCGTGCCGATGATTCTGCTGGGCAACGGCACCGGCCTGGCCGGCCTGCGCAGCCTGCTCAAGGCACGTGTTGTCGAGGGCATGCAACGCAACTGGCTGCTGTTTGGCGAACGCAACCGTGAACACGATTTCCACTGCCGCGACGAGTTGCAGGAATGGGTGACCTCCGGCGATCTGGAACGCCTGGACCTGGCGTTCTCCCGGGATCAGGAAAAGAAAATCTACGTCCAGGACCGCCTGCTGGAGTCGGCCGCGCTGCTCAAGCAATGGATGGCCGATGGCGCGGTGATCTATGTCTGCGGCAGCTTGCAGGGTATGGCATCAGGGGTGGATCACGTGCTCAACCTGGTGCTGGGCCGCGAGGAAGTGGAACGGCTGATCGAGCTGGGGCGGTATCGGCGGGATGTTTACTGAGGGGCCCTACCCCCAAGTAACACGCCATCTCCTGTGGGAGCGAGCTTGCTCGCGATGACGGTTTTCCAGTCAGCCATGTGTTGACTGATACACCGCCATCGCGAGCAAGCTCGCTCCCACAGGGGGTCGTCGCGCGGCTTAGCTTCAAACCGGCTGCAACCTCTTCTCAAACACCGCCACACCTTCCAGATCCCGCAACACCACGCTCATCTCCCCGTTCTGCCCGTCGATGTTCACCTCGCCAAAGAACTGATACCCGGCAAACGGCGAGGTGTTCTGGGCCGGCGGCGCTTTCTGGAACACCACCTCAGGGCCGAAGGTCTTGTCCAGTGGATTGGGGCCGAAGCTGCCGGCGTTCAGCGGCCCGGCGACAAACTCCCAGAACGGTTCGAAATCCTGGAACGCGGCCTGCTCCGGATGATAGTGATGGGCGGCGCAGTAGTGGACATCGGCGGTGAGCCAGACGTAGTTGCGCACCTGATGCGTGCGCAGGTAGCCGAGCAATTCGGCGATTTCCAGTTCACGTCCCTGGGCCGGGCCGGGCTCACCGTTGGCGACCGCTTCCCAGCGCGGCACGCCGGGGCTGACCTCGCCGTCGGGCACGCCCAGGCCGATGGGCATGTCGGCGGCAATGACTTTCCACTGGGCCCGGGACTGCTTCAATTCGCCCTTGAGCCAATCCAACTGCGCGCGACCAAGAAAGGGTTTGGCCCCGCCCAGGTTGGCATCGTTGGCTTCACGGTAGCTGCGCATGTCGAGCACGAACACGTCCAGCATCGGCCCGTAACTGAGTTTGCGATAGATCCGCCCGCCGTCGTCGGCCTTCTGCAAGCGCATCGGCGCGTATTCCAGCCAGGCCTGCCGCGCACGCCCCATCAGGCTGTGGATGTCCTTGCTCTGGTAACGCTCGTCCAGTTGCTTGCCCGGTGACCAGTTATTGACCACCTCATGGTCGTCCCATTGCCAGATCTGCGGCACTTCGGCGTTGAAGCGACGCACGTTTTCATCCATCAGGTTATAGCGGTAGTTGCCGCGATACTCGTCCAGGGTCTCGGCGACCTTGCTCTTGGCTTCGGTGGTGAGGTTGCGCCAGACGCGTCCACCTTCGGTGGTGATTTGCGCCGGCACCGGGCCGTCGGCATAAATGGTGTCACCGCTGTGAATGAAAAAATCCGGCAGGCGCAAGCGCATGGCTTCATAGATGCGCATGCCGCCGATGTCCGGGTTGATGCCAAAGCCTTGGCCGACGGTGTCGCCGCTCCAGACAAAACGAATGTTGCGCTTGAGCTGCGGCACGCTGCGCAGATGGCCGAACCAGGGTTCACTGGCGACACCACTGCGGGCATCTTCGAAAAACACGCGGTAGAAAATCGCCTGGTCGGGCGGCAGGCCGGTGAGTTCGACCCGGGCGGTGAAATCGCTGCGAGCGTCGGCCATGGGCGAGACGAAACGTCGGGGATTGGTGAATTTGCTGCGGGTGTCCCACTCCACCACCATCCGCGCCGGACGGTCGCTGCGGCTCCAGATCATCGCCCGGTCGCCCTGCAAGTCGCCCGACTGCACGCCGTCGGTGAGCACCGGGCGATCCTTGACCGACGCCATCACCGCCGGCGCCAGCCCCGGCAACAACAACCCTGCGCCCACGGCTTGCATCACACGGCGACGGCCCAGGTCGAATTCGCTCATGGTGTTTCCTCCAAATGGGGAAACTTAAGCATGGCGGTGTGAAGTGGGTGTGACAGGTCTTATGAACACCCCCGCTCCCACAGGTAATGATGCTCACTTAAGGCCATCGACAACCCCGTGGCGAGGGAGCTTGCTCCCGCTGGGCCGCGAAGCGGCCCTAAAAGCTGCCAAATGCGGAGCGTCAGACACACCGCACCCGCCGGTTTACGACTGCTTCGCAGCCGAGCGGGAGCAAGCTCCCTCGCCACAGGTCCATCATTTTTCTTAAGTGAACAGCATTACTCCCACAGGGGGATTTCACTGCTTCAAAGAAGTCATCAGGCCTTCGCCGGCTCCAACGCCATCTCCACCACCTCCGGCCGCTTGAGCAACGCATACGCCACCGCCGTCAGCAGGCTCCCCGCCACGATCGCCAGCAAGTACAACAGCGCATGGTTGATGGCGTTGGGGATCAGCATCACGAACAACCCACCGTGGGGGGCCATGAGTTTGCAGCCGAAGTACATCGACAGTGCACCGGTCAGTGCGCCGCCAGCGATGCTGGCCGGGATCACCCGCAGCGGGTCCTTGGCGGCGAACGGAATCGCGCCTTCGGAGATGAAGCACAGCCCCAGCACCAGCGCGGCTTTACCGGCCTCACGTTCGGTCTGGGCGAATTTGCGGCGGGCGATGAAGGTGGCGATGCCCAAGCCAATCGGCGGCACCATGCCGGCGGCCATGGCCGCGGCCATCGGTGCATAACTCTGCGAGGCCAGCAGCCCCACCGAAAATGCATAGGCGGCCTTGTTGATCGGTCCGCCGAGGTCGACGCACATCATCGCCCCCAGCAGCACGCCCAGCAGAATCGCGTTGGTGGTGCCCATGCTGTCGAGGAAGTGGGTCAAGGCTTCGAGCATGCCCGCCACCGGTTTGCCGACGATATAGATCATCACCAGGCCGGTGAACAGGCTCGCCAACAGCGGGATGATCAGGATCGGCTTGAGCGCTTCCAGGCTCTGGGGCAAGCGCGCGTAGCGGTTGATCGCCTTGGCCGCGTAACCGGCCAGGAAACCGGCGATGATCCCGCCAATGAAGCCGGCGCCCAAGGTGCTCGCGAGCATCCCGCCAATCATCCCCGGCGCCAGGCCCGGACGGTCGGCGATGGAATAGGCGATGTAACCGGCCAGCAACGGCACCATCAATTTGAACGCGGTCTCGCCGCCGATCTGCATCAGCGCGGCCGCCAGGGTTCCAGGCTCCTTGAAGGCCTCGATACCAAACACGAACGACAAGGCGATCATCAAACCACCGGCCACCACCATCGGCAACATGAACGACACGCCCGTCAGCAGGTGCTTGTAGGCGCCGGTCTTCTCCGACTTGGCCGAGGCACTGGCGCCGCTCGACGCGCTTTCCTGGCGGCCTTCGACCAAGGCCTTGTTCAGCGTCGCTTCAGCCTGCTTCAAGGCGATGCCCGTGCCGCAACGGTAGATTTTCTTGCCGGCGAAACGCTCGGTGGCGACTTCGATGTCGGTCGCCAGCAGCACCACGTCCGCCTCGGCGATGGCCTCGGGGCTCAACGGATTGCGTGCGCCCACCGAGCCCTGGGTTTCCACTTGCAGGTCGTAACCGAGCTTCTTCGCCGCTTGCTGCAACGCCTCGGCGGCCATGAAGGTATGGGCAACGCCGGTCGGGCAAGCGGTGATGGCGACCAGGCGCGGGGCGCGCTCAGCCGATACCGCTGGCGCCTCTTCCAGCACATCCGACTCGGCAAACACCTTGGCCTCTTCGGCACCGCGACGCAGCACCGAATCGACGTCTTGCAGGGCCTGGGCCGGGGTGCTGCGGAACAGACGCTTGCCGACGAACCGCGACATATCCACCGGGCCGCTGGCAACCAGCAAGACCCACTCGGCCGCTTCCAGGGTCGCCGCCGACAACTGGCGTTCTGGATGGGCCGCGTCATGGACTTCGACACTGGTGCTCCAACCTTGGCGCTGCGCCGCCGCGTCCAGCAGGCGGGCGCACAACACACTGGTGACCATGCCGTTCGGGCAGGCCGTCACAATGGCTAATTTCATCTTGCGAACCCTCTTATTGTTCTGTCAGGGGGCGCACGCGCACGCCCTGTTCAAGCGACGCCAGCAACGCGGTGTCGTGGATGCCAAAACCGATCTGCGTGACCGCCATGGCCGCAATGGCCGTGGCGGTGCGCAGGGTCTGCTCCGGCGTGTCGGCGCCAAGCAGGCCGTGAAGCATGCCGGCCAGCAGCGAATCACCGGCACCCACGGTGCTGGCGACGCTGACCTTGGGCGGCGAGGCATGCAGCGCCGTGCCGACGCTGAACCAGTTCACGCCGTCGGCACCGTGGGAGATCACCACATGTTCGATGCCCTGGGCATGCAAGCGCTGCGCGGCTTGCGCCTCGGCCAACTCACCCACCACCTCACAGCCCAGCGCATCGGCCAGCTCTTCGGTGTTCGGCTTGATCAGCCACGGCCCCGCCGCCAACGCGACGCGCAAGGCTTCACCGCTGGTGTCGAGGGCGACATTCAGGCCGAGCTTTTTCAAGCGCGTGATCAACCCCTGCAACCACTGTGGGCTGACGCCTCGGGGCAAGCTGCCTGCCACCACCACGACGTCGTGACCGGGGGCGACTTGCTCCAGTCGCTCCAGTAATGCCTGCTGCGCGGCTGCGTCGACCACTGGACCCGGACCGTTGAGGTCGGTGATACGTCCGTCCTGCTCGGCCAGCTTGATGTTGCTGCGGGTTTCCCCGGGCACGCGGATAAAGGCATCGACAAAGCCGCGCTGGGTGAACAGCGTCTCAAACACCTGGGCGTTGTCTTCGCCAAGAAAGCCACTGACCGTCAGCGTGTGGCCGAGGTCAGCCAGCACCTGGGCCACGTTCACGCCTTTGCCGGCGGCATGGGTGTGCATGTCGTCACTGCGGTTGACCTGCCCCGGTTCCAGGCGCGCCAGTTCCACCGTGAGGTCGAGCGCCGGGTTGAGGGTCAGGGTAAGAATCTTCGCCATTACAGCGCCTCCACTAATGCGCGCACGTCATCGGCGCTGCCCACGGCCAAAGCCTCTTGGGCCAGGGTTTGTACCTGTGCAAGGCTCAGTTCGCGGACCCGCGCCTTGACCTCGGCAATGCTGCGGGCCGAGACGCTCAGCTCGTCTACACCCAAGCCCACCAGCACCGGCACCGCCAGCGGGTCGGCCGCCAGCTCACCGCACACGCCGACCCACTTGCCATGGGCATGGGCGGCACGCACGGTGATATCGATCAGTTGCAACACGGCCGGGTGCAAGCCATCGGCCTGGGCCGAAAGGGTCGGGTGACCACGGTCGATGGCCAGGGTGTATTGCGTCAGGTCGTTGGTGCCGACGCTGAAGAAATCGACTTCCTTGGCCAGCACAGGCGCGAGCAACGCGGCGGACGGCACTTCGATCATGATCCCCAGTTGCAGGTCCGCCACCGGGATTTCCAGGCGCAGGCGCTCGGTCATGGCCCGGGCCTGGCGCCACTCATCGACGCTGCCGACCATCGGGAACATGATCCGCAACGGCCGGTTGTCGGCCGAACGCAACAGGGCACGCAACTGCGCTTCCATGATCTGCGGACGTTGCAACGTCAGGCGAATGCCCCGCACGCCGAGGAATGGGTTTTCTTCTTTCGCGATCGGCCAATACGGTAGCGGTTTGTCGCCGCCGACATCCAAAGTGCGCACCACCAGCGGCCGACCGCCCAGGCCATCGAGCACCTTGCGGTATTCGGCTTCCTGGGTCGCTTCGTCCGGCGCTTGGGTGTGGGCCATGAAAATCAATTCGGTGCGCAACAGGCCGATGCCTTCGGCGCCCTGCTCCACCGCGCTGGTGACACCAGCGCTTTCGCCGATGTTGGCAAACACTTCCACAGCGTGACCGTCACGGGTCAAGGCCGGTTGATGGCGCTGTTCGGCGGCGACCTTGAGGCGCTGCTCGCGAGTGTCGCGTTCTTCAGTGGCCCGTTGCAGAGTGGCGGCATCGGGGTCCACGTGCAGGCGACCGCGCTGGCCGTCCAGCAGCAAGGATGTGCCCGGCGCCAGCAGCAATACCGCCGCACCGGCGCCCACCAGCGCCGGGATGCCCAAGGCCCGGGCGACGATGGCGCTGTGGGCGGTGGCACCGCCGCGCGCGGTCAGAATCCCCGCCACCCTGGCTGGGTCCAGGCGGGCCACGTCGGACGGACCGACTTCGTCCATCACCAGGATGTAGGGTTGATCGGGTTCGCTCAGGGTCTCGACGCCGCACAGCTGCGCCAGCACCCGCCGGCCGACGTCCCGCAGGTCGGCCGCACGTTCGGCGAGCAGTGCATCCTGCAAGGCTTCCTGTTCTTTCGCCGCGGCTTCGATCACGCCCATCCACGCCGCTTGCGCACTCTCCCCCAGCTTCAAACGGGTGTCGACTTCGTCAGTCAGCTCCGGGTCGTCGAGCATTTCCTGGTGGGTGATGAAGATTTCGCGGATGGCCTTGGCCTTGGCGCGTTCCACCAGCCCTTCGATATCGCGGCGCACCTGGTTCAAGGCGTTTTGCAGGCGCTCGCGCTCGATGGCCGCCGACTCGCCGCGCAGCGGATAGTCGATGGCCTGCTGCACCTGAATGTGCGCCGGGCCGATGGCAATGCCCGGCGCTGCGGCGACGGCCTGGATCAGGCTGCCGGATTCAGGCGCCAGCATGACGGTGGCGACTTCAGCCATCGCCGGTTCTCGCGGCGTACTCGGTGGTGGCAACGGTTCGACTTCTTCGCCAAGGCCTTCTTCGATGGCCGCCAGCAGCGCCGGCAACGCGTCGTTGGCAATGCTCGGCTCGGCAATGAACTCCAGGACCTGTCCACGCCGGGCGCCCAGGCTCAGCAACTTGCTCAGGCTCTTGACCGACACGGCGCTGTCCTGGCCGTCGACGATGCGCACGCGGATCTCGCCTTCGAAACTTTTCGCCAACTGCGCGAGGATCTTCGCCGGCCGCGCATGCAAGCCATGGGCGTTGGCCAGGCCGATGCGCGCGCTGGGCCAGTCGGCAGGCAGTTCGCCGCCGAGCACTTCCAGAACCTTGCGGCTGCTGGTGGCGCGACCCAGTTCATGGCCGCGGCCCTCGATCAGCAGCGCGCAGAGCCTTTCCAGCAAACTCTGGTGGGCCTCGCCAAGGCTGGCGAGGCAGAACAGACCGCTCAAGGGCTGGCCAAGGTAGCGGATGGGCTTGTCCGGGGTGACGAAGGCCAGGCCCGGGCGCTTGACGGTCTGTTCGCTGTGCAGCCACCACAGGCCATCGCCCAAGGGCAGCGCCTCGACTTGCTGCAGAACGCCAGCAAAGCCGTTACTCACACAATCAGCCTGGCGCAGCAGCCGGGCACCGCGCCACACCAATTCTTCAAAGTCGTCAGCCGACACGCCGAGGCCGATCATCTGCGCATCCAGGGCCAGTTCCTGCGGCGCGCCTTGCAGCAGCTTCAATAAGGCTTCGGCAGAGCCGGCACGGCGCAGAGCCTGGCCCAGGTCAGTCTCGCCGAGGGCGCGGGTCAGCAGTTGCAGCAGGCGCAGGTGTTCGTCGGACTTGGCCGCGATGCCGATGGCCAGGTAAACGATCTGTCCGTCGCCCCAGTCCACACCTTCCGGGAATTGCAGCAAGCGCACGCCGGTGGAGTAAACCAGGTCGCGGGTTTGCGGCGTGCCGTGGGGGATGGCAATACCTTGGCCAAGAAAGGTCGAGCCCTGGGCTTCGCGGGCCTGCAAGCCAGCCAAGTAGCCGTCAGCTACCAAGCCATCGGCCACCAGTTTGTCAGCGAGCAGTTGCAGCGCAGCGTCTTTATCCACAGCGGTTTGAGCCATGGATATCTGCTCTAGAGTGAGCTCGAGCATGCTTTCTCCTTTTTGGCGTCCGGTTGGCGCCAGGTATTGTTTTGAATGAATCAGCCTAGCGTGACAGGACGGCTTTTGGCGCTATCGCGGCAGACGGGCCAAAAAATCCTGCTAACCTTGAAAATACGCTTGCTGAAACGTTTAATCTAGAAAGATTGGCACGTTACTCGATAATCTCTCATCCTTGAAGTGCAACTTGTCGTAAGCGCTTGGACGGTGACCGTCAGCTTGAATCGGGTAGGATGGCCCTTATTGTCGGGGCTAACTCGAAAAAACAAGGAAAACCGGGTTGAAACTCAGTGATATTGCCCAGTTGGCCGGTGTGTCCGTGACCACCGCCAGCTACGTCATCAATGGCAAGGCCGAACAGCAACGCATCAGCAGCGCCACCGTCGAACGGGTGCGAGCGGTGGTCAAGGAACATGGCTTCACGCCCAACCCCCAGGCCGCCGGGCTGCGCAGCCGGCACACGCGTACCTTGGGGTTCATCCTGCCGGACCTGGAAAACCCCAGTTACGCGCGCATCGCCAAGCTGCTGGAACAAGGTGCCCGAGCGCGGGGCTATCAGTTGCTGATCGCCAGTTCCGACGATGCGCCCGACAGCGAGCGGCAACTGCTGCAGCTGTTCCGCGCCCGCCGCTGCGATGCGCTGATCGTTGCCAGTTGCCTGCCGACCGGGGACAACAGTTACCGCGAGTTGCAGGCCAAGGGCATTCCGATCATCGCCATCGACCGGGTGATGGAGCCTGCGCATTTCTGCTCGGTGATCAGCGACGACCGTCAGGCCAGCCTGCAGCTGACCCGCAGCCTGCTGGAAACCCATCCTCGGCAAATCGCACTGATCAGCGCCCGCCCCGAGTTGAGCATCAGCCAGGAACGGACCGCCGGTTTCAACGAAGCGCTGGCCGGCTTCGAAGGCCAGGTGCTGATCGAGCACGGCGAATCGTTCAGCCGTGAATGTGGCCGCCAATTGATGGATGAAATGCTCGCACGCCTGGGGCACCTACCCGATGCGCTGATCACGACCTCCTATGTCCTGCTGCAAGGGGTGTTCGATGCCCTGCACGATTTCCCGCTCAAATCGCGCCCGCTGCGCCTGGGCACGTTCGGTGACACGCAGTTGCTGGATTTCCTGCCGCTTCCGGTCAACGCCATGTCCCAGCAGCATCAGCTGATCGCCGACAAAGCACTGGAACTGGCGCTGGCGGCCATCGAAAACGATGACTACCAACCTGGCGTGCAGGCCATCGCACGAACGTTCAAGCAGCGCATTCACCAAGGCTGACCCATGGAGTTGATCGACACCCACACCCACTTGGACTTCCCGGACTTCGACACGGACCGTCCGGCCCTACTGGCCGACAGTCGCGCCTTGGGCGTCCGGCAGATGGTGGTGCTGGGGGTGTATCGGGACAACTGGCAGCGGGTCTGGGATCTGGTGCAAAGCGACCCGGACCTGCACGCTGCCCTGGGCCTGCATCCGGTGTATCTCGATCAGCATTGCCCCGAAGACCTGGCGCAACTACGCGAATGGCTGGCCCGCCTGGCCGGACATCGGCAACTGTGTGCAGTGGGGGAAATCGGTCTCGACTACTACATCGAAACCCTCGACCGTGAGCGCCAGCAAGCGCTGTTCGAGGCGCAACTGCAGCTGGCGGCGGAGTTCGAACTGCCGGCACTGATCCACGTGCGCCGCAGCCATGCTGCCGTGATCGCGACCCTCAAGCGCTTCGGCCTGAAACGCACGGGGATCATCCATGCGTTCGCCGGCAGCCTTGAAGAGGCCCGCGAATACATCAAGCTCGGTTTCAAGCTCGGCCTCGGCGGCGCCGCGACCTGGCCCCAGGCCCTGCGGATGCACAGGGTGCTGGCGAAGCTGCCACTGGAAGCGGTGGTGCTGGAAACCGACTCACCGGACATGGCCCCGGCGATGTTTCCGGGGCAGCGCAACAGTCCGGCGCATCTACCGGCGATCTGTGATGCATTAGCCGAAATCATGGGTATCAGCCCGCACAAACTGGCCGAGGCCAGCACAGCCAACGCCCGCGGATTATTCGGCTGGTAAAGAAACCTGTGGGAGCGAGCTTGCTCGCGATTGCAGTGTGTCAGACCACCCATTTGTCGACTGATACACCGCTATCGCGAGCAGGCTCGCTCCCACATTAGATTCGTGACGGACATAACGATCACACCCGAAACGCATTGATCAACTGCTTGAGCTGCACCACCTGGGCAGACAGTTCGCGGCTGGCGTTTTCGGTCTGGTACGCACCTTCGGCGGTGCGTTCGCCGGCACGGTTGATCTCGACGATGTTCTGGTCGATGTCGTGGGCCACGGCGGTCTGCTGCTCCACAGCGGCGGCGATCTGCTGGTTCTGGTCGACGATCATGCCGACGGCGCCGAGGATATTTTCCAGCGCCTGCTGGACTTTTTCCGACTGACCGACGGTGCCGCTGGCCATCTCATGGCTGGTGCCCATGGCCTTGACGGCGGCGCCCACACCACTGTGCAGGTGGGTGATCATCGCCTCGATCTCTTCGGTCGATTGTTGGGTCCGCTTGGCCAGGGTCCGCACTTCGTCGGCCACCACCGCAAAACCGCGCCCCTGCTCGCCGGCCCGGGCCGCTTCGATGGCGGCGTTGAGGGCCAGCAAGTTAGTCTGCTCGGCGATGCTTTTGATCACATCCAGCACACGGCTGATGGCCTGGCTGTCGATTGCCAATTGATTGATCACCTGCACCGACTGATCGATCTCGCTCGCCAACCGGGCGATGCTGCCCTGCTGGGACTCCACCAGCCCACGCCCGCTGAGGGTTTCGTCATTGACGCTGTGAGCGCTACTGACGGCGGCAGCGGCACTGCGGGCGACTTCCTGGGCCGTCGCCGACATTTGGTTCATCGCCGTGGCCACCAGTTCGATCTGGCTGCGCTGCCCGGCGACAGCCTGGTTACTCTGGGCCGAGACCGTTTCCACCTGCCCGGCCTGGCGTTCGACTTCGGCAACCGTTCGGCCGACCTGTTCGATCAGGTCATGGATCTTCTTTACGGTGCCGTTGAACACTTCACCCAACTCGCCCAGCTCGTCCTTGCTGCGGGCCACGAAATTGACCGTCATATCGCCGGCGGCCACCTTGTCCATCATCTGGCCCAGGTGCTGGAGCGTGGTGCGGGTCGACGCGTAGAAGCCGGCGTACAGATAAAAAATCAGCAGGAACACTACGGCCAGCGCCACGGCTTGCAGCACCATGTGGCTGCGGTTCTGTTCCAAGCGCTGCTGCAGCTGGACACCCAAGAAGCCCTGGGTCGACTCATTCAGCCGGTAAGTCTGTTCCATCAGGCCGCTGACCTGGTCATAGAACGCCGGCCATGGCGCATCGAGGGTGTCAGCCATCACCACCTGTTCCTCGATCAGATCCGAGGCCTTCTTGAGGCTGCCCTTGCTGCCGTCGGCCTGAGTGGCAAGGGCTTGCCCGGCCGCCTTGCTGGAGCCCAGGGCATCCTGCAATTTCACGTCATATTCACCCTGAAGCTTTTCGATCTGCGCCAGCAATTCGTCGAACCGGGTACTCGAGGCCGAATTGAGAAAGCCCAGCCCCAACGACGAAGCGCCCAGTGCGCGGCCTTCGCCGAGGATCTGGGTGACCTTGGGGGTCATGCCGATGATCAACTCGCTGAGCTGACGGATGTCACCCTGGTTGTCGCGGCTCAGGCCCGCCTGGCTCGCGATAATCTGGCTGAACATCTGCGCGTTATTGAGCAGCTTGCCGATCAAGGCACTCTTGCTTAGTAGGGAGCTTTCCGCCTGCTGCGCCTTGAACGCGGCAATCATTTCGTCGCGCTTGGCATCGAAGGCGCTGACCTGCTCGGCCTCGACGGCCATGGCGCTCATGCCCTGCAAACGCGCAAGCACCTGCTGTTCCAAGGTGCCGATCTTCGCCTCCACGTCACCGGCCTTGCCGGACTGACCGAGGCTGGCGTTTATTTGCACCAGGTTGTTCAAGGTTTCCAGGTCCCGACGCAGGGTCAGGCTGCTGCCCAGCAGGTCGAGGCTTTGCAGCTCCACCTGGGTGCCTTGGAACTCTCGATAGGACTCGCGCACCAGAAAGAAATTGGTCACTAGCATCGGTAGCAGGAACAACACGCTGATCAGGCTGAACTTCATGCCGAAGCTCAGGCGGTTCATCAGCGCGACGGCGGGCCAGAGCAAACTCTTCACAAGGAAGTCTCCCGGTAGTGTTCTTATTTTTATAGACAGGCGCACAGAGACAGCAGAAAGCCACTATTGGCGCGCTGTTCCTGTATAGCCTAAATCGGCGGGGAGATTTGTAACTTAAGGTTAACGAGCCCGCTCATGACTCGGTCCCTGTGGCGAGGGAGCTTGCTCCCGCTGGCCTGCGAAGCAGGCCCCCGAGTGCCTTCAGGAAAATCCCTCGCCCAGGCTTGCGGTTGCTGCGCAACCGAGCGGGAGCAAGCTCCCTCGCCACAGGAGGCACCGTTTACCTGGAGAGTTGTGTTGTTCCTATCAGGCCAGCACCGTCCACAACGCAAACCCGGCATACCACAGCACCGCCGAACGCAGCAGCAATTCCCAAAGCCGATCCAGGCTGTTGATGCCATCCGGCCCGGCCACAGGCGCGGGAATCTCGCCGGCCACCAGGCCGACCTTGTCGATGAGAGTGGCGGCGCTGATGTTCCAGTTCAATAGCTCATGCAACATGACCCGGCTGACCGCGACGAAATTGCCCACCAGGGCGAAGCTCGCCGCCAGTAGCCGCACCGGCACCCAGTCGAAAGCATGGCGCATTTGCGCAGCGCGCTCGGCCACGCCGGGGTTCTGGCTGTGCTCCGCGGCCAGTGCCAGCAGGCGATAGCTCAGGGCCGCGACCGGGCCCAGCAGGAAGTACCAGAAAATCACCGCAAAAAAACTCTGGTAGGCCTGCCACAGCAGATGTCCCTGGACCCGCTCCAGCAACTTCTCGCCGTCATCGGCTTCAATGTCCAGATCACGCTTGGCCACATGGGCCGCCGCTTGCAGGTCTTCCCGCCGCCACGCATCGCGAAATGGACCCAGGTTCGCCAGCAGATCCCCACGTCCCAAGCTGTAAATCACCACCAGCAGATGCACCGGCAACGCCAGCAAACCATAGGCCACCGGCTCCAGCACCCACAGCAGCAACGCCAACAGGGCCACAGGCAGCAGGACCATCACAATCAGTACCAGCCAGGGCCGCTTGACCCAACGAGGGTTCATCTCGAGCTTGTTCAGTTCGCGCAACCATCCGCCGTCGCGCTGGACCCGCTGGCGCAAGGCCGAGAACTTCTCGATCCAGACCGCCAGCAGCAACACCAGAAAACTCATTGTCCTTCCCCTTCTATCAGGGCCGCGCGATAGCGTGCCCAGTCGAATGCCGGTCCCGGATCGGTCTTGCGCCCCGGAGCGATGTCGCTGTGCCCACAGATACGCTGCACGGTGATCGCCCTGAACGCCGCCTGCAACTGGCGGGTCAGCTCCACCAACGCGGTATATTGTGCGTCGGCGAAAGGCAGATCATCGGTGCCCTCAAGCTCGATGCCTATGGAAAAATCGTTACACGTTTCCCGTCCCTCGAAGCACGAGACGCCCGCATGCCAGGCGCGATCCAGACAGGAGACAAACTGGGTGACGGCGCCGTCACGCTCGATCAGAAAATGCGCAGAGACGCGCAAATCGGCGATACCCGCAAAATAGGGATGTTCCGTGACATCCAGACGATTCTGGAAGAACTCCTGCACCTTGCCCGTGGCGAACTGTGCCGGCGGCAGGCTGATGTTGTGGATCACCAGCAGGGAAATCTCGCCCTCGGGGCGCGCATTGAAGTTGGGCGATGGGCAATGACGCACGCCATCGCACCAACCACTCGCGGAGTCCAGCTGCATACAGGTTCCTTGGAAGACGACCGTGAATGCCGCCAGTATGCCGTGATCGGGCCGGGCTGCGCGATCACTTGGCGCGATTGAGCTGACGCAGATTGCCCAGCACCGACTCCAGTGCCCGGTCGAACAGCAGGGTATCGTCCAACAGACGCACCGCGCCCCGGCGAAACTCCAGGGCCAGGCTGGTGCGGCTGTGCTCCTGCACTTTCAGGCCGGTGCGGTTGACGAAGATGTACTTGCCGGTGGCCTCGATGATCGCCGCGAGTTTGCAACGCAGGCTGTTGTCATCGTCCTCCTGGAACTCAACCCAGCTGCCCAGGCGCAATTGGTCGACCTGCATCAGGCCCACGTCATCGGCCGGCAAGCGCACCTCGGCGTTATCAGCCTGGGCATGCTGGGCGGTGCGCAGGACAATTTTTTCCCGCACCTGGACCATGACCGGCGAATGGAGCGACTGAACCGGGTCCGTTGCCTGACCTACCTGCTCAAGGGCTCGAACATGCAAGGCTTCCAGCTCGCTGAAAAACTCGCTGGTGGCAAACGGGTCGAACGCCGAACGGTTCAGGCCTTCGCGCAAGGCCTTCAGCAGCTCTGGCACGATCTCCAATAATCGTAGGCCCGCGTCGGGTTCGTCATGATGCTGGACGCTCCAGATCAGTTGTTCCAGGGTTGATACATCGGCCTGCCACTCGGCTGAATACTTGCCGTGCTTGAAACAGGTCAACAACAACACCTGGCTCCAGGCCTGTTGCACGAACTCCACTACGGCTTGCGGCAACACCTTGCCCAACATGACCTGGTTCAACGCGCCTTCGACTCGCAGGCGCGCCAGCTCGGCCTTGGCCCGTCCTTCTTCAGCGTCACGAATGCGCTGTTCGAGCAATTCACTGCGGCGCCGCTCGTCACTGGTGAAGGCCAGGAAGTCGGCGAGCAGTTCGGCGAAAATCGCCGGGTCATCGACGAAGTCATTCAACAAGCGCTGCACCACTTGTTCGATGCGCAAATAAAGGCTGTCGCGCTGATAATCGTCGCAATCGCCCCAGCCCATGGCCGCCGCAGCGATCTCATTGAGCAGCCGTCGGGCCGGATGATTGCCGCGGCTGAAGAAGCTCTTGTCCTGCACCGCGACCTTGAGCATCGGGATTTGCAGGCGGCCGATCAGGGCCTTGAGGGAGTCCGGCAGGTTATGGTCGTCGAGGATGAATTCGAACATCATCGAGATCAGATTAATGACATCTTCGTCGGCGCCTTCGACCACCCGGGACTTGCCGCTCCTGACACTGACCCGGGTCAGCAGTTGCTCGAGCTGGCTACGCAGGTCGAACTCGTCATGGACGGTGGGCGCGGGAACGTATTGTTGCAGGTGGGAGAGCAACCGCAGCAGGTCACGGGTCGAGATCGGCTGGGCTGCAGCGCTGGCCTCCAGCGTAGGCGCCACACTGCCACGGACCTGCAGCAACAACTTCTGCAGCGCAGCGAACACCTCCTGCACGCTGTCATCGACCTCCGCAGCCTTCGGTCTGGTCGCGCGCTCGACCGTGGGCGTCGGGCTTTCATCGATACGATCTGACGCACGTCGAGAAAGCTGGACCTTGAGGTCCGGCAAGATACCCGTGGCCGCCAGCAACTGATTGGCCTCGGTATAGAGCTGGTCGCACTCGCTGAGCACATAGCGCTCGAAGAGTTTGAGCAGGATCAGCTTGACCTTGATCCCCACCCCCAGGTTGCGCCCGGCCTGTAGAAAATTCTCACACAGCCGCGCGGGGCTCAGGGGGTTCTGCTGATTCGCCAATGGCCGGTCCAGCAACGCGCCGAGGCGGGCCGTCAGTTGATCGAGGGACACGCCATCACGACCGAGTACCCGGGTGACCATGGCCTCAACCGCCAAGTGGCGCTCCAGGTCGTCATGCGTCGGCTGAGCCTGGGCCCCCGGCGCCAGGACGGGCGTCAAGGTCGCTTGCGTCAGGTCGTATTGGGCGAGACTGAAAAACGCCTCGAAAAACTGCTCGATAAAACCACGCTCAATACTTTTGCGTTTCAGGCGCAGATCCCGCATGGCTTCGAAGAACAGGTTCTGCTCGACATCGTTGCGCGCCCGGTCAGCCATTTCGAACAGGGTGTCGTCGGCGTTATCGAACAGCCCTTGCAAGCCAAAGCGCAACTGCTGCGCAGCCTTGTCGCGAACCTGCAGCAGAATCACAGGCAGGCGGGCGAGCGGCGAAGGATTCGCCTGATCGGTAGAAACCTTGTGCAAAGGCACTACATTCCCGTCGTTGTGCATCCTGGCCTCCTGAAACGGCATTCTTCGGCTCGCGACGTCAAAGCTATGACGTCAATCGAAAGGCGGATTATCTGGTAAAGAATCCCGTCGTACCAGCAGTACTCTGTGACCCAGCTCGAATACTTCGCATTAAGTGACCGGTTAATCGAGGAAATGTTGCGAGGATGCGACCAAATGCAGGTTCCAATGCCCGTGGCAGGCATCCGGCGCCTTGGGTTCGCTCGCGGCCTGGCCCTATAATCGGGCCACTTTGTTTGTGGAGCCCGTTATGCCGAACCTACGTCTCGCCGATCTGACCGCCGAAATCGAAGCCAACGTGCGCCGTGCGTTGCTCGAAGACATCGGCAGCGGCGACATCACCGCGCAACTGATCCCCGCCGAACGCCTGGCAAAGGCCACCATCATTACCCGCGAAGCCGCGACCATCAGCGGCACCGCCTGGGTCGATGCCGTGTTCCGGCAACTGGACCCACGTGTCGCGGTGCATTGGCAAGTGCGCGACGGTGACCGGGTGAACCCCGATCAGGCGTTGTTCCACCTAGAAGGTCCGGCCCGCTCACTGCTGACCGGCGAACGCAGCGCGCTGAACTTCCTGCAAATGCTCTCGGGCGTTGCCACGCGCGCGCGCTACCTGGCCGACTTTGTCGTCGATACCCAGGTCAAGCTGCTGGACACCCGCAAGACCCTGCCCGGGCTGCGCCTGGCCCAGAAGTACGCCGTCACCTGCGGTGGGTGCCATAACCATCGCATCGGCCTCTACGATGCGTTCCTGATCAAGGAAAACCACATTGCTGCCTGCGGCGGCGTCGCCCAGGCCATTGCTGCCGCCCACAAAATCGCGCCGGGCAAGCCGGTGGAAATCGAAGTGGAAAGCCTGGAGGAGTTGAAAGAAGCGCTAGCGGCCAACGCCGACATCATCATGCTCGACGAACTGAGCCTGGACGACATGCGTGAAGCCGTCCGCCTCAATGGCGGCAAGGCGAAGCTGGAGGCCAGCGGCGGGATCAACGAAAGCACGTTGCGTCCGATTGCCGAGACCGGGGTGGACTACATCTCGATCGGGGCGATGACCAAGGATGTGAAAGCGGTGGATCTGTCGATGCGGTTGAGCCTCTGACAACAAAAAACGCCAGCCTCAAGAAGGCTGGCGTTTTTCTCAGACCACCAGATTATTCATCTCGCAGTACTCATCCCACTCCACACCCAACACCTCGGCCGCTTCCTTGTGCAACGCCAGGCGCTGCTCCTCGAATTCTTCAGGCGTGCTGGTGTACTTGAGCGTCAGTTCCCAAGGCTGCAGCCCCTGGGCCTCGGCCTCGTCCTCGAACGCCCACTGGATCTGGTCTTTCTGATCGTCGGCGGGCAAGTCCTTGATCTCTTCCAGCAACTGGGGCGCATCCAGTACGTATTTTTTCAGCGCTTCTTCGTGCCTGGCTTCCTGGGTCAATTCTTTAACGGTCATGGCGTTCTCGCTGATCTGGGGAATGGAAGATGGATCTGGATCATCAAGGATCTCTCTGACGCAAAAAACCGTTTAAAAGCCCGGTTTATCTGGCCTTCAGAACCATTCGGGGATCATCTGAAAACAAAGGTGTTCATTTCTTGGGCCAAGGAATCCTAACAGAGACGCAAGCCAGTGCAACAACCGGAATCGAATGGGGGAAATGGGGTATGTGCCTGGTTACAGTTTCTCGTTTCCATGCGAGGGGATTCACCCCTTATAAATATTCCATTACCTCAGCACTCAGACTCAGTGGGTTGAGGCCCGCTCATTGACCGTCCAGACGCATGCAACTATATTCAGTCGCAATTAAAGGCATTCATGTCAAAAAATGAAAAGCTCCTGGCGAAGCTACTCAACGGACAAAGCACCTTCACTTGGTCGGAGCTTGTCACCCTGCTTTGTCGCCTGGGTTACTCCCACTTGGAGGGATCGGGTAGTCGGGTCAAATTCGACAATGGGAACCCAAGTGCAATGATCAACTTGCACAAGCCCCATCCGGGTAATGAGCTCAAAGCGTATATAAGACGCCAGATCATTGAGCAATTGAAAACAGGAGGCCTGATTCCATGAGCGCCCAACTGCAATACAAGGGCTATGTCGGTTCAATTGAAGCAAGCACCGAGGACAAATGCCTGTTCGGAAAGCTCTTATTCATTCGGGCGTTGGTGAGCTATGAGGGGCAAACAGTGGCTGAGCTCGAAGAGGCTTTTCGAGAAGCAATAGATGATTATCTACAGACCTGCCAGCAACTCGGACAGAAGCCAGAAATTCCCTGCAAAGGATCATTCAATGTGCGTATCGGCCACGACCTGCATTTAGCGGCAGCTTTGGCTGCTACTCGACAAAATGTGTCGTTAAACGATCTGACTCGCCAAGCACTGAACGAATACTTACAACATCACGCGTAAAAGGTAGACGTAGAACTCTGGTGCCCGAGACAGGAATCGAACCTGCGACCTTCGCGTTACGAGTGCGCTGCTCTACCGACTGAGCTACACGGGCGGTGGCTAAACCTAGCATCGTCCCCTGGGGCCAGGCAACCCGTGACCCAGGGATATTTGCCACACAGCAAAACGCCCCGAACCAGTCGGGGCGTTTGCTTGTTCAGCGGCTAAGCGAGGGGGTGATTAAACGCCCGATGCCTTGGCTGCTGCTACGTCCTTGATGGACAGCTTGATACGGCCGCGGTTGTCCACGTCCAGTACCAGCACTTCCACTTCCTGGCCTTCTTTGAGGATGTCAGTCACTTTCTCGACGCGAGCATCGCTCAGCATGGAGATGTGCACCAGACCGTCCTTGCCTGGCAGGATGTTGACGAAGGCGCCGAAGTCGACGATGCGCTCAACCTTGCCGACGTAGATCTTGCCGATCTCGGCTTCGGCAGTGATGCCCAGGACGCGCTGGCGTGCTGCTTCTGCCGCTTCCTTGGTTTCGCCGAAGATCTTGATCGAGCCGTCGTCTTCGATGTCGATCGAAGCCTTGGTTTCTTCACAGATTGCACGGATGGTCGCGCCACCTTTACCGATGACATCACGGATTTTGTCGGTGTCGATTTTCATCGCGATCATGGTCGGAGCATTTTCCGACAGCTCGGTACGGGACTGACCAATGATCTGGTTCATCTGGCCGAGGATGTTCAGGCGCGCTTCCAGGGCTTGGCCCAGGGCGATTTCCATGATCTCTTCGGTGATGCCCTTGATCTTGATGTCCATCTGCAGTGCGGTCACGCCCTTGGCGGTACCGGCCACTTTGAAGTCCATGTCGCCCAGGTGGTCTTCGTCACCCAGGATGTCGGTCAGGACGGCGAATTTCTCGCCTTCTTTCACCAGACCCATGGCGATACCGGCAACCGGGGCCTTCATCGGCACACCGGCGTCCATCAGGGCCAGGGAAGCGCCGCAGACCGAAGCCATGGAGCTCGAGCCGTTGGACTCGGTGATTTCCGATACCACACGAATGGTGTACGGGAACACGTCAGCGGCTGGCAGCATGGCCTGGACCGAACGACGGGCCAGACGGCCGTGACCGATTTCGCGGCGACCGGCGCCACCCATGCGACCACACTCGCCCACCGAGAACGGAGGGAAGTTGTAGTGCAGCATGAACGGGTCTTTCTTTTCGCCTTCCAGGGTGTCCAGCAGCTGCGCGTCACGGGCGGTGCCCAGTGTGGCAACGACCAGGGCCTGGGTTTCGCCACGCGTGAACAGAGCCGAACCGTGGGTCTTCGGCAGAACGCCAACTTCGATGTTCAGCGGACGTACGGTCTTGGTGTCGCGGCCGTCGATACGTGGCTTGCCGTTAACGATGTTTTCGCGAACGGTGCGGTATTCGATTTCGCCGAAAGCAGCTTTGACTTCAGCGGAAGTCGGTTGGCCTTCTTCGCCGGACAGCTTGGCAACCACCTGGTCTTTCAGTTCGCCCAGACGAGCGTAACGGTCGGCCTTGATGGTGATGGTGTAAGCCTGGGAGATCGCGTCGCCGAACTCGGCACGGATAGCGCCCAGCAGCGCCGTGGCTTCTGGCTGTGGAGCCCAGGTCCAGGTCGGCTTGGCAGCTTCGGCGGCCAGTTCTTTAACAGCGTTGATCACAACCTGGAACTCGTCGTGAGCAAACAGTACCGCGCCCAGCATCTGGTCTTCGGTGAGCTCTTTGGCTTCCGATTCAACCATCAACACGGCTTCCGAAGTGCCGGCAACGACCATGTCCAGGCTCGAAGCTTTCTGTTGTTCGTAAGTCGGGTTCAGCAGGTAGCCGGTGCTTTCGTGGAACGCGACGCGGGCGGCGCCGATCGGGCCATCGAAAGGAATGCCGGAGATGGCCAGCGCAGCCGAGGTACCGATCATCGCAGCGATGTCCGGATCGGTTTTCTTGCTGGTGGAGACGACGGTGCAGACAACCTGCACTTCGTTCATGAAGCCTTCTGGGAACAGCGGACGGATCGGACGGTCGATCAGTCGGGAAGTCAGGGTTTCTTTCTCGGAAGGACGGCCTTCGCGCTTGAAGAAACCGCCAGGGATCTTACCGGCAGCGTAAGTCTTTTCCTGGTAGTGAACAGACAGAGGGAAGAAGCCCTTGCCTGGATCGGCTTGCTTGGCACCGACAACGGTCACCAATACGCTGACGTCGTCGTCAACGGTGACCAGCACTGCGCCGGAGGCCTGACGGGCGATACGGCCAGTCTCGAGGGTAACGGTCGACTGACCGAATTGGAATTTTTTGATTACCGGGTTCACGGTGTCCTACCTTCTTTGTGGCTCTTGGGGAACTTGTTTTCTTGCGAAATTCTTGGGCAATGTCGGGAGTCGGCCCAACCCTCGTCCAGGGTAAAACGTGTATCCAGATAAAACTTGAGGCTGGAAGCCTGCCATGGCCAGCGGGAATCCCACCGGCACACGGCAAACAACCAACCTCTAGCGCAATCGCTGATTAGCGACGCAGACCCAGGCGACCGATCAGAGCCTGATAGCGACCCAGATCCTTGCCTTTCAGGTAGTCCAGCAGCTTACGGCGCTGGTTTACCATGCGGATCAGACCACGACGGGAGTGGTGATCTTTACCGTTGGCCTTGAAGTGACCTTGCAACTTGTTGATGTTGTGGGTCAGCAGTGCAACTTGCACTTCTGGCGAACCAGTGTCACCAACAGCTTGCTGGTAGTCAGCTACGATTTGTGCTTTTTCTTGAACGTCGAGAGCCATGAGGCAATCCTTTTATCAGGAAACCACCCAGGGGCGGTTTCAACAGGCCAGGGACAAATCCCTGTATCTATAAATGAGTAGTGACCGTGCCTGTTAACAGCCACACTCGCCAGCCCGCTATTACACAGGCCGGTTCCGGTCATTCTGACCGAATCAGTCGACGCGGCGCGATCCGCCCGTCTTCGCTCACTTCACCGATACCGATGAAGCGACCATTGTGATCCTGTACCCGTACCATGCCGAACTTCGGCGCATCCGGGGCGCGTACCGGCTGGCCGTTGAGCCAGTAGAACGCGCTGTGTTCCGAGAACTGCAACAGCGGCCAATCCAGCAACCCGCTGTCCGATGGCATCAGGAAACGGTCGACCGCTTCGTTGCCGCCTTCGGCATGTACCGCTTCGAGCTCTTCCAGCGTGACCGTCTGGGCCAACGTGAAAGGCCCGGCCTGGGTCCGTCGCAATTCAGCCACGTACGCGCCACAGCCGAGTTGCTCACCGATATCCTCCACCAGGGTGCGGATATAGGTGCCTTTGCTGCAATCCACGGCGAGCCGTGCAGTATTACCGTCAAAGGCCAGCAATTCCAAGCGCGCAATAGTAACAGAACGCGGTTCACGCTCCACTACTTCGCCTGCACGGGCCAGCTTGTACAACGGCTGGCCATCACGCTTGAGGGCGGAGTACATCGGCGGTATCTGGCTGATTTTCCCCCGAAAATGCGGCAATACGGCCTCGACATCCGCCTGACCAACGGTCACTGGACGCTCCAGCAGAACCTCACCTTCGGCGTCCGCCGTGGTGGTGGTCTTGCCCAGTTGCGCCAGGGTTTCATAACCCTTGTCGGAATCGAGCAGGTATTGAGAGAACTTGGTCGCTTCGCCGAAGCACAACGGCAATACGCCGGTGGCCAACGGATCGAGGCTACCCGTGTGGCCGGCCTTTTCAGCATTGAGCAGCCAGCGAACCTTCTGCAACGCCGCGTTGGAGGTGAACCCCAACGGCTTGTCGAGCAGGATGATGCCGCTGACGTTACGGCGGATACGTTTGACCTGAGCCACCGATTACTCCTTGGCGTCTTCAGGTTCAGCAGCAACCGGGTGCTGACTGTCTTCAGCAACGGCACGCTCGATCAACGCCGACAGGTGCGCACCCCGCACGACGCTTTCGTCGTAGTGGAAGTGCAACTGTGGGACGCTGCGCAACTTCATTTCCCGGGCCAACTGCATGCGCAGGAACCCGGCAGCGGAGTTGAGCACCTTGATGCTTTGGGCGATTTCTTCGGCGCTGTCCTGGCCCATCACGGTGATGAAAATCTTCGCATGACCGACGTCACGGCTGACTTCCACTGCGGTAATGGTGACCAGGCCGACGCGCGGGTCTTTGACTTCGCGGCGGATCAGTTGGGCCAGCTCGCGCTGCATCTGATCACCGATTCGTTGGGTACGGCTGTATTCTTTTGCCATGTCTTGTTACCTGTTACTGCCCCACGGTCAAACCCGTGAGGTCTGAAAGCGGCAAACGCCCGGCCTGACAAAAGCCAGACCGGGCGTTGCGTTTAGAGTCCACCCGCGAGGCAGCGCATGTTCATGCGGCTGCCCGGTGTGGCTCTTGAAGTGCGCGAGTCAGAGGCTGCGAGCAACCTGGACCTTCTCGAAGACTTCGATCTTGTCGCCGACCTTGACGTCGTTGTAGCTCTTGACGCCAATACCGCATTCCATGCCGGCACGTACTTCCGAAGCGTCATCCTTGAAGCGGCGCAGGGATTCCAGCTCGCCTTCGAAGATAACGATGTCTTCACGCAGTACACGGATTGGACGGTTACGGTGAACGACACCTTCGATCACCATGCAACCGGCGATCGCGCCAAACTTCGGCGAACGGAACACGTCACGCACCTCGGCGGTACCCAGGATGTTCTCGCGAACATCGCTGCCCAGCATACCGGTCAGGGCTTTCTTGACGTCTTCGATGATGTCGTAGATCACGTTGTAGTAACGCATATCCAGGCCTTCCTGCTCGACGATCTTGCGAGCGCCAGCATCGGCACGCACGTTGAAGCCGAACAGTACAGCGTTGGAGGCCAGTGCCAGGTTGGCGTCGGACTCGGTGATACCACCGACACCGCCACCGACCACACGCACTTGCACTTCGTCGTTACCCAGGCCGTTCAAGGCGCCGTTCAACGCTTCCAACGAACCACGGACGTCGGATTTGAGGACGATGTTGAGCGTCTTCTTCTCTTCCTGACCCATGTTCTCGAAGATGTTTTCCAGCTTGCCGGCGTGAGCGCGAGCCAGTTTGACTTCGCGGAACTTGCCTTGACGGAACAGAGCCACTTCACGGGCTTTCTTCTCGTCAGCCACAACGCTCATCTCGTCGCCAGCATCCGGAGTGCCGTCCAGGCCGAGGATCTCGACAGGGATGGAAGGACCGGCTTCTTTGATTGGCTTGCCGTTCTCGTCCAGCATGGCGCGAACGCGGCCATAGTTCGAACCGACCAGCACCATGTCGCCTTGACGCAAGGTACCGTCTTGAACCAGAACGGTAGCAACCGGGCCACGACCTTTGTCGAGACGCGATTCAACCACGACGCCACGACCAGGAGCCGATGGTGTCGCTTTCAGCTCGAGAACTTCAGCTTGCAGCAGAACAGCTTCGAGCAACTCGTCCACGCCGGTACCGACTTTCGCCGAAACCGATACGAACGGGGTGTCGCCGCCCCACTCTTCCGAAGTCACGCCGTGAACCGACAGTTCGCTGCGGATACGATCGAGATCGGCGCCGGGCTTGTCGATTTTGTTCACTGCAACAACCAGCGGAACACCGGCAGCCTTGGCGTGCTGAACGGCTTCAACGGTCTGCGGCATTACGCCGTCGTCCGCTGCAACCACCAGGATCACGATGTCGGTCGCCTTGGCACCACGGGCACGCATTGCGGTAAACGCGGCGTGGCCAGGGGTGTCGAGGAAGGTGACCATGCCGCGTTCGGTTTCAACATGGTAGGCGCCGATGTGCTGGGTAATACCGCCAGCCTCGCCTGCCGCAACCTTCGCACGACGGATATAGTCGAGCAGGGAGGTTTTACCGTGGTCAACGTGGCCCATTACGGTCACGACCGGCGCACGGGAAACCGCCTCACCTTCAAACTTCAGGGACTCGGCCAGGGAATCTTCCAGGGCCGTGTCGCTGACCAGGGTCACTTTGTGGCCCAGCTCTTCAGCAACCAGTTGGGCAGTTTCCTGATCCAGTACCTGGTTGATGGTGGCCGGCGTACCCAGCTTGAACATGAACTTGATGATTTCAGCAGCCTTGACCGACATCTGCTGGGCCAGATCGCCCACAGTGATGGTCTCGCCGATCTTCACTTCACGCACGACAGGGCCGGTCGGGCTCTGGAAACCGTGGGCGTTGCGTTTCTTCAGCTTGGCCTTGCCGCGACCGCCGCGACGGAAGCTATCGCTTTCTTCGTCGGTGGTACGTGGCGCGACGCGTGGTGCCGGCGCCTTTTCCTTGACCGAGGCACGATGAGGAGCGTTTTTGCGCTCGCCATCGCCGCTGCCACGACGGTTGTCGTCGGCACGCGGTTTGTCCGGACGACGCTGTTCATCGCGCTTGCGAGCATCAGCCGCTGGTGCTGGCGCTGGCGCCACGACCGGCGCGCTTTCACGCACAGGCTCGGCAACTGCAGCCGGCGCCGCAACGGCTTCGGCCGGAGCGGACTGCGCAGCAGCAGGCTGGCGACGCGCTTCTTCTTCGGCGCGACGCTTGGCTTCTTCTTCAGCCTTTTGACGAGCAGCATTTTCTACTGCGCGACGTTCTTCCAGTTCGCGTTTGCGCTCGGCTTCGATTTCTTCCGGGCTGCGCTGTACGAAGACTTTTTTCTTGCGTACTTCAACGCTGATGCTTTTGCTACCGGCAACACGCAGGGTGCTGGTGGTTTTACGCTGCAGAGTGATCTTGCGCGGTTCTTCCACTTTCGCCTTGTGACTGCTCTTCAAGTGAGTCAGCAGGGACTGCTTCTCACTGTCGGTCACATGTTCCTCGGCGGCGGTGTGCGGCAGACCTGCCTCACGCATCTGCTGCAACAGGCGCTCTACCGGTGTTTTGACCTCATCGGCCAGTTGTTTCACCGTGACTTGCGTCATGCACTTCTCTCCTCAGGCCGCGCCTAATTACTCGAACCAGTGGGCTCGGGCGGCCATGATCAACTTGCCGGCACGATCATCGTCAATGCCGTCGATGTCGAGCAGATCGTCAATAGACTGCTCGGCCAGGTCTTCGCGGGTAATTACGCCGCGCACCGCCAGTTCCATCGCCAAATCCTTGTCCATGCCCTCAAGCGAGAGCAGGTCTTCGGCCGGATGGGCGTCTGCCAGCTTTTCCTCAGTAGCGATAGCTTTGGTCAACAAACGATCCTTGGCCCGAGCGCGAAGCTCGTTGACGATTTCCTCGTCAAAGCCGTCGATGTTGAGCATCTCTTCCACCGGTACGTAGGCAATCTCTTCCAGGCTGGTAAAGCCTTCATCCACCAGCACCTGTGCCAGCTCTTCATCGACTTCAAGCTCGTCGATGAAGTTGCGCAGGATGTCGCCGGTTTCAGCTTGCTGCTTAGCCTGGATGTCCGATTCGGTCATCACGTTCAGGGTCCAGCCGGTCAACTGGCTGGCCAGACGCACGTTCTGACCACCGCGACCGATGGCCTGAGCGAGATTGTCTGCGCCAACGGCGATGTCCATGGCATGGGCATCTTCGTCAACGATAATTGCCGCCACTTCAGCAGGCGACATGGCATTGATCACGAACTGAGCCGGGTTGTCGTCCCACAGGACGATGTCCACGCGCTCGCCGCCCAACTCGCCGGATACGGCCTGGACACGCGAACCACGCATGCCGATACAGGCACCTTGCGGGTCGATGCGTTTGTCCTTGGAGCGGACCGCGATCTTGGCACGCGAACCCGGATCACGGGAGGCAGCCATTACTTCGATCAGGCCTTCAGCAATTTCCGGCACTTCGATGCGGAACAACTCGATCAGCATTTCCGGCGCAGTACGCGACAGGATCAGCTGCGGGCCGCGGTTCTCGGTGCGGATTTCCTTGAGCAGCGCGCGCAGGCGCACGCCAACCCGGAAAGTTTCGCGAGAAATGATGTCTTCACGGGCCAGCAACGCTTCGGCGTTGTTGCCCAGGTCGACGATCACGTTGTCGCGGGTAACTTTTTTCACGGTGCCGGAGATGATTTCCCCCAGGCGCTCGCGATAGGCGTCAACGACTTGTGCACGCTCGGCTTCGCGAACTTTTTGCACAATGACCTGCTTGGCAGTCTGTGCAGCGATGCGACCGAACTCGATGGACTCGATCTTTTCTTCGACTACATCACCGACCTGGGCGCCAGGATGCGTTTCTGCAACCTTGCTCGGCCAGGTTTCGATAGCCGGATCGTCCAGGTCGGCTTCCTCGACCACCGTCCAGCGACGGAAAGTCTCATAGGCACCGGTGTGGCGATTAATTTCCACACGCAAATCAACTTCGTCTTCAAACCGCTTTTTAGTGGCAGTGGCCAGGGCCAACTCCAGCGCTTCAAAAATAACGTTAGCCGGTACGCCCTTTTCATTGGATACCGACTCAACAACCAGCAGTACTTCTTTGCTCATCGTACGCCTCGCCTTTCGCAAGCCATTGGATCCGCGGGATCCGCAGTATCTGGCACGTATCAGTCAAAACTGGGAATAATGTTGGCCTTGTCGATCATATCGATCGGCAACAGGAACTCATGGTCTTCTACCTGCACCACGACGTCCTGCTCTTCTACACCGCGCAGAAGGCCTTGAAAGTTGCGTCGGCCTTCGAAGGGCGAGCGCAGCTTGATTTTCACTTGTTCACCGGCAAACGAAGCGAACTGTTCAAGGGTGAACAGAGGGCGTTCCATGCCAGGCGAGGAAACTTCAAGGGTGTATTCGGAGGTGATTGGATCTTCGACATCCAGTACACCGCTGATCTGACGGCTGACGATGGCGCAATCATCCACCAACACGCCGCCTTCCTTATCGATATAAACGCGCAACAGTGAGTGGCGACCTTGAGCCGAAAACTCAATACCCCAGCATTCATAGCCAAGGGCCACGACCACCGGGGCCAACAAGGCCTGCAACTGTTCTAGCTTGCTCGACACCTGAACCCCCTCGTGCATGTTTGTGCATGCTGTGCAAATAAAAAAAAATGGGCGAATCGCCCATCCCTGAAACGCCGTCGAACAGCGGCGTTATAAAGTGTCCAGCTAACAAAAAGCCCCTTGGAAGGGGCCCCTGAAACTGGTTGCGGGAGCCGGATTTGAACCGACGACCTTCGGGTTATGAGCCCGACGAGCTACCAGACTGCTCCATCCCGCGACAAAGCTGGGGCGGAAGTATACGACCGATCCTTTACAGGGTCAATGTAACCCTTCCACCTACAAGAAAGCCCGCAATCGCGGGCTCTCCTGATAATTGGTACCGAGAAGGGGACTCGAACCCCTACACCCTATGGGCACAACCACCTCAAGGTTGCGTGTCTACCAATTCCACCACCTCGGCAATACAGCGTTTGAAACCTTCTTACTTCTGCTCTTGAGCTGGAGGCACGTCAGTCGCCGGATTGGCCGACTTTTGCTCTTGAAGCACCGGGACATCATCAGAAGCCGGTTGTTGCTTTGGCGCTTCCAACACCGCTGGGTTTGGCAAACCTACTTGAGTCAGCTCTTGAGCTTTCTCTTTAGCAAAGTAACCTAACCCCAAGCTGGTTATGAAGAAACCGGCGGCGAGTATAGCAGTAAACTTACTAAGAAAGGTAGAGGAACCTTGGCTTCCGAATACAGTATTTGAAGCACCTGCACCGAAAGACGCACCAGCATCCGCACCTTTACCCTGCTGCAGCAATACGAGAGCAACTACACCCAGTGCGCCCAGCAGATGAAAAACGACTACGACTGTTTCCAGCATTTTTTCAGTTTCCCGCGGCGCGACAGATCGCACCGAACTCATCTGCATTCAGGGACGCTCCACCAATGAGCCCCCCATCGATATCCGGCATGCCGAACAGTTCGACCGCATTGGCCGCCTTCACGCTGCCGCCGTATAGAAGCCGCACACCTCGTGCCACTTCAGAATTCTCTGCCGCCAACTGCGCGCGGATGGCGGCGTGCACATCCTGCGCTTGTTGCGGCGAAGCAGTCAGCCCGGTGCCAATGGCCCAGACCGGCTCGTAAGCAATGACTGCCTTTGCAAAAGCACCGACACCCAAGTCTTCGATGATGCTGCCGAGCTGACGCCCGACAACTTCAAGGGTCTTTCCAGCCTCGCGCTGCTCTTGGGTTTCCCCTACACACAGCACCGGAATCAGACCACAGGCCTGAGCCGCAGCAAATTTGCGAATCAGCGCCTTGTCCTGCTCACCCATGATCAGGCGACGTTCGGAATGCCCAACCAGGACAAGGGAACAACCTGCATCCACCAACTGACTCGGCGCAATCTCACCGGTCAACGCACCTTGCATGGACTCCACCGCAGAGTTCTGCGCGCCGACCGAAATCGACTTGCCCTTCAAGCCATCAACCACTTGATTGATATACAAGCAAGGCGGGAATACCGCGACATCAACACCGCTTGACAAGGCCAGGTGACGAAGGCCCTTGATCAGCTCAGCGACGCTGGCGCGGGTACCGTGCATCTTCCAGTTACCAGCTACCATAGGGCGACGCATGCTGTACCTCGTCGGTCAAAGTGGGCGCAGATGTTACCCAACCGATTCATGACTGGCAAGCCGAATTCAGGCAGAAACTTCAGTAACCAGTTTTGCCAGCTCTTCGGCATAACCGCGAACTTGCGCTTCATCCTCGCCTTCGACCATGACGCGCACCAAAGGCTCAGTGCCGGACTTGCGCAATAGCACGCGCCCTCGCCCCGCCATTGCCTGTGTCACACGCTCGCTGGCCTGCTGGACCGTCGCATGCTCGATAGGATTCGCACCGCCACCGAAACGCACATTGATCAACACCTGCGGGCATTTGCGCAATGCTTGGCGAGACTGGGCAAGCCCTTCATTGCGCGCCTTGAGCGCCATCAACACTTGCAGGGCGGCGATAATTGCATCACCGGTGGTGGTATGGTCGAAGCACACGATATGACCCGAGTTTTCGCCACCGATCACCCAATTGCGCTCCAGCAGCTCCGAGATCACATAGCGGTCGCCCACATTGGCCCGCACAAACGGGATGTCCAGGTCAGCCAGGGCCAGCTCGAGGCCGAGATTGCTCATTAACGTACCGACCACGCCACCCTGCAGCTTGCCGCGAGCACGCAGATCACGAGCGATGATGAACAGCAACTCATCACCATCGACGACGGTACCGGTGTGATCGACCATCAGGACCCGATCACCGTCACCATCGAAAGCGATCCCCAGGTCAGCCTGTTCCGCCAGCACCGCAGCCTGCAACGCCTCGGTATGGGTGGAACCACAGTTGTGGTTGATGTTCAGCCCGTTCGGCTGGGCGGAGAGCACGACCACTTCGGCTCCCAACTCGCGAAATACGCTCGGCGCGACTTTATAGGTTGCACCATGAGCACAATCGACGACGATTTTCAGGCCCGAAAAACTGGTACCCGTCGGCACGCTGCCTTTGCAGAACTCGATGTAGCGACCCGACGCATCGTTGATCCGCGACACTTTACCGATCTTGCTCGACTCAACCACCGTCATCGGCGCATCCAGCAGCTCTTCGATCATCAGCTCGATTTCATCCGGCAGCTTGGTGCCCTGGCCGGAGAAGAACTTGATGCCGTTGTCATCATGAGGGTTGTGCGAGGCACTGATCACGATACCCGCCTGCGCCTGGAACGTACGCGTCAGGTACGCGATGGCAGGCGTCGGCATCGGCCCCAGCAGCATCACATCGGCCCCCGCCGAAGTCAGGCCAGCCTCCAGAGCCGACTCGAACATATAACCGGAAATCCGCGTGTCCTTGCCAACCAGCACCTTGCAGGCGCCCATCTTGCGGAACGCCATCCCGGCCGCCCAGCCGAGCTTGAGCATGAAATCAGGGGTAATGGGGTATGTACCGACCCGACCACGAATACCGTCGGTACCAAAATATTTCTTGCTCATAAGTGCTCCATCATTCTTATTCGGCTGAATCCACTGCTGCGATCATCCGCACAACATCCATTGTTTCGGCCACATCATGTACCCGCAATATGCGCGCACCTTTTGCGATGGCCAAGGCAGCGAGGGCAAGACCACCATACAGGCGCTCTCCCACCGGACGACCCAAGGCATTGCCTATCATGCTCTTTCGCGAAACCCCGACCAACAGGGGCCGTCCCAGGGCGTGCAAGGCGTCCATGTGCTTGAACAGGCTCAGATTGTGAGCCAGCGTCTTGGCGAAGCCAAACCCGGGATCAAGAATAATCCGTTCGACGGGAATACCTGCGGCCACGCACTGATTTAAACGCCCCGCCAGAAACTCACCGACTTCCCTGGTCACATCTTGATAGCGCGGCTCGTTCTGCATGGTGCCGGGCTCGCCGAGCATATGCATCAGGCAAACCGGCAACCCAGTGGCCGCCGCGGCATCCAGGGCACCGTCGCGCTGCAAGGATCGCACATCGTTGATCAAGCCGGCGCCCAGTCGCGCAGTCTCACGCATGACCGCCGGCGTGGACGTATCGACTGAGATAATGACATCAAGTTCGCGGTGTATGCGCTCGACAATCGGCGCGACTCGTTCCAGCTCTTCGGTAGGCGAGACCGCTCGCGCGCCCGGACGGGTCGATTCGCCACCCACATCGATCAGCGTCGCACCGGCCGCCACCATCGCTTCGGCATGTCGCAGCGCAGCATCGAGCTGGCTGAACCGACCGCCATCGGAAAAAGAATCGGGAGTGACATTGAGAATGCCCATGACATGCGTATGGGCCAAATCAAGAACCCGGTTGCCGCAAGGCAACCGGGTTGAGGACTGAACAGAAGTCATTTCAAGCCTTAAACGTCAGCAGCCGGACCGCCGATCGGTGTTTCGGGGCGCTCGCCCTGTACTGCCGGAGGCGTACCCGAGGTACCGGTGCCACCAGACCAGTCGCGAGGTTCGCGAGGCACACGGCCCGCCATGATGTCGTCGATCTGCTCGGCATCAATGGTTTCGTACTTCATCAAGGCATCGGCCATGGCATCGAGCTTGTCACGGTTGTCCGTGAGGATCTGCCGAGCAGTGCCGTAGCATTGGTCGATGATGCTGCGCACTTCAGAGTCGATCAGCTTGGCCGTCTCACCAGAGAAACTGGCATGCTGACCACCACCGCCACGACCCAGGAACACCTCTCCCTCTTCTTCGGCGTACATCAGCGGACCCAGCTTCTCGGACAGGCCCCACTTGGTGACCATGTTCCGGGCAATCTGGCTGGCACGCATGATGTCGTTGGATGCGCCGGTGGTTACACCGTCGAAGCCCAGCGTCATTTCTTCGGCAATACGGCCGCCGTACAGCGAGCAGATCTGGCTGATCAACGCACGCTTGGACAGGCTGTAGCGATCCTCTTCCGGCAGGAACATGGTCACACCCAAGGCACGACCACGCGGGATGATCGAGACTTTGTAGACAGGATCATGCTCAGGCACTACGCGACCGACGATCGCATGACCCGCCTCGTGGTACGCCGTGTTCTGCTTTTCTTTCTCCGACATGACCATGGATTTGCGCTCCGCGCCCATCATGATCTTGTCCTTGGCCAGTTCGAATTCCTTCATTTCCACGACGCGCTTGCCGGTACGAGCGGCGAACAGCGACGCTTCGTTGACCAGGTTTGCCAGGTCGGCGCCGGAAAAACCCGGCGTACCACGGGCAATCACGGCCGGAGCGACGTCGTCACCCATTGGCACTTTGCGCATGTGGACCTTGAGGATCTGCTCACGACCACGAATATCCGGGAGCCCAACCACAACCTGGCGGTCGAAACGACCAGGACGCAACAGGGCAGGGTCGAGCACGTCCGGACGGTTGGTGGCGGCGATCACAATGATGCCGTCATTCATTTCGAAACCGTCCATCTCGACCAGCAACTGGTTGAGGGTCTGTTCGCGCTCGTCGTGACCGCCACCCATGCCCGCGCCACGATGGCGACCAACGGCGTCAATCTCGTCGATGAAGATGATGCATGGCGCGTGCTTCTTGGCCTGTTCGAACATGTCACGAACACGGCTGGCACCCACGCCGACGAACATTTCAACGAAGTCGGAACCGGAAATCGTGAAGAACGGTACCTTCGCTTCGCCGGCAATCGCCTTGGCCAACAAGGTTTTACCGGTACCCGGCGGGCCTACCATCAACACGCCGCGAGGAATGCGGCCACCCAGGCGCTGGAACTTGCCCGGATCGCGCAGGAATTCGACCAGTTCACCGACTTCTTCCTTGGCTTCATCGCAACCCGCGACGTCGGCCAGGGTAGTTTTTACCTGGTCTTCAGAAAGCAGCCGGGCCTTGCTTTTACCGAAGCTCATCGGTCCGCCCTTGCCGCCCGCGCCGCCCTGCATCTGGCGCATGAAGAACATGAACACCGCGATGATCACCAGGATCGGGAAGCTGGCGACCAGGAGCTGGGTCCAGATGCTTTGCTGCTCAGGCTGCTTGCCTTCGACCACGACATGATTGTCCACCAGGTCGCCGATCAGGCCGTTGTCCTGGATCGCCGGACGAATGGTCTTGAAGCTATCGCCATCGGTGCGCTTGCCGGTAATGACATAGCCGTCGACGGCTACGCGCTCGACCTTGCCATCCTTGACCTGCTGGATGAAGTCGGAATAGTTGAGGGTCTGCGGCTCGTTAGGGCTGGAGAAGTTGTTCATCACGGTCACAAGGACAGCAGCGATGATCAACCACAGGATCAGATTCTTTGCCATATCGTTCAATTAACTACCCTCTGAAGCAAGCTCCGCTACTGGCGCGCGCTTCGCATGATATTCACCGGCCTAACTTACTACATTACCTACGACTCTGGCAGGCGCCGTCTGTAACCCTTTGTGAAACACTTTCTACACATTATTCGCTAATGCTCACGGGACGAAATACGAAAAACCTATCGCCCCGGTCGAAAAACCTCTTATTCCTCACTGCGACCACGGAAACCACGGCCCAGCAGGTACTGCTCACGGGAGCGATCACGCGATGATTTCGGCTTGCGCGTCGTGACCTTCTCGAACTGCTTGCGCACGCTCTTGTGGTATTCGTCGAAGCCTTCACCCTGGAAGACCTTGATCAAAAAATCACCACCTGGCTTCAACACCCGAGTCGCAAGATCCAGTGCCAACTCGCACAGGAACATCGATCGCGGCATATCAACAGATGCCAATCCACTCATATTGGGGGCCATATCGGAAATCACAAGGTCCACCTCGTTTTTTCCAACCGCTTCAAGGATCTGCGCCAGTACGGCGTCCTCGGTAAAGTCGCCCTGAATGAAGGTCACATCCGGAATGCTGTCCATTTCCAGGATATCGGAAGCGATCAGTGTGCCTTGCCCACCAATCAGACGACTGGTCACTTGGGACCAGCCACCCGGGGCGGCGCCCAAGTCGATCACGCTCATGCCTGGACGGATCAAACGGTCTCTTTCCTGAATCTCCAGCAGCTTGTAGCTGGCACGGGAACGATACCCGTCTTTTTGCGCCATTTTCACGAATGGGTCGTTGAAATGCTCTTGCAGCCATTTAAGACTTGTCTTGGAACGGGCCACGGGCCACCTCAAAAATAAAACGGGTCGTGATTAAGTGGGCGGTCCCGGACTCGCTCGGGTAAACTGGCCGCCGCTTTTTACAAGATCAGACGCAGGGGTCAGATTATGCCGCTCACTCAAGAGCAGAAGAAACAATACAAATCCATTGGCCACCATCTGAAACCGGTTTTGACTGTGGCTGACAACGGTTTGACTGAAGGCGTACTCGCCGAACTGGAACGCGCATTGGGCGATCACGAGCTGATCAAGATCAAGCTCAACATCCTCGACCGCGAAGCCCGCCTGGCTGCCGTTGCTGAACTGTGCAAGACCGGCAAGGCCGACCTGGTACAGGTCATCGGCAAGATGGCGCTGATTTATCGCAAGAATTTCAGCGTCAACAAGCAACTGTCGAACGTTCACCGCTTCAAGTGACACCAAAGGGTCAAGGGTGTGCTTCGCGCACCCTGCCACCCCATCCGGGGACCGGCTGCATCACCAGCACCAATCCGGAAAAACCCAGCACCAGGTAACTGAATACCTGCCACTGGTTCGCTTCCGGCCAACCGAGACGCACCGCAAAAAACATCCCACACGCGTACAGCGACATGAGCAGCAACTGCCCACGCATGTCACGCCATAGACTGGCAAGGCCCTCGGCCTGAACCAGCACCAAAGCCTGAAACACTACGCACACTGCGGAAAAACCCACCAGCAGCGCCGTCAGCATGCCTACGATTTCATCGATGAGCAGCGGTGCCAGGCCGATTCGACCCAGCACCGGCAGCAGACCGAAGTGCAACAACCAAAGACCGCCCACCCACAACATCTGGGTGAGCTGCCAAATCATGGCGCCGGCTCGTAGCGGGCGCCTTCGTTCAGATATGACGGACTTCGACAATCTCATACTCGATGACGCCACTCGGCGTCTTCACAACCACCACATCACCCTCTTCCTTGGCAATCAAGGCGCGAGCGATAGGCGAACCAACGGAGATCTTGCCGAGCTTGATGTCTGCCTCGTCCTCGCCAACGATCTGGTAAGTGACGCTTTCATCGGTCTCGACGTTGGCGATTTCCACGGTAGTGCCAAAGATCACCTTGCCGGTGTGCGGAATCGTCGTGACATCAATGACGACCGCATTCTGCATGCGGCCTTCGATGTCACGGATACGCGCCTCGACCATACCCTGCTGCTCGCGAGCAGCGTGATATTCGGCGTTTTCCTTCAGATCACCCAACTCCCGGGCCGTACCGATGTCCTGGCTGAGCTTTGGACGAACGACCTTGGTCAGGTGAGCGTGTTCTTCTTCCAGGGCTTTCGCGCCCTGAACAGTCATCGGGTATTTGGTTATGCTCATGCCTTCAATCCTGCATGTAGATCCTGCAAGCGACGCACGGTCTTCTCGGGACCGAACTTGAGCGCTTCGCAGATCGCTTCGCCTGCAGCAATGGTCGTGGTGCAGTAGATTTTGTGCTGCAGCGCATTGCGACGAATGGAATAGGAATCGGCGATCGACTGGCGACCTTCGGTGGTGTTGATGATCAGCGTGACTTCGTCATTCTTGATCATGTCGACCACGTGCGGACGTCCCTCGGTCACCTTGTTCACGCGGCGCACTTTCAGGCCTGCCGCTTCGATCAACTTGGCGGTACCGGCCGTGGCGACCACGTCAAAGCCCAAGTTGATCAGATCACGGGCCACGCCTGCAACCAGTGGCTTGTCGTCATCACGGACACTGATGAACGCCGTACCGCCTGTCGGCAGGACCTCGCTGGCGCCCATCTGGGCCTTGGCGAAGGCTTCGCCGAAGGTATCGCCGACACCCATCACCTCACCGGTGGACTTCATTTCCGGACCAAGTATCGGGTCCACGCCAGGGAATTTGGCGAACGGGAACACCGCCTCTTTCACACTGTAGAAGTTCGGAATGATTTCCTTGGTGAAGTTCAGCTCTTTCAGGGTTTTGCCAGCCATGACCCGTGCAGCGATCATCGCCAGGGAAACACCGATGCACTTGGACACGAACGGTACAGTCCGGGACGCACGCGGGTTGACTTCGATGACGTAGATGTCCTCGCCCTGCAGGGCCAGTTGCACGTTCATCAGGCCAATGACGCCCAGTTCCAGGGCCATTTTCTTGACCTGCTCGCGCATCTCGTCCTGGATGTGGGCCGGCAACGAGTAAGGCGGCAGCGAACAGGCGGAGTCACCAGAGTGAACGCCGGCCTGCTCGATGTGCTGCATGATCGCGCCAATGACAACATCCTTGCCGTCGCTGACAGCATCCACGTCCATTTCGATGGCGCAGTTGAGGAAATGATCCAGCAGCACTGGACTGTCGTTGGACACCTGGACCGCTTCGCGCAGGTAGCGCTTGAGCTCGTCTTCTTGATAGACGATTTCCATTGCACGACCGCCCAGTACATAGGACGGACGAACCACCAGCGGGTAGCCGATCTTGGCCGCGGCACGAATCGCTTCGTCTTCGCTGCGCACGGTGGCGTTGGGTGGCTGACGCAGATTCAGACGCTCGACCATCTGCTGGAAACGCTCACGGTCTTCGGCACGGTCGATCGCATCCGGGCTGGTACCGATGATCGGCACGCCAGCCGCTTCAAGGGCGCGAGCCAGCTTCAGAGGCGTCTGGCCACCGTACTGGACGATCACGCCTTTAGGCTTCTCGACGCGGACGATTTCCAGCACGTCTTCCAGGGTCACCGGTTCGAAATACAGGCGATCGGAGGTGTCGTAGTCGGTGGACACGGTTTCCGGGTTGCAGTTGACCATGATGGTCTCGTACCCGTCTTCGCGCAGGGCCAATGCCGCGTGCACGCAGCAGTAGTCGAACTCGATACCCTGGCCGATGCGGTTAGGACCGCCGCCCAGGATCATGATCTTGTCCCGGGTCGATGGCGCGGCTTCGCATTCTTCTTCGTACGTGGAGTACAGGTAAGCGGTGTCGGTGGCGAACTCGGCCGCGCAGGTGTCGACGCGCTTGTAGACCGGGAACACTTCCAGCTTGTGGCGATGGGCCCGCAGGCTCTTCTCGGTCACACCCAGCAACTTGGCCAGGCGCATGTCGGAGAAACCCTTGCGCTTGAGGCGGAACATCGCGTCGTGATCGATGCTGGACATGCCCAGGGTCTTGACCTTCTCTTCTTCCTTGATCAGATCTTCGATCTGTACGAGGAACCAAGGGTCGATCATGTTCATGCTGAAGATCTGTTCGACGGTCATGCCGGCACGGAAGGCATCAGCCACGTACCAGATACGCTCGGCACCCGGCACGGTCAGCTCGCGCTTGAGCACACCCATGCTTTCCGGATCGTTCAGGTCCAGCTTCGGATCAAGACCGCAGACACCCACTTCCAGGCCGCGAAGGGCTTTCTGCAGGGATTCCTGGAAGGTCCGGCCGATGGCCATTACTTCACCGACCGACTTCATCTGAGTGGTCAGGCGGGCGTCGGCCTTGGCGAATTTCTCGAAGGCAAAACGTGGCAGCTTGGTGACGACATAGTCGATGGACGGCTCGAAGGACGCCGGGGTCTTGCCGCCGGTGATGTCGTTCGACAGTTCGTCCAGGGTGTAGCCCACGGCCAGCTTGGCCGCGACCTTGGCAATCGGGAAACCGGTGGCTTTCGAGGCCAGGGCCGAGGAACGGGATACCCGCGGGTTCATCTCGATGACCACCATGCGACCGGTGTTCGGGCAGATGCCGAACTGGACGTTGGAGCCGCCGGTTTCCACGCCGATCTCGCGCAGTACCGCCAGGGAGGCGTTACGCAGGATCTGGTATTCCTTGTCGGTCAGGGTCTGGGCCGGCGCAACGGTGATGGAGTCACCGGTGTGCACGCCCATCGGGTCGAAGTTCTCAATGGAGCAGACGATGATGCAGTTGTCCTTTTTGTCGCGGACAACTTCCATTTCGTATTCTTTCCAGCCGATCAGGGATTCGTCGATCAGCAGTTCCTTGGTTGGCGACAAGTCCAGGCCACGGGCGCAGATTTCTTCGAACTCTTCACGGTTGTAGGCGATGCCACCACCGGTGCCGCCCATGGTAAAGGACGGACGGATGATGCACGGGAAGCCCAAGCGCTCCAGAACCGCATTGGCCTCTTCCATGCTGTGGGCGATGCCCGAGCGAGGGCAGTCCAGGCCGATGGACTTCATCGCCTTGTCGAAGCGCGAGCGGTCTTCGGCCTTGTCGATGGTGTCGGCATTGGCGCCGATCATTTCCACACCGAACTTCTCCAGGACACCTTCGCGCTCCAGGTCCAATGCGCAGTTCAGCGCGGTCTGGCCACCCATGGTCGGCAGCAGTGCGTCCGGGCGCTCCTTCTCGATGATCTTGGCGACGGTCTGCCACTTGATCGGCTCGATGTAGGTGGCGTCGGCCATGGACGGATCGGTCATGATGGTGGCCGGGTTGGAGTTCACCAGGATGACGCGGTAACCCTCTTCGCGCAGGGCTTTACAGGCCTGGGCGCCGGAGTAGTCGAATTCGCAGGCCTGGCCGATCACGATCGGGCCAGCGCCGAGAATCAGGATGCTTTTTATGTCTGTACGTTTTGGCATGGGTTTGTCACTCAAATCCGCAGGTCAGTCGGCTAGGCCGTCGAACAATCTTTGAAGCGCCCAAGGGGGCCGCCACGCTCGGGGCCGCCCTCGGGCTTCACGCGGTCAACGTCGCTTGGCCATCTCATTGATGAAGCGATCGAACAGCGGCGCCACGTCGTTCGGGCCCGGGCTCGCTTCAGGGTGGCCCTGGAAGCTGAACGCGCTCTTGTCGGTACGCTCGATGCCTTGCAGCGTGCCGTCGAACAACGATTTATGGATCGCACGCACGTTGGCCGGCAGGGTTGCTTCATCCACCGCAAAACCGTGGTTCTGGCTAGTGATCATCACCACGCCGGTGTCCAGGTCCTGCACCGGGTGGTTGGCACCGTGGTGGCCGTGGCCCATTTTCAGGGTCTTGGCGCCCGAAGCGAGGGCCAGCAACTGATGGCCGAGGCAGATGCCGAACACCGGGATCTCGGTTTCCAGCACGTCCTTGATCGCCTGGATCGCGTAGTCGCAAGGCTCAGGGTCGCCAGGGCCGTTGGACAGAAACACGCCGTCGGGCTTGAGGGCCAGGACATCGGCGGCCGGGGTTTGCGCCGGCACCACGGTCACGCGGCAACCACGCGCCACCAGCATGCGCAGGATATTCAGCTTGACGCCGTAGTCATACGCAACCACGTGGTACGGCAGCTCGGAGGCTTCGATCGTCGCGTGACTGTCGGTCTTCAGGTCCCAGACCGTGGAGCGCCACTCGTACGGCTTCTTGGTGCTGACGACTTTCGCCAGGTCCATGCCCTTGAGGCCAGGAAAGCCTTGGGCAGCGGCGATGGCGGCTTCTTCGGAAATGTTGTCGCCGGCCATGATGCAGCCGTTCTGCGCGCCTTTTTCCCGCAGGATGCGGGTCAGGCGACGGGTGTCGATACCTGCGATCGCCACGACATTGTTGGCTTTCAGGTAGTCGGACAGGGACATCGTGTTACGCCAGTTGCTCGCTACCAGCGGCAGGTCACGGATGACCAGGCCGGCGGACCAGACACGATCAGACTCGGCATCTTCCGGCGTGGTGCCGGTGTTGCCGATGTGCGGGTAAGTCAGGGTAACGATTTGCTGGGCGTAGGAAGGATCGGTAAGAATTTCCTGATAGCCGGTCATTGCGGTGTTAAACACCACCTCACCAACGGTCTGACCGTCGGCTCCAATGGCTTCGCCGCGAAAAATGCTGCCATCAGCAAGGGCGAGTATGGCTGGCTTAGTCAAGAAGACCTCCCGTAAATAAAGCCTGAAAGGGCGATCGCAGGTTGTAAAAAAGCGGAGTGACGTATGGACACGTCACCCCGCTTCTTCACTGAATTATTCTGCGCGCTTTTAGTGGACACACTAAAGCTGTAGCTTACAGAAAAAGGCTTTTTTGGTCCACCGCTAATGAGCCTTAAAGGCAGGGGAATGCGACAGGCCGTCGCGAAGCGGTGTAAAACGGGGGCTCAGTATAACCTGAACCCCGCGTCCAATGACATCAGCGCAGGTCGAGAACGTCCTGCATGTCGTACAAACCAGGCTCGCGGCCGTCCAGCCACAGCGCGGCACGTACGGCACCCTTGGCAAAAGTCATCCGGCTGGACGCCTTGTGCGTGATCTCCAGGCGCTCGCCTTCAGTGGCGAACAGCACGGTGTGATCACCCACCACGTCACCACCGCGCACCGTGGCGAAACCAATGGTGTCGCGCTCACGGGCACCGGTATGCCCCTGGCGTCCGTACACGGCCACTTCCTGCAGGTCACGACCCAACGCATCGGCAATCACTTCACCCATGCGCAAGGCCGTTCCCGAAGGCGCGTCGATCTTGTGGCGGTGATGTGCCTCGATGATTTCGATATCCGCATCGTCACCCAGGACCCGGGCCGCCATGTCCAGCAGCTTCAGTGACAGATTGACACCCACGCTGAAGTTCGCCGCGAACACGATCGGAATGTCTTTGCCAGCTTCGGCCAGCAACTGCTTTTGCGCAGCGTCCAGGCCTGTGGTGCCGATAACCATGGCCTTGCCGTGCTTGCGACAAATGACAAGGTTCTTGAGCATCACTTCCGGCAGCGTGAAGTCGATCAGGACATCAAACTCATCGAGCACTTTTTCCAGGCCGCCGGACATCGGCACGCCGATACGCCCCAACGATGCCAGCTCGCCGGCGTCAGCGCCGACCAAAGTACTGTCGGGCCGCACAATGGCCGCCGTCAGGCCGGAGAGCGGCGAGCGCTGCTGCACCGCCTCGACCAACGTCTTGCCCATGCGCCCCGCAGCGCCCATCACAGCTATACGTCGCATGCGAGCTCCTTACAGATCGCCGAAGAAGCGCTTCACGCCTTCGAACCAACCGGTGGTTTTCGGGGAATGACTGTTGTCATCCGCCAGCGAGCTGCGGAATTCTTCCAGCAACTCACGCTGGCGTCGGCCTAGATTCACCGGAGTCTCCACCGCCACCCGACACATCAAGTCGCCTGCACCACCGCCACGCACTGGCGCAACACCCTTGCCGCGAATCCGGAACTGCTTGCCGGTCTGCGTACCCTCAGGAATTTTCAGCTTGACGCGACCGTCGAGGGTCGGAATTTCAAGCTCGCCACCCAAGGCTGCATCGACAAAACTGATTGGCACTTCGCAGAACAGGTGCTTGCCGTCGCGCTGGAAAATTGCGTGCTCGCGCACATTGATGACGACGTACAGGTCGCCGGTCGGGCCGCCCTGGGCACCCGCCTCGCCTTCGCCGGACAGGCGAATGCGGTCACCGGTATCGACACCGGCCGGCACCTTCACCGAAAGCGTCTTGTACTCTTCGACACGCCCTTCACCGTGGCAGGAGTCGCACGGATCGGAAATGATCTTGCCTTGGCCATGGCAACGCGGGCAGGTCTGCTGCACCGAGAAGAAGCCCTGCTGCATGCGGACCTGACCGATACCGCCGCAGGTTGGGCACGTGACAGGCGAGGAACCCTTCTTGGCGCCCGAGCCATCGCACGGCTTGCAATTGACCAGTGTTGGAACGCGGATATTGACGGTGGTACCGCGCACCGCCTCTTCCAGGTTCAACTCCAGCGTGTAGCGCAAGTCGCTGCCACGCTGGGCACCACCACGGGCACCGCCGCGACCACCGCCGAAGAAATCGCTGAACACATCGCCGAAAATATCGGAGAAATTCTGACCGCCAAAACCGGCACCGCCGCCGCCCATGCTTGGGTCGACACCGGCATGACCATACTGGTCGTACGCCGCGCGCTTGCTCGAATCGGACAGTACTTCGTAGGCCTCATTGGCCTCCTTGAACATTTCTTCCGACGCTTTATCGTCGGGATTACGGTCCGGGTGGTGCTTCATCGCCAGGCGACGATAGGCCTTTTTCAGGTCCGCCTCGCTGGCCCCCCGCTCCACACCCAATACTTCGTAATAGTCACGCTTTGCCATTAGTCTTTGCACTCTTATAGGACGTCCGGCAAACCTCTCCTGAACCTTGCCAAACTCGTTGAGCCCCAATACAGGCCCGGACCCAACTCACGTCAATTCAACGATCCTGGTCTTAAGTTTTTCAGCCAGGGCCCCGGCCAAAACGCAGTGTCCGTCGTTCGGAAAGCAGGAGCATTCCCGATCACACCGCCAGCATCCGAGCGTTGTCGCATGCTGTAAAAATTCATTGGCTCCAGACACGCCAACGCGGGAGCAAGCTCCCGCGCGGCGACATCCTACCAGCCACCGCACAAGTGCAGTCAACCGGCCGACCAACAAGCGATTACTTGTGGTCTTTCACTTCTTCGAACTCGGCATCCACGACATCGTCGGCTTTTTCGGCCGATTCGCCTTGGGCAGCTGCGCCTTCAGCGGGCTGAGCCTGTTCGGCATACATCTTCTGAGCCACTGGCGCGGAGACCTTGGACAGCTCTTCGATCTTGGCCTCGATGGCCGCCTTGTCGTCGCCTTTAACGGCAGCTTCCAGGGCAACTACGGCCGCTTCGATGGCAGTCTTCTCTTCCGCAGTCACTTTCTCGCCAGCATCAGCGATCATCTTGCGAGTCGAGTGCACCAGGGCATCGCCTTGGTTGCGGGCGCTGGCCAGCTCTTCGAACTTGCGGTCTTCTTCGGCGTTGACTTCAGCATCGCGAACCATCTGCTGAATTTCTTCCTCGGACAGACCGGAGTTGGCCTTGATCACGATCGACTGAGTCTTGCCGGTGGCCTTGTCTTTCGCGCCGACGTGCAGGATGCCGTTGGCGTCGATGTCGAAGGTCACTTCGATTTGTGGCACGCCACGTGGAGCTGGTGGAATCTCGGCCAGGTCGAACTTGCCCAGGGATTTGTTCTGGGTCGCTTGCTTACGCTCGCCTTGCAGCACGTGAATGGTCACGGCGCCCTGGTTGTCATCGGCGGTCGAGAACACTTGGGATTTCTTGGTAGGAATCGTGGTGTTTTTCTCGATCAGCGCAGTCATCACGCCACCCATGGTTTCGATACCCAGGGTCAGCGGGCTGACGTCGAGCAGCAGAACGTCCTTCACGTCACCGGCCAGAACGGCGCCCTGGATGGCAGCACCCATGGCAACGGCTTCGTCCGGGTTCACATCTTTACGCGCTTCTTTACCGAAGAAATCGGTCACCAGCTTCTGGACCAGCGGCATACGGGTCTGACCGCCGACCAGGATCACGTCGTTGATCGCGCCAACGTCGATACCGGCATCTTTCATCGCGATGCGGCATGGCTCGATGGTGCGCTGAACCAGGTCTTCCACCAGCGCTTCAAGCTTGGCGCGGGAGATTTTCACGTTCAGGTGCTTCGGACCGGTGGCGTCTGCAGTGATGTACGGCAGGTTCACGTCGGTCGACTGGCTCGAGGACAGCTCGATCTTGGCTTTTTCAGCGGCTTCTTTCAGGCGCTGCATGGCCAGCGGGTCACCCTTGAGGTTCATGCCGCTTTCTTTCTTGAACTCATCGACGAGGTAGTCGATCAGGCGGATGTCAAAGTCTTCACCACCGAGGAAGGTGTCGCCGTTGGTCGCCAGCACTTCGAACTGGTGCTCACCATCGACTTCAGCGATCTCGATCACAGAGACGTCGAAGGTACCGCCACCCAGGTCATAAACGATCACGGTGTGATCGCCCTTGGCCTTGTCCATACCGTAGGCCAGAGCGGCTGCGGTCGGTTCGTTGATGATACGTTTTACGTCCAGGCCCGCGATGCGGCCGGCGTCTTTGGTTGCCTGGCGCTGGCTGTCGTTGAAGTATGCAGGAACGGTGATGACCGCTTCAGTCACCGCCTCGCCGAGATAGTCTTCGGCGGTTTTCTTCATTTTCTTCAGGATTTCAGCCGAGATCTGTGGTGGCGCCATTTTCTGGCCGTTCACTTCAACCCAAGCGTCGCCGTTGTCAGCCTTGGCGATTTTGTAAGGCACCATCTTGATGTCTTTCTGAACGACTTCTTCGTCGAACTTGCGACCGATCAGACGCTTCACCGCGTACAGGGTGTTATGCGGATTGGTCACTGCCTGACGCTTGGCCGACTGGCCGACCAGGATTTCGCCATCGTTGGCGTACGCAATGATCGACGGCGTGGTGCGCGCGCCTTCGGCGTTTTCAATCACTTTGGCCTTGCCGTTTTCCAGCACGGAGACGCACGAGTTGGTGGTCCCCAGGTCGATACCGATAATCTTGCCCATGTTAACTCTCCCGGAACTTGGATTTTGTTGCCGCAGCAGTGGTGGCTAACTGCGGTAGCACTTAAACGCTTGACTTCTTAATGGGGGCCGTTTCGACCGATTTCAAGCCTGCTCATCAATAGAAGGCGATACCGGTGCCGGCGTCTTGCTGACCACAACCATGGCCGGGCGCAACAGGCGACCATTGAGCAGGTAGCCCTTCTGGAAAACCTTCAAGACACTGTTGGGCTCGACGTCTGCGCTTTCCTGCATCGCCATGGCCTGATGGTGCTCGGCATTGAAGGGCTCGCCATGTGGATCAATGGCTTCGAGCTGATAGCGCTTGAGGGTGTCCTGGAACATTTTCAGGGTCAGCTCGATGCCTTCACGCATCGGGCGAATGTTTTCGTCGTCCGGATTGGACAGTTCCAGGCCGCGCTCCAGGCTGTCGATGATCGGCAGCAGGTCGCTGGCAAAACGCTCCAGGGCGAATTTATGAGCCTTTTCTACATCCTGCTCGGCGCGACGGCGGACATTCTGCAGGTCGGCTGCTACACGCAACGCCTGATCCTGCGCACCGGCCAGCTGCTCCTCGAGCACTTGTACACGTGCCGCCAGGTCGTCACCCGAATCCTGGGGAGCCTGATTGGCGTCTAGATTTTGCGTATCCTGCGTCTGTTCGTCAGCCATAGATTTCTCCTTTCAACTTCGTCCGCGAGCTCAACTCGCGCTTCTGCCCCGGTATATGGGGCCGGGTTTTTAAGCTTCAAGGGCCGTCCGACGAATTAACCTTACAAAAAACAGCTGCATTCCATTCCAGGCAGCGCTAAGAAACTCATCCATTCAAGCAAATCGAGCTAAGCGAAGGCATTGTCAGCCCGAAACAAAACACTGTATAAATAACCAGACCTAAAGCCTGGGAGCGGCCTTATGCTGGTGCACCTGTCCGTACATAACTACGCCATCGTCGAACACCTCGACCTCGAACTTGATCGAGGCATGAGCGTGATCACCGGTGAAACCGGTGCCGGCAAATCCATCATGCTCGACGCCCTGGGCCTGACGCTCGGCGATCGCGCCGACAGTGGCGTGGTGCGTCCCGGAGCGGACAAGGCCGACATCCTGGCGACCTTCGACCTGGTCGACATCCCCGAGGCCAGCATCTGGCTGGCCGAACGCGACCTGGACACCGACGGCCTGTGCATCCTGCGCCGCGTCATCACCGCCGAAGGCCGCTCCCGGGGTTATATCAACGGAACGCCCTGCCCCTTGGGCGACCTCAAGGCCCTTGGCGAACTGCTGATCGACATCCACAGTCAGCATGAACACCAGTCCCTGCTCAAGACCGATACCCATCGCCGCCTGCTCGATGAATACGCCGGCGCCACCGATCTGGCCCGCCAGGTTCAGCTAGCCGCCCAACGCTGGCGCCAGACCCGCCAGGAATTGGATCGACTCTCCAATTCCGGTGATGAGCAGCGAGCCCGCCATCAGTTACTGAGCTATCAGCTCGAAGAACTGGAGAATCTGGCCCTGGGTGAAAATGAACTGGAAGAGCTGGAACAGGAACACAAGAACCTGACCAATGCCGAAACCCTGCTGGGCATCTGCCGACAAGTGGTCGAGCAATGCAGCGAGAACGATTCGGGCAACGTGCTCAACGCACTGACGACAAGCCTGAACCGACTCTCCAGCGTCAACAATTCGGTGGGTGCCCTCAGCGAAGCGACCAACCTGCTGACGAGCGCACAGATCCAGGTCGAAGAAGCCGTCGGGGAACTGAACCGCTTCCTTGATCATTTCGACGCCGACCCGGCACGCCTGCAATACCTGGAAGAGCGCCTGGACACTATCTATACGCTGGCACGCAAGCACCGTGTCCAACCAACCGATGTCGCCGAACTCCAGCAACGCTTGCTGGAAGAACTGGAAACCCTGAACGCCAACGATGAATCCATCGAGCGCCTGGGGGACGAACTGGCCTCCTACGCCCGCCACTACCAGGAAAAAGCCAACGAGCTCAGCGAACTGCGTCGTCATGCCGCGACTGGCCTGGCCAGCGCCGTGGAACAGGAAATCCAGCGGCTGGGCATGCCGGGCGGTCGCTTCACCATCGAATTGCGCCCCAACGCCGGCGACGAACTTCAGCCCAACGGCATGGAGCAGGTGGAGTTGCTGGTCAGCGCCAACCCCGGGCAACCACTCAAGGCACTGGCAAAAGTTGCGTCCGGCGGTGAACTGTCACGGATCAGCCTGGCCATCCAGGTCATTACGGCGCAGACCTCGCGCGTACCTACGCTGGTATTCGACGAAGTGGACGTGGGCATTGGTGGACCAACGGCGGAAATTGTCGGCCAGTTACTACGTCGGCTGGGGGAGCGTGGCCAGGTGCTGACGGTCACTCACCTGCCCCAGGTCGCCGCGCAGGGACACCAGCATCTATTCGTGCACAAAGTGCGCGACCAGGAAGCTACACGCACGACGGTGTCCAAACTCAACAAAAACGAGCGCGTGGAGGAAGTAGCGCGGATGCTGGGGGGGATCGACCTCACCAAGGAATCCCTGGCCCACGCGAAAAAAATGGTTGTTGCAGCGAAAGCCTGACAAACGCCGCATAGCAAGAAGGCGACCCTGGGGTCGCCTTCTTTCGTTTCGAGAGCTTTTGGCTCACGCGACGTGCTTACTTCTTCTTGCGTACATGCAAAACGAGATGGTGATCGATCAGCTCGAAGCCATTCTTTTCAGCAATTTCTTTTTGCAGCGCTTCGATTTCCGGACTGATGAATTCGATGACCTCACGGCTTTCCACGTCCACCATGTGATCGTGGTGTTCCCCGTCAGCCAATTCAAAGACTGCATGACCGCCATCGAAATTGTGACGAGCCACAAGACCTGCTGCCTCGAATTGAGTCAGGACACGGTAAACCGTGGCCAGACCAACGTCCTCGCCAGCTTCCATAAGTGCCTTGTAGACATCTTCGGCACTCATGTGGCGTTGCTCAGCAGAATCGAGCATTTGTAGAATCTTGACCCGTGGAAGGGTCACTTTGAGGCCGGCTTTGCGTAGTTCGCTATTTTCAACCATGGTCAGCTTTCTCGCGATGCTGCTTCGCAGCTTCTCTTAATGCGGGTATGATCGGCGTTTACGTTGTCCCAGCCAAGATAGTGGAAGTCGCCCACCGATGCAAAACACCAAGCTCTTGCTAACCAGTTTCACCTTTGTGGGACTGCTCGCACTCGCCGGTTGTTCATTCCCCGGGGTTTACAAAATCGACATCCAGCAGGGCAATGTCGTCACGCAGGACATGATAGACCAGTTACGCCCGGGAATGACCCGTCGGCAAGTACGGTTTATCATGGGTAACCCCCTGCTGACCGACACGTTCCATGCCGATCGCTGGGATTATCTGTACAGCTTGCAGCCAGGCGGCGGTGAGCGCCAGCAGGAACGCATCAGCGTTATCTTTAGCCCCGATGACCAACTCGTCAGCCTGTCGGGCGATTTCATGCCTGGCGTGAGCCGCGATGAAGCCATCATGGGCAAGGACAGCGGCACGACCGTCACCGACCCGGCCCAGAATACCGAGCAGCCAAAACCGGAAAAACCGGTCAAGCCAGGTTCGTTGCTGGACCAGATCCAGAAGGATGTGGACAAAGTCGAGACCGTACCTGTCCCGACACCAGAACCTCTGGATACCTCGCCGCAATAAACGGCGACAATAAAAAACCCGGCATGCCGGGTTTTTTAATGCCTGCGATCCAGATCGGGTTATTGTTCCGATTGACGCGCTTGGGCGGCCTTGGCCGCACGCAGGCGACGAATTTCTTTCGGATCAGCCAGTAACGGTCGATAAATCTCCAGCCGGTCAGCCGCCTGCACCACCTGGCGATCCGGGTCGGCAACCACCTTGCCAAAAATCCCGACCGGGCAAGTCGCCAGGTCCAGCTCCGGAAACGCATCAGCAATACCCGATGCCAGCAGCGCCGCACGAACACTCGTGCCCTCCTGCACTTTAAATGAGCGCAAGACTTGGCGTTCGACAGAGGCATACACCACTTCTACATCAATCAACGCTTGAGCTCGGCATTCTGCTTGGCGCGCTGGCAAAACGCATCGACCAGGGTATTGGCCGCCTGATTGAACAACGGCCCCAGCGTGGCTCGCACCAGCGGGCCGGCGTAGTCGAATGACAGATCCAGGCTGATCTTGCAGGCTTTCTCACCCAGCGGTTTGAATACCCAGACGCCATGGAGCTGGTTGAAAGGCCCCTCTTCCAGGTTCATTTCGATGGACTGCCCCGGCACCAGGGTATTGCGAGTGACGAAGCGCTGGCTCAACCCGCCCTTGGCGATGTGAAGGCTGGCACGCATGTGGGTCTCGGAACTCTCAAGCACCTCGGCAGAAGAGCACCAAGGCAGGAATTGCGGATAACTCGCCACATCATTGACCAGGTCATACAGCGCCTGCGCCGGGTAGGGCAGCAAGGCCGAGCGTTGAATATGTGTCGTCATGTAAGCGTCACTTCCACAGCTGGGTGGCAAACACTACGAGAATGCCGATGGGCGCCACATAGCGCATCAAGAACAGGCTCAAGGCGAACAATACAGGGCTGCGCAGCGACAATTCATCACGCACCGCTTCACGCCCCATGATCCATCCCGCAAACACCACGAAACACAAACCACCCAGCGGCAGCATGATCCGTGACGTGAAGAAATCAATCACGCCGAAGAAATCCAGCCCTCCGGTTGCTCCCCACTGGTAGAGACGGAACAGCCCGTCTTCGTTCACGAAAAACTTCGCCTGCTTCCATATATTGAAAGAAAACACCGTACCCAGACCGACAAACCAGCACGTAAAGGCCAGCCAAAAGGTCACCCAGGCGCGACTGAGACGGCTCCGCTCAACCAGGTAAGCCACCATGGGTTCCAACAAGGAAATGGCCGAACTCCAGGCCGCGATAGCCACCAGGACAAAAAACACCACGCCCATCACTTGGCCGAACGCCATGCTGCTGAAGGCAAAGGGCAGGCTGACAAACATCAGCCCCGGCCCTTCGCTGGGATTCAGGCCGGCGGCAAACACAATCGGAAACAATGCCAGACCGGCCAACAGCGACACGAAGGTATCCAGCAACGCAACACCCACAACGGTCCGGGTCAGGGACGCGCTCTTGGGCATATAGGCGCCGTAGATCATGATCGAGCCGACCCCGACGCTCAGGGAGAAAAACGCATGCCCCATGGCCGGCAGCAAGCCGTCGAGGACTTTCTCCGGTTTGAAGTCGAACATGAAATGCACGCCCTCCATGAAATGCCCGGTGGTCATGCTGTACCCCAGCAGCACCAGGATCATCACGAACAGCAACGGCATCATGATCCGCAGGCTGCGCTCGAGCCCGGCAACCACGCCACGGGCAATCACCACGGCGGAGAGCACCATGAAAATCGTGTGCCAGAGGGTCAGTCTCCAGGGATCGGAGATCACGTCGCCGAAATAGGCGCCCACCTGGTCAGGCGTAGCGCCCTGAAAATCCCCACGCCCCATGTCGATGATGTAGTCCAGCGACCAGCCGCCGACCACGCTATAGAAAGACAGGATCAGCAGCGCCGTGATCATCCCGGCGAACGCGCCCCACGACCACTTGGGCGAGTGTCCCGCCGCCACTGCCAGCACTTTCAAGGCATTGGCCGGACTCTGCCGGGCACGACGACCGATCAGGGTTTCGGCCAGCATCACGGGTGCGCCGATGAGCGCGATGCATGCCAGGAACATCAGCACGAAGGCGCCGCCACCGTAGACGCCAACCATGTACGGAAACTTCCAAATACTGCCCAACCCCACCGCTGAACCGGTTGCAGCAAATATAAAGACCCAGCGGCTAGCCCAACTGCCGTGGACAGAAACCTTGTCTGTCGCCATCGTGATCACGCCCAAGCGTTCGAAAAAGAGGCCGCATTGTCCGGGATTCATTCAACGCGCTCAAGCATGCAGCTTCACCGTAGCCGACACGCGCGCAACTGCCTATAATGCCGCCCCTATGGCTAAACAGAAGAAACACCCCACAGGGACCATCGCGCAAAATAAAAAGGCGCGACACGACTACTTCATCGAACAACGTTTCGAGGCTGGCATGGTCCTGGCCGGCTGGGAAGTAAAAAGCTTGCGTGCCGGCAAGGCGCAACTGGTCGACAGCTATGTGCTGCTCAAGGACGGCGAAGCCTGGTTGCTGGGCAGCCATATCACGCCGCTGACCACCGCCAGTACCCACGTGATTGCCGACCCGGTGCGCTCGCGCAAGCTGCTGCTCAACAAGCGCGAACTGGAAAAGCTCTTCGCCTCCGTGCAACAGAAGGGCTACACCTGCGTCTGTACATCGCTGTACTGGAGCAAGCACTTGATCAAGTGCGAGATTGCACTGGGCAAAGGCAAGAAGGAATACGACAAGCGCGATACCGAACGCGAACGCGATGCCGGTCGCGAACTGCAACGTGCGGTGCGCAACAAGGGCAAGGAAGACTGATTCTTCCGCCTTGAGAGCGCTATCGCGAGCAAGCTCGCTCCCACATTGGATCTTTTGCGAACACAGAATATGTGCACGACAATGATCCAGTGTGGGAGCGAGCTTGCTCGCGATGACGGCGACACATCCAGCATTGATGTGTCAGACAGGCCGCTTTCGCGAGCAAGCTCGCTCCCACAGGGTCCGAGCACTACATCCCCTTGCGCCGCTCCGCCCGCGCCACCCGCTGCACTTCCTGACGCACCTCTTCCAACACTTCCTGCACATACAGAATATGTCGGCTGGATACTTCCCGTGCCTGCTCGGCGTGCCCGCCCATAATGGCCTGGTACAACTCCCGATGCTGGCTGATCAGCATGTCGCGGGTTTCACTGCGCTGCTTGTACATGCCGCCGATGTTGGTCACCACGTTGCGCTTGAGCAGGTCGAACAACCCACGAATAGTGTGCAGCAGCACCGCGTTATGACTGGCCTCGGCGATCGCCAGATGAAACCGGGCATCCGCCGCGCCCTCCTCCGCCCGACTCACCTCTTCGTGGCGCGAATAACAATCCTGCAGCTCTTCGAACGCCGCCGTCAGCCGCTCGCGATCCACATCCGTGGCCCGTTGTGCCGCGTAATAGGCGCAGGAAGCCTCCAGGGTGTGGCGGAACTCCAGCAAGTCACGTTGCGCTTCGGGGTTGCTTTCCAGCAGTTGCAGCAGCGGATCGCTGAACGTCGAGCCCAATGACTCCACGACATAGTTACCGCCGCCCTGACGACTGACGAGCAAGCCCTTGGCGGCCAGTTTCTGGATCGCCTCGCGCAACGAAGGGCGTGACACGCCGAACTGTTCGGCCAGGGTCCGCTCGGCCGGCAGCCGTTCGCCAGACTTCAAGGTGCCCTCAAGGATCATTCCTTCAAGCCGCTCGACAATATCGTCAGACAAACGGCGCTGACGAATCTGATCAAACCCCATAACTCGATTCTCCACGATCCCGACGGCTCGCCGGGCTCTCTATTCTGGCCCATCCGGGCGTTGTTCACACCCAGCAAAAGCCGTTGGTGCAAACGGATCAGATGCCATCTGCACCGCTTATTCGACGAAAGTTTCAGGGCGGCAAATTGACACACGACAACCAAGGCTTTTACCCTAGCCAACAGCGAATGTAAATTGGTATTACCAATTAACCAAAGCGCTGGCAGTGCCTGACCAACAACAATTAGGGGCCCACCCACTATGCAAACCTGGCAACAGCTCTACAGCCCGCTCGGCAGCCTCGGCTTGTCCGCACTTGCGGCCGTCATTCCCATCGTATTTTTCTTCCTGGCCCTGGCGGTGTTTCGCCTCAAGGGGCACGTGGCCGGCAGTATCACCCTGGCCTTGGCAATTGCCGTGGCGATCTTTGCGTTCCAGATGCCTGCCGACATGGCGTTCGCCGCCGCCGGTTATGGTTTTGCGTACGGCCTGTGGCCCATCGCCTGGATCATCGTCGCCGCGGTGTTCCTGTACAAACTGACGGTCAAGAGTGGCCAGTTCGAAGTGATCCGCAGCTCGGTGCTGTCGATTACCGATGACCAGCGCCTGCAAGTGCTGCTGATCGGTTTTTGCTTCGGCGCATTCCTGGAAGGTGCCGCCGGCTTCGGTGCGCCAGTGGCGATCACAGCGGCGCTGCTGGTCGGCCTGGGCTTCAATCCCCTGTACGCCGCCGGCCTGTGCCTGATCGCGAACACCGCCCCGGTGGCGTTCGGCGCGCTGGGTATTCCGATTATCGTGGCCGGACAGGTCACCGGGATCGACGCGTTCAAGATCGGCGCCATGACCGGTCGCCAACTGCCATTGCTGTCGCTGTTCGTGCCGTTCTGGCTGGTGTTCATGATGGACGGCCTGCGCGGCGTGCGGGAAACCTGGCCGGCGGCGCTGGTGGCAGGCTTGAGTTTCGCCATCACCCAATACTTCACCTCCAACTTCATCGGCCCAGAACTGCCGGACATCACCTCGGCCCTGGCCAGCCTGGTCTCCCTCACACTGTTTCTGAAAGTCTGGCAACCCAAGCGCACCGCCGGCGCGCAGATTGCCGGCGCCACATCCAGCGCAGCCATCACCGCCAGTGTCGGCGGTTTCGGCCAGCCTCGCAGCACCGTGGCTTCGCCCTACAGCCTGGGGGAAATTATCAAGGCCTGGTCGCCGTTCCTGATTCTCACCGTGCTGGTGACGATCTGGACCCTGAAGCCATTCAAGGCGATGTTCGCCGCGGGCGGATCGATGTACGGCTGGGTGTTCAACTTCGCCATCCCGCACCTGGATCAGATGGTGATCAAAGTCGCTCCAATCGTGATCAACCCCACCGCCATTCCGGCCGTGTTCAAGCTTGATCCGATTTCAGCCACCGGCACGGCGATTTTCTTCTCGGCGCTGATCTCGATGCTGGTGCTGAAGATCAACCTTAGAACTGGTCTTACCACTTTAAAAGAGACCTTCTACGAACTCCGCTGGCCGATCCTGTCCATCGGTATGGTGCTGGCATTCGCCTTCGTCACCAACTTCTCGGGTATGTCATCGACCATGGCCCTGGTGCTGGCTGGCACGGGCGCAGCGTTCCCGTTCTTCTCGCCGTTCCTGGGATGGCTGGGCGTATTCCTGACCGGTTCCGATACGTCGTCCAACGCGTTGTTCGGTTCGCTGCAAGCCACCACCGCGCACCAGATCGGCGTCAACGACACCTTGCTCGTTGCAGCGAACACCAGCGGCGGCGTGACCGGCAAGATGATCTCGCCGCAATCGATCGCGGTGGCCTGCGCGGCAACCGGGTTGGTGGGCAAGGAATCGGATCTGTTCCGTTTCACCCTCAAACACAGCCTATTCTTTGCAACGATCGTTGGCTTGATCACGTTGGCCCAGGCCTACTGGTTAACCGGCATGCTGGTGCACTGAGTACGACAGGCAACAGCGAAAAAACCGACGCCGAACTTCGATTCGGCGTCTGCTATTGATCACCGGGTCTGCAAGGCTGCTGAAAGATTTCCTGTCTATATTTCAGCAGCCTCAGCGGACGGATAACCGGGACCACCCGGAGACACGCCTGATGAGCGAGCTTTTTTACAACGCCGTGCCGAACGCGACCCGTGTCGCCCCGCCATTGCCCGAGCCTCGGCAGTACCCCAGCGAAAAACCGCAACGGGTCTACCTGTTCGGAACGTGTGTGGTGGACCTGTTCTATCCCGAGGCCGGGATGGATGCGATTCACCTGCTGGAACGCGAAGGCATCCGGGTGGAGTACCCGCAAGGGCAAAGTTGCTGCGGTCAGCCGGCCTACACCTCGGGTTACACCGAGCAGGCGCGGACGGTGGCACGGGCGCAACTGGCCTTGTTTGCCGGGGATTATCCGGTGGTGGTGCCCTCGGGCTCCTGCGCTGGCATGTTGCGCGAGCATTACGCCGACCTGTTCAAGGACGAGCCCGACACGCTCAAGCAGGTCCAGGCCCTGGCTGCCCGGACCTATGAACTGGCCGAGTTCCTGTTGTTTGTCTGCAAGGTGCAGCTTCAGGACAGCGGCAAACCGGTGAAGATCGCGTTGCACACGTCCTGCTCGGCACGACGTGAAATGAACACCCACCTGCATGGCCGCGCGTTGTTGGCGCAGCTGCGCAACGTGGAGCGCGTTGAACACAGTCATGAGAGCGAATGCTGTGGTTTTGGTGGGACGTTCAGCGTGCGCATGCCGGATATTTCCGGAGCGATGGTGGCTGACAAGACCCAAGCGCTGAAGGAATCCGGCGCCCATCAGGTCGTCAGCGCCGACTGTGGCTGCCTGATGAACATCAACGGCGCACTGGAGAAACAGCAGGAAGCGCTACGGGGCCAGCATCTGGCGAGTTTCCTCTGGCAGCGTACCGGAGGTGTGGCATGAGCACGCCGACGCTGATCCCGACTGTTGAGGTGCAAGAGGATTTTCGCGCCCGAGCCCACAAGGCCCTGGACGACACGCAACTGCGAAACAACTTTCGCAGTGCGATGGATTCACTGATGACCAAGCGGGCAACGTCCTTCAGCGATGCCCACGAAAGAGAACACTTGCGAGTGCTGGGCAATGCCGTCCGCGCCCGTGCGTTATCCAAGCTGCCCGACCTGCTCGAGCAACTTGAAACCAACCTGACCCGCAACGGTGTGAATGTGCACTGGGCGGAGACGGTGGACGAAGCCAATGGCATCGTCCTCTCGATCATCCGTGCTCACGAGGCGCGGCAAGTGATCAAGGGCAAATCGATGGTCAGCGAAGAGATGGAGATGAACCACTTCCTCGAGGCCCGGGACATTGAAAGTCTTGAGTCCGACATGGGGGAGTACATCGTCCAGCTCGATCACGAGAAGCCTTCACACATCATTATGCCGGCGATCCACAAGAACGCCGGTCAGGTCGCGTCCTTGTTCCACGACAAACTCGGCGTGGAGTACACCAAGGACGTTGACCAACTCATTCAGATCGGTCGCAAGGTATTGCGACAGAAATTCTTCGAGGCCGACGTCGGCGTCTCGGGCGTCAACTTCGCCGTCGCCGAAACCGGCACGCTGCTGCTGGTGGAAAACGAAGGTAACGGCCGGATGTCCACCACGGTACCGCCGGTGCACATCGCCGTCACCGGCATCGAAAAAGTCGTGGAGAACCTTCGCGATGTCGTGCCGCTGCTCTCGCTGCTGACCCGCTCGGCCCTCGGCCAGCCGATCACCACCTACGTCAACATGATCTCCGGCCCGCGCAAGGCTGACGAACTGGACGGCCCCCAGGAAGTCCACCTGGTGCTGCTGGACAACGGTCGCAGCCAGGCGTTTGCCGACAGTGAACTGCGCCAGACCCTGAACTGCATCCGCTGCGGCGCCTGCATGAATCATTGCCCGGTCTATACCCGAATCGGCGGCCATGCCTACGGCGAGGTTTACCCGGGGCCCATCGGAAAAATCATCACACCACACATGGTCGGCCTGGCCAAAGTGCCGGACCACCCGAGCGCGTCTTCGTTGTGCGGCGCCTGCGGTGAAGTCTGCCCGGTGAAAATCCCGATCCCCGCGCTGCTGCGGCGGCTGCGGGAAGAAAACGTCAAGGCGCCGGGCAGCCCGAACCCAGTGATGCGCGGCCAGGGCAGCAAATACTCGCCCAAGGAACGCTTCATCTGGAATGCCTGGGCCTGGCTCAACAGCTCACCACGCCTGTATCGGCTGTTCGGTTTCCTCGCCACGCGCCTGCGCGCCCTGACGCCCGACAACGTCGGCCCCTGGACCCAAAACCACAGCGCCCCGAAACCCGCCGCCCGCTCATTGCATGACCTGGCCCGCGAACACCTGAACCAGCAGGGAGACCGCCGATGAGCGCCAAGGAAAATATCCTCGCCAAATTGCGTAAAAGCCTGACGGGCGCCACCCCCGTTGCCGACAATTTCGATGTCGAACTGGTGACGCAAACCTACCGCTACGCGCCGGAAGAACACATCCCGCAGTTGCGCAAGCTGATGGAAGCGGTGCACACCGAAATCCACCTGACTTCCGATGAAGGTTGGCCGGCCCTGCTGGCGCAATTACTGCGCGACCGTCAGCTGCCGAGCCTGCTCATCGCCCCGACCACCGCACACGGGCAAAAAATCACACAGTTCTGGGCGACCAATCCGGACCTGCCAACCCTCAAGGCTTACGACCGGCCGGTGGAGGAATGGAAAGCCGAACTGTTCAACGACACACCCGCCAGCCTGACCGGAACCCTCGGCGCCATCGCCGCGACCGGTAGCCTGATTCTCTGGCCGACGCGGGAAGAACCCCGCCTGATGAGCCTGGTGCCACCGGTGCACTTCGCCCTGCTCAAGGCCAGCGAGATTCGCGACAACTTCTATGAAGTGCAACAGGAGTTCGAATGGGCCCAGGGCATGCCTACCAACGCCCTGCTGGTGTCGGGCCCCTCGAAAACCGCCGACATCGAGCAAGTCCTGGCCTACGGCGCGCACGGCCCGAAGGATCTGGTGGTTTTGATTCTGGAGGACCAATGAGCCTTCCAGCCCCTTTCCTGCGCGATGTACAACAGCTGATCCCGCACAAGCGACGTTTCGACGATCCGCTGTCGACTTTGGCCTTCGGCACCGATGCCAGTTTCTATCGGCTGATTCCGAAACTGGTGGTACGCGTCGAATCCGAAGATGAAGTGATTGCACTGCTGCAGCTCGCCCAGCGCGACCGGGTACCCGTCACCTTCCGCGCCGCCGGCACCAGCCTGTCCGGGCAGGCCATCAGCGACTCGGTGCTGATTGTGCTGGGGGATAACTGGAACGGTCGCGAGATCCGCGAGCAAGGCACGCAGATTCGTTTGCAACCCGGCGTGATCGGCGCCCAGGCCAACGCCTGGCTGGCACCGTTCGGCCGCAAGATCGGCCCTGATCCGGCCTCGATCAACGCCTGCAAGATCGGCGGTATTGTCGCCAACAACGCCAGCGGCATGTGCTGCGGCACGGCGCAGAACACCTATCACACCCTGGCCGGCATCCGCCTGGTACTGGCCGATGGCACCCGTCTCGACACCGAAGACGACACCAGCGTGGCGGCTTTTCGTACAAGCCATGGCGAACTGCTGGAACGCTTGGCGACCCTGGGTCGCGAAACCCGCGCCAACACCGAACTCGCCGCACGAATTCGCCACAAATACCGTCTGAAAAATACCACCGGTTTGTCACTCAATGCCCTGGTGGATTTCGATGAACCTGTGGATATCTTGAGCCACCTGCTGGTGGGCTCCGAAGGCACCCTCGGCTTCATCAGCGCGGTGACCTACAACACGGTCATCGACCATCCCAACAAGGCGTCGGCACTGATCGTCTTTCCGGATGTGGAAACCTGCTGCAACGCGGTCACCGTGCTGAAAAGCCAACCGGTATCGGCCGTGGAACTGCTGGACAGGCGCAGCCTGCGCTCGGTACAGGACAAACCGGGCATGCCGGATTTCGTACAACACCTGTCGATCAATGCCTGCGCCCTGCTGATCGAATCCCGCGCCGCGTCTTCGTCTTTGCTACAGGAGCAACTGACCCGGATCATGGCCTCCCTGGCCGGGTTCCCGGTGGAAAAACAGGTCGATTTTACCGAAGACCCAAGGGAAAACGCCCGGCTCTGGGCCATCCGCAAAGACACCTTTCCGGCGGTAGGCGCAGTCCGCAAAACCGGGACCACGGTGATCATCGAAGACGTGACCTTTCCGGTGGAGCAACTCGCCGCTGGCGTGAATCGCCTGATCGAACTGTTCGACAAACATCACTACGACGAAGCGATCCTTTTCGGACACGCACTGGAAGGTAATCTGCACTTCGTCTTCACCCAGGGCTTCAACAACCCTGAAGAAGTCGCACGTTACCAGGCATTCATGGACGACGTAGCACAGCTGGTGGCGGTAGAGTTCGGCGGTTCGCTGAAAGCCGAACACGGCACCGGCCGCAACATGGCGCCGTTCGTCGAGCTGGAATGGGGCAGCGATGCCTATCAATTGATGTGGCAGCTCAAGCGCTTGCTCGACCCTAACGGCATTCTCAACCCGGACGTGGTGCTCAGCGAGGATCCGCAGATCCACCTCAAGCACCTCAAGCCCCTGCCGGCCGCCGATGAGATTGTGGATAAGTGCATCGAGTGCGGTTTCTGCGAACCCGTGTGCCCGTCCAAGGACCTGACCTTGAGTCCGCGCCAACGTATCGTGATCTGGCGGGATATCCAGGCAAAGAAGCGCGCGGGCGTTGACACATCGGACCTGGAAACGGCCTATCAATACCAGGGCATCGACACCTGCGCCGCGACAGGCCTGTGCGCGCAACGTTGTCCGGTAGGTATCAATACCGGCGAACTGGTGAAAAAGCTTCGCAGCCGTGAGGCAACGAAGACTAAAACCGCCAACTGGATCGAAGGAAATTTCGCTACCACGCTGCAAGGCGCGCGCTTTGCCCTGCACGTCGCCAACGGTGCGCGCATGCTGCTGGGGGCTCCCCGGCTGGCGAAACTGTCGGCATCGCTGACGCGGCTGTCCAAGGGCCAGGTTCCGCAGTGGACCAGCGCCATGCCCCAGCCGGAAAAAGCCATCCGTTTCAGCCCTGCCGTGTCGGACGAGCGTCCGAGGGTGGTGTACCTGGCGGCCTGCGTGTCGCGGGTCATGGGCCCGGCGGCCGGGGATAAAGAGCAGATGTCGCTGTACGAAAAGACTCAACGACTGCTGGAAAAAGCCGGCTATCAAGTCATCTTTCCCGACAATGTGGACAGCCTCTGCTGCGGCCAGCCTTTTGCATCCAAAGGCTACGTCGAACAAGCCGAGCACAAACGCCAGGAACTGATCGGCGCACTGCTGCATGCCAGTCGCGGCGGGCTTGATCCGATCTATTGCGACACCAGCCCTTGCACATTGCGCCTGGTCCAGGACCTGGGGAATGTCCGACTGGACCTGTACGATCCGGTGCGCTTCATCCGTACGCATTTGATGGAGCGTCTTGAGTTCACCCCACAGGATGAGCCGATTGCGGTGCACGTCACCTGCAGCACCCAGCACCTGGGCGAAAGCCAGGCACTGATCGACCTGGCGCGCAAATGCAGCAAACACGTGGTGATTCCGGAGGGTATCCATTGCTGTGGTTTTGCCGGCGACAAGGGTTTCACCACGCCGGAGCTCAACGCCCACTCACTGCGAACGCTCAAGGACGCGGTTCAGTATTGCACCGAGGGTATTTCCACCAGTCGCACGTGCGAGATTGGTCTGACGCGCCATGGTGAAATCGACTACCACGGACTGGTGTATCTGGTAGACCGCGTCACCCGCCGCAAACCCGTCGACGCCGAGGGAGGTATTACAGGATTCGAAGAAAAATCGAATTCCTGCGTTTCGCTGTAGTCCCTTGAATAGGCCCTACTCCGTTGGGCCCCTCATAGACTCGGGCCTGTCCGTGATCCTCCGACAGCACCGAGACCATACGTTCAAGGAGATACACATGAAGCACATTGCATTTGCTGGCTTGTTCATTTCCGCTGCGCTGTTGGCCTCTCCGGTGTTTGCAGATAGCCAGGCAGACCTTTGCCAGATCAATCTGCAGAAAATCAAGGACGCCAAAGTCAGTACCGAGCAAATGAGCGAAAGCTTGAAGGCCGATACTGACGCCACCGTCGGGCAGGCCACGGCCGAGCAGGCCAAAGGCACCGAGGAAGGCACCAAGAACTGCATCTCGCTGACCACCCAGGCGCTCCAGAAACTGCAGAACAATACCAAGGGCGATCAGCCGTAATCTCGCGTCCGGCCAACCTTCGGGTTGGCCTCTGCCGCGTATTGGCGTACACTGCAAATGCCTGCCGCTTCAGTAGATTCACGAAGCGACAGGTTCGGGGCCGTTTAGGATTCGACGCTGGTTGCGAAACTCTAGGTGCATGCCGAGTTGGTAACAGAACTCGTAAATCCACTGTTGCAACTTCTATAGTTGCCAATGACGAAAACTACGGCCAGGACTACGCTATCGCTGCGTAAGCAGCCTTAACGCCTGAGCTTCTGGTACCTTCGGGTCCAGCAATCATTAGGGGATGTCTGTAAACCCAAAGTGATTGTCATATAGAACAGAATCGCCGTGCAGTACGTTGTGGACGAATCGGCTAAAACTTACACAACTCGCCCAAAGCACCCTGCCCGTCGGGTCGCTGAGGGTTAACTTAATAGACACGGCTACGCATGTAGTACCGACAGCGGAGTACTGGCGGACGGGGGTTCAAATCCCCCCGGCTCCACCACTTCATCATCTAAAGACGTCCACGGACGTCTTTTTTTGTGCCTGAAATCCAGTAAATACGGGGGTTTCAGGGCTGCTGGAGGCTTTCCAGGTTTTTTGAGTTCCAGGCGGTTTGGTATTCCCAATGGTATTCCCGGCTACCTAGGGCTAATCTTGGGAATACCAAAAGTGTCATGGAGTACTTCTCATGTGCGCTCAAACCACCCGCCTCTCCGACCGCCAGCTCAAGGCGGTCAAACCGAAAGATAAGGATTACGTCCTCACGGATGGCGACGGGCTCCAGCTGCGAGTCAGGGTCAATCGCTCAATGCAGTGGAATTTCAACTACCGGCATCCCGTCACCAAGAATCGAATCAACATGGCACTCGGCTCTTATCCCGAGGTTTCTCTTGCGCAAGCGAGGAAGAAAACCGTTGAGGCCAGAGAGCTGCTTGCACAGGGCATCGACCCAAAAGCTCAGCGCAATGAGCTGCAGGAAGCCAAACGAGCAGAAACGGAACACACCTTCGAGAACGTGGCCACCGCCTGGTTCGAGCTGAAGAAGGATTCCGTCACGCCAGCGTATGCCGAAGACATCTGGCGCTCACTCACGCTGCATGTATTTCCGAGCATGAAATCAACGCCGTTGTCGGAAGTAAATGCCCCGATGGTCATCAAGTTGCTTCGTCCGATTGAGGCCAAAGGTAGCCTCGAGACCGTGAAGCGGGTAAGCCAGCGCCTTAACGAGATCATGACCTACGGGGTCAATTCCGGGATGATCTTTGCCAACCCCCTCAGCGGCATCCGGGCGGTTTTCAAGAAACCCAAGAAAGAGAACATGGCCGCGCTACGACCTGACGAGCTCCCCGAGCTCATGATGGAGATCGCGAATGCCAGCATCAAGCGAGTCACGCGCTGCCTGATCGAATGGCAGCTACACACTATGACCCGCCCTGTCGAGGCAGCCACCACTCGGTGGACAGACATCGATTTCGACAAACGCATTTGGACCATCCCACCGGAGCGCATGAAAAAGCGTCGCCCGCATACCATCCCGCTGACTGAACAGGCACTCGCGTTACTGGAGACACTCAAGACCCATAGCGGCCACAGGGAATATGTGTTCCCGTCAGATAGAAACCCGCGCACCCACGCGAATAGCCAGACAGCCAACATGGCGTTGAAACGGATGGGTTTCCAGGATCGCTTGGTCAGCCACGGCATGCGCTCCATGGCCAGCACAATCCTGAACGAGCATGGGTGGGATCCGGAGCTAATCGAAGTCGCGCTGGCGCATGTCGATAAAGACGAAGTTCGAAGCGCCTACAACCGGGCGAATTACATCGAACGCCGGCGTCCGATGATGGCTTGGTGGAGTGAACATATCCAGAAAGCGGCCACGGGCAGCCTGTCGGCATCTGCCATCAATCAAACCAGGGGCCGCAATGTCGTCCCGATACGCTGAGGGATCACTGGATGGCGGTAGCGCTGGCGACTGTCGCCAAATCGTCTGCTTGCCTGTGCTACTCATGCCAAGCCCCTGCACACGGGAAGGCTCCGCATTCCCGTGTGCAGGGGCTTACTTTTAAAAGACGGCGAACGGCTAAACACCTAAACCTATTGTAAAAGCCGTACTCACCTCAAGGAGGGGTAGAGCAATTTCCAACCTCCGCCGATGACCCAACTGTTCCGGCTCGAGGATCCCGCGATCACGGTTTTAATAGCCCAGATGATACCTAAGCACACGCCGGTGGCCACTTGCAGGCTGGTGACCGTTTTGAAGGGGCAATCTGCCCGCCTAAGCCTTTGCAACTGAGATATTAGCCAAAGATATCCACGTCCTCCCGCTTCACAAGAACACGGGTTCTGTCCGAGCGCGAACTCCTGCGGCAACCATCAGGACGATGGCAGGGACAATCACCACGCTGGCCGATAACATCGCCCCCTTGAAGCCGGCCACATTCAGCGCTCCTCCGCCGATAATCACACCCAGCCCGATCGCGCTATTCAGTACAGCTGTATGGATTGCTGTGGCCGGTACCGTGTGATCACCGGCAATCCTCAAGACCCAGGTCTGCAGGCCGGTAAACAAAGCGGAAATGGCCACACCCCAGATCACCAGCAAGACAACCACCGGCACGATACCCAGAAGAGGACCGTAAATGCCCAAGGTAACCAAGGCCAATGCCATCGCAATCAACGCTATCAGAATGAAAGCGCTCAAGTAGCGATCAATAAAGAGCGCACTAAGCAGATTGCCCAGGAAACCTGCGGCCCCGAAGGCGAACAGCAAGACTGCAATCAAGTACGCCGTAATCCCAGGTACCTGGCCAATAAACGGCTCGACGAAAGTGTAGGCACCAAAATGCGCAGCCGCAGTCAACCCGGTGATGACGTAAGTGATCAACAGATCCTTACGCCGCAGTACCGCTGCAAACCCGACACCCTTGGCAAGCGAATGAATCTGCATGGAGGGAAGCACCAGTGCTATCGCACCGGCGCTGGCAACACACATCAACGCCAGGCACACAAAGGCCGTGCGCCAACCATCGTATTGGCCCACCAGATTGATCAACGGAACGCCCATGACCGTGGCGATCGTAATTCCGCCCAACACGATCGAAGTGGCTAGCCCCATGCGATGCAGGGGCACAATATGCGCGGCAGTGGCAGCCACGATTGCCCAAAACACACCATGAGCCAATGCGCCGAAGGCGCGCGCGCCTAGCAGCGTCGAAAATTCGGGGGATAACGCCGCCAGGCCGTTGGATACGGCCAGTATCAGCATCAACGCGATCAGCAGCGTCTTGCGGGGAACCCAGCGGTTCAGCCAGTTAGATAGCAAGCCGCTGGCAGCCCCAATCCATGCGTACAACGTCACCGTCAGCCCGACGGTGGACGGGGTTTGACCCAGGTCAGATGATATCTGCGACAACAAACCAATAGGGGCAAACTCGGACGTCACCATCGTGAATGAGGCCATACACAGCACACTGACTGCACACCATATCCGCAAGGCTGAGCTGACCATCGGTAATGTCCCTCCTTGTTCACTGCTGAGTCATCGTGAACCCACCGCGTCACTGGCGCGGCGCGAATGGGTTCGACACCTTCTACGTTAGATATCCACGGACACATCATACTCGGCGAGCCAACTGTTCATGCCCACCACCCGCTCCATGCCCATTCGTTCGTGCAACGGGGAGACTTTCCCCGCCTCCCTGCCCAATGTGTCCTTGACTCGGCCCAGGTCCAATAGTTGGCGCACTGGTGCATTCGGGTCCGCCGCAATACTGGACATGGCCGAACGCAATTCTTTTTCGTAGGCCGGATCCTGGGTTGCTGGATAAGGGTTTTTGATACGTTGCACGATGGAATCCGGCAGCAAGTCCCGTGCCGCCGCACGCAAGATACTCTTCTCCCGTCCATCGAAGGTTTTCATTTCCCAGGGAATATTGAAGGCATATTCCACCAACCGGTGATCACAGAAAGGCACCCGAAGTTCGAGCCCCACGGCCATGCTCATACGGTCCTTACGGTCCAGCAGGGACTGCACGTAACGCGTCAGATGAATATGGGTGATCTGGCGCATGCGCCGGTTGGTCGCGTCCTCTCCCGGCAATTCCGGCACCGAATCGAGTGCTTGGTGGTAGCTGTCTTGCACGAAAGCGGGCATATCCAGTTTCGTCAGCAGGCCCTGATCGAACAGGTTCTTGCCGTCGAACAACTTGACCGTCGCCGTAGACATCCATGGGAAGGTATCGGCGGGAATGGCAGCCGGATCATGGAACCAGCGGTACCCACCGAATACCTCGTCTGCGGCCTCGCCAGACAGTGCAACCGTGGATTGTTTACGCACTTCCTCAAACAGGCGGTAAAGCGAAGGATAAAGGTCCCCCCAATAGGCCGGCGGCAAGTCAAGCGCGCGGACGACGGCAAGACGCAATGCCGGATCGGCCAACTCTCGGCTGTCTAGGATGATCTGGCCGTGATTGGAGTCCACCCACTTGACCAAGTCCCAGACAAAGGGTGTGTCGGGGGTAAGGCGGAAGCCATCACTGACGAACTCTTCACCGTGGTCCTTGAAGTCGAGGGAGAACGTACGAACATTTTCCTTACCCTGGGCCAACAGCTTTTTAGAGGCCAGGGATGTAATGGTCGACGAATCCAGACCGCCCGACAGCAGCACGCACAGAGGCACATCGGTGATCATCTGGCGATCTACAATGTCTTCGAGCAAATCACGGGTGTGCTGGATGGTTTGCTGCAGCGAATCACCGTGCTCGCGGGCTTCTAGTTGCCAATAACGGCGAGTCTTGATGCCATCGCGGTTGACCTTGACAATCTCACCTGGCAGCACCTCTCGCATGCCTGCGAAGATCGCCTGCCCTGGCGTCTTGACCAGTTCCAACAGCTCGCGCATGCCGTCGGCCTGGATTCGCCGGGGCACCAGGGCGTTAGCCAGGATGGCCTTGGGCTCCGAGCCGAAGATCACGCCATCAGCGGTAGGAAAGTAGAACAGCGGCTTAACGCCCATCCGGTCACGGACCAGCAGCAGCTCTTGTTTGCGTATATCCCACAAGGCAAAACCGTACATGCCATTCAGGCGCTCGGCAAACTGCTCCCCCCATTCAACATAGGCCCGCAGCACCACTTCGGTATCACTGTTGGTTTTGAAATGATGCCCTTTGCTCACCAGCTCAGCACGCAACTCGCGAAAGTTGTAGACCTCACCGACATAGCTGATGACGGCTACATCGTTGTCGTGACCCGGCTGGTTGGCAGCCATAGGTTGCCTGCCTCCCTCCAAATCGATCACCGACAACCGTCGATGGCCCAGGGCAATTGGCCCCTCGATCCACAAGCCTTCACCGTCAGGACCGCGCAGGGCCATGGTATCGGTCATTCGCTGGACAGTGTCCCGGTGCAGCCTCAGATCCCTTGAGTAAGAAAGCCAACCCGCCATTCCGCACATAGTGTTATCTCCTGGTGTAAGGGAAACTCGTTAAGCATCGAACAACTAAAAAAGCGCAGGCCGGCTCATAGCGCCGCCATGCGAATGAAGCGCCGGTTGAAGTAGCCCAACCCTTCCTGCTTGCTACCTACCTGCACAGTCACGGGCTCGCAGAACAGCACTCCGTGGGAGTGAACACGGTGAGTGGAGACAATCCGGCAATCAAAAATCACCAACGCATCCGTGAGCAAGGGCGAGCCTGTGGTCCCGGTATGCCATTGGCCAAAAGAGAATTTTTCGACAGTGCTACGGGGTTTGGCGAATATCTCGCTCAGCTCAGCGGCATGGGGGCCCAGCACATTGACGCTTAATATTTCGCTCTGCAGACACGCCTGGAAAGTGCTCGACCGTTGATTGAGGCACACCAGCAACGTCGGCGGCGCATCCGATACGCTGCAGACGGACGTGGCAGTCATGCCTTCAGGACAACCATTGATGCGCGTGGTGATGATGCAAACGCCTGCCGCGAGCCTAGCCATGCCGTCGTGATAATCCTGCCGGGATATGGCCTCGGTCTGAATGAAGTCAAACATGCAGCATCCTCATGGATGAACAGTACAAACGAAACGCAAAGGGAGGTGTTGCGCTTCAATAGCTCATCGAAGCCAAGTGTTCGGCGTCCATTCCCGGCCTGGACCTTTTGAACTCGCTGGCCTGCAGGTCTTGGCGCAGTGCCTCGACGCCGTACAACTGGATCTGTTTTTCGTCTACCCAACGGTCGTCATACAGCGTATCGAGGTAGTTGGTGCCGCTGTCAGGCATGATTGCCAGGACACTTTTCGCCGAGGAGCCATACAGGCATTGCAGCGCGCCGTAGGCCACCAGCCCCGCCGAACCGCCCAGTAGCAAACCGTTTTCACGGGCCAGAATCCGGCACATCGAGATCGCATGGTGGTCATCAATCAAGCTGTGGTAGTCAAAACAATCCAGGTGGGTATTGGCCGAACGCCAGGCCAGGCCGACACCATTGAGCAAGTAAGGCGAAAATGCCCCGCCCAGAACCGCAGACCCCACCACATCGCACGCCAGGATCTTGACCTGCGGGCGTTCGAGCTTGATACCCCTGGCGATACCGGACAGATGCCCACCCGTGCTGACGCAGCCGGCTAACACGTCGTAATCGAGACTGGCGAATTCCTTGGCCGAGGCCTTCTCGTGATAAGCCGGGTTATGCGGATTGTCATATTGGTTGGGCCAGTAGGCACCGGGGTACTCGTGCAGCAGTTGCTGGACCCTTTCGATCCGCGCCCGTTGATAGCCTCCCTGACCGTCCGGCGCTGTCACCAAGTCAACCTGCGCGCCATAGGCTTTGTACCAATTGATTGCACTAGAGCTAACCTTAGGGTCGACCACCACGATCACTTTCAAGCCCATCGCCGCGCCAATCATCGCCAGGGATTTGCCGAGATTGCCGGAGGTGGATTCGATCAAGGTGCCACCAGGCGCCAAAAGGCCGGACTCCAGGGCCGCCAGCACCAGGCCCAGAGCGGTCCGGTCCTTAATGCTGTGGTTGGGGTTAAATTGCTCCAGCTTCAAATAGAGCTTCTTGCCGCTGGGCACCAGCGAGTGGGAAAGCTCAAGGACTGGACACGATCCAATGGTTTCCAAAATGCTCTTCACGAGGCGACTCCCTTCATTTCCTATCGAAACGATGACGTAGCGATAATCCCAAGCTCGGGACACGGATCCTTGGTCAGAAAAGTATTGCCCTCAACACCGACGAGTAATGGATCCTCAAGGTGCAAGGCTCCCAGGCCAAACTCGTAATAAGGCGTCTCTACCGAGATCACCATGCCCTGCTCAACCTGCGCGTCTTCGCCAGGCGCCAGGATCGGCCGCTCATAGGCCTCGTGGCCTATGCCATGCCCGACGTGATGACGCCTGTATGCAGGAAATCCGTTGCTTCTCACGCACTCCATGGTCATGTTGAAAACGTCCTTGCCGGACATCCCGGGCCTGATCAACCGCCCAGCGTGCAGCATCCCTTCACGCAACGCGGCATAGCGCCGGGCAGTCGCATCGGTGACATCGCCATAGGCGTAGACCCTCGCCAAGTCTGCCCAGAACCCTTGATATCGGGTGTTGGAGTCGAACCAGAGCAGGTCGCCACGTTGCAAGGTAATGTCTGCCCGCTGTTGGCGCTGCCCGCCGACGGCCTCACGACCAATCTTGATCATCGTTAGCTCAGGTCGGCCGCCAAGGCCGACTACGGCGGACTCGAAGATCTTGCCGATTTGCACCTCGCTGATGCCCACATGCACCGCGTCTGTCACCTGCTTGATCGCCGCTTCGTTACAGCGGGCTGCCAAGGTCAGCATCTCGACCTCATAAGGGGTCTTGACGCGGCGTATCTGTCGGATCAGTGCTGATGCCAGAACGAGAGTGTCTCGGCCGAACTGTTCCTGCATTGAGGCCAGGGTGGAGTGGGCGATACCGTCCTCGTCAAAACCGATCCGGGTCGACGGTGTAACACCCAATTCTTGCAACAGAGAAGAAAGCGCCTGCTGGGCATTCAAGTGCCGAGCCGAGTTGCTGGTCCATGTATGGATGGCAACTTCGTCCCCGCGCAACACGCTGGCATCGGGTAACTCGCGATGGAAAGTACCGTAGGTGTGAACAAGGCCTATGGAGGTTTTAGACTCGGTAATCTGATCGCACTCTCCACAAGAATGCACGACATGCACAACATCTGGACTCTGACGACAAATGACCAGGTAGCACTCGCCATAATAAGGATTTAACTCCTTGATCACGGGCCTGATACCCGTGAAGTAGTTGATATTTTCGCGAGTGGACACTAACAACATATCAATATCTTGCGAATCCAAGACACTGGAGAGTTTGCCAAGATTATAGATCACGAACAGTCAGTTCCTTTGATTTTAAATATCATGCAGCCGACGACGCAGGCACACACCAGACTGAAAACTTAATCTAATATTACGTATCAGGCCGACCACCTACACATAAAAGTTTAGTGATTGCCTTTAAGCGCACGCCCCACCGAATCCGACATGGCTTGCTTGTTGTAGTTGCTGTAGTGCGCTGCAGCAATACGCATAGGATCGCCAGCATGATAGGTTTCATAGATCATTTGGCGCTGACCAAAACCATCACCGCTTACATCCCACGCCAAGTTGAGTAACTTGCCCCTGTCCAACGGTGACAAAAACGGATTTTGTAACGCCTGTTGCAGGCAGGCTTCGTTCTCATTATGAAAATCATCACCGTGAGGCACGGCCAGCATTGAGCCCGCCGCTAGGGACTGAACAGTCTGCAACATTTTCTGGTACCACTTCGGAAAATGACAGCGAATTGCCTGGATCGCGTGAATACTTGGGTTGCACACGCCTTCGGCGTCAACTTGAGCTTCGAGTTCAGAGAGCATTACGGCACCGCGGATAAGCTCATAGGCGGTGGTCAATTCCCCCAGTTGTTCCTGGACATTAATGTAGGAGGAAAGACCTAGGTTTCGAGCAAGACTGTCCGCAACGCCAATCAGCAGCTCGGCCTTGGCTAGCCCCCGGACAACCCCTTGGTGACCAGTATGATGGCGGGTGCGGGTCACGTCGTAGAATTGATTGGATTTGGCAATGTCGCGAAAGATGAACACATCAGACCAAGGAATACGCACCTGATCAAACACGAGATAGGCGTCTATCTCATCCATTTTGCTCGAAAGCGGGTAGTCGAACTCAGAAGATTCGGGATGTACCAGGCTCTTGCGACAAATGATCTTCAATCCATGCGCATCAGTCGGGACGGCGAACGCCAGCGCATAATCGGCGTCATGCTCAGTCAGACCGGGCATGTTGAAGATCAGTAATTGATCAGCGATGGGAGCAAGGGTCACAATCATTTTGGCCCCGCTGACTTCGATCCCCCGCTCACTGATGTTTACGCATTTGACGCCGGCATAAAGGTTGGACTGAAGCCCCATGGGCTTGGAACGATCAATCTGCGGGTTGATTGCACCGTGGCCGACGAACAAATGCTCCTTGGCACAACGGTCATAGAAATCAATAACGTTGGCCGAGTAGTCCGCATATTCATCACGCCCGAAGAATGTCGCATGGGAACGCATGGCGCTCAAGCCGGCATTGATAAAATCGGGAGTTCTTCCCAACATCCCGAATGAACTATCAGCCACTTTTTTATAAGCATTACGTTTGCGAACCAGATCATCGACAGTGCCTGGCACCATCAAGCTTATTGCGGCAGGACTGCCCTTGTAGTCGAAGTGAAACTCTGGGCTTTCCAACATATCGTAATAGGACAGCGTATTTTCAATAGCCCCCTGAAAGGCAGACTCCTGTAGAACGTTATTGACCCTTTTACCATTCAGCCAAATATTTCGAGGTGCGACCAAGCGCTGGAGATAGGTGTCCCTAGGATTACTCATAACTTTCCTTGTCATTGAAATCTCAATGCATAAAAAGCTACTGAGATTTGGAATGCCTGTAAAGCCCTCGAAGACAATTTTGGATCCAATCTGCATTATGGACTGTTAGACCGACTGTCCATCGCATTGATTTATATAGAAAAAATCTCACTATTTTTTATTTAATCTCAACACCCTCCAAAAACTCTTTCGACGTTCCCGCAGCCCGCATGTTTCATCACTATTTTGGTGCATCTCCTCAACAAGCTGCGCGCCATTTAAGTGCACAACAAGGCAAGCTCGGCTGGGCAACTCTATGTTTTGAAGGAAGAGTTTCAAAAGCGCTATTGATGAACGCCAATATACTAGCGACTCCAAACCCTATTACTCCCTCATAGCGGACAGTAATAGGGGCACGAGCAAAATGTCGCACCGAAATTGTTTATATGTGAGCCATTGCATTCCAAAAAGGTGCACCATGATGTAAAAGCGTCATTCGCACGACGTTCATACAGCCACGAGTTGCGCTTTTCTACGGCGGATCAATTCTGCTGTTAATCCGTAGTAGTAGACGGTCGCTGGTGCAGCGCAGCGCAGCGAGTGTTCCAAAAACCATTTGACGTGCTTTTCCCGCCAAGACCAAGGAGTCGCGCAACCCCAGCGCTCACCAATCGACTCGTGCATCCTTTCTGCTTGTCTGATGTGCCGCTGCCGCGTGGCATGTGCACCTTTGAGCACCGGGCTCAGAAACACCACCATATCGAACTCGGACTTCATCGCCGACCTCCGATGTAGGCACTCACCACATCGATGCGGTTATGTCCCAACTCGTGGCTGATCTGCTGTCGTCCACGCTGATCAAGCTCTCGATGTTCTCGGTGACAACGACCGCCATTCACGGGTGCAGGGCAGCCGGTCAGTTGCTCATAGCGCTCACAGGCGTAAGCCGCCCGTAGCTCATGAAAACCTTTCAACCCCTGCTCATGCAGGAGGGCCCGTGCCGGTCGCACGACTGTCTGTATGAAGTCTTTGTAGCTTTCGTTGGGTGCCAACAAATTCCGACTGCCCTTGGGTGAGACCTCCGTGGCCCTATCGAGGGCACTGCGGACTTGTTCCGTGACCGTAATCCAACGCGGTGCGGACGCGCCTGATCGACCGCCTTTGGTGCCGTCTTGGATATTGATCCTCCCCAGTCGTTGAGCCTCTCGTTGCAGCCGCGGCAGGTCCGCCAAGATCGCTTCACGCAGGCGCATGCCGGTTTCCCGGGCCAGGTGGACAATTGCGGTCACTCGTTGCTGGCCTCGCTCTGACAGCGCTTGCACAATCAGCCTGACCTGCACACGGTCTTGGCCTTGCGGTGCCTCACTACGAACGCTTGAACGCTGTAGGCCTAGCGCCTTGCTCGGACTGGAAATTTTGACGTGATGATCACCGCGCAGCGCGGCCATCGTTCGGTTCACGCTGGATAGGCGATTCTGGGCGGTAGCGATGCCGACGTTGCCCTGATCAACCTGCTTACGAACATAAGTGGCGTACCCCATGAGGACGTCACGATCGATCTGTCGCGCGTCATTTAGCCTCGGCCCTTCCTCTGAACGACACCAATTCACGAAAGCCTGCCACCGATCACTATGGGCTTTGACGGAAGCAAAATGGCCGTCGCCAAATAGATCTTTCAAAGCTTGCAGTCCGGCATAGCTGAGCTGGCGACCGAAGCCAAAATTACGGCCAGCTCGCTTACCGACCCGAGCCATTTTTCTGCTCCTGATCGACTGCGGCGAGATCACGCAAGAGGGCTTGCCAGTTCGCACTCACGATGGCGAGCTGGACCCAATCAGTCGGACGAAAACACAGCGTGTTATTGATGACGTAGAGATGCGCGCCCTCTTCTTTCAACCGCTGAATGATGGCTGCCGTCGAGGCAATAACTTTTTGGGTGGTGGCGACACCGGCGACAGTGGCGACAACCCTTGTGCTGCCTGGCTTTGAGGGCGGCGACAAAGTGGCGACAGTAGCGGCGACAAACTGCGCTTTCGGCTCCTTTTGGCGCTGAGCCAGATGGTTACGCAACGCTTCATCAAGATTGAACATGACGCACCTCAAAGGTGTGGCCGTCGGTGATCAGCCACTGATGATCAAGCAGCTCGACTAACAGCTTGGTGGCATGGCGACTGCTCTTTCGGGCAAAGCGGGGACCGTTGCGGTTCAGGTCTCGAATACTAAAGCGCTTCCACTCTTTGACCTGCAGCCAGCGCAACAGCCGGTCCGCCTCTTCCTTTACCCGGCACACCGGTTCCCGTTCGGTCAGGCGCTGGATCTCGGTGAGGTAGTAGCCAACCAAGGTCGAGGCCCGTTGGATATGGTCGACCTCCACGACACTGCTCTCCTCCACCACGGCCAAAATGCCGGCGACGCGCAGCAGGTTGTCAGCGGCCTTAGATCCGCTGGGCCGCACGCTGGCCAGCTCACCAAACTCACCCATCTGGGCTTCGATGGCATCATGAAGATCAATCCAGCGACGACGAGCCAGCGGACTGAGGCTCAGCGGTAACAGCTGCAAGGCACCGTCAGCGGAAAGTGACCAGGGCTGATAAAACAGGGCCGAAAGCCGACGGTGATATCGCTTCAGGGCGGCGTCTTTGGACAAGTCGACGGCCTGGTAACTGCGCTGTCCGGCCAGGCTGGTAGGCCAGGTCATCAGGCAGCGACCGAGGATGCCTTGCCCCTGCAGCAACGGGTCACTGAGTAACTGCATGGCCAAGTACGGCTGCAGCATCAAGTGCAGGCTCACGCGCCGGTCATAGGCCCGCAGGCTTTCCCCGGCCATCGAACGAGCACGATCAATCGGGCTGCCGTCCCAGAGTGACGACAAGGTCGTGACCGCTTTCAAACGGTTATCCCGACTCATGGTGCTACTGCCGAGGAATTGTCCGCCCTCATCACAGAACAGGCCCATGCTCGGCAAATCGTGACAGAGCCCCTTGATTAAGGCCTCGATAGTCGGATCGGTGGTAATCAGCCGAGGGGCCGAGGGCTCCGCGTCGCGCAGCACATCATTTTTAAAATCGGGATCGGCAGGATTAATACGCTGTGCCTGTCGCTGTGCAGCGCGGTACCGAGCAAGCTGTTCGCGGTAGCGTTGCCACTGCTCACGCTCCCATTGCCGTGCAGGCAGCAATGCAAATCGGTCTGTGGCGGTCTTGCGATCACCGGACGCGGCCACAGTAATCAAGTACAACGACAGGGGGTAATTTCTCCCGTCGAGCTGTAAGCCCGCATGCCCTTGAGTGGCCAGCGCCGAGGCGGCCAAGACCGATTGTGCAGCCAGCGCCTGGGGCACGCCGATGACCTCGGCCATGCGCTCCACCGCAGGCCCAAGAATCCCACCCAGTGCCTGCACCGGATAAGGCTGGGCCAAGGAATTCGACTCAATCAGCGGTCGAGGTGGTCGTGGTAGTTCAAGCTTCGGATCTAACTGCTGCATGGGCCCTCTCCTCGGTGATTGATGGCTGCCCTCACGTACTCCCGCCACGGCTGTTGAGTGTTATCAGGGATCAAGGCCCCTGCGGCCTGTGAGGTGTTCACTGACGCGGAACGAACGGCTCCTTACAACCGAGAGCGAGGGCATGAACCCATGAATCTGGCCTCCTTGGCGCATCCAAAAATGCGGGCGGGCGGAGGCTGTGCCGACTGACGAGTTCGGCACCTGGAGATCCTGAGTGGGAGAAGGCAAAGACATGGACACCTGGGACATGCCTGACTGTCAGTCAGGTGCAGCCTTTCCATGGGCTGGGGCACCGGCGCCTGTGTCGTTGCGGATGGCGACGAATCGGCGTTGTCAGATCGATTGTCACGAGGAGAGTTGCGGCAATGCCATGTACGACGTGTCCTGCAGCGGTGGTACGAGCGCCCGTCTCTTTCCAAGAGAAAGAGACGGGCGCGGTCTGGCGCAGCGAAATGTGCCGAATGGTGAGGTTGCTGCAGCGCAGCGAGGTAAGTCCATCGTCTGCCGCAGTGGACAGATAAGTCGAGTAGGCATCCATCACTCTTGGGGAGTGACCGTGCGAGCCGCCGGACGCTATATCGCACTTTGGAGGAACCACCACGCAAGTGGCGTAGCCTTGAAGGTTCGGGCTACCTGGGCTGGTGCTGTCAACGACAGCGATCCGTGCGCCAATTTTTATACCGACTCGAAAAGGGGGTCAAGCGTCACGGCCAAAGCGTGCAAAAAGTGGCGACTGTCGCCACTTTTGTCGCCACACTCCAGGCCCCGTCTTGCTTGGGTTGTCGCCGGTGTCGCCGGTGTCGCCACTTTTCTAGCCATAGCCTCAGGACAAGCTTCGCTCTGACGCTGGAACTACACTGCCCCGATAACAATCGCGAGTAATTACTGACGTGTAAACGCCGGCGTGGCGCTAATTAAATTTGAAATGGGGTGGTGGTACGAGGTGGCATCGAGAAAGAGCGAGTGAACCCTCCGATCGGCGCGATCAAAGATCGCTGGATCGGAGGATTTGGCGGGAAATGCAAATCTCAAACGTCAAGTACAGCCTCAAGCATCAAAGTTGGTTGATTGGGAGGTTGCAGCACCTGGCCAAGATCGTACGCGAGGCAGATACCTCTCACCTGGATCTGACGCCGCAATCAGCTGGGTTGTACGCAATCTCGTTGGGGCTGTCGCAGCGTTTTACTAACGACCATGAAATGCTGGCGCACGTCCTGGTTGTGTATGACGCACTCTATGCCTGGTTCAAGGAATGCCAAGGTGAATCGCATAATCACAAGGACAATGAAAGGGCAGTGCACCACACGCTGCTAGTAAAGAACGACAAAGAGGGGTAAACATCTGAAAGGTCGACGTAGACCATACAATTTGACCACACCACAAGAGTCGACATCCGGCTGCATAAATTGATGTGGATCAACCTTGGCACTTCGATGTGCTGTATGTTGAAAAATCAAAACCCGTTAATCAGTACCGGAGATTCTCCATGTTCTGGTTTCGCCATCGTCAACCAGCGTTCATACGCCTCGCCATCGTGCTGTGGGTGTTAGCGTTTGGTCTGGCAGCGACCCAGGGGTGTCTGGTACAGCCCAGCAACAATCCGGCTACAACTCATGCCTCGCTGAACACCGCGCAAGATCACGATAACCACGAAGCTCCTGCTCTCGATTGCCTTCAGCACTGCGCCGATGCGGCGATAGTTATAAGTCCGTCGCTCCATCTTAAAATTTTTGACCTGTCCAGTTGGACGTTTCTGCTCCTGATCCCTGCGTTGCTGATTTTATATCCCGCCAACCCCTTCGCTTTTGCCTTTCTTGCGTTACGACGCCCGGCTCCCGCCAGACCGCCTGTACGTCTGATTTTCGTCCGTTTCAACGATTAATCGACCTTCTGCGCGCCGATCTTCGGCGCACTGTCTGACTGCGCCAACCTGGCGCGGCTTGGTATTACCTGAGTTGTCCTCACCCTTTGGAGATTGCCATGCATGCCACATTGAAATTTATCCTCGCCACCCTGCTCGTGAGCAGCCCACTTATCGCCTCGGCAGTCGATGAGCATCACCCGGAGGGGCAGACCGCGCCCGCCAAGACAAGCGAAGCAGCTACGCCGATGCAAAACAATGTCATGACCGAGCAAATGCAAAAAATGCAGGCTGCACACGACAAGGCAGCCGCCGCCAAGACCCCTGCCGAGCGACACGCCGCCATGCAGGAGAGCATGAAGACGATGAAGGACAGCATGGCTATGATGCATAAGAACTGTCATGGCAAGGGCATGGGCATGGACGGCAACAAAGACGGCATGGAGATGGGAATGATGAACATGATGATGAAAATGATGGATCAGCAAACGAGCATGATGAACATGCCGATGAGCAAGTGACGCGCACAAGCCTGTAGGCAATGCAGCGACGGTTTTACTTTAGCCAATATGCCAAGGGTAAAACTGCCGCCCGTTGCACCTTTACGACGTATCACTAAACAGCACTCCCTCAGGAGTACAGAACCATGATGAATTCGCCACATTCCGCTAACACCTCTCCAACATTTTGGAGGAGCAAACCCGGCATAGCGCTGGGTATGCTGCTGGTGATCGTGCTGTTCTATCTGGCAAGAGAACACTACAGCCATATGCTGGGTTTACTGCCTTATATGATTTTGCTGTTGTGCCCGCTGATGCATTTTTTCGGGCACCACCACGGTGGTCACAGTCATCACGGCGAAACCTCAGTCTCAACCAAGGATGCGAACAGGAGTTAGCTCATGCACACCCCTGAGGTTCGTCAAGAGCACGGCCCAATACAGAACTCTGAACCCCAACCCACCGGCTCCCATGACCCGGTATGTGGCATGACCGTCAGTAACGACAGCCAGTTCAGCACGGAATATGAGGGGCAAAACTACCGGTTCTGCAGCCAGAAATGCCAAACGACCTTCAGGGCAGCGCCCGAGCGTTATCGAATATCTCAACTGAAAATCGAACAAATCCCTCAGACAACAGCAGAACCGTTAACGGGTGCCGCTGAATACACATGTCCCATGCATCCGGAAATTCGCCGGATCGGCCCCGGCGTCTGCCCTAAGTGCGGCATGACCTTAGAGCCGGTGATTCCCGAATTGGAGGAAGAAGAGAACTTAGAACTCAAGGACTTCACCCGGCGCTTCTGGTGGACATTGCCACTGACAGTGGTCGTAACCGTGCTGGCTATGGGTGGCCATGCCCTGGTGCTGTTCCATGGCACCACGCAAAATTGGGTCGAGCTGGGATTGGCTACACCCGTCGTGCTGTGGGCTGGCTGGCCGTTTTATGTGCGTGGTGTGCGTTCGGTGATTCAGCGAAGTCCGAACATGTGGACGCTAATCGGCCTCGGCACGGCGGCGGCCTTCCTTTACAGCGTCGTGGCCACCCTGACCCCCAATGTATTCCCCAGCAACTTCATGATGGAGGGCCGCATCGGTGTGTACTTCGAAGCGGCGGCTGTGATCATCTCACTGACCCTTCTCGGCCAGATGCTTGAACTCAAGGCTCGCTCGCAAACCTCGGCTGCCATCAAGTCGCTGCTTGGACTGGCACCCAAAACTGCCCGACGGATCAATGCCGATGGCACGGAAGAAGACATCCCTCTGACACACGTACACAGCGGCGACACGTTACGTGTGCGACCGGGCGAAAAAGTGCCTGTCGACGGTCAGGTGTTGCAAGGCGAAAGCGCTGTAGATGAGTCGATGCTCACCGGCGAACCGATACCGATCATGAAGAGAGCCGGCGACGCGCTGATTGGCGCCACTCTCAACATCCACGGCAGTCTGGTGATGAAGGCGCAGAAGATAGGGTCGGCGACCCTGCTCGCACAGATTGTGCAGATGGTTGTGCAGGCACAACGCTCAAAAGCGCCGATGCAACGGCTGGCAGATGTGATTGCCAGTTACTTCGTGATTGTGGTGATTGCTATCGCCGCGCTGACTCTACTCGGCTGGGGGCTGTGGGGGCCCGAGCCAAGTTGGGTGTTCGGACTGATCAACGCTGTCGCGGTCATGATCATCGCCTGTCCCTGTGCCCTTGGCCTAGCGACACCGATGTCAGTCATGGTTGCCACCGGCAAGGCTGCTGGCAGCGGCGTATTGTTTCGCGATGCCGCCGCCATCGAAAACCTGCGCAAGATAGACATCTTGATAGTCGACAAAACTGGCACCCTCACTGAAGGTCGACCAGCATTCCATAGCGTCGAGGCCGTACCCGGATTTACACAGGATGAAGTGTTGCGCCTGGCCGCAAGTCTCGATCAGGGCAGCGAGCATCCATTGGCCCACGCCATCGTCGAGCAGGCTCGTGCCGCAGGGCTAAAACTGGTGACACCTGAAACCTTCGAGTCAGCCTCAGGTATTGGTGTAAGCGGTCAGGTCGAGGGTCGCCGCCTGATGCTAGGCAATACCGCGTTGATGCAGGAGGCCGGCGTTTCCACCGAGAGCTTGCAAGTACATGCCGAGAAGCTACGCGGCGACGGTACGAGCATCATGTACCTGGCAGTCAATGGCGCCCTGGCGGGTTTGCTGGCTGTTGCCGACCCCATCAAACCCACCACGAAGCTGGCCGTCGAGCGTCTGCAGGCGGATGGCGTCAAGGTCATCATGGCCACTGGCGACGGCCTTACGACTGCTCGTTCGGTAGCTCGCCAGTTGGGCATCGAGGAGGTGCACGGCGAGGTCAAACCGCAAGATAAAGAACGTCTGGTGGCATCTCTGCAACAAGCCGGACACCGCGTGGCAATGGCCGGCGACGGCATTAATGATGCCCCCGCACTGGCTCGCGCTGATGTAGGTATCGCCATGGGCACCGGCACTGACGTGGCGATGAACAGCGCTCAGGTCACCCTGGTCAAGGGCGATCTGCTCGGTATCCTGCGTGCTCGCAGCCTGTCAGTCGCAACGGTGAGTAATATGCACCAGAACCTGACCTTCGCCTTCCTTTACAACGCCATGGGTATCCCACTGGCTGCCGGCTTGTTCTATCCACTTACCGGTCACCTTCTGTCACCGCTCATTGCCGCACTGGCCATGAGCGTGAGCTCGGCGTCGGTGGTATTCAACGCCTTGCGTCTGCACCAGGCTTCCATTGATTGAATGAAAACGACCGCTTGACCTTGCCATGGCAGCAAGGTTGAGGACAAGCCAACGCCGCAGAAAAGCCTCATGCGTCATTTCCATGATCAACTTTGTTGTGAGGAGTCACCAATGAAAACTGTTGAACTGCAAGTCCAAGGCATGAGCTGTGGTTCATGTGTCAAACATGTCACCGAAGCGCTGCGCCCACTTGAAGGCGTCAGTGACGTAACAGTGGATCTACAAGCCGGCCGGGTGAAGGTCAGCGGCGATTCGGACAGCCATGCGCTGCTTGCAGCTCTGGAGGACGCGGGCTATCCAGCACAGCTGGCGACAGTCGAAAGCGTAGCGAGTAAGAAAACCTCGGGCTGTGGCGGGAACGGCGGCGGTTGCTGCTGCCGGTAAGCATTATTTTTAAACTGGAGAACTCCCATGAATACCAGTCTGCGTATTGCTGTGTTCACGACACTACTCATGACCGGAGCGGCACAAGCCGCTGAAGTCATCGACGTTTACCGCGATCCTAGCTGCGGCTGCTGCAAGGACTGGATAAAGTATCTTGAAGTCAATGGCTTCAGCGTGCGCGACCATGTCGAGCCCAACATGAGCGAAGTCAAACAGCGCCTAGGCGTCGCTCCGCGCTTGGCCTCCTGTCATACCGCGATGATTGACGGAAAGTTTGTCGAAGGGCATGTACCGGTAGCACAGATTCTCGACCTGAAGGATCACCCCGACCTCGTCGGAGTTGCGGTGCCGGGTATGCCCGCTGGTTCGCCTGGAATGGAGTACGGCCAAACCAAACAGCCGTATCAGGTGATAGGTCAGACCCTAACGGGTACCGATCAAGTAGTCGCCGATTATCCTAGCAATTGACGACTACGTTAGGCTAACCAGGCACGGCCTATCACAACAAGAAAAATCTATGGGTGCTACTCAATCGCAGCGCAGCCAGATGATGTGACATCGTGCTCGAAAAATGGCGGCTGGCACCGAATCTCTGAAGTGAGCCCTGGCCGAATGAAGGGAATGGATCACTCTCAGATGTAGGGTATGGATGACGGTCAATTGCAAGGCAGGAGCCTTGCATGTCATCTCTTAAAGCCTTCAGTGTTGCTGCAGCACTCAGCGCAGGTCTGTTGTTGAGCGGACTTTGACCACCACTACCTATGGTGCCCTATTGTCGTTAAAGATTTTTTTGTTTGTCGGGATGCTCATGTTTGCGGCCTTGAACCGTTTTCAACTGAGTCCGCTGCTCGAACGATCCATTCAGACAGGCACTCACAGTGTCGCCATTAACGCCTTGCGGCGCAGCGTGATTCTAGAGCTGTTGATCGCGGTGATCATCATGGCTCTAGTTGCCTGGCTCGGCACCCTCAGCCCAGAGATGGAGATGTCTACTGATTAGGCCGTAACGCGAATGCTAATTTTCAGTACCTATTTGAACGAGCGACCCCGTGCTGAACCAGTCGTAGAAACTACATTCTGGGCACAGGGTTTGGCTGCACAATGTTCCTATATGACGCGTGGTGCCTAAAACGCTCATTACATTTTCGGTAGCTTCAGATTGAAAGGTCGAGTAAAGATTTTCGGTGCACTCACCTTTTTGGTAGAGGCTGAGTAAGAAGTACCTCGGCTTTGCTTAATCCTGGCCGATAGACCAAGTGGACTGTGTAGACAGACTCACGACCATGTAAATCGTCAGAGCGGCACGCGACGATCGCCCCTTAATACCGAGCGGTATTCCAATTGGTATTCCAACCAAAAATTAAAATCGTTATTAACATTATAAATCAATAAGTTACCGAACCCATTCAAATTACCCCGGCCCACCACTTCATCATCTAAAGACGTCCACGGACGTCTTTTTTTGTGCCTGAAACCCAGTGAAATCAAGGGTTTCAGCGCTACTGGGCTCCTCAACAGCTTGTTGTGTCCCAGCCGTTTGGGTATTCCCAGCCTCCCGGCGCTAACCTTGAGAATGCCAAACGGTGTCATGGGCAGTTCTCTGAGCGCACAAACCACCCGCCTCTCCAACCGCCAGCTCAGGCGGTCAAACCGAGAGACAAGGGTTACGTCCTCAGTGATGGTGACTGGCTTCAGTGGCGGGTAGATCGACCCGCTCTGGTTGAATGTTTGGCCAGATGTCGTTCATTCCAACCCCTTGAATCCAATCGTTAGAGACTACCGATGCTGACGAGCGCTGCTTTGAGGTCATCCTCACTCATTTGCCTTACAGGCAGGGCTATGAATGCGCGGACCCGTTCCTCGATCTTGGCTAGCGTCACTTGGAACGCAGCTTCGATCTCCGCTTCGCTACCGGTCGCGACGGATGGGTCAGCCAAGCCCCAATGGGCTTTGAGAGAAGGGCCGAAGAAGATCGGGCACGCCTCGCCTGCTGCTCGATCGCACACGGTAATGACAATGTCCGGTGGCGCATTTTCAAATGCATCCGAAGCCTTGCTTGATAGGCCTTTGGTAGAAATGCCGGCGGCTTCCAGAGTCTTCAACGCTTGAGCATTGACCTTGCCACTTGGAAAACTTCCCGAGCTCACCGCTTCCATTGCCTCGGGCGCCAGGTGATTGAACAGTGCTTCAGACAATATGCTGCGGCAGCTGTTGTGGGTGCACATGAACAAGACTTTCATTAAGTATCTCCGGTTCAGAAGCTCAGGCGGATTGCCAAAGCGGCCAGGGTGGCAAGCAAATGGGTAGTGTCAGGACGATGCCGGTGCGGAAAACCCGGCGGAAGACTTTTTCCAAACTCGAGAGTATGAACGCAGGGAGCGATCCCAAGCATCAGAAGCGATAGCCAGTTCGACGGAGTTCACAGCGCTGTGCCCTGCTTCAGCGGCCTGCATGGTGAAAAACCAGACTTCACGGCGCTGCTGCCTCTGCATCACCAGCTGTAACTTGCCTCAACGAACGTTAATGAGTTGGTTCTCAAATGACCCAGGAAGGAATCCTGGGGCCCCCTGAAGATGTCGAACCCGGTGCTCACCCGCCACGAATCCGTTAATGCGTATTTGAGTCTTCCTCGCAGCATCCAGTCGTTGCGGGGCTCAGTCCAAACGGCAAAGAGATCAAGGTCGGCTTTTGAGTCGAACAGTGGCTTGGCATACCTGAGCGTAACCCCATACTGGTCACGGTCGAGTTCATTGCTGATCAGCGCCTGTGCCGCTTGTACCTGAGCAAGCAACGGGTCGTTCGACAGACTCGAAACTGACCTCAAGTGCCGCCAAAAGCCCTGCAACGAAACAGTCTCGCGGTCACCGACATACCACTCAGCACCACCAATTGCTGAGGTATAGGGCTGTCGACGGGCAACAGCAGGATTCGATGACTGCTCAAAATCCACCCAAGCAATTTCCCCCCTATAGGCCATTTCCCCACGGACTATTGTGAAGTCGCTACCGATCATGCGCATGCGAGTAGCGTGCTGACCGAGCGTGATGCCTTCAGGCGTGGCACTTCGTACCGCAAAGGTTGGAAACAAGTCATGGCCGTCTATGACACTCACCGACCAATCAGCATCAGAACCCAGCACGTCATACTTCACCGCAACGGTAGGGCGCACATCTGGATCTTGCTCCCTGAAGACCACACCTGGTGTCTTCTCCAGCGGCACATCATTAAATTGGAATCGATCCAATACATGCACCTGCAGCTTTCCCGCGCCCACCTCACAGTCCAGGTGCAGTCCCCAGTTTCCCGTGCGCTGATCAGTCGTCTCAGGGGTCAACCTTCGGTAGTTGCTCGGTGAAACCTGATCGGTGGGATTGATCCCATCAGCACGCCCCCACATCACCAGCTTTTTGCCCAGGGCAGGCGCACACACCGTCTCACTGCTTTTCACATACAGCTCATTGACTCCTGCGTCTTCACGCTTCTCATCCAGACGCTCCGGAGACGATAGCGCCCAGACCTCACTGTTCAACTGCAGGCTTTCGGACGCCTGCCAATCCAGTTTGAGCTTGGCACGATTGGAGAACACCGCGTGTTGGTCATCCAACATGCGGTTGGATGACCACACGCCTGAAGCGACCTCACCTGTCACTTCCGGCGCGCTGGCAAAAGCACTCGCGCAGAGAATCAGGGGCGCGACAGCACCGGCCCGCCACCAGGGCAAAAAGGACCCGCTCATCTCCTCTCCTTATTTGGAAGCTATGTTGTTCGCGGAGAAGAGGCTGTCGCTCAGCGACTCGCCGACCTTGAAGTTGGAGAAAGTAATCGTAGTGGTATGCCCACTCTGTAGGTTCTTGCCCTCGGTTTTCATTGGCTGCCACTTTCCATTCGCTGAATCAACCAACTGGATGTCCGCGAAGGAGAATTGTTTGTAAGGCTGTCCACTAGCATCCGAGGCTTCCACGTAAGTCGTGGCGAAATTGTCCTTGCGCACCCAAGTCATGCGTTTGGCATACCCCGAATTAGTGCGGACGCTATCCTCAGCGGGTACCGACTCAATGACGTAATGCTCAACACCGTCACGTGCCTGCTGGCTGAGCAAGGTGTGCTTCCAGTCGCCGACCTTGTGCCCCATGACATCGCCATAACTAAAGTCAGTACCGATGAAGCTGTCTTTTTTGTTCGAGGCTACCAGGCGGCGCACACGTTTCATCGCCGGCAGGTATACCCACATATCGTCATCCTGGGCCGAGCGTTCAACGAGCAAAGTCGTGGTTCCGCGAATGTCTGCCGGCGCTTCGAAGCGGACCAGACGCATGGTGTCTTGCCCATTTTCCTGAAGTTTCGACGCCATGTTCGACTTGCGAACGCGCTTACCACCATCCTTGGTCTGCAGCACAAACTCTGCATCCGCCGTGGAAGTGCTGAAGCGAGTTACAGCAGCATTGCGCTCCATGATTTGCTTCGCCTCCAACTCTGCCGACCAACCTACCTGTGAGTAAGTCAGGAAGCCGATAGCAGCCAGGATGATCAACAGCACTGCGCCACGATCACCCGAGCGACGCTGGAAAATGAATGCTGGTTTGAAGGTCAGAATGGCGCTCGGAATGAGGGTCAGGGTTGCCAACACGCTTGCCAGCATCGCCAGCACGATGAAAGTAGAAAGCCACATATGAACCTTATAGTCGTAGGAGAACATGAGGACGGCATAGCCACCTGCCACAGCAGTGGCAACGAACAGACAGGCTTTACCCGCGGTTTTCATTGCCATTTCTACGGCCTGAGGCAAGGCCTTGCCCTGGGCTGTGTACTCACCAATGCGGTATATGAGATAGATCGCGTAGTCAGCGCCAATCCCCACCGCCATGGCGGAGATCAACGAGTTGGGAATGTTCAGAGGGACACCGAAGTAGCCCATGACGCCGAAGACCAGCGAAAGGACCACAAGTAGCGGCGACAGCACCAGTAGGCCAGCGGTGAACGAACGGAAGGCGATAACGGATACCGCAAAAATAACACCGAGTATTTGTGCGATATTCAGCAGCTTGCTGTGCACCATCACATCAGTGACTGCCAGTGTCTGCGCCACCTCCCCGCCGAACGAAACCGTTACATTTTTGGGGAAGCGTTGGTTCGCAATTTCACGCAGCTCGTTGACCAGCCGATCAATTTCAGCGTTGCTGTTGGTCCGCAACATGATCGAGATCTTCGCTCGCTGGTAGTCATAATCGACATGCGCCGAGAAGTCTTCCGGATCGCCAGACATCGAGTAAAGGAACAGGTACTGGGCGATCAGGTTTCGATCGTCAGGTAGTGGATTAATAGCACCCGTGTCCCCAGATGCAGCGCCGTGCATGCGCTGGAGAAAGTCATCGATGGACAAGGTCTTACCCACGATCGAGCGCTTCGCGGCATCAGCCTGGAGCTCCCGGATAGCATTCAGGATCTGTGGATCTTTCACGCCATCGGCCTGCCCTGTATCGACCATTACATACAGAACGTTGGTACCGCCAGTCTGTGCGTTCAGCAGGTTATCGTCCCGCTGCAGTGGCAGTGAGTCAGAGAAGAAACTCTTGCTCGAGTTATCGACATGCACCTTGGGCCAGCCAGCAATCGCAACACCTATCAATACGACGAAGGCCGCCAGGATCCACCTACGACTGCGCGGCGTGATTACCAAATGAGCAATGCGAGCACTCAGGCGATCCCAAATTCGCGGTTTGGTCTCGGTATCAATCTGTGCCGCCGAAGGGGGTTTCAGGCTGGCACGAACTGCCGGAGTGAACGTGAACTCCAGTAGCACCGCGGCGAGGATGCCGATGCCCGTGAAAATACCGAAGGCCCGGACGGTTTCAAGCTCGAACACTACCAACGAGAAGAAACCCAAAGCTGCGACACCACCGGCAATCACCAAAACGGGTCCCACTGCCACGAGCGATTGAATCGTCGCCAGCCGGTTGGCCACTTCTGGGGCCATGTGCTGCCCGTTGACCAGTTCGATGAAGTGTTCGTAGTAGCGCTTGAGTAATTGAACGGCGTGACCAGCCGCAACGGCAAGAATCAGGATTGGCGTAGGCGAGTTGAAGATATCCATCGGCACCTTCATCAATCCCATGATACCGACGCCCCAGACCACCGAGAGCAATGCTGTGACCAAGGGAAGAATCAGTCCCTGACGGGTACGGAAGGCTTCGTAGTGCAGCAAGCCAATCACCAGCACCGCGATGGGGAATAACCAGTTGATTCGATCTGCAAAAACCTCAGCCTGGTGCAGGAACACCGGATTGCCACTCAAGGAGATCTCGACGCCTGGCGTATTCTCCTGGCTCAGGATTTGATGAACATCCGAGAGCATTGCCCCAAAACCATTGGGATTTTCCTTGAGCTCCAGCATGATCGTAGCTGTTCGCCAGTCGCTGGAGATTACGGTGTCCCGATAAACCGGGTTTGCATCGATGGCCGACTTCAGGGCACTCAGTTGCTCTTCGGTCGTCGGTATCTGATCACCGAGCAACGGCTTGGCCTCAAACCCTTCGGCGTTCCCACGAATACTCTTTGCTTGCCGCGAGGAAAGACTCAGCAGCGTCTGTTTGGTCACCGATGGCGCGGCATAGAGCTTGTCCGTGATGCGCTTCACGGCTTCGAGCACCTGAGGTTGCAGCGCATCGCCCTGAGCTGGGGTCAGACCGATCACCACGAGGTACTTCGAACCGAAGATCCTCTCGATGGTGTTGGTCGCCTTGATGTATGGATGGCTCTGCGGAACAACTGCGGCAGGGTTGATGATCACTTGTTGTTTGGCTGCAAAAAAGCCGAAGAACGCCGATAGAGCCAGTATCAGGGCAATGACCCAACGCCGATGATCGACCACCCAGGTCACATACCGCTCCAAGGGCAATGAACTCTTGATGCCGGCTTCGTGAACAGAATCTACCGCTGCAGTTTTCGTTACTTGCGTCATAAGTCAGGCATCAGCAGGAGGAAGTGGGAGTCAAAGCCGCATCGCCTTTGTACAACTGAGCGATGTGATCTTTGAGAAGGTGTTTCTGGACCTTTGCAGACGCTGTATACGGAAACGCATCCACGACGGTGAACTGCGTCGGACGCCACCCGTTGAAGGTCTTGGAAAGGTTTTGTTCGAGCTCGGCAGTGACTGAATCGGAATCGACCTCAGGCATAGCCACCCAAGCAAGCACGCTCCTGCCGGAAGTAACATCGGTGACCAGCAATGCTGCATCTGCAACACCTGGAACCAATCGAGCCTGATGCTCCACAAGGGCTGAACTGAGGGGGATACCATCGGCGATCAACGAATCTTCCATGCGATCGATGACCTCTAATTCCGAGTTTTCGTGCAGCGTCGCGAAGTCCCCGGTTGCCAGCCAACTACTGCTATTTGCTGTGCTGTGGGCAACCCAATGCCCACGGGCCATCAGCTCACCAGTCCCCTGCGTCGAGCAAAAACCCCCTTCGCACTGCACGGCCAATTCAATGCCAAATACAGGTTTGCCGTGACGCAGAGAGGCCTTGCTGCTATCGAAGCGCTCGATAGTGGCCAAGGGTGATGTCTCAGTCATTCCCCAGGCATGGCATACCTCGACGCCAAGCTTTTCCTGGATGAACTGAGCAACTTCAAAAGGTAGTCGCGTACCACCGACAACCGTGCGGCGCAGGGTGCTGAAGCTCAATCCGTTGGTTCGCATGTAGCGCACGAGCGCCAGCCAATGTGCAGAGACTGCCCCCAAGACCGTAACGCGGTGCGTCTCGATCCATTGAAACCACTGCGCAGGATCGCGATGCGGTGGTACGAGCACCAATGACGCACCGACTAGCGGGCAAACAAAAGGAGCGCCCCATGCACTGGCGTGGAAATTCTGCATGAGCGGCATAACCCGATCGGCACTGTTCAAGCCCATTGCGTCGGGCAAGGCACAGGCCCAGGCATGCAACACGGTTGAACGGTGCGTGTACTCAACAACCTTCGGAACGCCTGTGGTACCCGATGAGTAGCAGACATGGGATACCGTATTTTCCGCAAACTCCACGGCGACGCTTTCGCTGCCACTCCCGATGCCCCGCCGTGCCATCTCGCGCATCGCGGTACCCGGTACCAACGCTGCGAATGACTGGGCAGCGCTCCCCGTCACAGCGTCATGCAGCAACAGGCTTGGTCGCAGTTGCTGAAGAAAGCGCCCGAGATCTTCTGGGTGATGTTGAGGGTTTAGAAAATGAGTGGCCACGCCCTGGCGTAGTGCTGCGTAAAGCCAAGCCATTTGATCGAGCGAACTGAAACCAAAACTGACAAGTGCTTCTCCAGACCGAAGCCCCATGGCGTGAAGCTCCATGGCGCAGCTATGCGCAGTTTTTGCCAGCTGAGCATAGGTTTGAGTTTCAACCGTACCCTCCAGCGATACAGAAGTGACCGTTGCTGCTGCATGCACCTGTGCTGCATGTTTGAGCAGGTCGTGGACATGAAGCGAGAGCGCTTGCACTCTCGCGGTAGGGTGTTGCTCGGGGTCAGGAGAGTATTTGTTCATGCGTTCATAGTAGAAATCGCCGCCCTCCCCCCACAATGGAACCGATGTACCATGGCACTGCAACGCGCCTGTTGCTCAATTCAAGCGAACTGCAAATAGGTCTGAGTCAGCTCATGGCGTGGCCGCTCAAACACATCCCTGGCCTTGCCACATTCAATCAACTTGCCCACCTCCCCAAGCTTCCAGAATACAGCCACCTGGTCTGCTACACGGCGAGCCTGACTCAAGCTATGGGTCACGAGAATGATCGTTCGTCGTTGAGCCAGGCCAAGAATCAGCGTTTCAATTTTTTGAGTCGAGATCGGGTCCAAGGCGCTGCATGGTTCAACCATCAGCAAAACATCAGGATCCAACACCAGCGCCCTGGCGAGACACAGTCGTTGTTGCTGACCACCCGACAACGCCATCGCTGAACTGTCGAGTCGATCATGCACCTCGTCCCACAACCCCACTTCCCGTAATGACGACTCAATGCGGCTATTGATATCGGCCTGCGCTTGAATGCCGTGCTGCCTGAGTGCGAATTCAAGGTTCTTGCGAATCGAAAATGGAAATGGATTGGGACGTTGAAACAGCATCCCAACCTGGCGCCGCAACTGGGTCGAGTTTTTTGCCAGCCGCTTATTGTCCATCCAACTGAAGTTGATCGAGCCTTCTACCGAGCAGCCGGGCACAAGATCGTTCAGGCGGTTGATGCAGTACAGCAAACTCGACTTCCCGCACCCTGATGGACCGATGAGTGCGGTGACTGAATTGCGTGGAACGCGCAACGTCACGCCCTCAACGACTGTGCGCTTGCCATAACTTACGGAGAGATCTTGGATATCGATATGCCCTTGCGCGCCCGTACTCAAGTGGGTAACCGCCCCATGCACGCTTGATGTTGCTCGTACAAACGGTTCAAGCGATATGGCTCTATTATCGTTGCTCATCATTCAGAGACTCCGTGTCGTGTTGCCAGTCATGCGTCGCTGCATCCAACGAGTCAAGGCGTGCACAGTGAAGCTGAGCAAGGCCAGAAGCATCAGCAGCGCAAGGGCCGAGCCATAAGCGTTAGGGGTGCCGCCTGGCACATTGGTCGATAAGTCATAAATATGAACAGAGACGCTGCGCCCGGAATCGAGAACCGATTCGGGCATCCTGTCGGAATAACCGCTGGTGAAGAGCAGTACAGCCGTTTCCGCCAGGGCTCTGGTCAATGCGAGCACCACACCTGCGCATATGCCAGGCAGCGCTACCGGTACCATCACATGCCATAAAACTGACTGTTTCGAGAGGCCGAGCGCTGCTCCGCCAGCACGATGGGCAATACCTGCGGACTCCAAGGAAAATGCCAGTGAACGGGCCAAAGTGGGCAGGATCATGCAGGCCAAGGTCAGCCCGCCGGCCAGAATGGAATACCCCAACTCCAATTGCCGACAGAACAGGCTGAGTCCAAATAAGCCAAATACGACCGAAGGAATGCCCGCCAGTATGTCGAGGCTGCAACGCAGTGTCGTAGCCGGCCAACCTGCGGGATTAAAACCCTCAGTCAACATGACCGCGACGCCAAACGCTAAGGGCAAGGCGGCCGTTAAGCTGACCAATACAATTCCCAGGGTGGACACGAGAATGGGGGCGATCCCCCCGCTGCGGCCTGCATCTTCCGGGCTTGCCAACAGAAAGTCCCAGCTCAGCACCTGAAGTCCGTTACCGAACACCGTTAGCAGCGGCCACAGGAGCATCGCAACTGCAGTCAACGTCAGACCATACATCACGAACGTCCAGACGAAATCCCGGAAGTCGAAACCGAACACCTGAAAGCGCCTCATGAAGTCATCTTCCTCTGACGCATACCGATCCACTCGCCCACTGCAACCAACGCGCTGACCAAGAGCAACATCAGCAGCCCGGCTACGAACAGGGAAGCGCGGTGATCCCCCATCGCGTAGGGCATTTCCAAGGCAATGTTCGCCGTCAACGCTCGTACTGGATCAAACAGCGAAGTCGGTACCTGCACAATGTTGCCACAGACCATCAACACCACCATTGTCTCGCCGATTGCTCGGGCAGCACCGAGTACCATTGCGGAAAAAATGCCCTGCCTGGCAGCAGGAACAACAATACGAAGCAATGTCTGGCTGGTTGAAACGCCCAGCGCTGTAGCTCCCTGTACATAAGCTGTCGGAACAGTCTGAAGGGCCGATTGGGTCAACACCGTGATCGTTGGAATGATCATCAGTGCAACAATGAGGATACCGGCCAATAAGCTCGCACCTGGCGGGCTCCAGATGTTCACGATCGGAACGATCGAACTGACGCCCCAAAGTCCATACACCACGGTAGGCACTGCAGCACTGAGCTCCACAAGATTGCGCAGCACGCGAGCAAGCCGCGGCGGCGCCTTGAATGTCGTGACCAGCGAAATGGCCAGGCTCAGTGGTGTTGCAATGACAAGCGCACCCAAGGTCAAGTAAAGGCTCGCCAATACCATTGGGGCCATGTTGTAGCTCGCGTCCCGCGGCCACCACCCCTCGTCCGTAAAAAATCTTACAAGCCCTCCCTGGGCGATCAGTGGAAAACCCTCACTCAACAAGAAAGCGACAATCAAAAACACGATTGCCGCGCCTATCAGAGCGAGCATGGACATGGCCGACCAGAACGCCCATCCACGCAGCTTCGCGGGATGGGCCTTCGCGACCACCTCTTCTGTCAATAAAGTCATGGAGAGAGCCTGATCAGCAGCGCCTGGCCGTCATTTCGTCACCGGAATGAAATACATGCGAGTCACAAAGGCTGCTGCTTCATTGGAGCGGGCAAACGCCAGGAAGTCCTGGACAGGCTCTGTGAGAGGCGCTTTGTAAACCAAATTCAGGTCCCGGCTGATCGCGTACTCGCCCGACGCAACCGCTGCTGTCGATGGAATCTGATCTCCCAAAGGGATTAACCGAATGGCGGCGCCCTGATCGGCTTCATACTCAGCCGAACCGATGGACACGTAGCCGATTGCAGCGGGAGAGCCAGCAACAGTCTGAATACCCTGCTGGTTGTCTCCAATAATCACGTGGGCGCGGATATCTTTGTAGGGGATACCAAAGAACCCACTGAAAATTTCCAGGGTCGATCGCCCCTCTGCCTTGCTCACGACGGTGATAGGCAAATCGTCTCCCCCCACGTCTTTCCAACGGGTGATCCGGCCTGTGTAGATTCCGACAACCTGCTCTTTTGTCAGGCCAGTGATCGGGTTGCTTTTATGAACGATCATGCCGATGCCATCTTTGGCAATCAGCGCATGCTGCAGATCCCCCTCTTCAGGCTTGAGCTCACGAGAGACCATGCCAAGCACAGCCGTACCGCTGCGCACATCCATGATCCCCCGAGCACTGCCGCCGGCCTGGACCTCGATTCTAATGCCCGGATGCTCTCGCTCATAAGCTTTAGCCAGTTCACTTATCAACGGTGCGATGGTACTGGCCCCCACGACGCTGACACGCACGGCCTTCGCTTCAGTCTTTTGATCCGTCTCACGATTGCAGCCTGACAGGCAAAGCAACGCACCCAGCATCCACAGCACAGGCACACCAACGTGCCGGGCCGTCCAGGTTCTTGTATTCATTTCTTCCCCGATTTCCATGGGACACACCGAGTGACCGATGCGTCAATATCTGACTAATCGTAAGACGGAACGGACCGAACGTTGAATAGAAGCTATGTACTATGGCTGTACGCCAGCAGCCTCCCGACAATTGCGCGGCAAGGGAATGTCCTTGAGCCTAATGGGAGGATATAAAAATGAACGAAGTTTCTGCCAGCACCCAGCCCAATCACCGCGTACCCGTTGACTTACGTGCTGTAAACCGCCGAGAAGAATTGAGCACTGAGCACAATAAAAGCGACGGTTATTTCAACCTGATCGCGTACATCGCTTCAAACGCAATCGCTGGAGAGGTGATGGCGGTAGAGAACTATTCGGAAATGGTGCCGTTGATGCCAGATACCGAAAGCAAGATCGAAACCGTCAAACAAGCCTACGAAGAATCAAAACACATTCTGATGCTGGCCAGCCTGGGCAAACGCCACGACTACATCGTGATGCGTGAGATCGTGGAGCCGCAGTGGTTCAACATCCGCCGCCACTTCAGCGCGGCTGTTCAAAACAAGGATCTGGCTGCGTGCCTGATCATTCAAGACCTGATGACCGAAACCATGGCCATCGTGCTGTACCGAACCCTGCAGCGCCAGGGCGATCCGGACACTTCAGCACTGGCCGGAAAGATTCTGGAAGACGAACTGGAGCATCTGGGAATCGGCCTGGCACGTATCCGTGGCCTGATCGCCAAAGACCCGGAAGGTGTTCATGAAAGCCTTAAATGGGCCCACCATCGTGTAATGCCTGAGCTGTTCAGCATGGTGAGCACCAGCTGCCACTTCCTCTGCGACCGACTGAACATTGACTGCGGCGCTCTTTCACTGGGTGACCTGAAGACCGACATCGACGAAATTCGCATCGAAGCTTTGGACACCTACGTAGAAACCCTCGATAAAGCGAACTTCGATCCGCTTGTCACAGCGGCACTGATCGAGTCGATGCAAACCTATGGCGGCACCCCGTCAATGAACGCTGGGCTGGCCAACGCCTGACGCGTTGCATCAGCCCGCTCTCATCAGTACCGGCGGAGCTCATATGTCCGATAACACAACGTTAACGCAGGGGATTCAAGCCTTCTTCGAGTTTCTGCTCATGGACGGTGCCCTGCTCATTGGGCTTTTCCTGCTGGTCACCTGGTTTGTGGTAATGCTGCAACAACGCATGCCCTTTCAAGCGACACAAGGCTCGCTACTTGGGTCCTCGGGCTGGCGGTCGGCATTTGCCGCCAGTGTTGGGGGCGTCATCACGCCCTTTTGCTCCTGCTCCACGATTCCCGTGCTGAGCGGCATGCTCAGGGCAGGCGTTGGCTTCGTGCCCAGTTTCGCTTTCCTGGTGGCCTCGCCAGTAGTGAACGAGGGTGTGTTTATTCTGCTGTTCCTCACTGTGGGGTTTGTCCCTGGCGCTGTTTTCATCATCGGCGGCCTGGCACTGACTTCCGCTGCTGGTGTGGCAGCAGGAAGGCTCGGACTGGCAAGACACGTGACGATAGCACCTGCCCCCAAGAGCAGTGCCGCCTTCCTGGGCCAGGGGATTCGAACTTGGCCCGGTTGGCAACCTGCGAGTCGATTCGCTTGGCTTGCGGCCAAGCAGGAGTTGCGGACGGTCGCGCCGTATCTGCTGATCGGCTTGTTTATCGGAGGCTTGATCTACGGTGCCGTACCGAAAGACACACTGATGAGCCTTGTCGATCGACTACCGGCCGGCTGGCTGTATCTGGCATGCGCCTTAGTCGGCGTACCGCTGTACATCTCGCCCATAGCAGCGCTGCCAATCGGATTTGCCCTGATCGAGAAAGGGTTTCCAGTCGGACCGCTTGTGACCTTTCTGGTGGCGGCAATCGGCACAAGTCCTCCCGAGATCATGCTGCTGTTCAGGCTTTTCAAACTCCCCCTGGTGATAGCCCACACGCTAACAGTCATTGTTTGCGCTCTGGTCCTTGGCCTGGCTGTCGCACTCGTGCTGTAACCATCTAAATAAAGAGGGCAAGACATGCTCAATTTTTTCAAAAAGACTTCGGACGCAGATATCACCCAAGTCAAACGTGCATTGGGGCCCGAAGCTATCGTGGTGCTCTCTGCAAGTTGCTGTATGCCCGGCACTACGCAGGTTGACGAACAGATCGAAGCGGCAGCACGTGACGCCTTGACGCAGGCCAAGCTGGACTGGCCGGTACTCACGATTACCGTGACTACTGCGCAATCGATCCTTCCGAAGCTATCCGCAGAGCTGAACGCAAAAGAAGGCGCGGTAGCCCAGCAAGTCACGGAGTTGTTCATGACTCATGGTCTGAGTGCATTCCCGATCGTCATTGTTGACCAGACGCTGATCTCCTACGGTGGAGTGCCAGACCAAACGATGATTCATAACGCACTGGCTGCAGCTTCTGAAACCAACCTTAATCCCACGAGTGGCGAGGTCCGATGAAAACGCCTCTCCAGACCCCACGCCACGGAAAACGCGTCTTCCTGACAGGAGGCACGGGATTCCTCGGCGCACTCATGGCTGCTCAAGCGCTTAGTGATGACTGGGCAGATCACTTGGTCATCCCGACCAGGCGAGGTAACCATAACGTTGGCATTCCAGAAGAAGTGCAGCGGGAACTGCTGGCATTGGGAAGAAGTGCTGACGAATTCGAGAAAAAGGTGACCACTGTTCACTGGCAGGGTGCTGAAACCGCATCGGTAGAGCTGCTGGAAAGTATGCTTCGCTCAGGAAATGTGGACACGGTAGTCCACTGCGCAGGTTGCCTCGATTACTTCGATAATGAGGCGCTGCAAGCTCTGAACGTCGATTTCACTGCAAGGCTTACTGTCGCAGCCAAACAAGCAGGAGTGAGCTTTTTTATCTTCGTTTCCACGGCCTACTCCGCTGGCTACTCTGGAGGTGTAGTGCCAGAAACGGCGCTGAACGAGCCGCCGAGCGATCCTACCAACTACACGCTGACCAAGCGGGCAGCTGAGCGCGTAGTTGCTGAATGTGGCATTCCATTCCTTGTCGTCAGACCATCCATCGTGATTGGTAGCTCTGCTGATGGTCGCTACAGCGGTAAGCGCTATGGCCTCTATCAGCAATGGATGGGTATCGAAAGGCTACTCTCCGATCGCCATCACGCCGAACTGCATACGGTCGCTACGGACCAAGCGCTCAACCTCCTGCACCAGGACGCTTTCCAAGCCAGCATCGCCAGCGTGTTTCGCTGGGTGCCCGAAGGTGAATACGTCAACCTGGTCGTTGACGATCAGACCAGTCCGTCGATGAAAGACCTATGGCGGCTGTTCTGCAAAGTCACGCGCCCCAAGACCGTGATTTTCTACGATAGCCTCCAAGCGGTTGATCTAAAGGCCATCAACATTCGCCAGCGAGGCTACCTGACGTTCGCTCAGACCAACCTCGAAATCGGTGCCTACCCTTGGCAATTCGACCGGCAGTGGCTCAAGGTTTTGAGCCAACGTGGCCTGAACTTCACTGAAACGACATTGAACACACTGCAGATCTGCCAAGACCGATTTATACGTTCCTCTCAGCCCATCCAACGGTACCTTGAGCGCTTCGGCGCGGATCTGCCTGCTCACACTGAATACCGTGACCACCTCGATGCCTGGGACGTTTCTGCCAATGAACATGCTTGATACCGCGGTCTCTCGACTGGAGCCCTGGCAACGTGAACTGACCCACACCGCCGCCATAGTGAACGGCGCTCTCGAGGCTGATGAGCAGCCTGACTCCCCACCTCGTGTCCTTTGGTGGGGAGGTGCGTACTCTCAATTACTGTCTATGTGTGTAGACAAGATGCGCGGCGAACTGATCATCGCTGATAGCGACCCACGCCAACTACGCAAAAGCGCAGCGATGATGGACAACGCTCGCTGCGTGCGGCTAATGGCACTTGCTGATTTATCGCGTGATGCCAACATTATTGAGCCACTACTCCAGGGTGCCTTAATTCGTGACATCGATGGTTACATCGCACTGGAGGAGAAACTGCGATTTGGCGTTGAGCGCTCGCCCGCTGTTTCTGATGGTTGGGCCAGTCGAATCCTGATGGACTTCACCCTCAATCGCGTGAATGCTGAGGATGAAAAACAGGTATTGAGGGAAGCATTTCGTGCTCTGAACCTAACCGGTTGCGTGGTCTGCGCAGTACTTGTAGGCGATGAACCTTTGACCTCTCACCACACCGTCAGGTCCGCACCTGCCGGAGCGCCACTTCGGTTACCGTCAGAAACGGCTGTGATAGCTGCGTTCGAACAAGCCGGTTTCCATGGCATCACCGTCCATTGGTCGCCAACGGCAGCAAGCGCTATCGACAGAATTGGCGATGCTGAAGTACGCATGTGCACCGTTAAGGCATACAAAGGTAAACAAGGCCCGTGCTGGGAGTTAGGACAGGCCGTTATCTATCGCGGTCCTTGGCTTGAAGTGCGCGATGATGATGGACATGTGTATCGTCGTGGTGAGCGGGTCGCTGTATGTGCAAAGACATATGACTTGATGATGCGTGCTCCTTACCAAGGCGCCTTCCTCGGACTTCGCAGCGTGAACGAGCCACCGCTGAGTCAGGCCGCGCCTTTCGATTGCAACACACCTGCTCTTCGAGACCCGAAGGTGACCAAAGGGCTGGCTCCTTTTCAAGGCGCTCAGGCAGCTGCTTGCTGCCCCATAGAAAGCGGATGTTGTTAGACCAGTACCAATCGGCCGACGCCTGTCGCGAGGGATACCATTTGGCCATATAATCAAAGTCCAAAGCACATCAGGTGTCTGAAACCAGGCTCCTGATGTGCTTACATCGGGCAGGGAGAGCGAATATGGAAAGCGACAGGAACAGCTGGCAAGGGCTTCAAACAAGCATAAGAACGCCATCCTTTCTAGACCTGGACGTGGACTGCACTGCCATTGGTATCGCCTCTGTGAATGGCCCCGCCGTTCACTTCAAGAAAATCCTTTTTCTCGAAGGCGAAATTCACGAAGAGCCCGAAACGCTGCAGAGCCACTGTGCTTCGCTGCTCGCCCTATGGGCTGCAGTGAGAGCGCCGTCCTTGATTGACCTCGGCAAATGCACGTGTATAGGACGCCGCTTGCTCCTACAGGAGCCGACCCTTGGTAGAAGGTTTGCCGTCCACGCCACCCACCTCGACGAGAACAACCTTCTCTTTGCAGTCGTTAGTTCGACTAAGCGCTGGAACAACGTTGAAACTGCCAAAAGCCTGGTCACAGTACTTGTTCAACATGCAGCTCAAATTCACGCAGCTGACGATTTCCAACCTTGTGTACCACTCGAGCAGATAGGCGCAGGGCTGGATTGGTATCAGTTTACGACCCGGGAGGTTGAAATTCTGAAGCTAGTCGCCAGCGGAATCAGCAACAAGCAGATCGCCCGGGAACTAGGCTCAAGCCCAAATACGGTCCGAAATCAGATCCATACGTTGTTCCGCAAGGCAGAAGTGACAAACCGAACAGAGTTGGCACTTAGGGTTGCCGCAACGATTTGATATTACCCCGGCCCACCACTTCATCATCTAAAGACGTCCACGGACGTCTTTTTTTGTGCCTGAAATCCACCTCGTCTTCTCAACGACGCTTCGCCTTCGCCAACCCAGCAATCAAAAAATCCCTGAACGCAGAAACCGCCGCCGGTAAATTGCGTCCCGCCATGCTTTGCAGTTCGATGCGCCGTGCCTTCATGCCTTCATCCAGGATCGGCAAGCATTGGAGTGCCTTGTCTGCCACCTGCTTGTGCAAGGTCATTTCGCTGGCCAGGCTGATCCCCCCCTCTTCGCGGACGAAGCTGTAGAGCGAGGCAACGTAATTCGTGGTCAACACCGGGTCGAACAACAACCCCTGAACACCGCAACAGATGTCGAACAGTTGCCTTATCGTGGTATCGGCCTTGGGTAACGCAATGGGCCAGGGTTGCAACTCGGCGAGGCTGACAGATTCACGCCCGGCCAAAGGATGGGAATTGGAGACCACGGCAAAAATCGCCCCGCCCAGGACATGTTCGACCTTGATTTCCTTTTGCGGCGTCAGGCTGAAGGTCATCGCCAGATCGGCTTCGCCGGAACGCACCTTCTCAGTCGCATCCGCAGGCGCACAGACCTCCAATGTGAAATGGATGCCCTGATACTCACGCCGGAACGCGCTAATACTGCTGGGCATGTATTCCAGTGCAAAACCTTCCGAGCAGGCAACGTGCACATGGCCTCGCTGCAAGCCGTGCAACTCGGTGATTTCCAGCACCACCTGCTCGGCCTCAAGCTGCGACTTGCGCGCATAAGCCGCCAGTCGCGCGCCCGCCTCGCTCAGCACCATGCCCCGGGCACGACGCTCGAACAGGCTGGCATCCAGGGCCAACTCAAGCTTGGAAATCTGCCGGCTCACCGCTGACGCCGCGACGTTCAGCCGTACCGAGGCTTCGCTGATCGATCCGCATCGCGCCACTTCAAGAAAATAGCGCAGTGCCGTGGACTGCACACCATACAGCTGCATCGGCGCCCCCAAGGTTTGCCTTTTCGGCAAAGGAAGTATCGAAATATTATTCTTGTGGCATTGATAGCCTTTCCCTACATTCGTGTCCAGATCAAAAAAAACACGACCTGATCCTTTTATCCTCCTTTACGCGTTTGCGATTCGCTGCCCTTTGATTCAACCACTCTCGCCAACGGAGACGACGGCATGGGCATCAAAGGTTTCGCCTGCAGTATTGCGCTGATGGGCCTCATCAGCAGTTTTCCGGCTCATGCCGGTAAAGCCAACGACACCCTGGTTTACGCTTCCGACAGCGAGCCTGAAAACATCAGCCCCTATCACAACGATTTACGCGAAGGCGTGATTCTCGCCCGGCTGATCTGGGACAACCTGATCTACCGCGATCCCAACAGCGGCGAATACCAACCCATGTTGGCCACTGGCTGGAAACAGGTCGACGACACCACCATCGACTTTGAGCTGCGCAAAGGCGTCAAATTTCACAACGGTGACGCCTTCACCGCCGACGACGTGGTGTTCACCCTCAACTACGTGGTGTCGCCCGAAGCGAAGGTCGTTACCGTGCAAAACGTAGACTGGATCAAGAGCGCCGAAAAAACCGGTGACTACAGCGTCCGCCTGTACTTGAAGAAACCTTTCCCTCCGGCACTGGAATACCTGTCCAACGCCGTTCCGATGTTCCCCAAGCAGTACTTCGAGAAAGTCGGCCTGGCCGAATTCAGTCGCAAACCAATCGGAACCGGGCCGTATAAAGCCGTGTCGGTGGTGGCTGGCGAAGGCGTGAGCATGGAGATCAACAAGGACTACTTCCCGGACAGCCCACAAGGCAAGCCACATATCGCTCACCTCAAGTTTCGGGTAATCCCGGATGCAGAAACCCGCCTGGCCGAGTTGATGACCGGCGGTGTCGACTGGATCTGGCGCGTCACCTCGGATCAGGCAATCGACCTCAAAGGTATACCGAATCTCACCGTGACCAGCGGCGAAACCATGCGCATCGGTTTCCTGATTCTTGATGCCCGGGGCACCTCCACTGAAAACTCGCCGATGAAGCACCTCAAGGTGCGTCAGGCCATCAACCATGCGATCAACCGCAATGCGCTGGCCACGCAATTGGTGGGTGGCGAAGCCAAACCCTTGCAGGTTGCCTGTTATCCAGGCCAGTTCGGCTGCGATACCACGGCGGCCACGGTCTACAACTATGACCCGGCCAAGGCCAAGGCGCTGCTCGCCGAAGCGGGCTACCCAAATGGCTTCGAGACAGAAATCTTCGCTTATCGCGACCGTGATTACGTCGAAGCCATCATCGGTAACCTGCGCGCCGTGGGCATCAACGCCAAGCTCCGCTACTTGAAGTACGCCGCCCTGCGCGATCAGCAACGCGGCGGCAAGGTACCCATGTCGTTTCAGGCCTGGGGCTCGTTCTCGATCCTCGACACCTCGGCGTCGGCCGGTACCTGGTTCAAGGGCAACCCGGACGACAACATCAAGGACCCACAAGTCCAGGGCTGGTTGCAGGCCGCCGACAATGCCCTCGACCCGCAAGTGCGCAAGGACAACTACCGCAAGGCGTTGCAGCGCATCAGCGAACAGGCGTACTGGGCGCCGCTGTTCAACTACTCGATGAACTACGCCTACACCGCCGAACTCGCCTTCACGCCGTACCCGGATGAGCTGCCGCGTTTCGTCCAGTCCAGTTGGAAATAATCCGTAACCGAGCGGATTCATCGAGAGGTGCCGTGGCTGCGGACTGACCCGCACCAAGGACACCTCCTCACCCATGTCATCCATTGGATATGAGGAAACTTGCCATGCTTGGATTCCTTCTGCGCCGTCTGGGCATCGCTGTTTGCGTTGCCATTACCGTGTCGGTGATCAGCTTTTCTCTTTTGCACCTGTCCGGCGACCTGGCCACGGCCATTGGCGGACCGGAAGCCACGAGCGAACAGATCGAACAGATCCGCGTGCAATACGGTTTGAACAAACCGCTACCGACCCAGTACTTCAACTGGCTGGGTGATTTGTTGCGGCTGGACCTGGGCAACTCTTTTTTCTTCCAGGAATCGGTCTACAACCTCGTCGTCAGCCGCTTGCCGATTACCCTCGGGCTAGGGGCCATGGCGCTGGGCATCGCCTTGCTGGTGGCGATTCCGCTGGGCGTGCTGGCGGCGGTCAAGCGCGACACCTGGGTTGACCGACTGGCCTTGAGCATTGCGGTGCTGGGTCAGGCAATGCCTAGTTTCTGGTTTGCGCTGATGTTGATCGTGGTATTCGCGGTGACGCTCAAGTGGCTGCCGGTGTCCGGCAACTCGACCCTGCTGCACTTCGTCATGCCGGCCATTGCCTTGGGCTACTACGCGACGCCGGCAATCATGCGCCTGACCCGCGCCGGCATGCTTGATGTGCTCAGTTCCGATTACATCCGCACCGCCCGCGCCAAGGGCCTGCGCCCTGCCCGCGTGCTGTTCAAGCACGCACTGCGCAACGCCTTGATTCCGGTCGTCGCGCTGGCGGCGGTGGAGTTCGGGTTCATGCTCGGCGGTTCGGTGGTGATCGAAACGGTGTTCTCCCTGCAAGGCATCGGACAACTCGCCTGGGACGCCATCGCCCGTGACGACTTTCCGGTGGTACAGGCCGTGGTCCTGCTGATTGCGGTGATCTACATCATCCTCACCTTGCTGGCCGATGTGCTCAACGCACTGCTCGACCCGCGCATTCGCGTGCGCTAGGAGGTTTACATGAGCACCCCCACGACCCTCGCGATCAATGACTACCTGCCACCCCCGAGCAGCCTGGGCCGAGTCCTTGGCAAGAGCTTTCGTCACCGTGGTTTCGCCATCGGCGCGGCGTTGTTGCTGATCATCTTCGCCGGTGCACTGTTCGCGCCGTGGCTGGCACCTTACGACCCTTATGCGCAGGACGTGATGCTGCGCATGAAACCGCCGGTATGGATGGCCAACGGCACCTGGGAATACGTCCTCGGCACCGACAAACTGGGCCGGGATTACCTGTCGCGATTGCTCTACGGCGCCCGTATTTCACTGTTCATCGGCATTGCGGCGGCGCTGATTTCCGGCTTTATCGGCACCGTCATGGGGCTGTTGGCCGGTTACTACGGCGGCAAGGTCGATGCGTTTATCAGCTACCTGATCACCACCCGGCTGGCGATGCCGGTCGTAATGGTCGCGCTGGCCTCGGCCTCGCTGATGGGCGGTTCACTGAAAGTGGTCATCGTGCTGCTCGGCTGCCTGTTATGGGATCGCTTCGCGGTGGTGGTCAGGGCTTCGGTGCAACAGATTCGCGACGCTGAATATGTGGCATCGGCCCAGGCACTTGGCTGCTCGACCCTGCGCATTCTGGTCAGTGAAATCCTGCCCAACCTGGTCGGCGCGCTGATCGTCGTCGCGACGCTGGAAATGGCCCACGCGATCCTGCTGGAGTCGGCCCTGTCATTCCTCGGCGTTGGCGTGCAGCCGCCGACGCCGTCCTGGGGTTTGATGATCGCTGAAGGCAAACCCTACATGTTCTTTTCCCCGTGGGTCATCGCCATTCCCGGCGTCGCCCTGATGATTCTGGTGCTGGGCATCAACCTGGTCGGCGATGGCCTGCGCGATCTGATCCTGCCCGACGGCCGTAACTGATAGACCGCCGTAACTGATAGAGGGTACCGAACAATGGCACTACTCCATGTTGAAAACCTGCGCGTGGACATCCCCATGGGCAACAGCCCGACGCCAGATGACATGCTGCATGCCGTGCGCGGTCTGGATTTTGAAGTCGAGCGCGGTGAAATGCTGTGTATCGTCGGCGAGTCCGGCTGCGGTAAATCCCTGACCTCGCTGGCGCTCATGGACCTGTTGCCACGCAAGGCCAAACGCACCGCGTCCCGGCTGACACTGGACGGCATCGACATGCTCGGCCAGAGCGAACGGCGCATGTGCGACCTGCGCGGTAACCGTCTGGCGATGATCTTCCAGGAACCGATGACCTCGCTGAACCCGGCCTACAGCATTGGCGATCAGCTCAGCGAAGTGTTGACTCAGCATCGCAAGGTGTCACGCAAGGATGCCCTGGCACGCGCCGCGCAGATGCTGGAGAAAGTCGGAATCAGCAATGCCACCGAGCGCTTGCGCCAGTATCCGCATCAACTGTCTGGAGGTCTGCGCCAGCGGGTGATCATCGCCATGGCGTTGATGTGCGAGCCGGACCTGATCATCGCTGATGAACCCACCACGGCCCTGGACGTGACCATCCAAGCGCAGATCCTGCGCTTGATCCGCGACATCCAGAAAGAATTCGGCCTGGCGGTGATTTTCATCACCCACGACCTTGGGCTGGTGGCTCGGATCGCCGATCGGGTCGCGGTGATGTATGCCGGGGAAATCGTCGAAACCGCCCCTGCCCTGCAACTGTTCGAGAACCCGCAGCATCCGTACACCCGTGGTCTGCTGGCGAGTATTCCAATCCCTGGCCGGACCCAACCGGGTGAGGCACTGGGTTCGATTCCAGGGCTGGTGCCGAGCCTGGTGGGCGAACAGCAAGGTTGTGCATTCCGCAATCGTTGCGCTCAGGCGATAGCGGCCTGCGCGCAAAACATCCCCGAAATCGAACAGGACGGCCACATGGCGCGCTGCCTGTTCGCCGCTCCGGCCCCGGCACCGATTCGCCTTCAAGAGAGGGCACGGTCATGAAAAAAGACATCGCGTTGGAGCTGTGCGACATCCGTCGCGAGTTTCGGATCAACAAGGGCTTTTTCAAACCCGCCGCCACCCTGAAGGCCGTCGATGGTGTTTCCCTGCGCCTGATGCGTGGCGAGACCCTTGGCCTGGTAGGCGAGTCCGGTTGCGGAAAAAGTACCCTGGCAAAGATGCTGCTCGGTCTGTTGCCGCCAACCAGCGGCGATGTGCTGGTCAATGGCAAACATCTGGCGGCGACTGATCGCAAGGAAATGTCCCGGCACATCCAGCCAATATTCCAGGACCCGTATTCCTCGCTGAACCCACGCAAAACGCTGCGCGAAATCGTGACCCTGCCGCTGATCGTGCATGACATTGGCAGCACCGCCGAGCGGCGCAAGAAGACCGAGGAGATGCTCGATGTGGTCGGCCTGCCCAAACGGGTCATCGACAGCTATCCGAGCCAACTGTCCGGCGGCCAGCGGCAACGGGTGGCCATTGCCCGGGCGTTGATCATGCGCCCTGATGTGTTGATCTGCGACGAACCCACCTCGGCGCTGGACGTTTCAGTGCAGGCGCAGATTCTCAACCTGCTGCAAGACCTCAAGCGCGAATTCGGCCTGACCTATCTACTGATCAGCCATAACCTGGCGGTCATCGAACACCTCGCCGATCGGGTCGCGGTGATGTACCTGGGGCGCATCGTCGAAGAACGCACCCGCGAATCGTTATTCGCTAAACCCGGCCACCCTTATACCCGCGCCTTGTTGGATTCGGTGCTCACGCCCGATCCGCGCCTGGGCATTCCCGAAATCGGCCTGCACGGGTCCTTCCCCAATCCGATGTCACCGCCGTCCGGTTGCGCCTTTCATCCGCGCTGCCCGAGCTGCTTCGCCCCCTGCAAAACGGCCTACCCGGCCAATGATCCGATTATCGGCGGCAATGTGCGCTGCCACCTTCACGACATTCCTGCCCAAACACTGGAGCTTGTCCACTCATGAGTCGTTCACTGGCCATCAGCAACACCACCGAGCAATTTGATAACGGCGCTTTTTTCAATCTGCTCGAACGTAGCGTCGCCTTGCACACCGAAAGCCAGGCAACGGACAGCCGGCCCGAGTTGTATCGCTACCTCAATGACTTCATCACCCCCCATGTCGAGGCGATGGGTTTCAGCGTCAAGATCTATGACAACCCGGTGGCAGAGCGCGGCCCTTTCATGATCGCCACGCGCATTGAGGATCCGGAACTGCCGACCGTGCTCAGCTACGGCCACGGTGATGTGGTGCGCGGCTATGAAGCGCAATGGCGTGAAGGCCTGTCGCCGTGGCAAGTCATTGCTGAAGGCGATCGCTGGTACGGCCGCGGCACGGCGGATAACAAAGGCCAGCACCTGATCAACCTGACCGCGCTGGAGCAAACGCTCAAGGCGCGCAACGGCAAGCTGGGGTTCAACGTCAAATTGCTGCTGGAAATGGGTGAAGAAGAAGGCTCGCCGGGCTTGAATGCATTCTGTGCCGCGCACAGTAAAGAGCTCGCCGCGGATATTTTCATCGCCTCGGATGGCCCGCGCCTGGCGGCCTCACGACCGACGATTTTTCTCGGCTCACGCGGGGTGTTCAACTTCGAGCTGGTGGTCAATTTGCGCGAAGGCGCTCATCACTCTGGCAATTGGGGCGGGTTGCTGGCCAACCCTGGCATCATTCTGGCCAATGCCATCGCGAGCATGGTCGATGAACACGGTCGGGTAAAAGTGGCGGGGCTGATGCCCGAGACACTGCCTGAGCCGGTTCGCCAGGCACTGGCCGACATTGACGTCGGTGGCGGACCGGGCGATCCGGAAATCGACGCCAACTGGGGTAACCCCGAGCTCTCGCTGAGCGAAAAAGTGTTCGGCTGGAACACCCTCGACGTCATCGCCTTCAAGACCGGCAACCCGGACGCCCCCGTGCATGCAATCCCCGGCAAGGCCAACGCCCACTGCCATATCCGTTTCGTAGTGAACAGCGACTACACGACCTTTATCCCGGCGGTGCGCGCCCACCTGGATGCCCATGGTTTCAGCAATGTCGAGGTCAAGCAAAGCCGCATCGATGTGATGCATGCCACGCGGCTGGACCCGCAAAGCCCATGGGTCAATTGGGCGCTCAGCTCCTTGGCACAGACCACCGGCAAAAAACCTGCGCTGCTGCCAAACCTCGGTGGCTCGCTGCCCAACGATGTGTTCGCGGACGTGCTCGGCCTGCCAACATTATGGGTGCCGCATTCGTACCCGGCCTGCTCGCAACATGCACCGAACGAGCACTTGCTGGCACCGGTGGTCAAGGAAAGCCTGCAAATCATGGCCGGGCTGTTCTGGGACCTGGGCAACGACGCGGCACGCCTGACCCAGGAACATCAGTTGCGGGAGCAGGCGCAATGAGCGCCACGGCACAACAGGCGCTGGACTGGCTTGCTGACCAGCGCCCAGCCATGGAGGCGCTGCTGCAGCGTATCGTCGACACCGACTCCAACAGCTATGACAAGGCGGGCGTCGACGCGGTGGGCGCGCTGCTCGCGGCGGAACTGGAAGCCGACGGGATCCTGCTCAAGCGCATGCCGGTGGAGGGTTTTGGCGACGTGCTACTGGCCGAAGTGCCAGGCGAATCTGCAAAGCCAGTGTTGCTGCTGGGCCATCGAGACACGGTGTTCCCCAAAGGCACCACCGCGACGCGCGGCTACAGCTGCGATGGCAACCTCGCCTTTGGCCCCGGCGTCGCCGACATGAAAGGCGGCCTGGTGCTCAATTGCTTCGCTCTCAGGGCACTCAAGCGCGCCGGTCCGTTGCCCTATCCGGTGCAGGTCCTGTACACCGGTGACGAAGAGATCGGTTCCGGCAGCGCCAGAACCCATATCGAAAACGCCGCCCTTGCCGCCCGCGCCGTGCTCAATACCGAACCCGGCCGGGCCAGCGGTAACGTGGTCAGCGCACGCAAAGGCGGTGCCACGCTGATCATCGAAGTCAGCGGTCGCGCGGCGCATGCCGGGGTCAACCATGCCGACGGAGCCAGCGCCATCGAGGCCCTGGCACGCAAGATCGTCAAGCTGCATGCCTTGACCGATTACCCGGCAGGCATCACCACTAACGTTGGCCTGATATCCGGGGGCACGTCCAGCAACACGGTCGCGCCGAGCGCCACCGCCCGGCTGGACGTGCGCTTCATCGAACTCAAGCACTGGGACCGGATCTTCAGCGCCATCCAGGCCATCGTCGCCGAAGAAGAACTGATCGGCACCCACGCCATCCTCAAGGAAGCGACGACCTTTCTACCGATGGAGGCCCATCACAGCGAACGGCTGCTGCACATCTACCAACAAAAAGCGCTGGCGCTGGGTTTCAGCGTCGAAGGCGAGTTCACCGGCGGTTGCGCCGACTCCGGATTCACCGCCAGCCTGGGCATTCCAACCCTGTGTGGCCTCGGGCCGGTGGGGGGCAAGGTCCACACCGATCGTGAATACCTGGAACTGGACACGCTGGTGCCTCGCGCCCAGGCCTTGGTGGCAACCATCCTGGCTGTTGGTGAGAGCAGTTGAGGTATTGGCGCGTCGAGATCAAAGTCCAAAGCAAGAGCAGGACACGTCTCCAGTCTCTATGTAGCTGAACCACCGCTATCGCGAGCAAGCTCGCTCCCACATGGATTTGTGAAGGCTCACAGCCTCTGCACACAACACAAAAACCTGTGGGAGCGAGCCTGCTCGCGATGAGGCCAGCAAGCTCGACATCCCTGCGACTGAACCACCGCTATCGCGAGCAAGCTCGCTCCCACATGGACTCGCGGGGGCTCACAGCCTCTGCACACAACACAAAAACCTGTGGGAGCGAGCTTGCTCGCGATGAGGCCAGCAAGCCCGACATCCATGTAACTGATCCACCGCTATCGCGAGCAAGCTCGCTCTCACAGGATGGAGCCGGTTTCAAGCGTCCCAAGGGGCCACCGCGTCAACATCAATGGCGTAGCGTTCAATGGCCTCGGCACAGACGCTGGCGTCCAGACGCCCCTCATGCACCAGCGAGGTCAGTGCACTCAGGACGATCTGGTGGCGGTCCACTTCGAAGAACCTGCGCAGTTGGTTGCGGGTATCGCTGCGGCCAAATCCGTCGGTGCCGAGCACGGTGTAATGGCCATTGAGATAACTGGCGATCAACTGGGGCAAGGCGCGCACGTAGTCGGTACAGGCAATGATGGGCGCCGAGTCGTGGAGGCATTCTTGAACATGACTGCATTTGGCAGGTTGTCCGGGATGCAGGCGATTCCAGCGCTCCACTTCCCGTGCCTCCCGGGCCAGCTCGGTGAAGCTGGTGACGCTCCAGACCTGACTGTCGATGCCCCAATCGCTCGCCAGCAATTCGGCGGCGGCAATCACTTCGCGCAGGATGGCCCCGGAACCCAACAACTGAACACGTCCACGCGCATCCTCGACTTCATGCCGGGCAAACAGATACATGCCCTTGATAACGGCCTGTTCTACACCTTCAGGAAGGTTGGGCTGCGGGTAGTTCTCGTTCATCAAGGTGACGTAATAAAACTCGTCCACCTGACGCTCCAGCATCTGGCGCATGCCGTGATCCAGGATCACCGCGAACTCGCCGGCGAATGCCGGATCGTAAGCCCGACAATTGGGGACCATCGCCGCCATCAGATGACTGTTGCCGTCCTGATGCTGCAGACCTTCGCCACCCAATGTCGTGCGGCCTGCGGTGGCACCGAGCAGAAAACCGCGGGCCCGCTGATCCGCCGCGGCCCAGATCAAGTCACCGATGCGCTGGAAGCCGAACATCGAGTAATAGATGTAGAACGGCAGCATTGGCAGGCCATGCACCGAGTAGCTGGTCGCGGCGGCGACCCAGGAACTGATGGCGCCGGCTTCGCTGATGCCCTCTTCGAGAATCTGCCCGTCCAGGGCTTCTCGATAACTGAGGATCGAACCAATGTCCTCTGGCTCATAACGCTGGCCCACGCTGGAGTAGATGCCGATCTGCTTGAACAGGCTGGCCATGCCGAACGTACGCGCTTCATCCGCCACGATCGGCACGATGCGCGGCCCCAGTTGCTTGTCCCGGAGCAAACCGCTGAGCATCCGCACGAAGGCCATGGTGGTGGACATTTCCTTGCCTTCGGCGGCGATGGCAAATCCGGCGTAGCGGTCTAGATCGGGCACGGCCAATGACTCGCAGGCCGAAGAGCGCGCAGGCAGGTAGCCGCCCAATGCCCGGCGGCGTGCATGCAGGTAGCGCATTTCCGCGCTGTCGTCGCTCGGTTTGAAGAAGCTCAGCGAGGTGGCCTGTTCATCGGTCAATGGCAGGTTGAAACGGTTGCGGAACGCGATCAACGCCTCACTGTCGAGTTTCTTCTGCTGGTGCACGGTCATCTTGCCCTGCCCGGCGTCGCCCATACCGAAGCCCTTCTTGGTCTGGGCCAGGATCACCGTAGGTTTCTTGCCCTCGAGCATTGCGCTTTGATACGCGGCAAAGATCTTCACCAGGTCATGCCCCCCGCGTTTGAGGCGGTCGATCTGCTCGTCGGTCAGGCCTTGGGCCAAATGCGCCAGGGCTTCGTCCTGGCCGAAGAAATGCTCACGGTTGAAGCGCCCATCCTTGGCCGCGAACGTCTGGAACTGGCCATCGACCGTGGCCGACAAGGCCCGGACCAACGTGCCATCCTTATCCTGGGCAAACAACCTGTCCCAGTCGGAACCCCAGACCAGCTTGATCACGTTCCAGCCCGCACCGCCAAACAACGCCTCAAGTTCGTCGATGATGCGACCGTTGCCACGCACCGGGCCGTCCAGCCGCTGCAGGTTGCAGTTGACCACCCAGACCAGGTTATCCAGCCCTTCGCGCGCCGCCAGGGTCAACGCCGACATGCTTTCCGGCTCATCCATTTCACCGTCGCCAAACACCCCCCAGACGGTTCGCCCCGAGGTGTTTTGCAGGCCGCGGTGCTCCAGGTAGCGCATGAAACGCGCCTGGTAGATCGAGCTGATCGGACCGATCCCCATGGAGCCCGTCGGGAACTGCCAGAAGTCCGGCATCAACCAGGGATGCGGATAACTCGATAAACCCCGGGCGCCATTGGCACGCGCGCCGATCTCCTGCCGATAGTGCTGCAGATCCTGTTCTTCCAGGCGTCCCTCGAGGAACGCCCGGGCATAGACGCCTGGCGCCGAGTGCGGTTGGTAGAACACCAGGTCACCGCCGCCGGTTGGGGTGCGCGCCTTGAAGAAGTGGTTGAAGCCCACTTCAAACAGGTCCGCGGCGCTGGCATAACTGGCGATGTGTCCACCCAATTCGCCGTAGGCGTGATTGGCCCGGGCAACCATCGCCAGGGCATTCCAGCGCATGATCGATGCCAGACGCTCCTCCATGGCCAGATCCCCGGGAAACACCGGTTGCTGCTCAACGCTGATGGTATTGATGTAGGGGGTGCCATGGCTGGGCCGCCAATCGATGCCCGAAGTGCTAGCCACGGCCAGCAGCATGTCGAGGATCTGTTTGGCTCGGCCCGTGCCGCCATGGGCTGCGACCGAGAGCAAAGCCTCGCGCCACTCGGCCATTTCTTCATCCTCGACAGCCTGGGCCGGCCATTGGGCATGGAGATCGGACTGGTTCATAGGCAACTCCTGTTAAATGACGCCACGCGCCTGCAGCACGCTTTTCGCCAGGCTCCGGGTCGCCGATAGCACCTCTTCCACCTGTCGATCCATCGCCGCAGTGGATGAGGCTATGGTTCCGAGTTCGACAACGCGCAGCGGGTGGCCGCAGACGGACCCCAGCCAAGTCAGGCCAGGCACCGTGCCGACTTCCAGTAAAAAGCTGTCGTGGGGGACGGAGCGCAACAGTTGGCTGGCATAACACGCGTCGCCCCCGGCAGACGGCTCCGGGCTGGACCCGACCCGCAACCAGTCGGCCATCAACACCTCGGATTGCTGGACGGCCAGATAAGCCACCTGGTCCCAGTCATCTATCGTCACGTGCAGCTTGTCGATCATGTATTTGGGCAACGCGGCGCTGGTCACGATGACCACTCCGGCTTCCGCCGAAGGTTCCTTGATCCAGACTGCGGATTGCGATATCGCATGCATGGCGGTACTCCCGGCGGTTTGATTGCAGCAGCTTGCTCCGAGCGGCGAGCCGACGAGGAGGCCGTGACATCCAACATCAAAGCCGACTAACCCACCGCGTCGTGAGCAAGCGCTCGCCTACAGGTCATTGGCGTGGATCAGCCGTTGCGGAACAGGAAGCTGTAGGCATTCAGCGCAGGCACCCCGCCCAAGTGCGCGTAAAGCACTTTCGAGCCTTCGGGAAACTCGCCACGGCGGACCATTTCAATCATCCCGTGCATGGATTTTCCCTCGTACACCGGATCGGTCAGCACACCTTCCAGGCTCCCGCACAGGCGAATGGCTTCCAGCGTACCGTCGTTAGGCAAACCGTATTCCGGATAGGCAAACCGGGTGTCGAGCACCACGTCCTCTTCGGTAATTTCACGACCCAATTCCACCAGCTCTGCGGTATGCCGGGCGATACGCAGGATCTGAGCCTTGGTTTTCTCGGGCTTGGCCGAGGCATCAATGCCGATCACATTCTTCGAACGGCCGTCCGCGGCGAAACCGACGACCATGCCAGCCTGGGTACTGCCAGTCACGGAACAGACCACGATGTAGTCGAACTTGAACCCCAGTTGTTTTTCCTGCTCGCGCACTTCCTCGGCAAAGCCGACGAACCCGAGGCCGCCATAGGGATGCTCGGAACAACCCGCCGGGATCGGGAACGGCTTGCCACCGCTCTCAACCACGTCGTTCATGGCCTTCTCCCAGCTGGGCCGAATACCGATGTCGAACCCGGCAGCGTCCAGTCGTACGTCCGCCCCCATGATGCGAGACATCTCGATGTTGCCGACCCGGTCATACACGGCATCGGAGTAATTCACCCAGTTTTCCTGCACCAGCACACACTTCATGCCCAGGTGAGCGGCCACGGCGGCCACCTGGCGGGTCTGGTTCGACTGGATGCCACCGATGGAAACCAGGGTGTCGCAGCCTTGCTCGAGCGCTTCGGGAATCAGGTATTCGAGCTTACGTGTCTTGTTGCCGCCGAAGGCCAGGCCACTGTTGCAGTCTTCACGTTTGGCATACAGCTCGACCTTGCCCCCCAGATGTTCACTAAGACGCTTCAAGGGCGTGATGGGAGAAGGACCGAAGGTCAACGGATAACGTTTAAAACGATTCAGGTTCATGACTCTGCTCCTCGATGATTGAATATCCAAGCGCCAGGCCGAAAAACAAAGGCTGCATTCCAGGCTCTTCCAGGGGGGCTTCGATGAGTTCAATACTAAGAAGAAATCAAAAAATATGTGTTGCAAGTTTTATTCATCTAAAGAAATATAAATTATCGACTATTGTTTAAAACATATTTTTATTGTGCAGAAGCCAAGATGAACGCAACAAACAACCACAAGAAACCCAGTACCTCAGCCTCAATGCCGCAGCCGCTGGATCGAACCGACCGTGCCATTCTCAAGACCCTGCAACGAGATGCCTCCATCTCCAACGTGGCGCTTGCAGAGAAGGTGAAATTGAGCGCACCGGCGTGCCTGAGACGCGTTGAACGGCTCAAGCAGGCCGGTCTGATCAAGGACATCGTCGCACTGCTGGACAATGAAGCCCTGGATGCGGGGATGGTGGTGTTGATCGGCGTGGTGCTGGACCGCTCCACACCGGAATCCTTCGCCGCATTCGAGGCGGCCGCACAAAAAGTCTCCGGCTGCATGGAATGCCATGTGGTGACGGGGGAATTCGACTACTTCATGTTGATACGCACCAAGGACAGCAACAGCTTCAACCGGCTCCACGCGGAGCAACTGCTTTACCTGCCCGGGGTTCGCCAGATTCGCTCGTTCATGGGCTTGCGCCAGGTCTTGTCGACCACCCACATTCCCCTTTGAGGCTCAATTTAGCCCGATGGGTGAGGGTGCCCCATGGAGGTGATAGCGAGGAGACCGGCACGTCGAGCGGACCGCGCACCGTACCGAACACACGATGGCGTCGTCGCAAGAGGGCATTTGCTCTAACGTACTCGGCCTGAATATAATGCGATTCATTATCAATTATGTATTTTCCGAGATGCTGATGCGCAGCAACGACACTCTGGGCAATGCCGATCTCGCGCTGCTCTATCGCAGTCACCATTCCTGGTTGCACAGCTGGCTGAGCCGGCGCATCGGATGTCACGAGAGCGCAGCGGATTTGGCGCAGGACACCTTTGTCCGCCTGCTCAAGTCCCGGCAATTAAGCCCTTTGCGCGAACCCCGGGCTTATCTGAGCAGCATCGCCCGTGGATTGATGATTGATCGGTATCGCCGTCGCGAACTCGAACGCGCCTACTTCGAGAGCCTCGCGCTGCTCCCTCCGCAAGCGGCACCCTCGGAAGAAGAACGGTTGCTGATCCTTGATAGCCTTGAGCGCATAGACCGCCTGCTCGACCTGCTTAAACCGAGAGTTCGCCAGGCTTTTCTACTCGCCCAGCTCGACGGCCTGACCTGCCAGCAAATAGCCGAAAAACTGTGCGTTTCCCGCTCCACGGTTGAACGCGACCTGGCCAAGGCCCTGCAACACTGCTATCGCTTGCGTTATGCCGAACAGTGAAGCGCAGGTGCTGGACCCGGCCGTGGTCGACCAGGCGATCCACTGGCTGGTGCGCCTGCGCTTCAATCCCGCCGATGAGCAAACACAGAAGACTTTCGAGCACTGGCTGCAGCAGCGTCCGGAGCATTTTTTAGCGTGGCAGCGGGTAGAAACGCTTGGCGATGACTTCGCGGGCGTTCCAGCTGATTTGGCCCGGCAAACCCTCAAGGGCGCCCGCTCAGGCATGCATCGGCGCCAAAGCCTGAAGCTACTGGGTGCGTTGGCCACGTTGGGTGGCGCGACCTGGCTGGGCCGCGACTACACACCGCTGCCGGCCATGCTTGCCCAGCAGCACAGCAGGACCGGCGAGCAGAGACGCTTCCAACTCGATGATGGCAGCCTTATCCAGCTCAACAGCGACAGTGCGGTCGACAGCTATTTCAACGAACAGCGGCGCTTGATCATTCTGCGGCGCGGCGAAATCATCGTGAATACCGGCGCCGATGCGGGCTCGACTCAACCGCGTCCTTTCTGGGTAAAAACCCGCGACGGAATCATACGCACCCAGAATGCCCGGTTCCTGGCGTACGAGCGTGACGACGGGACCCTCATCGCGGTGCAGCGCGGCGCCGTCAGCGTATTTCCTGGATCCAGTCAAACCCTTGCGGATAACAACACCGTCCAGGCCGGCAATCAGCGGCTGTTCACCTCAAAGGGCGTTCGTGAATTCAAGGATAACGGCCTGGATGTATGGAGCTGGAGTGACGGGGTGATCAGCGCACGCCATATGCGCCTCGGTGATTTTATTGGGGCCTTGTCGCGCTATCGCCCCGGCCTGTTGCGATGCACCGAAGAGGTCTCGAACCTACGGGTTTCCGGCACCTTTCAGCTCGCCGACACCGATCAGGCCCTGGCATTGGTTGCGCAGTCGCTGCACCTACAGATTGATTATCGAACCCAATATTGGGTGACGTTGAGCGCCGCCAGCTAAGCCCTTTTTCCGTCGCGCGCCAATATGAAATATAAATGAGGTGATTTCTCATTCTCGTTCGGCATGTAAGAAAGGCTGAAATACAGGCCGATCTGCCGATCCCCTTTCACGGAGCGAGTCAATGAGTGCGTCCCCGGTTCCACAGCGTCATCTACTGAATCGTGCCCTACACGGTGCGATCTTTGGCGTCATCGTCAGCAGCTACGCGCTACCGTCCCTGGCGCAATCCTCGAGCGTTGATCAGACCCACCAGGTTCACCCGTGGAACATTCCTGCCGGCCCGCTGGCACCGGCCCTTGACCGCTTGGCGCGCGAGGCGGGTATCAGTCTTTCCTTCGACGCTTCAAGCGTAGCGAACCGCAATACCCGGGGCGTGAGCGGCACACTCGATACGTCCGAAGCGCTGTCAGCGTTGTTGCAGGGGAGCGACATCGCGATACAGCAACAGGGCCCGAACGCTTACTTGCTGACACCGCAAACCAGGGCGGACGGCGAACTCGAGGACTATCGCCTCGCGCCCATCCTCGTCAACGCCAAGGCCAGGGTCGACGGCACCGAAGACCCCAACTCGGTGGTGGCCCAGGAACTCTGGGTCGGCGGCAAGGTGGCCACCAGCATCCTCAACACGCCCGCCTCGGTATCCGTGGTAACCGACAAGGAAATGAAGCAACGCAGCGTGAGCACGACCGAAGAGCTGCTGCAATACACGCCGGGGGTCATTACCGACTATTACGGCACGGACGACCGCAACGATTACTTCCAGATCCGCGGCTTCCAGGCCACGACCTATCGGGACGGCCTGACCCTGGGTTCGATGCGCGGCGTGCGCGAGGAGCCTTTCGCCTATGAGCGCGTGGAGGTGATACGCGGCGCCAACTCGACGCTGTTCGGCCCGGCTGACCCAGGCGGCTCGGTGAACTTTGTCAGCAAGAAGCCACGCTTCGACAAGTTCGGCCAGGGCTACGTCACCTACGGTTCTTTCGACCATGTCGAAACTGGGATCGACGTCGGGGACTCGCTGAACGAAGACAAAACCGTGGCCGGTCGCTTCACGGCAAAGATGCAAGACAGTGATCGCGAGTACGACCATTCACGGGACGACAACAAGTTCCTGATGGGCGGTCTAACCTGGTCACCCACGGACTTCACCTCGGCCTCGGTGATCGTGGACTACCTGAAAACCCAAAGCTCGCCCAACAGCGGCGGTTACCCGCTGGACAGGGAATACGACCGTGACAAGTTCTACGGCGAGCCCAGCTACAACTTCCACGATGTCGAGCGCACCAACATCAGCGGCACCTTCAGCCATGATTTCGACAATGGCTTCGTATTGCGCAGCAACCTGCGCTACAGCGAACTGACCGATGATTTCGGCTATGTGTTCCTCAGCGACTCCCCTACCCGCACCGGCACCACGATCCCGCGTTACATCTTTGGCACTGACAGCGAAGCCGAGCAACTGAACGGCAACTTGATGCTGCAATACGACGCCCGCTTCGAAAACATCGACAGCAGTACGTTGGTGGGCGTGGAGTATGGTGATTCTTCGACTGAGGAACGCTCCGTATACGCCACGACAGGCTCCATCGACCTGGCCAACCCCGTATTCACGGGTGTGCCCAGCGGAGTAGCGCCCTACAGCAACAATAAGCTCGACACGAAAACCAAGGCCGTGTTCCTGCAGCAGAACTTGTCCTTCTATGAGCGCTTTATCGTCACCGCCGGTGTGCGCAACGACTCGTTGGATCTGTCCAGTACCGACATCAACAACGTAAAAGAGTCGGATGATTTCTCGGAAACCTCCTATCGCGGCGCGCTGACCTATATCGTCAACGACGAAGTGTCCACCTACGTCAGCATGGTCGAGTCGGTCTCACCGCCAACGGTGGGTGTAGTGCCAAAGACGGGTACGCAATACGAAGTGGGGGTGAAATATGCGCCCATCGGTATGGACGCGCTGTTCTCGGCGGCCGTCTACGACCTGACCCAGGAAAACGTCAGCATCGCCGTCGTCCTGCCCAGCGGTGTCATCGAGCAGCAAACCGTCGGCGAGTCACGTGTGCGCGGCCTGGACCTGGAAGCCAAGGCTGAGCTGACCCCGAACCTGAGCCTGGTGGGTGGCTACTCTTATATGGAGTCCGAAGTGTTGCGCGGTACTTTGTACGACGGCAGCTCACTCAAAGGGAATGAGTTCGCCACGGCCCCCAAACACTCCGCGTCGCTGTGGAGCTACTACAACATACCCGACACCGATGTCAGCGTTGGCCTGGGCGCGCGTTATGTGGGTTCCTATTACTTCGATGCGGCCAACACCGGCACCAGCGATGGCACGACGCTCTTCGATGCGGCCTTCAACTACAAACTCTTCAAAGGCACTGACCTGGCGGTTAACGTCAGTAATCTGCTGGATGAGCAACATGTGGTTGGTTCGGGGACTGCGAACTACTACAACCCGGGCCGCGAGATTACCGCGAAGCTGAGTTACAACTGGTAAAGAGCTGGTCGTTCACGACGGGGCTCGGCGTGATGCGGCTCAGTCATCGAACGGCGTAAACCGTCGGAGGGGCTCAAACCCTCCGACTTCAAAAAAATTAATCATAGAAAATCATGCACTTAGAGAATATTCAACTGCCACTTTGTATCGAATAGTTGGTTCTGAAGCGCAAGGGGCTGAGCCTGCTGACAGAAGGTCCCAACAACCAGTTGAGTATCCCAGCAAACGATGTAGACTCGCCTTAACGCATAACGTTAAGCATTAAGAGATGATCAGAAGCTTCAGATGCGCCGACACCCAAGCTCTTTTTGAAACCGGCAAAACCCGGCGCTGGGCAGCCATCCTTTCAGTGGCAGAACGAAAGCTGGGCATGCTCGATGCTGCGGTCGACCTCAACGACCTGCGCTCCCCACCCGGAAACAGGTTGGAGCAGCTATATGGCGACAGGGAAGGCCAACACAGCATCCGGGTTAACGGTCAGTACCGGATCTGTTTTGTCTGGGGCGCCAACGGCCCCGAAAATGTAGAAATCGTAGATTATCACTGAGGTGAGTCATGTTTAAGAATGGCATGAGGCCCGTACACCCTGGAGAAACTCTCAAAGAAGAGTATCTGGAACCGCTTGGCCTTACCGCGGCTGCGCTTGCGAGGGCTTTGCACGTTTCTGCCCCCACCGTAAATGACATTGTCTTGATGCGCCGTAGCATCAGCGCGGATGTTGCTTTGCGCCTGGCCGCCGCATTGGAAACGTCAGCGCAGTTTTGGCTGAATCTGCAGACTGCATATGATTTACGTACAGCTGAAATTGCAAAAGGGGAACAGATTCACAGGGAAGTGGAGAAAGTCCCTCACTGCGCGTAACCAGCACAAAACAGAAATTTGAGCCCAGCAAAATAGCAGGGCTTTTTGTTGGGCATAAAAGACACCACGCGTTTGCCGCAAGCGTTTTGCGCCAGGACGATGAGTGATTAGAGTCAGCCTATATGCCTGGCCCCATCACGCGAGCTGGCAACCTGGCCAGCCGATCCCAACCCTCGGCACTGATCCCTGAACAGTTCAGCAATGCCAATGTGTGCAGCGGCAGTTGCAGCAACACAGGCGCCGCAGCTGAGGTCATCCGCGACGCCCCCTCTCGTGGCGAGGGAGCTTGCTCCCGCTGGGCTGCGCAGCAGCCCCACACCAACGTAGCAAAATACCGTCGCTGACAGGCTAAACGTCCTACATCAAGCTCGGAAAACGGCGTCTTGTAGCTCCGAGATAAAGGGGCCTATATTCCGTCGTCGCCCTAATGGCGACTCGGGTTTGGCGACTCGATTAACGAGGTAGCTCCTTTCAATTGAATGAGGTACTACCTATGAAACGATACATGCCCATCACCGGCATCGACTGCATCCCCGCCACCCTGCTCATTGACACCGAAGCCCCGCTCGACGTCCTCTTCGAAACCGCCGACTACCGCATCCGTACCGTGACCCAACTGCTGGAAAACATCGCGTTCCGTTCGGAAATCAGCTCCGACACGCTGGTGCTCTCCGACCTTTGCAAAATGCTGACGATATCGCTGCGCGATGGGTGTGATGTGATGGATGTGATTGGGAGACGGTTGCGGGCGCAGGCGGCTGAGTAAATGAAAATGGGCGACCTTTGGGGTCGCCCGTTTCACTTCACAAAGGGCTTCTTTTTATCCGCACCACTCAAATCATACGAACCGTCAGCCACGTTTGGCACTCGGAGACAGGACGAACGGCGCCGTAATGTCGAACGTTTCCTGACCCGCTGGAACCATGTAGGGATCCTCCATGGTCAGGCGGTACATCGCAGACACCACGGCGATGTCCACCTCTGGATTGCCGGAACTCTTGCCCAAATAAACCTTTGGCTTGGGGCTCCCGGCCGAGAACCGAAAAAGCACATTGACCGTCCATGTCTGATCGCCGAAATTGAGCTGCCTGAACTCACGCGAGTACCGCAACCTGGAACGCATCTGGCGTAAAAACCCCTCACGCCATACTCGATTATATTTCTGCACCTGCTCAGCATCGAGCTCCAGCCCTCGAGCCAACAGTGGCCGCATTGCCTCCCAGGCGGGGTCGCCGTATTTTTGGGTAGCATCGACGTACAGCTTCAAAGCACCCGACACATCCTGCGCACCGCCCTTGCCCTGCTCCATCAGCCCACCCAACCCCACCACACCACCTATGCCGGCGCGGGTGTAATAATCGCGGGCCTTCACCGGGTCAACCGGCTCGTCAATCCCGTCCCGCGCCATGCGCGCGAGCTCCAAATAGGCATATGGATCGGCTGGCGCCGCTTGCAGGTAGAGTGCCCTGGCCCGGGCACTGTTCTGGCTCACGCCTGTACCGCTCTCGTAGAAGGTGCCGAGCACATGCTGGCAAGTCGGAATTCCACCTTCGCTGGCGGCCATGACGAGCTGCAAGCCGGCCGGTCGAACCGGTCGATAGTGGATGGTTGCACGACATGCCTTGCCTTGGCTGCCATCCAAGGTGTCGTCAAAGGTACCCAGCGGCACAAAGAAATTCGTCGATGTGGTGCGGGACTCCTCAAGGTACTCGACGGTGCTCTTCCCAAGGTCTTTCATGCTCTGGCAACCGCAAAGGGCAATCATCAGACCGATCAATACGATATTTTTAGTCATGCGGTATCTGTGTCCATACGTGAAACGCGGTTGCTCGTTGCGATGATCCGCGTGTGCTCCAACAAAGAGCACAAATAAATTCCCTTTTCCTAATGCATCGGGAAACGATCTGGTTGGGGGGCCACACAAATGTTGTCCCCTTTCCGTTCGCTTTTGAACGCTCGATGTCCCGTGGCACCTCTCTTTACTTGGATCGGATCACAATTGTAGATGCGAGCATGTCACCAAGCCGCTTTCGTGAGCCAAAGAAAATAAATATCCAATCAAATACATTCAGGAACGGAGTAGTGATGTTGCGCATAAAAGACTGATAAACGTTGCAGCTCAGAAAACTGCGTTCATCAATCACAGACATTCCTAGCAGCTTTTTCCCCACACTTTGGCCGTTCGGCATTGAATCAGAAAACAGGTAATACGCCGCCGCTACACCTAAAGCCAGGAAACCAACCACGCTTGACGGAAGACCGACAAACTCGGCTGAGCGTCCTACGAGGCCGAATAGAAAAATAGTAATGAGAGAGTCAATGATCTGTCCTCCCCAACGACGCCCCAGGCCTGCCAGATTATTGGGCTTACGATACTCATTCTGAGTATTGTTGCTGATCTCCATGAACGACTACTCCTTAGGTGGTGTACAGATACAGAATTAGCAACGAAAACCTAGCTCCTGCGCAGTCCCACCATAAACACTATACAACGTGGTCGGTTGTTGAGTAACGACCTCTGAGTACGTACCGCTACGAAATGTGTCCGCGATTCCTTTCGGTAACGGGCCCTGATTCATAGGCCCAAACTCGGTAATTGCCTTAGTTGTTGCTTTTGCACCTATTTATTTTATGAGCCCTATGGAAATCTCCGCCCGCACAATATTTTTACCGCAGAGACCAGTCATGTATTGATATAAACCTGATAACTTGTTCTGGCGCATCTTCCAAGGAAGCTCTGTAGTCCGTAACAAAGCTAATCCCAGTCAATATACTTTCCCCCTCCTTTAGAAGGAAATCATCATCAGCATCATTAAATACAATCTCAAAGTTTTTTTCTAAGCTTCGAAGATCATCCCCCACACCGACGCTATTAAATTTACCACAATAGTTTTCACCCACGGCAACTCTATAAAGTTTCCCGCTATTTTCGAAATACAGTGAGACCGCCTCATTCATAAACCGATATGATAATATAAGCTCATTACCAAAGCCGATCTTTCTCCTAACTCCGATCCAAGCGTTGTTTTTAATGAGAATGTCACGAACTGGCACTTCCGGACCGAACCAGTCAACCTCCCCAACTTTTTCGCTAACGTCGGAAAAAGATTCACCTAAAAAGAATCCTGCTGCTGATATACCTGGTACAAGTTCAGAGTTCAAATCAGGGAATAAATTTCTCATAGATCACTTCCAGCCCTTCCACTCACCGCCCTCATACTTCAGACGATTTCCTTGGGTATCATAGTATTGTTGATAACGCGTAATAGTGCCCGGCCTAAAATCAGGCGACGGATGAATTATCCGTATTTCTACATTTTTCGCACCAATCTTCTCAGTAGTAACAAGCTTATAGTAGGGACTATCGCCGTGGGTCCCACCGCCCGGATGGAACTCTACCTCTTTTATTTGCGAGTGTCCTTCAACGTTAAAGACCTGTGCTTTACCTGAAGTACCAGCCAATGGTGGTTTCGGCGTAAGGCTCGCACCATCAAGCATTAGCGACTGCTTGATGTCATCAATCGACTTACCCCACATGCTAGACGGCGATTCAGCAATATTTCGAGGAATCCCTGCTTGAGCGGCCAGATCGTCTTTCAGCCCAACACGCGCAATTGCTGAAGTAGCCGGTACTTCAGCTGCACCAGTCGCTTTTGCACCCTTCCCATCCATCACCGAAACAGAAGTACGCTCCTCCACACCTTTACGTTTCGAAAGCACTCCTGTCAACACCGAGGCCATGAACTGACCGCCGCCGATCAGATATTCATCCGTCTCGAAAATTGGATCATTTTCTATCTCATCTGCGATTTTTTTCCCTATGGCTTTGTTAGCTTGTTCGGTTTTTTCAAGCAGTGCCTTACCCGCCTCAGTTTCAGAGGCCGCGTTGATGACAACCAGTTGCACCAAGCCTTTAGGGCCTTGTGCCATCGCGATGACCATCGAGATGGCTTGCTTCTCATCCTCGTGCTCTGCGATGTACTCATTGATCGCAGAGGATTTACGTAGAATGACTTGGGCTAGGCTGTGGTTCTGTTCATTGCCTACTACGTCAGTGGGGGGGAGAACCATGCCTGAGTTATCCTTGGCTTCTACAGCGGACGAAGACGCCTGGATTTCATTGCTGATGTCCTCGACCCGCTTCACGTCCACGCCAGCCAGCTCGCCTACCTGAGTCAATACCCGCTTCTGAAAATTTGGATCCCCCATGGTCTTCATGGCCTGAGCACGCGTAAGACCACCGATGATCAACGCCTCCATAGTCGCTTCGGCGAAATCGACGCCCACCATCGCCGAGGCCCCCGTATCCATTTCCCGACCCAATCCTGCCTCGATCTTGTTGACCGCCGCATTGAAGTCGTAGCCGGCTTGCTGGAAGTTTTTCTTGGCCGTTTCGTCGTAACTGCGGAGTTGCTTGGTCCACTCCTTAGCGGTTTCAATCGGCGTAAGAGCTGCCGTCACGGAAGACTTGGTCACGTACAGGTCTGTACGGTGTTCATCATCCCGGGTGATTTCGTAGGCTTTGTCGACGTCGCGGTTCAGGCCTTTGGCCGAATCGGCTCCGGTCCCGGCGTCATTGCGCACCACGACGTCGCCCGCCCCCACGGTGGCCCGTACGAGCTGCTGGCGGTCCTTCTCATAGTTCCAGCCTTCGACACTCCAGCCGTTCTTGTCCTTTTCGCCCTTGCCGACCTGGCTACCGTCCTGGGCTCCGCCGCCCCCCTTGGAGTAGCTGCCACCGACGTTCAGGTAATAGCCATGCTCCTTGTCCTTGCCAGCGATGTCGCTGAAGCCCAGCGTGCCGGTGTCGAGTTTGAGCTTGCCGGTATCCGAAGCGATAAGCGCCCCGTCGAGCTGGGTGTGGTTTTCGGTACGGATGTCGACCTTGTCCTGCCCGGTGATGCGAGTCTGTTGCTCGACCCATTCGGTCGAGCCAGTGGTCTGGCCATAGCCGACCGAACCACTGACACCCGCTCCCGGCCCCACGGTCACCGTCACGCTGAGGTCGAATTCCTTGCCTTCAACCTTGCCCGTATCAGGCACCGACGAGACATTGAGGTCGCGGCCAACCCGGCCGATGACTTCATTGCCGCGTAGGTCCGCACCGGCGATATTCGTGTCTTTGCCGCTGGTGAAGCCCAGGCGATTACCTGCGTACAGATAGGCCTGTTGTTGCCGCTGGGCTTCACGCTCCAGGTTGCCTCTGCCCAGATTGACGCTGGCGTAGATGCCGACGCCTTCAGAGCCGACGCTGAGGCCTACCTCACCGCCGCCGCTCTTGCGGGTGTTGTCGCTGCCGCTGTCGTTCTGGGCGGCGCGAATGTTCAGATTGTTGGCAGCGCGCAGATCGATATCACGCTGAGCCTTGACCTGGGAGCCAATCAGGTTCAGATCATTGCTTGCCTGCAGGTTGACGTCCCGCGCCGCATCCAGGGAAGTGACCGTCGACGTTTGCTGTTCGCTGTCGCCGCTGGCAATACCATTGCTGCCACCGACGCCAAGCTTGAAGCCGCCGCTGGTTCCACCATGGATACCGCCCCAACTTTGTCGCTCACGAGTCTCTTCGGCATAGCTGCCTTTGGCGGCATCGAGGGTGACATCGCGGCCCTTGATGTTGATATCGCGACCGGAGATCAATTGGCTGCCGCTGATCTGAACATCGTTGTTGGCAGCAATGTTCAGATCGTTGCCTGCGTTCAGCGTCGACGAGCGACGGGTTTGTTCAATGACCTGCTGACTGGTGCTCTGCTTGCTGTTACCGATCTTGGCGTCGAACGTAGGGCCTGAAACGAATTGGGAAACGCCGTCCACGGCCTTCAACGTACTGGAAGCCTTGCTGACACCGTCTTCGCCCTCGCCGGCACCTTTGACGGCATCGCGGGTTCGGCCGTAGTTGTGGTTCATGCTCAGGCTGGCGCCGTTTCGTTCGCTCTCGCGTTGATGCTCGATCAGTTGCATTTCGCGGGCAGCGTCGATCTTGATATTGCGACCGGCCGTCAAGTCGATATCGTTGAACGCCTCAAGGTCTGAGCCGGTCTGGGTGATATCTCGCTTGGCGTTGACGGCCAGGTTTTGACCGGCACTGATCTGACTGGCGGCAGCGGTTTGCTGCTCCAGCCGGTTTTTCTCTTTGGTACGGTCCGCACCGGCGAAGAAATTGATGCCGTTGGCATCCGAAGACACACCGATCCCGGCTTGTTTGTTCTTTTCCCAGTCCTGCTCGGAACGGCTGTTCTGCGCGGCCAGGACATTGACGTCGCGTCCGGCGTCAAGGCTGACGTTGCCGCCGGCCTTGATGCTGCTACCAATGACGTTGATGTCGCGCTCGGCCTGCAACGCGGCGTCGCGTTCGGCCGTCACTTGGCTGCCCACGCTAGTGCTGCTTTTGGCTTCGCGACCGGCCTCCTTGGCAGAAGCGAAGGACAGGAAACCACCCGACACCGATAACCCGTTTTTCTTCTTGTACTCCTCACTCCGGCTATAAGCCGTATCGTTGGCCGAGACGAGGTTAATGTCGCCACTGTCATTGACCAGACCCGCACGCAGTTCCACATCATTGCCAGCAGTGGTCTCACTGGCCCGCACGCGCAAGTCGTTGCCTGCCGCGATCACCACGTCGTTGCCGGCCTCTAGCTCACTGGCTACCTGGGAGGCCGTGGTCTTCAACTCGCTCTTGCCGCTCTTGGACAAGCCGAGGAAACCCGATTTGGTTTTCTTGCTGTAGGAACCGTGCTCTTCAACACCCGAGAGCACTGCCACATCACCGGTGGCACCGACGACCAGGTCATTGCCGGCCTTCAACTGACTGCCGATCACGGTGACGTTACGACCGCCATTCAGCGTGACACCCCCACCGGCGGCTTGGCTGGTATTGACCGTCAGGTCCTGCCCCGCCTCCACCACGGATGCGACGTTGGTGCTGTGGTAACTCTCCCGTTGTTCGCTTTTGCTGCGCCCAAAGGAGCCTTTGCTTTTCTTCGAATAGAACTCAGCGGCTTCGTCCGTTGCGGACAACAGATTGATATCGCGCGTGGCGTCGAGGGCAACATTCTTGGCGCCTTTCATCTGGCTGGCCACCAGGCTCAGGTCTTGTCCCGCCTTGGCGCTGAGGTCGCCTCCCGACTGGACAAGCGACGACTGCTGGCGAACCAGATCGCTGCTGCTTTTGACTTTTTTGCTTTGGGACGCGCGATGGCTTTCGTTGGCCGCAGACTCGATGGCGATATCGCGCCCGGCTGACAGCGCCAGGCGGCTCTGGGCGATGACGTTGCTCGCAACGACCCTCAGGTCCTGCCCGGCCGTTACCTTCAGCTCGCGGTCAGCCGTTACGCTAGAACCATTCTGGGTAATGGTCTGGTCCCGGTGTTTGCTGCCCTGCGTATGGCTGTTCACCTGCTCGGCGGAGGTGATGTTCACATCACGCATCGCCTGCAAGTTCGTGTCGTTACCACTCTTGAGCACACCACCAACATTGGCGATATCCCGCCCAGCGCCCGCGCTCAGGTCATGACTCGCCTCAATCCGCGCCGCACTGTCGGCAAAACCACGCTGTTCGGTCTTGTAGCCAGTGCTGCTGGTATGGGTGGTGATGGATCGTTCGTTGGTCAGATCACCGGCCACGGCCACAACACTGACATCCCGCCCAGCAATAACCCCACCCGCCCTGTTAGTCAGGTTATTACTCGCCAACGCATCCAGTCGACCACCCGCCTCCATCAACCCACTGTTGACCAAGCTGTCGCCAGCCGTCGCCGTCAGGTTGCTGGATGCACGCAAGGTGCCCGCATTGTTCAGATGCTTACCGGCGATCAGGCTGACATCCGAGCCCTGGATCAGCGCGCCATTGGCCGCCAGTCGATTGTTGGCCTGGGCCAGGTAGAGCACCGGCACCAGCACCTGTTGGTTGTTCACGGTCTGGGTTTCCATCCAGACGATGTCGTGGGTCAGGGCCGCGACTTGTTCGGCGGTGAGGCTGACGCCCAGGGACAGGTTCAGCGCGTCCTTGCTGGCGATGGCGTTGTTCATCAGGTACTTGAACATGCCGTCGTCGGAGGTCTGGCCGTCGAGAAAGCGTTGGCCGGTGCGGGCGATGACGGCTTGCTGGATCAGCCGCTGTTCGTAGAAACCATCGCCCAGGCGCTTGGCGGCGACGTCGGGGTCGTAGCCCAGGTTCGCCAGCAGGTAGTCCGAGCTCATGAAGCGGCGCATGTCGGTCAGCGCCGGGTTGGTTTCGATCAGGTACTTTTGCGGGTTGGTCCGGAACGAGCTGTCCGGCAGGCCGCGGACTTGGGTCAGCCCTGAGCCTTGGGTCGGCGCGTCGTTGCCTTCGTTGAGGCGAAACAGGCCGTTCTGCCCTGTGGGCAGGAGGAAGCCGGGCAAGGCCACCGGGTTGACCTGTTGCTGGGCGAGGTCGGGTGACAGCTGTTTGTTCACGGTGATCAGCGTGGAGAATTTCCCATCGGCATTCGTGTCGGTCCGCGGACCTGCGCCGACGTAGTGGTAGCCGCCACGGGCGACGCTATTGTCGGCGTTGCCTCGGGTGCGGATGTCGACCGGGCCGCCGGACTGGATGATCGCGGCATAGGTCTGGCTATCGGTGGTGGCTGTCTGAGAGCCAAGCGAGGGGATTTCGCGCTCGGTCATGCCGATGAAGCGGCTCATCGCGGCTTCAAGGCCACCCAGGTCGTTGGCGTTGTAGCCTGGGCTCTGCAACCAGTATTTGTTGGTGAAGTCATTTGCCGCGGCGCGCCAGCCGCCGGGGCTGCGAGTACGCTCGGACATGAAGGTGCGCGAGGTTTCGGTTTCGCCGGTCTCGATGCCGATGTTGCTCAGGCTGTCGAGGTTGGCGACGAGGGTGCCGCCGGCGCCGATGCTGCTACTGCGGTTGGTCAGGTCACCGGCCTGGATATTCAGGTTACCGCCGGTGGTGATGCTGGACGCGGCACTGGCAGCGGTGACTTCGAACTTGTCGCGCTGGATGATCTGCCAGACGTGGTTTTCCTTGCCGCCGCTGCAGTCGCCGGCGTTGACGCCTTCGATACAGGCGACTTCCCTGATCGAGGCGGTGTAGATGCCGGCGTCGTGAGTGGTCAACACGGTGCGCACGTTCTGGATCGTGCTGGCCGCCAGGCTCATGTTGCCGTCGCTTTGCAGCGAACCCGAGCTGTTGACGATGCTGGAGGCGAAACCACCCAGGCCATCGCGGTCGATCCGCAGGTTGCCCAGGCTGTAGATGTCGGCATTGAGGTTGGTCAGGCTGTCGACTTGCAGGCCCATGTCGGTGCCGCTGAAGATCAGGCCGTTCTCGTTGCGCAGCGCGCCGGTGCGAATGGCCAGGTTCCCGGCACTGCCCAACGTGCCACCGTTATTGATGCCCGCTGCGGTAACGCTCATCCCCGCTGCCGACGTCAGGCGGCCATAGCTGTTGAGTACGCCGTCGACGAGCAGTGTGGTGGTGCCGCCACCGGCGACGCTGGCATTTTTTTCCAGGTCGATCAGGGCCGCCTTGAGGCCCAGTGTGCCGAGGCTGCTCAGGCGCCCATTGCCCGCGTACTGGCCGCTGAGCTGGACATCGATCAGCCCATCGCTGCCGATCAGGCCGTCATTGCGCCAGTCGACGCCGCGCCCGGTGAAGCGGTTGGCGCTGAGCAATTGGCCCGTGGCGGTCTGTGTGAAGTGGTTGACCTTGACGGTCAGGTGCCCGGCCTGGATCGACGTGCTGTTGGTCCAGCTGTCAGCCTCAAGGGTGAGGGAACCATTGGTGACCAGGCGGCCACCGGCGTTGCCCAGTTGCGTCAGGCTCAGGCCGAACGCGCCAGTCCCCGTGTGCAACAGGTTGCCGCCCTGGTTTTGCAGGCCGCCGATGTTGAAGCCGACATCGTTGCTGACGGTTTCCAGGGTGCCGTTGCTGTTGTCGAACAGGCCGCCGAGGGTGAAGACGGTGGTGCTGTTCTGACCCAGGGTGCGCAGCTGGCCGTTCTGGTTGCGCAGGCTGGCGGCGAGGATTTCCAGGCTGTCGTCAGCCTCGATGATGCCCTGGGTGTTGTTCAGCGCGCCCTTGAGGTTGAGGCTGATCTGCTTCGCGCTGATCTGGCCATTGCTGTTGTCCAGGTCCTGCCCGTCGACCTTAACCTTGCCGCTGGCATAGAGGCCGCCATTGCTGTTGTTGAAACTGGCGCTGCCGGTGTTGAGATTGGCGTCCCCCGCTTGCGCCGCGATGCGCCCGCCGTCGTTGAACAGCCCGGCAAGGGCATCGAGGGTCAGGCCTTTCGCCTGGATGGTGCCGCCCTGGCGATTGGCGTCATAGCCGTTTTTCAGCACGCCGCTGATGCGTGCCTCCAGCGCGGCCTTGACGCTGGACAGCACACCGCCGCGGTTGTCCAGGTTGGTCGCGAAGACACTCAGCTTGGCGTCCTGGGCGATAATGCTACCGCCCTGGTTGTCGATATCGCCCGCGACATCCACGGTCACCAGGCCCTTGCCTTGCAGAGTGCCCTTGGCGTTGTCCAGGCTAGCGGCATCGAGTTCGAGCACGCCTTCACGGCTGGCGATCAGGCCCTTGTCGGCGTTGTTGACCGCGCCGGTCGCACTGACCAGCAACTTGCCATTGGCGGCAACAGTGCCTTTGTTGCGGTTATCCAGGCTGCCGGTGCGCACGGTCACAACGCCCTGGCTGGACAGTTCACCGCCCTGATTGTCGATCGCGCCGGTGTTGGTGATGTCCAGGTTCTTGCCGGCCATGACCAGGCCGGTCAGGTTGTCCAGGCTGCCAAGGATCAGCGTCGCGCTGTTCAGGCTCGATAACTCACCGGCATTGTTTTCCAGATGGCCCAGGTTGGCCGTCAGAAGGCCCTGGCTATTGATCAGGCCGCCCTGGCTGTTCAGGACCTGATCGGCGGTCAGGTGCAGTTCGGTGTTGCCGAGGATGCGGCCTTTATTGCGGTTATCCACCACGTTGCCGGTGACCGTGGTCTTGCGTTGACCACTGAGGGTACCGCCCTGGTTGTTCAGTGCTGCAGTGGCCGTGACAGTCAGGTCGCGACTGGCAATGACGGTTTTGCCGCCGTTGTTCAGCTGCTTGGCCGTGAGGGTGACATCGCCCGTGGTATTGCGGCTGTTATCGACATTGACCCCGGCTTCGATGATGCCGTTGTTGCTGAGCGTGCCGCCGCTGTCCAGGTGAATGCTGTCGCGCGCCACCAGGTTTTTCTGGCTGGTCAGGTCGCCCTGAGTCTTCACGTCCAAGCGGCTACCGGCGTACACCTGCCCGCGGGTTTCCAGGCTTTGGGCCTGGAGGTTGATGGCACCGGCGGCGGCCGTCTCGGCCATGCTCAGGTGGCCGTTGGCATCAAGCTGGATATCGCCGCCACTGGCGACCATCTTGCCGTCCAGCTTCACCCCGACACCGGCCTCGGTGCCCACCAGTTTGATGGCGCCGGCGTACATGCCACCCAGGGCCGAGGAGTCGATGGCCAGTTCCGGTTTGTCGCTGCCGTCGTCGGCACGGGCGGTGGCGTTAAGGGTGCCCGCATTGACGTCGTTGCGCCCGGCAACAATCGTCAGGTTCTTCGCCTGGATCTCGGCGTTGATCTTCGCGCTGCGGGTGATGATCTCGAACCGGTCGACGTTGGTGGCGTTAAGCCCCGCGCCTTCGATGGCGACGCTGCCCTGATCCACTTGATAGCGGTTCAATTGGCCGTTTTCGATGATCGGCTTACCGGTCGTCAGGGTCGCCCTGGGGGTGTTGATAAACCCGCAGCCATTGCACGTAATGCCATGTGGGTTGGCGACGATGACATGGGCCGATTGCCCGGCCACTTCCGTGTAGCCGCGCAGTTGGCTGGCGTTGCCGCCGTTGACTTCGTTGAGGATGATCTTGGCGGCCGTACCCTTCAGGTTCGGGTTACCCAGGATGATCCCGCCCAGTTGCGTGGCTTGGGCGGGGTTGGTGGCATTGTTGAGGATCACGCCGTTGCTGCCGACGTTGTAGTCCTTGAATTTGTTGTGGGACAGACCGCTGCCGTTGGGCTTGGCGATGTTGACGATAGGCACGCCGTTGCCCGCTTGACCGAGGCTGGTGCCCGGCGCACTGACCACGATCCCGCCCGCCTGGGCCCAAAGCGGCTGCCAGAACATGACGTTGGCCAACAGGAACGCCAGGCCCCGCTTGGGCATGCCCCAGAATTGCTCGCGGGTTTGCGGAGCAGCGGAAGGTTGGCGGGCCGGAAGGGTGTATTGACGGTCGTCCATGATCAAGTCTCGGTGCAGCAGCGGTTAAAGAGGCAGTGCTTAAAAAAAGGCGTCCACACGGAAGTAGATCGGCGCTTCGCGCTCGGTCAGGGCATCCGGGCGTTCCAGGGAATGGGCAAAGGTGACGCTGGCGCTCAGGTGCTCACCGCGGGCGAACAACTCCACCGAGTTGCTCGACACACGCCCGTGCTCATCGTCGTTGTAGTGGTTGCCGCGAATCACGCCCAGGTCATAGCCGAGGCTGGTGCCGTATTCGGCGAACACCGGGCGCAACCATTCCAGGGTCACCGGGCGGCTCCAGCGCAGGTCGTTGCGCCAGTAACCGCCGCTGTCGCCGGACAGTGTCTGGTCCTTGTAGCCGCGAATCGACGACAGTCCACCCAGGCTCATGCGCTGGGGGCTGAAGAGTGGATCTTCGCTGCGCTGGCCGGTCATCAGGCTGCTGAAACTGAACGACTCGCCACCCAGCATGAAAGGCTGCAGGTAGCTGAGGGTTGCGGTGTATTTGCGATAGCGCGCATCCGGCTGCCCCCGGTCCGGGTCATGATCGCCTTGGGCATCGAGGGCACCGATACCGTCTTGCATGCCCAGGTCGAAGTTGACGAACGCATTACCAATTCGCCGGCCATGGTTGATGCCGAATTGCGCCTCAGTGATGCGATTGCTGCTCTCGCTGAGCTTGCTGCCCGCGACGAAGTTGTTGGTGCGCAGATAGGCCAGACCGGTGTTGAGCGAGGTCTTGCTCACGGCGTCGCGATGGATCACTCGCTCCAGGCGCAATTGGTGGTTCTGGCTGTCGCCGGTCTGCTTGAAATTGAAGCCGTTGGCCGCTACCACCGAGCGGTACTCGCTCTGGCTATAGGTGTAACTGGCATTCCACCAGCCAAACGGCAGGTTGTAATAGAGCATGGCATTGCGCGAGGTTTTCTGGTGATCGCTGACGGCATCGTGACCGCCGCGCACCGCCAATTGATCGGCCAGGCCCAAGGGGCTGTCCCAATCCAGGGACGTCCCCCATTGCTGTTCGCCGGTACTCTTCTGGCCGTCGTTGTGCCGCGAAAGGCCGACGCGCCAAGGTTTCTGCGGGGTGTTCTTGACCAGCACTTCGCTGCCGCCGATGTTCTGGCCGGGAGTCAGCTCCATCGTCGCCTGATTCGATGGCAGGCGATTGAGCTGATCGACCATCTGCTCGATATCCCGCAGGTTGAGCAAATCACCCGACTTGCCGGGAAAGCTCATGGCCAGCTCCCGTTCGGACAGGCCGCTGCCCTCGGCGCCCTTCAGGCCTTCCAGGCGGCCTTCGACAACCAACACTTGCAGGTGGCCGCTGGACAGGTCCTGTTGTGGCAAGTAGGCGCGACTGGTGACCAGGCCCTTTTCCAGGTAGTGATCGGTGATGACCTTGAGCAACTGGTTAAGCTGCGGCACGCCCAGGCACTGGTTGAGGTAAGGTTTGAGCAGGCGTTGACGCTCGCCTTCGGACAACGCGTCGGCGCCCTTGAGCTCGATGGTCTTGATCGGGAAACAACGGGTATCGACTGGCGCAGCCGGGGCTTGGGGCGCGGCGGATTTGCCGGGCAGGTCCTTGAGTTGTTCGAGGCGCCGACGCTGCTCTTCAAGCAAGCGATCCTGACGCTCACGGATCAGGTCCGTGTCACCCGGAGTGGGTGCAGCGTAAGCGAGCGTTAGCGGAGAAAGGCACAAAAAAGCCAGGCATAACCTCGCCCAATGGGCGGCTGAGAACATGTTCGATCCCTCGATACGGAAATGACAGCAAGCTCGCGAGCAGACCAAGAGCCGAATACCGGCCTTCAACCCGACCCGGGAAGCACCTGAAGACCCAGGCGGCCCGGAAAAACACTCACGCTGCTGATGCGCAAAACTGCGCGCACACCAGACCCCGCATATCCTTTTCGGTTCAAGGGAGAGGAAATTTTCTACTCAAAAAAGAGACGTATCTCACAGAGCGCGTCGACAATCCCAGCGTAAACGCCTTTTTGAGGCCCCAGACAGGTCAGAATTTTTGCCACCTTCCGGTCACGAATCGAGGCTTTTCACGCCATTGCCAAGCAGGACGGGCGTCTCCCCCGTGACCTCGCACAGCAGTGTCGTTACGGTTTTCCCTTCGACCACGCCTTGCTGTTGTAGAAGATTCGCCACAGCGCTGACAGCCGTCCAGTAGCGATGCACCAGGCAGCTGCAGCGGGCGATGGCCTGGGATTGGGCGACAAGCAATTTGCGTGGGGGTAGCAGGCTGATCAGTTCGTGACCCCGGTCCAGGTCACCGCGACCGCTGCCTCTGATCAACCGGTCGGACCTGCGGTGTCGGTAGACCGCTTCGGCCACAGGCCCGGAGAAGCAATGGATCAGGTCGCGCTCAATGAAATCGACCATCGAAGGCAAATACTCAGCGATCCCCCGGGCGTCGAAGGCAGGACGCGGGACAAGGTAGTCCGCTTCCACCAGCCCTTCTGCGTATAGCGGGTTGCCGCACAAGTCGAACAGGGGCCCCGTGCAGGCTTCGGCCTTGGTCCGCACCGTGATGCGTTTTATGTGTTGGCCGTTCCACCAAAAGGCCAGGGCGTGACCCGCTTCATGGAAGGCCGTGCTGCGCGGGCATTTGTTCATGATCGGGTCCGTCACGGCAGGCGTCATTCATATCATCTGCCTGACTTCCGGGACCCGATAAAAGATTATGCCTATCAACTGTTAATAGTGGGCCTATTAGCTATCTGGCAAAGGAGGGCTAGCCTGAATTCAGGCTGGTGCAATCCGGCCCGTTGAAACCTGATAAGAGATACGAAGCGTTCAGAAACGTATTGGGCTTGCCGTGGGCCACCGTACTGGCAACTAGACCGCTCTCTAGCGTTGCCGTGTGGTCATGACGATCAGTTGAGCAACTGTGAGCCCTGCACCTACGTCATTGATTTCGCCTACCGCTATGAAGCCCGACCGGGCTGGATAGCTGGATGAATACGACCAAAGGTAGCTCCTCATGGCAAACGAATCGAAATGCCCGTTCAATCACGCCGCTGGCGGTGGCACGACCAACCGCGACTGGTGGCCGAACCAACTGAATCTGAAGATCCTGCATCAGCACTCCTCGCTATCCGACCCCATGGACGAGGGCTTCGACTACGCCCAAGCCTTCAAGAGCCTGGATTTTCAAGCCCTGAAAGCAGACCTGCGGGCGCTGATGACCGACTCCCAGGACTGGTGGCCGGCGGACTTCGGCCACTACGGGCCGCTCTTTGTCCGCATGGCCTGGCACAGTGCTGGCACCTACCGTACCGGTGACGGACGCGGTGGCGCAGGTTCCGGCCAGCAGCGCTTTGCGCCGCTCAACAGTTGGCCGGACAACGTCAGCCTGGACAAGGCCCGCCGGCTGCTTTGGCCGATCAAGCAGAAGTATGGCCGTAACATTTCCTGGGCCGACCTGATCGTCCTCACCGGCAACGTCGCCCTGGAGTCCATGGGCTTCAAGACCTTCGGTTTTTCCGGTGGCCGTGCTGACGTCTGGGAGCCGGATGAAGATGTCTATTGGGGTTCCGAGAACAAATGGCTGGGCGGTGACACGCGTTACGGCAAACCGGATAAAGCCGCCATGCAAGATCCCGGTGATGGACAATTGGTGGCCGAGCCGGGCAACGAGGAAAGCCGCACTGACGAAGGACGCAACCTGGAGAACCCGCTGGCCGCCGTGCAGATGGGCCTGATCTACGTCAACCCGGAAGGCCCCGAGGGTCAGCCGGACCCGGTCGCCGCCGGGCTGGACATCCGCGAAACCTTCGCCCGCATGGCGATGAACGATGAAGAAACCGTGGCCCTGATCGCGGGTGGCCACGCCTTCGGCAAGACCCACGGCGCGGGGCCTGCGGACAACGTCGGCGCCGAGCCAGAAGCTGCGGGCCTGGAGCAACAGGGCCTGGGTTGGAAGAACACCTTCGGCACGGGCAAAGGCGCCGACACCATCACCAGTGGCCTGGAAGTGACCTGGACCACCACGCCCACCCGCTGGAGCAATAACTACCTGGAAAACCTGTTCGGTTTCGAGTGGGAATTGACCAAGAGTCCGGCCGGCGCGCACCAGTGGACGCCAAAAAACGGCGCGGGCGCCGGCATCATTCCGGATGCCCATGACCCGTCCAAGCGGCGTAACCCAACGATGCTGACCACCGACCTGGCGCTGCGCTTCGACCCGATCTACGAAAAAATCTCGCGGCGCTTCCTGGAGAACCCGGACCAATTGTCCGACGCCTTCGCCCGCGCCTGGTTCAAGCTGATCCACCGCGACATGGGCCCGCTCTCGCGCTACCTGGGTCCGGAACTGCCCAATGAGGAGCTGCTGTGGCAGGACCCTATCCCGGCGGTCGACCATCCGCTGGTCAACGACAGTGACATCGCCGCCCTCAAGGGCAAATTGCTGGCCTCGGGCCTGTCGGTTTCACAGCTTGTGTCTACCGCGTGGGCGGCTGCTTCCACCTTCCGTGGTTCCGACAAACGCGGCGGCGCCAACGGTGGGCGTCTGCACCTGGCCCCGCAGAAGGATTGGGCGGCCAACCAGCCAGAACAATTGGCCAAGGTGCTGACGACCCTGGAAACGGTCCGGAGCGAGTTCAACAGCGCCCAGGCCGACGGCAAGAAGATCTCGCTGGCGGACCTGATCGTGCTGGCCGGCAGCGCTGGCGTCGAACAGGCGGCAAAAAATGCCGGGGTCAGCGTAACAGTGCCTTTCTCACCGGGACGTATGGATGCGAGCCAGGCGCAGACGGACGTTGAGTCGTTCGGCTTTCTCGAACCCATCGCTGACGGCTTTCGTAACTACCTCAAGGGTCGATACCGCGTACCCGCCGAGGCGCTGTTGATCGACAAGGCACAACTGTTGACCCTCAGCGCACCGGAAATGACTGCACTCATCGGTGGCCTGCGGGTATTGAATACCAATGTCGGCCAGACTGCCCACGGGGTCTTCACCCAACGGCCAGAAGCGCTGACCAATGACTTCTTCGTCAACTTGCTGGACATGGGCGTGGAATGGAAACCACTTTCCGAGACCCAGGAAACATTCGAAGCCCGCGACCGCAAGACCGGCCAGGTCAAATGGACCGGCACGCGTGTCGATCTGGTCTTCGGCTCCAACGCGCAGCTACGGGCCTTGGCCGAGGTCTATGCCAGTTCGGATGCCCAGGCACAGTTCGTCAAAGACTTCGTCGCGGCTTGGGTCAAGGTGATGAATCTGGACCGGTTCGATCTCAAGTGAGCAGAGTCCGAGGGCATGTGGCCTTGCCAGGAGGCGGCCTCATGAACTTTTCTTCACCCCACGCCCCCGCGTGATTGGGTAAAGTCCCCTCGCTCATTCAAGAAACTAAGGTTTTAGCCCGCTCTCCCAGCGGGCTTTTTTTTGCCTGGAATTCAGCGAAACCGCGATACCCGGAAAAAATCTTTCAGATCCAGCACCCGCAGCCGATAAAGCCCTGCACACGTTTTTGCTGGCTCTTAACAACAACAATCTTCCAGCCAACCGATGATCAAGCAGCACAACGTTCCTGGAGGAATTTGATGAATAGCTGGTTTGGCAACATTAGCGTCAACATGAAATTGGGCCTGGGCTTCGGCCTGGTGCTGGTCCTGACCTGCCTGCTGGCCCTGACCAGTTGGACCAGCCTGGGCGGTCTGATCCAGCGCAGCAACTGGATGAGCGACATCACCCAGCTTAATGCCGGCCTGACCAAACTTCGGGTCGTTCGCCTGCAATACATGCTGACCAATGGCGACGAGACCGCCGCACAAAATGTGCAGACCACCCTCGATGGTTTCGTGGCGCAACAGAACGCGCTGCTCAACAGCTTCAAGAGCCCGGAAAACGTCAAGCTGCTCAAGGAGCAGAGTGCGACCATCAGCGCCTATCAGGTTTCCCTGAACAAAATGCGCAGCGCCTACCGCACCGGCAACACCGCCCGCGATGTCATGGGCGCGAACGCCGAGATTGCCTACAAGCTGATCGAGACCATCGATGCCGACGTACGGCAAATGGCCTCCAGCGAGGAGCGTTTCGCAGAGTTCCAGGCCATCACCCAGGCCAAGCAGGCGTTCATGCTGGCCCGTTATGAAGTGCGTGGCTACACCGCCAACAGCAACGCCGATACCGAACGCAAGGCGCTCACCCAGCTGGACGAGGCCATCGCTGCGCTCAAACCGCTCAATGAACATTTCTCCAGCACTCGCCAGGATGAACTGCGGCAGCTGGAAAACGCCCTGACCCAATACCGCAGCGCCGTGCAGTCCTTCAAATTGGCCACCGCCGATGTGGTGCAGGCGCGTAAGGAAATGACCGAACAGGGCGCGACCATCGTGACCTTGAGCGAACAGCTGTACCAGATCCAGCTCGACCGCCGCGACGCCGAAAGCGCGCAGGCACGTACCCTGCAACTGGTCAGCACCTTGCTGGCGTTGCTGATGGGCATCATTGCCGCCGTGATCATCACCCGCCAGATCACTGGCCCGCTGCGCGAGACCCTGACCGTGGTCGAGCGAATTGCCAGTGGCGACCTGTCGCACAACGTCATCGTGACCCGCCGTGATGAACTGGGCGTGCTGCAACAGGGCATCGCGCGCATGGGCGTGACCCTGCGCGACCTGATCAGCGGCATCCGCGATGGCGTGACCCAGATCGCCAGCGCCGCCGAAGAGCTGTCCGCCGTCACCGAGCAGACCAGCGCAGGGGTCAACAGTCAGAAAGTCGAGACCGACCAGGTCGCGACGGCCATGCACGAAATGACTGCTACGGTCCAGGAAGTGGCACGCAATGCCGAAGAAGCCTCCCAGGCAGCCGCCGCCGCTGATGGCGAAGCCCGTGCCGGTGACAAGGTGGTCAGTGAAGCCATCGCCCAAATCGAACGCCTGGCCAGTGAAGTGGTGCGCTCAACTGACGCCATGACCGTGCTGCAACAGGAAAGCGACAAGATCGGCAGCGTCATGGACGTGATCAAGGCCGTGGCCGAGCAGACCAACCTGCTGGCGCTCAACGCAGCCATCGAAGCGGCCCGCGCCGGTGAAGCCGGGCGCGGTTTCGCCGTGGTGGCCGACGAAGTCCGTGGCCTGGCCCAGCGCACGCAGAAGTCCACCGAGGAAATCGAAGGCCTGGTGGCCGGCCTGCAGAACGGCACTCAGCAAGTGGCGGCCGTGATGAACAACAGCCGCAGCCTCACCGACAGCAGCGTGGCCCTGACTCGCAAGGCCGGGGAATCACTGGGAAACATCACCCGCACGGTGTCGAACATCCAGTCGATGAACCAGCAGATCGCCGCTGCCGCCGAACAGCAAAGCGCCGTCGCCGAGGAAATCAGCCGCAGCATCATCAACGTGCGCGACGTCTCCGAACAGACCGCCGCCGCCAGCGAAGAAACTGCTGCTTCCAGTGTTGAACTGGCGCGGTTGGGGAATCAGTTGCAGATGATGGTGAGTCACTTCAGGGTTTGAGTCGCTCCCCCTTACCTGAGGCCCGACACATTGCAACAACGTGGTTCACTTAAGGTATGAAGAACCCCGTGGCGAGGGAGCTTGCTCCCGCTGGGCTGCGAAGCAGCCCTTTCTTGTGAGTGCTTCGCACTCAAGCGGGAGCAAGCTCCCTCGCCACAATGAACTCTGCAATTGCACACGTCGTGGGGCTCTTGCAGGTCCCACGCTCCTGGCATAGGACCTACATTAGAATCCTGCCGAGCAGAAATAAGCAGCGCATCGCCCTTTCGTACAAAACCCACCCCCTCTCGTCCTACCGCCTTTTGTCGCACGCTCCTGTACGGTTTCCCCTGGACCGCACATTCCGTTCGAACAGGAGATGGACAACACATGGACGCAAGCAACGACTCACTGCTGCACCGGCTCATCGACGTCCCAATCGGCGAAGACAACGCCCAGGCCGATTTCAGGACAGCCCTGCAGCGCATGGGATTGACGTCGGTCTTCGACGTCATGCGCATGGGCAAGGCGCGATTCACCCTTGAGCTGGGCAAGCACGCCGACGTGGATGCCGGGCAGGCCTACGACAATGCAGCGAGCTATGCCCGACAGATCAGTCGCCTGTATCAGGAGCACCTGATATCACCCAGCGATACCCGGCAACGTGCCCGGCGCAGCCTGGGTTCGGCGTCAACCTCGGCGTCCGTCAGCTATCAAGCGCTATTCAACGAGCGGTGGGATCAATTCTGCAAGGAGGGTGATATCGCTGCCATCGACTCGCCCGTGGCCTATCTGCGGGCGCTGTATCTGTTTGCTGGCCAGCTGGAAAACGCGTCTCCATCAACCGACAAAATCACCCTGGAGCAACGGCGACCGGACCTCAAGGGGTTGATGCTCGATCACCAGAGTGCCTTCGTTGCGCGGCCAATGCTGGACATCGTCAATGACACCTTGCGCAGCGCAATCGAAGCCCATCTGGCAACGAGCGACAGGACCGTCCACCAGGTCCTGGCCAGCGAACATTACCCCTTCTCACTGCCCTATGACCTGCATCATCACCAGTGCCTGTTGGGGCTGGGCGCAAACAAACCGGGGCTGGGCGAACTGAATTATCGGACGAGCCTGAAACTCCCGTTGTCCCCTGGCGATTCACCTTACGGACGCGTTTCGCAATCCCATGTCGAGGCGCAAAAACTGTTGTCCGGGCTAAGTCCTGAGCAACAGAAACTCCTGCTCGCGCCGGCCAGCTCAGACCTGGACCTTGGCGTCCTGAAAAAAACTTACGGCACTGAAAACACCAATCGCCTGCACGACCTTTCGTTCTTCAAAGAGCGCACCGGGCTGAGCACTGAACAGGTCGAGCAGTTACTGGCGCAAGGTGCCTACAGCCCACGAACCTCGACCGACAGCCCCCCTTCGACTCATGCCAATTATGGCGCCGCTTACATCAACGGACCGGAATCGACAGCTGCCCTGGCAATCACCAAAGAGTTGAATGCCTTTGCCTACGCATCCCGCGAACGGTTCGCCCGCATGCAGCGAATGATCCGGCTACACCGCTGGACCGGCATTCCCGTTGCCGAACTGGACACGCTGATCGTCAATGCCTTGCGCTCGGAAGGCAACACGACGATGACGCTCAACACCAATACCCTGCGCACGTTGGGGGTCTATCGCTACTTGAATCAACGCCACGGCATCGCGCCGCAGGAGTTTGCGTCGTTGCTGCACGACCTGCCGATTGCGGCTTGTGGCCAGCAGGTGCCCTTGTTTGACCAGGTATTCAATCGAACCCAATTGCTCGAACACCCGCAGGTGCAAGACCTTGTCACGACGGACCTGAACACCCTCAGCTACCTCAGTGCGGGCCTCGGGCTTGCCATTACGCAGGATTCGCTGTTGCTGCTGATCAAGCAGACCGAGCTATACCTGCCTTCGTTTAAACATGACCTCCCCACAGTCTCGTCACTCTATCGCCAGGCCCGTATCGCCCGGATGTTCGGGCTCTCGCCCTTCGAATGCACCGCGCTCGCCCACTTGCTGGGCGGGGAAGATTTCTGCAAAGCGTTGGTGACAGGAACGTTGAGTACCTCGCAGGCCTCACAGCCCGACATTCTCGATGTACTGATGGCGCTGGATTGGGCCGTCGACTGGCTCAGACAGGACAACCGGGATGTCGCGACATGGTGTCGTCTGTTCGACGTTATCGAAGATAGCGTGCCAATGAACAAGAACCTGAAAAGACGCTTGTCGATACTGCTGGCAGAAGATCCCCAACCGAGCGGTGCCCGCCACGTGGTGGAAACCCTGCTGCATGACCTTGCCGACTTGTCCTCAGACTATTTCCCCTGCGTGATGCAAATGGCCGACACCCATGCAACGACGATTGTAGCGGCCATCGAGAGCGCCCCTGGGAACATGCCGGCGTTGCTGGCGACAGTCTTGCGCACGGCCCAAGCGTGCAAGGGATTGCACCTGAGCGGCAGCACACTGCGGCAGTTGATGAACAACCCGACCTGGCTGGCCGCCGACAGCACGGGAACACTGACGCCTCAAACCCTATATCTGCTCGAACGCTTCAGTCACTGCGCCCACCATCAGGCCCGTTCAGAAGAACACCTGCTGCATTACTTGCAGCTTGCCAACCAGGACACGCCGCAAGGCTCAGGCGAAGAAGCCAATAAGCTGCTGGCCAGCCTGCTGGACTGGAGCACTGACGAAGTCAGTTGCCTGACCGCACAACTGGAACACAAACGCGCCCAGTCAATGGAAGCGGTGGATTGGGTCATGCGCTGCCAGACGTGCTGCCAGTGCACCGGACTGTCGGCCAGCCTGCTGCTCAAGGCAACCGCACTGAACAGCGACAGCGAGACATCGGACTGGAGGACCGTCGGTGAAGCGCTGATCGCGGCCTGCCACTGACACGTCCACCTTCCTCAACATTCAAGGATTGAATATGACCGTTGCCATAAAAAAGCAGCTTGATGAAAGCCTGCGCGATGCACAGTTAGCGCTCTATTTGCACAAGGTCGCGCCCAACAACCCCACGACAGAAAACCTGAAGCTCAAGACGGCCGAGGCCCTTTACGAATACTGGTTGCTCGATGTGCTGGTCAGCCAGGACGTGCCCACCACACCCGTGGCGTGTGCCATCGCCAGCCTGCAGCAATACATCCATCGCATCCTGATGAACCTGGAACCCGGTTATGACTCGGCCAGCCTTAGCGACGAGCACCTGAAAACCTGGCGCAACGAGCTGCATCAGTACCCCACCTGGGCCGCCCATCAAAAGCTGCTCTATTTCCCCGCGATTTATCTGGACCCACTGCTGAGGACCAACAAGAGCGACAACTTCCGGCAACTGGAAAACGACCTCAATCAGAACCAGATTCAACCCGAAGCGGTGCAGTCGGCGGTCATGTCGTACCTGACCCGGCTCGAAGAAATCGCCAACCTGAACATTCTCACTGGCTACATCGATGGCGGGGACTTTGCCAACAGCACCTACTATTTCATCGCCAAATCTCGCTCCGAGAACAGCTATTTCTGGCGCTCGCTGAACATGGCCCAACGCCCGCTGGACGGCACTCCACCGTCCCCGCCAGCTACCCCGCCGAAACTTGACCAGCCGGATCCTTACGCCTGGTCGGACTGGGAAAAAGCCAACGTGCCGATTTCCGAGAGCGCGGTCGAGCATTCGATAAGGCCGGTCTGGTTCAACAATCGTTTGTTCGTTGTATGGGCCGAATGCATCCATCAGGATCCGTCAGCCACCCGCAACGGCTCTTCAACGTCACAAGGGGCGGGCAACCATCCGCTATTGCGCTTGAGCCTTTGCTTCAAAAAGCCGGATGGAAGCTGGAGCACTCCACGCGTTTGCCTGCAAGGTTATTGCGAGGACAACGTGCTTCGCAGCAAGGACCTGGAGGCGATCAAGGCGTTGGTAGGCACTGTTGCTGTGCAATACCGCAAGGGCGCGCGCGATGTGTTGTTTCTCGCCTTGTGTGCACGTGAAGCCAAGACCGACTTGATCGATTCAACCGGCAACCACTTCACGTTCATTAAAACAACGTGCATCGATACAAACCTCACCCCGGAGCCTGGTGGTTCAGCCACCACGGAACAAACTGCGAAAGAACATTATCGCCAGTACAGCGCCGATGAAAAAACACTCATCAGCGCTACGGTGCAACGTATTCAAACAAAGACATTCGCCGAAATCGTCCCCATTGAAGTAGCCCTTCCCGCGAACATGGAAGTATCGATGTCGGATTTCGACGGGCATCGGCATCGTATTGGAATCGAATCCGTCGAGGGGCCCACCGCTTCTACCCTCACGCTGCGCATAAGCGCAGTCATCAACGTCGATGGAGGCATTGGCCTGCCTTCAAACCGTAAAGAAATGCGTTTGAGGCTGAGCTCCTCCCGTTTCATAACGCCTCGGTTTCAGTTTGGTTGGGTATTGCCTGCCCGGAGCCTGCCTGGAAGCGCTTATGTGGCGCTAAACACGGGGTCGTTCTCCTTGATAACCAGCGCATCCTCCAAGCCTTTGGATCAAAACTACAGGATGTCATTCGACCACCTGAACAATGTCATCAGGGACAACGACTATTCGCTCGGTATCACGTTATCTGATGACCTTCAGGGGAAGTTGGTATCCACCCAAGCAGTACGACACCTGATCACGCAAAGTCGACGTGAGAATGACGGTACCGCTTCTGGAAGGGTCCAAAACCTGACGCTGCAAACAAGCGACTCCCCTCCGCTGAACCTGGGTGAGACATTCGTCGAGCTGGACGAACCGCTAGATATTCAATATGTAATTTTCCGCCAACCACGCGCCGGACAAACCCAACCGCTAACCTATGAAAATCTGCAGGTCGTAGCAGAGTCCATCCCCGCACCGAATCTGGCGCAATTCCATGAATTTACGTGGCACAGCAAAGATCTCGGTCAACACGGTGATACCTTTCTTTGCGGGGTTGCATTCGTCCATCCCGATGAGCCAGGAAAAAAAATCTACTCCGCCCTTAAAGCGATCAAGCTCAAGCTCACCCCGGCACGTCTCCAGCCGCCAACCATTACGCATGCATCGGTGCCTGGCCTGGGTGCCGGCCAATCTATCGACTTTGCCGGCTCCGCGATCAAAGACAACGATGCCCAGGACAAACCGCGTGCGCCCATCAGGCTGAACACCGTCTTCGCCGCCGAACTGATCCGTCGTACCGAAAACAGCCTGGATGAACTGTTCGATTGGCAGACACAACACCTGCCAGAACCGGTCTTATCAAGCAACGCCAACACCAAAATGGATTTCCACGGCCCTTACGGCCGTTACTTCACCGAACTGTTCCTCTACGTGCCGTGGCTGATCGCCCATCGGTTGAACACCGAGCAGCGATACGAGGAGGCCGAACGCTGGCTCAGACATGTCTTCGACCCCCGTCGCGGGCATGAGGGTTGTTGGAAGAGCGTCCCGTTGATCGACAGCAACACGACTGCCTACCACGACCAGGCCCCCCACGATCCACACCAGATTGCCCTCAGTCATCCGGTCCACTTTCGCAAAGCGCTGTACTTCCTGTACCTCGACATTCTGATCAACCGAGGCGACGCCGCGTATCGCGCGCTGACACCCGATAGCCTCAGTGAGGCCAAGCTATGGTATGTGCGGGCGCTGGAGCTATCAGGACCACGGGCGTTCGTTCAGACGCTCGATCAATGGACGAGTATCAGCTTGCAAGGGCTGAGCGAAAGCACCAATGAAAACCTGCGCGGGTTCGAACGCGTCCTGAGCCAGTCCGACACCCGCCACCCGTTGCGCATTCGTGATAACTCTTCGCCGTCGTCCCTGCCCACAATCGATACCCCATATCTGCGCGTGCCATTCAACCCGGAGCTGCTCAAGCGCTGGGACATCACCGAAAGCCGCCTGTACAACCTGCGACACAACCTCGACATCATCGGCAAGCCACTGCATTTGCCAATATTTGCCGCCCCCCTGGATCCTCGCGCCTTGCCGGACGCCAACACCCTGAACATCTCCGACAGCACAGCATCCGGCCTATCGCTCTCATACTTGCCCTACTATCGCTTCTCGATCATGCACAGCCAGGCCCAAGGCGCCGTTGAAAGCCTCAGCCAGTTCGGCGCCACCCTGTTATCGCTGATCGAGCGCAAAGAGCAGGCTCAATTGCAGGAGCTGCAACAACAGCAAGCCTGGGACCTGGCGAAAATGTCGGTCGACCTGCAACACCAGGCACTGAAGATCGACCGTCATAACCGCCAGGCGCTGCTGGCCAGCCGATCTATCGTCGAGGGACGAGCCCAACACTACCAGCATCTGCTGGACAAAGGCCTCATTGAAGCCGAGCGGCAGGCCTGTCGGCTGTACTTGAGAAGTGGTGCAGCCGAACTGGATGCGTCTGACTCCCAAGCCGTGGCAGGCAGTCTCATGATGACCCCTAACATTTTTGGCCTAAGCAACGGCGGCACCCGTTGGGAGGGTGTAATGCACGCTGCCACCGCCATCGCCCAAAGGGCCGCTCTCAGTGATCGCACGGCAGCGACTCACCTCGAGCGGACGGCACAGTTCCATCGTCGTCGAGAGGAATGGACCCAGGCCCGTGACCAGGCACAGCTCGAACTGGCCCAGGTCGACGCACAACTGTCGCACTTTGCCGAGCAGGAAACGGCCACGCGCCTGCAACTTCGCCTGGCAGAATCGAGCCTGGGCCAAGCCAAGACCAACTACGATTTTTTCCGCAAGCGCTTTACCAAGGCGCAACTTTACCAATGGCTGAACAGCCAGTTCGCCTCGCTCTATCGCCAGGCCTACGACGCGACGGCGGGCCTTTGCCTGGCTGCTGAAGCCTGCTGGCAGTATGAACTGGTGGATGTGAACACGCGCTTTATCCAACCCGGCACTTGGAATGCGACCTATCGAGGACTCGGAGTCGGCGAGCAGCTGAAGTTGGGGCTGTTGAACATGCAGGCCGCCTACCTGCAACGCAATGAGCGGGACCTGGAAATTCGTAAAACGGTATCGCTGCGCCAACTCAAGAGCAAAACCGCAACCAGCACCCTCAACAAGGACTGGGCGCACATCCACGCAGACCTGTTGCAAGGCCAGTGTGAGTTCGAGCTGACCCACGAATTGTTCGAAGACGATTACAAAGACCAGCAGCATTACTTGCGGCGCATCAAGACCATCAGCGTCTCCTTGCCAGCCGTCGTTGGCCCTTATGAAAACATTCGGGCCACGCTGACCCAGACCGCCAGCAAGGTGTTCATGTCTCCCGGTGGCCGGTCCATTGAAAGCCGCTACGCCAACCAGCAGATCGCCCTTTCCACGGGAGTCGACGATAACGGTCTGTTCACCCTCAACTTCAACGATGAGCGCTACCTGCCCTTCGAATACACCGGTGCAGTCTCCACGTGGTGCCTGACCTTCCCCAACCCCGAAGCTCAAAAGGACATGCTGGAATCACTGACCGACATCATCGTGCAAGTGAGCTACACGGCCCGGGCTGGCGGAGGTTTGCGATGAGTGAACACAGCGCAATGCCTGTCAACGCGCCGTCACTGCCCAAGGGCGGCGGCGCTATCCAGAGCATAGGCAAAGGATGGAGCGCCATCGGCGCCCACGGTACGGCGTCCTATGAGATCGCCCTGCCGATTTCACCGGGGCGCGGCTTCGCACCCTCCCTGTCCCTGGGTTATGCCAGCTCGGTCGGCAACGGCGTGTTCGGTATCGGCTGGGGACTATCGTTGCCCTGCGTGGCGCGATGCACCAGCCGGGGTGTACCGGCCTACACCGAGGAAGACGAAATCATCGGCCCCGACGCAGTGGTGTGGTTGCCCGAACGAGATTCGCAAGGCGTCATCCGCTCGACACGCATTAATCGCTACAACCGCCTGGCGCTGAACAAGACCTACACGGTGATCCGCTTCTTTCCGAAAATCGAAAACCGTTTCGAGCGGATCGAGTATTGGTCAGCGGCCAATGACAAATCGGGTTTCTGGCTCGTACACAGTGCCGATGGCAGCCTCCATGTATTCGGAAAAAACCCTTCGGCGCGTCGAGCAGATCCCCTGGATGCGAGGCGCGTGGGCGAATGGCTGTTGGAGGAAAGTCTGAACGCCCACGGCGAGCATATCCTTTACCAGTACAAGGTCGACGTAACAGCCCAGCGCTACCTGAGCCGGGTGAGCTATGGCAACTTCCAGGCCGATGCAGACCTCTACTTGTGGCAACCGGATCGACTGAAGGCTGCACAATGGCACTTCGAATTGGTGTTCGACTACGGCGAACGGAGCACGGAATACCACCAGAAACCGCACTATGAAGGTCAGCAGTGGCTGGCCCGTAACGATGCGTTTTCCAGCTTCGCCTTTGGTTTTGAATTACGTACCGAACGGCTGTGCCGCCAAGTGCTGATGTTCCACCGTTTTCCCGGTGAATGGGGCCCGCGCCCCGTCCTGGTGCGACGCCTGCTCCTAGATTACCGCCAGACGACCCTGGGCTATCACCAACTGACCGCCGCCCACGAGCAGGCGTTCGGCGACTCGACGACGGCCGATAACCGCCCTCCTGTCGAATTCAGCTACAGCGAGTTCAAGCTTGCGCTTGAAAACCCCGGCTGGCAGCCTTGGCAAAACATGCCGGGGCTCAACGAAGACCAGGGTTTTCAACTGGTGGATCTGTACGGCGAAGGCTTACCGGGCATGCTCTATCGAGGCGATGGCGGTTGGTACTACCGCGAACCCATGCGAGCCAAGGCCAACAGCAACGACGTGGCTTACGGCCAATGGCGGGCATTGCCCCACATTCCGGTTGCTGACCTTGCACAGCCGCTGCAGCAGTCACTGAGCGATCTCACGGGCGATGGTCGACTGGATTGGGTCGTTGCCCAGCCGGGTTGGAGCGGCTTTTTCTCCCTCGGCCCTGAGCGGAACTGGTCGGATTTCGCCACGTTCAACGCGATCCCCGCGGAGTTTTTCAATCCACAGGGGCAGTTGGCCGACCTGATGGGCGCAGGCCTCAGCGACCTGGCGTTGATCGGCCCACGCAGTGTTCGCGTGTACGCCAATCAACAGCAGAATGGTTTTGCGGCTGCCCAAGAAGTGACCCGCGACGAGGAGCACGATGCGCTCCCGCTCATCAGCGCGTCGCCCTCCGAGTTAGTGGCATTCAGCGACATGCTCGGCAGTGGGCAGCAGCATCTGGTGCGCATTCGTCACAACGAAGTGAAGTGCTGGCCAAACCTGGGTCACGGTCGCTTTGGCAACGGCATCGTGCTGGGCTCGCCTGGCCTGGTATACGAAACCTTCGACGCCTCGCATATTCGCCTGGCGGACCTCGATGGCTCCGGCGCCACCGATCTGATCTATCTGCAAGCGGACCAGGCGCTGATCTTCATGAACCGCGGCGGCAATGGCTTCAGCCCTCCCGTTGCGCTGCCCTGGCCCCAAGACCTGCGCTACGACCGTTTATGCCAGGTGCGCATCGCCGACCTGCAAGGACTCGGCTGTTCCAGCCTGATTCTAAGCCAGCCCCACGGAGGAGGCCGACATTGGCGCTACGACTTCGTCAGCGCGAAACCGTATTTACTCACCGGCACTGACAACAATATGGGTGCCACCAACCGCATCAGCTATCGCAGTTCCGCGCAGGAATGGCTGGACGAAAAAGCCGAGAGAGTGAAAACCGACAGGCCCCTTGCCTGTCATGTGCCATTGGTTGTGCATGTGGTGTCCAGCCAAACCCAGGTGGATGAAATAACGGGCAATCGACTGTCCCAAGCCTTCACCTATCGCCAGGGTTATTACGACAGCCTCGAACGGGAATTTCGCGGCTTTGGCCTGCTGCTGCAAACCGACGAAGAAACCAACCCCAGCGACGCCGACTCGCCGGGCTTCACAACACCGTGCCTGACAAAGCACTGGTTTCACACCGGGCAAGCGGTGGATCTGCCCCGTATCGGTTACAGCTGCGCGGATCCGATCGCCGTGGCACCGGGCAAGACCTTGCTGAGCCAATACCAACCCGAGATCGGGAGCGACACCCTTATTGCCTCGCCAACCACGGCGACCACGCTGGAAATGGCTCGCGCCCTCAGCGGTTCTCTACTGCGAAGCGAGGTATTCGGCGTCGATGCACGCCTGGGCAGCAGAACCTTGTATTCGGTCCAGGAGAATCGCTATCGCATACGCCTGCTCCACCCCCCCGAGGGCAACCGACGCCATGCCCGGATGTTGCCGCTGCTGCTGGAGTCCATCCAGTATCAGTACGAAGGCCTGAGCGACGATCCGCAATGCCAGCACACGTTCAATCTGCAATACGACGCCTATGGCTCGCTGACTCACAGCGTAAGGGTCCACTACGCCCGACGAAAAACCGTCGACGATGCTCCGCCGTTCAGTGATGCCGATCAGCAACGCTGGTGGCGCGACGCTCATGATCCGGCGCAACAGTTCCATTACCTGACAGAAACCTGCGCCGAGTACATCCATCTGCCAGCCCCTCAAGGCTGGCGACTGGGCCTGCCGTATCGCCAGCGGACCCACGCGCTGAAAAAGCCCAAGGCACCCAAGGCCGGCGGGCTGAGCACTGAGGAGATGACTTATGAAAGGCTCATCGAACTCACCGGGGAAACGGCCTGGATAACCCAAAGCGTTCTGACGGGCCTGTCGGTGCAGCGCTACAAGGACGCCTCCACCGCCGAAACCTTGCCGGACGGCGTCGCACACTTCGAGGCCCTGGGCGACCACGTGGAAACCGCCGAGCTGGACGAAGCCGCCTTGAAAGCGTTCCATCTGTTGCCGCAAACCTCCCGTCCGAAGGGAAAGTTGCTGGAACGAATCGGCTATCACCCCATGGACGCTTTTCTGCCGGCGACGCCACTGCTCGACAAGCTCTGGTCAGTCAAAAGTGCTTTTGCGACCTACGCGCCACTGGAAGGCTTCTACAAAATCCAGACCCAGCAGGCGAGTGAAAGCCATGGCGTGACCGCGTTCAGCTACGACAACTACCACTGCTTTATCACCGCGTTCAAACTGCCCGATGGCTGTGTCACCCAGGCGCTCTACGATTACCGCTCGCTGCTGCCACGGCGCATTACCGATCCCAACGGCAACGTCCAGGAAGGCCTCGCTGATGCCTTCGGCCAAGTATTGGCCACGACGTTCTACGGTAACGAGCACAACATACCCGTGGGTTTCAAACCCATCGCCCAGTTCAAGCGGCCGCGTTTCAACAGTCCGACAGAAGCGATCGAACAGCGCCAGGACGCCTTGCAGGATGCCGCCACAGCACTCTATTACGCGCCCTTCAGCTGGATGGGTTGCGTGTCGAACGCCGCGCTGGCGGACAGCGACTGGCTGGCGCGGTGCGTGCTCAACCGTGACCTGTTGCCCAGCGGGCATATCTGCGCGTCGGCTCGAACGCGACTGGCGGATCTTCAAACACTCTCCGTCGACGACCTGAAACTGAAGAACGAAATGGATGCCTCGGCACGTGAGCCGGTGCACATCGCCGTGCTGGTGGCTGACCGCTACCCCGATGACGACCAGCAGCAAACCCGCATCGCCATCACCTGCTTCGACGGCTTCGGTCGAACCCTGCAAAGCAAGCAGCAGGTCGAGCCGGGCATGGCCTACGTCGTCAACCCTCAGGGAGCACTGGCACTCAAGGACGGAAAACCCATGGAGCAAACAACGACAACGCGCTGGCGTGTCAGCGAGCGGGTGGAATACAACAACAAAGGATTGCCGATCCGCCTCTACCGCCCTTACTTCGCCGATCAGCACCGCTACATCAACGATGAGTCCTTGCGGCAGTTCGGTCATTGCGACCAGCAGTTCTACGATGCCTTGGGCCGTCCCATTCGCACACGCCTGGCCAAACAGGCTGGACTTTCCTATATGCGGCGGCATACCCGCCATGCCTGGTACGCCCTGGACGAGGACGAGAACGACACGCTCGCAGAGGTCATGGCCGAACAAGCCTCGGCGACCGGAGGTGAAGCATGAACCCAGGCCTTCACCGCAGGACACCGACGCTCAAGGCTGTCGACAGCCGAGGGCTGCCCGTGCGACAGGTCGCTTACTGCCGGCGCCACGCAGAAGAACAACCTCAGGCGCGCATCACCCGCCACTACCACGACACGGCTGGACGCCAGGTAGCGCAGTGGGACCCTCGACTGTTCGACACTGCAGCCGAAGCCAACCTGACGACCGTCTACAGCCTTTCCGGCAAGCCGCTGCTGGTGAACAGTGTCGACGCCGGCTGGCGCCTGGATCTCCCTGGCACTGCCGGACAGATTCTGCGCAGCTGGGACCAGCGAGGAAACCATTGGCGCAGGACCTACGATCACCAGCTAAGGCCGATCGCCATCCACGAGCAAGCACCCGATCAAGCGATGCGCCGAGTCGAATGCCTGCGCTACGGTGACAGCTCGACAGAATCTGCGGCGCGCAACCTCTGTGGTGCATTGATCCGCCACGATGACAGTGCGGGCAGCCTGCTCATCCATGCGTATGCGCTCTGCGCCAAACCGCTCAGCCAGACCCGGCACTTTCTTGTCGATGCCACGCAACCCGACTGGCCAGCCGATGAAAAAGACCGCGACACGCTGCTGGAACAGGGCAACGGCTACGAAACGAGCTGGCGCTACGACGCCCTTGCGCACCTCATCCTGCTGTCGGATGCAGCCCGGCATCAACAGCGCTACGCGTTTGATATCGCCGGCCAACTCAAGTCCGTGAGCCTGAAAGTAAAAGACGCTGCGACCGAAAAAAACATCGTGAAGGATCTCGTCTACAACGCATCAGGCCAGGTCGAATCCCAGGTTGCCGGCAATGGCGTCGTGAGTCGCGCGGTGCTCGATCCGGCCAGCGGTCGGCTGACCTCACTCGGCGCGTCGGTGTCTGGCAGCACCCTGCAGGATCTGCACTACACCTATGACGCGGTGGGTAACGTGACGCAAATCGAGGACCGGGCCCAACCGGTGCAGTTCGGCAGCAACCAGCGGATCGACGCCACCCGCACATTTACCTACGACTGCCTCTACCAGTTGAGCAGCGCAACGGGCCGTGAAACGGCGGGGCTGACCAGCCATCCCGACCTGCCCACCTTCAGCAGGGTGCCGTTCGACGCCCGGCAGCTGTTCCCGTTTACCGAGCACTACGAGTACGACACCGGCGGCAACCTGATCGAACTGCGCCATGTGCGCGACCGTAACAACTACACCCGGACGCTGAACATCGCCGCCGCCAGCAATCGCCTGCTGTCCTGGAACAAGGATGAAAACTTTGATGCCAACGGCAACCCGCAGATTCTCCATCCGGGCCGGGCGCTGGAATGGAATGCCCGCAATCAACTCACCTGCGTGACACTCGTTCAGCGTGCAGACGGCCGCCATGATCTTGAGCGCTATGGCTATGACAGCGCGGGGAAACGGGTGCGCAAAGTCCAGGTCACCTATGCTTCGGCCGTGACCCATACCCGGGAAGTCCGTTACCTGCCGGGCCTGGAGATCCACACTCGTCAAAACGAACGCCTGGAAGTCATCACCCTGCAGGCTGGCCGTTGCAGCATCCGTTACTTGCACTGGACTGAAGGGCGCCCGGCCGGCATCGCCGCAAACCAACTGCGCTACAGCCTTGACGACCATCTGGGTTCCAGCTCGCTGGAACTCGACGATGAGGGCTGGCTGATCAGTCAGGAAAGTTATCTCCCCTACGGCGGAACCGCTTGGGCGGCGTCCCGCTCAGCCGTGGAAGCCGACTACCGGACCATTCGTTATTCCGGCAAGGAGCGTGATGCCAGCGGCCTGTATTACTACGGGCACCGGTACTACGCACCGTGGTTGCAACGCTGGATCAGTCCCGATCCGGCGGGGGCGGTTGACGGGTTGAACCTGTATTGCATGGTCGGGAACAACCCGTTGAGATTTACCGACCCGTCGGGCCTGATGAGGGATGAGGACCTCAAGGAATTCGAGACCTGGGGGCGGGCCCGTTCGCAGGAAATCATGGATTCGGCAAAGAGTGATTCTTCCAACCGTCCGACGCCGGACTTCTCCGACAAAACGACCGACCAGTTTCTCAGCGGAAAACTACTGGGTCGGGAGTTTCTCGCCCACGCCTATGGCTACATCAAGACTGAAGAAGTTGGACTCAGTGACTTTTTCAACCTTCCAAAACCCCAAGGCAGCATGAGGGGATACAAAGGCGTCGACCTCACCTACGACGGCAATGCCAGTACCGACACGCCCCAGGAATACTACTTGAACTTCGGCACCTACCGGATCGGCAACACCGCGGACTACCTGACCGATTTATCCAACCGATACGCCGCCGCTAAAGACAACATATTCCACAACGTATCGGTAGACGAAGACGTCCTGAAGGACGCACCGACGCTGAGCCGGCTGACCGATCAAGTCCATGCACTGCAACAACCGACCCGGGACTGGATCGAAACCCATATTGAAAACATGGCTGGGATCATGCCGATACGTGCCGGAGGCCCCGGGACCCACGCAGAAGTCCGGCTGGCGAATTCCGTGGTAGCGCTCTACCCGGACAGGGCGGAAAGAATGCTTTCCGACACCACCATACTCACCGACACGCTATTCAGGGGCGACGCCCCAGAGCCATTCCCCGCTTGCATCAATTGCAGCGGGATTCTTCCTGCGCAGATCAGCGTACCCACTGGACGCAGCCCCGTCGACTACGCGGGATACAACGCTCGCGTCCAGCAAATAAACGAGGCATCACGTCCTCGTCCGGGCGGCAGTCGGACTAGACGATAATGTCAGTCAAAGACTGATCGCATTGGTGAACACCAGGCGATTGCCGAACGGATCGACCACCGCCATGTCCTGGCTGCCCCAGGGCATGGCCTGGATCTGCGGCCGGGCAAAGGGGTATTGCTTGGCCAGCAATTGCGCCTGGAAGGCTTCCAGCTCATCGGTCTCGATCCGCAGCGCCGAGCCTGGCGTGCAATCGCCATGGTGTTCGGACAGGTGCAGCACGCAATCGCCACGAGAAACTTGCAGGTACAGCGGGAAGTCGTCACCGAAGCGATGTTGCCAGTCGATCGTGAAGCCCAGGAAGTCGACATAAAACGCCAACGCCTTGGCTTCATCGAAGATCCGCAGGATCGGGGTGGTTTTACCGAAGCTCATGGGTGACTCCCTAGTTGAAAAGACCCAGTTTAGACGGGTTGAACCCATTGCTTCGGCCTTGGCCTCGGCTTCTTTAGTGTCGCAGTGCCACTACCGAGGCGAAAATCCAAGGAATAACTGGCTTTGCGCATCTCTCAAGCGTCACCCGGGCGAACTGAAGCCTAGGCGAAGATTCCCTTCCCGCGCCAGAAAACGCCCTGGCCTGCGCCCATTCGCCTGACCATCGCGATAACTCAGCATGCCATTGACCCATACCCCATCGATGCCTTCGGCGGCCCGTTGCGGCGCGTTGAAATCGGCAACGTCACGAATGGTTTTCGGGTTGAACAACACCAGGTCCGCCCAGTGTCCTTCACGGATTTCACCACGTTCCTTCAGGCCGAAGCGTGCCGCCGACAGACCGGTCATTTTGTGCACGGCGGTGTGCAAGGGAAAAAGCCCGACGTCACGACTGAAATGTCCCAGCACCCGTGGGAAAGCGCCCCACAAGCGCGGATGGGGGAACGGGTCTTCGGGCAAACCGTCGGAGCCAACCATGGACAGCGGGTGGGCGAGGATTCGTCTTACGTCGCTTTCGTCCATGCCGTAGTACACCGCGCCGGCCGGTTGCAGGCGACGTGCCGCCTCCAGCAACGAAACGTCCCATTCGGCGGCGATGTCGATGAGGTCGCGACCGCCCATGCCCGGATGGGGTGTCGACCAGGTGATGGTGATGCGATGGGCATCGGTCACTTGCTTGAGGTCCAGCGTCGAGGAGCTTGCCGCGTAGGGGTAGCAGTCACAGCCGACAGGATGGGTTTTTGCGGCGTTTTCCAACGCCGCGAGCACCTGCGGACTGCGTCCCCAGTTACCGGCGCCTGCGCATTTGAGGTGGGAAATGATCACCGGGCTCTGGGCGTGGCGGCCAATCTGGAACGCCTCGTCCATGGCCTCGAGCACCGGCTCGAATTCGCTGCGCAGGTGCGTGGTGTAGACCGCACCGAATGCACTCAGCTCTTCGGTCAGTTGCATGACTTCGTCGGTGGATGCCGAAAACGCGTTGGCGTAGGCCAGGCCGGTGGACAAACCGAGAGCGCCCGCCTCCAGGCTTTCGCGCAGTTGCCGACGCATGGCCGCGATTTCTCCCACGCTGGCGGTGCGCAACAAATCCCCCATGTGGTTGCTGCGCAAGGCCGTGTGGCCCACCAATGCGGCAACGTTGACGGCGGGCATGGCCGCCTCTACCGCCGTCCGATAATCAGCGAAGCGTGGGTAGGCGAACGCTTGCGCGGTGCCGAGCAGGTTCATCGGGTCCGGCGGATCGCCGCGCAGGCTGACCGGTGAGGCACTGATGCCGCAATTGCCGACAATGACCGTGGTCACACCCTGGCTGAGCTTGGGCAGCATCTGCGGTTGGCGGACGACCACGGTGTCGTCGTGGGTGTGCACATCGATGAAGCCCGGCGCCAGCACGCGGCCAGCAGCGTCGATTTCTTCCACTCCCCGGGCGTCGCCCAGGTCGCCGATGCGCTCGATGCGCCCGTCGCGAATCCCTACGTCGGCGCTGTAGCCGGGGGTATCGCAGCCATCAATGACCAGCGCGTTGCGAATAAGGGTGTCGTACAGCATGTCAGTCTCCCAACGGCAGGTGGTCGTCGCCGCCGCGGTAATCGTCCAGGGCGAGCTTGACCCGCCGCAGGCGTTCTTGATTGTCTTCGGGGTGGGCCAACGCGAGCTCGGTGGCGAGCACGTCGATGGCCAGCAGCATGCCGTAGCGCGCCGCCGTGGGTTTATAGATGAACGAGGTTTCGGCGCCTTGCAGGGGCAGCACCACATCGGCCAGGCGGGCGAGAGGCGAGTCGGCCCGGGTGATGGCCAGGATCGGCGTGCCGTAACTGCGGGCCAGCTCCACCGCGCTCAACAACTCCGGGGTGATGCCGGTGAGTGAGCAGGCGATGACCAGATGTTCTTCACTCAACGACGTGGCGGTGATGCGCATCATCACCGGGTCGCGGCAGGCGGCAATCGGGTAGCCAAAACGCACCAGTCGTACCTGCAACTCCTCGCCGCACAACGCCGACCAGCCGCCGAGCCCGAATGCATGAATCATCCGTGCCTTGCCGATCATGCGCACGGCATCGCTGAACCGTGACTCTTCGAAACCCGACAGGTGCTGCCGCAAGGTCGCCTCAATATCACCGACGATCTGTCCATAAAATGCCGATTGCTCGGGCGCCCCGGCCGGGTCGAGAAAGCGGCTGCCGACACCGCTGGCCTGGGCCAGTTGCAAGCGCAGGTCGCGAAGATCGCGGCAACCGACAGTGCGGGCGAAGCGCGACAACGTGGCGCTGCTGACTTCGGCGCGCTGGGCCAGTTCATCCAGGCTGGCGGAGGCGGCAAATCCGACGTCGTCGAGCATCAGCCGGGCGATTCTGCCTTCGCCGGCGCTGAAGGAATCCTGGCGGGAGCGGATCTGGTAGAGGATGTCCATGACGGCTCCTGTGAAGTTGCGGTGCGCTCAGAGCAAGCGCGCAAGGCCGAGGGTCAGGCCAAACGCGACCACGGAGATCAGCGTTTCGAGCACAGTCCAGGTCTTGAAGGTTTGGGCAACGGTCATATTGAAGTATTCCTTGATCAGCCAGAAGCCGCCGTCGTTGACGTGGGAAAAGATAACCGACCCGGCGCCGGTGGCCAGCACCAGCAGTTCGGGATGGGGATAACCCAGGCCGATCGCCACGGGCGCGACGATGCCCGAGGCCGTGGTCATCGCCACCGTGGCCGAGCCCGTAGCGACGCGCATCAGTGCAGCGAACAACCAGCCCATGACCAGCGGTGACAACTGGAATTCCTGGGCCAGGCCGACAATCTGTTGCGTGACCCCGGCGTCCACCAGAATCCGGTTCAAACCACCGCCAGCGCCCACCAACAAGGTGATACTGGCGGTCGGTGCCAGGCATTCGTTGGTGAACTTGAGGATCGACTCACGGTTGAAGCCTTGGGCCAGGCCTAGGGTCCAGAAGCTGAGAATAGTGGCCAGCAGCAAGGCGATCACCGAGTTGCCGATGAACTGCAGGAACTGGTTGAAACCGCTGCCGGGCGTGGAAATCAGGTTGGCCCAGCCGCCGATCAACATCAGTACCACCGGCAGGAGAATCGTCCCCAGGGTGATGCCGAAACCCGGCAGCCTGGCGCGCGGCTCGCGATCGAGAAACTGCCGCTCCAGTGGGTTATCGGCCGGTAGTTGGATGCGCGGCACGATGAATTTGGCATACAGCGGACCGGCGATGATCGCGGTGGGGATGCCGATCAGGATCGCGTACAGCAAGGTCTGCCCCACCGAGGCCTGGAACGCTTGCACCGCCAGCATCGCCGCCGGATGTGGCGGCACCAGGGCATGGACCACCGAAAGCCCGGCGACCATCGGCAACCCCACCATCAGGATCGACACGCCTACCCGCCGGGCGATGGTGAACGCGATGGGCACCAGCAATACAAACCCGACTTCGAAGAACAATGGCAGCCCGACCAGAAAGGCGATGCACACCATCGCCCAGTGGGCGTTGCGCTCGCCGAAGCGCTCGATCAGCGTCTGCGCCATCCGCTCTGCCCCGCCGGACTCGGCCATCATCTTGCCGAGCATCGTCCCCAGGGCGACCACCAGCGCGATGTGCCCCAGCGTCTTGCCGACACCCGCCTCGTACGCCCCCACCACGCTTGACGGCGGCATCCCGGCCAGCAACGCCAGGCCGATGGACACCAGCGTAATCACGATGAACGGATTGAGCCGATAACGGGCGATCAGAACGATCAATGCAATGATGGCGATGGCCGCGTAGACCAACAGCCAATAACCGAAAGCAGGTGCCATGCGTTACTCCTCAAATGGGGTCACGTCGATGTGTTGTGAAACTCATAAATCATTTCGACGGAGAATCTTCAAACGCACTGAAAGTAATTTTCGTACACAGACAAGAAATGTCGCTGACGGACATCGCGACACGGCGTTGATGAAAATTCAGCGCAAGACTTTCATTGCCTTTGTGGCGAGAGAGCTTGCTCCCGCTGGGCTGCGCAGCAGCCCCAACTTCATCAACACAATGACCAACGGCTGGCCGCCCCGCCCTCAATTCCGTACCATCCGCCTCTGTTTTTGCACCACGCACCCGGCAGCCGACACTCAACCGCTGCCCAGTCAGGTAAACCATGAAACCAGCACGCCTTCGCGCCGACGCCCTCGCCGGCCTTACCACGTCTTTCGCCTTGCTACCCGAATGCATCGCCTTCGCCCTGGTGGCCCACCTCAATCCGCTGATGGGGCTGTACGGCGCATTCATTATCTGCACCCTGACCGCACTGTTCGGCGGACGCCCGGGCATGGTGTCGGGCGCGGCAGGTTCGATGGCGGTGGTGATCATCGCGCTGGTGGTGCAGCACGGTGTGCAGTACCTGCTGGCCACCGTGCTGTTGGGCGGGCTGATCATGCTGGCGTTCGGGTTGTTGCGGCTGGGTAAGCTGGTGCGGATGGTGCCGCACCCGGTGATGCTCGGCTTCGTCAACGGCCTGGCGATTGTCATTGCGCTGGCCCAGCTGGAGCATTTCAAGATTGGTGAGGCATGGCTGAGCGGCGTCCCGCTGTACCTGATGGCCGGCCTGGTGGCGCTGACCATGGCCATTGTCTACCTGCTGCCGCGCCTGACCCGCAGCGTGCCGCCGGCCCTGGTGGCGATCCTCGGCGTCGGCCTGGCGGTCTACCTGCTCGGCCTGCCGACCCGGACGCTGGGCGACATGGCCCACATCGCCGGCGGCTTGCCGGCCTTTGCCTGGCCGGACATTCCCTGGAACCTGGAAACCCTGCAGATCGTGGCGCCCTATGCGGTGATCATGGCGATGGTCGGCCTGCTGGAAACCCTGCTGACCCTGAACCTGACCGATGAAATCACCCAAAGCCGCGGTTATCCGGACCGTGAGTGCGTGGCACTGGGCGCGGCCAATATTGCCTCCGGGCTGTTCGGCGGCATGGGCGGTTGCGCCATGATCGGCCAGACGGTGATCAACCTCAGCTCAGGCGGGCGCGGGCGCTTATCCGGTGTCGTGGCCGGGGTGATGGTGTTGCTGTTCGTGTTGTTCCTGTCACCGCTGATCGAGCGCATCCCGCTGGCCGCACTGGTGGGGGTGATGTTCGTGGTGTCGCAGCAGACGTTTGCCTGGGCCTCGCTGCGGGTGATCAACAAGGTGCCGGTGAACGATGTGCTGGTGATTATCGCAGTGACAGTCATCACGGTGTTCACCGACCTGGCCGTCGCCGTGCTCTGCGGCATTGTCATTGCGGCACTCAACTTCGCCTGGCAACAGGCCCGGGCGCTGTACGCCGACACGCACCTGGAGGCCGACGGCAGCAAACTCTATCGCCTGCACGGCACACTGTTCTTCGCCTCGACGACGCCGTTCCTCAACCAGTTCGACCCGACCAACGACCCCGCCCTGGTGACCCTGGACTGCCGCCACCTGAGCTTCGTCGACTACTCGGCCATCGCCGCGCTGAAGACCTTGCGTGAACGCTACAGCAAGGCCGGCAAGCACCTGCGGGTGTTTCACCTGTCCGAACGCTGCAAGCAGATGCTCAAGCGGGCGGGCGAACATCACGACTGAGCTTTATGCCTGCCCACAAACCTTTGTGGAGCGAGCTTGCTCGCGATAGCGGTGTATCGGTCAGCGCAAAGGTTGCCTGGCACTCCACTTTGCCTTGAAGTCACGAATCAGCCCTTGTCCCGCGAGGCGTATTCGGCGAGCTTGCCCTGGATAAAGTCCAGGAAGCACTGGATCCGCAACGCCAATTGCGAGTTGCGGTAGTACACCGCATTGATTGGCTGGCGGTATCCGCTGTTGGCGTCGGCCAGCAGCACCTTCAACCGACCGGTCTGGATGTCGTCGCGGGTCATGAAATCCGACAGGCAGGCGATGCCCTGCCCTTGCAGCGCCAGGTGGCGAACGGTCTCGCCGCTGGACGCGCTGATGGCCGCTTGGATCGGCCAGCGATCCCCGTGCATGTGCCGCAGCGGCCACTGATTGAGCCCCTCGTTCTGGGCAAACCCCAGCAGCGCATGACCTGCGAGCTCGGCGACGCTTGAAGGCGTGCCGTGCTGCTGCAGATAAGTCGGGCTGGCCAGGATGTGCAAGGGGCTGCACCCCAGGGACCGGGCATGCAGCGTCGAGTCAGTGAGGGTCCCGATGCGAATGGCGATATCAGTGCTTTGCTCCAGCAGATCGATGATCAGGTCGTTGCTGTTGAGTTCGAGCTGGATGTCCGGGTAGAGCCGGCGGAACTCCTCGATATGCGGGACGATGGCGTGCAGCATGAACGGTGACGCGGCGTTGATCCGCAAGCGTCCTGCGGGATTTTTCTGACGGGACGACAAGCGCTCCTCCAGCGCCTCCATTTGGTCGAGGATGCCCTTGGCCTGCTCGAAGAAATACTTGCCCTCTTCGGTCAGGTCCATGCGTCGGGTGGTGCGGTTGATCAGCGTGGTATCGAGCTTGGCCTCCAGGCGCGACAATGTGCGACTGACCGCCGACGGCGTCTGCCCGACCTGCTCGGCGGCGGCGGAGATGGATCCGCATTCGATCACGCAGACGAAAATCTGCAATTCGTCGGATCTGGCTTTCACGGGTGTCCTCTCATGGAATGCAATTCAATGTGGTAAGGGAGCTTTTGTGGCGAGGGAGCTTGCTCCCGCTCGGGCGCGCAGCGGCCGCCTTTTTTGGGGCTGCTTCGCAGCTCAGCGGGAGCAAGCTCCCTCGCCACATAGATGTCTTGCCACAGATGCCTTCAGGTAGATCCCGATACTAGCCGGATTACCGCGAAAGGCCGAACACCTCGCGCAAATGCTGCTCATACCGCACCACATCGGCCTCGATGTTCGGGCGCTTCATCACGTCCACGCACAGGAAAGTCGGCAGGCCGGTCATGCCCAGGAACTGGTTCGCCTTGTGAAACGGGAAGTACACCGCGTCCACGCCCTTGGCTTCGAAGAAGTCGGTCGGGTCGTCGAAGGCTTGCTGCGGGGCGTTCCAAGTCAGGGACAACATGTATTGCTTGCCCTGCAACAGACCACCGCTGCCGTACTTCTGCGACGCGTCGGAGCGGGTGCGGCCGTCGCTGGCGTAGAGGCTGCCGTGGCCTTCAGTAAAGACTTCGTCGATGTACTTCTTGACGGTCCACGGCGCGCCCATCCACCACCCGGGCATCTGATAAATGATCACGTCGGCCCAGAGAAACTTGGCAACTTCTTCCTCGACGTCGTAGCCGCCGTCGATGAACGTGGTTTTCACATCGTAACCGCCTCGGTCCAGAACGCTGAGGGCAGCGTCGTGCAGGGTTGCGTTATAGCGACCGTCGGAATGAGCGAATTGCTTACCGCCGTTGAGCAGCAGGACTTTTTTCATGGGGAGCCTCATCGGGTTCCATGGCGTTTGCCGTTGAACGGCTGCCGAATGGAAAGGTTGAAAACGATGGAGGCAGAGTACCGATGAGTTTCGCGCGGAATAAGCATCAGAATGGCAAAACTGATTTGACCTATACGCACGAATCAACAGCTTATTGTTGCCGTAGGATTCACCTGAATTTTATTTCAGGAGGCCCCATGAGCCAATTGCACGGTTTCATCCTTCACGCCAAGACCCGTCCGGAAAAAGCCGAAGCCTTCGAAGCGCTGTTTCGTGCCTATGTCGAGCCAAGCCGAGCCGAGCCCGGCTGCATCGAATATCACATGCTGCGGGACCAGCAAGACCCGACGCTGTTTATCTTCTATGAGATCTGGGCATCCCAGGCGCACCTGGATGTGCATTCGAACCTGCCGCACATGAAGCGGTTCTTTGAGCAGCGCATGGATTACCTGGAGCGTGATTTCGAAATCCGCCGCGTCGACATGCTCAGCCCATCGTCGGCTAGCCGCTGATCAGCAGATGGCCGCCGAGCACGCCGAGGCCAATGAAAAATGCCCGTTTGAACAACACGGCGCTGATCCGTTGACGCAACCATTGCCCCAGCCACATCCCCAGCAGCGCCGGTATCAGCGCCAGCATCGAAGCGCTCAATTCGCCACCACCCAGTGCGCCGCGCCACAGCAGGCCGGCCGCCAGCGCCAGTGTCGAAACGGTGAATGACAGGCCCAGGGCTTGCACCAGTTCATCCTTGCTCAAGCCCAGGGCTTGCAGATAGGGCACCGCCGGAATCACGAACACACCAGTGGCTGAGGTGATGATGCCGGTGAGCAGTCCGCAGAGCGGGGCCAGCCAGGACTCAGCATGGGCAGCGACCCGCAACGTTGGCAGGAACAACCCACTCAGCGCATACAGCAACAACGCCCCGCCCAAGGCCCGCACCACCCAGGCCCCTCCCGTCATGCCGATCCACAGCGTACCTAGGCCGGTACCGATGAAAATCGCCAGCAGCAGCGGCCACAGACGCCGGACCAATGTTTGCAGATGGCCGCCAAAAGCCAGTTGCCAGACGTTGGTCAGGGTCGCCGGAATGATCAGCAGCGCCGCAGCCTGCGTCGGTGCCATAGCCAGCCCGAGCAAACCCATGGAAATGGTCGGCAGGCCGAGGCCAATCACGCCCTTGATGGTGCCGGCCAGCAGGAAGGTGCCGATGACCAGCAGGGAAAGGGCCAGCCCGAGGTCTTGATAGAATGCGATGAGTGTATTCATGGCGCTATCGTGAGCGTTTCGAGGCGAGTTGGATATCTGCCATATACTGAGGGTGCCTCTCTCTCAGCAAGAGGCTTAGAACTTGTCGATGCTATCGCGAGCAAGCTCGCTCCCACATTTGAAATGCGATCCCCTGTGGGAGCGAGCTTGCTCGCGATAGCGATGCATCAGTCACTACAGAAACCGGCACAGGATCACCCGCTCATGCACTTCGACTTCACCGACCTGCGCCTCTACCTGAGCATCCTCGACACCGGCAACATCACTGCCGGTGCGGCGCGCAGTCATTTGTCCCTGGCAGCGGCCAGTGCGCGAATCCGCGCCATGGAGGCATCCCTGGGCATCGGCTTGCTTGAGCGCGGCCGGCGCGGCGTCACCCCCACGCCGGCCGGCAAGGCCCTGGCGCAACATGCCCGGGTGTTATTGCAACACGCCGAGCACCTGCAACAGGATCTGGCCGAGTACGCCCAGGGCGTCAAAGGCCAGGTACGGCTGTTGTGCAACACCAGCGCCATGACCGAATACCTGCCCGAACTGCTGGCCGGTTTCCTCAAGGACCACTCCAACCTGGATATCGACCTGCAGGAATTGCCCAGCTCACGAATCACCCATGCGTTGCGTCAGGGCACGGCGGACCTGGGGATCGTTTCCGACGCGGTCGATACCGATGGTCTTCAGACCTGGCCGTTTCGCGACGATCCGCTGGTCTTGATCCTACCGTCCGGACACCCTTTGGCTGACGGCCGAGCGCTGAGTTTCAGCGAAACCCTCAGCCACGATTATGTCGGCCTGAACGCTTCCAGTGCCTTGGCCATCTACCTCGAAGAACAGGCGCTGCACACCGGCCTGCGCATGCAAATCCGCATTCGCGCCGACGGTTTCGACGGGGTGATTCGCATGGTGGCCCACGGCGCAGGCATCGCCATCGTGCCGAAAGCGGCCATCGCCCGGCGCCCGCCCGAACCTGCGTATCAATGCGTCCCGCTGCGGGAGGCCTGGGCACACCGGGCGTTGCTGCTATGCGCCCGCAACTTCGAAGGTTTGCCGGCCTACGCCAAGGCCCTGGCTCGGCATCTGGCCGGGTGATGCGCGCTTCTGGATAGCCGAGTGTCGAGTACAGACATCTATCCGCTCATGCGCCGCGTTAGGGTGCCTGTTCTCTTCTGCCCCTTTCGGAGCTCACATGACCGCACCCATCACCGTCCTGCGCGATACCCACCCGCTGCCCGTACTCGACGCCTGCAAATGGGAAAAACTCGAAGGCGACCCGCACACCGTCAACCTCAACGCCTACACCAGCGAAGACGGCAGTAAGATCATGGGCACCTGGATCTGCACACCCGGCAAATGGTATGTGGAGTATGTGAAGTGGGAATACTGCCATTTCCAGGAAGGCTACTGCATCATCACCCCGGAAGGCATGGAACCGATCCATCTGCGCGCCGGCGACATCTTCGTCATCGAGCCAGGCATGAAAGGTACCTGGGAAGTGGTCGAGACTGTGCGTAAGTACTTCGTCTTCGCCTGACGCTCCCTGATACGACTTTGGCCGATGCGCTGTGCTCACAGGCAACCCCGAGCACAGCGCAATAGGCCCGCCCGCTACGCCGTCACGTTAACGGTGCTGATCTTACCGCTTCGATACGCCTCGAATATCTGATGGATACTGGATCGGGCGTCCCCTTTCGCGGTGAAAATGCCGCCGCAGCCGCGATTGGCTGCCGCGTAGCTCTCGTCCTCCATCAATATCTGGTGCGTCTGTTTCAGATTCCAGAACGGTACGCCGGCAAACAGGTGGTGCGTCAGATGGTAGTTATCGCCATGCATGCCGATAAACAATCGTTCGATCAGCGTCGGGAAACGATTGCGCGTCAGCTTTACCTCATCCTCGTACACACCGAACATGCCGAAGTGCTCGGAAATCTCGGAGAGCCAGCCAATCACCTGGAATACCGTGAAGTAAGGGATCAACCAGAACAAAACATAGCCCCACGGGCCGACGAAGTAGCTGAAGAGCAGCAGGATTGCGCCATGCACCGCCAGCAGTTTCACGCCCTGTAAGGGACTGGCCAAGATACTCCCTGCACGGTTCTTTACCAGGTAGAGGAAATACTTGTAGGTATTGACCAGCGTGACGCTCCTGAACAGATGGCGAACCAGGAAATCCAGACGGTCCTGAGCCTGGTACAGGCCAGACTCGATATAGAAACGGTGGTCGGGGTCCTTCTGCTGGTCACCCAAATGGTGATGATGCATCTGCACATGGGATCGACGATAGGCTTCATAGTCCTGGAAGATGGGATAGGCCAGCAGGTACTCACCGACCCATTTGTTAAGTGTCTTGTTTTGAGCCAGGGTCATATGCGCCGCCTCGTGCAGAAGCGAGGCCAACGCCCGCTGCCGGGAACCAATGAACAGCAATGCCAGCGGATACAGAACGTTATAGCGACTGGCCAGAAATACCGCCGAAGCCATGACGAGCAAGTCTGCGCAAAGAGCAAGCAGCCAGTGCCAATTGTCTTTTTTATAAAGAGGACGCAAGCGCTGCCTTAGTTCAGCAGAAGGGTTAAACCTGTTGACATCGTTCATCGAAATTCCCTTTCGTAACTCGAAGTGATAAATACAGACGGCAAACGCCTGTACAGCCTTAATTATTTTTCCAAACAATTAGTGCAGACCACTGCCGCAGACGGTCACCTGCCAGCACCCTATGCACATTCCATTGCGACAAACCGCACGACATAGACTTTTTACTTTTATTTAACTGCAGTTCGACGCTTGTTCATTCATAACTCGGAAAGTAACGAGATAAACTCATCCACCTCCCGGGGGCTATTCCTGGCATTAATTGAAACGCGCACAAAGCGCTCAGGCCCGTGCTTCAACATGAAGTACGGCGTATGCGCAGCATATCCCGGCCAACAATTGACACCCCGGGCGCGCAAACGACTGACAATGTCTGTCGCCGAATAGCGCTCATGGGTAAACGCGATGATGCCCTGACGGTGAGTACCCGGCGCAATCAAGTTGACGCCGGGGGTCTGTGCCAGACGGCGCAACAGCGTTTGATAGAGCTCGGACTCCGTCCCATAGGCGCTCGACAAGCGCTCTTTGATCGCCTGGTTCAAACCCACCACGGCCGCATTGTTACGCTCGGCGTATTCAAAACCCCGGGCATCTTCAATCCCCCGCGTGACAGCCCCGGATGCATCAACCGTGGCCCGGCTCAAGTCAGTGAAACGCGGCTGCACGGTGGCCAGGAAACGATCGGATAGATAGGCAAACCCCGTTCCTCTCGGCCCGCACAGGAACTTTCTGCCCGCAGCCGTCAACACATCGCAGCCAACGGCGCGCACGTCCAGCGCCAGCATGCCGGCCGATTGGCAGGCATCGACAAAATACAGGCTGGGGTAGTCGCGCAAGATATGCCCCACCGCCTCGATATCATTCACGATGCCACAGCAAGAAGGGACATGGACGATCGAGACCAGCTTGACCTCGGCGCTCATGTGCCGGGCCAGCCATTGCAGATCGAGGTTTCCATCGGCCAGCAGCGGCATCACTTCAACCACCACGCCGTACAGTCGCTGCAAGGTTGCCAGTGCGATCAGGTTGCCCGCGTACTCGTAGGGCGTGACCAGGACACGGGCGCCTTCGGACCAGCTCAACGCCTCCAACGCGGTTACCCAGGCCTTGGTCGCGCCATCAAAAAGCGCCACATTACGTGCATCGGCGCCCAGCAGCCGGGCAATGTTGTCATAGACCTCAACGTCCAGGACCGAGGCGTGATTCAATTCGGTTTCATAGGCTCCCGACTCAAACTCTTCCTGCAGATAACCTTGCATCAGGCTCAGCGTCTCGCTGGACATAAGCCCCGAACCCGCCGTATTGAAGTGAATCATCAATCACCTCTCGCCTCTTGAACCCAGGAAATAAAACCCGCTGGCCACGACAACACACAGGGACAACAGGTAGAACATGGCTTGAGGTGCATAGAGTGATAGCGCGACACCGCATAACACCGGCCCCAGCGCCGCTCCCAGGTTGGACAGGTTTTGCGCACCGTAGTACACGCCGCGCATATCCTCCGGGGCGATGTAGTCGATGAACAGGTATTCCACCGGGATAATAATGATTTCGCCCACGGTGAAAACGATCATCGCCAAGGCCCAGACAACCGGGGTCTGTGCGTAACAAAAGCCCATCAGACCGATCACGAAGAACAGCATGCCCAGCATTAACATCCGGAACAGATTGCTCTGATTGATCCTGGAGCCGACCATGTATTGCAAACCAATGACCACGCAAGCGTTGGTGGTGACCAGATAGTTGATGATGGTGTAAGTGTTCTCCGGGGTACTGGTCACGATCAGGTATTGCGACAGGTAGGCCGTAAACTGACCAAACACGACGGCACTGAGAATGCCCCCGATGGTGAAACAGACCAGCTTGTAGTTACGCACCAAGTGGACCAGCACACGGACGAAATCGTTATTAGGCCGCCCTACGCTTTCGCCCCGGGGAAGTCGCTCGCCCACCACGCTGTACAGCACCACAAAAGCCACCCCAATCAGCGCCGAGACCGCAAACGGGAGGCCGGGACTGATTTTCGCGCACAGCACTCCCAGGAAGGGCCCGATGGCATAACCGACATTGGTCAGCGTGTACTTCATGGAAAACACGCGTCCCCGCTTGTCCGCCGTCACCAGGAAACCGATCCCCGACTTCACCGCGATATCGATCACCGCATAGGCAAGATTGACCACCACGATGGCGATGATGAACGGCACCAGACTGGCGACCTGATACGCCACGGCAAAGGCCAAGGCAAACAGCGTGGCGGCGCCGAGCAGGATCCGGTAGTTGGAAAACCTGTCCACCAGGAAACCGCCATAGACACCCAGGAGGGAACTGACGATCAACGCGCCGCCCACCACCAGACCGATATCAGTGACTCCCAGACCAAAAGCCTGGGAGAAATAAACCACCAGATAAGGCAACGCCAGCGCCCGGGCAACGGTCAGGATAAACGTCGCCGACAGCAGCAGGACCACGGGCCTCGTATACACCTTGACCCCGCCCTGCACCGCCAACTCTCCTGGCACGTCGTTCATGCCAGCATTTCCCGGTAGATGCCGGGCTCGTCCTCGCGCAGCAACTCGATGCTTTTCTGAATAGCCGCACGGTCGCTGTCGAGAATGAACACATGCCCCGGGCAGTTTTCCAGGGAAACGGTTTCCTTGAGCGTACCCTCATCCTGGATCTTGATGCTGTGTACCCCAGGGATCGTTTTCCACCGAGCGAGGTTCGGCGCTTGCTTGATCGGCCCAGCCTGTCGAGCGATCAGAAACACACAACTGGAATGGAAGTAGAGCCTGTTTCTCGGTCGTTGACGGTAATCGAAAAAGGACTGGGGGTTGACCAGCGAATCGATCCACAGGCTCAACTGGTTATGCCCCAGGGCCCGCGTATAGGCCGACAGGTCAATACCACCGGGCATGCGTGCCGCTGTTTCAAGCAACACCGGTTCATCATCGACAATCATCAGTTCACTGTGGCCAACGCCCTGCCGGATGCCAAGTGCATCAAGCACGGAAAAAATGTAGTGCGACAGACGACTGTAGACATCGGCATTGTCCACCGGACACATCAGTTGGTTGTAGTCATGCACGGGCGAATCACCGATTCGGGTGCGGTACACCCGGATGATTTCGCTGACATAATGCTGGCCGTCGACACTCACGGTGTTAACGCAGTATTCAATGTCCACATCACTGGATTTGCTCGCCGACAATTCGGACTTGAAGTCCGAATTATTCAGATACTGCTGGACCAGAATTTCCTCGTTGCTTTCGAGAAAAAGATTGCGGCTCGACTTGATCACCTCGAAAGCCTGTGCAACCTGGCTTTCCTGCGTGCAGATATGAATATTATCGGAGCCGGCACTTTTGATCGGCTTCAATACCACGGGCAGGATTTTCTGCTCTTTTATCCAGTCCTGAATCGCTACCAGCGAATCCGATTTGAAATGTTTGATCGAGCGCACGCCAGAGCGCTGCAGGGCTTCATGCATTTCAAATTTGTCGCGCCAACGAATGGCGTGGGCCGGGTCATTACGGCGTGGAACATTGAATACGCCGGCCAGATGAGCAGTCAGTTCGACGCCAAACTCGCAACCGGCCAGGACGAACTGCACGGAATACTCGGACAACGCCTGACGCAGCTCGGCGTCCGAGCTGTACAGAATATCCTTGATAAAGTCGGCCGGACGGAACCAGGATTTGTAGAACTCGTTGACACTGGCGGTGGAACGCAGGTGGACGCATTCAAACCCACGGGAAATGAACGCGGGCGCGATAAGGCTGCCGGTCGAGTAGGCGTCCACGACCAACACGATGTTTTTCTTATAGATCACTTGACCGCCTCCCGGGCCTGACTGAGTTCCCGGACGGTATCCTTGATAATACCAACGGCTTTATAGATATCGTCGCGGGTAATGTTGATATGCGGCATGAAGCGCATTTCCCTGGCGTTATATGGCAAGCCGCCCACGCCTTTCTCGCGCAAATGAGCTGCGAACTGCACCGGGGCAATGCCCAGCGAGGCAATGTCCAGAGTGACCATGTTGGTGCCCTTGTAGCGTGCCGGCGCCTCGTCGATGTCGTTGAGCAACCGGTACAGCAATGCCGCGTGCTCATGGTCTTCGACCAGCCGCTCGATGTGGTTTTGCATCGCATAAAGCCCGGCCGCCGCCATCATGCCGGCCTGGTGCAGGTCGCCGCCGAACCATTTGCGGTATTTCTTGGCGCGCAGTATCAGTTCCTGCGAGCCCACCATGATCGAACCGATCGGTGCTCCCAGGCCTTTTGACAGGCACATGGACAAGAGGTCAGCGTTGTCGGTGTAGGACGTCACGTCAATGCCGGAAGCAATCGACGCATGGAGAATCCGGGCACCGTCGAGATAACGATAGGCACCGATATCCTTGGCATACATAAAGACATCGTTCATTTGCTGCAAAGGAAAGACTGCACCGCCTTTACACCCGAGTGTGTTTTCAATCACCACCACCCGTGGCAGCGCATAGTTCTGGCTCCAGCGGCATTTGGAGGCATGGAGCTTTTCCAGGTCGCTGACGTCGAACAGGCCGTTGTCGTGGTTGGAAAGTGAAAAGTTGACCCCTGAAAAGGCCGACGTCGAGGCGGACTCATAGAAATTGATGTGGTACGAGGCGTCCAGGAATATCTCGTCGCCCGGGTTAGTCAGGGCCTTGATTGCCAACTGGTTGCTCAAGGTGCCGCCCGCGGTGAACAGCGCCGCTTCCTTCTGGAAGTAGGTGGCACAGTACTCCTCCAGCGCACGCACGGTCGGGTCTTCACCGAAGCAATCATCACCCACTTCTGCCTGGTAAATCGCCTTGCGCATGCCTTCCGTTGGCTTGGTCACCGTATCGCTTCTGAGATCGATAAACATGAGTTGCTCCGTTAGTAACCTGCGCCAAAGACAATGCGAGAGGGGTCGTAGAAGTCCGCCAGGGCTTCAAGAACGTTCTCGGGCGACTCCGCGAGTCGATGCAGAAAATGCAGGTACCAGCTGTCGCCATAAACCGCCGCGATACGACAAGCCAGCCCCGCCTCTTTGGCTTTGCGCAATGTCTCGGGTTGCACACCGTGGAGCATTTCCAGTTCTTGGATCTGCGAATGGTAACCCTGGTCGAAAATGCGCTTGATCAGGTTGGGATCCTGCGTGGCGCAACTGACCGGAACCCTGGCCTCGAGGATGGCGGCGAGTAAATTCAAGTAACGCTCATCCAGCTCGGCACCCCGGGGGAGGGCTATTTCACGGGCTTCGTTATAGACGCCCTTGACCAATCTAATCTTACGACCATAACCAATGATTGCAGGTAAATCATCAATCGTTCGATGCAAGTGTGCTTGTACGGTGAGGCCGACATTGGCGTGATCAGGTGCCAACTTGGAATACACTTCCAGGATCTTATCGACCGCCGAAGAGTGCTCCATGCTGATCATTACGGAAATATTATGTTCTGCGGCAGCCGACAAAAGGGTAGTGGCATTGTGATAGGCAGTTTCCTGGGAAATGAGCATTCCCACTGCACTTAAATCGAAGCCCAATTGCGGAGTTAATCCAGCCTTTGAGAAAGACTGGATAGCGGCGAGGTATTCATCAACGAAGGACTGTACAACGCGCGGGTCATGGTTCTCCTCGCCGACATATTCCACGCCGAGTTGATAGCCTTTGGCGCGGAGCAACTGCAGCTTGTCAGTAAGCCCTGCTCGATCCGAGGAAATGATATAGCGGTGAGCGGCCTGCTCAAATAACCTGAAGAACAACGAGTCTTTGCTGAAGGCGTCCCGACATTCCTGATTCAGGGCCAACTTTTTAAGGCCGGCAGTCGTAAGTACGCATGTTTCCTGCGAGGGCATGGGTATCGCTCCTTGATAAGTAGTGCTCGTCCTGAGCCGCGAGTATTGTGCAACAAGTTTCTTCTGTCAAGGCACCACAACTATAACAACTCGTTATTACTCACGACGTTTCATATATATGAAAAATCAGAAATGTTCAGGACGAGTCCATATATTAAATAGGGTTTATTACAGCTTCGCTAATCTTGCCCAACTCTTTTATTTCCTGCGGCGGCAACGCAATCTTTAACCACAAACGCGGCTTACGCCGCGTCTGACCGGTTCAATCCGCACATCGCCGCAGAGGAGCGCTTCGCTCAATGCCCACGTGTTATTGAGGCTTGCGATAGCTGTTAACGATCGCCGAAAAATCCTTGCCTCCCTCACCCCGCTGGCTCATCGCCTGGTACAACTGCTGGGCCACCGCCCCCAGCACCACCGGCTGATGGACCTGCCGCGCGGCTTCGGTGGCAAGGCCCAAATCCTTGAGCATCAGGTCCGCACCGAAACCACCGGTATAGCCGCGAGAAGCTGGCGCCGTTTCGATCACGCCGGGCCATGGGTTGTAGGTGTCCGAGCTCCAGCAACGGCCCGTTGAACTGTTGATGATGCCCGCCAACACCTGGGTGTCGATCCCCAGCGCATCGCCCAGGGCCATGGCTTCGCTGACGCCCACCATGGAAATCCCCAGCAGCAGGTTGTTGCAGATCTTGGCGATCTGCCCGGTGCCGACTTCGCCGCAATACACGATGTTACGGCCCATTTGCGCCAGTACCGGTTGCAAGGTGGCGAACAGCTCGGCCGTGGCACCGACCATGAAGGTCAACGTGCCGGCCGCCGCACCGCCGGTGCCGCCCGAGACGGGGGCGTCGGCCATCGCCACGCCTTGCCTGGCGGCAGCGGCGGCGACATCGCGAGCGGTCTGTGGGTCGATGGTGCTGCAATCCACCGCTGGCGTGCCGGCGGCAATGCCCGCCAGCACACCATCTTCACCCAGCCAGACGCTGCGCACATGCGCGGCGGCTGGCAGCATAGTGATCACCAGCGCAGCACCCTGGGCCGCGTCACGAGGCGAGGCGCTGATGGTGCCGCCCAAAGCTGCCAACTCGGCCAACACCGTCTGATTCAGGTCGAACAGGTTCAGCGAATGGCCGGCCTTGAGCAGGTTGCGCGCCATGGGGGCGCCCATGTTGCCAAGGCCGATAAATGCGATGTTCATGTCCGGCTCCTTAACGCAGATTGATGGTGGTGTTCACACCGTCGTTGACGCTGTCATCGTCGAACCAGCGCGCGGTAACGGTCTTGGTTTGAGTGTAGAACTGCACCACTTGTTTGCCGTACGGGCCGAGATCGCCGAGTTTCGAACCCCGGGAGCCAGTGAAGCTGAAAAACGGCACCGGCACTGGAATCGGGATGTTGATCCCCACTTGGCCGACATCGATTTCGCTCTGGAATTTGCGCGCCGCCGCACCGCTCTGGGTGAACAGGCCCGTGCCATTGCCAAACGGGTTGGCGTTGACCAGGGCAATCGCCTCGGCCAGGGTGTCGACTTCCAGCACCACCAGCACCGGGCCGAAGATTTCTTCGGTGTAGATACGCATGTCGGTGGTCACGCCGGAAAACAGGGTCGGACCAACGAAGTTGCCCTGCTCAAAACCCGGCACACGGATGTCACGGCCGTCGAGTTCCAGCTTGGCACCTTCTTTCACGCCACTCTCGATCAACTCAAGGATCCGCGCCTTGGCCCGCTTCGAAATCACCGGGCCGACGTCTGTGCCCGGCTCGCTGCCCGCGTTGACCTTGAGCTTCTGCGCCAGGGCCTTGATCTCCGGTAGCCATTGCTTGGCAGCGCCCACCAGCACCACCACGGAGGTGGCCATGCAACGCTGGCCCGCCGCGCCGAAACCGGCCCCGACCAGGGCGTTGAGGGTTTGTTCGCGATTGGCGTCCGGCAACACCACCGCATGGTTCTTGGCGCCCATCATCGACTGCACGCGCTTGCCATGGCGACCCGCCAGGTCATACACGTGGGTGCCGACGGCGGTCGAGCCGACGAAGGAAACCGCCTTGATGTCCTTGTGAGTGCACAGCGCATCTACCACGTCCTTGCCACCATGCACCACATTGAGCACGCCCGCAGGCACGCCAGCCTCGATGGCCAGCTCCACCAGCAGCATGGTCGACAGTGGGTCCTGTTCCGACGGTTTGAGCACGAAGGTGTTGCCGCAGGCGATGGCCATCGGGAACATCCACAGCGGAATCATCGCCGGGAAGTTGAACGGGGTAATGCCCGCGCACACACCAATCGGCTGACGCAACGTGTAGGTATCCACGCCACCGGCAACGTTCTCGGCAAACTCGCCCATTTGCAGGGTGCCGATGGAACACGCGTGCTCGACCACTTCCAGCCCACGGAAAATATCACCCTCGGCATCCGCGATGGTTTTGCCCTGTTCGGCGCTGAGGACGACGGCGATACGTTTGGAATGCTCGCGAATCAACGCCTGGAGCTTGAGCATGATGCGCATCCGCGCGCCGATGGGCGTCAGTTTCCAGGTCTGGAAAGCACGCTGGGCGGCGGCGATGGCGGCATCGACTTCCGATGCCGTGGCGAACGGAACCTTCGCCAACACCTGCTGGGTGGCCGGGTTGACGATGTCGTGCCATTCGCTGGACTGGGATTCGACCCACTCGCCGTCGATCAACAGTTTGACGGTTTGCAGGGCGGTGTCACTGGGCGTAAGGGAAACGTTCATGCTGGCCTCCGGGAATTGTTCTTATAGAGCGCGCTGGTTCAGCAGAGACCAAGGCGCACAGACGCCTTGGTGATGAGACGGTTTTTGGAGTATAGATGTGCAAACTTCTAATAAGAACGCACATAAAAACCGGTCCATCATGCAAAAAAACATCACCTCCCTGGGGTCGCTGAATTGGGACGACCTCAAGTTCTTCCTTGAAGTGGCCCGCACCCGCAAGGCCAGCACGGCGGCCAAGCGCCTGGCCGTCGACTACACCACGGTGTCGCGACGCATCAGCTCGCTGGAAGCTTCGTTGGGCACGCTGCTGTTCGAAAAATCCCGGACCAACGGTTTTATCCTGACCGCTGAAGGCCAGCGCTTGCTGGGTTACGCCGAGTCGATCGAAAGTACCCTGCACATGGCCTGCGAACAGGTTTCAGGCTCGGGGGTCGCACTGTCCGGCCACGTGCGCATGGGCTGTACCGAAGGTTTCGGCAGCTTCTTCATCACCCCGCAATTGAGCCACTTCGTCGATGCCTACCCAGCCATTTCGGTGGACATCCTGCCGCTGCCGCACTTCATCAGCCTGTCCAAGCGCGAAGCCGACATCGTCATCGCCCTCGAACGCCCCGAACATGGCCCGTACGTGTGCTGCAAATTGTGTGACTACCGGCTACAGCTCTACGCCACCCAGCACTACCTGGACAGTCACCCGCCCATCCAGCGACCGGCAGACCTGAGCAAGCATTCGTTCATCAGCTATGTGGACGACCTGGCGTTCAGCTCCGAGCTGCTCTACCTGGCTAACGTACTGCCCGGCGCCAACGCGCATCTGCGCAGCACCAGCGTGATCGCTCAATTCGTGGCGGCGCAGCAAGGGCGGTCACTGGCCATCCTGCCGTGCTTCCTCGCCGCCCAGGATCCCCGCCTGCTGCCGGTGTTGCCGGAGGAGATCACCGTCACCCGGCAGTTCTGGATGTACTGCCGGGAGGACTTGAGAAAGCTCAAGCGGATTACGTTGTTGTGGGATTACATCCGCCAGGTGACTGAACAGAACCAACCGCTGCTGATGGGGGATAGCCGGGAAATGGTGTTCGCCGATTAGTCGGCGATGACCACGATGGCGACGCGACGGTTTTCGGTACGCCCGTCGACCGTGTCGTTGGAGGCGACCGGCCTGCTGCTGCCGAGGCCGCGCGACTGAACGTTTTCTTCGCGCATGCCTACACCGATCAATACCTTGCTCACGCTGTTGGCCCGACGTATCGACAGTTGTTCGTTATAGGCTTGAGAGCCCGACGCGTCGGTATGTCCATCGATCCGCACCCGCTCGATGCCGGCCAGCAACAGCGCCTTGCCGATGCGCTCGACGATTTCGGTGCTGGCCGGGTTCAGGTTTTCCACATCGCTGCCAAACAGCACCTTGCCCGACAGACCGAAGGCCCAGCCTTCGTCAGTCAATTCGAACCCTTGCTGCTTGAGTACGGCAATTTGCGCCGGGGTAAGCCCTTTCTGCGGTGCCGTCTGGCAACCGGTCAGGGCCAGGACGGCGATAAACAGAACTGCAGCGAACCGCTGCAGGAAACGTTGGGGATATACACGCACGCGTCAGCTCCTGGTTTGAAGATCAACGGCGGAATGTTCCAACTCCGCCGTGTGTTGGCCGCCTCGAGCGAGGCGTTTGGCTTGGTACATCGCCGCGTCGGCGGCATTGAGCAAGGCGCCCGGAGTGGCGCCATGATCGGGGTAAACGGCAATGCCGATACTGAGGGACGTCAGGACTGAGGCATTGCCCGGCAATTGAATCGGCATCTCCATGCTGGCGATGATTTTCTCGGCGATACGCTCGGCATCGTCGGTGCTGTGCAGCGGTGTCAGCAGCACGGCGAATTCGTCGCCTCCCAGACGCGCCACCAGGTCATCCTCACGCAACTGCGCCCTGACCCGCGTCGCCACCGCCGTCAGCACCGCATCACCGGCCGCGTGGCCGAAATTATCATTGATGCCCTTGAACCGATCACTGTCCAGGTACAGCACCGCCACTTGCTCATCGTGTTTGCTGGCATTGCGCAAGGCACGGATCAACCGGCCTTCGAAGAACGCCCGGTTTGGCAACCCGGTCAGGCTGTCGTGACTGGCTTGGTGAGCCAGGGTTTCGTTCTCGCTTTGCAGGTGGGTCTGCCAGGATTCCAATTCGTCGAGCAGGGCGTTGAAGTCATTGCCCAGATTATCCAGTTCGGCGATGGCAGCCGGCGGCACGCGCCGGTCGAGGGCACGCTCGCTGCGGGCCGCGTGGGCCACCTCGGCCAGGCTGCGCAACGGCCCGGTGATCGCCCGCAACTGACGCCGCGCCAGATACAACGCCACCCAGGCGCTCACCGCCGTGCACAAAATGATCCCTGCCAGACCGCTGAGCAAAAAGCGAAACAGGCTACCGCCATGCCCCGCCAGCACAATGCTGCCGATGCTCTCTCCTTGATGCACGATCGGCAGGCTGATGGGTTTTTCCAAAAACGCCTTGGCGATGTGCATTTCCAACTCTGACAATAATCCGGTTTCCGGACGCTGCCAGCGCGCCAACAAGCGGCCGTGCTCATTGAATACCTGGGCATCGGCGACTTCCTCGGTGGAGGCAATCAAGGCCAGCGCTTCGGTGGCCGCCGCTGCGTCATCGAACACCACGGCCGCTTCCACGGTGTAGTTGATCGAGCGGGCGATCAGGTGCAGGTTGTGGTCGGCATAGACCCGCAATGCAAGCACGCCGAGCAGGGTCAGGGAAACACTGGCCATGGTGATTGCCACCAATGCGACGATCAGGTGGCCGCGACCGATGACCGAACCCAAGGTGGGACGGATCCGGGATTTGGACAGGCTCATGGTGCTGGCGGCCTGCGACGGGAGAGCTGCAGGACGCTCGGATGGATACGTACGCCGCTGCGCGCTACCGAGTCGAGATTGACCTCGAACGAAACCTGTTCATCGCCGACCCGCAGACAAAACAGACTACCCACCGTGCACTGGTCGCCGCCTTCGCTGATGCTCAGCACAGGCTGGCCGATCAGGGAGGCGAACAGCCGGGAGCGCTCGTCGCTGGTCAGCCTGCCAATGTAGACGGCGTTGCAGTCAGTGGCGATATCGGGATGATCGGCCAGTAGCCGTTGCACGCTCACCGGCCGTCCAGTGGCCTGTGTTGTGCCCTTGACCAGGTCGTCGGTGTATTGGGTCGGCCCGACGATACACAGTTGCAATTGTGTCGGTTCCACAGGCCAGCGCGCGTAGCTAAGAATTCCCAATACAACCTGAGTCACCGCTTCAGCGCGCTGCTCGGCCTGGGTTGTGGATGCCTGATCCTGGGCAACGACGATGGGCGACAGTAAACACAGAAGGCCGGCAAGCAGAAAATGCCTCCAGCCCTTGCTGCGCACTGCCTCCCGTACAGGCACTTCCATGGAAATCTCTTGATCCAAGCGTTAAGTGCCGGAACGATAGCACAGTGCCAAAAAGCCAGCGAGACAGCGTGTTCCATAGACTTGCGGGCGATACAGGAAAAACCGCGATCAGGGCAATGAATCACCAACACTGATGATTCAGTCAGCCTGTTCCAGTTCCAGCATCAACCCACTCAAGCGCTTGACCTTGCGCTGGACCGCCTCCTCGAATACCCCCGCTCGCGGTTCTATCAGGCTGAACCATTGCTTGCCCCGGGTAATAGCGGTGTACACCAGTTCCTTGGTCAACACCGGATTCAGCGCATCCGGGAGAATCAAAGCCGTGTGAGTGAATTCCGAGCCCTGGGATTTGTGCACCGTCATGGCATACACGGTTTCCACATCCGTCAGGCGGCTGGGCAGGACGAAACGCACACCACCCTGGCCGTCGTTGCGCGGGAAAGCCACGCGCAGCACCTGTTTGCTCGCATCCGGCCCTTCCCGTTCGGGCAACTTGAGGGCAATACCGATATCGCCGTTCATCAACCCCAACCCATAGTCGTTGCGGGTCATCAAGACCGGGCGCCCTTCGTACCACTGATGATCGCTATCGATCAGGCGGGCCTTGAGCAGTGCTGCGGTGATTCGCTGGTTCAGCCCTTCGACGCCCCAGGGGCCTTTGCGAACGGCGCAGAGCAATTGGAATTCGTCGAACGCCGACAGGACGTCCCGCGCCCAATCGGCCCAGCAGCTGTCCTCCAGTGGACGCGAGCTAGTCGGACGGCGCTGCCGAAGCAGGCTCAAGTAATGCCCATACCCCTGCGGCCCCTGTGGCTGACCTTCAAGCACCAAACGCTCCAGCGCCCCATCATGCTCGCCCTTCAACGCCAGGGAAAACAGGTCGGCATGTTGGCCGCCCGCCAGTAAGCAACGAGCTTTTTCCGGCTGTTGCTGGTTGACCCAGCGGGCCAGTTGGCCGATCCCACTGCCCTCGCCGAAACGGCGGGAATGCCTGAGCATGACCACTTGCTGGGCCAAGGGATGAGTGCCGTCGAGGTCTTGTTGCAGATCACTGGCTGTCAGGTTTTCGCCGCTGACCGACTCAAGCCAGGCTCGAGTCTGTGGGTTGTACCAGCCCTCCTCGGCGTCTCGACACAAATCCCCCAGCACCGCGCCCGCCTCCACAGAGGCCAACTGGTCCTTATCCCCCAGCAACACCAGTCGGGCATGAGCCGGCAGCGCATCCAGCAGGTTGGCCATCATCTCCAGATCGATCATCGATGCTTCATCGACCACCAGTACATCCAACGGCAGCCGATTGCCCGCATGGTGACGAAAATGACGCGTACCGGGGCGACTGCCCAGCAAACGATGGACCGTGGTCACCTCGCAGGGAATCCGCTCGCGCACGGCCTCGACCACATCCAGGGTCCGGACCTGTTGGCTGATGGACTCGGTCAGGCGCGCCGCCGCCTTGCCCGTGGGCGCGGCCAGGCGAATTCGCAGTGGCTTGCCGGCCTCGACGGCGGGTGCCTGAAGCAAGGCTAGCAAGCGTACAACGGTAGTGGTCTTGCCTGTGCCCGGGCCACCAGTAACGATGCTGAAGCCCGCCCGAGTCGCCAGGGCACAGGCGAGTTTCTGCCAATCGATGGGGCCGGCGCCGCTGGCCGGTCCGAACAACCCGTCCAGCCGTTCACGCAGGTCACCGGGCGCGACCTCATGCTCGGTAAGCCGTTGACGCAACGCCTCATCGATCCGTCGTTCATAGGCCCAGTAACGGCGCAGATAAAGACGTTTGCCAGACAGCACCAACGGGCGCTGCCGTGCCTGCTCGCTGCCATCGACCGCCAAGGCCACCAGGCGGCTGGAAGCCAGGGCCTTGCACCAATGAGCGCCGTCCAGGTTCCGCAGTATTTGCGACGGCAGTACGCCGGTTTGCAAGTCCCCCTCGGGGGGCAGCGACAGGGCGAAGTCCGGCTCCTTGAGGGTTTCGAACAGGTCCAGGCAGACATGCCCATGGCCCAGTTGATGGCTGGTGAGCGCCGCGGCGAGCAGTACCAGCGGATCATCGTCGGGCGCCAGCTCATGAAGGAACGCGACAAATGCCTTGTCCAGGGCACGCAACCAGCCGCGCTCGACCCAACGCGTCAGCAGCAACAGCAGATCATCGGCATGGCTCAAAGGCGCCAGGTCACCCAGGCCCTCATCATCGGACGAGAGGGGGAGCAGGTCGGCAAAAGAACGACTCATAGCAACTCTCCCTGTACCCACGCCGGCTCAGCCTTGGGCTCGGGCGCCCCTTGGAACAGACGATCCAATTGCTCGATCAACGCTCGTGGCGGCTTGGTGAAGAACACACCCTGACTGGCTGCACGGGTACCACGAAGGAACAGATACAAAGCGCCACCGACATGCCGGTCGTAGTCATAATCGGGCAGGCGCGCCTTGAGCTGACGATGCAACGCCAACAGGTACAACACGTATTGCAGGTCGTAGCGATTTTCCAGAATCGACTGTTCCATGGCCTGGACGGTATAGGCCATGTCATCAACACCCAGCCAGTTGGATTTGTAATCGGCCACGTAGTAGCGCCCCTCGTGCTCGAACGTCAAATCGATGAATCCCTTGAACATGCCGTTGAGCAACACCGGCTCGGCAGCAACACGAGCGACACCACCCTGGGTGAACCGGCAAACCAGTTGATCGAGCTTGAGTACATCGACCTTATGGCTGGCGAACCAGAATTCCATTTCGACCTGAAACTGGGTCAAGTGCTCGAACACCACCGGCGCCTGGCCGTTACCGATGTGCAAAGGTACTTTGATCAGGTGTTGCAGCCAGTCGCTGAGGGTGGGAATCCAGCCTTTCCAGCCTCTACGGTTGCAGCGTCGGGCAATGGCATCCTCGATGGCCGACGGCGTAGCCGCAAAGCCTTCACCGGCGGCCCACTCCAGGAGGCCATGAAGGAACGTCCCGGGATTGGGACCTCGGGGAAAGCGATGGATGTCACCGCCAACGGCAATGACTTCCCTCGGGGCGTCCGGGTCAAGCCGTTCATCGTCGAACAATTTCTGGGCCTGGGGATTCTCTGGCGCGGCATCGCTGCCTTCACTCAGGCTTTCCCCAATGCGCAGCGCGCTGTAGGACGCAATCCACCAGTTTTCGCTGGCTTTTCGTACGGGCATCAAGGGCTCGAGCAATACCGCTTCGTTGCGTGGGGGCTGGTAGCGCTCGTCGGTAGCCTGGGGCATCTCCTGGCAACTCACCGCGACGCTGCCTTGCTGCAGATCTTCCAACCAGCGCCGCAGCTCTACCGACTCGGCCAACGGCGCACCGCCGCCCAACAGATACCCCAGTGCCGACAAATGCAGGATCGAGCCGTTGTTGTTGCCCCGTTTGAGATCGGCGACACCCAGCCAGCAGGCATGCTGTGCACGGGTCAGCGCCACATAGAGAAGTCGTAGATCCTCGGCCAGACGCTCGTCATCGGCCTTGGCAATCAACTCGGCGGTGGGCTTGAGACTGATCTGCGCCTTGTTGCCCTCATCGTGGTAATGCAACGGCAGTCGGCTGCCGTCCACCGGTTTCGTCGAACAGATGAAAGGCAGGAACACCAACGGATACTCAAGCCCCTTGGACTTGTGGATCGTGACCACCTTGACCAACTGCTCATCGCTTTCCAGTCGCAGGATTTGCTCTTCTCCCGCCTGCCCGGACAGGGCCAGGTGCTCGGACAGATGTCGAATCAAGGCTTGCTCGCCATCCAGCTCACCGGCGGCTTGTTGCAACAGTTCGCAAAGGTGCAGCAAGTTGGTCAGCACCCGCTCGCCATCGCTGCGCGCGATCAAGGCCTGGGGCAACTCAAAATCATGCAACAGGCGCCGCAACATGGGCAGCACCCCCTGGGTGCGCCAAACCGTGCGATAACCCCGGAACTGCATGACGCGCGCTTCCCAGGCCAGCTCATCCTGATTGAGACGCTCCAGCTCGGTCAGCGGCAGATTCAAAGTAATGCTCGCCAATGCTGCCCGCAGCGGTCGCTCGACATCCGGCTCGGCGCAGGCCCTGAGCCAGGTCAGCAAGTCGCGCGCCTCCTGGGCGGCAAAGACCGAATCCTTATCGGACAGATAGACACTGCGCACGCCCCGTGCGGACAACTCATCCCGCACGGCCTGCGCTTCTTTACCGTCGCGCACCAGGATGGCGATGTCCGCCGGGCGCAATCCTTGGAGCGCTTTTTCATCGACCGTAAAACCATCGCGCCCCGACTGGCCACCATTGAGCAACGCGGTGATCTCACTGGCGCAGGTAGCTGCCATGTACTTGCGATACACCGCCCCGGAGAGGGGTTGATCCGATGGCAGGTGCCAGATATTCAATGCAGCAACGGCTTGCCCTGCAATCCGCAGGGACTCCTTACGACCTTGGGACTCAACAGGCAAGAACGGCACCGGGTTCTCGCCCGATGATTCACGGAACAGAAAGGCCCCTCGCCCTTTCGGACGCGATTCGGCGTAATGGAAAATATGATTCACGGCGCCAACCATGGCGTGGCTGGAGCGGAAATTGGTCCCCAGCGTATGCAGCCGGCCCGTGGTGGCTTCGCGAGCCCGCAGGTAGGTATAGATGTCGGCACCGCGAAAAGCGTAAATCGCCTGCTTCGGATCACCAATCAAGAACAGCCCGGTGTCAGGGTTGTTCTCTTCGATGCGATAGATGCTTTCAAAGATCCGGTATTGAACCGGGTCGGTATCCTGGAACTCATCGATCAGCGCCACCGGAAACTGCTCGCGGATCAGGCTGGCCAGACGCTCTCCCCCGTCGGCCTGCAAAGCCGTGTCGAGACGCAGCAGCATGTCGTCGAAACCCATCTCTGCGCGGCGCCGCTTCTCGGCCTCGAAGCGTGCCCCGACCCATTGCGCGGCATGTTGCAGTACGGCGGCATCCGGAGTAGGCAAGGCATCCAGGCTGGCCTTGAGACCGGCCATGGCATCCAGCCCGGGATGGTTGGGCACTTCGCCTTTCCAGGCTTCGGCCATGCCTTCGGGAGTCAGCCGAGTGAACCCGGTGCCGATGTCCAACAACTCGAGGCTTTCGTCCTCCACCCAGGCCGTGATTTTCTGAAACCACGGCTCGAAGTAGCGCGCCTGCATCTTGCGCCCGTCGACACACTTGTTGGCGACGCCTTGCTGGCAGATCTCCAGCAGCTCCACGGCCCATTGCCGCCACGGCGCCTTAAGGTCGAGCAAGGCGGCACTGCGCTCCTGCAGGGAGGCAGCGATGAGTTCAGCTGGCTCAAGCCCCTCACCGTTGGCACGCTCGCTGGAGAACAACCCTCTCACTCGCGGCAACAGCGCAGCCGGGCCGCCCCAATGAGCACGGACCCAATTCAGCGCTTCGCCTTGCATCGAGTAGCAGAACAGCCGCCAATAGTCGCGCAGCACCTCGCCGAGCAATTCGCTGTGGTCGGTTTCCAGGGTTTGGGTAAAGAGGCTGCCGCTGTCGAAAGCATGCTCACGCAGCATGCGCTGACACCAGCTATGGATGGTCGAGACGGCCGCTTCGTCCATCCATTGCGCGGCGATGTCGAGCCGGTTCGCGCAGCCAGGCCATTGCTCAGCGTCGAATTCATCACGCAACGCTGCGATCAGCGAATCCGGGGCGGGAATCTCGTCACGAAAGAAACGCGCGGCTTCGGCCAGGCGCGTGCGGATCCGTTCACGCAACTCTTTGGTGGCCGCGTCCGTAAACGTCACCACGAGGATTTGCGGAGGAAGCAGCTCGCGGCCAAACCCGGTCGCCGAACTGCCATGCCCCAACACCAGGCGCAGGTACAGGGCCGAAATGGTGAAAGTCTTGCCGGTCCCGGCGCTGGCCTCGATCAATTGGCTGCCACGTAGCGGGAAGGCCAGGGCCAGTGGTGTCTGCCGACTCATGAACGTGCCTCCCCGTCGGCCGATGAACGCCATGGGGCTTCGAGCAGCGGGCGGTAAAGCGCATCGCACCAATCGGGGAATGTTTCGTCAGCCGTCAAGGCATCGAAATCAGCAAACTGTCGAGCCAAGGCCGGACTTTCCCGGCGCTCGCCTTCAGTGGTCTGCCCATCGCCTTCGTAGGCTTTTCGAGCAGCGGCATCGGCTTTGGCCGGATCACTCTGGCCAAGCCAGGCAAAGGCTGTCTTCACCGCGACCGGTAGCGGCTGGCGCATACCGGTTTGCCAGGCTTGCAATAGATCGCCGAGCAACCTTTGCGCTACATCTTCCTCAAAGGGAGCCAGCAGCAAGCTGTCATCACTGGCCACCAGCGCCGTCGTCATTGAAAGGCCGTTAGCGCAGGCCACCAGATGGTTGACCCAGGGCCGTATCAGCCGATGCCATTTACGGGTCTTGGTGGAGCCGATGCTGTTGGGTATGGCCGTGATGGCGAGGACTGCACCATCAGCGCGCTGGTGCAGGCCACTGAGCCAGCCTTCGACGCTCACACCCTGCAACTGCAGGCTGACTGGCACAGCGCTGACAAGCGGCGTGGGCCATAACGCCAGAAGCTGTTGGTAACGCTGGAGCAGATCAGGCAAGGGCTCGATCAATTCACGCTGCATGCACTCACCGAAACCGGCCATGGGTAACAGACCGCTGTTCTGGAGTCTTTTGGCGTGGGCGGCCAGGGCAAGATCCGATTGGTCCAGGCGAACCAGGGCGGCCTCGAGCAGGCTGTCGCTCAGGCTGTAACGCTCAAGCGCATCAAGAACGAATGGCTCGTCATCAGCGAGGGGGGCTTCGATGGCTTCAAAAAATACTTTGAGTCGCTGGCTGAAGAAATGGCGGACGGGATTGCGCAGGAAGTCCTGCAACTGACCGAGGCCCAAGGGTTCTTCCTGGACGTAGGGTTCCAGCACCTGGGATTGGGAGGCCTGGTCCTGGGCATCGTGAAGCATCCGCCATTCGCTGGCATAACTGAACAACTCATCGCCCTGATGAAAATAGCGAGCGCTGAACGGTTGCAGAGGATGCTCCTGGGTGAGTGCCTCGAGAAGGTCCTGGCTGCCATCTGCCAATTGCCATCCATTGGCAAGATGATCGCGCAGTTGACCAATCAACACCGATGCGGGCCGTTCACTGTTGTCGCGAATGCTGCGCCCGACCCAACTGATGTAGAGTTTCTCCCGGGCCGACAGCAGCGCTTCCAAAAGCAGATAACGGTCATCCTCACGTCGTGAGCGATCGCCCGGGCGATAATCGCTGCCCATGAGGTCGAAATCCAGGGGTGGTTGCGCGCGCGGGTAATCACCGTCATTCATCCCCAGCAAGCACACCAGCTTGAAGGGAATCGCGCGCATCGGCATCAAGGTACAGAAGTTGACCGCTCCGGCCAGGAAGCGTTGGGACAGCCGACCTTGATCCAACCCGGCCAGCCAGGCTTCACGCACCACCGTCAGTGGCAGTTCATCCTGCAGGCCAACCGACTCACAGGTTTCCAGCCAGGTTTCACGCAGGTCTTCGAGTTGGGCCAGCAGATAGTCGTCATGCTCGTTGCTCGCCTGGAAAAACAACTGCGTCAGATCGTGCAGACGCGACCCCCACTCCTGCGGTGATGCCGGCTGGGTCAGTTCTTGATGGGCGACTTCCAGCGCATCCAGCAAGGCGACCAGAGGACCGATCAATGCCGCATCCAAACCGCCGATTTCGTCATAGGGTTCGATGCCCTCGTAGGCATCCGAACGGCCGACGGCATACCCCAGCAACATGCGCCGCAGTCCGAAATGCCAGCTGTTCTGCTCAAGCTCTGCGGGCAACCCCAACCCGGCACGATGTTCGGCGCTCATGCCCCAGCGAATGCCAGCGCCCTCGATCCAACGATGCAGCGTAGGCAAGTCGGCTTCATCGATTCCGAAACGCTCACGTAACGCCGGGACATCCAGCAGATCGAGGATTTCGCTGACGGGGAAGCGACTGTCAGGCAGCTTGAGCAGGTGCTCGACGGCGATCAGCAGCGGATCGCGTCCGCGCTGGCCCTGGTCGGTCAACGTGAATGGAATGAAGCGCGGGTCCGTTCTATCGAGCTGGCCGAACACCGCGCGAATGTGCGGCGCGTAACTGTCGATGTCCGGGACCATGACGATGATATCCCGCGGGCGCAAGGTCAGATCCGCACTGAAGTGGGCCAGCAACTGGTCATGGAGAATTTCGACTTCGCGCTGGGCGCTGTGGGCAACATGAAAACGGATTGACCTATCTTGCTCCGTATCGACGACAGGCCAGTGTTCCCGGGTTTCGTTCAGAGGGCGCAACTCAAGGATGTCATCTTGCAACTGACTGAGGAGGGTCGTGGGATTCCCGTCGCTGAACAGGTCGATTCGTCCATCGCGAAATACCGAGCGATAGCTGTTGGGGTCATCGTAGCTGTCGAGCAGGTTGATATAGTCGCGCCCCTGCTTGCCCCAGGCGGCCAATAACGGATGGGCATGCTGATGTAAGGTTTGCGGATCAAGGACGACGGGCATGCCCGCCTTGCGTGCCTGACGCTTGTATTGGTGGCGCAACAAATCCTTGTCGGCCACGATGTCCGCCCAGTGGTGGCGGCATGGGTTATGGACACACAGCAGGACCTGGCTAAACCGTGACAGACCGGCAAGCGCTTCAAGGGCTTGGGCCGGTAGCGAAGAAATGCCGAACACTATCACTCGCGCGGGCAGGCCTTGGGGAGCGCTTTCCAGGCTGTTGATACGCTCGAGGTAGCGCTGGTGAACGCCTGCACGGCTTTGAGCCATGCCTTTCTCTCCAACGTCCAGCAACAAGGCTCGCCAAAGCTCGGCCTGCCAACAATTTGCCGGCGCGAGCGCCTTCATTTCGCCGCGGACGGTTCTTGTCTGGTGTCGACCTTCCGCCCAATCTTCAAGCCAGTCGGCCCGGTATACCTGGTATTGGTCGAACAGATCGGCGAGGCGCTCGGACAATTGGTAGCGCTTGCGTAAGTCGGTGTCGTGGGTAAGGAATCGTCGTAGAGGCTCGAAATGAGGCTGCTCGATCAACTGCGGCAGGAGGCGCATCAGCCGCCAGGTCAGCGGAGCTTTATCCAGCAGGGACTTGGCCGGAATCTCGTCACGGCCCAGGACGGTTCGATAAAGTTGCCACATGAAGCTGCCTGGCAACTGCACGTCAATGGCAGCCGCAATACCGCAGCCGCCAGTATCATCGTCTTGTGGATCTTCAGCCAGTGCCAGCTTGAGCCATTGAGCAATACCGTTGCTCTGTACCAACGCGATTTCATTTTCAAGAGGGGCCAGCGGATAGCGCCGCATCAAGCTGATCACCAGGCTGCGCAATTCATCAAGGCGATTCCCGTGAACCACCATGAAAGCTGGGTTAAGGGACGTTGCGTCCGGCATGAAAGGCATCCTTGAAAATGCAAAAGCTAGGGCCGAACCTTAGCACTGTCGGGGGGCTGTGACAGCTGGGACCTGTCCGTGCTTATCGTAAGAACTTTCCTGCGGGCAAAACAAAACCCCTACCTGCGTCAGCAGATAGGGGTTTCGGAATTTAATCTTGACGATGACCTACTCTCACATGGGGAAACCCCACACTACCATCGGCGATGCATCGTTTCACTGCTGAGTTCGGGATGGGATCAGGTGGTTCCAATGCTCTATGGTCGTCAAGAAATTCGGTAGCCGGCGCGTGCCTTGCGGTCACGTTCCAGCAAATGGGTATGCGATAGTTTGTGTGTTGCTTTGTGAGCAGCTTCGAACTTTCGGTTCGTGTCGTCTTCACACACCGCAATCTGGCCTCTTTCGAGTTCACAAATTGCTTGGGTGTTATATGGTCAAGCCTCACGGGCAATTAGTACAGGTTAGCTCAACGCCTCACAGCGCTTACACACCCTGCCTATCAACGTCGTAGTCTTCGACGGCCCTTCAGGGGACTCAAGGTCCCAGTGAGATCTCATCTTGAGGCAAGTTTCCCGCTTAGATGCTTTCAGCGGTTATCTTTCCCGAACATAGCTACCCGGCAATGCCACTGGCGTGACAACCGGAACACCAGAGGTTCGTCCACTCCGGTCCTCTCGTACTAGGAGCAGCCCCTCTCAAATCTCAAACGTCCACGGCAGATAGGGACCGAACTGTCTCACGACGTTCTAAACCCAGCTCGCGTACCACTTTAAATGGCGAACAGCCATACCCTTGGGACCGGCTTCAGCCCCAGGATGTGATGAGCCGACATCGAGGTGCCAAACACCGCCGTCGATATGAACTCTTGGGCGGTATCAGCCTGTTATCCCCGGAGTACCTTTTATCCGTTGAGCGATGGCCCTTCCATACAGAACCACCGGATCACTAAGACCTACTTTCGTACCTGCTCGACGTGTCTGTCTCGCAGTCAAGCGCGCTTTTGCCTTTATACTCTACGACCGATTTCCGACCGGTCTGAGCGCACCTTCGTACTCCTCCGTTACTCTTTAGGAGGAGACCGCCCCAGTCAAACTACCCACCATACACTGTCCTCGATCCGGATAACGGACCTGAGTTAGAACCTCAAAGTTGCCAGGGTGGTATTTCAAGGTTGGCTCCACGCGAACTGGCGTCCACGCTTCAAAGCCTCCCACCTATCCTACACAAGCAAATTCAAAGTCCAGTGCAAAGCTATAGTAAAGGTTCACGGGGTCTTTCCGTCTAGCCGCGGATACACTGCATCTTCACAGCGATTTCAATTTCACTGAGTCTCGGGTGGAGACAGCGCCGCCATCGTTACGCCATTCGTGCAGGTCGGAACTTACCCGACAAGGAATTTCGCTACCTTAGGACCGTTATAGTTACGGCCGCCGTTTACCGGGGCTTCGATCAAGAGCTTCGCGTTAGCTAACCCCATCAATTAACCTTCCGGCACCGGGCAGGCGTCACACCCTATACGTCCACTTTCGTGTTTGCAGAGTGCTGTGTTTTTAATAAACAGTCGCAGCGGCCTGGTATCTTCGACCGGCATGAGCTTACGGAGCAAGTCCTTCACCCTCACCGGCGCACCTTCTCCCGAAGTTACGGTGCCATTTTGCCTAGTTCCTTCACCCGAGTTCTCTCAAGCGCCTTGGTATTCTCTACCCAACCACCTGTGTCGGTTTGGGGTACGGTTCCTGGTTACCTGAAGCTTAGAAGCTTTTCTTGGAAGCATGGCATCAACCACTTCGTCACCCAAAGGGTAACTCGTCATCAGCTCTCGGCCTTGAAACCCCGGATTTACCTAAGATTTCAGCCTACCACCTTAAACTTGGACAACCAACGCCAAGCTGGCCTAGCCTTCTCCGTCCCTCCATCGCAATAACCAGAAGTACAGGAATATTAACCTGTTTTCCATCGACTACGCTTTTCAGCCTCGCCTTAGGGACCGACTAACCCTGCGTCGATTAACGTTGCGCAGGAAACCTTGGTCTTTCGGCGTGGGTGTTTTTCACACCCATTGTCGTTACTCATGTCAGCATTCGCACTTCTGATACCTCCAGCAAGCTTCTCAACTCACCTTCACAGGCTTACAGAACGCTCCTCTACCGCATCACCTAAGTGATACCCGTAGCTTCGGTGTATGGTTTGAGCCCCGTTACATCTTCCGCGCAGGCCGACTCGACTAGTGAGCTATTACGCTTTCTTTAAAGGGTGGCTGCTTCTAAGCCAACCTCCTAGCTGTCTAAGCCTTCCCACATCGTTTCCCACTTAACCATAACTTTGGGACCTTAGCTGACGGTCTGGGTTGTTTCCCTTTTCACGACGGACGTTAGCACCCGCCGTGTGTCTCCCATGCTCGGCACTTGTAGGTATTCGGAGTTTGCATCGGTTTGGTAAGTCGGGATGACCCCCTAGCCGAAACAGTGCTCTACCCCCTACAGTGATACATGAGGCGCTACCTAAATAGCTTTCGAGGAGAACCAGCTATCTCCGAGCTTGATTAGCCTTTCACTCCGATCCACAGGTCATCCGCTAACTTTTCAACGGTAGTCGGTTCGGTCCTCCAGTTAGTGTTACCCAACCTTCAACCTGCCCATGGATAGATCGCCCGGTTTCGGGTCTATTCCCAGCGACTAGACGCCCTATTAAGACTCGCTTTCGCTACGCCTCCCCTATTCGGTTAAGCTCGCCACTGAAAATAAGTCGCTGACCCATTATACAAAAGGTACGCAGTCACCCAACAAAGTGGGCTCCCACTGCTTGTACGCATACGGTTTCAGGATCTATTTCACTCCCCTCTCCGGGGTTCTTTTCGCCTTTCCCTCACGGTACTAGTTCACTATCGGTCAGTCAGTAGTATTTAGCCTTGGAGGATGGTCCCCCCATATTCAGACAAAGTTTCTCGTGCTCCGTCCTACTCGATTTCACTTCTAAGATCCTTTCGCGTACAGGGCTATCACCCACTATGGCCGCACTTTCCAGAGCGTTCCGCTAAAATCAAAGAAGCTTAAGGGCTAGTCCCCGTTCGCTCGCCACTACTAAGGGAATCTCGGTTGATTTCTTTTCCTCAGGGTACTTAGATGTTTCAGTTCCCCTGGTTCGCCTCTTGCACCTATGTATTCAGTACAAGATAACCATCTTATGATGGCTGGGTTCCCCCATTCAGACATCTCCGGATCAAAGTCTGTTTGCCGACTCCCCGAAGCTTTTCGCAGGCTACCACGTCTTTCATCGCCTCTGACTGCCAAGGCATCCACCGTATGCGCTTCTTCACTTGACCATATAACCCCAAGCAATCTGGTTATACTGTGAAGACGACATTCGCCGAAAATTCGTACGCTTGCTCACTTAAGAGCAACTCACAAATTTTACCTTAGCCTGATCCGTTACCAGTGAAAGTAACGTTCAGTCTATCTTTCTATCACATACCCAAATTTTTAAAGAACGAACTAGTCAAAGACTAGAAATCAACATTCACCATCGAACCGATGGAATGCTCATTTCTAAGCTTTATACAATCGAAGCAGTAGTGGTGGAGCCAAGCGGGATCGAACCGCTGACCTCCTGCGTGCAAGGCAGGCGCTCTCCCAGCTGAGCTATGGCCCCGTATTTCTACAGGCGTTTCCCACACAAAATTGGTGGGTCTGGGCAGATTCGAACTGCCGACCTCACCCTTATCAGGGGTGCGCTCTAACCAACTGAGCTACAGACCCAATTTCGGGCTGCTTCTTTCGTCTTCTTCAATGAATCAAGCAATTCGTGTGGGAGCTCATGGAGCAGCTGCGGTCGTCGATTAAGGAGGTGATCCAGCCGCAGGTTCCCCTACGGCTACCTTGTTACGACTTCACCCCAGTCATGAATCACACCGTGGTAACCGTCCTCCCGAAGGTTAGACTAGCTACTTCTGGTGCAACCCACTCCCATGGTGTGACGGGCGGTGTGTACAAGGCCCGGGAACGTATTCACCGCGACATTCTGATTCGCGATTACTAGCGATTCCGACTTCACGCAGTCGAGTTGCAGACTGCGATCCGGACTACGATCGGTTTTGTGGGATTAGCTCCACCTCGCGGCTTGGCAACCCTCTGTACCGACCATTGTAGCACGTGTGTAGCCCAGGCCGTAAGGGCCATGATGACTTGACGTCATCCCCACCTTCCTCCGGTTTGTCACCGGCAGTCTCCTTAGAGTGCCCACCATAACGTGCTGGTAACTAAGGACAAGGGTTGCGCTCGTTACGGGACTTAACCCAACATCTCACGACACGAGCTGACGACAGCCATGCAGCACCTGTCTCAATGTTCCCGAAGGCACCAATCCATCTCTGGAAAGTTCATTGGATGTCAAGGCCTGGTAAGGTTCTTCGCGTTGCTTCGAATTAAACCACATGCTCCACCGCTTGTGCGGGCCCCCGTCAATTCATTTGAGTTTTAACCTTGCGGCCGTACTCCCCAGGCGGTCAACTTAATGCGTTAGCTGCGCCACTAAGAGCTCAAGGCTCCCAACGGCTAGTTGACATCGTTTACGGCGTGGACTACCAGGGTATCTAATCCTGTTTGCTCCCCACGCTTTCGCACCTCAGTGTCAGTATCAGTCCAGGTGGTCGCCTTCGCCACTGGTGTTCCTTCCTATATCTACGCATTTCACCGCTACACAGGAAATTCCACCACCCTCTACCATACTCTAGCTTGTCAGTTTTGAATGCAGTTCCCAGGTTGAGCCCGGGGATTTCACATCCAACTTAACAAACCACCTACGCGCGCTTTACGCCCAGTAATTCCGATTAACGCTTGCACCCTCTGTATTACCGCGGCTGCTGGCACAGAGTTAGCCGGTGCTTATTCTGTCGGTAACGTCAAGACAATCACGTATTAAGTAACTGCCCTTCCTCCCAACTTAAAGTGCTTTACAATCCGAAGACCTTCTTCACACACGCGGCATGGCTGGATCAGGCTTTCGCCCATTGTCCAATATTCCCCACTGCTGCCTCCCGTAGGAGTCTGGACCGTGTCTCAGTTCCAGTGTGACTGATCATCCTCTCAGACCAGTTACGGATCGTCGCCTTGGTGAGCCATTACCCCACCAACTAGCTAATCCGACCTAGGCTCATCTGATAGCGCAAGGCCCGAAGGTCCCCTGCTTTCTCCCGTAGGACGTATGCGGTATTAGCGTCCGTTTCCGAGCGTTATCCCCCACTACCAGGCAGATTCCTAGGCATTACTCACCCGTCCGCCGCTCTCAAGAGAAGCAAGCTTCTCTCTACCGCTCGACTTGCATGTGTTAGGCCTGCCGCCAGCGTTCAATCTGAGCCATGATCAAACTCTTCAGTTCAAACATCTTTGGGTTTTGAGAAAACCCTAAACTTGGCTCAGCAATCGTTGGTTACATCTTTGATTTCTCGCGGAGTAACTTGTGATGCTGATAATCTGTTGACTAGCAGTCTGACTCCACAAGCACCCACACGAATTGCTTGATTCAGTTGTTAAAGAGCGGTGGGTTGAGCCTTTCGTCTCAACCGAGGCGCGCATTCTACAGCGCCTTGTGTATCTGTCAAGCGGTTATTTTCAACAACTTCAACCACTTGCGCTTCCGATCTCTCGTTAGCGGGAGGCGAATTCTACAGCGTTACTCGCTGCTGTCAACACCTCTTTTTCCCCGCTTTCGACCGAGAAGATCGAATCATCAATAAGGCCAAACAAACCACCTTATCAACTACTTCCCAGGCTTCGATAAACTGAAGCCCGGCACTTTCAAAACAAGGATAACTCATTGAAACTCAAGGAGTTTTCCGTTTCGACTGCGCCGGAAGTGGGGCGAATTATAGACGTCCAGAATCTGCCGTCAATAGCTATCTTCAGCTTTATTCGGATTTCAGCGTAATCCGCGCGAAAGCCTTTTTGCCGGCCTGGCATACATGGGTAGAACCCAGCTCATATATATAGGTGCGATCCACAACCTCACCATCTATACGCACACCGCCCGAACCAAGGAGATCCCGCGCCACCGCCGCGTTCTTGACCAGACCCGCCTTATTAAGGACAGCCGCGATCGGCATATCCTCGGCAGCCGTCAGCTCGATCTCTGGCAGATCGTCCGGCAGCTCACCCTCTTTCATACGATTACCCGCCGCACGGTGAGCATTGGCCGCAGCCTCTTCACCATGGAAACGAGCGACGATTTCTTCGGCCAGCTTGATCTTGATGTCCCGCGGATTAGCCCCAGCCTCAACATCGACACGGAATGCATTGATCTCATCCATGGAGCGGAAGCTCAACAGCTCGAAGTAACGCCACATCAACACATCCGGAATGGAAACCAGCTTGCCGTACATAACACCCGGAGCTTCTTGAATGCCGACGTAGTTGCCCAACGACTTGGACATCTTCTTCACGCCATCCAACCCCTCCAGCAACGGCATGGTCAGGATGCACTGGGCTTCCTGGCCATAGCCTCGCTGCAGCTCACGCCCCATCAGCAGGTTGAACTTCTGGTCGGTGCCGCCGAGCTCAACGTCCGCTCGCAACGCAACCGAGTCATAACCCTGAACGAGCGGATAGAGAAACTCATGAATGGCGATTGGCTGATTGGTTGTATAGCGCTTGTCGAAGTCATCGCGCTCAAGCATACGAGCCACGGTGTACTGGGAAGTCAGGCGAATGAAATCCGCCGGCCCCATCTGGTCCATCCACGTGGAGTTGAAAGCCACTTCGGTCTTGGCCGGATCAAGAATCTTGAAGACTTGAGTCTTATAGGTCTCGGCGTTATCGAGAACCTGCTCGCGGGTCAGCGGTGGACGGGTCGCACTCTTGCCACTCGGATCGCCGATCATCCCGGTGAAGTCACCTATAAGGAAGATGACCTGGTGCCCCAGGTCCTGGAACTGGCGCAGCTTATTAATAAGCACGGTATGACCCAAATGCAGATCGGGCGCCGTCGGGTCGAAACCAGCCTTGATACGCAGCGGCTGCCCGCGCTTGAGCTTTTCGATCAGCTCGGACTCGACCAACAGTTCTTCCGCACCACGTTTGATCAGCGCTAGCTGCTCTTCAACCGACTTCATAACAGACCCGCAAGGCTCAGATTCAAAGGGACCCAACCATACAAGAACGCACACCAAATACAAGGTTTGCCCGGCGCAGGGACGCCAATCCACAGACAGAGCGTCTGCGGGCTTGCTTCGAAGGGGATTTGGTTATATTTTATACAGTTATTTCATCTTCATCATGTCATTCATCTTTTCCAATTCATCTTTTCAAAAGTCAAAATTACCTATGACCACAGAACCGTCTAAAGCGCCGCCGCTTTACCCAAAGACCCACCTGCTTGCCGCAAGTGGCATTGCAGCCCTCCTTAGCCTGGCGCTCCTGGTGTTCCCCTCCAGCGATGTTGAAGCCAAAAAGACGACTCTGAGTCTTGAACTGGAAAGCCCTGCTGAACAACTGACACAAGATCAAGACGCTGCCGAAGCCGCTCAAGCCACAAACGAACCGGCCGCGCCCCCTTTCGCGCAGATTGAAAACAGCCCTGAAGACACTGCCGAGGCCGCTCAGGCAGAGCCTCCAGCTGTAGAAGAAAAGAAAGGTCCGGATCACCGCGAGGTCATTGTTGCCAAAGGCGATACGCTCTCTACCCTCTTCGAAAAGGTTGGCCTGCCCTCGACCTCGGTCCACGAAATCCTGGCCAGCGATAAGCAAGCCAAGCAATTCACTCGACTGCAGCGGGGCCAGAAGCTTGAATTCGAGCTCAGTCCCGACGGCCAACTGACTAACCTGCACACCAAGCTGAGCGACCTGGAAAGCATCACCCTGACCAAGAATGACAAGGGTTATGTATTCAACCGCGTGACCGCCAAGCCTACTGTGCGCTCAGCGTACGTCCATGGCGTCATCAATAGCTCACTGTCGCAATCGGCCGCACGCGCCGGCCTTTCCCATAGCCTGACCATGGACATGGCCAGCGTGTTTGGCTACGACATCGACTTCGCCCAGGATATTCGCCAGGGCGACGAGTTCGACATTATCTACGAGCAGAAAGTGGTCAATGGAAAGAGCGTCGGCAACGGTCCGATCCTTTCCGCGCGCTTTACCAACCGCGGCAAGACCTACACCGCAGTGCGCTACACCAACAAACAAGGCAACAGCAGCTATTACACCGCCGATGGCAACAGCATGCGCAAGGCATTCATCCGCACGCCGGTTGATTTCGCCCGCATCAGCTCGAAGTTCTCCGCAGGCCGCAAGCACCCGATCCTGAACAAGATCCGCGCCCATAAAGGCGTCGACTACGCTGCGCCCCGTGGCACGCCAATCAAGGCCGCCGGCGACGGTAAAGTATTGCTGGCTGGGCGCCGCGGCGGTTATGGCAACACCGTGATCATCCAGCACGGCAACACCTACCGCACGCTGTACGGCCACATGCAGGGCTTCGCCAAAGGCGTGAAGACCGGCGGCAGCGTCAAGCAAGGCCAGGTCATCGGTTATATCGGTACCACCGGCCTGTCCACCGGCCCGCACTTGCACTATGAGTTCCAGGTCAACGGTGTCCACGTCGACCCGCTGGGCCAGAAGCTGCCAATGGCCGACCCGATCGCCAAATCCGAGCGCTCGCGTTTCCTGGCCCAAAGCCAACCCTTGATGGCTCGCATGGATCAAGAGAAAGCCACCATGCTGGCTTCGAGCAAGCGCTAAGCCATGGCGCTCTATATCGGCGTTATGTCCGGGACCAGCCTGGATGGCCTGGACATCGCACTGATCGAACTGGCCCCGGCGATCAGATTGATCGCCACGCACTACATCCCCATGCCCGCCGCCTTGCGCACCGAATTGCTCGGACTGTGCAGCAGTGGGCCCGATGAGATCGCCCGCTCCGCCATTGCCCAGCAAAACTGGGTGAAGCTGGCTGCTCAGGGCATTCATACTCTACTCAGCGAACAGAAGCTCAAGCCTGAAGACGTAACGGCGATTGGCAGCCATGGCCAGACCATTCGTCATGAACCGGCCCGTGGCTTTACCGTGCAGATCGGCAATCCAGCGCTGTTGACCGAATTGACCGGCATCACCGTTGTCAGCGACTTCCGCAGTCGTGACGTCGCGGCTGGCGGACAAGGCGCTCCTCTGGTTCCGGCCTTTCACGAAGCACTGTTCGAAGAACGAGCCGGCAATCGCGCGGTGCTGAATGTCGGCGGCTTCAGCAATCTGAGCCTGATAGAACCCGCAAAGCCGGTAGCCGGTTTCGATTGTGGCCCCGGCAACGTCTTGCTCGATGCCTGGATACACCAGCAACGGGGCGAGCATTTCGATCGCGACGGGCAATGGGCCGCCAGCGGGACCGTCGAGCCGGTCCTGCTCAAGGAACTGCTGAGCGACCCCTTCTTTATCACCAAAGGTCCGAAAAGCACTGGGCGAGAAGTGTTCAACTTGCCGTGGCTGAGTCAACACCTGTCACGCCTGCCAGCCTTCGCCGCTGAAGATGTGCAGGCAACACTGCTCGAGCTGACAGCCCTGAGCATCGTCGAATCATTGCAAAACGCCCAGGCAGAGACTCAAGAGCTGTTGGTCTGCGGTGGCGGCGCGCACAACCATACGCTCATGAAGCGTCTGGCCGATTTGCTGCCGGACGCCAAAGTCAGCAGCACGGCTGCTTACGGCGTGGACCCGGACTGGGTCGAAGCCATGGCCTTCGCGTGGCTGGCCCATTGCTGCCTTGCAGGCATCCCAGCCAACCGCCCTAGTGTCACCGGCGCGCGCGGCTTACGCATTCTTGGCGCCATCTATCCCGCCTGAACCCAGGAATCCCGGACAAAAAAAACGCCGCAGGGCCTTCCCAGGCACTGCGGCGTTTTGCTTGAAGACTGAAGCTGTCAGATCGAGAACGAAGAACCGCAACCGCAGGTCGTGGTGGCGTTCGGGTTCTTGATCACGAAACGCGACCCTTCCAAACCTTCCTGGTAATCCACCTCGGCACCCGCCAGGTACTGGAAGCTCATCGGATCGACCACCAGACTGACGCCTTCGCGCTCGACGATGGTGTCGTCTTCAGCCACTTCTTCATCGAAAGTGAAGCCGTACTGAAAACCCGAACAACCGCCGCCCGTCACAAATACGCGCAGCTTCAAACGATCATTGCCCTCTTCATCGACCAGGCTCTTCACCTTGTGCGCGGCACCGTGGGTGAATTGCAAAGCCATGGGGGTGAAGGTTTCGACGCTCATGCTGAATATCTCCCGGCGCTTACGCCGCCATAATGCGTGATGGCGGGCATTATCCGCTTCTCCTAGAAAATTGGTCAACTATTTGAGGGGCAGCGGCAAGCTACACATTAAAAGCCGCAAGCTTGTAGCTTAAAGCTTGCAGCTTTTGACCGCTGTTAAGGCAACATTCCCGCGTGGGACAGACCCAGACGCTCATCCAGCCCGAACAGGATGTTCAGGTTCTGCACCGCCTGGCCCGACGCGCCTTTGACCAGGTTGTCGATGACCGACAACACCACCACCAGGTCACCATCCTGTGGGCGATGCACGGCAATCCGGCAAACGTTCGCGCCGCGTACGCTACGGGTTTCCGGATGGCTGCCGGCCGGCATTACATCGACGAATGGTTCGTTGGCGTAACGCTTTTCGAACAATGCCTGCAGGTCCACCGAGCGGTCAACGACGGTTGCGTAGAGGGTGGAGTGGATGCCACGAATCATCGGCGTCAGGTGCGGCACGAAAGTCAGGCCGACGTCCTTGCCCGCGGCCCGACGCAACCCCTGGCGAATTTCCGGTAGGTGACGGTGACCTTTGACCGCGTAGGCCTTCATGCTTTCCGACGTCTCGGAGTACAACGAACCAACACTGGCACCGCGCCCGGCGCCACTGACACCGGATTTGCAATCAGCGATCAAACGCGAAGTATCGGCAAGACCGGCCTCGAGCAGAGGCAAGAAGCCCAACTGCGTTGCAGTCGGATAGCAACCCGGTACCGCGATCAGACGGGCCTGCTTGATTTTCTCCCGATTGACTTCCGGCAATCCGTAGACAGCCTCGTCGAGCAGGTCCGGCGCCCCGTGGGGCTGGCCATACCACTTGGCCCATTCGTCGGCGTCCTGCAGGCGGAAGTCTGCCGACAGGTCGATGACCTTGGTCCCGGCGGCCAGCAACTCTCCTGCCAGCGCGTGGGCGACACCGTGCGGCGTCGCGAAGAACACTACATCGCAGGCGCCCAGGGTCTTGATATCGGGAACGCTGAACGCCAGGCCGTCGTAATGACCTCGCAGGTTCGGATACATGTCGGCAACGGCCAGGCCGGCCTCGGATCGGGAGGTAATGACCACCACCTCAGCTTGCGGATGCTGTGCCAACAGACGCAGCAGTTCGACACCGGTGTAACCCGTGCCGCCGACGATACCGACCTTGACCATAAACCTGCCCTCAACGAACCCACTGGAAAGCCGTCGATGATAGGGGCCGCAGGGCGTGGCGACAACCGTCAAGGTGACGTGTGGGCGCTCGAACCTCTACTATCGAGTCACCGTGAATCTGGGAATAACTAAAAATGCTCTATCTTTGGCTCAAAGCACTTCATATCGTCAGCATGGTCTGTTGGTTCGCCGGCCTGTTCTATCTGCCTCGCCTGTTTGTCTACCACGCCCAAAGCGAAGACAACGTCAGCAAGGAACGCTTCAGCGTCATGGAGCGCAAGTTATACCGCGGCATCATGGGCCCGGCGATGATCGCCACCCTGGTGTTCGGCATCTGGCTGCTCAGTCTCAACGCTGGCGCCTACTTCACCCAAGGCGGCTGGATGCACGCCAAGCTGACCCTGGTCGTGCTGCTGATCGGCTACCACCACATGTGCGGCGCCCAAGTGAAGCGCTTCGCCCGTGGCGAAAACACCCGCAGCCACGTCTTTTATCGCTGGTTCAATGAAGTGCCGGTTCTGATATTGCTGGCTATCGTAATTCTGGTCGTGGTTCGGCCGTTCTAACTTCCAATCGGCACTACTTAATCCGGGGTACTTCCAATGTCGCTGCCCGCTCTGCTCGAACAACGTTTGCGCCTGCCCGTCGTGGCGGCGCCGATGTTCCTGATTTCCAACCCGCAGCTGGTGCTGGCCTGCTGCCGCAATGGCATTGTCGGCAGCTTCCCGGCGTTGAACCAGCGCGAGAGCAGTGGCTTCAAGGCCTGGCTGGAGGAAATCGAAGCAGGGCTGGCGACACTGGAAAAACCGGCGCCCTACGCCGTCAACCTGATCGTCCACCACAGTAACCCGCGACTTCAGGCCGACCTGGCCATCTGCGTCGAACACAAGGTGCCGATTGTCATCACCAGCCTGGGCGCGGTGAAAGAATTGGTGGACGCCGTTCACAGCTACGGCGGCCTGGTGTTCCACGACGTCACCACACGGCGCCATGCGGAAAAAGCCGCCGAGGCCGGTGTCGATGGATTGATCGCCGTTGCCGCCGGCGCGGGTGGGCATGCCGGGACCTGGAGCCCGTTCTCGCTGGTCGCCGAGATCCGCCAGTTCTTCGACAAAACCGTTCTACTTGCGGGATGCCTGAACCACGGTCATCAGATTCTGGCCGCACAGTTGCTCGGAGCGGATTTAGCCTACCTCGGAACGCGCTTTATCGGCACGACCGAAAGCCATGCGCCTGACGCTTATAAAGAGATGTTGCTCACATCCCGAGCCGCAGACATCGTGCATACTCCTGCGGTGTCTGGGGTACCGGCCAGTTTCATGCGCCAGAGCCTGGAGAACGCCGGCTTCGACCTCGCCGCCCTGCAGGGCAAAGGCGAGGTGGATGCGGGTTCGAAACTCAAGCCGTTGAACGATGAAGCCAAGGCCTGGAAAACCGTGTGGTCCGCAGGCCAGGGTGTGGGTGAAATCCATGATGTGCCAAGCGTCGGCCAATTGGTGGCACGCCTGGATGAAGAATACCGTCAGGCGCAGGCCCGGGCGGCACAGCTTGGGGGGCAATGGCCCCGCTGACCTGACAACAACAAATACTTAACCTTTAGAGACAAGGATGCCGGGCATGAGCGAAACCCGTTTCAACATCGTATTCGACGGAGCCCTGATGCCGGGCGTCGATACCACCACCGCCAAACTCAACCTCGCCGAGCTGTTCAAGAGCGATGTCAGCGCCATTGAGCGACTGTTCAGCGGTCGCAAGGTGGCCCTTAAAAGCAACCTGTCCCAAAGCGAAGCGCAGAAGTACCTCGAAGCGCTCAACAAGACTGGGATCGATGCACGAATCGAAGCCGAGCCCTCTCTCCAGTTGAATCTGGGCGAGGTACAGGAATCCCTTCATCACTCGGACGGACGCCACCCAGACTCAATCATCGACCCCGTATCTCCGTATGCACCGCCTCGGGCGGAAGTCGGTGAAGCACTGGCCGGGTACAGCACGCTCAAGCCCTTCAGCTTCGAGGGGCGTATCGGACGGCTGCGGTTCCTGGCCTGGACCATGGTGTTGACGCTGGTGATGCTGCCGGTGATCGGCGTGGCCTTTTGGTTCAGCCTGTCATGGCTCATCGCATCCAACTCGCTGGCTGCGATGATTGTCGGCGGGCTGGCAGGGGTGGCCATCGCGCTCGCCTTTGCTTTTGTGAGTCTCCAGTTCAACGTCCAGCGCCTGCATGACGTCGGCTGGTCCGGGTGGCTGTGGTTGCTCAATCTGGTGCCATTCGTAGGTAGCCTCTTCCCGTTCGTGCTCATGTGCATGCCTGGCAATGCCGGTGCGAATCGCTATGGCGCGCCACCACCGCCCAACAGCACTGCGGTCAAGGTACTGTCATCGCTGTGGGTCGTCATGATCGTCCTGATCATCGCCGCGGCAGTGGGCGGGGCGTTCAGCGATATCGGAGACGAATACAGCAACTCTGTGAGCAACTTTGAAAGCAGCGAGTCGAGCGAATATCAAAACAGCGACGACACCAATGCCGAGGCAGCAGCAGAAGCAGCAGAGGCGGCCTCGCCTTCTGTAGACTATGAAGAAGAAGAGGAACAATAAGCGCGCTTCGTGCCAGTGACAGCCCAGTCCACTGGCGGCGGGCTGTTGTGATGGAGAACTGCATGACCCGTTACGCACTGATCACTGGCGCCTCCGGCGGCCTCGGCCTGGCCATGGCCGAGGCACTGGCCCGGCGCGGCCGCAACCTGATACTGGTGGCTCGACAGCGTGATCGGCTGGAAAGTATTGCAATCGAACTGACTCAGCGGTTTGGCGTGGAGGTGTTGTTCCGGGCTTGTGACCTGGGGGAGCCCCTCAGGCTTTCAGGTTTCTTGCTGGAGCTGGAGGAAGGCGAGCGCCAGATCGACCTGCTGGTCAACTGCGCCGGCATTGGCACCAGCGGCCCTTTCCTGGGCCAGGACTGGATGACCGAGCAAGACCTGATCGAAGTCAACATCCTCGCACTGACACGCCTCTGTCACGCAATAGGCAATAGCATGGCGTTGCAGGGTGGCGGTCAAATCCTCAACGTCGCATCGCTCGCCGCCTTCCAGCCCGGCCCCTGGATGAGTACGTACCACGCCAGCAAGGCGTATGTGCTGCACTTTTCCGAAGCCCTGCGGGTCGAACTCAAGAAATGCGCGATCAAGGTATCGGTGCTTTGCCCTGGCCCGACCCGCACCGGTTTTTTCGCCAGGGCCCAACTCGATGAGCAGAAGATCATCGATAGCAAACACCTGATGAGCCCGGAGGAAGTTGCGCTGTATGCCGTGCGCGCGCTGGACAGGAACCGGGCCATCATCATTCCCGGGCGTCGCAATCGCTGGCTCGCGGCATTACCGCGACTGGGATCGAGGGGGCTGGTCCGGACCATCGCCGGCATGGTCAACAAGACCTACTGCCCGCGTTGAATAACCCTTTGAAGTTAAAACCCAGGCTCGCCAGCCACCCTTTCAGTACACTCGACCTCGACTAACCCAACGGAGAACAGCTGTGGATACCCTGTTTACCAAGATCATCAACCGGGAAATTCCGGCCAAGATCATCTACGAGGATGACCAGGTCCTGGCCTTCCACGACATCGCCCCACAGGCACCGGTGCACTTCCTGGTCATTCCGAAGAAACCGATCCGCACGCTCAATGACCTGACCGAGGACGATAAAGAGCTGGCCGGGCATATTTTGTTCACTGCCCAGCGCCTGGCCAAAGAGCTAGGTTGCGAAGACGGTTTTCGCGTGGTGATGAACTGCAATGAACTCGGCGGGCAGACCGTCTATCACATTCACATGCATGTGCTTGGGCAGCGCCAGATGCACTGGCCACCGGGTTGATATCCCTGACCCAAGGCAAATCTTCAGCGGCCGATTGGTTTAAACTGGCCGCTGTGATTTTTCCCCGGAGATAAACATGACTACTCAACGTCATTACTCGCCGATTGACCGCCTGTTGCTGCAAGCCGATACCGCGATGCGGACGCTGTTGCCCTTCAGTGGCCAGCCGTATCGCCCGTCGCCGGCTATCGTGCAGCCGGACGCACAACTGAGTGACGAACAGACCCGCCACGTTGCGGGACTGATGCGCATCAACCACACCGGCGAAGTCTGCGCCCAGGCGCTGTATCAGGGTCAGGCACTGACAGCCAAGCTGCCGCAAGTGCGCGAGGCGATGGAGCATGCGGCCGAGGAAGAAGTCGACCATCTGGTTTGGTGCGAGCAACGCATTCGCCAGCTGGGTAGCCATACCAGCGTCCTGAACCCGTTGTTCTATGGGATGTCATTCGGAATCGGCGCAGTGGCCGGCCTGATCAGTGACAAAGTCAGCCTCGGCTTCGTCGCGGCGACCGAGCATCAGGTGTGCAAGCACTTGAATGAGCATTTGGAGCAGTTGCCGGCCGAGGATGAAAAGTCCCGGGCGATTCTGGAGCAGATGCGCGTGGACGAGGAGCAGCATGCTGAAAGCGCCCTGGAGGCCGGTGGTTTTCGTTTCCCGGCACCGGTGAAGTTCGGCATGAGCCTGCTGGCCAAGGTCATGACCAAGAGCACTTATCGGATCTGACCGCGAACTGGAGGCAGGCCCAGACAAACCGGGCTTGCACAAAAAAAGGCGACTACCCACCGGTAGCCGCCTTTTTTGTGCCCGAAACTTCAGCGCGGCATATTGCGTGCGTAGAAGATTTCCAACATTTCGTGTTTTACACGTTCTTCCACCTGGTCACGCTGTTCAGTAGACAGGTTGCTGGTGGCATCACCGAACAGGTAGTTATCCAGTTCGAAGTCCTTGAGCAGCATTTTGGTGTGGAACAGGTTTTCCTGGTACACATTGACGTCGGTCATCTGATACGCGTCGCGAGTGTCTTCGGACAGGTAGTTCTGAATCGAATTGATCTCGTGATCAATGAAGTGCTTGTGACCTTCAACGTCGCGGGTAAATCCACGCACGCGGTAATCCACGGTCACGATGTCCGACTCGAACTGATGAATCAGGAAGTTGAGCGCCTTGAGCGGTGAAATGACGCCACAGGTCGACACATCAATGTCCACACGGAACGTCGCAATACCGTCGACCGGATGTATTTCCGGGTAGGTATGTACCGTGATGTGACTCTTGTCGAGGTGGGCCAGGATGATTTCGGGCAACGGGCCCGGGGACTCTTCTATCTGGCTGTCGGTCGGTGTCACCGGTTCTTCCGAGATCAGAATGGTCACGCTGGCACCTTGGGGTTCATAGTCCTGACTGGCGATGTTCAGGATGTTGGCACCAATGATATCGACAACTTCCGTGAGGATCTGCGTGAGGCGCTTGGCGTTGTACTCTTTATTGATGTACTCGACGTAGGCCTGCTGGTCTTGCGGAGTTTCCGCATAGCAGATGTCATAGATGTTGAAGCTCAAGGTCTTTGTCAGGTTATTGAACCCATGGAGCTTGAGTTTGCTTTTCACCGTTTGAAAACTCTCTATATATTTGCGGCCCGGCCGCGTGATCAAGCATGCCCGTCAGATGCGAACGCCGCACCTGCGTAGGACGGTTAACACCTCTTCGCGATGGCGATTTTGGTTGTCTGTCCAGACAAGCGACCGATCGACCGACCGATCACTGCCTTGAAAAAAGTGGCGCATTATGCAGACGTAGACTGCCAATCGCCAGAGCTTGCACTGTTTTTATGATGGTTGGATGTCGATTCAACCCAACTCGATGATTTCATAATCGTGGGTGATTTCAACACCGGCAGCGCCGAGCATGATGGAAGCCGAGCAATATTTTTCGGCGGACAGCTCGATAGCGCGCTTGACCTGCGCCTCCTTCAAGGCTCGGCCCTTCACTACAAAGTGCATGTGAATCTTGGTGAACACCTTCGGGTCTTCGGTGGCGCGCTCTGCTTCCAGGAAGGCTTCGCAACTTTCGACGGCCTGGCGGGATTTCTTGAGAATGCTGACCACGTCGAAGTTGCTGCAACCGCCCACGCCCAGCAGGAGCATTTCCATTGGTCGAACACCCAGGTTACGACCACCAGCTTCCGGTGGACCGTCCATGACAACCACATGACCACTGCCTGATTCACCGAGGAACATGGCCTCGCCAGCCCATTGGATGCGTGCCTTCATCGCCAAGACTCCACTGTTAAAAAAGGGGCGCCAGCTTAGCACAGCCCCTGTCATGGCAGTCTCTGCCGTAGGGCGCATGACCGGCACCCTGTAGGTAAATTCTTAAATCAATTGGGGATGCCTCTGTTAAGCTGGCTCCCACGCGCTGGCGTATGGCCAGCTATCGCGATTGCCATCGCGCCCATAAAAAAACCAAACCAGCACACCGCGCAGGCCTTTCGGGATACAACCATGGTTGCCATTACTCCCACGCTCAAGATCAAGAACCTCGACAAACTCCTGATGCATTGTCAGCGTCGCCGCTACCCAGCCAAGCACAACATCATTTGCGCGGGGGATCGCTCCGAAACACTGTTTTTCATTATCAAGGGATCGGTCACGATCCTGATCGAGGATGACGACGGTCGGGAAATGATCATCGCCTATCTCAACTCGGGGGACTTTTTCGGCGAGCTGGGGTTGTTCGAACAGGCAGGCAAGGAGCAGGTGCGCAGCGCCTGGGTACGCGCGAAGATCGAATGTGAGGTCGCGGAAATCAGTTACAGCAAGTTCCGGGAACTGTCTGTGCAAGACCCGGACATTCTTTACGTCCTCAGCGGACAAATCGCACAACGCCTGCGCAACACCACCCGCAAGGTGGGCGACCTTGCGTTCTTCGACGTCACCGGTCGCGTCGCCCGCTGCCTGCTGGAGTTGTGTAAACAACCGGATGCGATGACCCACCCGGACGGCATGCAAATCAAGGTAACCCGACAGGAAATCGGCCGGATTGTCGGCTGCTCCCGGGAAATGGTTGGTCGGGTGCTCAAGGACTTGGAGGAGCGCAATCTGGTCAGCGTCAAAGGCAAGACCATGGTGGTGTTCGGAACGCGTTAGGCCCGGGCTAGCGTGGCCGGCAATTGCCGATATAACGCTTCGAGCCGCTCCAGTGCGTGAGGGGCCGGAAATTTTTCATGCAAGGCAATGTGGCTCTCGGCGCGCACTCGCTGCTCCAGACCGCAAGCCTCATTGAAGCGATTGACCGCAGCGACCATGAACTGGCGCTCGTTCTCCAGCAACAGCGCACCATGCACCAGGCCTACCGGGCGTTGGCCGCCCTTGCTCTGGCGCCAGCGCTGAGCGGTGCCGACCATTTTCCGACCGTCGAGATTGACGTTGAATCGCCCGTCGCAAAACGCGCCCTCCACTTCCCCCAGCGAAGCCAGCCCACCCAACTCATCCAGCAACTGACAGATAGGGTCGCACAACCGGCGATACGCGGTTTCGATCCGCCCATGATCGCCTTCGCTGCGCGGCGGCGCGTAGACCAGGGCAATATTGACGGTAGCGGCTGACTGCGGCACCGGTTCACCGCCGGTTTCGCGCAACAGCACCGGCCAGCCATGGGTGGCCGATACTTCACAGGCGTGTTCAAACCCCGGCAGGCGACTCAAGCGGCGAGGCATGACCAACGCACGATCATGGGGCTGCCAGAACAACAGGCCGAACTCGGCATCGCCGGCACAGATGCTGGCCAGCAAATCCTGTTCGGCTTGGAGGCCGGCTTCGACGGTCAGGGAAACCACTGGCGACATTGAATCAGTCCAATGTCGAACCGCTTATCGGGAGACCACGCTCAGGAAAGAACAACCGTTGCAACTCCGTGCCCGGGTTCTCAGCCCGCATGAACGCCTCACCCACCAGGAACGAATACACATCGCTGACTTCCATCAGCTCGACATCGGCCCGGTTGAGGATGCCGCTTTCGGTGATGACCAGGCGATCACGCGGGATGCGCGGCAACAGATCCAGCGTAGTTTCCAGATTGACTTCGAAGGTGTGCAGGTTGCGGTTGTTCACCCCGACCAACTTGGTATCGAGGGTCTTCAGCGCCCGTTCCAGCTCATCACCGTCATGGACTTCGACCAATACATCCAGGCCCATGTCTTTGGCGACTGCCGCCAGCTCGGCCATTCTCACGTCGTCGAGGGCGGAAACGATCAACAACACGCAATCGGCACCCAGCGCGCGCGCTTCGACAATTTGATACGGGTCGACCATGAAATCCTTGCGGATCACCGGGAGTTTGCACGCCGCCCGCGCCTGCTTGAGGTAGTCGTCGGCCCCTTGGAAAAAGTCGATATCGGTCAGCACCGAGAGGCAGGTCGCACCGCCCTTCTCGTAGCTGCGGGCGATGTCGGCCGGAACGAAGTCTTCCCGAATCACACCCTTGCTGGGGGAGGCCTTTTTGATTTCAGCAATCACCGCCGGCTGCTTTTTCTTGGCCTGGTCGATCAGCGCCGTGGCAAAGCCGCGGGGCGCATCCGCTGAACGCGCGAGGCTTTCCAACTCGGCCAGGCTGACTCGCGAACTGCGCTCGGCCACTTCCTCAGCCTTGCGAGCCAGAATTTTTTCCAGAACCGTTGGCACGCTCATCCTTCGTTCTCCACTTTGAATACAGCGGTAAATGCACCCAATTCTTCGAGTTTTTCCCGGGCCAGACCGGTGTGCAACGCATCGTGGGCCAACTCCACGCCTTGCTTGAGGCTACTGGCATGGTCGGCGGCGTACAACGCAGCACCGGCATTGAGCACGATCATCTCAGCGGCTTTCTGGCCATTCTCGGTCTTGCGACGGCCCAAGGCATCGCGAATCAGCTCCAGTGACTGGGCCGGGCTTTCAACCGCCAGGCCGTGCAGGCTTTGGCTCTTCATGCCCAGGTCTTCAGGTTCGACCCAATACTCGCTGATCTGATCATTTTTTAATTCAGCTACAAAAGTTGGCGCCGCCAGGCTGAACTCGTCCAGCCCGTCCTTCGAATGGACCACCAGGATGTGCTTGCTGCCCATGCGCTGCAGGACTTCAGCCAATGGCCGGCACAACGCTTGGCTGAACACGCCGACCACCTGATGTTTCACGCCGGCCGGATTCGTAAGCGGGCCGAGCATATTGAACAGCGTGCGCAGCCCCAGGTCACGACGGGGTGCGGCCGCGTGCTTCATGGCTCTGTGGTGGGTCTGGGCGAACATGAAGCCGATGCCGACATTGTCGATGCAGCGCGCCACCTGGACCGGGGTCAGGTTCAGGTAGACGCCGGCCGCCTCCAGCAGATCGGCACTGCCGCTCTTGCCGGAAACGGCACGATTGCCGTGCTTGGCGACGGTGCAGCCGGCCGCCGCGACCACGAACGCCGAGGCGGTGGAAACGTTGAAAATATTGGCACCGTCACCGCCGGTACCGACGACATCTACCACTCCGTCCAGGGTCTTGAGTTCGACCTTGTCCGCCAGTTCACGCATCACCGAAACCGCGCCGACGATTTCATCGATGCTCTCACTCTTCATGCGCATGGCCATCATGAATGCGCCGATCTGCGCATCCGTGCATTGCCCGGTCATGATTTCGCGCATCACATCGCGCATCTCGTCGGTGCTCAGGTCGAGGTGGCCGACGATACGGCTCAGGGCTGTCTTGATATCCATGAAAAGTCCTTAGCGCGTGCCGCCGGTTTGTTTGAGGAAGTTGGCGAACAGTTCGTGGCCCTGCTCGGTGAGAATAGACTCGGGGTGAAATTGCACACCCTCGATGTTCAGCGTCTTGTGGCGCAGCCCCATGATTTCATCCACCGAACCGTCTTCAAGCTGGGTCCAGGCGGTCAGCTCCAGGCAGTCGGGCAGGGTTTCGCGCTTGACGATCAGGGAGTGGTAACGGGTGACGGTCAGCGGATGATTCAGCCCTTCGAACACGCCCTTGTCCTCGTGGAATACCGGGCTAGTCTTACCGTGCATGACTTGACGGGCACGCACCACATCGCCGCCGAACGCTTGGCCAATCGACTGATGCCCCAGGCAAACGCCCAGGATCGGCAGTTTGCCGGCGAAATATTTGATGGCGTCGATGGAGATGCCTGCTTCGGTCGGTGTGCAAGGACCGGGCGAGACCACGATGCGCTCTGGCTTGAGGGCTTCGATTTCAGCGATGGTCAGTTCGTCGTTGCGCACGACCTTGACCTCGGAGCCGAGCTCGCCGAGGTACTGAACAACGTTGTAGGTAAAAGAGTCGTAATTATCGATCATCAGCAACATGGCGTAAGCAACCTATTGAATTCACTGACTTTAAATACAGCCTTCGGAGAGTGACCCGCACGGTGCTGCGCTTGGCAAGGCGTGTGATGCACCAGCGAAGCGGTTTTCAAGCGGGTAAAGAAGGCAAATCGGTAAAGGTCCGGCATGGCCGGCGGAGAACGTTCAGGCGCGCCAACGCCAACGGGCGTGAGCCTTGATCATTTGATCCAGGAGTTTGCTGACAATCGACACAGGGGAAGTCTCGTTCATACGTTCCGGCACAGTAGCTTAGCTGGGCGGAGCACGCAATATGACCGACCCCGAAGGGCTTTGAAACAATCACGACGGTGGCTGACCGAGGGCGGTGGGACGCCGGGGGACTTTGGCGTTTTCGCTGCATTTTCAATAAAAATGGACTTTCCCATGATCAAACAGACGTTATTCGCGCCGATCACCGGCTGCCTGCTGGCAATGGCCTGCGCCCAGGCGAATGCCGCTCCTAATCCCTATTCGAGCTTCATCGTATTTGGTGACAGCCTCAACGACGCCGGCCAGTTGAGCGACTCAGGCGGCCCATCCGGGGCCACCCGACGCTTTACCAACCGCACCGGTCCGGTTTATCTGGACGGCAGTGGCGAAGTCTATTCCGCCAACTCCACCCAACTGCTCGGCGGACGGCTGGGGTTTTCCGACGATGAGACGGCAGCCTCGACCTCAGCGGTACGCGCCAGCGAAGGGCTGGCGGACGGTAACAATTGGGCGGTGGGTGGCTATCGTACCGACCAGATCCTCGAATCGATCACCACTCTTTCCGATACCGGCGAGCGCAGTCGTACCGGTTACCTGGTGGCCAATGGTCTTCGCGCCGACCCGAATGCGCTGTATTACATTTCCGGTGGCGGTAACGACTTTCTCCAGGGACTGGTATTGAACAGCGCCCAGGCGGCGGACGCCGCAGACCGTCTGGCCGACAGCGTCCAGGTCTTGCAAACCGCCGGGGCTCGCTATGTGATGGTCTGGTTGTTGCCTGACCTGGGCTTGACCCCGGCCCTCAATGGCGGTCCTTTTGAAGACGCCTTCTCCCAGCTCAGCAATCAATTCAACCAGCAACTGGTCACGCGTTTACAAGGCATCGCCGCCGAAGTCATTCCACTGAACATTCCCCTACTGCTGAAGGAAAGCTTTGCCGATCCAGCGCGATTCGGCTTCGCCACCAGTGAGAACCTCACCGCGACCTGCTTCAGTGGCAACGGTTGTACGGAAAACGCCACGTATGGCATCAACAGCGCCACACCGGACCCCAGCAAGCTGATTTATAACGACTCGGTCCATCCCACCGAGGCTGGCCAGAAGCTGATCGCCGACTACGCCTACTCCCTGCTCGCGGCGCCGTGGGAACTGACGTTACTGCCGGAAATGGCCCACTCCACCCTGCGCGCCCATCAGGATGAGTTGCGCGGTCAATGGCAATCGGATTGGGAGAACTGGCAGGCAGTCGGCCAGTGGCGCGCGATCGTCGCGGGCGGCGGCCAACATTTGGACATGGACAACCAGAGCAGTAGTGCCAGTGCCGACGGCAACGGCTACAGCCTGAACATCGGTGGCAGTTATCGCCTGAACGAGGCCTGGCGCGTGGGTGTGGCCGCTGGTTTCTATCGTCAGGACATGGAGGCCGGTCATAACGATTCGGACTACAAGCTCAACAGCTACCTGGCGACCGCTTTCGCCCAGTTCCAGCAAAACCGCTGGTGGGCCGACGCAGCGCTGACCGGTGGCAAGCTCGACTATGACAACCTGGAGCGCAAGTTCGATTTGGGCGTCAACCAAGCGCAAGAGAAAGGTGATACTGACGGCCATCTATGGGCATTCAGCACGCGCGTGGGTTACGACATCGCCCAGCCGGGCAGTGAATGGCACCTTTCACCCTTTATCAGCGCTGACTATGCAAAAGTGGAAGTCGATGGCTATTCAGAGAAGAGCAACCGTTCCACCGCCCTGGCCTTCGATAATCAGACCCGCGACTCGAAACGCTTGGGCATTGGCTTGCAGGGCAAATACAGCTTCACCCGCCAAACCCAGGTGTTTGGCGAATATGCCCATGAACGCGAATACGAAGACGATACCCAGAAGGTCAACATTGCCCTTAATAGCTTGCCGGCCAATGACTTCACCCTGGAAGGCTATGCGCCACAGAGCCATCTGAATCGCCTGAGCCTGGGGGTCAGCCACAAGTTGACCGACGACTTGGCGCTGCGGGGCGGTTATACCTTGCGCAAGGATGATGACTTTACCCAGCAAGGGGTGAGCCTGGGGGTCAGCCTGGACTTCTGATCGAGGAGAGCCTGTGGGAGCGAGCTTGCTCGCGATAGCGGACTGTCAGTCGACCCATGGGTTGAATATGACGGCCTCATCGCGAGCAAGCTCGCTCCCACATTTTGATCGAGTTGCTGAAGGACCTATGGCAAGGGAGCAAGCTCCCTCGCCACAGGTGTTGAAGGGCTTCAGTCCTTCGGGGTCTGCTCGGCCAACGCCACGGCGCGGAACATCGCCCGGCGCTTGTTCAGGGTTTCTTCCCACTCCAATGCCGGTACCGAGTCGGCGACGATGCCGCCGCCGGCTTGCACGTGCAGCTCACCGTTCTTGATCACGGCCGTGCGGATGGCGATGGCGGTGTCCATGTTGCCGTTCCAGGCGAAGTAACCCACGGCCCCGCCGTACACGCCACGCTTGACCGGCTCCAGTTCGTCGATGATTTCCATCGCCCGGATCTTCGGCGCGCCGGACAAGGTCCCCGCCGGCAGGATCGCCCGCAAGGCGTCCATCGCTGTCAGCCCGGCCTTCAACTGGCCGGTGACGTTGGACACGATGTGCATCACGTTGGAGTAACGCTCGATGACCATTTTTTCGGTGAGCTTCACCGAGCCGACTTCCGAGACCCGCCCGGTGTCATTGCGGCCCAGGTCGATCAGCATCAGGTGCTCGGCGATTTCCTTGTCATCCGACAACAGGTCCTCTTCCAGCGCCCGGTCAGCCTCCTCCGTGGCGCCACGGGGGCGAGTGCCAGCGATCGGCCGCACGGTGATCAGGTTGTCTTCGACCCGTACCAGCACTTCCGGCGAACTGCCCACGACATGGAAGTCGCCGAAATTGAAGAAGTACATGTAAGGCGTCGGGTTGAAGCAGCGCAGCGCCCGGTACAGGTCGATGGGTGCGGCCTTGAAGTCGATGGACATCCGTTGCGACGGCACCACCTGCATGCAGTCGCCTGCCAGGATGTATTCCTTGATGGTATCGACGGCCCGTTCGTAATCGTCCTGGGTAAAACTGGAGCGGAACACCGGATCGGCCGCCGACTGCTTGCTGAAATCCAGGCCGGGACGCGGCGTGATCGGCTGGCGGAGTTTCTCCAACAGTGCCTGCAGGCTGTCTTGCCCTTGCTCGTAGGCGTCGTCCCGGGACGGATCCGCCAGGACAATGGCGTGCATCTTGCCGGCCAGGTTGTCGAAGACAACGACTGCATCGGACACCATCAGCAGAATGTCCGGCACGCCCAGCGGATCGGGGTTCGGGCAGGCGCCCAGGCGCTTTTCCACATAGCGCACGCAGTCGTAGCCGAAATAACCCACCAGGCCACCGTTGAAACGCGGCAGGCCAGGGATGGTCGGCACGTTGTAGCGGGCCTTGAAGGTTTCGACGAAAGCCAGAGGGTCTTCGACTTCAAGGCTTTCGACCTCGACGCCATCATGGGTCACGCTGATGCGATGGTCATGCACCCGCAGCACCGTGCGGCACGGCAGTCCGATGATGGAATAGCGGCCCCACTTCTCCCCGCCCTGCACCGATTCGAGCAAGTAGGAGTTGGGCTGGTCGGCCAGCTTGAGGTAGATCGACAGCGGCGTGTCGAAGTCGGCCAGGGTTTCGCAGGCAAGCGGGATGCGGTTGTAGCCGGCAGCGGCTAGACGCAGGAATTCTTCGCGGTTCATGAGGTGCCTCGTGGCAAGAGGAGCTGACAGTCAGGTATGCAAACGCGCCGGATAACCGGCCAGGATCACGTCAGGTGCGCCAACGCCAGCGGGCCAGGGCCTTCATGACTTTCATCCAGAGTTTGCGAGTGACCACCACGATGGCGTTTCCAGAAGAGGATTGAACAGCGTCGGGCAACGTTATCTCAGCGGCCGGGTCCAGGCAACTGGGAATTAGCAGGCGCAAATCGTCGATCACCAGCGTCGGGAATTCTTCGGCGATGGGGCGACCATGGTTATAGCCATAACTCAGCGCCACGCATTTGACCCCGGCCGCTTTCGCCGCCAGCACATCACTGCGCGAGTCGCCCACGAACAACGATTGGGAGGCCGGTATGTTGGCCATTTTCATCACGAAGAACAGCGCCGCCGGGTCAGGCTTTTTCTGTGGCAAGGTGTCGCCGCCGATGATCCAGCGAAAATAACGGCCAATTTTCATCTGATCCAGCAAGGGCGCGACGAAGCGTTCCGGCTTGTTGGTGATCAGCGCCATTTCCACACCTTGCTTTTGCAGCCACTTGAGCGTGGATCGCACGCCGGGGTAAACCACTGTCAGCTCGTGGTTGCCCTCGTAGGCTTCGTTGAACAGCTCCAGCGCCCGCTCGGCCTCGGCGTCATCGACACCCTGGGCATCGATGTGGTTGGCCAAGGCCCGCCGCACCAACATGGGCGCGCCGTTGCCAACCCACTGGCGCACCGAGTCGATGCCAGCAGGCGCACGCCCGAGCTTGAGCAGCATGTGATCCACGGCCGCCGCGAGGTCTGGGACAGAGTCGACCAGTGTGCCATCGAGGTCGAACATCACCAGACGCGGCAGGCTGCCGGGGAACAGCTGCTCGAAGCCGCTCATGGGCGCGCCAAGGCCAGTTCAGCGCGCATCTTTTCAATCACCTCTTTGTAGTCCGGTGCATTGAAGATCGCCGAGCCTGCGACAAAGGTATCGGCGCCAGCGGCAGCGATTTCGCGAATGTTGCCCACGTTCACGCCGCCGTCGATTTCCAGGCGGATGTCACGCCCCGAGGCATCGATCAGCGCACGGGCTTCGCGCAGCTTGTCGAGGGTGCCGGGGATGAACTTCTGCCCGCCGAAGCCTGGGTTGACGCTCATCAGCAAGATCATGTCGACCTTGTCCATCACGTACTTGAGCACGTCCAAGGGCGTTGCCGGGTTGAACACCAGGCCAGCCTTGCAACCGCCCTCGCGGATCAACTGCAGGGAGCGGTCGACGTGCAGCGTGGCTTCGGGGTGGAAGGTGATGTAGGTGGCACCGGCCTCGATGAAGTCGCCGACGATGCGGTCCACCGGGCTGACCATCAGGTGTGCGTCGATTGGTGCGGTGATGCCGTACTTGCGCAACGCCGCGCAGACCATCGGGCCGATGGTCAGGTTGGGTACGTAGTGATTGTCCATGACATCGAAGTGCACGATGTCGGCCCCGGCGGCCAGAACGTTGTCCACTTCCTCGCCCAGACGGGCGAAGTCAGCGGAGAGAATCGACGGAGCAATAGCGAAGGGCTGCATGACGCACCTGTTTTGAGCGAAATCACGATGGCGCGCATTGTATACCGCAAGATTTGGCGCGCCCACCGTGACAATCGATCAATACGCTGCGCGGTAGATCTTCTCGATATCGCCGGCGCTCAGTTTGCGCGGGTTGTTGCGCATCAACCGCTCGATCCCCGCCGCTTCCATGGCCATGGAAGGGATCACCTCCTCGGTTACGCCCAGACTGCTCAGGCCTTGAGGAATTTCCACGGCGGCACACAACGCCACCATGGCCTGTACCGCCGCGTCGGCAGCTTCAAGATCACTCAGGCGACCGGTCTTGATGCCCATTGCTTCGGCGATATCACGCATGCGCTCGACACAGGCCATCTTGTTCCACGCCATGACATACGGCAGCAACAAGGCGTTGGCGACCCCATGGGACACGTGAAAACGCCCGCCCAACGGATAGGCCAGCGCATGCACCGCCCCCACCCCGGCATTGCCAAACGCCATGCCGGCCATCAGGCTGGCGGTGGCCATGTCTTCACGGGCTTGCAGGTGGGCGGGGTTGGCGTAGGCCTTGGGCAGTGCGGGGGTGATCAACTTGATTGCACCGATGGCCAGTGCATCGGTGATCGGCGAGGCATGGAGCGACAGGTAGGCCTCGATGGCATGCACCAGCGCGTCGACACCACTGGAAGCCGTTACGCCGCGAGGGCATGTGAGGGTCATTTGCGGGCTGACCAGCGCCACGTCCGGCAACAGATAATCGCTGACGATGCCTTTTTTCAGCTGTGCGGCCTTGTCGGAGAGGATCGCCACGTTGGTGACTTCCGAGCCCGTACCGGCCGTGGTGGGGATGGCAATCAACGGCGGGCCTTTGCGCGGCACCTGGTCGACACCGAACAGATCTTCCAACTCGCCGTGATAACCGGCGTAGGCCCCCACGCACTTGGCGATGTCGATGGCACTGCCGCCACCCAGGCCGATCAAGCCATCATGACCACCGTCGCGGTAGGCCTGCATGCAGTCCTTGACGATGGCGATTTCCGGGTCCGGCATGACCCGGTCGAAAATCTCGTAGTCGCGCCCGCCCAGATGTTGCAGGGCCAGCTCGACGGTGCCGGACATGACCAGCGCCGCGTCGGTGACGATCAGCGGGTTGTCGACGTCCAGCCGTGTCAACTCGGCCGCCAGTTGCTCGATGGCAGCAGCACCGGTGATCAGTTTGTGGGCGATCTTGAATGAGGAAAGACTCATGTGCGCGGCCTCTTGTTCGAGTATGGGCTGGCACAAGAATAGCTCGGTATTGCGGGTTGTCTGCTATTCAGGCTGTGAATGCAATGAGAAACCCTGTGGGAGCGAGCTTGCTCGCGATAGGGCACTGACATTCAGCATCAATGTTGAATGTTCCACCGCTATCGCGAGCAAGCTCGCTCCCACATTTATACAGCGTTGACCCTTCAGACTTGGGCAGTGCGCAGCTTCTCACTACGCCCACGCAACCACTCCAGGGTCAGCAGCAGGATCACCGAAAAGGCGATCAGCAACGTCGCCGCGGCAGCGATGGTAGGGCTGAGGTTTTCGCGGATGCCGCTGAACATCTGCCGTGGCAGGGTGGCCTGCTCGGGACCGGCCAGGAACAGGGTCACCACCACTTCATCGAACGACGTCGCGAAGGCGAACAGTGCGCCGGAGATCACGCCTGGGGCGATCAACGGCAAGGTCACCCGACGAAACGCCGTCAGTGGCGATGCGCCAAGACTGGCGGCAGCCCGGACCAGATTGTGGTTGAACCCCTGCAAGGTCGCCGACACCGTGATGATGACGAATGGCACACCCAGTACGGCGTGGACCACGATCAGCGAGAGGAAACTGTTGCCCATCCCCAACGGCGCGAAAAACAGGTAGCTGGCCACCCCGATGATCACCACTGGCACCACCATGGGCGAAATCACCAGGGCCATCACCAGCGCCTTGCCCGGGAAGTCGCCACGGGTCAGGCCGATGGCCGCCAGGGTGCCGAAGATCATCGCCAGCAATGTCGCCGCGGGGGCCACGATGATGCTGTTCTTCAACGCCCGCATCCATTCGGCCGAGGCAAAGAAATCGTGGTACCACTGCAGCGAAAAACCCTGCAGCGGGTACACCAGGAAGCTGCCGGAGTTGAACGACAGCGGAATGATCACCAGCACCGGCAGAATCAGGAACAACAGAATCAGCCCACAGAGTATGCGCAAGCTGTAGAACCACACCCGTTCGACGGGAGACATGTAAGGACTCAGCATTTCGATCTCCCCTTAGCTCAGGCGCAGGCGACTGGCGCCCACCAGCCAGTTGTAAATCAGATAAAGCACGATGGTCGCCAGCAACAGCAGCCCACCAAGCGCCGTGGCCATACCCCAGTTGATACTGGTGTTGGTGTAGAACGCGACGAAGTAGCTGACCATTTGATCGTTCGGGCTACCCAGCAGCGCCGGGGTGATGTAGTAACCGATGGCGAGGATGAACACCAACAGGCAACCGGCGCCGACACCGGCATAGGTCTGTGGGAAGTACACCCGCCAGAAACTCGCGAACGGATGGCAGCCCAGGGAAATCGCCGCACGCATGTAGGTGGGCGAGATGCCCTTCATGACGCTGTAGATCGGCAGGATCATGAACGGCAGCAGGATATGGACCATGGAGATGTAGACACCGGTGCGGTTGAACACCAGCTCCAGGGGTTTATCAATGATGCCGATGGCCATCAGGCCGCTGTTGATCAGGCCACCCGACTGCAACAGCACGATCCACGCGGCGACGCGCACCAGGATCGAGGTCCAGAATGGCAGCAGCACCAGGATCATCAACAGGTTGCTTTGACGCGATGGCAGATTCGCCAACAGGTAGGCCAGCGGATAGGCCAGTACCAGGCAAATCGCGGTGATCACCAGGCCCATCCAGAACGTGCGGGTGAAGATATCGAGGTAAATCGCCTGGTCAGGGGTGGCCGGGGCCAGTTCACCCAGATCGTCGATACGGTGATCGACGGCCGCCAGCAGATAATACGGGGTGACGTTGCTGGTGTTGCGGCGGATGACCTGCCAGTACGCGGGATCGCCCCAGCGCTCGTCGAGGCTCTCCAGCGCTTCTTTATAAGAGGCCGGCTCAGTGGCAAATGGCAGCGCACGAGCGGTCTTGGTCAGCAGGCTGCGATAGCCGGCCAGTTCCATGTTCAGGCGCTTGGACAAGTCGCCCAGGGTCTGATTCTTGCGGGCTTCGGCCAGGTCTTCACTGGCGGCCTTGTACACCGGTTCACCCGGCAAACCACGGCCATCCCACATAGAAACGGCAGCCACGGTACGCGGCATGGCACCCACTACTTCCGGGTTGTTGACGCTTTTGAACAACAGCGCAACGATCGGCACCAGAAACACCAGCAACAGAAACAGCACCAGCGGCGCGATCAAGGCCTGGGCCTTCCAGCGGTTGACCCGCTCGGCACGCTTGAGCCGTTGCTTCAGGGTGGGGCTGGTGCCCGCGTTCAGTGGAACGGCGATGGCCATGGCGAACTCCGCAAATCTTTTTGATCGTTACAGGGGCGGCGGGCCGCCTCTGTTGTGTTGGAACACCCGATTGGAGCAAGAACCTGTGGGAGCGAGCTTGCTCGCGATGGCTACGGCACATTCAATATTGATGTGTCTGACAAACCGCTATCGCGAGCAAGCTCGCTCCCACATGGATCTCATCCAGCTTCAGACAGTCGGGTTACTTCGCAGCCCAGGAGTTGAAACGCTGCTCCAGTTGCTCGCCGTTGTCAGCCCAGAAGCTGACGTCGATCTGAACCTGGTTGGCGATGTTTTCCGGGGTGGTCGGCATGTCCTTCAGGACATCCTTGGCCAGCAACGGAACGGCCTGGGTGTTGGCCGGACCGTAGGCGATGTTCTCCGAGTAGGTCTTCTGCTGCTGCGGCGCCACCGAGAAGGCGATGAATTTCTTCGCCGCTTCGGCACGGGTCTTGTCCAGGCCACGCGGGATGGCCCAGGCGTCGAAGTCGTAGATGCCGCCGTTCCACACCACTTTCAGGTTGCTTTCTTTCTGTACCGCAGCGATCCGACCGTTGTAGGCCGAACTCATGACCACGTCACCGGAGGCCAGGTACTGCGGCGGCTGGGCGCCGGCTTCCCACCATTGGATGCTCGGCTTGAGCTCGTCGAGCTTCTTGAAGGCGCGATCCTGGCCGTCCTTGCCGGCCAGCACCTTGTAGACGTCCTTCGGCGCGACACCGTCGGCCATCAGGGCGAATTCCAGGGTGTACTTGGCGCCTTTGCGCAGGCCGCGCTTGCCCGGGAATTGCTTGGTGTCCCAGAAGTCTGCCCAACTGGTCGGCGCGGTTTTCAGTTTGTCGGCGTTGTAGGCCAGCACGGTCGACCATACGAAGAAGCCTACGCCGCAAGGCTGGATGGCGCCCTTGACGTAGTCTTCAGCCTTACCGAACAAGGCCGGGTCCAGTTGCTCGAACATGTCTTCGTCACAACCACGGGACAATTCCGGAGACTCGACTTCCACCAGGTCCCACGAAACGCTCTTGGTGTCGACCATGGCCTTGACCTTGGCCATTTCGCCGTTGTACTCGCCAGCCACGATCTTGCCATTACCGGCGGCTTCCCACGGTGCGTAAAAGGCTTTGACCTGAGCCGCCTTGTTCGCCCCGCCAAAAGACACCACGGTCAGGTCCGGGCCCGCCGCCATCGCGCTAGCCGCACCCATCATGCCCAGTGTCAGGGCTGTGAACTTCAGGGATCTCAACATTTATTGTTCTCTCCACGTGCAGGGTTGGTGTTGGTACAGCAGGGGGCGATCAATTCGCCTCTAGAAGGGGATCGAGCGCACGCACATGCTCGACTTGCCAGCCAAGCGGAACCACGTCGCCAACGGCCAGCCCGGGGTCGAGCTCGGCAATCGGTTGTTTCACGAAGAAGTCGTTCTTGCCGCAGACTTCCAAGCGAACCCGGACGTGGTCGCCCAGATAGATGAATTCCGCCACCCTCCCTGAGAAGCGGTTGACACATTGTTCGCTTGCGCCGTTGAGGCTCACCCGTTCCGGGCGGATCGACAGGGTCACCGGCTCGCCGGGCTGACCGACATTCACTGCCAACGCCTCGACCTTTTCACCACGCCCCAGCTCCACCAGGCAGCGGTCGCCGGTATGGCTGTGCAGGCGGCCATTGAGGCGGTTGTTCTCGCCGATGAAGTTGGCGACAAAGGTGTTTTTCGGCTCTTCGTAGAGTGTGCGCGGAGGGGCGATCTGCTGGATTTCCCCCTGATGGAACACCGCCACGCGGTCGGACATGGTCAAGGCTTCGCCCTGATCATGGGTCACGTAGACCACGGTCACGCCGAGGCGCTGATGCAGGTGTTTGATTTCCATCTGCATGTGCTCACGCAGTTGCTTGTCCAGCGCGCCGAGGGGTTCGTCCATCAGCACCAGCTGCGGCTCGAACACCAAGGCCCGGGCCAGGGCCACCCGTTGCTGCTGACCACCGGACAATTGCGCCGGGTAGCGTTGGGCAAACGAGTCCAGCTGAACCATGCTCAAGACGCGCTTGACCCGATCGCTCACGTCACTTTTGTTCAGGCCGCGAACGGTCAGCGGGAATGCGAGGTTCTCGGCGACGGTCATGTGCGGAAACAAGGCGTAGTTCTGGAACACCATGCCGATGTCGCGTTTGTGCGGCGGCACATTGTTGATGGAACGCCCGGCCAGTTGGATTTCACCGGCAGTAGGGGTTTCAAACCCGGCGAGCATCATCAGGCTGGTGGTCTTGCCGGAGCCGGACGGCCCGAGCAGGGTCAGGAATTCGCCTTTGCGAATGTCCAGGTTGAGGTCCTTGACGATCAGGTTCTCGCCATCGTAGCTCTTTTGCACACCACGAAAGCTGACCAGCACATCACTGGTCCCCGCGCTTGAATCGACCTGGCTCATACCCGCACCTTTTGTATTGATGACTGCTTGTGAGTCAAGCCTAGTGGAGCCTGGGGTCTGCGCAAATCGGGACGCAGGAGAGAATCGCCTCAGCCGGATGGAAGAGTCGGGGTAGGGATTGCCCTACAAGGATGGCGGGATTGGGTAAGGGCAGCGGTCAGTTATGAGCTGCAAGCTGCAAGCGTTGGGCAAAAGCGCTGTTGGGGTGTGTCGTAAATAGGTATGTCAACGCACATCCCGGTGGGAGCGAGCTTGCTCGCGATAGCGGTGTGTCAGCCGACATCAATATTGAATATGCCACCGCCATCGCGAGCAAGCTCGCTCCCACAAGGGAATCGCGGTGAGGGTTAGAGCAGTTTGTGCTCCATCGCATATTTCACCAGTTCCGCCAATGAGGTGATGTTGAGTTTCTGCATCAACCGCGCCTTGTGGGTGCTGATGGTTTTGCTGCTCAGGGCCAATTGCTGGGCAATGTCGTTGACGTTGGCGCCCTGGGCCAGGCGTTCGAAGACCGAGAATTCGCGTTCGGACAGCAGTGAATGCAGCGGGCGGGTGTCGGTCAGGCCGACTTCGAAGACCATGCGGTCGGCCAGGTCCGGGTCGATGTAGCGTCCGCCGGCCGCCACTTTGCGAATCGCCATGAGCAGCAAGGCCGGGTCGCTGTCCTTGGTCGCGTAGCCGGCGGCACCGACCTTCAGCGCCCGGGCCGCCATTTGCGCCTCGTCATGCATCGACAACACCAGGATGGCCGGCGGATTGTTCAGCGCCCGGATCCTCGGGATCGCCTCCAGGCCGTTGACACCCGGCATGGAAATATCCAGCAGCACCACTTCGCAGGGCACATGCCGCAGGGTCTCAAGCAACTGTTCGCCATTGCTCGCCTCCCCCACCACCAAAAGATCCTTCGCCAGGCCGATCAATTGCTTGATGCCTTCCCGGACGATGGTGTGGTCTTCGGCTACCAATACACGGATCACATGCTTCTCCAGATTCAAGATCTCATCGCGAGCAAGCTCGCTCCCACCGGGTTTGTGTACACCTCAATCAATGTGGGAGCGAGCTTGCTCGCGATAGCGTCAGCCCGGGCAACCCAAACCATCAGGCCTCATTCAACGGCACTCGCACCGACAGGGTCGTACCCTCCCCCGGCTCACTTTCCAAGGACAACTGCCCGCCCATGATCAGCACCCGCTCACGCATGCCGACCAGGCCAAAGGATGTCGGCCGCCCCGTATTGGCAATAAAGCCTACACCGTCATCGCTGACCGTCAGACACAATTCGTCGCCTTCCTGCACCAGAGTCAGCTCCACAGTATGCGCCTGGGCATGGCGCATCACATTGGTCAGCGCTTCTTGAAGAATCCGGAACAGGCCGATGGCCTTGGCGTCGCTCAAGGGCGGCAGATTGTCCGGCACCTGCACCAGGCAGGGAATCTGCGTTCGGGCCTCGAAGCGCCGGGCCTGCCATTCGATGGCCGAGGCGATGCCTGCATCGAGGATTGGCGGGCGCAGCGCCGTCGCCACGTCCCGCACCAGTTGAAATAACTGGGCAATCAGCCGTTTCATGCTGTTGAGCCGCTCCTGCAGGCCCGGATCGAGTTGTGCGTAGGCCAGTTCGCACATGGAAGTTTCAAGCTTCAACACCGTCAGCATCTGACCCAATTCGTCATGGACTTCCCGGGCAATGCGCGCCTTCTCCTCTTCCCGCACGCTTTCCAGGTGCGCCGACAACTCGCGCAATTGCTCCCGGGAGCTGGCCAGCTCCAGTTCGATGCGTTTGCTTTCGGTGATGTCCCAGACGATGCCGTCCCAGACGTAGGCGCCGTCTTCGAGACGACGGGTGATCGCCTTGATCTCGGCCCAGCGCTCCTGGCCTTCGCGGGTCAGGATGCGGCCTTGCCACGACCAGTCGCTGTCGCTGTCCAGCGCCTGGTCCTGGGTGCGGTGGTAACCGGCCTTGTCGTCCGGGTGCACCAGGCTGCGCAAACCGGTGTCGCTGCGGGCCAGAATCGCGGGGGAATAACCCACCAGGCTTTCGCTGCCTTCGCTGATGTAGGCAAAATCGATCTGGCCGGTCACCGGTGCCCGCTCCAGACGGAAGACCAGGCCCGGCACGTTGGCGGCGATGCCTTGCAAGCGCGCCTCGCTCTCGCGCAACGCCGCCAGCGCACGACGACGCTCGGTCACATCGTTGAGGTAAACCACCAGGTACTCGGCATCGCGAAAACGCAAGAAACTCAAGGAAACATCCGCCGGCAAGATACTGCCATCGGCCCGTACGCACTCGGTTTCGAAACTCTGTGGCGATTCATCACTGGCCCGGGCGCGCTTCCACAGGTTCAGCCAGCGGTCCATGTGCAGGCCCGGCTCGAAGTCGATCAGGGGCCGGTCGATAATGGCGCCCGCGGCATAGCCGAGCATGGTTTCAGCGGCGTGGTTGGCATAGCGCACGTGGCTGTCCCAGTTGACCCAAAGGATGCCGACGGTGCTTTGGTCGATGGAAAACTGCGTCAGGCGCAAGGCTTCTTCGCTGGCGGCACGCTGGGCAATGTCCTCCCGCGCGGAGCGCAGGCGACGCTCTAGGGCCCGTTGCTGGCGGCGCTGCCAGAACACGATGGCCACGCAGCTCAACAACAAGGCCAACAGCAGCAGAGTCAGGTTTTGCCAGAAGCCCGGGGTCTCGGTCAGGCGCGGATACTTGGGCTTGAGCCAGCGACTGTGCAGCTGTTCCAGATCCTTGGCCGGGATCGCCTGCAAACCGGCGTCGATGATTTCAGCCAATTGCGGCCAATCCCGGCGCGTGGCAACCCGGAGCAACTGCGGCAAGCCAATGTCGCCCACCACGACCAACCCGGAAAACTCAGGTTCGACCATCAACCGCCCCAACTGAGCTTCATCGACCACCGCGTAACGAGCCTGCTGGCTCAACAGCAATTGCAGGGCCTGGCGCTCCATCGGCACGCCTTGCAGATTCAGCATCGGGTAATTGTCGCGCAGGTAATCGGCCGTGGCACTGGGCATGCGCACCGCAACACGGCTCTGGGCGTCGAGTTTTTCCAGTTCCACGCCCTCGGCCCCCTTCTGCTCGCCGACGATCAGCTGCGGCACACGCATGTAGGGATCGGAAAACTGCCAGAGCCTGAGCCCGGTCGGCGTCTGGCTCAGGCCCGGAGCAACGTCCACTTCGCCGTTGCGCAGCGCAGCTTCAAGCTGCGCCAGGTCCTGGAAATTGCGCCAGGTCAGTTCGACATTCAACGCCTTGCCCAGCCATTGCATCAACTCGACATTGGTCCCCGATAAACGCTGCAAGCGCCGATCGTACTGCGCGTAGGGTGCCTGCAACACCAGGCCGACACGCAATTGCGGATGCTGCGCCAGCCACTCGCGCTGCCCTGCATTCAATTGCACCCCATGCGCCGATGGCGCGGGCGCGGCCCACGCCATCAAGGGAAGCCATAAACAGCCGATAACCCACAGGCAGCAAAAACGCATCATCGAAGTCTCATGCACTGACAAACACTGACCAACCCATTAGGCTGCCGGAAATACTTCTGGTCATGGAATATCCGATGTCCTCAGTTTATCGCCTGGCATTGCCAGCATTGTGCCTGTCGCTGATCCTGCCGAGTGCCTTTTCTGTGCAGGCCAGCGAACCGGCACCCGCCGCAGCGGAGCAGGCTGCCGAGGAAAAACCGGCCGAGCGCCAGCCTTTGCTTGAGCGTAGCCAGGAAGAAGCGACGGCGCTGGGACGGCAACTTCCACCTCAGGAACAACAACAGCTACAGACCGGCAGCGATACCTTCCTGGCGCTCTGGAAACCGGCCAACACCAGCGAACCCAAAGGCGCGGTCATCATAGTCCCCGGCGCGGGCGAAACCGCTGACTGGCCTGAAGTGATCGGCCCTTTGCGCAAAAAATTGCCTGACGTCGAATGGAGCAGCCTGAGTATCACCCTGCCAGACCTGCAAAGCGACGTCATCGCACCGCGCGTGGCGCAAGCATCGCCCGAGACCAAAGCGGCCGACACGGCGGCCGCGGCGCCGGACGCCACCACCGCAGCACCGATCGAACAGGTGGCAGGGGGCGAAGCCGATGCGGCAGACCCAGCCGCCGTCGAAACGAGTGAGGAACACGCTGGGGCCGATGCCGAGCGTATCTTCGCCCGCATCGATGCAGCACTGGCCTACGCCGAACAACAGAGCGCGCGCAGCATTGTCCTGCTGGGGCACGGCACCGGCGCCTATTGGGCCGCGCGTTACCTGAATGAAAAACAGCCCTCGCAGATCGAGCGCTTTGTGATGGTCGCCGCCCAGACGCCGGTCACCGCCAAACCCGGCCTGGCCGAACTGACGCCCACCCTGAAACTGGCCACCGCCGACATCTTCTACATGGACAAACCGCTGGATCGCAACGCGGCGCTTGAGCGTTTGCAGGCAAGCAAACGCTTGAAAGGCTCGACCTTCAGCCAGGTTTCCCTCAAGGCCTTACCGAACCCGTCGGCGGAGCAGGAACAGCTGTTTCGCCGGGTTCGCGGCTGGTTGAGTCCGCAGAAGCCGGGGGAGTGAGGTTTACCTGTTCTGTATGTCGGCGCACCCACCCTTGCTCCCGCTGGAGCGCGAAGCGCTCCCCAAAACAGGCTCTGCGGTTCTTCATGGAAACCCGGATTGCGACTGCTGTGCAGTCGAGCGGGAGCAAGCTCCCTCGCCACAGGGGATCGCAGTTCTCGACGTTTAGCGAAAGTCTCGTCGCTCCCGAATCAACCGATAGGCGTTGTGCAATTCCCGAGTCTTGTCAGTGGCTTCACGCACCTGCAGTGGAGTCGCCCCGCTGCCGGCGATCTTGTCCGGGTGGTGACGGCTGATCAGGCGTCGGTAGGCGCGCTTGATCTGCGACGGTTCACTGGTGGCGGAAACCCCCAGCAAACGCAACGCCTCCTGATACGTCACGCCACTGCTGGGCAGCGACAGTTTGTGCGGTTCGTAATCACTCGCCAAGGCCTGGACCTGTTGCTGGGTCCAGCCCAGCCACTTGCCCCACCGGGCAATCAATTCACGCTCGCCTACGCCCGCCTTGCCGTCCGCCCAAACCATCCGCCAGCAGGCCCGCAACACGCCTTCAGCCGCATGCGGCTGAGTGCTGAGGCGGCGCAGATAGCCGCGCAGGCGGACATCTCCGGACTTGCCTCGATTGAACGCTGCGATGGCCCGGCGTTGCGCCGATTCGCTCAAGTCCAGGGCGCGCATCTCCTGGCGGGCCTGCTGGATATGACCATCGACCACCCGCCCATCGCTTTTCGCCAAACGCCCCAGCAACGCAAACAACAATTCATCGTTGCGCAACGCCGGGCGCCCACCCAGACGCTCACGTAGCTGCGCCCAGCTCTGCAGGTTCAGGCGTCGATCCAACGCCTGTCCCAACAGCGCACCCAGCAAGGCCCCCGGAATGCTGGCTATGGCAAAGCCCGCCCCGGCTCCAATCAGAGTCCCTGGCCACCACATATTAACGACTCGCTTTTATCAAGGTTTCGACCTGCGCCAAACGTTCATGAGTGCCAACATCAATCCAATGCCCTTTCAGGTGCTCTCCACTGACGCGCCCCTCGGCCATGGCCTTGCGCAGCAGCGGTGCGAGCCTGAATGCACCGTCCGAGCAGCCGTCGAACAGTTGCGGGTGCAGGACGGCGATGCCGCTATAAGTCAGTTTGTCGGCAGCCGGCGCATCATCGTGAACCTTTCCGTCGGCCAGGGTGAAATCACCGCCCCGGTGGTGCTCGGGATTATCCACCAGCACCAGATGTGCGAGCCCTTGGAGTGGTTGGCGCAAGGCACTGAAGTCGTAATCGGTCCAGATGTCGCCATTGACCACCACGAACGCTTCATCACCCAGCAACGGCAAGGCCCGGAAAATTCCGCCGCCGGTTTCCAGCGGCGTGCCTTCCGGCGAATAACGAATTCGCACGCCGAACCGCGAACCGTCCCCCAAATGTTCCTCGATCTGCTGACCGAGCCAGGCGTGATTGATCACAATATCGGTAAAACCTGCCTTGGCCAGGGCCTGCAGGTGGTATTCAATCAAGGGCACGCCGCCAGCGCGAACCAACGGTTTGGGCGTGGTGAGGGTCAGGGGGCGCATGCGCTCGCCCTTGCCCGCTGCCAGGATCATTGCCTTCATGCCGTCGCCCCGGCCGCTTGACGCAGGCTGCCAAGCAACTCATCCAGCGGCGCCAGTTCAGGACGACGAGCGATGACCGCTTCTATATAGGCAAAGAAACGCGGCACATCGCCCAGATAATGCGGTTTGCCATCACGGTGGCAAATGCGCGCGAAGATCCCAATGACTTTGAGATGACGCTGTACGCCCATCAAGTCGCTGGCCCGCAGGAAATCCTCGAGATCCGGTTGGACCGGGATGCCGAGGGCGCCAGCCTGCTGCCAGTAATCCACCAGCCAACCGCGTACGCGCTCCTCAGGCCAGCTGAGAAAGGCGTCCTTGAACAGGCAGGTCACGTCGTAGGTAACGGGGCCATAGACCGCATCCTGGAAATCCAGCACGCCGGGGTTCGGCTCGCTGAGCATCAGGTTGCGTGGCATGTAGTCGCGGTGCACCAGCACCTTGGGCTGGGCCAGGGCGCTGTCGATCAGCAGGTCGGTAGCCTGTTGCCAGAGCTGTTGCTGGGCCGAATCGAGCTCGACACCCAGCTCATGCTTGACATACCACTCGGGGAACAACTCCAGCTCCCGGCGTAGCAAGGCGACGTCGTAGCTGGGCAACGGCGCTACCATCGGCAGTTGCTGGAAAGCCAGCAACGCTTGCAGTGCATCGTGGAATAAATCGTCGGCATTGTCGCCGTTGATCACATCCAGATAGGTCTGATTGCCCAGGTCATTGAGCAAAAGAAACCCGCGCTCAAGGTCCTCGGCGTAAATTTTTGGCACGTTGATGCCGGATTTCGCCAGCAAAAAAGCAATATCCACGAAAGGTTTGCAGTTTTCCTGGGGCGGAGGTGCATCCATCACGATGAAACTGCGGCCCTCGCCTTCCCAGCGGAAATAGCGACGGAAACTCGCATCGCTGCTGGCCGCGGTCAACGTGGCCGGGGGTACGGCGCCCCAGCCCTGTTGCGCAAAGAGGATCGGCAGCTGTTCATCCAGCCAAACTTTCAGGTGTTGCAAGCGTACATCTTGGTCGGGCATTGCAAGGGTCTCCGACGGCGCTAGCCGTCAAGCGGGTCATGCTTTATTATCCAGCATCTTTTTCAGACCATCGAGAGGCGTGCGGCCCACACCGCGGGCAGATGGCACGCAGGAAGCCCGGACTAATAAGATGGCATTGAAATCCCCCGCGTTTCGTAAAAAATTTCCGTTGCTGGTCACCGGCAGTCTGCTGGCCATGCAACCCCTGGCCTCTTCATTCGTCGTCGCGGCGCAGCAGTATGACTGCTCCGTCTCCGCTTCGGGTGCCTGGGACTGCTCACCCAAGTCACCGGCCGCTGCATTGCCGCCGCGCCCGGTGCATGAAGGCAGCGCAGTTGCCGACAGCGGCGACGCTGCGGCCGACAGCAGCTCGGGCGAACAGGTCGGCGACAAGCCGATGCTGGTCACCGAAGCCAAGGGCCGCGGCCTGAAGTCGCGCAGTGCAGACTACAGTCACCTGGACTGGGTTCCGCGTGAGAACCTCACGCCTGCACAATTGGCTGAGACCGGTCCTTACTGCTCGGGTGCCTACATCGAACCGACCCGTCCTGGCATGAACGACAAGACCGCCAAGAGTGACGCGCCGACGTTCCTGGGTGCCAAGGCTTCCCGCTACGAGCAGGAACAGCAGGTGGCGACCCTGGCCGGCGACGTGGTCATGCGTCAGGGCAGCATGCAGGTCGAGGCCGACGAGGCCAGCCTGTACCAGGCCGAGAACCGTGGCGAACTGAGCGGCAACGTGCGGGTTCGCGACAACGGCGCCCTGATCGTCGGCGACCACGCCGATGTACAGCTGGACACCGGCGAAGCCAAGGTCGACAACGCCGAATACGTGATGCACAAGTCGCGCATCCGCGGTAACGCGCTGTACGCCAAGCGTGCCGAGAACGCGATCATCCGCCTCAAGGACGGTACGTACACCACGTGCGAACCGAACAGCAACGCGTGGACGCTCAAGGGCAACAACATCACCCTGAACCCGGCCACCGGCTTCGGTACCGCGACCAACGTGACACTGCGGGTCAAGGACATTCCGGTCCTGTACACGCCGTACATCTACTTCCCGATCGACGACCGTCGCCAATCCGGCTTCCTGCCGCCGACCATCGGCAGCGGCAGCGACACCGGCTTCCTGCTGGTCACCCCGTACTACTTCAACCTGGCGCCCAACTACGATGCCACGTTGTACCCGCGCTACATGAGCAAGCGCGGCATGCTGATGGAAGGCGAGTTCCGCTACCTGACCAAGTCCAGCGAAGGTCAGTTCGGCGCCGCGTACCTCAACGATGAAGACGACGAGCGTAGCGGGCAGACCGATTACGACAAGACCCGCTACATGTACAACTGGCAGCACAAGGGCGGGCTGGATTCGCGCGTGCTGACGGAAGTCGACTACACCAAGATCAGCGACCCTTACTATTTCCAGGATTTGCAGACCGATCAGATCGGTGTCGAGTCCAAGGAGTATGTGAACCAGCAAGGGGTCGTCAGCTATCGGGGCGACAATTACGTTGCCCGCTTGAATGCCCAGGCTTATCAGATGGCGACGATTTCGAAGATCACGCCTTATAACCGTCTGCCCCAGATCACCTTTAATGGCTCGCTGCCCGAGCATCCGTATGGCCTGGATTTCGCTTACAAAACGGAGCTGGTGCGGTTTGATCGGAATCTGCGGACTGGCGATTACACAGATGAAGACGGTAACTCTGAACCGTTCCTTGATACTCGCGTATCAGGCTTGGCAAGGGCTAACGGCAACCGGCTGAATCTGGCGCCGGTTGTTAGCCTGCCAATGAATGCGAGCTACGGCTACATCAAGCCGTCGCTCAAGTACAAGTACACTCAATACGATCTGGATCTTGATGGCCGAGGCAAATCGCAAGTTGCCGCGCAAACCGCCGAGCAGGACCGCCTCAAAGGCACCTACAGCGGCAGCCAGAGCCGCGGTGTTCCAATTGCCAGCATCGACAGCGGCCTGTACTTCGACCGGGATACCCAGTGGTTTGGCAGTAACTACCGTCAAACCCTGGAGCCGCGCCTGTTCTACCTCTACGTTCCGGAGAAAGATCAGAGCGACATCCCGGTTTTTGACACCGGCGAATACACCTTTAGCTACTCTTCGCTGTTCCGTGACAATCGCTTTTCGGGTTCCGACCGTGTCGGCGACGAGAACAAGCTATCCCTGGGTGTAACCAGCCGTTGGATCGAAGAAAATGGCTTCGAACGCCAACGCATCAGCGTCGGTCAGGCTTTGTACTTCAAGGATCGCGAAGTCCAGTTGCCGGGTATTGACTTCAAGACCCGCGAAGACGCCAAGTCGGACGTGTCGCCTTATGCCCTGGAATATGAATTCCGCTGGAACCGCGACTGGCGCACCACCGCGACCTACAACTGGGATCCGGATACCCGCAGCCCCCGTTCGGGCAGTGCGATGTTCCACTACCAGCCTGAAGACAACCCGAACAAGGTCATCAACGCTGGTTATCGCTATCGCAACGACCAGGTCCGTTACGACCAGACCACCGGCCAATGGTCTGTGGGTGGCGGCGACTACGGCACGCCGGGCACGCCGGGCTATGTGAAGGACTACTACAAGATCCAGCAGCACGACTTCTCGGTCATCTGGCCAGTCGTGCCGCAGTGGAACGTGATCAGCCGCTGGCAGTATGACTACAACCGCAACCGTACCCTAGAAGCCTTCGGTGGTTTCGAATACGACAACTGCTGCTGGAAACTGCGCCTGATCAACCGTTACTGGGTCGACTATGAAGAATTCAGTCAAGCCGCCCCGGAAAACGAAAAAGGCGACCACGGCATCTTCCTCCAAATTGTTTTGAAGGGACTCGGCGGCCTCACCGGCGCCAAGGTAGAGAGCTTCCTCGACAAAGGCATCCAAGGTTATCGTGAACGTGAAGATCAAGCTTTCTGATTGTCTGCGCCCGCTGATGCTGGGCGCGCTGTTCCTGGGTACTGCGGCCAACGCCGCAGTACAGTCCATCGATAGAGTGGTGGCCATCGTCGACAACGACGTGGTCATGCAGAGCCAGCTGGATCAACGCGTCCATGAGGTGCAGCAAACCATCGCCAAGCGCGGCGGTGGCTTGCCGCCGCCGGGCGTGCTGGGCCAACAAGTGCTCGAGCGCCTGATCGTCGAAAACCTGCAGTTGCAGATCGGCGAACGCTCCGGCATTCGCATCACCGATGAAGAGCTGAACCAGGCCGTCGGCACCATTGCCCAGCGCAATAACATGAGCATCGACCAGTTCCGCGCCGCCCTGGCTCGCGACGGCCTTTCTTATGAGGACGCCCGCGATCAGATCCGCCGCGAGATGGTCATCAGCCGTGTGCGCCAGCGTCGTGTAGCCGAACGCATTCAGGTGTCCGAGCAGGAAGTGAAAAACTTCCTCGCCTCCGACCTGGGCAAGATGCAGCTTTCCGAAGAGCTGCACCTGGCGAACATTCTGGTCCCCACACCTGAAAGCGCCAACTCCGAAGCGATCCAGACGGCTTACCGCCAGGCGATGGACATCTACCAACAGCTCAAGCAAGGCGCCGACTTCGCTCAGATGGCCATCGCCAAGTCTGGCAGCGACAACGCCCTGGAAGGCGGCGACATGGGCTGGCGTAAACCCGCCCAACTGCCGCCGCCGTTCGACCGCGAACTGAGCACCATGGCGGTAGGTGACATCACCCAGCCAGCGCGTACGCCCGGCGGTTTCATCATCCTCAAAGTGCTGGAAAAGCGTGGTGGTGGCAGCCAGGTACGTGACGAAGTGCATGTTCGCCACATCCTGATCAAGCCAAGTGAAATCCGCAGCGAAGCTGAAACCAAGCGCCTGGCGGAGAAACTCTACGAGCGCATCGAAGCGGGCGAAGACTTCGCCGAACTGGCGAAGAGCTTCTCGGAAGACCCGGGTTCGGCGCTCAACGGCGGCGACCTGAATTGGGTTGATCCAAACGCTCTGGTACCCGAGTTCCGCCAGGTCATGGCCGACACGCCGCAAGGCCAGCTGTCCAAGCCGTTCAAGAGCCCTTATGGCTGGCACGTGCTGGAAGTCCTTGGCCGTCGCGCCACCGACAGCACCACCCAGGCTCGCGAACAACAGGCGATGACCGTACTGCGTAACCGCAAATACGACGAAGAGCTGCAAACCTGGCTGCGTCAGATTCGCGACGAAGCCTACGTTGAAATCAAACTCCCTGGTGCAGACCAGGCAGCACAGTGAAACCCAAGCGTTTCGCGCTGACACCCGGCGAGCCCGCTGGCATTGGTCCCGACCTGTGCCTGCTGCTCGCCTCGCAACCCCAGCCACATCCCCTGATTGCTATCACCAGCCGCGACCTGCTCCTTGAGCGGGCCGCGCAGCTGGGGGTGGTCGTCAACCTGCTACCGGTCTTGCCGAACGCCTGGCCGGACATCCCGGCGCCCGCTAACAGCCTGTATGTCTGGGATACACCTTTGGGCGCTCCGGTGGTTACCGGGCAATTGGACAAGGCCAACGCGAGATTCGTCCTCGATACCCTGACCCGCGCTGGCCAGGGCTGCCTGGACGGGGCTTTCGCCGGCATGATCACCGCGCCGGTGCACAAAGGCGTGATCAACGAGTCCGGGATTGCCTTCTCTGGGCATACCGAGTTCCTGGCAGACCTGACCCACACCGCACAAGTGGTGATGATGCTCGCCACTCGCGGCCTGCGCGTGGCCCTGGTGACCACTCACCTGCCCTTGCGGGACATCGCCGACGCCATCACCCCGGAACGCCTGGAGCGGGTCACACGGATCCTGCATGCCGACCTGCGGGAAAAGTTCGGCATCGCCCGGCCCCGTATCCTGGTGTGCGGGCTCAACCCCCATGCCGGTGAAGGCGGACACTTGGGCCGCGAAGAAATCGACATCATAGAACCTACATTGGAGCGCTTGCGCAGCGAGGGCATGGACCTTCGTGGCCCGCTGCCCGCCGACACTCTGTTTACCCCCAAATACCTGGAGCACTGCGACGCGGTGCTGGCGATGTATCACGACCAGGGCCTGCCCGTGCTGAAGTACAAAGGCTTCGGCGCGGCCGTCAACGTGACGCTGGGCCTGCCGATCATCCGCACGTCGGTGGACCATGGCACCGCCCTGGATCTGGCCGGCAGCGGCAGAATCGATACCGGCAGCCTGCAAGTCGCCCTGGAAACCGCCTACCAGATGGCCGAGACCCGTTTATGACCGAGCAATACCAACACCGCGCGCGCAAGCGCTTTGGCCAGAACTTCCTGCATGACCCTGGCGTGATCGATCACATCCTGCGCTCCATCAATGCCAAACCCACTGATCGCCTGCTGGAAATCGGGCCGGGCCAGGGTGCCCTGACCGAAGGCTTGCTCGACAGCGGCGCGCAACTGGACGTAGTGGAACTGGACAAGGATCTGGTCCCGATCCTTAACCAACAATTCGCCGGCAAGAGCAATTTCAACCTGCACCAGGGCGATGCGCTGAAGTTCGATTTCAACAGCCTGAACGCCGCGCCGAACAGCCTGCGAGTGGTCGGGAACCTGCCGTACAACATCTCCACGCCCCTGATCTTCCACCTGCTGAGCAACGCAGGCCTGATCCGCGACATGCATTTCATGTTGCAGAAGGAAGTGGTCGAGCGTCTCGCCGCCGGCCCTGGTGGTGGTGATTGGGGCCGCCTGTCGATCATGGTCCAGTACCATTGCCGGGTCGAACACCTGTTCAATGTTGGTCCAGGTGCGTTCAACCCACCGCCGAAAGTCGATTCGGCCATCGTCCGCCTGGTGCCCCATGCGGTCCTGCCGCACCCGGCCAAGGATCACCGGCTGCTGGAGCGCGTGGTACGCGAAGCGTTCAACCAGCGTCGCAAAACCCTGCGCAACACCTTGAAACTACTGCTCAGCAGCGCCGAAATCGAAGCCACTGGCGTCGACGGCAGCCTGCGCCCCGAGCAATTGGACCTGGCGGCTTTCGTGCGCCTGGCCGACAAGCTCAGCGAACAGGTTGCGCCGCAAGCCGACGCCAGCTGACGGACGATGATCCCTATCGGGTGGGACGCTACTCTGGTCTACTACCCGATACTTGGCCTAGACTGACTTCGTCAGCTACGCCCGCGTCCCGCTTCGCTTTTAAGGCCTTCTTGCATGTCTGATCCTCGTTATCAGGTCGACGTCAGCGTCACCACCCGCTTTCTGGCAGAACAATCGCAACCCGAACATAACCGTTTCGCCTTTGCCTACAACATTACTGTGCGCAATAACGGCTCTTTGCCAGCCAGGCTGCTGTCGCGGCACTGGGTCATCACAGACGGCGATGGGCATGTCGAAGAAGTGCGCGGCGAAGGGGTCGTCGGTCAGCAACCGTTGATCGACGTCGGTAAAAGCCACAGCTATAGCAGCGGCACGGTGATGACGACCAAGGTCGGCACCATGCAGGGCACCTACCAGATGCTGGCCGAGGACGGCAAACGCTTCGACGCCATCATCAAGCCCTTTCGCCTGGCGGTGCCCGGAGCTTTGCACTGATGGCCACGTATGCGGTCGGCGACCTGCAAGGCTGCCTCGATCCACTCAAGTGCCTGCTGGAACGGGTCGCCTTCGATCCGCAAAAAGATACGCTGTGGCTGGTGGGTGATCTGGTCAACCGTGGCCCGCAATCGCTTGAGACCTTGCGTTTTCTCTATGGCATCCGCCAGTCGCTGGTCTGCGTGCTCGGCAACCACGACCTGCACCTGCTGGCTGCCTGGCAGAACATCGAGCGCCTGAAAAAATCCGATACTCTGAGCGAAATTCTCAACGCCCCCGATTGCGTTGAACTGCTGGAATGGCTGCGCCAGCAAAAACTCATGCACTACGACGAGCAACGTAACCTGGCGCTGGTTCATGCCGGCATCCCACCCCAATGGTCCGTGCGCAAGGCGCTCAAGTGTGCCGCCGAGGTTGAACAGGCGTTGCGTGACGACAACCTGTTCGCGCCCTATCTGGATGGCATGTATGGCAACGAGCCAGTCAAATGGGACAGCGACCTAACGGGCGCCGCGCGCCTTCGAGTCATTACCAATTATTTCACCCGCATGCGCTTCTGCACTCGCGATGGCAAGCTTGATCTCAAGAGCAAGGAAGGCATCGAAACGGCCCCGCCTGGCTATGCGCCCTGGTTCAAGCACAAGGAACGCAAGACCCGTCACTTGAAAATCATTTTCGGTCACTGGGCGGCGCTCGAAGGCCAAAGCGACGAACCCGGGGTTTTCGCCCTGGATACCGGCTGCGTCTGGGGCAGCGCGATGACGCTGATGAACGTCGACACCGGTGAGCAACTGCGTTGCGATTGCGACGAGCAGGGTCACGCCAAACCCCATCACCCGACCACCGCACCATTGGCGGCGACCACCACCGTTTAATCGGCGCCGCGTTTCAGGCTACAGGAGCTTTATATGACCGAATTCAAGCGTATTCCCCCGGAACAGGCCCAGGCTCTGCGTGAACAAGGCGCTGTCGTCGTCGATGTGCGCGACCCTCAGACTTACGCGGCTAACCATATCCCGGGCTCGAAACACCTGGATAATCTTTCAATCGCCGATTTCATCCGCGCCGCCGATCTCGATGCGCCTACCGTCGTGGTCTGCTATCACGGCAACTCCAGCCAGAGCGCAGCCGGCTATCTGATCAGCCAAGGCTTCAGCGACGTCTACAGCCTGGACGGCGGTTTTGAGCTGTGGCGCACGATTTATCCTTCAGAAACAGCTCAAGGCAATCAGGAATAATTTTTTATGCCGTCCAAGCCCACGTGAACCGTGGGCTTGGACGCTGGCAGACGAACGGTCTGCCATAACTAATTACGCATTCCACCTTTACCTCTCCGATTCCGAACTATCCTTAGCCACAGGCCATCCAAAACAGGGGAGAGCCGGTACACCGGCGCACGGGTCATCGGGAGTAAGCGTTCAGGAGTCTGTATTCCTGGAAGCATTCTGGGGGGTAAGCGGCAGCTGGGTTCCCAGCGGCCGACCAGCATCGACTGATTGATCCGCCACCGGCTCCACGTATCGAGCGAGGTGACGTCATGAGCATTTTTAGCCACTTCCAGCAACGTTTCGAGTCCACGCGGCAGGAGGAATACTCGCTGCAGGAATACCTCGAACTCTGCAAGCAGGACCGCAGTGCCTATGCATCCGCGGCGGAGCGTCTGTTGCTGGCAATCGGAGAACCGGAACTGCTGGATACCTCGGCCAACTCGAGGCTCTCGCGGATCTTCTCCAACAAGGTGATTCGCCGCTATCCGGCCTTTGAGGACTTCCACGGGATGGAAGAATGCATCGACCAGATCGTGTCCTATTTCCGCCACGCCGCCCAAGGCCTGGAAGAGAAGAAGCAAATCCTCTATCTGCTCGGCCCCGTAGGTGGCGGTAAATCGTCCCTGGCCGAAAAGCTCAAGCAACTGATCGAGAAAGTGCCCTTCTATGCGATCAAGGGCTCACCGGTGTTCGAATCGCCCCTGGGGTTGTTCAACGCCACCGAGGACGGCGCGATCCTCGAAGAAGACTTCGGTATTCCACGCCGCTACCTCAGTACCATCATGTCGCCATGGGCCACCAAGCGCCTTTCCGAGTTCGGCGGCGACATCAGTCAGTTCCGGGTGGTCAAGCTCTACCCTTCGATCCTCAACCAGATCGCGGTGGCCAAGACTGAACCGGGGGACGAAAACAACCAGGACATTTCCGCCCTGGTGGGTAAAGTCGATATCCGCAAACTGGAAGAATTCCCACAGAACGACGCCGACGCCTACAGCTATTCTGGCGCACTGTGCCGGGCCAACCAGGGCCTGATGGAATTCGTCGAGATGTTCAAGGCGCCCATCAAGGTGCTGCACCCCCTGCTGACCGCAACCCAGGAAGGCAACTACAACAGCACCGAGGGCCTGGGGGCCATTCCGTTCACCGGGATCCTGCTGGCCCACTCCAACGAGTCGGAATGGCATACCTTCCGCAACAACAAAAACAACGAAGCCTTCATCGACCGGATCTACATCGTCAAGGTACCGTACTGCCTGCGCGTGACCGACGAGGTGAAGATCTACGACAAGCTGCTGTTCAACAGCTCACTGTCCAAGGCCCACTGCGCCCCCGACACGCTGAAGATGCTCGCCCAGTTCACCGTGCTGTCGCGCCTCAAGGAGCCGGAAAACTCCAATATCTATTCGAAGATGCGGGTGTATGACGGTGAAAACCTCAAGGACACCGATCCGAAGGCCAAATCGATCCAGGAGTACCGCGACAACGCAGGGGTCGATGAAGGCATGAACGGCCTGTCTACACGTTTCGCGTTCAAGATCCTCTCCAAGGTCTTCAACTTCGACCCCCATGAGATCGCCGCCAACCCGGTTCATCTGCTGTACGTGCTGGAACAGCAGATCGAACAAGAACAGTTCCAGGCGGAAACCCGCGAGCGTTACTTGCGATTCCTCAAGGAATACCTGGCCCCGCGCTACATCGAGTTCATCGGCAAGGAAATCCAGACCGCCTACCTGGAGTCCTACAGCGAATACGGCCAGAACATCTTCGACCGCTACGTGCTGTACGCAGACTTCTGGATCCAGGACCAGGAATACCGCGATCCGGAAACCGGCGAAATCCTCAACCGCGTAGCGCTAAACGAGGAGCTGGAAAAAATCGAGAAACCGGCTGGCATCAGCAATCCGAAAGATTTCCGTAACGAAATCGTCAACTTCGTGTTGCGGGCCCGCGCCAATAACAACGGCAAGAATCCAACCTGGCTCAGCTATGAAAAGCTGCGGGTGGTGATCGAGAAGAAAATGTTCTCCAACACCGAAGACCTGCTGCCCGTCATCAGCTTCAATGCCAAGGCCAGCAAGGAGGACCAGCAAAAACACAACGACTTCGTCACACGCATGGTCGAACGTGGCTACACCGACAAACAGGTACGGCTGCTCTCCGAGTGGTACCTGCGGGTCCGGAAATCGCAGTGAAGCAGCGGCAAGCTATAAGCGACAAGCTGCAAGAAAAAAGCAGGTGAACCTGGTATCCGGGTAACCGCTTCTACTTGCAGCTTGTAGCTCACCACTTGAAGCTGCCCGGAGGGCCACCTATGAGCTATGTGATCGACCGACGCCTTAATGGCAAGAACAAGAGCACGGTGAACCGCCAGCGTTTCCTGCGGCGTTACCGTGACCACATCAAGAAGGCCGTCGAAGAGGCGGTCAGCCGGCGCTCCATTACCGACATGGAACATGGCGAGCAAATCAGCATTCCCGGCCGCGACATCGACGAGCCGGTGCTTCACCATGGTCGCGGCGGTAAACAAACCGTGGTGCATCCCGGCAACAAGGAGTTCACCAGTGGCGAGCACATCCCTCGTCCGCAGGGTGGAGCCGGCGGCAAGGGGCCCGGCAAGGCCGGTAACTCCGGCGAGGGCATGGATGAGTTCGTGTTCCAGATCACCCAGGAGGAATTCCTGGAGTTCATGTTCGAGGACCTGGAGCTGCCAAACCTGGTCAAGCGCAACCTGACAGGCACCGACACCTTCAAGACCGTACGTGCCGGTATCAGCAGCGAAGGCAATCCTTCACGCATCAATATCATCCGAACGCTTCGTTCAGCCCATGCCCGGCGTATTGCACTGTCAGGTAGCAGTCGGGCCAAGCTAAGGGAAGCCAAGGAAGAACTCGCTCGCCTAAAGCGCGAAGAACCTGACAATTTCGGCGACATTCAGGACCTTGAGGCGGAAATCGAGAAACTCAGCGCACGCATCCATCGCGTACCGTTCCTCGATACGTTCGACCTCAAGTACAACCTGCTGGTGAAACAGCCCAATCCCAGCTCCAAGGCCGTGATGTTCTGCCTGATGGACGTGTCCGGCTCCATGACCCAAGCGACCAAGGACATCGCCAAGCGCTTCTTCATCCTGCTGTACCTGTTCCTCAAGCGGAACTACGACAAGATCGATGTGGTGTTCATCCGCCACCACACCAGCGCCCGGGAAGTGGACGAGGAAGAGTTTTTCTACTCCAGGGAAACCGGCGGCACTATCGTTTCCAGCGCCCTGAAACTGATGCAGGAAATCATGGCGGAGCGCTACCCCGCCAATGAGTGGAATATCTATGCAGCCCAAGCGTCCGACGGCGACAACTGGAACGACGACTCACCGATCTGCCGTGACATCCTGATCAACCAGATCATGCCGTTCGTCCAGTACTACACCTATGTGGAAATTACTCCACGGGAACATCAGGCGTTGTGGTACGAATACGAACGCATTGCCGAAGCTTTTTCCGACACATTTGCCCAACAGCAACTGGTCTCGGCCGGGGATATCTACCCGGTCTTCCGTGAACTCTTCCAGCGCAGGTTAGTGACATGACCGCCAAAAAAGAGCAGAAGCGCAAGCCCATTTCCACCGGCTCCGAATGGACGTTCGAGCTGATCCAGGCCTACGACCGCGAAATCAGCCGTATCGCGGACCGTTATGCCCTGGATACGTACCCGAACCAGATCGAGGTGATCACCGCCGAGCAGATGATGGACGCCTACGCGTCGGTCGGTATGCCGCTGGGTTACCACCACTGGTCCTACGGCAAACACTTCCTCAGTACCGAGAAGTCCTACAGCCGGGGCCAGATGGGACTGGCCTACGAGATCGTGATCAACTCCGACCCGTGCATTGCCTACCTGATGGAAGAAAACACCATCTGCATGCAGGCTTTGGTGGTGGCGCATGCCTGCTACGGTCACAACAGCTTCTTCAAGGGCAACTACCTGTTCCGTACCTGGACCGACGCCAGCTCGATCATTGATTACCTGGTGTTCGCCAAGCAGTACATCATGCAATGCGAAGAGCGCCATGGCATCGACGCGGTGGAGGATCTGCTGGATTCCTGCCACGCCTTGATGAACTACGGCGTGGACCGCTACAAACGGCCGTATCCGATTTCTGCCGAAGAAGAGCGCCGGCGCCAAAAGGACCGTGAGGAGCATTTGCAAAAGCAAATCAACGATTTGTGGCGCACCATTCCCAAAGGCGCTGACAAGTACAGCGAAAAAGACAACGCGCGCTTCCCTGCCGAACCGCAGGAAAACATCCTCTATTTCATTGAAAAACATGCGCCGCTGCTGGAGCCATGGCAACGGGAAATCGTGCGCATCGTGCGCAAGATCGCCCAGTATTTTTATCCACAGCGCCAGACCCAGGTCATGAACGAGGGCTGGGCCACCTTCTGGCACTACACGCTGATGAACGACCTGTACGACGAGGGCTTGGTCACCGACGGCTTCATGATGGAGTTCCTGACGTCCCATACCAGCGTGGTGTTCCAGCCCGGCTTTGACAGCCCGTACTACAGCGGCATCAACCCTTACGCACTGGGCTTTGCCATGTACCGGGACATCCGCCGCATGTGCGAACACCCCACCGATGAGGATCGCCACTGGTTCCCCGATATCGCCGGCTCGGACTGGTTGTCTGCCATCAAGTTCGCCATGAGCAGTTTCAAGGACGAGAGCTTCATCCTGCAGTACCTCTCGCCCAAGGTGATCCGCGACCTGAAACTGTTCAGCATCCTCGACGACGACCAGAAAGATGACCTGTTGGTGCCAGCCATTCATGACGAAGGCGGTTATCGCATCATCCGCGAAACCCTGGCGGCCCAATACAACCTGGGCAATCGCGAGCCCAACGTGCAAATCTACAGCATCGACCGCCGAGGCGACCGCTCACTGACCCTGCGCCACCAGGCGCATGACCGCAAACCGCTGGGTGACTCCACCGATGAAGTGCTCAAGCACTTGCACCGTCTCTGGGGTTTCGACATCCATCTGGAAACCCTGCAGGGCGACCAAGTGATGAAGACCCATCACGTACCGCCCCGAACCGAGCAAACCGAAGGAGACTATGGCCGCTTGGACCTGGCCGTCATTCATCTTTGATTCCGTTTTCGCCTCCGAACGTCCGGCGCAAAGGTTATCCTGTCGGACCAACGGAGGTTTTTTATGCAGATCTATAAAGTCGGCGGCGCCGTTCGCGATCGCCTGCTGGGCATCCCCGTCACTGACATTGATCGAGTTGTGGTGGGTGCCACCGCCGAGGAAATGCTTGCCAAGGGATTTCGCCCCGTGGGGGCTGATTTCCCCGTGTTCCTCGACCCAAAAACCGGCGAGGAATACGCCCTCGCCCGCACCGAGCGCAAAAGCGGTCGGGGCTATGGCGGCTTTGTTTTCCACGCCAGCCCTGAAGTGACCCTCGAAGAAGACCTTATCCGTAGAGACCTTACGATCAACGCAATGGCTGAAGACGACAACGGCCATCTGACTGATCCGTACCACGGCCAGCGCGATCTCGAAGCCCGCATTCTTCGCCACGTTTCCCCCGCATTTGCCGAAGATCCCCTCCGAGTCCTGCGGGTTGCTCGCTTCGCCGCACGCTATGCTCCCCAAGGCTTCAAGGTGGCCAACGAGACCCTTGAGCTGATGCGCCAGCTCAGCGATTCCGGCGAACTGGAAGCGTTGACCGCCGAGCGCAGCTGGAAAGAAATTTCCCGCGCCCTCATGGAAAACCAGCCGCACGTCTTTATTCAGGTCCTGCGCGACTGCGACGCCCTCAAGGTCTTGATGCCCGAGGTCGACGCACTGTTTGGCGTGCCACAGCCTGAGGCCCATCACCCGGAAATCGACACTGGCCTGCACACCCTGAGCGTGCTGGAACAGGCAGCGTTGCACCGGCAGCCTCTTACAGTCCGCTGGGCGTGCCTGCTACACGACCTGGGGAAAGGTCTGACACCTGAACATGAATGGCCACGCCACATCGCCCATGAGCACAAAGGATTGAAGCTGATCAAAGCGGTCAGCGAGCGCTTCAAGGCGCCCCGCGACTGTCAGGAGTTGGCGTTGCTGGTCGGCCAGTACCACACCCATGGGCATCGCGCGCTTGAGCTGAAGGCTTCTACCTTGCTTGAGCTGTTGCAGAGTTTTGATGTGTACCGCCGTCCCCAGCGCTTCGAGGAATTCATCGCGGCCTGTGAGATGGATGCGCGGGGACGCAAGGGGCTTGAAGATAGAAGTTATCCACAGGCTGATTATCTGCGCGGTGCGGCAGCAGCGGCACGCGGGGTGGCGGTGCAGCCTTTGTTGGAGAAGGGCTTCAAGGGGCCGGAACTGGGCGAGGCGATAAAGCGCGAGCGGCTCAAGGCATTGAAGGCCTACAAGGAAGCAGCGAGCTGACGGGAGCTTCGCGTCAGCTTGGCATTAGCAGTGGATGTGCCGCCGTCATCGCGAGCAAGCTCGCTCCCACATGGACTTTCAGCGAACACATGTCTTGCGTTCGACTGAAATCTACTGTGGGAGCGAGCCTGCTCGCGATGACGGCAGGCGCCTCACAGCATATTCGACGGCGTGAGCGGCTGGCCCCGCCACTCAAAGGCCACCGGCGCCAACACCTGATCAATCTGCGACTCATCCCACAAAGTGGCGAAGCTTTTGCCTACGCCAGGATGAATTCGATCCGGCGCGATCAATGACAAAGGCCACAGAACAAAAGCGTTCTTGAGGATCTCGGCGCGCGGCAGGATGAGCCCGTCGAAGTTGCCGACCCGCTCGCCATACAACAGCACATCGATATCCAGCGGCAGCCCCTTGCGATCCGGCGCATAACGCCCGTTGTCCGCCTCGATGAACTTGAGGCGACGATCCAGCTCCATCAGCGGCAGATCCGTGAAGGCCGACACGACGAAGTTGAAGAACGGCCCGCTTTTGATTCCCACCGGCTGGCTCTCGAACACAGCCGAACAGCGTATGTCCACCAGGAAGCCGGCCAGGGCTTCAAGACCGGCGCACAAATGGGTTTCGCGCTCGATATTGCTGCCGAGCCCGAGAAAAACCTGAGTCAGCGACATCCGCGCTCGATCTCCACGCCAACACCGCTGGCCGCCGGTACGGCGCCGGGCTTGGTCACCTTCAGACGCAGCCAGGTGATATTGAACTCGTCCATCAGCTCTTGGGCCAGTCGTTCGGCGAAGGTTTCAACCAGTTGGAACTGCGCCTGCCCGGCAAACGACTGGATGCGCGACGATACGCTGGCGTAGTCGAGCGCCAGGGTCAGGTCATCGTCCGCGGCGGCCGGGCGGTTGTCCCAAGCGAAACTCAGATCAAGCCGCAGACACTGTCGGATGCCTCGTTCCCAGTCGTAGGCACCGATTACCGTGTCGACTTCCAGGCCCTCGATAAACACTCTGTCCAAGCACTCTTCTCCGCAGCACGACAAGGGCGCAATGCGCCGTTAGAATCAGGGCGTCCTCGCCCGGAATAGTTAGCATGTTTTGGTTACTGGCGATTCTCGCCTACCTGCTCGGCTCGCTGTCCTTTGCCATTTTGCTCAGCCGCCTGACCGGTCGCCCGGACCCGCGAATGAGTGGCTCGGGCAATGCCGGTGCCACCAACATGCTGCGCCTGGCCGGACGCAAACTCGCCATCCTGACCCTGCTTGGCGACCTCTGCAAAGGCCTTTTCCCGGTATTGATCGCCAGCCTTGCAGGGCTCTCGTTGCAGCAACAGGCCTGGATCGGCGTCTGCGCCGTCATCGGTCATCTGTTCCCACTTTACTTTCGCTTTCGCGGTGGCAAGGGTGTCGCCACCGCTGCCGGCATGCTGCTGGGCCTGTACCCGCCCGCCGCCCTGCTGGCGGTTTGCGCCTGGCTGCTGACGTTCTACCTGACCCGCACCAGCTCACTGGCGGCGCTGATCGCCACACCGCTGACCCTGCCGCTACTGGCCTGGCAGGAACCAGCGGCCTTGCTGCCGATGAGCGCACTCGTCGCATTGATCGTCTGGCGCCACCGGGGCAATCTACGCGACCTGTTCGCCGGGCGCGAACGGCATTTTTAAATGCCCCGTCACAGTGGCGACAACTGCTCCATCGGCCAGCGAGCCTGCACACTGATCGCCAGGCTTTCATGCTGGCCAGCCTGCAGGCGCTGACAGCCAGCAAAGGCAATCATCGCGCCGTTATCGGTACAGAACTCCGGCCTGGCGTAGTAAACGTCGCCCTTCATGTCACCGAGAATTTTCTCCAGCGATACCCGCAAGGCCTTGTTCGCACTCACCCCGCCGGCGATCACCAGGCGCTTGAGCCCGGCCTGCTTCAGGGCGCGCTTGCACTTGATGGTCAAAGTCTCCACCACGGCCTGCTGGAACGCCAGCGAGATGTCGCAACGGGCTTGCTCACTGTCGTCCCCGGCTCTAACGCATTGCTGCCAAGTGTTCAGGGCAAAGGTTTTCAGGCCGCTGAAACTGAAATCCAGCCCTGGCCGGTCGCACATCGGACGCGGAAAGACGAAACGCCCTTCAATGCCACGGGCGGCAAGCCGCGCGATTTCCGGCCCGCCAGGATAATTGAGGCCCATCATTTTCGCGGTTTTGTCGAAAGCTTCGCCGGCGGCGTCGTCAAGGGTTTCGCCCAATAGCGCGTATTGGCCGATTCCATCGACCCGGACCAACTGCGTATGACCGCCCGACACCAACAAAGCGACGAACGGAAATTGCGGCGGCTGCGGCTCCAACATCGGTGCCAGCAGGTGGCCCTCCATGTGATGCACGCCAAGGGCCGGGATGCCCCAGGCAAACGCCAGCGCCTGGGCACAGGACGCACCTACCAGCAGCGCGCCCACCAGGCCCGGCCCGGCGGTGTAGGCGATGGCATCGATCTCGGTCGGCACACTGTCGGCTTCGGCCAGGACCTGACGGATCAAGGGCAGCATGCGCTTGACGTGATCGCGGGACGCAAGCTCGGGCACCACGCCGCCGTAGGCACGGTGCAGGTCGATCTGACTGAACAGCGCATCGGCCAGCAGGCCGCGCTCACTGTCGTAGAGTGCAACGCCGGTTTCGTCGCAGGAGGTTTCTAATCCCAGTACTAGCATGGGTTTGCGCCTTGTTGAGGCTGAATTCGAAGGCGCGCATAATAGTCGCCACGTTGTGCCCCGACCAGCGGTTTTCGATCAGAGGCTTTGCATTCCGAGCGATGAGGGGTTAACATCCGCAACCCTTAAAAACCGACGTCTTCAAGTGCTCTTTTGCCACGAGGATGTTGACCCCGGTAATGAATGAAGGTAGCTCTGGATGCCAGCCGTCAAAGTAAAAGAGAACGAACCCTTCGACGTAGCTCTGCGTCGTTTCAAGCGCTCCTGCGAAAAAGCCGGTGTTCTGGCTGAAGTTCGTAGCCGCGAATTCTACGAGAAGCCGACTTCTGAGCGTAAGCGTAAAGCAGCAGCCGCTGTTAAGCGTCACGCCAAGAAAGTTCAGCGCGAACAGCGCCGCGCCGTACGCCTGTACTAATACACAGACGTCCGTAGCAAGCTTCTGCCAAGCCCGGCCCTCAAGCCGGGCTTATGGCATTTGCGGAATAACGCTTGATGCTTCACCGTCAAAGTCGCAGACGCGACCACGACAACCTGCTTCACCCACGTCAGACCTGGCTTTGTTGCCAGCGGTGCACGTCTCTTCTGACGAGCCTACCAAGGCTACTGACGAGCACACCCCTGATTCCTCTAACGACGATCAGCCCAAGGCACCCGCTTGCGTGCCCGCTTCATGAGCTATCCGAGGCCTGACCGGCCGTTACCGGACTCAGCGCAACACATTCAAACAGTCGAATACTGATAGTTATTAACGTCAGTGGATTATCGGCAGATACACTTCCCGACAGTAATGATGCAGACGCCCCGGTCGAGCCACCGATTTACCGTGCCTCAACGGTTACGCCTGCTGATTTCGGGTCCATATTTCGCGCAGTGATGATGAGAACGCCATGGCCGGGCTGATTCCCCAGAGCTTTATTGACGACCTCCTGAACCGCACCGACATCGTCGATGTGGTCAGCTCTCGCCTGCAAATGAAGAAAGCGGGCAAGAACTACACGGCCTGCTGTCCGTTCCACAAAGAAAAAACCCCCTCCTTCAGCGTCAGCCCCGACAAGCAGTTCTACTACTGCTTCGGCTGCGGCGCTGGCGGTAACGCCCTCGGCTTCATCATGGACCACGACAACCTGGACTTCCCCCAGGCCGTCGAAGAACTGGCCAAAGCCGCCGGCATGGAAATTCCCCGCGAGGAGAGCGGTCGACAGCACAAGCCGCGTCAACCGACCGACTCGCCGCTCTATCCGCTGCTGACCGCGGCCGCCGACTTTTATCGCCAGGCCCTCAAAAGCCATCCGGCACGCAAGGCGGCGGTCGACTACCTCAAGGGCCGTGGCTTGACCGGCGAAATCGCCCGCGACTTCGGCCTCGGATTCGCCCCGCCCGGCTGGGACAATCTCTATAAGCACCTGAGCAGCGACACGTTGCAGCAACGCGCCATGATCGATGCTGGCCTACTGATCGAGAATGCCGAAACCGGCAAGCGCTACGACCGCTTCCGCGACCGGGTGATGTTCCCGATCCGCGACTCGCGCGGACGGATCATTGCTTTCGGTGGCCGGGTGCTGGGCGACGACAAACCCAAATACCTGAACTCCCCGGAAACCCCGGTATTCCATAAGGGCCAGGAACTCTACGGCCTGTACGAAGCGCGCAAAAACAACCGCAACCTCGACGAGATCATTGTCGTCGAAGGCTACATGGACGTGATTGCCCTGGCCCAGCAAGGCTTGCGTAATGCCGTTGCGACCCTGGGCACAGCCACCAGCGAAGAGCACATGAAGCGCCTGTTTCGCGTCGTGCCCAACGTGCTGTTTTGCTTCGACGGTGACCAGGCCGGTCGCAACGCCGCCTGGCGCGCACTGGAAGCCACCTTGCCGTGCCTGCAGGACGGGCGTCGGGCACGGTTTCTGTTCCTGCCCGAGGGCGAGGACCCCGACACTCTGGTTCGCTCCGAAGGCACCGATGCGTTCCGCGCGCGGATCAATCAGCATGCACAACCATTGGCCGATTATTTTTTCCAGCAATTGACCGAAGAAGCCGACCCGCGCTCCCTCGAAGGCAAGGCCCACATGGCCACGCTCGCAGCACCGCTGATCGACAAGGTGCCCGGCGCCAACCTGCGCACACTGATGCGTCAGCGCCTGACCGAAATCACCGGCCTCAACAGCGAAGCGGTCAATCAACTGGTCCATAGCGCCCCCCAGGAAGCGCCGCCGGCTTACGATCCGGGCATCGATTACGACGCGATGCCGGACTTCGCCGACTATCATCAACCTCAGCAGGATTACGCGCCGCAACAGGAATGGACGCCGAAAAAGCCCGGTAGCGGCGGCAAGAAATGGGACAAAAAACCCTGGGACAAGAATGGCAAACGCGGTGATCGCGACGCGCCACGTGCCCCGCGCGTGCCGGCCGCCGTCGAACCACCAACACTGGCCGCCCTGCGCACCTTGCTGCATCACCCGCAACTGGCTGAGAAAGTCGAGGACGCAGGACACTTCGCCGCCGAGGACCACAGCAATACACAATTGCTGGTCGCACTCCTTGAAGCCGTGCAGAAGAACCCCAAGCTAAACTCTTTCCAGTTGATTGCACGGTGGCACGGCACTGAGCAGGGGCGCCTGTTGAAAGCCCTGGCCGAGAAGGAATGGCTGATTGAAGGAGACAACCTTGAACAACAGTTTTTCGACACCATTACTAGCTTGTCCGCCCGCCAACGCGAGCGAAATCTGGAACAACTTCTGCGAAAAGCTCGCCAGAGCGAGTTGACCAGCGAAGAGAAAAACCAATTGCGCGACTTACTCAGCCGCAATGTTTGCGCATCAAACCCGACCTCAACTGGCGCGTGAGGTCACAGCTCAGGTATAATCCTCGGCTTGTTTTTTGCCCGCCAAGACCTTCAGTGGATAGGGTGTTATGTCCGGAAAAGCGCAACAGCAGTCTCGTATCAAAGAGTTGATCCTATTGGGTCGTGAGCAGGGCTACCTGACTTACGCGGAGGTCAACGACCACCTGCCGGAGGATATTTCAGATCCGGAACAGGTGGAAGACATCATCCGCATGATCAACGACATGGGGATCAACGTATTCGAGGTTGCTCCAGATAAGGATGCCCTTATGCTGGCCGACGCCGATACCGACGAGGCGGCCGCTGAAGAAGCGGCCGCAGCGTTGGCAGCGGTCGAGACCGACATTGGTCGCACCACGGACCCCGTGCGCATGTACATGCGTGAAATGGGTACGGTAGAGCTCCTCACACGTGAAGGCGAAATCGAAATCGCCAAGCGTATTGAAGAAGGCATCCGTGAAGTGATGGGCGCAATCGCGCACTTCCCTGGCACGGTTGACCATATTCTCTCCGAGTACACCCGCGTCACCACCGAAGGTGGCCGCCTGTCCGACGTCCTGAGTGGTTACATCGACCCGGACGACGGTATTGCGCCGCCTGCCGCCGAAGTGCCGCCGCCCATCGATCCGAAAGCCGTCAAGGCCGACGATGAAACCGATGACGACGACGCCGAAGCCAGCGACGACGAGGAAGAAGCCGAAAGCGGTCCGGATCCGGTCATCGCTGCACAGCGTTTCGGCGCCGTGTCCGACCAGATGGAAATCACCCGCAAGGCGCTGAAAAAGCACGGTCGCAACAACAAGCAGGCGATTGCCGAGCTGTTGGCGCTGGCCGAGCTGTTCATGCCGATCAAACTGGTGCCCAAGCAGTTCGAAGGCCTGGTAGAGCGTGTGCGCAGTGCCTTGGATCGTCTGCGTCAGCAAGAGCGCGCGATCATGCAACTTTGCGTACGTGATGCCCGCATGCCGCGTGCCGATTTCCTGCGTCAGTTCCCTGGCCACGAAATCGACGAAAGCTGGACCGATGCATTGGCCAAAGGCAAAAGCAAATACGCTGAAGCCATTGGTCGCCTGCAACCGGACATCATTCGTTGCCAGCAGAAACTGAGCGCGCTGGAGGCCGAAACCGGCCTGACCATCGCCGAGATCAAGGACATCAACCGTCGCATGTCGATCGGTGAGGCCAAGGCCCGCCGCGCGAAGAAAGAGATGGTTGAAGCGAACTTGCGCCTGGTGATCTCCATCGCCAAGAAGTACACCAACCGCGGCCTGCAATTCCTCGATCTGATCCAGGAAGGCAACATCGGCCTGATGAAAGCGGTGGACAAGTTCGAATACCGTCGCGGCTACAAGTTCTCGACTTATGCCACCTGGTGGATCCGTCAGGCGATCACTCGCTCGATCGCCGACCAGGCCCGCACCATCCGTATTCCGGTGCACATGATCGAGACAATCAACAAGCTCAACCGTATTTCCCGGCAGATGTTGCAGGAAATGGGTCGTGAACCGACTCCGGAAGAGCTGGGCGAACGCATGGAAATGCCTGAGGACAAGATCCGCAAGGTATTGAAGATCGCCAAAGAGCCGATCTCCATGGAAACCCCGATCGGTGATGACGAAGACTCCCATCTGGGTGACTTCATCGAAGACTCCACCATGCAGTCTCCGATCGACGTCGCCACCGTTGAGAGCCTCAAGGAAGCGACTCGCGAAGTACTCTCCGGCCTCACAGCGCGTGAAGCCAAGGTATTGCGCATGCGCTTTGGCATCGACATGAATACCGACCACACCCTTGAGGAGGTTGGTAAGCAGTTCGATGTCACCCGTGAGCGGATTCGTCAGATCGAAGCCAAGGCGTTGCGCAAACTGCGCCACCCGACGCGAAGCGAGCATCTGCGCTCCTTCCTCGACGAGTGACCTTCAAACCCCCGGCCCTGCCGGGGGTTTTGTTATCTACAGATAAAATCCCCCCCGCTATGTCCCCCCGCCCCATTGCCCGTCTACACTCGAAACATCCTCCCCAAGCCATGACGAGACACTGATGCCCAGACTGACGGCCGCGCTTTTGCTGTCCTTGATCACCTGGACCGCAACAGCTGGCGCGTTGACGCTTACCGAAGAGGAGCTCCGCTGGCTCAAGGACCACCCTGACCTGCGCCTGGGTGTCGATGCTTCATGGCCGCCATTTGAGTTTCGCGACGACCAAGGCCGCTATCAGGGCCTGGCCGCCGATTACGTCGACATCATCCGTGAGCGGCTGGCCGTCAGGCTCTCACCCATCGAGCCGGCCAGTTGGAGCGCCGTGCTGGAACAGGTCGCACAGGGCAAGATCGACCTTTTACCAGGCATCATGTCCACCCCTGAACGTCAGAATTACCTGGCGTTTACCCGACCTTATCTCGACTTCCCCATCGTCATCCTGGCCCATCGTGGCGCCGCCCAGCCTCACAACCTTAAAGAGCTGTACGGACTGAAAATCGCCGTGGTGGAGAACTACGCGCCCCACGAACTGCTGCGCAACCACCATCCCGACCTGAATCTGGTGGCGCTGCCCAACGTCAGCTCAGCCCTGCAAGCGCTGGCAACCGATGAAGTAGACGCCGTGGTGGGCGACCTGGCTTCCAGTGTCTGGAGCCTGCGCCAACTCAAGCTCGAAGGGCTTTACGTCAGCGGCGAGACGCCTTATCGCTATCAACTGGCAATGGCCGTCCCTCGCGACAACAAGATATTGGTGAGCATCCTGGACAAGGTCCTGGCGGACATGACCCCGGCCGAGATCGGCGAAATCCAGCAAAAGTGGGTCGGCAACGTGCACGATTACCGCCAGCTCTGGTCCGACCTGTTGCTGTATGGCGTGCCTGCGCTGATCCTCTTTATCGGCATACTGGCCGTGGTGATTCGCATCAACCGCCGGCTCAGCTCAGAGATCGCCCGACGGGTCGAACTGGAGCAGGAACTGCGCAGTAGCGAATACCATTACCGTGGGCTGGTAGAAAGCCTCTCGGCGATTGCCTGGGAAGCCAGGGTCAGTGATTTCACCTACAGCTATGTCTCGCCCCACGCCGAAGATCTATTGGGCTATCCCCTTTCCCACTGGCTGATCCCGGGCTTCTGGCGCAACATCATCCACCCGGCCGACCTGATACGCGCGCAGACTTATTGCGATCACGAAGTGCTGGCGGGTCGCGACCACTGCATCGATTACCGCGTGATCACCGCCGATGGCCGCTGCCTTTGGGTGCGCGACATCGTCAGCCTGATCGAGCATGGCCACGAACCGGTGATGCGTGGGCTGATGATCGACATCAGCGAAGCCAAGCGCACCGAAGAAGCATTGCGCCTCTCGGAACAGAAATTTGCCTCGGTCTTCCGCCAGTGCCCGGACATCCTAGTGATTGCACGCCTGCTGGATGGCTGCCTGCTGGAGGTCAACAAGGCCTTCGAGGAGCAGATCGGCCTGAGCGCCGCAGAAGTGGTAGGTCGCAATGCGACCGAACTGAATATCTGGGGTATCCAGGGCGTTGGTCCGGGTCTGTTGCAACGCTTGCAGGCCGGCAGCATCCGCAATCTGGAAATGCCCTTCCGCCGTAACAACGGCCAGGTGTTCACCGGGCTGATCTCCGCCGAACCCTTCGACCTCGACACGACGCCTGCCCTGGTCGTAGTGGTGCGGGACATCAGCCAGCTCAAGGAAACCCAGCAGCAGCTGCAGACGTCGGAAGAAAAATTCGCCAAGGCTTTCCACGCGTCCCCCGACGGCCTGCTGTTATCCCGGCAAAGCGACGGCTTGCTGATTGAAGTCAACGATGGCTTCAGCCGCATTACCGGATTCAACAGCGCCCTGTCGGTGGACCGCTCGACCCTGGACTTGGGCATCTGGGTCAATCTCAACGAACGCAAACAGATGCTCGACCTGCTGAAACGGGACGGTTTCGTGAGGGATTTCAGCTGCCATATCCGCCGTAACGACGGGCAGATACGGCTCTGCGAAGTGTCCAGCCGGCCGCTGCCCATCGGCAACGAAGACTGTATGTTGACCATTGCCCGAGACATCACTGAACGCCATCTGATGCAGGAAAAACTGCAACAGGCCGCCACCGTGTTCGAAAGCACCGCCGAAGGCGTGTTGATCACCGATACGCAGCAGCACATCAGCGCTGTTAACCGGGCCTTTACTGAAATCACCGGCTACAGCGAAACCGAAGCCTTGGGCCATACGCCTCGATTGCTGGCTTCCGGCCTGCACGACAGCGCGTTTTATGCCGCGATGTGGCATCAACTGACGGCAGAGGGGCACTGGCAGGGAGAGATTTCCAATCGGCGCAAGAACGGCGAGCTGTACCCCAGCTGGCTGACCATTAGCGCGGTGCGCAATCGGGACCAGCAAATCACCCATTTCGTCGCCGTTTTCGCCGACATTTCCAGCCTCAAACACGCCCAGGCCAGGCTCGACTACCAGGCTCACCACGATCCGCTCACCGGCTTGCCGAATCGCACACTGTTCGAAAGCCGCTTGCTGACAGCCCTGAACAGCCAGCAGGAAAATGGCGGCCAGGGGGCGGTGCTGTTCCTGGACCTGGACCGCTTCAAGCACATCAATGACAGCCTCGGGCACCCGGTCGGCGACCTGCTGCTCAAAGGCATTGCCGTGCGCCTGCGCGAGCAACTGCGCGACATCGACACCGTCGCGCGCCTGGGCGGTGACGAGTTCATCATCCTGCTGCCGGGTCTGCAGCAGCCCAGCGATGCCGAGCACATCGCCCAGAAACTGTTGAACTGCTTTACCGCGCCGTTCCAGGCCGGCGAGCACGAGTTCTTCATCAGCGCCAGCATCGGCACCAGTCTCTACCCGCAGGACGGCTGCGATGTCGCCACGCTGGTCAAGAATGCCGACGCGGCGATGTACCGCTCCAAGGCCAAGGGGCGCAATCGGGTGGAAAGCTACACCCGCGACCTGACCGCCCAGGCCAGCGAGCGGGTGGCCTTGGAGCATGAGCTGCGCAGGGCGATTGAGCGCAACGAGTTGTCATTGTCCTTCCAACCCAAAATCAGCCTCGCCGGCAACCGGCTGGTGGGTGCCGAGGCACTGATTCGCTGGACCCACCCAACGTTTGGCGACGTGCCGCCGGAACACTTCATCCCCCTGGCGGAAGAAAACGGGATGATCCTGCAAATCGGCGACTGGGTACTGGAGCGTGCCTGCCGGCAACTGAGCGAATGGAACGACACCTACCACAGCCTCGGTCCGTTGTCGGTCAACCTGGCCGGCGCGCAACTACGCCAACCGAACCTGTTGGGGCGTATCGAACAACTGTTGCGCGAGAACGGTCTCAAGCCTGGTTTATTACAACTGGAAATTACCGAAAACTTCATCATGAGCCAGGCCGAAGAGGCCCTGACGGTACTCCACCAGCTGAAAAAACTCGGCGTGCAACTGGCCATCGATGACTTCGGTACGGGTTACTCATCCCTGAGCTACCTCAAGCGCCTGCCGCTGGACATCCTCAAGATCGACCAGTCTTTCGTCCGCGGCCTGCCCGATGACCCTCACGATGTGGCCATCGTACGGGCAATCATCGCCCTGGGGCGCAGCATGCAATTCACCATCATCGCCGAGGGTGTCGAAACCCTGGCCCAACAACAGTTCCTGGCCGAAGAAGGTTGCGAACAGATCCAGGGCTACATCGTCAGCCTGCCGCTGTGCGCGGATGAATTTGCGGCTACGTTTCTTCATATGACCGTATCGGATTTTTCGGATAGCACAGCCGCGAAACCGTCGCTATAATCCGCGACCTACTGAGGGCCTATAGCTCAGTTGGTTAGAGCAGAGGACTCATAATCCTTTGGTCCACGGTTCGAGTCCGTGTGGGCCCACCATACAAAAAGCCGCGCATTGCGCGGCTTTTGCGTTTTCGCTCAACCACCACAGACACAGTCCTTGGGTCCGTAAATGGACGGCAGACGTTCAGAAGTCCGCAACCTTGCCCCAGGCCGATGACTGAAAGCGGTCGGGGTGATACGGTCGCGGATCGACGATGGGCGCGACGCCACTGACAATGTCGGCAATCAAATGACCGGCGCCCGGACCAATACCGAAGCCATGTCCACTGAACCCGGCCGCCAATACCAAACCTGGTAGGCTGGCCATCTCGCCGATGCCAGGAACGCCGTCAGGCGTACTGTCCACATAACCCGCCCAAGACGCCGTGATGGAAGACTCTTTCAGCAATGGGATGAGCTCCACCGCACGCTTGTAAGTCAGCTCAACAGCCGCGGCGTCAGCACTAGGGTCGAGGATCCTCATCCTCTCCATCGGCGTCGGCTGATCCAGGCGCCAGCGCTTCCAGCTCTCGTGGCCCGAGCGCAGGCCCTCAAGCCCGCCGGGCGCCAGGTTGCGCCACCGGCGCTGGAACATCGGCAGGAATTGCGGGGCGAAACCGAGCAGTTGGGGGGTCAGGTCAACACGCCCTCTGCCACTGATCGCCAGGGTGTAGCTGCCATCAAAACGGCGCGTCATGGACACACCAGGCGTGTGCAGCGCACTCGGTATCTCATGGTTTGGGGGAGAGACAGAGAGCACGGTCTGACGAATCGTGGCCTGAGGAAAGCGAATGCCGTATTGCCGACAGAACGAGGACGCCCAGGCGCCTGCCGCGAGAACCGCGAGCCGGGTGGAGATGGTGCCTTTTTCGGTTACGACGGCCGACAGTCGCCCGGCCTGGGTCTCGATGCCTCGGACGGCGCAGCCCTGATGCACGGTACCGCCAAGGGCCATGATGGCGCGAGCGACCGCCGGGGCTGCGCGGGACGGGTCCGCAATGCCATCGGAGGGTGAAAAAACCCCGCCTTTCCATTGCTTGCCGGTCGCCCTACCCCGCTCAGCAGCCTGCTGCGCAGTGAGCATGTAGGTCTCGATATTGACGGTGCGGGCAAACTCACCCCAACGCGCCCAACCTGCGATTTCCTTTTCATTGTTGCTCAGGTAGAGCAAGCCACACCGCGTAAACCCTGTCTGCTCACCCGTTTGCGCGCCGAACTGCTCCCACAACTCCAGGCTTTTGGTGGCCATCGGCAGCTCACGCGCATCGCGATTTTGCTGACGGCACCAGCCCCAGTTGCGACTCGATTGCTCAGCGCCTATACGGCCCTTTTCGACCAGCGCAACCTTCATGCCGCGCCTGGCCAGGTAATAGGCCGTAAACGCGCCAATGATGCCGCCGCCAATCACGACTACATCAGCGTCCGTCGGCAGATCGGGAGAGGTTTCTACGGGGATTAATGGTGCTGGCATGTTCTGGGTATCCGTCGCGGGTCGGTAATGGAGTAGGCGGCAGCACATCGGGCAACACCGGATTCGCCTCAATCCGGCCTGGTTCCTTTTGCCTTGAAAAATGTCCTGGGATTAAAGCCCGACCAAGTCCGCCAGGCCGCTCATGAATGCAGTCCTCAATGAGTGTTGAGGTCATACGGAGCAAGCAGCTACTCAGCGCTGAGGCATCGGGCATCGTAGATTTATTACAACACCATGAAGCCATGCATAAACGGTTAAAAGTACGGGCTATCCGATACAAATCACCGTTTAACAGGCCGACCTCGGCAGACTTTGCCGATGAAGCTGGCAGTGTTTTACAACTCGGAAAAAACTTGAGTCCAAAGCTGTTACGAGCGCATTTAGAACGACGGCGATCCTGAAAGATGAGGTCAGCGAGCCAACAGTAGTGCAACATTGTCCATTAGCGCCCTGAAACAAACGGCGCGTGCGGATACAGTCATGAATCAGCACCTGATTCCCCATACCCAGCCTGCCCCTTGAATCCCCAATGAGATAACCATCATCGCCAGCCCCAGCCTCTCCCGACTGTTTCTTGAACTGTTCTGGCAACTTGGCATCCTGCTGCTGCCGGCTTTTTTCGTCACGATATTGCCTCCGCCGCTGGCGCTGCTGGCGGTGTTGTTCTTCGGCCTGCTGATGGGACTCGCCGCGAGATTCGGCTTTTTGTCGGTCGGGCGAGTCTGTGGCAGATTGATCGTCGGCGCCGTGTTCGGCCTGGGTTTCAGCGTGGGCCGGGCCTTGCCTGAGTGGTGGGGCATCCTGGCAGCCATCGCCAGCATCGGCGGTGGGCTGGCGTGCGTCAGCACTTGGGAGCGGCGCCTGGGTTTGGCGCCCGTTTCCGGCAAGGGCGCCAGTGCCTGGGGTGGAAGCGAGCCGCAACTGACGCCTGAAGGCGAGCCGATCCGGGTGTTCAACCACGGTGAAATCGCCATGGGTGGCCCCACTTATTGCGACTATCTGTTCCCCGATGGTGTGCTCCTGCAAGGCCTGGGTTCTTCATCACTGTTTTCCCGCGACGGACGCTATTTTGCGGCGACGGTGCCGTCCCGACAGAACTGGGGACTGGTCGTCCTCGATCGTCAACAGCGCCAGCTGTACCGCTGTGCCGACAGCGAGCTCTGGGAGTTGGACACGTTTGACCTCGACCTGTTGAGCGGCCGCCATAGTCCGTTGGTGGACAACAGCGTTCGCAAAACCCGTCTGGATGAGCTGTTGAAAACGGCCAGCGTGACCAGCCTGGTGCCCGTCGCCGACTTGTGGCTGGAACCCGACTGGCATCCTGCGGGTGTTCAGCAGACGTTCGAACGGCGCTCCGCCGATGGCCAGCAATGTCTGCGGGGCGACATTGTCTTGCCCGCGACCTTTCGCGACCTGGCCCAGCCGCTGGAACCGCTGCTTTCGCCGCGCTATACCATCAGCGCCAACGGGCAACCGTCTGGCCTGCTGATGGCGGCCGATGCGCCGTTGGTATGGAGCAGCGATCAACGCGCCCTGGTGTGCCTGGCCCAGGCGCAAGCCCCTCATGCAGATGGAGACCAATACTGGCTGTGGCAGATCGACAAGGGCTGGCGCGCATTGCCCTCGCCTTGGGTGAAGAGTGACTCGGAACCGTCCTTCTATTGGCATGAGTTACTCAGCCTCGACGCCAGCCATGTGCATATCGGCTCGTACCTCGACTATCCGCGACCGGACTCCGGTCGTTTTGGCTACCGCCTGGACAGTATCCACAGCGATACCGAAACCCAGGCCGGTCACGACGCCCAAGGCCGCGTGCAGGTCGCCGAATTCAAATTGACCCGCACGGCCATTGCAATGCCGTTGGACAGCCGAGGCCTGCGCGGCGACGCGTACATCGAGACGCAACCGATGCAGGACGGCGTGTGTGCCCGGTTGATTTGGCTTGCCGATAACCGCGATGGACTCGGGGGCTATCGCTGCCAGATCGGTGACTGGCACCTGCCAGGCAGTTGGTTGCTGGATCATCGGGTTTCCGATTGCGGACGCTACCTGGCGCTGCTGCCCTTTGAAGGTTCGACGACGGTGGCGACCCATGGGGTGATTGCAGACTTGAAGGAGCGACGCCTGCTGGCAGGGCCTGACATGTGGGTGGCTCGCCTCCTCGATTTTCGTGAGGGCCGGCTGAGCCTGGCGGTGGTTGCCGGTCGCCTGGATCAAGGCCTGGACAGCAATGCGCTGCAACGTTTCAACACCCCCACGCCGCAGATCGACAGCAATCCTTCGTTCTTTCAACCCGACGAACAATCCCGGCTGTTCTACAACACCGTGGAGCTGCAGGTGACCGACTCACAACTGCACAGCGTTACCCCTTGGCGCCTGGTGGATCGTCCGCAAGCAGCCACCGCTGACGGTGACTTCATCCTGCCCGCGCCCGACCAGCAGGATGCCGCCTGGCTGTTCGGCAGCGAGACGGAATATGCCGACAGTTGGGTGCGTGCCCAGACGCCCCGGCTTGGCGGGTACCTGCTGACAGCATCAGGCTGCGCGTTGACCGACCTGGCACCCTCGATGATCTGGTCGGCGGATGGCCGCTATCTGGCCCTGACCTGTATGGCTACCGACGTGACCGAGCTGTGTGGCAACTATCGAGGCTGGCAGTTGTTGCTCCTGGATGTCCAGGCGCACACGTTGCGGGTGCATCCGCAATGGCTGGGTAACCGGCCCCTGTTTGAAGGCTTCGACGACGATCAGGTGCGCGTACGGTGTTTTGAACGCGATTGGGAAGCTGAAGACGATGACGACCAAGGTTCACTACAGTCATTGCCACTGACCCTGTTGCTGCAAGCGCCCGCTGAACAGCTGGTGTGCCAGGACGGTTTCTGGCTCAGGTCCTCGCAGATCCACCTCGCCCCTGCCTGGCGAGCGCTGACTTTGCCCGCCATTGGCTATTTCGAACGCGAGAGCCTGTAACATGCTCGCCACCGATGCCCACGCTGGAGCCCGCCTTGCCTGACATTCGCCCTCCCGTCCTCGACGAAATCGACCGCCAACTGATCGCGGCCCTGCAAATCAATGCCCGGGAAAGCGTCGCCATGCTGGCCCGGCAGTTGGGCATCGCCCGGACGACCGTAACCTCACGCCTGGCGCGGCTGGAAAAAACCAAAGTCATTACCGGATACGGCGTGCGGCTGGGACAACGGGTGATTGATGGTGGTTTGCAGGCTTACGTAGGCATCAAGGTGCAGCCGCGTTCCGGCAAGGATGTGCTGCGACGCTTGAGCGCCATGGCCCAAGTCCAGCAGTTGTGTGCGGTGAGTGGCGAGTTCGATTACGTGGCCTGGCTGCGCACCGATTCGCCGGAGCAACTGGATCAGCTGCTGGACCAGATCGGTAGCGTGGAGGGTGTGGAGAAGACCACCACCTCGATCATTCTCAGCAGCAAGATTGATCGGGGGCAGCCGGTTTAGCGCCGACACATGCAACTTACCTTGTGGGAACAAGCTCCCACAGGGAATATCGCCAGTTACGGTGTTGGATGGGAGAAATTTTCGATCCTGACCTGCCCCTCTGGAAAGGTCGCGATAATCTCCAATTCCCCCCCCCATGGCTCGGATGTAATTTCGCAACGTGCTGATGTACATATCCGTCCGGCGCTCCATTTTCGAGACTGCCGCCTGGTTGATATGCAGTGCCTTGGCCAAGGCCTCCTGGCTCAACTCCTGCGCCTGGCGTAATTCGTGCAACGGCATTTCTGCACGCAACGTCTGATACAGAGCCTGTGCACGAGCCTGGGAGTCAGGCGACCGACGCGCCATCAAGTCGGAAAATTTCTTAGCCATTGTCAAAGCCCTCTCTCTTCAATACTTCCAAATGCTCGTCATAGAGGCGTTTCCGTGGGAGCGCGCTTGCTCGCGATAGCGGTCTGTCAGTCCATGAAAGTGCTGACTGAACCGACGCTATCGCGAGCAAGCTCGCTCCCACACGGGACAGCGTTCGTCATTATGATTGACGGATAGACCAAAACGACTGGATTATGCTCAAAACGACGACACATTGTGTCTTATTAACGTATTTCACCCTCCCTAGAATGGCTGGCATCTTTCCTATACTCAGACGCGAACACCGCGTCGAGTCGTCCATCAAGGTCCGCCATGAACAAGAACAATCGCCACCCCGCAGACGGTAAGAAGCCCATCACCATTTTCGGGCCGGACTTTCCTTTCGCCTTTGACGACTGGATCGAACATCCGGCCGGCCTGGGCAGTATTCCGGCGCACAACCACGGTGCGGAAGTGGCGATTGTCGGGGCCGGTATCGCTGGTTTGGTGGCGGCATACGAGTTGATGAAGCTGGGCCTCAAGCCGGTGGTCTACGAAGCATCGAAAATGGGCGGGCGCCTGCGCTCACAAGCGTTCAACGGCGCCGAAGGCGTGATCGCCGAGTTGGGCGGCATGCGCTTTCCGGTGTCGTCCACGGCGTTCTACCACTACGTCGACAAGCTGGGCCTGGAGACAAAACCGTTCCCCAACCCGCTAACCCCGGCCTCAGGCAGTACCGTCATCGATCTGGAAGGCCAGACCTACTACGCACAGAAACTGGCCGACCTTCCTGCCCTGTTCCAGGAAGTCGCCGACGCCTGGGCCGATGCACTGGAAGACGGTTCGCGCTTCGGTGAGATCCAGCAGGCGATTCGCGACCGAGACGTACCACGTCTCAAGGCACTGTGGAACACCCTGGTGCCACTGTGGGACGACCGCACGTTCTACGACTTCGTCGCCACGTCCAAGGCGTTCGCCAAACTCTCGTTCCAGCACCGCGAAGTGTTCGGCCAGGTCGGCTTCGGCACCGGTGGCTGGGATTCGGACTTCCCCAATTCGATGTTGGAAATCTTCCGCGTCGTGATGACCAATTGCGACGACCACCAGCACCTGGTAGTTGGTGGCGTCGAGCAGGTGCCCCACGGTATCTGGAGCCACGTGCCGGAACGCTGCGTGCACTGGCCGGAGGGCACCAGCCTGAGTTCATTGCACTTGGGCGCGCCCCGCAGCGGTGTGAAGCGCATCGCCCGCGCCGCCGATGGCCGCTTCAGTGTGACCGACGTCTGGGATAACACCCGCGAGTACGCCGCGGTGCTGGTCACCTGCCAGAGCTGGTTGCTGACCACCCAGATCGAATGTGAAGAGGCACTGTTCTCGCAAAAAATGTGGATGGCCCTGGACCGCACCCGTTACATGCAATCGTCGAAGACCTTCGTGATGGTCGACCGGCCATTCTGGAAGGACAAGGACCCGGAAACCGGCCGCGACCTGATGAGCATGACCCTCACGGATCGACTCACCCGTGGCACGTACCTTTTCGACAACGGCGATGACAAGCCAGGCGTGATCTGCCTGTCGTATTCCTGGATGAGCGATGCGTTGAAGATGCTGCCGCATCCGGTAGAAAAACGCGTGAAACTGGCCCTCGATGCCCTGAAGAAAATCTACCCCAAGGTGGACATCGCCGCGCGGATCATCGGCGATCCGATCACCGTGTCCTGGGAGGCCGACCCGCATTTCCTCGGCGCATTCAAGGGTGCCCTGCCCGGGCACTATCGATACAACCAGCGCATGTACGCGCATTTCATGCAGGACGACATGCCGGCCGAACAACGCGGGATCTTTATCGCCGGCGATGACGTCTCATGGACACCGGCCTGGGTCGAAGGCGCGGTACAGACCTCGCTCAATGCCGTGTGGGGAATCATGAAGCACTTCGGCGGTGAAACTCACGCCGAGAACCCGGGTCCAGGTGATGTGTTCCACGAGATCGGTCCGATCGCCCTGCCCGAATAAAAGGAGTTCTTGATGCGTGTAGCCCTTTACCAATGCCCACCGTTGCCACTGGATCCGGCCGGCAACCTGCAACGCCTGCATCAAGTGGCGTTGGAGGCCAGGGGCGCCGATGTGCTGGTGCTGCCGGAGATGTTCATGACCGGCTACAACATCGGCGTCGACGCGGTGAATGTATTGGCCGAGGTCTACAACGGCGAATGGGCGCAGCAGATCGGCCGCATCGCCAAGGCGGCCGGCCTGGCGATTGTCTATGGCTATCCTGAACGCGACGAAGACGGGCAGATCTACAACGCGGTGCAACTGATCGATGCCCAGGGCGAGCGCCTGGCCAATTACCGCAAGAGCCACCTGTTCGGTGATCTCGATCACGCCATGTTCAGCCCTGGCGACTCGGCGCTACCGATCATCGAACTGAACGGCTGGAAGCTCGGCTTCCTGATCTGCTATGACCTGGAGTTCCCGGAAAATGCCCGGCGCCTGGCCCTGGCCGGTGCCGAACTGATCCTGGTACCGACCGCCAACATGCAGCCCTACGAATTCATCGCCGATGTCACCGTGCGCGCCCGGGCCATCGAGAACCAGTGTTTCGTGGCGTACGCCAATTACTGCGGCCACGAAGGCGAATTGCAGTATTGCGGCCAAAGCAGCATCGCCGCACCGGATGGCAGCCGTCCCGCGCTGGCCGGGCTGGATGAGGCCTTGATCGTCGGCGAGCTGGACCGGCAGTTGATGGAAACCTCCCGAGCGGCCTATAACTATCTGCACGACCGTCGTCCCGATCTCTACGGCGACCTGCACAAGCGTTGACCCTGTTTCGAAACACGACGCGATGGGGAAACTCATTGAGAACGTCCCCTAATCCGCTAGCATGAGCGCATCTCTGTTCTGGAAGCGCTCATGCCGGCCCCCGATTTTCTTCGTCCTCACACTGAAACCCTGGCCAACGGCTTGCAGGTGACATTGCGCCATGTGCCCGGCCTCAAGCGCAGCGCTGCAGTACTTCGGGTGGCGGCCGGCAGCCATGATGTGCCCCTCGCCTGGCCGGGATTGGCGCACTTTCTCGAGCATCTTTTCTTCCTGGGCACCGAGCGGTTTCCCACTGGGGAAAACCTGATGGCCTACGTGCAGCGGCACGGTGGTCAGATCAACGCCCGCACCAGCGAACGGACCACGGATTTCTTCTTCGAATTGCCACCCGCCGCCTTCGCCGACGGGCTGGAACGGCTGTGGGACATGCTCGCTCATCCGCGCCTGGATGAAGCCGATCAGTTGCGGGAACGGGAAGTGTTGCACGCAGAATTCATCGCCTGGTCCCAGGACGCGGCAGCCCAGCGACAACTGGCGCTGCATGACGGACTGTCGGCGGCTCATCCGCTGCGCGGTTTCCATGCCGGCAATCGCGACACCCTTGCCGTGTCGCAGCCTGAATTCCAAGCGGCATTGCACGATTTCTATCGAACGTTCTACCAGAGCGGCCAAATGACCCTGAGCCTGGCCGGCCCGCAGAGTGTCGAGGCGTTGAAAGCACTGGCCGAACAGTTCGGCGACAATCTGCCGGCGGGCGAAGCGGTTGCCAGGTTATCGCCACCGGAGCTGATGGAGTCGTCCCAGGGCGATTATCAACAGGCCCGAAAAGATTGTCTGGATCTGCTGTTCACCTTCGAAGATCTACCGGCCGCCTCGCCTCAAGCCATGGACTTTCTCTGTAATTGGCTGAATTCCAGCAAACCGGACGGCCTGCTCGCCACGTTGCGCCAGCGCGGCCTGGCCGACAGTCTCAAGGCCACGCCGCTGTACGAGTTTGCCGGTCAGGCCCTGTTGCACATCGAGTTCAAGCTCGACAACCATCAAGCGGCGAGCGAAATCCAGCCGTTGCTGCACGATTGGCTGGGCTTTTTTGCAGCCCAGGACGACTGGGCAACGTTGCGCGCGGAATTCACCGCGCTGCTGCTGCGTCGACAAGAGACCGGCACCGCGCTTCAACAGGCTCGTTGGGACAGTGAACAGCGCGAAGGGCCGCTGGCGGAAAACGACCTCGTAAGGCTCAGGGCAATCGTCAAGCAATTGCACCCTGCCAATACCGTCACCGAGCAATGGCAGTTGCCCGCGCCCAACCCGTTCCTGCAATCGGCAAGCGAGCCACCTCGCGCCGGGCTGATACGCGGCCAGACCAGCGCCCATCGTGGTTTGCGCACCTTCGCCCAGGATCGCTCCCGGGGCCGCCGGGAGCGCTCACCGATGCAATTCAGCCAGGCGCTGGCAGACAACACCCGAGAAGGCGCGGTGTATCTGCGTTGGCGGTTGGCGAGCCAGGCACCGCTCGATCTTCAAGCCAGGCTCGACCGGCATCTACAGGACCTGCGCGAGGACGCTCGTCAGGCCGGCGTGGACGTCACCTTCGAGCCCGCAGGCAATCAATGGCTGTTGAAGCTGGTCGGCTTGCAGGCCCCTATGCCGTTGGTGCTCGAACATATTCTGACCAAACTGGGCCAACCACTGCCGACGGCCCAGTCCAGGGTCGAAGCGCCGCTGATGCCGATTCGACACCTGCTCAAGGAATTGCCGAAGTATGGTCAGCAGAGCGTGCAGCCTCCGGCGTTGCCACTGTCCGACAGCGTGTGGGCGACTGCCCAGTGGGACGGCTTGGCCATCGGCCTGTCGGTGGCCACCCAGGGCGCCATGGGGCCAGCCCTGGCCCGGGTGCCCGGGATGACCGACCAGGAAATCGAACCGATACCCCCTTTCCGGCAGCGTATCTGGCGTGGGCTCCAAACCCCTGGCGATGAACAGGCCGTCTTGCTGTTCTGCCCCTCGCCCACCCAGGCATTGGCCGACGAAGCGGCGTGGCGACTATTGGCGCAGCTGTGCCAGACCCCGTTTTATCAGCGCCTGCGGGTTGAATTGCAGTTGGGCTATGCAGTGTTCTGCGGTCTAAAACAGATCAATGGGCAAACCGGTGTGTTGTTTGGCGTGCAATCGCCCGCGGCCTCGGCGGAGCAGCTGATCGACCACATCGAACAATTCCTCAACGGGTTACCGGAGCTGATCCAACAGATTGACGATTCGACCCTGACCCGCCAGCAGCATGCCCTCGCCACACAGCTTCAGATCGACACCCTGCCCAGTGCCCAGGCGGCCGAACTGCTCTGGCACGCGAAACTGGCTGGCCTCCCGTCGGATTATCTCCAGAGGTTGGCCGATACCATCGTGCTTGTGGGTCGCGAACAGTTACTGGCCGCAGCCCGACAGTTGATTAACGCTGAAGGTGGCCGGTATTGCCTGGCCAGCGGGGCCTGCCCAGGATCGCCCTGGCTAGCGGCAGATTGATCATTACAGCGGCTGCAATGAGCTTTCTTCGAGAATCGCGGCGAACGAATTTGTCAGATTTAGTAACATAGCCGCCTAAGCATCTGAACATCTCCGAACGGAGGTGGACTATATGTATAGATCCAAACCGTCTCACCCCAACCAAAGGAGTATTCCCATGTCCTGGTCCAAACCCGCATATATCGACCTGCGTATCGGTTTCGAAGTCACCATGTACTTCGCCAGCCGTTGATTGCTGCAGGTACTTGAACACGCAGCACAACGCCTCGGTCAGCCGGGGCGTTTTTATTTCGGTTTGCAGATGGAGCAGCCATGTTTGTCCAGATTCTAGGTTCTGCCGCCGGTGGCGGTTTCCCCCAGTGGAACTGCAACTGCGCCAACTGCGCAGGTTTTCGCAACGGCAGCCTGCGGGCCCAGGCGCGCACCCAATCGTCCATCGCGATTTCCGATGACGGTGTGAACTGGGTGCTGTGCAACGCCTCTCCGGACATTCGCGCCCAGCTCCAGGGTTTCGCCCCGATGCAACCGGGCCGGGCCCTGCGGGACACCGGCATTGGCGCGATCATCCTGATGGACAGCCAGATCGACCACACCACTGGCCTGCTCAGCCTGCGGGAAGGTTGCCCGCATCAGGTCTGGTGCACCGACATGGTCCATGAAGACCTGAGCACCGGTTTCCCGCTGTTCAACATGCTGACCCACTGGAACGGCGGGCTGAGCTGGAACCGCATCGAACTCGACCAGAGTTTCACCATTGCAGCCTGCCCGAACCTGCGCTTCACGCCGTTGCCACTGCGCAGCGCAGCGCCACCCTATTCACCGCACCGTTTCGATCCGCACCCCGGTGACAACATTGGCCTGATCGTCGAAGACCTGCGCACCGGCGGCAAACTGTTCTACGCCCCGGGCCTGGGCAAGGTCGACGAGCCGTTGCTGGAGATCATGGCCGGCAGCGATTGCCTGCTGGTGGACGGCACGATGTGGGACGACGATGAAATGCAGCGCCGTGGCGTCGGCACCCGCACCGGTCGGGAGATGGGGCATCTCTCACAAAACGGCCCCGGCGGCATGCTCGAAGTGCTGGCGCAACTGCCCAATCAGCGCAAAGTCCTTATCCATATCAACAACACCAACCCGATCCTCGATGAAGACTCCGCCGAACGGGCCGAGCTGGTGCGGCGCAATGTCGAAGTGGCTTACGACGGCATGAGTATTGAACTGTAGGAGCAACCGAAATGACTGACACCCCGCTGACGCCCGCCGAGTTCGAAGCGGCCCTGCGTGCCAAGGGCGCTTATTACCACATCCATCACCCTTACCACGTGGCGATGTATGAAGGCCGCGCCACTCGCGAGCAGATCCAGGGCTGGGTCGCGAACCGGTTTTACTACCAGGTGAACATTCCACTCAAGGACGCGGCGATCCTGGCCAACTGCCCGGACCGGGAGATCCGCCGCGAGTGGATCCAGCGCCTGCTCGACCATGACGGCGCCCCCGGCGAAGACGGTGGCATCGAAGCCTGGCTGCGGCTTGGCCAGGCGGTGGGCCTGGACCCTGATCAACTGCGCTCCCAGGAGTTGGTGCTGCCAGGAGTGCGTTTTGCGGTGGACGCCTACGTCAACTTTGCCCGTCGGGCCTGCTGGCAGGAAGCCGCCAGCAGCTCGCTGACCGAAATGTTCGCGCCGCAGATCCACCAGTCACGCCTGGACAGCTGGCCGCAGCATTACCCATGGATTGACCCGGCCGGCTACGAATACTTCCGCACCCGCCTGGGCCAGGCCCGACGTGATGTGGAGCATGGCCTGGCGATCACCTTGCAGCATTACACCACCCGCGCAGGGCAGGAGCGCATGCTGGAGATTCTCCAGTTCAAACTGGACATCCTCTGGAGCATGCTCGACGCCATGACCATGGCCTACGAATTGAACCGCCCGCCCTACCACAGCGTGACCGGGCAGCGGGTGTGGCACAAAGGGATCAGCTTATGAGTTTCGACCGCAGCAAAACCCCGCGCTGGCGCCCCGGCTATCGCTTCCAGTACGAACCGGCACAGAAAGGCCACGTGCTGCTCTATCCTGAAGGCATGATCAAGCTGAACGACAGCGCTGCGCTGATCGGCGGCATGATCGACGGTGAACGGGATGTCGCAGCCATCATCGGCGAGTTGGCGAAGCAGTTTCCCGACGTGCCGGAACTCGGTGACGACATCGAGCAATTCATGGAGGTCGCCCGTGCACAGCACTGGATCGAACTTGCTTGAGCCCGCCGGGCTGCCGCCCAAACCTGAAGTCGGCCTGCCGCTGTGGCTGCTGGCCGAACTGACCTACCGTTGCCCGCTGCAATGCCCGTACTGCTCCAACCCGCTGGACTTTGCCGAACAGGGCAAGGAGCTGAGCACCGAGCAGTGGTTCAAGGTCTTTCGCGAGGCCCGGGAGATGGGTGCCGCGCAACTGGGTTTTTCCGGCGGCGAGCCGTTGGTGCGCCAGGACCTCGCCGAGCTGATCGGCGAGGCGCGCCGGCTGGGGTTCTATACCAACCTGATCACCTCCGGCATCGGCTTGACCGAACAGAAAATCAGCGACTTCAAAAAAGCCGGCCTGGACCACATCCAGATCAGCTTCCAGGCCAGCGACGAACAGGTGAACAACCTGCTGGCCGGCTCGAAGAAAGCCTTCGCGCAAAAACTGGAAATGGCCCGGGCAGTAAAAGCCCACGGCTATCCGATGGTGCTGAACTTCGTGACCCATCGGCACAACATCGACAAGATCGACCGCATCATCGAGCTGTGCATCGCCCTGGAAGCCGACTTTGTAGAACTCGCTACCTGTCAGTTCTACGGCTGGGCGCAGCTCAACCGCGTCGGCCTGCTACCCACCCGGGAGCAGTTGGTGCGAGCCGAGCGCGTCACCAACGAATATCGCGCCAAGCTGGAGGCCGAAGGTAATCCGTGCAAGCTGATCTTCGTCACGCCGGACTACTATGAAGAACGCCCCAAGGGCTGCATGAACGGCTGGGGCAGCATTTTCCTCACCGTCACGCCGGACGGCACCGCATTGCCCTGTCACGGCGCCCGGCAGCTGCCGGTGCAATTTCCCAACGTGCGCGACCACAGCATGCAGCACATCTGGTACGACTCGTTCGGCTTCAACCGCTTTCGCGGCTATGATTGGATGCCCGAGCCGTGTCGTTCCTGCGATGAAAAAGAAAAGGACTTCGGCGGCTGTCGTTGCCAGGCGTTCATGCTCACCGGTGACGCCAGCAATGCTGATCCGGTGTGTAGCAAATCCGCACATCACGGGATAATCCTGCAGGCTCGCGAAGACGCCGAGCACGCCACGCAAACCATTGAAGAACTGGCCTTCCGCAATGAACGAAACTCGCGCCTCATCGTTAAAGGCTGATCCGTTCAGCGCCGCCCAGGCCGTTGCCGCCGGCACCGACTTCGCCGAACTGCGGCTCGGCCGCCTTGGGCTGTTCTGGAATGAATACCGTCCCGAAGACGGCGCCTGCCGGATCTGGCATTGGCAAGCCGACAAGGCACGCTGCCTGACGCCAGATGGGTTCAGCGCAAGTAGCCGGGTCTATGAATATGGCGGTGGCGCGTTCTGCCTGAGCGATGACGGCGTGCTGTTCGTCAATGAGACCGACCAGCAGGTGTACCGGCAGTCGCTGACCGATGAGCGCCCCGTGGCGCTGACCGCGGGTGACTGTCGATATGGAGATCTTGGCTTCGCCGATGGTCAGGTGTTGGCGGTGGAGGAACAGGCCAATCAGCATCGCCTGGTGTCGATCAGACTGACGGATCATCAACAGTATCTGCTGGCCGAAGGCGCGGACTTCTATGCTTCGCCGACCATGAGCCCGGATGGACAGCGGCTCGCGTGGATTGAATGGAGTCGTCCGCATCAGCCGTGGACGGCCACGCGCTTGATGCTGGCTGAGCGCAATGCTTCGGGGTGGGCTGAACCACGCTGTGTGGCGGGCAACGCCGCAGAGGAGTCCATCCAGCAACCGCGCTTCGATGACGCCAATCGTCTTTATTGCCTGACTGATCGCGGTGGTTACTGGCAGCCCTGGGTTGAGTCGGCCCGCGGCCTGGAGCCGCTGCCTGCCACCGAAGCCGATCACGCGCCCGCGCCGTGGCAACTGGGTGGCTGCACCTGGCTGCCGCTGGATGAGCAGGCTTACCTGGCGAGTTGGACCGAAGCGGGGTTCGGGCGGCTAGGTCTGCGCCGCAGCGGCGATGCGAACGAGGACTTTACTGGCACTTACACTCGCTTTCGCAGCCTGGCGCTGGATGAGCAGTTCATCTATGCCATCGCTGCTTCCCCGACCAACCCGTCGGCGGTCATTGCGATTGAACGGAACAGCCACGAAGTAACGGAGCTGGCCGGTGGCGGCACGCCGCTGCCCGTCGAGCAGATCAGCCGCCCTCGCACCCTGCGCTACCCCTCGAGCTCAGGCGAAGCCCACGGGTTCTTTTACCCGGCCATGAATGCTGCCGAGAAACCACCGCTGGTGGTGTTTATCCACGGCGGCCCCACCTCTGCCTGCTACCCCATCTTTGATCCACGCATCCAGTACTGGACCCAGCGTGGTTTCGCCGTCGCCGACCTCAACTACCGTGGCAGCACCGGCTATGGCCGGGCTTATCGACAAGCGCTGCATTTGAACTGGGGGGTTGTGGATGTCGAGGATGCTTGCGCGGTGGTCGCCTACCTGGACGGGCAAGGCCTGATCGATGGTCGCTGTGCGTTCATTCGTGGCGGCAGTGCCGGCGGGTATACCACCCTGTGCGCCCTGGCGTTCCATGACGTGTTCCGGGCCGGTGCCAGCCTGTATGGCGTCAGCGACCCCGTCGCCCTGGCCCGCGCTACGCACAAGTTCGAAGGGGATTACCTGGACTGGCTGATCGGCGACCCGCAACAGGATGCCGAGCGCTACCGCGCACGGACGCCGCTGCTGCATGCCGAGCGTATTCGCGTACCGATGATTTTCTTTCAAGGCGAGTTGGACGCCGTGGTCGTGCCGCAGCAGACGCGGGATATGGTCAGCGCTTTAGAGGCGAACGGCGTTACGGTCGAAGCACACTACTACCCCGATGAGCGTCATGGCTTTCGCAAGGCGGTGAACCAGGCTCATGCGCTGGAGCATGAGTGGTTGTTTTATCGCAGGGTGATCGAGGACAGCCTGTAGGTAGAGGAAAAAACTGTGGGAGCGAGCTTGCTCGCGATAGCGGTGGGTCAGTCAGCATCTCTATGGCTGATATACCGCTATCGCGAGCAAGCTCGCTCCCACAGGGGGGTTAGACCCTGTAATCAAATTCGCGCCAGAACCTCAGCGCTTGGCGATGATGTACACCGCATGCACGATGCCCGGGATATAACCCAGCAGTGTCAGCAGGATATTCAGCCAGAAAGCCCCGCCAAAACCGACCTGCAGAAACACACCCAATGGCGGTAGCAGAATGGCGATGATGATTCGAATGATATCCATGGATGACTCCCTGATTGGCGATGGCTACGTTGCCATACAGCTCATTGACCTCCGACCGCTCGTCAGGGTTCAGTGAAAATCAATCAAGAAGGATGGCCCGAACGGCCCGAGCTTGCGCAACGACAAAAAACGCAGGCAAAAGAAAACCCCGCCGAAGCGGGGCTTTGCAGACTGTTTCCCTGACATCCATTTCACTCCGCCTTCCTGGCAGAATCCTACGTGTCCGTGTTGTTACTTTGCGCGTCCTGCGCGGCGTCCATGTGAAGTAGATTAGCCCTGGATCCAATCTGCCGATAGAGGGAAATCGCCAGCACATTGTGTAAGCGTTTGCTTACACAATGTCAGCTTTTAGAACTGCCCTGGCTCCAACAGGAACAGCGACTCGCTGCCCGCTCTCACCGAAGCACTCAGGGAGTGGATGCGCGGCAGCAGGCGGGCAAAGTAGAACCGTGCCGTGCCCAGTTTGCTCGCGTAGAAATCATCCTGGTTTTCTTTGCCAAAGGCCGCCTTGGCCATCAACGCCCACATGTAGGCGTAAGCGGTGTAACCGAATGCCTGAAGGTACTCCACCGAAGCCGCGCCAATTTCATTGGGGTTGTTCTTCGCCCGGTCCAGCAGCCACTCAGTCAGTTCATCCAGCGTACCGACCGCATCGTTCAGCGGTTTGGTGAACTCCGCCAGCTCGCTGCTTGCGGTGGCCGTGAAGTGGCGAATCTCATCGGCAAACAGCTTGTAGAACGCACCGCCGGTACCGACGATCTTGCGCCCCACCAGGTCCAGCGCCTGGATGCCGTTAGTGCCTTCGTAGATTTGGGTGATGCGCACATCACGGACCAGTTGCTCCTGGCCCCATTCACGGATGTAGCCGTGGCCACCGAAAATCTGCTGGCCGTGGACCGTGGTTTCCAGGCCCAGGTCGGTCAGGAAAGCCTTCGCCACCGGGGTCAGCAATGCCACCAGGTCTTCGGCGCGCTTGCGGGTGGTCGGATCTTCACTGAACTTGGCGGTGTCCAGTTGCATCGCCACGTAGGTGGAGAATGCCCGGCCGCCCTCGTTCGAGGCTTTCATGGTCAACAACATCCGGCGCACGTCCGGATGGACGATGATCGGGTCGGCCACCTTATCCTTGTTCTGCGCACCGGTTGGCGAGCGGCTTTGCAGCCGGTCGCGGGCGTATTCGATGGCGTTCTGGTAGGAACGCTCACCGGAGGCCAGGCCTTGGATACCGACGCCCAGGCGCTCGTAGTTCATCATGGTGAACATCGCCGCCAGGCCTTTGTTCGGCTCGCCGACCAGGTAACCCACGGCTTCATCGAAGTTCATCACGCAAGTGGCGGACGCCTGGATCCCCATCTTGTGTTCAATCGAGCCGCAGTTGGCCGGATTACGCGCGCCCAGGCTGCCGTCGGCATTGACCATGAACTTGGGCACCAGGAACAGCGAAATGCCCTTCGGCCCTGCTGGCGCGTCCGGTAGCTTCGCCAACACCAGGTGGATGATGTTCTCGGTGAGATCGTGCTCGCCGCCGGTGATGAAGATCTTGGTGCCGCTGACTTTGTAGGAACCGTCGGCCTGGGGTTCGGCCTTGGTGCGGATGATTCCCAGGTCTGTACCGGCATGCGGCTCGGTCAGGCACATGGAGCCTGCCCAGACACCGGCGTACATGTTCGGCAGGTACGCGGCTTTCAGCTCTTCGCTGGCGTGGGCATTGATCGACAGGCAAGCCCCGGCGGTCAGCATCGGGTACAGGCCAAAGGACAGGCTGGCGGAGTTGACCATTTCCTCGACCTGGGCTGAAACGGCCTTGGGCATGCCCATTCCGCCGTAAACCGGATCGCCACCGACACCGACCCAGCCGCCTTCAGCGTAAGTCTGGTAGGCCTGTGGGAAACCTGCCGGCGTGGTGACAGCGCCGTCGGCCCAGTGACACCCTTCTTCATCAGCCGCACGACTGAGGGGGGCAATGCTTTTGCCGGTGACTTTGCCGGCTTCTTCAAGGATCGCTTCGACAGTTTCAGCGTCTACGGTGTCGGCCAACGCCGGCAATTGGGCCCAGAGTTTCGTGACCTCGAACACTTCATTGAGGACGAAGCGCATATCGCGCAGGGGCGCTTTGTAGTCAGCCATGGCAAACCTCGCAGGATCTAAACAGTTGGTTCGTAAGAAAACGGTTTTTGCATGGGTCGGAGTGTACCTCAACAACTTTTGCGACACATAGGGTCAACCCATGACCGTTTTGTTATTTTTAGTCACCGCCAATGTTATAGAGATTAGCCGTGGCGAGGGAGCTTGCTCCCGCTTGAGTGCGCAGCACTCACAAAAAGAGGGCTGCTACGCAGCCCAGCGGGAGCAAGCTCCCTCTCCACCGGCTCAGTCAGAGGGCAAACAACGCTGCCGGCAGCTTCATCAGGCAGTCGCTCCCAGCCTCGACAGCGGCACGATGGGCGGTCGTACGTGGCAGCAGGCGCTTGAAGTAGAACTCACAGGTCGCGAGTTTAGCCCTGCAGAAATCTGCATCACCGTCATCGCTGTCGAGTTGCGACTGGGCCACCAAGGCCATGCGCAGCCACAGGTAGGCCAGGATGATGTAACCGCTGTACATCAAATAATCCACGGAGGCGGCACCGACTTCATCCGGATTCTTCATGGCGGCCATGCCCACCCGAGTGGTCAGCTCGCCCCATTGCTGGTTGAGTTCGTTGAGTTGCGCAACGTAATCCTTGAGCTGCGGATGTCCGGCATTCGCAGCGCAGAATTTATGGACGATTTTGGTGAAACCCCGCAGCAACTTGCCCTGGCTGCCCAGCACCTTGCGCCCTAGTAAATCCAAGGCCTGGATGCCGTTGGTGCCTTCATAGATCGGCGCGATGCGGCAATCGCGCACCAGTTGCTCCATGCCCCATTCGCGGATAAACCCGTGTCCGCCGAACACCTGCATGCCGTGGTTGGTCACCTCCAGCCCGGTGTCGGTCATGAAGGCCTTGCAGATCGGGGTGAGGAACGCCAGCAGGTCTTCAGCCTCTTGGCGGGCGGTTTCGTCCGGGCTCAGGTGCGCAGTGTCCAGCAGTTGCGCGGTGAAATACGTCAGCGCCCGATTGCCTTCGTTGAAGGCTTTCATGGTCAACAGCATCCTGCGTACATCGGGATGGACGATGATCGGGTCGGCGGCCTTTTCAGGCGCCTTGGGGCCGGTCAACGCGCGCATCTGCAAACGGTCATTGGCGTATTTGATGGCGCCTTGGAAGCTCGCCTCCCCCAGACACAGGCCCTGCATGCCGGTGCCGAGACGGGCGTGGTTCATCATGGTGAACATGCAGTTCAAGCCCTTGTTCGGCTCGCCGATCAGAAAGCCCTTGGCGTCATCAAAATTCAGCACACAGGTGGCCGATGCCTTGATGCCCATTTTGTGTTCGATCGAACCGCAAGCAACGCCATTGCGCGCCCCCGCCTCGCCACTGGTGTCGGGCAGGAACTTGGGCACGATGAACAGCGAAATACCTTTGGTCCCGGCGGGGGCGTCCGGCAGCTTGGCCAGCACCAGGTGGATGATGTTGTCGCTCATGTCGTGCTCGCCGGCGGAAATGAAGATCTTGCTGCCGGAGATCGCGTAGCTGCCATCGGCCTGGGGCACGGCGCGGGTCTTGATGATGCCCAGGTCGGTGCCGCAGTGGGCTTCGGTCAGGCACATGGTGCCGGTCCACTGACCGGCGGTGAGTTTGCTCAGGTAGGTCTGTTTCTGCGCGTCGGTGCCATGGGCATGAATGGCCGACATGGCGCCGTGGGTCAGGCCCGGGTACATGCCCCAGGACGTGTTGCTGGAGCCGATCATCTCGCTGATGACCAGGCCCAGGGAGCTGGGCAGGCCCTGGCCACCATAGGCCGGATCCGCCGCCAACCCGTGCCAGCCGCCCTCCACGTATTGAGCGAAAGCCTGCTTGAAACCTGAAGGTGTGGTGACGACGCCGTTGTCGAAATGGCAACCTTCTTCGTCACCGGGGCGATTGAGCGGCGCCAGCACGTTCTCACAGAGTTTGGCGCCTTCCTCGAGGATCGCGCTGACCATGTCCGGGCTGGCATCGTTGGCGCCCAGCTCGGCATAGCGGCCATGGAAATCGAAGACGTGATCGATCAGAAAGCGCATGTCGCGCAGCGGGGCTTTGTACTCGGGCATGGTGGTTTTCTCCGGTAGCAGATCGTTCCAACCTACTGCCGGCTACCGAGGCCCACAATCACAGTCCAGCCGCTGAATGCGCCGTCATCACTCAACCCGCGGCGGCGTCCATGCGCACCGCGCCACGGCGGTGCTGCCCAAAGGCAATCACACAGTTACGCCCCGCGCCCTTGGCGTTATAGAGCGCCTGGTCGGCGGACTTGAGCACTTCTTCGGGAGTGCGTTGCTCGAGGCGTTCCGCGACGCCGATGCTGACCGTCACCGAGACACTGGACGCACCGGCCCCGGCGCGACGCTGGCGGCCTTGCTGATCATCCTGGGGACGATTGTCGGGATTGCGCAACTGAATGCTGTACGTCTCGATGGATTGGCGGATGACTTCCAGATGGGGCATGCACTCATCGATGGTTTTGCCGGCAAACACCAGCGCGAATTCCTCACCGCCGTAGCGATACGCCCTACCGCCACCGCCGATCTTCGACAGTTTGCTGGCGACCAGGCGCAACACCTGGTCGCCCACGTCGTGGCCGTGGGTGTCGTTGAATTTCTTGAAGTGGTCCACGTCGCTCATCGCCAACACATAATTGCGGCCCAGGCGCTGCATGCGTTCATTCAGCGCCCGCCGCCCCGGCAGACCGGTCAACTCGTCACGGAAGGCCATTTGATAGGCCTCATGGGCGACCGCAGTGGCGATCATCAGCATCACCTGGCTGCACATGATGTTCAGGGTGAACGGCAGGATGAAGGTTTTCGGCAGCATCCAGAACACCCCCAGTAACCCCACCAATTGCGCGGCGTGCAAGGGGCGGGGATTGCGCCAGTATTGCCAGGCCAGCAATACAAACACTGCGATGAATACCGGGTAGGACAGTTGAATCAGGCTCATCCAGGCGCCATGCAACGCCGGCCAGCGGATCTCCGAGAGCCACAACAGCAGCGCCTGGGGGAAACTCTGCTCCAGGGCCAGCGCCACACTGCCAAAGGCCAGCAACACCGCGAAGCGCGCCACCATGTCCTGGAACAGGTGGGTGCGCTCCTGCCACGCCGCGAACAGCCCGAACAGCAGCGGCAGCAGCAGGCAGACAAGGTGGAACACCACCGCCGCATCTTCACGCACCTTGCCGTTGTCGCGATAGAAGTCGGTCTGGGTGTCCAGCAAAAAGTAGGCGATGTACACCGTGACCATCAGGAACAGTTCACGTTGTCGACGATAGACCGCGCAATACGCACCGCCCAGCAGCAACACCAGCGTAGGAAGAACGTTGAACAGCGAAGTGAAGAAAACGTTGAGATCCTTGACGTAGGCAGCCGCGAGCCCTGCCAGCAACAGCAACAATGACGGTAGGAAATGGCTGAAACGTACAGCGGAAGAACGCGGCAAGGGTAAAAGCTCCGACCGGGCAAGCAAAGATGGCATTGTGCCTGCTATTGAGGCGTTAGGCACTGGAGATGTGACCGATGTCACACTGCCATCCCTGTAACGGCAGGAGGGGATGTTTTCTTAGTGCTTTGTTGGATGAATGTTGTTTCACGAACTTCGAGCACTCCTGTGGGAGCGAGCTTGCTCGCGATAGCGGTACTTCTGCTGACAGTAATGCCGAATGTACCGCCGTCATCGCGAGCAAGCTCGCTCCCACAGGGGGGGTGTGCGGACATGAAAAAAGCCGCTGCTCCCGAGGGAAGCAGCGGCTTGTGAAGAACCGCTTAAGGCTTAGTAGCCCAGTGCGAAGTTCTCTTCTTTCATGTCCATCAGGTTGTTGGCGCCCGACAGCATGGTTGCCACGTGGGTACGCGTGCGCGGCAGGATGCGCTGGAAGTAGAAGCGCGCGGTCTGCAGCTTGGCGGTGTAGAACGCCTCCTCGGTGGTGCCGGCGGCGAGTTTTTCCGCTGCCAGGCGCGCCATGTCAGCCCAGAAATAGGCCAGGCAGGCGTAACCGGAGTACATCAGGTAGTCCACCGACGCCGCGCCGACTTCCTCGCGATCTTTCATGGCCGCCATACCGACCTTCATGGTCAGCTCGCCCCATTCCTTGTTCAGCGCAGCCAGGGGTTCTACGAACTCCTTGACCGCTTCGTTGCCTTCGTTGCCCTGGCAGAACTTGTGGACGATCTTGGTGAAGCCCTTGAGTGCCTCGCCCTGGGTCATCAGCACTTTGCGGCCCAGCAGGTCGAGGGCCTGGATGCCGGTGGTGCCTTCGTACAGCATCGAGATACGGCTGTCGCGAACGTTCTGCTCCATGCCCCACTCGGCGATGAAGCCGTGGCCGCCGTAGATCTGTACGCCATGGTTGGCCGATTCGAAGCCGACTTCGGTCATGAACGCCTTGGCGATTGGCGTCATGAACGCCAGCAGCGCATCGGCTTTTTTCTTCTCTTCTTCGTCCACACCGTATTTGACGATGTCGACCTGCTTGGCGGTGAAGTAGACCATCGCCCGGTTACCTTCGGCGAAGGCCTTCATGGTCAGCAGCATGCGACGCACGTCTGGGTGCACGATGATTGGGTCGGCGGCCTTTTCCGGTGCTTTCGGGCCGGTCAGGGAACGCATTTGCAGGCGGTCGCGGGCGTATTTCAGGCCACCCTGGAAACCGATTTCGGCGTGGGCCAAGCCTTGCAGCGCGGTGCCCAGGCGTGCGGTGTTCATGAAGGTGAACATGCAGTTCAGGCCTTTGTTCGCCGGGCCGATCAGGAAACCGGTGGCCGCGTCGAAGTTCATCACACAGGTCGCGTTGCCGTGGATGCCCATCTTGTGTTCCAGGGAACCGCAGCTCACTGCGTTACGCTGGTCGATGGAGCCGTCGGCGTTAGGCAGGAACTTTGGAACGATGAACAGCGAAATGCCCTTGGTACCGGCCGGTGCGTCCGGCAGGCGTGCCAGGACGATATGGACGATGTTGTCGGCCATGTCGTGTTCGCCGGCCGAAATGAAAATCTTGGTGCCGGAAACCTTGTAGGAACCGTCGGCCTGAGGCTCGGCCTTGGTGCGCAGCATGCCCAGGTCAGTGCCGCAGTGCGGTTCGGTCAGGCACATGGTGCCGGTCCATTCGCCGGACACCAGCTTGGTCAGGTAAGCCTCTTGCTGCTCAGGCGTTCCGTGTTCGGAAATGGTGTTCATCGCGCCATGGGACAGGCCCGGGTACATGCCCCACGACCAGTTGGCTTCGCCGACCATCTCGCTGACGGCCAGGCCCAGGGACTCCGGCAGGCCTTGACCGCCGTGCTCGACGTCATGGGCCAGGCTTGGCCAGCCGCCTTCGACGAATTGCTTGTAGGCTTCCTTGAAACCGGTCGGGGTTTTCACGCCGGACTCGCTCCAGGTGCACCCCTCGATGTCGCCCACGCGGTTCAGCGGCGCCAGCACCTGCTCACAAAACTTGGCGCCTTCTTCGAGAATGGCGTCAACCATGTCTGGCGTTGCGTCCTGGCAAGCCGGAAGGCTCTGATAATGCGCCTCGTAACCGAGCAGTTCGTCACGAACGAAGCGAATATCACGCAAGGGGGCCTTGTAGTCAGGCATAGCGATAAACCTCTGCTGATGTAACCGGGAATGAGCGACCGCGTGGATTTGTTGTAGCGATCAAACAGTTGTTTGAAACATACGTTTACGCTCAAATCTTGTCAAGGGCCGATCTTTTGCCGTTCGTCATCAGTCGGCAAAAAATGTCGGACACAGGAAATCCACTACGGTGAAGGATCCGCAATGCGCGTAGGAAAAGATTAGTTGAGCAAGAAGACGTTAGAGACAAAAACGCCGCGAATAATCGCGGCGTTTTTGCAAGTCTGGAAAATACTGATCAGGCAAAGGTATCAATCAACGTCCCGAGCATTTCGTCGGCTGCCTTGGCGACGTTGACGCCCAACTGCACCTGGAACTTGCCTTGGGCCATATCGACCATGTTGCTGGACAGGTCCGATTGCTGGCTACGGTCCACAGAACGCAGGCGATCGACCTGAACTTCGGACGACTGGCTGGTCACCGAGCGCTCGAGCGTGGTGTTGGCGATCTGGCTGGACGCTTGATCGACGCGGTTCTGCCCTGTCTGAATAGTGCTCAGACCGGCATAGAACGCGGTGTTTCCTGAGATTTCCATGGCAGAGCTCGTCTTCTTGAAGGGTCGACAGTGGCCATTGAATCAGAAGCCAGGGGAAAAGACCCGACAAAAACACTAATGGCACAGTGCCTGGTCATAGTGAAAACCTTCGCCCGGGATATTAGTCCAGTAAATCCAGGTGCAGATGCTCGGCCACGATGTCGGCGGCCACGTTTTTGATTCTCGGCACGCGCCCCAGACACGGCGCAGGGAGGCGCTCGGCCAGGGTGGCGAGGTTTTCTTCCAGGCGCGATGTCTTGGGATCAATGATGTTCGCCACCCAACCAGCGAGCTGCAAGCCGTCCCGGGCAATGGCCTCGGCGGTCAGCAGCGCGTGGCTGATGCAGCCCAGGCGTACACCCACCACCAGGATCACCGGCAGGCCCAGGGCCATGGCCAGGTCAGAGAGATTGGCCTGATCGGCCAGCGGCACGCGCCAGCCGCCCGCGCCCTCGATCAGGGTGAAATCAGCCTTCAGGGCCAACACGCCACGCATCGGGCCCAGCAACGACTGCACCGTCAGCGCCACGCCAGCTTCCCGAGCGGCCAAGTGAGGCGCGATGGCCGGCTCGAACGCGACTGGATTGACCTGCGCGTACTCAAGCGGCACCGAGCACTCGGCCAGCAGCGCCAATGCATCGGCATTGCGCAGGCCCTTGGGCGTCACCTCGCAACCAGAAGCCACAGGCTTGCCGGCAGCGGTGCTCATGCCGGCCTGGCGCGCAGCGTGCAATAGACCGGCCGCAACGGTGGTCTTGCCCACGTCGGTGTCAGTGCCGGTAATGAAATAGGCCTGGTTCATAGCGGTTTCTCCAAGACGGCGTAGACCACCTGATAGGTCGCGGGCAGCCCCTGCGCCTGCCGGAACTGTTCGTAGGCTTGAACCAACGCCAGGATCCGCGCCCTGCCCGTCAACCCGCCGGGCCGCCCGGGATTCAGATTGTGGGCGCCCAGGGCTTTCAGTTCGTGGGTCAGCCCGCGCACATCGGGGTAATGCAACACATGGGGACAATTTTCCAGGCTGACAACCTTCAACCCACTGTTCGCACACAGTTGTTGGTAAGTCTCGAACGGGCGGAAACGGTTGACGTGCACCAGGCCGTCCACCTGGCGCCAGCTGTCACGCAACTCGTACAACGTGCCGACGCAAAGGCTGGTAAAGGCAAATACGCCACCTGGTTTCAATACACGATGGGCCTCGCTTAACACCGAAGTGAAGTCTGCACACCACTGCACCGCCAGGCTGGAGAACACCAGGTCGCAGCTCGACGCTTGCATGGGCAAGCGCTCGGCATCGCCGGCGACGAAATGCGCCGCTCCGCCCTGGGGACGAGCGTGGTTGAGCATGCCTTCGGCGATATCCAGCGCCAGGCCGGTCGCCTCGCCAAAGCGCGCGCCCAACGCCCGGGTGAAATAACCGGTGCCGCAGCCCAGGTCCATCCATCGCCCCGGAACAGGTGAGACAGGCAAGCGCGCCAGCAATTGCTGGCCTACATCGCGTTGCAGCTCGGCCACGCTGTCATAGCTGGCCGCGGCCCGGGAAAACGAGGCCGCCACCTGGCGCTTGTCGGGCAAGGCGCCGGGCAATTTGGGCAGGGATAGATCAGTCATCACCGGACTCATGCAAAAAAGCCTGGATCGCCCCCGCCACACCGTGGGGATCTTCCAGAAGAAATCCATGACTGGCCTGTTCGATCAGGCCGATTTCGACATCTGGCAGCAATACCAGCAACTCACCCGCGGCTTCAGCCGGTACCAGGGCATCGAGCCCGGCAAACAGATGCAGTTGCGGGCCACGAAAACTCTGCAACGCCTGGCGGGTGTCCAGTTGCGCCAGCACCTCGAGCCCGGCCATCAACACCTCCGGCGAAGTATTCGGCGCACCGGCCAGCAGCAACCGCGACAACCCCCGCGGATCGCTGCAGCCCTGGGCGCACAACAAACTGAAACGCTTGAGGGTCTGGCGTGGATCGCCAGCGCATCCGGCGAGAAAGCCTTCGAAGGTTTCGCCGGCCATCGCGCTCGGCCATTGCTCATGGGCGACGAAGGACGGATTGCTCGCCAGGGTCAGCAGACCGCAGCAACGCTCGCCCCGCCGCGCCGCCAGCGCCGAGGCCAGCATGCCGCCCAGGGACCAGCCACCCAGCCAGGCGTCCTGAGGCACGGAGGCGTCCAACTCTTCGAGCCATTCATTGGGATCACTCGATGCCAACGCCGGCAACGGCTCGATTTCCACCCGCAGGTGTTCGTCGAGGCCTTGCAGCGCTGCCGCCAGCGGCTCCAGTGGCGACACGCCCAAGCCCCAACCAGGCAACAATATCAGTCGATCACGCATGGCTTGGCTCCGGTCCCAGTTGGGCAAAACACTCCGCCAGCGTACTTAACAATCGTTGCACTTGGGCTTCGCTGTGGGCGGCGGTCAGGGTGACGCGCAACCGGGCGCTGCCGGCCGGCACCGTCGGCGGACGGATCGCGGTGACCATCAGTCCGCGCTCGCGCAACATCTGCGACAAGCGCATCGCCCGCCCCGCATCGCCGATCAGGATCGGCTGGATCGGCGTGAAGCTGTCCATCAAGTGCAGGCCAATCTGCTCGGCGCCCTGGCGGAACTGACGAATCAGCACCTGCAAATGCTCACGTCGCCAATGTTCGCTGCGCAGCAGTTCAAGACTCTTGAGGGTCGCGCAGGCCAGGGCCGGCGGTTGGCTGGTGGTATAGATGTAGGGACGGGCGAACTGGATCAGGCTCTCGATCAGTTCTTCACTGCCGGCCACAAAGGCCCCGGCGGTGCCGAAGGCCTTGCCCAGGGTGCCGACCAATACCGGCACGTCATCCTGGCTCAAGCCGAAATGCTCGACGATACCGCCGCCATTGGCCCCCAGCGGGCCGAAACCGTGGGCATCATCGACCATCAGCCAGGCGCCCTTGGCCTTGGCGGCACGGGCCAGGGCCGGCAGATCGGCGATATCGCCGTCCATGCTGAACACGCCATCGGTGACCACCAGGGTATTGCCGGTGGCTTTCTCCAGGCGGTTGGCCAAGCTCTGGGCGTCGTTATGCAGATAACGGTTGAAACGCGCACCGGACAACAGTCCGGCGTCGAGCAACGAGGCGTGATTGAGCCGGTCTTCCAGCACTGTGTCGCCCTGCCCTACCAGCGCGGTGACAGCGCCGAGGTTGGCCATGTAACCGGTGGTGAACAGCAACGCCCGTGGACGATCAGTCAGGTCGGCCAAGGCTTCTTCCAGGGCGTGATGAGGACTGCTGTGGCCGATCACCAGATGGGACGCGCCGCCACCGACGCCCCACCGCACCGCGCCGGCGCGCCAGGCTTCGATCACTTGCGGATGATTGGCCAGGCCCAGGTAATCGTTGTTGCAGAACGCCAGCAACGGCTGGCCGTCCACCACCACTTCCGGCCCCTGCGGGCTTTCGAGCAACGGGCGCTGGCGGTAGAGGTTTTCGGCACGACGGGCAGCCAGGCGTGCGGCGAGATCGAAGGGCATGCAGGCCTCGGGGTGAACCGTTTAGGGACGGAGTGAGATCTCCTGTGGGAGCGAGCTTGCTCGCGATGAGGCCATTACATTCAACATCTCTGTCGGCTGTTATACCGCCATCGCGAGCAAGCTCGCTCCCACAGGGTCTTGCATTCCAATCCGGGGAATCGGTGAGTGGTCAAACAGCGGCGTTATAAAACTGCTCGCTACTCTTCTGCTCCACCAGCGCCTGTTCAATCGCCGCCTGATGCACTTCGTCGGCATGTTCTTCACGAGCTTCTGGCTGGATACCCAGGCGTGCGAACAGTTGCATATCCTTGTCGGCTTGCGGGTTGGCGGTGGTCAGCAGCTTGTCACCGTAGAAAATCGAGTTGGCACCGGCAAAGAATGCCAAGGCCTGCATCTGTTCGTTCATCGCTTCGCGACCGGCGGACAGGCGCACGTGGGACTGGGGCATCAGGATCCGCGCCACGGCGAGCATGCGGATGAAATCGAACGGATCGATGTCTTCGGCATTCTCCAGCGGCGTGCCGGCGACCTTGACCAACATGTTGATCGGCACCGACTCCGGATGCTCCGGCAGGTTCGCCAGCTGGATCAGCAGGTTGGCGCGGTCGTCCAGGGACTCGCCCATGCCCAGGATGCCCCCGGAGCAGATTTTCATCCCCGAATCACGCACGTAGGCCAGGGTTTGCAAACGCTCGCCGTAGGTACGGGTGGTGATGATGCTGCCGTAGAACTCCGGCGAGGTGTCGAGGTTGTGGTTGTAGTAGTCCAGGCCGGCCTGGGCCAGTGCGGCGGTCTGCTCCTGGTCTAGGCGACCCAGGGTCATGCAGGTTTCCAGGCCCATGGCCTTCACACCTTTGACCATCTCCAGCACATAAGGCATGTCCTTGGCCGACGGATGCTTCCAGGCCGCGCCCATGCAGAAACGGGTCGAACCAATGGCCTTGGCACGCGCGGCCTCTTCGAGGACCTTCTGCACTTCCAGCAACTTTTCCTTTTCCAGCCCGGTGTTGTAGTGGCCGGACTGCGGACAATATTTGCAATCTTCCGGGCAGGCGCCGGTCTTGATCGACAGCAGCGTGGAAACCTGGACACGGTTGGCGTCGAAGTGCGCGCGGTGCACGGTCTGCGCCTGGAACAGCAGGTCATTGAATGGCTGGACGAAGAGTGCTTTGACTTCGGCCAAAGACCAGTCATGACGCAGGTTGGCAGTGGTGCTGGCGCTCATGGGCATTTCCTTGATTATGCTTGGCTGGCACCTGGGGCACGGAATACCCACAGGCGCGACACGGATGTTCGGCATATTTAAGGAAGAGCCATGCGCTGTCAACCACGATACGAAGGACCGGTTTACATCTGGTCAAAAAACAACCAACTCTGTTTGTTGTGTGGCGAAGCCACTGATACACCCCAACCTATCTGCACACCCTGCGAAAGCGAGTTGCCTTGGCTTGGCGACCAATGCGACGTTTGCGCCCTGCCGCTGCCCATGGCCGGGCTGCGTTGTGGACAATGCGCCGCGCAGCCACCCGCTTTCGAGCGGGTACTGGCACCCTGGGCCTACGACTTTCCGGTGGACAGCTTGATCACCCGTTTCAAGCACCAGGCGAAATGGCCGCTTGGTCGACTGATGGGCGATCTGCTTGCGCAGTCGCTGCAGCATCATTTCGATGAAGGCGTGGAGCGGCCCGACGCGCTGGTGCCGGTCCCCCTGGCTGCCCGGCGTTTGCGCCAACGGGGGTTCAATCAGGCGACTTTGCTCGCCCGCTGGCTCAGCGGGCCGTTGCAGATTCCTTGCGAAGAAAATCTGCTGCGGCGCATCCAGGATACCCCCGCCCAACAGGCACTCGACGCCAAGGCCCGACGGCGAAACCTGCGCCAGGCCTTTGCCCTGGCGCCCGGCGCGGCATTGAGCAACCGTCACCTGGCGCTGGTGGACGATGTGCTCACCACCGGCGCCACCGCCCAGGCGCTCGCTCGCTTGCTGCTCGATGCTGGCGCTGCACGGGTCGATGTGTATTGCCTGGCCCGCACACCGAAACCCGCTGAGCCAGCTTGACGCGCCGCGTCTCAGGCGCCAACGTCCAACATCGACCCTTGCCGCAGTTGTCCGTCATGTCATTGCCCACACTTCTGACCCAGCACATCGTTCGACGCCCACAGCGCATCGCGCTGTTGCAGCACATCGCCGAACAAGGCTCGATCACCCGCGCCGCCAAGAGCGCGGGGCTGAGCTACAAGGCGGCCTGGGATGCCATTGACGAGTTGAACAACCTGGCGGACCAACCGTTGGTGGAACGCAGCGTCGGCGGCAAGGGCGGTGGCGGCGCCAAGCTGTCGGATGAAGGCCAACGCGTGTTGCGCTTGTATCAACGGCTGCAAGCCTTGCAGGCGCAATTGCTGGAAGCCAGCGAAGACGCCGGGGATCTGGGCCTATTGAGTCGCCTGATGCTGCGCACCAGCGCCCGCAATCAACTGCATGGCAAGGTCCTGGGGATCGAGGCCCAGGGCCACAACGACCGGGTGCGCCTGGAGCTGGCCCGGGGCCTGGTCATCGAGGCACAGATCACCCACGACAGCACGTTGCGCCTGGAGCTGGAGATCGGCACCGAAGTGGTGGCCCTGATCAAGGCCGGCTGGCTGGAATTGCGCGCTGTCGAGCCAGCCGAACAATCACGAATCAATACATTGCGCGGCGTGATCGAACAGGTCGACGCCGCCGAAGATGGTCCCAGTGAAGTGCGCATCGGCCTGCCCAACGGCCAGACGCTGTGCGCCCTGGCTGATCCGCTCCGACTGCGCGATCAGAACCTGGAAGCCGGCTCGCCGGTACAGGTGGCGTTTTCACCGACAAACGTGCTGCTCGGCACGCCGTTATAACGCGCTGAAACAAAAGCTTCATCGACCCGCATTAAGGTGACTGCCAAAACCAGCGGGGAGCCTGAGATGAGCTTATTAGAAGAACACCAATCCACCGACCTTGAAAAAATCGTCGGCCTGAGCCGACGCGGCTTCATCGGCGCTGGCGCCCTATGCGGCGCGGCGATGTTTTTGGGCGGCAACCTGCTGAGTCGCAGCGCCCTGGCCGCCGCCGTGAGCGAAGGCAACAGCAAGTTGCTGGGCTTTGACAGCATTGCCGCCGCCACGACGGACACCCTCACACTGCCGCCAGGCTACAAATCCTCAGTACTGATCAGTTGGGGCCAGCCGCTGCAGAAAAATGCACCGGCATTCGACCCCAGCGGCAACGGCACCGCCCAGGCACAGGAAGTGCAGTTCGGCGACAACAACGACGGCATGAGCCTGTTCCCGTTCCCTGGCGACAACGATCGGGCGCTGATGGCGATCAACAACGAATACACCAACTATCGCTACCTCTTTGCCCACGGCGGCCAGCCGCAGTCGGCCGAGGATGTGCGCAAGGCCCAGGCCAGCGAAGGTGTCTCGGTGATTGAAATAAAGCGTCAGGGCGGGCAGTGGCAATTCGTTCAGGAATCACGCTACAACCGCAGAATCCACGGCAACACGCCGATTGAACTCAGTGGCCCGGCCGCCGGCCATGACCTGATGAAAACCAGCGCCGACCAAAGCGGCAAGAAAGTGCTGGGGACTTTCCAGAACTGCGCCAACGGCATGACGCCATGGGGCACTTACCTGACCTGCGAAGAAAACTTCACTGACTGCTTCGGCAGCAGCAGGGCGGATTTGCAGTTCGATGCTGCGCAGAAGCGCTACGGCGCCACCGTCACCAGCAGCGAGATCGACTGGCACCTGTACGACCCGCGTTTTGACCTGGCGAAGAACCCCAACGAACTCAATCGCCATGGCTGGGTGGTGGAAATCGACCCGTTCGATCCGCAATCCACCCCGGTAAAACGCACTGCCCTCGGCCGTTTCAAACACGAAAACGCTGCCCTGGCCCAGACCAACGACGGTCATGCCGTGGTGTACATGGGCGACGACGAGCGCGGTGAATTTATTTACAAGTTCGTCAGCCGGGACAAAATCGACCACAAAAGCCCCAAGGCCAATCGCAACCTTCTGGACCACGGTACTTTGTATGTCGCCCGCTTCGATGCCGGTGACGGCAACCCGGACCATCCAAAAGGCCAGGGCCAGTGGATCGAGCTGACCCACGGCAAAAACGGCCTCGACGCCAGCAGCGGCTTCGCCGACCAGGCCCAAGTGCTGATCCATGCGCGCCTGGCCGCCAGCGTCGTTGGTGCCACCCGCATGGACCGCCCGGAATGGATCGTGGTCAGCCCGAAGGATGGCCAGGTCTATTGCACCCTGACCAACAACGCCAAGCGCGGCGAAGACGGCCAGCCGGTGGGCGGGCCGAACCCTCGGGCCAAGAACGTCTACGGACAGATCCTGCGCTGGCGCACCGAGCGCGACGACCACGCCTCCAAGACCTTCGCCTGGGATCTGTTCGTGGTCGCCGGCAACCCGGCGGTACACGCCGGTACGCCGAAAGCCGGTTCGTCCCACATTAACGCCCAGAACATGTTCAACAGCCCCGATGGCCTGGGCTTCGACAAGGACGGACGGTTGTGGATCCAGACCGACGGCGATTCGAGCAACGCCGGGGACTTCGCCGGCATGGGCAACAACCAGATGCTCTGCGCCGACCCGAACAGCGGCGAAATCCGCCGGTTCCTGGTCGGGCCGGTGGGCTGCGAAGTCACGGGGATCAGTTTCTCGCCGGACTATAAGACGCTGTTCATCGGCATCCAGCATCCTGGGGATAAAGGCAGCTCGACCTTCCCCGAGCACCTGCCCAACGGCAAGCCGCGCTCGTCGGTGATGGTGATTACCCGGGACGATGGCGGGGTCATCGGCGCCTGATAGGGCCTCATCGCGAGCAAGCTCGCTCCCACAATGGTTCCGCTATCCCTGTGGGAGCGAGCTTGCTCGCGATAGCATCAGCACAGCCACCACCTATCTGCCTCCGTCTGCGCTACCATGCTGGGCCGGACGCGGCAGCCCTGCCGCTGCGCAGGAGTCAGCATGTCTCATCCGTTTGAAACCCTCACGCCCGACCTGGTACTCGATGCCGTTGAAAGCATTGGCTTCCTCAGCGACGCCCGTGTGCTGGCCCTCAACAGCTACGAAAACCGTGTCTACCAGGTCGGCATCGAAGACGGCGAGCCGCTGATTGCCAAGTTCTATCGTCCCCAGCGCTGGACCAACGAAGCGATCCTGGAAGAGCACAGCTTCACCTTCGAACTGGCCGAATACGAAGTGCCGGTGGTGGCGCCACTGATCCACAACGGCGCCAGCCTGCATGAGCACGCCGGGTTTCGTTTCACCCTGTTTCCCCGTCGTGGCGGCCGGGCACCGGAGCCGGGCAACCTTGATCAGCTCTATCGCCTCGGGCAACTGCTCGGGCGCCTGCACGCCGTCGGGGCGACCCGTCCGTTCGAGCATCGGGAAGCCTTGGGCGTGAAAAACTTTGGCCATGATTCGCTGGCCACCGTGCTGGCGAGTGGTTTCGTACCCCGCAGCCTGTTACCGGCCTACGAATCGGTGGCCAGGGATCTGCTCAAGCGTGTCGAAGAGGTCTACGCCACCACGCCCCACCAGAACATCCGCATGCATGGCGACTGCCACCCCGGCAACATGATGTGCCGCGACGAGGTGTTCCACATCGTCGACCTGGACGACTGCCGCATGGGCCCGGCGGTGCAGGATCTGTGGATGATGCTTGCCGGTGATCGCCAGGAATGTCTGGGGCAATTGTCGGAATTGATGGACGGTTATCGTGAATTCCACGACTTCGACCCGCGTGAGCTGGCGCTGATCGAGCCGTTGCGGGCCCTGCGCCTGATGCACTACAGCGCCTGGCTGGCGCGACGCTGGGACGACCCGGCTTTCCCCCGCAGCTTCCCGTGGTTCGGCAGCGAACGTTACTGGGGCGACCAGGTATTGGCGTTGCGCGAGCAATTGGCGGCGCTCAATGAAGAGCCGTTGAAGCTGTTCTGATGACCGCCACGGGTCCCCTGTGGGAGCGAGCAGGCTCGCTCCCACAGGGCCTGCGGTGAAGCTGACTTCCTCACAAAGCTTCACAGCACAACCTGACAAATCTCCTTACAATCACGCCTTTGTGAGCTGCCTAAGCAAGGATTCTGCATGCAAGCCGCCAACCCGCGTCGCGGGTACATCCTGGGCCTGAGCGCCTACATCATCTGGGGCCTGTTCCCGATCTACTTCAAAGCCATCGCCAGCGTGCCATCCGTGGAAATCATCATCCACCGGGTGCTGTGGTCAGCCCTGTTCGGCGCGGCGTTGCTGATGGTCTGGAAACACCCCGGCTGGTGGCGTGAACTTCGGGACAATCCAAATCGGCTGGCAATCCTGGCCCTGAGTGGCACGCTGATCGCGGTCAACTGGCTGACCTACGTCTGGGCGGTGAACAACGAGCGCATGCTCGAAGCCAGCCTGGGTTACTACATCAACCCGCTGGTAAACGTATTGCTGGGCATGTTGCTCCTGGGTGAGCGGCTGCGGCGCATGCAATGGCTGGCGGTGGGGCTGGCGGCGGTCGGCGTGGCGCAGCAGGTCTGGCAAGTGGGCAGCCTGCCCTGGGTATCGCTGGTACTGGCGCTGACCTTCGGCTTCTATGGGTTGATCCGCAAGCAGGCACCGGTCAAGGCGCTGCCAGGGCTGGTGGTGGAAACCTGGATGCTGGTGCCGATCGCCATCGCCTGGTTGCTCTTCAACCCGACCGCCACCAGTGCCCAAGCGGCTTTCTGGACCACCTCCGAAGCCTGGTGGCTGGTGGCGGCCGGCCCCGTGACGCTGGTTCCACTGGTGTGTTTCAACGCCGCGGCACGGCATTTGCCCTACACCACGCTGGGGTTTCTCCAGTACATCGCACCGACGCTGGTGTTGCTGCTCGCCGTGCTGCTGTTCGGTGAGCATCTATCGTCCAGCACCTTGTTGGCGTTCCTGTTCATCTGGGCCGGGCTTGCGGTGTACAGCATCGATGCCGTGGTCAGTATGCGTCGCCGCGCCTGATCAAAAAACACCCAACTCTCTACAGGCCACGGCTAGCGCGGCCTGTATCGATCCTTCCCAAGGTTATCCACAGCCTGATCCCCGCCGTTTGTGCACAAGCCCTTGAAAATTGGTGCTTTTTTGATCATTGCTCGCTGAGCCCCGGCGGGCCTGGGCTGGCGCTGTGTCTCTACAGGTTATCCACAGGCAGGCGCAGTTTTTCCTTGGATAACCTCGTCAGGCTTCATCGCTAAGCTTGAGCTCCACCATCAACTCATCGGCCAGGGTTTCCAGGCGTTCTTGCAAGGTGTCCAGCGAGAGGGTCAACGGCACGCCCAGGACCGCTTCGGCGTGAAACAGCAACTCACTGCTCATCGGCGCCGGACGCACGTGGGTCACCAGTCGCTCGACGTTCACGCCCTGCTCGCTCAACAAGCGGGTGATGTCACGGACGATGCCTGGGCGATCATTGCCCACCAGTTCCATGGCGATGGGTTTCCAGTTACAAGACTCTTCAATTGCAGTTTCTGCGATCAGCACGCGAATGCCATGCACTGACAGTCCGTGCAAGGCTTCGATCAGTTCTTCATGGGATTCGGCCGGGGCGCTGAGACGCAGGATCCCGGCGAATTGCCCGGCCAAGCGTGACATGCGGCTTTCCAGCCAGTTGCCGCCGTGCTCGGCGATGCATTCGGCGATGCGCTCGACCTGCCCGGGCTTGTCCGGGGCGAAAACAGTAATGACCAAGTGGTCCATGGCGCAGTCCTCTTGTTGATGGAAGGGACAGTATAGGCAAGGCAGAAAATCAACACGGTCGCGCTTTCGTGGCGAGGGAGCTTGCTCCCGCTGGGCCGCGTAGCGGTCCCAAAATGGTTGGATCAGTGCTGCGCACTGAAGCGGGAGCAAGCTCCCTCGCCACGGGACATGTGTACGAACTGTAGATTTATCTGGAACAATCCCTCTGTATTTTGAGAACATCCCGTGTTCCGACGTGACCGTACTGCTTTAGTCGGTCGCAGAACGACGCAATTAGTCTAATTTTCACAACCGCAATTGATCATGTAGTATGCCGCAGCGCGCACTACATAACGTTGGACCGATGTCCGCTTAAGGCGCAGTCGCATCCCTGAAAGCCCCATCAGCACGGCGAAAAGCCCTTGATAGGTCCCAACCCAGCCGCCAGCGATGGCATGTACTGGTCCCGGGGTTTGTGGTTTAAATGTCCCGAGGCTTCATTGTCAAAATCGAAGAGCTGAAAAGCGAAATAGCTGAGCAGAGTGAGGCAAGCAATGACTGAACACGTTCAAGTCGGTGGCCTGCAGGTCGCCAAAGTCCTGTTCGACTTCGTGAATAACGAAGCCATTCCCGGAACCGGCCTCACCGCCGACGCGTTCTGGGCCGGTGCCGACAAGGTCATCCACGACCTGGCACCGAAGAACAAAGCCCTACTCGCCAAACGCGACGATTTCCAGGCGCAGATCGATGCCTGGCACCAGGCCCGTGCCGGCCAGGCCCACGACGCCGTGGCTTACAAAGCCTTCCTGCAAGACATTGGATACCTGCTGCCAGAAGCGGCGGACTTCCAGGCCACGACCCAAAACGTCGACGACGAAATTGCCCGCATGGCCGGCCCGCAACTGGTGGTGCCGGTGATGAATGCCCGCTTCGCCCTCAACGCCTCGAACGCCCGCTGGGGTTCGCTGTACGACGCGCTGTACGGCACCGACGCCATCAGCGAAGCCGATGGCGCAGAAAAAGGCAAAGGCTACAACAAGGTCCGCGGCGACAAGGTCATCGCCTTTGCCCGCGCCTTCCTCGACGAAGCGGCCCCACTGGCGGCCGGCTCCCATGTCGACTCCACCGGCTACAGGATCGTCGACGGCAAACTGGTGATCGCCCTCAAGGGCGGCAGCAACAGCGGCCTGCGTGACGATGCCCAACTGATCGGTTTCCAGGGCGATGCCTCGGCACCCGCCGCCGTGCTGCTCAAGCACAACGGCTTGCACTTCGAAATCCAGATCGACGCCAGCACTCCGGTCGGCCAAACCGACGTCGCGGGCGTCAAAGACATCCTGATGGAAGCCGCGTTGACCACCATCATGGACTGCGAAGACTCGGTCGCCGCCGTCGATGCCGATGACAAAGTGGTGATCTACCGCAACTGGCTCGGACTGATGAAGGGTGACCTGTCGGAAGAGGTCGCCAAGGGTGGTCAGACGTTTACCCGCACCATGAACCCTGACCGCGTCTACACCGCCGTCGACGGTTCGAGCGTGACGCTGCACGGCCGCTCGCTGCTGTTCGTGCGCAACGTCGGCCACCTGATGACCATCGACGCCATCCTGGACCAGCATGGCAACGAAGTGCCGGAAGGCATTCTCGACGGCCTGATCACCAGCCTGGCGGCGATCCACAGTCTTAACGGCCACACCACGCGGCGCAACAGCCGCACCGGCTCGGTGTACATCGTCAAGCCGAAGATGCACGGCCCGGAAGAAGCCGCGTTCACCAACGAGCTGTTCGGTCGCGTCGAAGACGTACTGAACCTGCCGCGCAATACCCTCAAGGTCGGGATCATGGACGAGGAGCGCCGTACCACGGTCAACCTCAAGGCCTGCATCAAGGCCGCCAGCGAGCGCGTGGTGTTCATCAACACCGGGTTCCTCGACCGCACTGGCGATGAAATCCACACCTCCATGGAAGCCGGCCCGATGGTGCGCAAGGCTGACATGAAAGCCGAGAAGTGGATCGCCGCGTACGAAAACTGGAACGTCGACATCGGCCTGAGCACCGGCCTGCAAGGTCGAGCCCAGATCGGCAAGGGCATGTGGGCGATGCCGGACCTGATGGCGGCGATGCTTGAGCAGAAGATCGCTCATCCGCTGGCCGGCGCCAACACCGCCTGGGTTCCATCACCGACGGCTGCCGCCCTGCATGCGCTGCACTATCACAAGGTCGACGTGTTCGCCCGCCAGGCCGAACTGGCCAAGCGCGCTCGCGCTTCGGTGGATGACATCCTGACCATCCCGCTGGCTGTCGACCCGAACTGGACACCGGAGCAGATCAAGAACGAACTGGACAACAACGCCCAGGGCATCCTTGGCTACGTGGTGCGCTGGATCGACCAAGGCGTCGGCTGTTCGAAGGTGCCGGACATCAACGACATCGGCCTGATGGAAGACCGTGCAACGCTGCGTATTTCCAGCCAGCACATCGCCAACTGGCTGCGCCACGGCATCGTCACGCAAGACCAGGTGATGGAAAGCCTCAAGCGCATGGCCCCGGTGGTGGACCGCCAGAACGCCAGCGACCCGCTGTACCGTCCGCTGGCGCCGGACTTCGACAGCAACATCGCCTTCCAGGCGGCAGTCGAGCTGGTGATCGAAGGCACCAAGCAGCCAAACGGCTACACCGAGCCGGTGCTGCACCGTCGTCGTCGCGAGTTCAAGGCAGCCAATGGGTTGTGATTGAGCGGTAGTGATGCAATGAAAAAGCCCTGATCGAAAGATCAGGGCTTTTTCATTGGCAATACACGACCCCGCTTTTGTGGCGAGGGAGCTTGCTCCCGCTCGACTGCGCAGCAGTCGTCAGTCAGCCCATGAAGTTTTGAATGCTGGAAAAAGAGGGCTGCTTCGCAGCCCAGCGGGAGCAAGCTCCCTCGCCACAAGAGCGCTTCGGCACAATGGGATACAGGCTACAGATCCATCCCCAACTCATGCTTGACCAACCCGAGCAATTTTTCGGTATCGATCGGCTTGAGCAGGAAATCCACCACGCTCAGGTGCATGGCTTCAATGGCGTCCTTCACGTCGGCGTCGCCGGAGACGATGATGATCGGCAGCGCCGCTCTCGGCGACTCGCGCACCAGACGGACCAGTTCCAGGCCATCGACGTTGCCCATGCGCAGGTCGGTGATCAACAGGCCGATCGACGGCTTGGTTTCCAGCATATTGAGTGCCGTTTCGCCACTGGCGGCGGTCATGCAGTGAATCCCGTCCAGCGCCAGAATCTCCGACAACAGTTCGCGGGCATCCTTGTCGTCATCGACGATCAAGACTCGCTGCGGCGGCAGGTCAGGCTCCAGCATGACGGCACTCAGCGCCTCGCGCTCGGCGTCACTCAAAATATCGTGGTCGGACATGATGTTCTCTACGTTCTTTAAATCGATCCCCTGGCACAGTGGTCAGACATCGTTCCGCGGCGCTTCAATGTGCACTTCGTCGGATTTTTTTCCAAGTGCATCCATTGAAGAATTTTCGGACGTCAAACGTCAGCTTTTTCCGTAGTCCCGTTCCTTTTTCGGCGACCTAGACTTACGTCCAATGGGCACTCCGTGCTCAGGGGCCGACCATGGGGAACAGATCCGACCACAACAATTTAAAAAAGACTGCGTAATGGTTATGAAAAGAACGGACGCCTTCATCCAGGCAGGGAAAACCGCGGTGTTGCAAAACATCCAGGGCACGTTGCAGTTTCTGCAACGCTTCCCCCCGTTCAACCAGATGGAAAACGCTCACCTGGCCTATCTGGTGGAACAATGCCTGCTGCGTTTTTACGCGCCTGGCGAAACCATCATCAAGCCGGACGACGGTCCGGTGGAACACTTTTACATCGTCAAGCAGGGTCGGGTGGTAGGTGAGCGTCCGCATTCGGCCAAGGGTGGTACCGAGACCACGTTCGAAATCACCACTGGCGAATGTTTCCCCCTTGCCGCACTGCTGGGCGAGCGAGCGACCCGCACCGAGCACCTGGCCGGCGAAGACACGTTCTGCCTGCAATTGAACAAACAGGCCTTTATCAAGCTGTTCGCCCTGTCCGGTCCGTTTCGCGACTTCGCTTTGCGCGGGGTCAGCAGCCTGCTTGACCAGGTCAACCAGCAGGTCCAGCAAAAATCTGCGCAAACCCTGGGCACCCAGTACTCCCTCAATACGCGACTGGGTGAACTGGCAATGCGTCATCCGGTGAGCTGCAGCCCCGACACGCCGCTGCGCGAAGCCGTAAAACTGATGCATGAGCAACAGGTCGGCAGCATTGTGGTGGTTGACGAACACAAGGCGCCGGTCGGAATCTTCACCCTGCGCGACCTTCGGCACGTGGTGGCCGACGGGTCCGGGGACTTTTCCGAGGCCATCGCCGGGCACATGACCCAGGCACCGTTTTTCCTTTCGCCAGACCACAGCGCCTTCGACGCGGCCATCGCCATGACCGAACGGCACATCGCCCATGTCTGCCTGGTCAAGGAACAGCGCCTGTGCGGCGTGGTGTCGGAGCGCGACCTGTTTTCCCTGCAACGCGTCGACCTGGTGCACCTGGCCCGGACCATTAGCAGCGCCCCGAAGGTCGAGAGCCTGGTGGCCCTGCGCGGCGAAATTGGCCAATTGGTGGAACGCATGCTGGCCCACGGTGCGTCATCGACCCAGATCACCCACATCATCACCCTGCTCAACGACCATACCGTGAGTCGGGTGATTGAACTGACCCTGGCCGAAAAAGGCGATCCGGGGGTGCCTTTCAGTTGGTTGTGTTTCGGCAGCGAAGGCCGGCGCGAGCAGACTCTGCACACCGACCAGGACAACGGCATTTTGTTCGAAGCCCGGGACGCCGCCCATGCGGCGCAGATCCGGGGGTTGCTACTGCCCATCGCCCAGCAGATCAACCAGAGCCTGGCCCTGTGCGGCTTCACCTTGTGCAAGGGCAACATCATGGCCGGCAACCCCGAGCTGTGCCTGTCCCGCGCCGAATGGGCCCGGCGTTTTGCGGCATTCATCCGCGAAGCGACGCCGGAAAACCTGCTGGGGTCGAGCATTTATTTCGACTTGCGGGTGGTCTGGGGTGATGAGCAAGGCTGCGAGCAGTTGCGCCGACAGGTCCTCGAACAAGTCGCCGATAACCGTTTGTTCCAGCGCATGATGGCCGAGAACGCGCTGCGCCATCGCCCGCCAGTGGGACGTTTCAGGGATTTCGTACTGAGCCGCAAAAATGGCGAAAAGGCGACCCTCGACCTGAAAGTGCAAGGCCTGACCCCCTTCGTCGACGGCGCCCGTTTGCTGGCGCTGGCCAATGGCATCGAAGCCATCAACACCTTGGAGCGCTTGCGGCAGCTGGTTGTCAAGGAAGTGATTGAACCGCTGGACGGCGCGGCTTATGAGGAGGCCTACCACTTCATCCAGCAGACCCGTATGCAACAACATCAACTGCAAACCCGCGAGAACCTGCCCTACTCCAATCGAGTCGACCCCGACAGCCTCAATCACCTGGACCGACGCATCCTGCGCGAATCCCTGCGCCAGGCCCAGCGCCTGCAAAGCAGCCTGACGGTGAGATACCAGTTGTGAGCATTTTTTCCTGGCTGCGGCCGGCCCAGCCGATGCTGCCAGATGCCCTGCAGCAGCGCTTGGAACAACTACCTGCACCCTTGCCACTGGATGAACGCAGCTTGCGAGAACAGCGTTGGGTGGTGCTGGATCTGGAAACCACCGGCCTGAACCTGAACAAGGATCAGGTGCTGTCCATCGGTGCGGTGGTCATAGAAGACGGCGCCATCGATTTCAGCCAGCAGTTCGAACGCACCTTGCAATGCGACAAGCAGAAGCTGGGGCCCAGTGTGTTGATCCACGGCCTGGCGCCCAGTGCCATTGCCGCCGGCAGCAATCCGGCCGAGGCACTGCTGGCGTTCATGGAATTCGTCGGCGACAGCCCGCTGCTGGCGTTCCATGCGCCATTCGATTCCCATATGCTCGGGCGGGCACTGAAGGATTACCTGGGTTATCGCTTGCAGCATACGTTCCTGGACGTGGCTGACCTGGCCCCGATGCTCTGCCCCCGGGCCCATTTGCGCAAAGCGGGCCTGGACGACTGGATCGACTGGTGCAAGCTGCAAGTCTTCGACCGTCACAACGCCAGCGCCGACGCCCTGGCGACCGCCGAACTGGCGCTGATCCTGTTCAGCCGCGCCCGCCAGCAGCAGATCCACAGCCCGCTGGACCTGCAACAGCGGCTGGGTCACTGGAAGCGCCGGCAACAGGCGCCTTCGCTTTGACTCACCTTGGCGACGAACACATTACCCTGTGGGAGCGAGCTTGCTCGCGATGGCGTACCGCCAGTCGACATTGATGTTGGCTGACCTGCCGCTATCGCGAGCAAGCTCGCTCCCACACAGAGCCTGGCCTCAATCTCCTTACCCACACCGTCCGACCGGCGCCAATTGCTTTCCCACCTCCGCCTCTGCCACAATCGCGAACAATTCTCGTTACTTAAAACGTCGGTGATGCTCCGTGTCGTCAGTCCCTAGCCCCCACAGTGATCTGGTTGGTGCGTTATACCGTGACCATCGCGGTTGGCTATTGGCCTGGTTGCGACGCAATGTGGCCTGCCCACAGCGGGCCGAGGACTTGAGCCAAGACACCTTCGTGAGGCTGCTGGGCCGTGACGAACTGATGGCGCCCCGCGAGCCCCGGGCGTTTCTGGTGGCGATCGCCAAGGGCCTGCTGTTCGATTACTTCCGGCGGGCAGCCTTGGAGCAGGCTTACCTCACCGAACTGATGCTGATCCCCGAAAGCGAACAACCGTCGGTGGAAGAACAGCAACTGATCCTCGAAGACCTCAAGGCCATTGATCGTCTGCTCGGCAAACTCTCGAGCAAGGCCCGCGCGGCCTTTCTCTATAACCGCCTCGACGGTCTCAGCCACGCTGAAATCGCCGCGCGCCTGGGGGTTTCGGTGCCCCGGGTACGACAGTATCTGGCCCAAGGCATTCGACAGTGCTACATCGCCCTCTATGGTGAGCCGACATGAGCGCGGCCCATGCCAAACCGGTCTCGGCCAGCGCGCTGGATGCAGCCATCGCCTGGCAGTTATCCCTGGACTCAGGCAACGCCCAGGAGCATGAAGCCTTCGCCCGGTGGCATGCCGCCGATGAGGAGCATGCCCGGGCCTGGCGGCAATTGGGCATGCTCGACCAGCGTTTCAGTGTTGCCAGCGGGCCGGCGCGAGCTGCGTTGCTGCAATCGCGGGTCAGCATTCGACGCCAGGTTCGCAAGGTGGGCAGCGGCCTGGCCAGTCTTGTCGCGGTCATCGGCCTGGCATTGTTTGCCGGGGATCGTTACCTGCCGCTGGACTACTGGCTGGCCGACCAGCGCACCGCCACGGGCGAACAACGCACCTTGCGCCTGGCCGATGGCACGCTGATCAACCTCAACACCCACAGTGCCCTGGACGTGCGTTTCGATGACAAGCAGCGGCGCATCGTCCTGCAAGAAGGCGAGATCCTAGTGGAAACCGGCCACAACGACCCGCGCCCGTTTATCGTCGAAACCCGCGAAGGCCGCATGCGCGCCCTGGGCACGCGATTTCTGGTCAAGCGCGAAGACGAAGGCACGCGCCTGAGCGTGTTGAAATCCGCGGTGGCGGCGCAGCCGCAGGCCGCCGACGAAGAACAGATTCTGCGCGAAGGCCAGCAGGTGCTGATGCGCCGCGACGGTCTCGGGCCGACGGTGACCCTGAGCCCCGGCGCCGATGCCTGGACGCGCGGCATGCTGGTGGTGGATAACGCGCGTCTTGAAGATCTGGTCCATGAGTTGGGGCGCTATCGTCGCGGCTACCTGGGCGTCGAGCCACAAGTGGCCGATTTGCGCATCACCGGCAGTTTCCCGTTGCATGACACCGATCTGGCCCTGACCGCGCTGCTGCCGACCTTGCCGGTGCAGGTCGAGCATCACACAAGGTGGTGGGTGGTGGTGGGGCCGAGGACCGAGGCCAATCCCTGAGGGAGGTTGTGTCAGGCAGGCCGCCTTCGCGGGCAGGCCCGCTCCCACAGCGTGGACAGCGCTCACCGAAGATCAAATGTGGGAGCGAGCCTGCTCGCGAAGAGGCCACCCCACACAACACAAAACCCAGGACTGACCTCAAAACTGAATCTAAATTATTTTCATCCAGCCCTATCACTTTTCGATTTTCATCCGGCACTCAGGCAATTGAGAAATATTTCCATTCAGGAGCCGCCGTATGTCCCGCCCGCTAGACACCCTGTTGCGCCCCAGCCTGTTGGCCGTCGCCATTGCCTTTGCCACCCCGTTGGTCAGCGGCCCATTGCTGGCTGCCGAACAAGCTTCCAGCGTGCGCGCCTACAATTTGCCCGCCGCACCATTGGCCAGCACCCTGAACCAGATCGCCAGCCAGGCCGGTCTCGCCCTGAGCCTGAACCCGTCCCTGGCCTCGGGCAAAACCTCGGCACCGGTCCAGGGCCAATTCGACGCCACGGGCGCATTGCGTGAGGCCCTGCGCGGCACCGGCCTGCAACTGGAACAAAGCAGCGCCGGCACCTACAGCTTGGTGGCGGCGCCCGACGGTGTCATGGCCCTGCCGGAAACCAGCGTGATCGGTGCCGGCGTCAGCGAAACCGCCTGGGGTCCGACCGAAGGTTATGTCGCCACTCGCACTGCCGCCGGCACTAAGACCGATACGCCAATTGTCGAGCTGCCACGCTCAGTCTCCGTGGTCACGCGCCAGCAGATGGAAGACCGCTCCGTCCTCAACCTCAATGACGCCCTGCGCTACACCGCCGGCGTGCAGAGCAGCGGCTATGGCTCGGACTCGCGCAACGACTGGCTGCTGGTGCGCGGCTTCGTACCGACCCAATTCCTTGATGGCCTGCCTCTGCCCAAGGGCAACTACATCACGCCAAAAATCGAGCCCTGGAACCTGGAGCGCATCGCCGTGCTGCGCGGCCCGGCCTCTTCGGTCTACGGCCAGACGCCCCCCGGCGGCATGCTGGACATGGTCAGCCGTCGCCCGCAAGCCGAGAGCAGCCATGAAGTCGAACTGCAGGCCGGCAGCTACGAGCACAAGCAGATCAACTTCGACAGCACCGGCAAGGTCGATGACGAAGGCCAGTTCCTCTATCGGGTCAGCGGCACCGTGCGCGACAGCAATTCCCAGGTCGACCACATCCCGGACAAGCGCTACAACATCGCCCCGAGCCTGACCTGGAACATCAACGACGACACCCGCCTGACGCTGCTGTCCCAGTACACCCGCGACGACACCGGTATCACCGGTCAATTCCTGCCGTTGCAAGGCACCAAGCTGTCCTCACCGGCGGGCAAGATTTCCCATCACAAGAACCTGGGCGACCCGGATTGGGAATTTTACGACCGCACCTATTACGCGCTGGGCTACAACTTCGAACATCGCCTGAACGACACTTGGCAGTTCCGCCAGAACCTGCGCTATACCAAGAGTGATCTGGAATTCCAGGGCATCTCCGCCGGCGGCTCATTCTGGCCAGACGGTCCAGACAAATCCGTGAGCGCCGATGGCACCGTCAAACGCAGTGCCAGCATCGTTGACGAAGACATCAGCCAATTTGCCGTGGACAACAATTTCCAGGCCGACTTCCAGACCGGAGCCTTGAGCCACACATTGCTGCTGGGCCTGGACCACCAACGTTCCAACAGCAATGCTCGCTGGAAGTGGGGCTCTGGCGGTGTGCCGACCAGCAACGTCAACAACCCGAGCTATGGCCAGGACTTCTCCAACGTCCAGTACTTCGACATGTACGACTACAACCAGAAGACCAATCAGACGGGTCTCTACATCCAGGACCAGATCGCCCTGGACAACTGGCGCCTGACCCTCGGTGGCCGTGAAGATTGGATTCACACCGGCACGGTGTTCCACAACCAGAACGATGCAACCAACACCCAGCGCGACAAGAAATTCAGCGGCAACGCGGCGCTGAGCTACGTCTTCGACAACGGTGTGACGCCTTACATTTCCTTCGCCCAGTCGTTCCAGGCGGCCGCAGGCTCAACCGTCAACAGCACTGACGCGTTCAAGCCGACCGAAGGCGAACAGTACGAGGCCGGCATCAAATACCAACCCCCGGGCACCACGACCCTGCTGACGGCGGCGGTGTTCGACCTGACGCAGCAGAACAACTCCGTCTCCGAAAACAACATCACTCGCCAAGTGGGCGAAGTTCGGGTGCGCGGCCTGGAGCTGGAAGCCTCGGGCGACGTGACCGACAACCTGAAGCTGATCGGTTCCTACACCTACAACGACAGCGAAATCACCAAGGGCACCGCGGCGGAAAAAGGCAAGCGCATGGCCCAGGTGCCGCGCAACCAGGCCACGGCGTGGGCGGACTACACCTGGCACAATGGCCCGCTGGATGGCTTCGGCGTCGGCGCCGGCGTGCGTTATGTCGGCGACACCTACGGCAATACCACCAACACCGATTGGGGCCATGTCGGCTCCTACACCGTGTACGACGCGTCGGCCCACTACGACCTCGGTCGCTTGAACAAGACCCTCAAGGGCGTCACGGTAGCGGTGGATGCGAAGAACATTTTCAACAAGGACTACCTGTCCACTTGCGATGGTTTCTATTGCTACTACGGCGACCAGCGCAACGTCGTCGCCAGCGTGAATTACAAATGGTAAACGGTTAGCATTTGCAAAACCTTTTTGAGGGCGCCTGCACCTGGGACCCGTCAGTCAAATGAAATCCCTGTGGGAGCGAGCTTGCTCGCGAAGACGGCGTAACAGTCAACATTGATGTTGTCTGGCACACCGCTTTCGCGAGCAAGCTCGCTCCCACAGGTTTCGCGGCTTGACTGACGGAGCTCGGGCATCGAGGCCCTCTTGCATTCGGATCGCTCATGAAAAGCAAAACCATCCGCCGCTGGTCCTTCGTCCACACCTGGACCAGCCTGATCTGCACCGTGTTCCTGCTGATGCTGGCGATCACCGGGCTGCCGTTGATCTTCCATCATGAAATCGAACACCTGCTGGGCGACGCCCCTGAGCTTCGGGAAATGCCGGCCGACACGCCGCCGCTCGACCTGCAACAGCTGGTGGAAAAAGCCAAGGCCCATCGTCCGGGTGAAGTGGTCCAGTATTTTGGCTGGGACGATGACGAGCCCAACGGCGTCATCACCATCATGGCGCCAACGCCGGGCACCGAGCCCAATTCTTCCCACACCTTCATGCTCGACGGACGTACCGGCGAGGCCCTGGAAATGCCCTCGGCCAATGGCGGCTTCATGATGGTCATGCTGCGCCTGCACGTGGACATGTTCGCCGGGTTGCCAGGCAAGTTGCTGCTCGCGTTCATGGGCTTGCTGTTCGTGATTGCCATCGTCTCCGGCGTGGTCCTGTACCTGCCGTTCATGCGGCGCTTGAAATTCGCCACGGTGCGCCAGGACAAATCCACGCGCCTGCGCTGGCTCGACCTGCACAACCTGATCGGCGTGGTGACGCTGGTCTGGGCACTGACCGTGGGCGTCACCGGCGTGATTGCCGCGTGCGCCGACCTGATCATCGCCGCCTGGCGCAACGACAGCCTCAGCGCCATGGTCGAACCCTACCGCAACGCCCCGCCGCTGACGCAATTGGCACCGGCCACCCGCTTGCTCGACATCGCCAAGGATGTCGCACCGGGCATGGAACCCAGTTTCATCGCCTTCCCCGGCACACTGTTTTCCAGCCAACACCACTACAGCGTGTTCATGAAAGGCAGCACCCACCTCACCTCCCATTTGCTGACGCCGGTATTGATCGACGCCAGCACCCTGGAGGTCACCGCCGTGGCCGAACGGCCGTGGTACATGGACGTCATGAGCCTGTCCCTGCCGCTGCACTTCGGCGACTACGGTGGCCGGCCGATGCAGATCTTCTGGGCCACCCTCGACGTGCTGACCATCATCGTCCTCGGCAGCGGCGTCTACCTGTGGCTGGTGCGGCGTAAAGCGGCCAAGCGTGCAACAGTGGGCAAGGAGGTCGCCTCGTGAGGCCTCGGCAGTCGAGTTTCTGGAAGGTGTTTGGTATTCCCGTGGTGATTGGCGTACTGAGCGCGGCAGGATTGTTTTCGGCGTTGCTGGGCGATGGGGCGTGGGATGCAGTGGCCTGGGTCGGCCTGGGGGTTCCTACGGCGCTGGGAACCTGGGGATTGCTCAAGCGCGGATAAGCTCAACGGACGCGACCTCTCGCCAGCCGCACCGGAACTGTCTAGGCTAAGCCCTGCCGCCAATCGAGGATACTTTGCATGTCCAGCCCCAGCATGACGCTGTTCCACAACCCTGCTTCGCCCTTCGTTCGCAAGGTCCTGGTGCTGCTGCACGAAACCGGTCAGCAGGATCGCGTGGCGTTGCAGCTCAGCCAACTCACGCCGGTCAAACCGGATCGGGCGCTCATTGATGACAACCCGTTGAGCAAGATCCCGGCCCTGCGCCTGGCCAACGGCAGTGTGATCCACGACAGCCGAGTCATTCTCGATTACCTCGACCACCAGCACGTCGGCAACCCGCTGATCCCTCGCGAGGGTGCGGCCCGCTGGCGGCGCCTGACCCTGGCCTCCCTGGCCGACGGGATCATGGATGCGGCGGTGATGATCCGTTACGAAACCGCCCTGCGCCCGGCGGAAAAACATTGGGCCGAGTGGCTCGAGGCGCAGCGGGACAAGATTCGCCGCGCCCTGGGCATGCTTGAAGCCGAGGCGATTGCTGAACTGGCCTGCCATTTCGACGTGGCCTCCATCAGCGTGGCCTGTGCCTTGGGTTACCTGGACCTGCGCCATCCGGACCTGGAATGGCGCAAGGCCAATCCGCAACTGGCGGCGTGGTTTGCCGAGGTCACTTTGCGGCCTTCAATGGCAGCGACGGTGCCCAAGGTTTAATGCTGCACTGGCTGCACCGGCCCCATCGCGAGCAAGCTCGCTCCCACATTTGATTTCGTTGCCTGGGTAAACGAAGTCTCCTGTGGGCGAGCTCCCACATTTGATTCCGTTACCTGGATAATCGAGGTCTCCTGTGGGAGCGAGCTTGCTCGCGATAGGGCCACTGCGGTCCATCGGGAACAACCTGGCAATCAGCGCCACCAGCATCGCCCCCACCCGCTGATCCTCACGCAGCCCCAACGACCGGCTCATTTCACCTCTCCCAGATCGAAGGCCATTGCAGCGGCCGGTTTCGTCCCCACCCCATACCAGTCCAGCTTGCGAGTCAGCACCATAAACACCCCCAGCAGGCCGAACAGCAGCAGCGAGCCCATCAACAACGCGTAGTCCTCTGCACTCAACAAGCCGTAGAGCAAACCGTACAAGCCCGCCAGTCCCGCCGAGAATCCGAGGCCGTGGCCCACGCTGCGCAGCACGTGGCAAACATAGAACCCAATCAGCACGACACAGGCACTGGCCGACACCAGGTACGCCAGGGTGAAGCCAATGTGTTCCGACAACGACAGCAGCAGCAGGTAAAAGAACGCCAGAGCCACGCCCACCAGAGCGTACTGGACCGGGTGCACCGCCAGGCTCTTGAGCACTTCGAAAAGGAAGAAACCGGCGAAGGTCAGGGCGATGAACAGCAGCGCATATTTGATCGCCCGATCGCTCTTGAGGTACTGGTCCACCGGGTCGACGAAACTCACACCGAAGGCACGGCTGCGGAACGCTTCACAGCCCTCGCTGGGCTCGCAGGCTTGCAGTGTTTCCAAGAGGTTGGTGGAGAAGAACGACGTCTGCCAGTCAGCACTGAAGCCCTGTTCATTGATGTCGCGCTTGATGGGCAGGAAGTTACCGATGAAGCTGGGGTGCGGCCAGTCGGCTGACAGGTGCACTTTGGTCGATTTGCCCACCGGCAGAATCTGCAGCTCACCCGTGCCTTGCAGGCGCAGGTCGAAACCGAAGGTCAGCTCGGGGCTGCCCTGGGCGGTGACCATCGGCAGCGGCACATGCACGCCCTGCCCCAGCCAACCGAGCCGTGAGCCAGGCAGGAAGTCCACGGTCTGCTGGTTGAGCGTCAGGGTCAGCGCATTCTCGATGCCGCGGATGTCGCTGATGCCGACGCTCAGGTACGGTTCGTCGAAGCGGTAATCGGCAAAGTCCTTGGGGGCGACACCGTAGTGCTCAGGTACCTTGAAGCGGCCATCGATCCGGCTGTCGGCATGAAACAACCGCGCTTCGTAGATCCCCCGGGCACGGGTTTCGGTACGGACCTGGCCGTCGAGCTCGAATTCCTCCGGTAAGAAATACAACTCACCACTTTGCTCGACGGTTTCCAGGAACCGCACACCAGTCTTCTCATTGGTATTCCAGACCTTCACGTTCTTGCGAAACGGCACCACGATCATCGGGCCGATGAGTTGCTGGCTGTGGCTGGAGCTGCGGGCAATGTCCTGCAACACCCCGTCGCGCAGCTCCTGGCGCTCGTCGATGAGGCCGTTGATCATCATCAACGGGATCATCAGCAAGAGAATCAATAGGGCGATCATGCCCAGTTTTATGGCGAGGCTGCGGTTCATGTGGGGCTCTCCCTGTTCGAATGAGGGAGAGTCTGGGGTGGCTGTGTGCTGGGCTTATGGAGCGATTGTGGAGATTGTGTGGAGACTGCCTTCACCGTGTTGAGCGCGAACACCGGCCTCTGCCTCGTCTACGCCCTGGAAAGCTTCGCGCAGGGAGTCCTCCATCAATTGCCAGGCCTCTTCGGCCGACTCGTCTGGTCCCAAGTGGGTGAACATATGGTCGCACCCTTCAAACATTCGCTGACGCACGGGCACGCCGGCCTGACGCAACTTCTCGGCGTAGGCCTCGCCCTCTCCGCGCAAGATATCGTGCTGCGCAGTGATCACCGTGGCCGCCGGCATCCCCACCAGCGCATCGACCGGCGCCAGCAAGGGCGACGCCAACGGGTCGAGCGCCTGTGCCGGATCGCTCAGGTAGCAGCGGGTGAAGAAGCGCATCAGGCCGACGCCGAGCAAGGGACGGGCAATGGTGGAAGTCTTCAGCGCCGGGTCTTGGGCCAGGTCCAGCGCCGCATAGTCGATCAATTGATGCACCACTTTCAGTGTGCGATGACCCCGCGCCAGACCCGCCACCACCGCGGCCAGATTACCGCCGGCGCTATGCCCACCGACGGCGATCCGCTGGGGATCGATGCCCAGCACTTCGGCCTGGGCAGCCAACCACTCGAGCACGGCAAAACATTGCCGTGGCCCGGCGGGAAAGACCTGCTCTGGCGCCAGCGCATAGTCCAGGTTGACCACCAGGCAGTTCAGGTTGTGGGCCAGTCGACGGCAATAGCTATCGTCATGCTCGGGCGTCCCGGCGACAAAGCCACCCCCGTGGAAATTCAAATACACCGGCAGCGCCGTCGAGGCCTGGGAATGGGGCCAGTAGAACAGCGCCCGCGCTGGCCCCCATGGGGTGGCAATGGTTTGCTCGGCCACGGTGCGCAACGGAAACAGCGCGGCGTCATAGGTGAACTTCGCCTTCATTCGCTTGGCGAAGGCGCGCAGCAGCTTGGCCTGCAATTTTTGCCAGATGCTTATCATGCTCATGCTCCCGGTTGTGTAGCCACGAATAGGACCAACGGACCGAAAGTCATTTCGCCGTAAGGCAGGGCGTGCTGACAGGTCTAGTTATTGTTCGTCAGTGCTGAGCGAAAACTAAACCTAAAAAATGATTATGTAAATTAACCAATAACAAAATTAATCAAATTTTTCTCAAGGCAACCGCAGCACCACCTCCACTCCCCCCTCGACATTGCCAATCCTGAATTCGCCCCCGTGCAACTGCACCACTTCCTCCACAAAATTGAGCCCCAGGCCGGTGCTCTTGCGGCCGCTGTCCGGGCGTGGCAGGGAGTAGAAGCGCTCGCTCAGGCGCGGCAGGGCATAGTCGGGAATCGCTTCGGCCTGATTGAACAAGTGGATCTCGACGAGGCTGTCGATTCGTTCGGCGCTGATGCGCAGCAGTCCATTGACCGGCGTGAAATCCAAGGCATTCTCCAGCAGATTGCCCAGGGCCTGGCGCAACAGAAATGCCTCGCCCGTCAGCGTCAGGTCAGCGGCGATGTGTCGCTCGACCTTTAACTGGCGACGCTCGATCCAGCCACCACGCGCCTCCAGCAATTCATCCAGTAACGCCGCCAGCGGCACGGCAACCACGTCCTCCAACCCCTGTCGTTGTTCGACCTGGGCCAGGTTGAGCAACCGTTCGATCAGCTGCTGCATGCGCACGCTTTCACTGTCGATGTTGCTGACAAAGCGCTGGTGCTGGGCCGCAGGCATATCACTTTGCAGCAGCTCGGCGGCACCGCGAATCGCCGCCAGCGGGCTCTTGAGTTCGTGAGTCAACGTATGCACGTAGCGCTCAACGTAAGCCTTTCCTTCGAGCTGGGTGCGCATGTGCTCCACCGCACCCGCCAATTGCTCGAACTCGCCGCCGCGATAATGCGGCACTTCCACCCGGCGGCCCTGGCTGACCGCCTGGGCGTAGGTCGTCAAACGACGCAGCGCAGCGCTGAGCCACCATGACAACAAAGCCCCCAGCAGCAGGCCAAGGACAATCAGCCCGGCGCCATACGCCAGCAGACGCCGCTCCGTGCGGTCGATATAAGGCTGCAACGAGCTATTGGGCTTGGCGACCGTGACGACACCGATGATCCGGCCATGGTCGCGAATCGGCGCGCCGACGTGCATCACCGAAGACGTCGGATCATCCGCAACGCTGCGGGATGAACGGGCGCCGTAGTGACCCCGCAGGGTCAGGTAAACGTCGTTCCAGCGCGAATAATCCTGGCCCACCGCCACGCCACTGGAATCGAGCACCACGATGCCCTTGGCATCCGTGACGTAGATGCGATGGCTGACCTGGTTTTTCGGCAAGCCCCAGATCGTCGCCGCCGGTTGGCGCTCGCCATAGGCCTTGAGCAACTGCGGCCAACGGTTCTGGTTGAGGGTGCCGGCCTTGAAATCGTCCCGCAGGATCTCGGCCATCAGGTTGGCGGTGTCCACCAGGGTTTCTTCGGTGGACTGGCGCACGCCGGGGCGGATTTCTTCCATCACCGTGTTGAGCACGAAATACCCGGCCAAACCGATAAACAGCACATACACCAGGAAAATCCGGATCCCCAGCGACATCAGCTGTGTCCCGGGCTGTAGCTGTAGCCCAGGCCCCGGTGGGTCTGGATCGGTTCGGCCTCGGCCCTCACCAGGCGCAACTTGGCGCGCACGCTCTTGATGTGGCTGTCGATGCTGCGCTCATAGCCGGCATCACTGGCCACGCCCAGGGCGTCGAGCAATTGTTCGCGGCTGAAGACCCGTTCGGGTTGCTCCAGCAGACAGTTCAGCAGACGAAATTCGTGGCGCGTGAGGTTCAGCGGCTTCCCGCGATAGTGGATCTGCACCCGGTCGCTGTCCACCTGGAACAACGCCGTGCTCGAGTCCGCCGTCGGTCTTGGCGCCACCCGCTTGAGGATCGCCCGGACCCTGGCCGCCACCTCGCGGGGGCTGAAGGGCTTGACCACGTAATCGTCGGCACCGATTTCCAGGCCCACGACCCGATCGATCTCGCCATCCCGGGCTGTAAGAAAGATGACCGGAACGTCGCTGAAACGTCTGAGATTTTTACAAGTCTCGAATCCGCTGATATCCGGCAGGCCAACATCGAGGATGATCAGGTCAGCCGGGGTGTTTTTCTGGTGATCGAGGGCGGCGGCGCCAAGGCTCAGCCACGTGGTGTCGAACCCCTCCCCTTGCAGGGCAAACACCAGCGTATCGGCGATGGCGGCTTCGTCTTCGACAATCAGGATATGAGGCATGGCTTGCGAGCCCGGCAATAAAGTTGCCGGAACGGTGCCCCAAGGCTTGGGGTACGTCAATGGCAGTTGAGTTTGTCGGTGGCTGGTCGTTGTGCCTAACAGTTCTGATAGTGGCCAACCGCTGAAAAGCGGCTGATGCTAAGGCCAGTTATTTTCGGACTTCAGATGGAGCTCAGTCGATGCCTGCCTCCCCTCGTGAAACCGTATTGTGCCGCTACCGCTACGACCCGCTCGATCGCCTGGCCGATTGTGCACCGTCCACCGAGGCCAGCATTCAGCGCTTTTACTGCAAGAGCCGATTGGCCACCGAAATACAGGACGAGGTGCAACACAGCGTTTTCCAATACGACGAACAGCTGTTGGCGCAACTACGACGCGAAGATGCAAAGGCCGAAACCACCCTACTCGCTACCGATCAACAGCGCTCGGTATTGAACGCCCTCGATGCAAGCCGGCTTCATCCCCTCGTCTATACACCTTACGGTCATCGCCCGGCGGAAAACGGCTTGCTCAGTTTGCTCGGGTTCAATGGTGAACAGCCGGATCCTGTGACGAGACATTATCTGTTGGGGGATGGGTATCGGGCGTTCAATCCGGTGCTGATGCGATTCAACAGTCCGGACAGTTTAAGTCCGTTTGGTGAAGGAGGTTTGAATGCTTATGGGTATTGTTCGGGGGATCCGATTAATTGGATAGATCCTACGGGGCAGGTTCGCACTTTGTCAGTGCCTACGCCAAAGATGGGACTACCCATAAAAAACCTGGTAAATAAAGCAACTGGATTACCGATAGAACGATCGACATCTACTGCTGCTCATCGCAGAGCTCAAGCCAGCGCTCGCGTGAGAAAATTCCGCGCATCATTAAGATCCCAAGCAAAGCTTATAAAAGAAAATGAAGCACTTTTAAAAGACCAAACTAGCTACACCAAATCCAATCGTATACTCGACTTAGAAAAAAGCTTAGCAGCATATAGAAAAGCACAATTTGGATATGACTTTAAACAAAAGCCAGATGTAAACAAAAAATTTATAGATAGAAAAAGTGGACTGGTCGACACGACTCATCATGACATATACATCTCTCACCTTAGAAATTTAGTGAATTCTGCCAAGGTAGCCAGATTCAAGAGCATTAACCCTGACACGCCTATCAAAGCAACTACCCAAGATTATGTTTATCGCGCAATTATTGATCGCGCGAAGTACATTAAAGAACATACCAGAATCGACTTATTGAACGAGATTCGCCAATAGCCGTCGTCGCATAAAATCAAACTTCTACGCAACACTACAAAACATCCAGCCCCGAAAAACATCGTCTATTTTTCGGGACCATGTTCGGCATGTGGGCTACACCATCAACAGTCCGGCTTATCCGCCGTAAATCGCCGCGCCGGGTTCACCGCTGCGCCAAACTCACGCAGGGCCTTGGCACCAATCAACAACGGGTAGTTGAAACTGCTGCGGTCGGTCAGGTTGACCTCCACGGTGCGCTTGACGTTACCCAGGCACAGTTCAAGATCCACCACCGGACGCTTGGTCGGCGCGATTTTTTCGTCGTCGTCCTCGTCTTCTTCAGAACGGGTCTTGATCTTGCTGATGCGCGCGATCTTGTGTTCGTACACCTTGTTGCTCGCACCTTTGGTCGCCAGGCGGAAACGTACCCAGTCATCGCCATCACGGGTGAAGGTCTCAATGTCCTTGGCCGACAGCGACGCAGTCAGGGCGCCAGTGTCCATCTTGGCCTTGAGCACTTCACCACCGATTTCCGGCAGCGCGATGTATTCGTAGCGCCCGTACAGGGTCGGCTCGGCGGCCAGCACTGGAAGGGCCACCAGGGTAAGCAGGGCGAGAATGGATTTCATGCAATAGGGCTTCCTGTGTGGGGTGGGGGTTTAGACCTTGGACGGTGAATTCGTTCGGTTGGACGCGTACCCGTGGCGAGGGAGCTTGCTCCCGCTCGACTGCGCAGCAGTCGCAAAATCGAACCAATCTGGCCGTCATTGGGGCCGCTTCGCAGCCCAGCGGGAGCAAGCTCCCTCGCCACAAAAGCCCATCCAGTTTAGCCAAGCCCAAGTGAAACATTCGTCCACACCGATTTGGCCTGCCGCCCGAAGCTTGCTTATCATGGCCCGCCCACCTGTTTGCAAGAGTCATGTATGCGCCGCCTGCTCACCGGCTGTTTCGTCACGCTGCTGTTGTTGCTCAACACCCTGGTGCTGTTCGGGCCGCTGATGGTGTTCGCCCTGCTCAAACTGATCCTCCCCGGGCGCTTTCGCGACTATGCCTCGTGGGCGGTGATGTGGATCGCCGAGACCTGGGCCGAAATCGACAAGCTGATCTTCGCCCTGTCCATCCCCACCCGCTGGGACATCCGCGGCGGCGCCAACCTGCGCGGCGATACGTCTTACCTGGTGATCAGCAATCACCAATCCTGGGTCGACATCCCCGCCCTGGTCCAGGCCCTCAACCGGCGCACGCCATTCTTCAAGTTCTTCCTCAAGAAGGAACTGATCTGGGTGCCGTTCCTGGGGCTGGCCTGGTGGGCGCTGGATTACCCGTTCATGAAGCGCTACACCAAAGCCTTCCTGGCCAAGAACCCGGAGCTGGCCGGCAAGGACCTGGAAATCACCCGCCAGGCCTGCGAGCTGTTCAAGCGCCAACCGGTCACCGTGGTCAACTACCTCGAAGGCACGCGCTTCACCGCCGCCAAAAGCCAACAACAGCAGTCACCCTTCACCCACCTGCTCAAACCCAAGGCCGGTGGCGTGGCATTCGTGCTGGCGGCGATGGGTGAACAACTCGATGCCGTACTGGACGTCACGGTGGTGTACCCGCAGGAGCGGATTCCCGGGTTCTGGGATTTGATCAGCGGCGCAGTGCCCCGGGTCATCGTCGACATCCAGACCCGCGAGCTGGACCCGGCGCTGTGGCAGGGGGATTACGAGAACGACCCGGTGTTTCGCCAATATGTGCAGGATTGGGTCAATCAGTTGTGGACTGAGAAGGATCGGCGTATTGCGGCGTTGCGCAGCGAAACAATGGATTCCTAACAGTTCTGATAGTAGGCAGCGGCGGAGAAACCTCCGATGCTAGAGGTCCGGATTTTTGGACCTTGCATGGAGCCCGGTGCATGCCTACCGCCCCTCGCGAAACCGTATTGTGCCGGTATGGCTACGACCCGCTCGATCGCCTGACCGATTGTGTGCCCTCCGCCGAGGCCCACATCCAGCGCTTTTATTGCAAAAGCCGATTGGCTACTGAGGTGCAGGGGGCGGTGCAACACAGCGTCTTCCAACACGAAGACCAACTGTTGGCGCAACTACGGCGCGAGGATGCTAGGGTCGACACCACGCTGCTGGCGACTGATCAGCAGCGTTCGGTATTGAATGCGCTCGATGCAACCCGACCTCATCCCCTCGCCTATACGCCTTACGGTCATCGCCCAGCGGAAAACGGCTTGCTCAGTTTGCTTGGGTTTAATGGCGAGCGGCCGGATCCGGTGACGGGGCATTATTTGTTGGGGAATGGGTATCGAGCGTTCAATCCGGTGTTGATGCGGTTTAACAGTCCGGACAGTTGGAGTCCGTTTGGGGAGGGTGGGTTGAATGCGTATGCGTATTGCGACGCCGACCCAGTGAATAATATTGACCCCAACGGGCATTCACTTTCTTCTTTCCTTAGCACAGCTATAAATTGGCTATCAAAAATTGCTGAATATGTAGCAATCAAGGGGGTTAGATACCTTCCTGTGTACGGGACGAAGGTGAAAAGCATATCGAATGTCAGAACCCTCATCAGCGACCTTACAGTATTTGATGACACTTACAAAGAAGGTCTTCGACTCAGTATGATAGGCCATGGAAATAAAGAAAATAGCGGCATTCAATCAACCGACAAATTTAGAAGCCACCACGACCTTAATGATCTTTTTTACTTCAGCGGAGTTAATTTTGACGACTACACATCAGTTCGAACAATAGTTTGTTACTCAGCTGATAACTCTTTGGGACAGAATATTGCCAACCTCACGGGCCTTCCGACTAAGGCTTTTCATGGACCGGTGGGGGGAGCTATTGATGGGACGGGCACCAACAGTAAAAGCCTTATCCTTCGTGGAGGCTTGATTAACTTCCTGATCCCCGTACTGGCGAAGTACCAGCCGGTAACCTTTTACCCAAATACTCCAAGACGTTCCCCCGCCAGAATGAGACATCCAAGTCCTGTTAAACCGACTTCTGCTTCAATACGGGGCGCATCAATCTGATGCACGTAGTCCGAACGATACTAATCGCTCCGCGGCAAAATGTTTTGTTGCTATCGATGCGTCCTGTTGGATCGCCTGAGCGCGCGACAGATCAAATACCCGCGCCACCTTCCCAGATACCGCCCAAATTCTGCAACAATGAACTTCCCACACCCTGCTGCCCAAGATACTCAAGAATCAGCGGAGCAAACTGCCCAATCATCCCACTGTCCATACCCAGCGCACTGAAGGCGTTATTCAAGTCATTGGTGTCCTTGACGTTCCCCAGCAAGCCGTCGAGCAAGGAAGTTTTATCCGATCCACCACCAAGCAAGCCACCCAAACCATTAAGCCCGCCAATGGCACTGTTACCAGCGATCTGATCAAGACCCGGCACACTTTTACTCAACTCGGAAAACTGCGGCTCACTGAGCCGATTCTTCGCCAGCCCCAGCATCGCACCGGCACCGCCGATGGCCTGTTCCGGCGTGATCTTGAGTTCCGAGCCCAGGGTGTTGAGCAGCCCGGCGGCTTTCGGGGCGGCAGCCACGGCGCCCTCCCCCTGTTCAGCCTGATTGCCCTGCATCGCCGACACCACATTGGCCGCATCACTGAGGCTGAACTGCGCGAAGGCCGGGCTGGCGGCCAGCGTCAACAGGCAAGACAGGGCAAAACCGCGTGAAACCTTCATCCCGAACATCCTCTGAACCATCAAAAAACCGCCCGTGAGGGGCGGCGCAAAATCGAGCGTTGGACTGGGTTGGGCGAGGATTGTTCCTCCTCTGGGATTTGCATCTGAATCCGCTTCTTTTGCCTGACACCTTTCAATTCTTCAGTCATTTCCGCTTTTCAGGAAGTTTTGAGTTTCTTATCGCCAAACGACAACAGGCCTGAACCAACTAATTCCAAATCAACATAAACAACTGTCAGCCTTGACAGTAGTCCTCGCCACCCATAGCCGCAAACATGTCGCCGACACGAAAAAACGGAGACTGGCTAATGCGAAACATACTGACTATCAGCGGCGCCGGAATGCTCTTGCTGATCATCGGCCATGCCCGTGCCGGGGAAATAACCTGTCCTGCCGTCACGCAAATCTATACGGACACTGGTTCGATAGAAGTACAGGATGATCACGAATGGGAAAGCCACAGCGTCGTGGGAGTGGCCAACCCTGCGTTGTTGCAATTCAACGGTGCCGAGTTCGCCATCCATGAACCGGACGCAGATAACCAGGCCCCGACGAGGGCAACCATTACTTGCAAGTACGGTGCGATCAACCTGACCCTGGAATACCTTCAAGTCCAAGAGCCGACCCTGCTGCCGTGGGCGGACAATCGTTGCGAAAGCTCGGACATCAAAACCTGCAGGTTGATCAGTGCCGACGACTTTCGCGTCAGCTTTTGACGCTTGATCACAATGCATTGATTGCCCCCGCGCTGCGCCTCTAGAACGCCCTGCCATTGACTGCACGGTTACCGTACAGTGCCGCATCCTCCAGCAGAGTTTGCCTATGAATGTAAAAATTGGCGGAGCGACCCTCGCGGTCATCCTGACGGGCATGCTCATTGTCTTTGGCGTCACCGAATGCCAGCGGGGACCGCTGAATCCGGAGCTTGGCGATGATGTCAGCGAAGCGCAGAAGACCTGGCTGACCATTGAGCATCGCATCAAACGCTCCGACCCGGCCCTGACCGAGGTGAGCCGCGATCAGCAGGCACTGACCGTGCTCTACCGTCCAGGTCCTTGCGCGGAGAACTGCGAGCCCTGGGTTCCGCACATGTTGCGCGTGGTCGGCCACGGCCTGGCGGCGCTCAATGGCGCGCCGGGGGGCAAGCAATACACGCAAGTGACGGTCAAGGCGCGATTGCTGGCTGATGATGACGTGGAGCTGGTCTACGACATGCAGGGCTTCGACGCCATCAAGACGCAACAGGGTGGCTACGTCACCTTTGCCAGCATGCCCCGTAGTCTGGACTTCAGCGCCGATGCCCTGACCCAGGCGCAAGACTATTGCCAAGGCCCCAGCGCCCGGGGTTTCTACCCTGAATTCTGCGACCGGGTCGAAGCCGCAACTGCACATCAATAACCCGTGGCGAGGGAGCTTGCTCCCGCTCGAGTGCGAAGCGCTCGCCGCTGGTGTCTGAAACACAGGGGTTGCTCTCCCATTGTGGCGAGGGGATTTATCCCCGCTGGGCTGCGCAGCAGCCCTAAAGCAGCGAACTCAATCCTCCTGACACACCGGGTTGTCTGGTTTGGGGGCTGCTGCGCAGCCCAGCGGGAGCAAGCTCCCTCGCCACAGTGGACGCGGTGCTCCTGCTTGAATACTCACGACCAAAAATCCCACAAATACTTGGGAAATCCCCCGCAACAGCGAGCCTTGCTCAGCCCAATAGGCGATGCCTATAGTTCTTCCCGTCGTCCACATGGCGACTCGGGTTTGGCGACTCGATACACTATGGTCAGAAGCCCTGCTTTTTGGCACGGGCTTTTGCACTCGCAGAATTGCTCAATGGCAGTTGTGCGCGGGAGGCCTTCGGGTCTGCCGGCTTCCATGGTGTCCGGTTCGCCAACCTGCGTACAGCTGCCACCCATTCGTTTGGCGACGAGTGAGTGGCGGCATCATCGAACCCCATGGAGATCTACCCAATGAACCGATACATCCCCATCACCGGCATCGACTGCACCCCCGCCACCCTGCTCATCGACACCCAAGCCCCCCTCGACGTCCTTTACGAAACCGCCGCCTACCGCATCCGCGCCGTCACCCAATTGCTGGAAAACATCGCCTTCCGCGAGGAGATCAGTTCCGACGCCGTCGTCCTCCACGACTTCGCCCTGCTCCTGGCGATTCCCTTGCGCGATGGCTGCGATGTACTGGACGTGATCGGCAGACGATTGCAGGCGCAAGCCATGGCATGACCGCCTCATGACAGTCATCTGAATATCACCTGCAATCGGTTATTCCCTCTCGGTATTGCCTACTGTCAACTCTGACAGTAGGCACCGATTTGCCCCGCCCCTAAGCTCCAGTTGAGTCAACGAAAACAAGGTCATGGGCAACCAAACCTTTATCCATTCGGGCAAGCAGGACAATAAAAATGAACGACCGAATCAAGGGAACCGTTAAATGGTTCAACGATGCAAAGGGCTATGGCTTCATTTCCTGTGGCAAAGGTGGCGAAGAACTGTTCGTTCACTACTCGGCGATATCCGGCGAAGGTTATAAAACCTTGAAAGAGAGACAAACCGTCTCCTTTGAAATCGAGCAGGGAAGCAAGGGAATGCAGGCCACCAAAGTTACGCCGGAATAATCGGTCCATCCAGGGAGCCAACCCATGTCTGCTAACCTTGAAACACTGCTCTGTCGCTACCATTACGACCCATTGGATCGTCTGGCCAACTGCTCACCGTCGACCCAGACCAATACCCAGCGCTTTTATCTGCAAAAGCGCCTGACCTGCGAGCTACAAGGTTCTATAGCGCGCTCGATTTTCCAGCAGGCCGATCAACTCCTAGCGCAACAACAGCGCCAGAACGGCGCCGTCGAAACCACTTTGCTTACCACCGATCAACAACGCTCGGTATTGCACGCGCTCAATGCAACGCAGCCTTATGCTCTTGTCTATACGCCTTACGGCCACCGCCCGCCGGAAAACGGTTTGCTTAGCTTGCTCGGCTTCAATGGCGAACGGTCGGACCCGGTGACGGGTCACTATTTGCTGGGTAATGGTTATCGGGCATTCAACCCGGTGTTGATGCGGTTCAACAGCCCCGACACTTTGAGTCCTTTTGGAGAGGGAGGGTTGAATACGTATGTGTACTGCGCAGCAGATCCGGTGAATCGGAACGACCCGACGGGCCATGTTTGGCGCTCACTCATGAAGCTATACAGGTTCAGGACCCCATCGACTCCTCGCCCAATGGATATAATAGGAAGCTCCGAAAAACTTGGCCAGAACATCCCGATAAAACAAAACTCCATGGATTTACCTGAGCGCATTTCTTACGTAAAAAACCCAAGAACTCAAACAAACCACAGTGAAAGAAGCACTCAACGGTGGATTGCCGCAAAATCCGAAACGCCACACAGAACAAATCGCAAAGACATTCAGAACTGGATCGAAAGCGGCACTAACATCCCAGACAAAGAGTTAGAAAACTCCACTCCACTACCACTTAAACTCAGCGACGAAGTACACCTATTAAAATATAGGGAGCGACGGGCATTGGCGCACGCCGGTAGAAAAGTCAATTCAAATATAAGAACCTACTTACCCATGTATCGCCGAGGACCAATTCGTTTTGACTTGGAGGCATTACGCACCTATTACATCAACAGATATCCTTTAGAGCCTTCAGACATTCGCAGATAATTAAAATGCAGGCCACGAGAGTTACGCCGGTATAGAGTCCGGTCCATTTAGGGATCTAGCCCATGTCAGCGAACCGTGAAACGCTGCTCTGCCGCTATCATTACGATCCATTGGATCGCCTGGCCAATTGCAAGCCTCCTGCTGAAACCAGCATTCAGCGCTTCTATCTGAAAAGCCGCCTTGCCTCCGAGATACAAGGTTCAATACAGCGTTCGATTTTCCAGCAGGAGGATCATCTCCTGGCGCAACAACAGCGCCAGGATGGCGCCGTCGAAACCACTTTGCTCACTACAGATCAACAACGCTCGGTACTCCATGCACTCTACGCAACACGGCCTCATCCTCTCGCCTACACACCTTACGGTCACCGCGCCCGGAAAACGGGTTGCTTAACCTGATGGGCTTCAACGGCGAACGGCAGGATCCGGTGACGGGGGCTTATTTGCTAGGCAATGGGTATCGGGCATTCAGCCCAGTGTTGATGCGTTTCAACAGTCCGGACAGTTTGAGTCCGTTTGGGACAGGTGGATTGAATTCATATGCCTATTGCGTTGGGGACCCGATAAATCGGAATGACCCAACGGGGCATACTTGGGGACCGTTAAAAGTTGTCTTGAGGGGATTGGGGATCATGAGACCATCCCCTCGGGTAGCTCAACCCGAGGTGTCTCGAAATCCGTCGGCAACAACCGGACATCAACCGCGGACAGTACGTCCTTTGGAAAGCTCTACTGCTGCAGCAAACCGGACTTCTGAACCCCCAGCACTGAGAACTAGAGATTGGGGGTATGTAATCCCTACTCGCCCCGGCTCGCATTCCTACGAGAGAAATGAGACACCGGACATTCCGTTTGCTTCAGGCCCCCCATCACCGGCACTCTCTCGCGCACCCTCACAATCTTCATCGGCTATGGAGTATGTTACAAACGCCCGCGAAGTGAGAGCTCGTAGACTAAATGTGGTTATGGCTGACACTTATCGAAGTCTAATTGAACTTAGACCTCAATATGGCGTTGTGCCTGCCGGCTACGGTGGCGTTCCACCGTCTTACGAGTTCCCACCGTCTTACGAGGAAGCTATGCGCAGCATTCGAGAATCTTAAACAGTAGACAGTACTGGACATCACACACTGCAATTAACTTAAGGGCGATATCACTGTCGCCCTTTTTCCGTCTTACTCCCTACCTTACGCCGCACAAAACAATTCATGCGGATCAATCACAAACTTCTTCGGCTCGCCACATCGAACTCGCCAGAGCCTTTCGGCATGTCGTCCAAGCAGATGATCGGTACGCGGCCGATTTCCGCAGTGTTGATGTCGTTCAATATGTTCACTTGCTTCACTAACAGTTATGCCCTTCGTGAAAGCCGGCCCTCTTGAGCGCCGTTCTGCCTCACCTCCCGCTATCCACCTATCAGAGTTGCTAGTAGGCGGCTCTACCCAATTGCGTCACAGTAACTCTTTAAATGTGCATATCTTCCAAGGAGTAACGCCTATGCCAGTCGAACGCGCAAACCTGCTCTGCCAATACAGCTACGACCCTTTGGATCGGCTGGTCGATTGCACACCAACAGCCCAGGCAAAATCCCAGCGCTTCTATTTGAAGGATCGCCTGTTTACCGAAATCCAAGGCTCGGCGCAGTGCTCCATTTACCAGCAGGATGACCAGCTCCTGGCGCTACAACAAAGACACAACGGCGCCCTAGACATCACGTTATTAACCACCGATCTGCAACGCTCGGTATTACACGCGCTCAATGCAACGGGCCCTCACCCCCTCGCCTACACACCTTACGGTCACCGTGTCCCGGAAAACGGTCTACTCAGCCCGCTCGGCTTCAACGGCGAACGGCCGGACCCGGTGACTGGGCATTACTTGTTGGGTAATGGCTATAGGGCGTTCAACCCAGTATTAATGCGCTTTAACAGTCCGGACAGTTGGAGTCCCTTTGGGGAGGGTGGATTGAATACATATGGGTACTGTATGGGGAACCCGATAAATAGAAATGACCCGACAGGTCATATACCATTCAGGTTATGGGGTGATGCAATATACCGCTTTTTCGTACGCCACATCGATAACCTATCTGGGATCAAGAGAAGCCCCGTCAAAAATTACAGGAGGATCGCCGACGGAGTTGCTATATTCGATGAAACCGAGAACCCAAACCGATTGAATATAGACGCTCATGGCGGGCGGCCCGTGGACGGAAAATATCCGTACATTGAAGCAGATGGCAAACAAATAACCCCTAACCAATTATATTTTAGGCTTAAAAACAGGGTTGACCTTAATAAGTACGACAGCATCCGATTAATAGCCTGCTACTCAGCCGATGGCGAAAAACCGTTCGGCTTGACGCTTTCGGAGCTGACCGGAAAACCCGTAAAAGCATTCTCGGGCGGTGTACGTTATGGGCCAGTCCAGACGCCAAGAAATGATCTACCCAATGGGGCTGTTGACGAGACAGTGAAGGAATACATGATAGGCAAAAACCGTAAACTTGGCCGTTTACTTTCCCACTATCACCCGAAAAAATATACGGACATTAGAAAAGCTTAGAGAGTGATTGCTTCAAAAAACAAAGGCGGCAAAATCTGCCGCCCCCTTTCCATCAGTTAACTTCACGCCGCACTAAACAACTTATGCGGATCAATCACAAACTTCTTCGGCACACCCGCATCGAATTCGCCATACCCCTTCGGCGCATCATCCAGGCTGATCACCTGCACGCCAACGATTTCGGCAATGTTGATGCGGTCCCACATGATCGCCTGCATCAACTGGCGGTTGTACTTCATCACCGGGGTCTGGCCGGTGTGGAAGCTGTGGGATTTGGCCCAGCCGAGGCCGAAGCGGATGCTCAGGCTGCCCATTTTTGCCGCGGCATCGACTGCGCCCGGGTCTTCGGTGACGTAGAGGCCGGGGATGCCGATCTTGCCGGCGACACGGACCACGCCCATCAACGAGTTGAGCACGGTGGCCGGGGCCTCGTGCTTGACGCCGTCATGGCCGTGACCACGGGCTTCGAAGCCGACACAGTCAACGGCACAATCCACTTCTGGTTCGCCCAGCAGTGCAGCGATTTGCTCGTGCAGCGGGGTGTCGGTAGACAGGTCGACGATTTCGAAGCCCTGGGCCTTGGCATGGGCCAAGCGGACTGAGTTGACGTCACCGATGATCACCACCGCAGCGCCCAACAGGCGTGCGGAAGCGGCGGCCGCCAGGCCAACCGGGCCGGCACCGGCGATGTAGACGGTGCTGCCAGGGCCAACACCGGCGGTAACGGCGCCGTGGTAGCCGGTCGGCAGGATGTCGGACAGGCAGGTCAGGTCACGGATTTTCTCCATGGCCTTGTCGCGGTCCGGCAGTTTCAGCAGGTTGAAGTCAGCGTACGGCACCAGCACGTATTCGGCTTGGCCGCCGGTCCAGTCGCCCATGTCCACGTAACCGTAGGCACCGCCGGCACGGGCCGGGTTGACGGTCAGGCAGACGCCGGTGTGTTGCTCTTTGCAGGAACGGCAGCGCCCGCAAGCCACGTTGAACGGCACCGACACCAGATCACCGATTTTCAGGTTCTCGACATCGCTGCCTTTTTCGATCACTTCACCGGTGATTTCGTGACCCAGGACCAGACCGGTCTGAGCCGTGGTACGGCCGCGCACCATGTGCTGGTCGGAGCCGCAGATGTTGGTGGAGACCACGCGCAGGATGACACCGTGCTCAATCTTCCTGCCGCGCGGGTCCTGCATTTTTGGATAGTCGATTTTCTGTACTTCGACCTTACCGTTGCCGAGATACACGACACCACGATTACCAGACATGCTTTCACCTCGCTGTTGTTTTTGTGGAACTGCGTTGCCCAGGCAGGCAGCGCGTTGATTGCTCGGGTAGTGCTTGTGTCTTGTTTCTGTGTTGTTTGGGAGGACCTCTTCGCGAGCAGGCTCGCTCCCACATTGGATCTTTGTGTGCTCCCGTATTTTGTGGGAGCGAGCCTGCTCGCGATGTCGGTCTAAAGAACGACAGTGCGGTTGGCGTTGAGAAACACTCTTCGCTCGATGTGATACCCCACCGCCCGGGCCAAAGTCAGCCCTTCGATATCCCGCCCCTTGGCGATCAGGTCTTCGGGATAGTGGCTGTGGTCCACCACTTCCACGCCCTGGGCGATGATCGGGCCTTCGTCCAGGTCGTTGTTGATGTAGTGCGCCGTCGCGCCAACCAGTTTCACGCCCTTGTTGTAGGCCTGGTGATACGGCTTGGCGCCCTTGAAGCCCGGCAGCAGCGAGTGATGGATGTTGATCGCCTTGCCATCGAGCTTGCGGCACAACTCCGGCGACAGCACTTGCATGTAGCGGGCGAGAATCACCAGCTCGGCGCCGGTGTCTTCGATCACCTGCCACACCTGCCGCTCCTGGGAGGGCTTGTCGTTCGGGTCCAGGGGGAAATGGTAGTAGGGAATCTGGTGCCAGTCGGCCAACGGCTTGAGGTCCGGGTGGTTGGACACCACGGCCACCACGTCCATGGACAACTGGCCGATGCGCTGGCGGTAGAGCAAGTCGTTGAGGCAGTGATCGGCCTTGGACACCATGATCACGACTTTGGGCCGGTAGTTGGGTGCGGTCAGTTCGAAGACCATGCCGAAGGCTTCGGCACGTTCGGCCAGGCCGGCGCGAAAGTTTTGCTCGTCAAAGCCATCCGGCTGGCGAAATTCCACGCGAATGAAAAAGCGCCCCGAGAGCCGGTCGTCGAAGGAGTGGTGCTCAGTGACGTAGCAGCCCTGCTCGAACAGAAAGCGGGTCACCGCGTCCACCGTGCCGAGCACGCTGGGGCAGTCGGCGGTGAGGATCCATGTGTCTGGGGCGCGACTCATTGCGGTGACTCCTGTTCAAAAATTAACCGGGCGACAACGAACCCTGTGGCGAGGGAGCTTGCTCCCGCTCGGTTGCGTAGCAACCGCCAAAAGCGAGGGCCGCTTCGCAGCCCAGCGGGAGCAAGCTCCCTCGCCACAAAAGCAGTCCAAGGCCATCAATCAGGCCTGCACGCTCAACCCATACTCAGCCGCCGCATCCTGCAACCACAGCCACCAGTAATCGGAGAAACTGCGGCGGATCACCAGTTCCCAGGTGTCTTCGCCAGTGTGGCGGATCACCAGTTGCGACTTGGCGAACACCGTGCCCACGGCCTTGCCCACCGGGAAGTTGCTAGGGTGTACATCGTAGCTGGTGGATTTCATCAGTACGTCGCGCACGTTCGGGCCGGACAGCTCGAGGAGCTGCTGGCCGCCGCTGACGTTGACGATCTGGATGTGCAGGTCGCCCAGGGCTTCGCGCAATTTTTTCTCGGCGGCGAACTCTTCACCGCTCGGCACCACCAGCAGCCACTCGTCCGGGCCGAGCCATTGCAGGCTGGTTTCACCCTTGACGATGACGGCCAGTGCACCCGGCAATTCCAGGCCCAGGGCCTTGTGCACGCCGGCGGCGAACGCCGGGTCGTGGCCATCGCCACGAATGGTCAGGTGGCCCAGGAGTTTTTTCTCGCGCACGGTCACACCGGCGTTCTTGCGGCCCTTGCCTACCAGGCTGGCGAGGTCGGCATGGTGCAGCGACGACTCGGCCTTGGCCCCGGTGGTTGGGCGTTGTTGGTACACGTTGACTGCGGTCATATAGCACCTGTCTTGAATTCTGGTTCCGGCCCTTGTGGCGGCTGTTCTGCCGCCATCGCGAGCAGGCTCGCTCCCACAAGGGTCATGCGATCTCCTGTGGGAGCGAGCCTGCTCGCGATGCTGGCACCGCGGAGCAACTGCTCACCACAGACCTGAAGGTCATTAGATATTCTGCCGATCCCCCTTCGGATCGAAGAACACCGAAGAAACAATCTCTGCCTCGATCACGCTGCCGTCGGCCAATGGCGCGAACACTCGCTCGCCCATCCGCTTGAGGCCACCCTTGACCACGCCCATCGCAAACGAATAACCCAGGGAGTTGTGGGCATAGCTGGAGGTCACGTGACCAACCATGGTCATCGGGATCGCCTGCTTGGTGTTGAACACCAGTTGCGCGCCTTCCGGCAGCCAGACATTCGGGTCGATCGGCTTGAGACCCACCAGTTGCTTGCGGTCCTCACGTACACAGTCTTCGCGATTCATGCCACGCCAGCCGATCCACGAGAACGGTTTGGTACGGCCTACGCACCAGCCCATGTTCAAGTCGTCCGGGGTCATCGAGCTGTCGGTGTCCTGGCCAACGATGATGAAGCCCTTCTCGGCCCGCAGTACGTGCATGGTCTCGGTGCCGTACGGGGTCAGGTTGTACTTCTTGCCGGCCTCGACGATTTGCTCGAGCACGCCCATGGCGTAGTCGGCCTGCACGTTGATTTCGTACGACAGTTCACCGGTGAACGAGATCCGGAACACCCGTGCTGGCACGCCACCCACCTGGCCTTCCTTCCAGGTCATGAACGGGAAAGCGTCCTTGTCCAGGTCGATGTCGGTGACTTCGCTCAGCAGCTTGCGGCTGTTGGGGCCCGACAGGGTCATGGTCGCCCAGTGGTCGGTGACCGAGGTGAAGTACACCTTCAGGTCCGGCCATTCGGTCTGGTGATAGATCTCCAGCCATTGCAGCACACGTGCCGCTCCGCCCGTGGTGGTGGTCATCAGGAAGTGGTTGTCCGCCAGACAGGCCGTTACGCCGTCGTCGAAGACCATGCCGTCTTCCTTGCACATCAGGCCGTAGCGAGCCTTGCCCACGTCGAGCTTGGTCCAAGCGTTGGTGTAGACGCGGTTGAGGAACTCGCGGGCATCCGGGCCCTGGATGTCGATCTTGCCCAGGGTCGAAGCGTCCAGCAGGCCGACGCTGTCACGCACGGCCTTGCATTCGCGCTTGACCGCAGCGTGCAGGTCTTCACCGTTTTTCGGGAAGTACCATGGGCGCTTCCATTGGCCGACGTCTTCGAATTCAGCACCGTTCTTCACATGCCAGGCATGCAGCGCGGTGAAGCGCACCGGTTCGAAGATGTGCCCGCAGTGCCGGCCGGCCACTGCGCCGAAGGTCACCGGCGTGTAGTTCGGACGGAACATGGTGGTGCCCATCTGCGGGATGCTCACGTTCAGCGAGCGGGCCGCGATGGCCAGGCCGTTGACGTTGCCCAGCTTGCCCTGGTCGGTGCCGAAGCCCAGTGCGGTGTAGCGCTTGACGTGTTCCACCGACTCGAAGCCTTCGCGGGTGGCGAGTTCGATGGCGGCGGCGGTGACGTCGTTCTGCAGGTCGACGAATTGCTTCGGCGCCCGTGCGGTGGTTTTTTCGTGTGGCACCTGGAACAGCGCCAAGGTCGGTTCTTCATGACGGCTCAGGGCTTTAGGCAACACGCCCTCCACCGCTTTGAAGCCGGCTTCGCTGGCTGCGCGCACGCCGCCCTCGAAGCCATCGGCCAAGGTATCGCCGAGGCTGTAGACGCCATTCACGCCGCCCACGCACACACGCTTCTGCGGTGCTTCGCCCGGTACGAAACCGAGGATATCTTCACGCCAGATCGGTTTGCCGCCCAAGTGCGAAGCCAGGTGAACCACCGGGCTGTAGCCGCCGGAAGTGGCCACCAGGTCGCAGTCCAGCCATTCGCCAGGGCTGGTGACTTTATGAGCTTTCACATCAATAGCGGCGATGCGCGCGCCAGTGACACGCTTGCTGCCACGGGCCTCGACCACGGCGCTGCCGGTGAGGATGCGGATGCCTTTGGCACGCGCCTCTTCTACCAGCGCACCGCGAGGGTTGGCGCGGGCGTCGGCGATAGCCACCACTTGCAGGCTGGCGTCGATCCAGTCCAGGGCCACGCGATAGGCGTGGTCGTTGTTGGTGCTCAACACCAGCTTCTTGCCCGGTGCCACGCCGTAGCGGCGCACGTAGGTGGACACTGCGCCGGCCAGCATGTTGCCCGGCACGTCGTTGTTGCCGTAGACCAGTGGCCGTTCGCAGGCACCGGTCGCCAGCACCACGCGTTTGGCGCGGACACGGTTGATGCGCTGGCGGACCTGGCCAATCGGCGCACGGTCACCGAGGTGGTCGGTGAGGCGCTCATGAATGGTCAGGAAGTTATGGTCGTGGTAACCGTTCACCGTGGCGCGAGGCAGCAGCACCACTTCGGGCATCGATTTCAGTTCAGCGATCACCGCCGCGACCCATTCGGTCGCCGGCTTGCCGTCCAGGCTCTCGCGGGAATCAAGCAGGCTGCCGCCGAACTCTTCCTGCTCGTCGGCCAGGATGACGCGCGCACCGCTACGGGCCGCGGCCAGTGCGGCGGCCAAACCAGCAGGGCCAGCACCGACGATCAGCACGTCGCAGTGACGGTTCATATAGTCGTAGGTGTCCGGATCGTTCTCGGTCGGCGAGCGACCCAGGCCGGCGGCCTTACGGATGTACTTCTCGTACGTCATCCAGAACGATTGCGGGTACATGAAGGTTTTGTAGTAGAAGCCCGGCGGCATCAGCTTGCCGCCGACCTTGCCGAGAATGCCCATCATGTCGTTGTTCACGTTCGGCCAGCCGTTGGTGCTGGTGGCGACCAAACCTTGATACAGCGCCTGTTGCGTGGCGCGCACGTTAGGGATCTGCGTGGCTTCGGTGGCACCGATCTGCAGCACCGCGTTCGGCTCTTCGGCGCCGGCGGCGAAGATGCCGCGCGGACGGGAATACTTGAAGCTGCGACCAATGATGTCGACGCCGTTGGCCAGCAATGCAGCGGCCAGGGAATCGCCCTCAAAGCCTTTGTAGGTCTGGCCGTTGAAAGTAAAGCTCAGCACTTTGTTGCGGTCGATCCGTCCGCCGTTGGACAGGCGATTGATCTGGCTCATACCTTCTCTCCCAGAGCCTGTGCAGCCGCTTTCGGACTGTCAGCCTTGTCGGTGAACTGCGGCTTTTGGCCGATCTTGTAGGTTTCGAGAATCTCGTAGGTCACGGTGTCACGGGTCGCGTTGAAATACTGACGGCAGCCGGCGACGTGGTCCCACAGTTCATGGTGCAACCCGCGTGGGTTGTCACGGAAGAACATGTAATCGCCCCACTCCGCGTCGGTGCAGGTATTCGGATCCAGCGGACGCGGGATATGCGCCTGGCCGGATGCATGGAATTCCTCTTCGGAGCGCAGTTCGCCGCAGTGAGGACAGAAGATGTGCAACATAGGGATTTCTCCTGTTAGTGGGCGACGGCAGCAGCGCCGTGTTCGTCGATCAGTGCGCCGTTGTGGAAACGGTCGATGGAAAACGGTGCGGCCAGTGGGTGCATTTCACCCTTGGCCAGGCTTGCAGCGAAGACGTTGCCCGAGCCCGGAGTGGCCTTGAAGCCGCCGGTGCCCCAACCGCAGTTGAAGAACATATTCGGTACCGGGGTCTTGGAGATGATCGGGCAGGCGTCCGGCGTGGTGTCGACGATGCCGCCCCACTGGCGGTTCATGCGCACCCGCGAAAGCACCGGGAACATCTCGACGATGGCCTGGACGGTGTGTTCGATCACCGGGTACGAGCCGCGCTGGCCGTAGCCGTTGTAGCCGTCGATACCGGCACCGATCACCAGGTCGCCCTTGTCGGACTGGCTGATGTAGCCGTGCACGGCGTTGGACATGATCACGCTGTCGATAATCGGCTTGATCGGCTCGGACACCAGCGCTTGCAGCGGGTGGGATTCGATCGGCAGGCGGAAGCCGGCGAGCTTGGCCATGTGCCCGGAGTTACCGGCGGTCACCACACCGACGCGCTTGGCGCCGATGAAGCCCTTGTTGGTTTCCACACCGATGCACACGCCGTTTTCCTTGCGGAAACCGATCACTTCGGTCTGCTGGATCAGGTCCACGCCCAAGGCGTCGGCGGCCCGGGCAAAGCCCCAGGCCACGGCATCGTGACGGGCCACGCCGCCGCGACGCTGGACGGTGGCGCCCATCACCGGGTAGCGGGTGTTTTTCGAGCAGTCCAGGTAAGGAATCTCGTCAGCCACTTGCTTGGCGTTGAGCAGTTCGCCGTCCACGCCGTTGAGGCGGTTGGCGCTGACACGACGCTCGGAATCACGGATGTCCTGCAGCGTGTGGCACAGGTTGTAGACGCCACGCTGGGAGAACATCACGTTGTAGTTCAGGTCCTGGGACAGGCCTTCCCAGAGTTTCATCGCGTGTTCGTACAGATGGGCCGATTCGTCCCACAGGTAGTTGGAGCGCACGATGGTGGTGTTGCGCGCGGTGTTACCGCCGCCCAGCCAGCCTTTCTCGACCACGGCCACGTTGGTGATGCCGTGTTCTTTAGCCAGGTAATAGGCGGTCGCCAGACCATGCCCGCCGCCGCCGACGATGACCACGTCGTAGACTTTTTTCGGTGTCGGCGTACGCCACATCCGCTGCCAGTTTTCGTGATGGCTGAGAGAGTGCTTGAAGAGGCCGAAGCCCGAATAGCGTTGCATAGTCATTACTCCAAAACCGACTCAGCGATAAACCGGGAAGTCCGCGCACAGGGCCGCTACTTGCTGGGCAACATTGGCCTCGACATCGGCGTCGCCGAGGTTGTCGAGGATGTCGCAGATCCAGCCGGCCAGCGTGACGCACTGGGAGACCTTGAAACCGCGAGTAGTCACCGCCGGAGTGCCGATGCGCAGGCCCGAAGTCACGAACGGCGATTGCGGGTCGTTCGGCACAGCGTTCTTGTTGACGGTGATGTGGGCGCGGCCCAGGGCAGCATCGGCATCCTTGCCGGTCAGGCCCTGACGAATCAGGCTGACCAGGAACAGGTGGTTATCGGTGCCACCGGACACTACATCGTAGCCGCGCTTGATGAACACGCCAGCCATGGCCTGGGCGTTATCGATCACTTGCTGCTGGTAAACCTTGAAGCCAGGCTCCGCCGCTTCCTTGAAGCACACTGCCTTGCCGGCGATCACGTGCATCAGCGGGCCGCCCTGGGCGCCCGGGAATACTGCGGCGTTGAGTTTTTTCTCGATCTCTTCGTTGGCCTTGGCCAGGATCAGGCCGCCACGTGGACCGCGCAGGGTCTTGTGGGTGGTGGTGGTGACCACGTCGGCGTACGGCAGCGGGTTCGGGTACAGGCCGGCGGCGACCAGACCGGCCACGTGGGCCATGTCGACGAACAGCAGGGCACCGACTTTGTCGGCGATCTGGCGGAAACGTGGGAAGTCGAGGGTCTTGGAGTAAGCCGAGAAACCAGCCACGATCATTTTCGGCTTGTGCTCGACCGCCAGGCGCTCGACTTCATCGTAGTCGATCAGGCCAGTGGTGGTGTCGATGCCGTATTGCACCGCGTTGTAGAGTTTGCCCGAGGACGACACTTTGGCGCCGTGGGTCAGGTGACCGCCGTGGGCCAGGCTCATGCCCAGGATGGTGTCACCGGCCTGCAGCAAGGCGAGGTACACGGCGCTGTTGGCCGAAGACCCGGAGTGCGGCTGGACGTTGGCGTAATCGGCACCGAACAATTGCTTGGCGCGTTCGATAGCCAGGGCTTCGACTTTGTCGACGTGCTCGCAGCCGCCGTAGTAGCGCTTGCCCGGATAGCCTTCGGCGTACTTGTTGGTCAGGCCACTGCCCTGGGCCTGCATCACGCGCTTGCTGGTGTAGTTCTCTGACGCGATCAGCTCGATGTGATCTTCCTGGCGTTGCTCTTCGGCGTTCATCGCCGCCAGCAGTGCATCATCGTAACCTTGAATCTGATCTTGCTTGCTGAACATCGCGTCTCTCCCAGCGGCGGCGGTGCGCCTTTCGTCTCGGTGAGGCACTGACCATTCGGTCGTGCCCTTTGGATGCGATGGTATGGCCGGCGCAGGCAGGTCAAATGCCTATGGACGCCACACAAAGGTGCGTTTACGACATGCGCTCAAATGGAATGGAACACCGACCCTGTGGCGAGGGAGCTTGCTCCCGCTCGACTGCGAAGCAGTCGTAAAACCGGCAAACGCGGTGGACCTGACAGATCACGTTCTCAGGCTGGGGGCTACTTCGTAGCCCAGCGGGAGCAAGCTCCCTCGCCACAAGGGCTACGCGGCGACCTGGCGAACCACGAGCAAAACCAGGAAATGCGCCGGATAAAGGCCATAAGCCCAACGCCGCATCGCCGGGGGATGAAAACGACCAGCCTGTCGCAACAGCAACAACCCCAGCCCTGGCGCAATCAGGCAAGCCAACAACCCCCACAACGCCACCGCATCCCCCAGCCACGCCGCGCCATACAACACCCGCCATTGATTGGCCGCCACACACACCAACCCTGGCAACAACGCGAAGTACCAAGGCCGGCGAAACACCAGCAACATCGCCAGCGGCAGCAGCACGCCAAAGAAGCCAAACATCAGTTGCGCCGAGAACAGCGCCGCCAACAGCAACGCCCCCGCCGCCAGGCCTCGCGCCTCCAGGGTCGGCGTCTGCCAGCTGCGCGCCACCAGCAACCCCAGGGTCAGGGTCGGCAGTACATTCAGGGTGGCGGCGTCGGGCAAGAACATCCGGTAGGGAATCTCGCTCAGCGCGCTGAACAGCAGCAGCCAGCCCAGGTAACCCCACCGGCTCGCGCTGGCCTCGCTGCGCGCCAGGTTCGCCGCCATTGCCAGGCAAAACCACGGGAACGCCAAGCGTCCCGGCACGTAAAGCCAGTCAACGGAGAACCCGACATATCGCAGATGATCGAGCACCATCGCCACCAGACCCAACCACTTGAGCAGGTCCAGTGCACCGTCACGGCGGCTCATGTGCACAGCGGCCCGATGGCTTTGTGATTTTCTGACAGCAACATCCGGTGGGTTCCCCCGCTAATCTTGGGTAAAGTGCGCACCAACATCGACCACGGCGCTGTGAACTCAAACACGCCGAACCAGGGAACTCCCCAAACGGGAATTCCGCCAGGGATCTCTTACCCAGGACTCTCTATCTCAGGAGCAAGGCCCATGACCGACAAGAGTCAACAGTTTGCCAGCGACAACTATTCCGGCATTTGCCCAGAAGCCTGGGCTGCCATGGAAGAGGCCAACCAGGGCCACCAGCGCGCCTACGGTGACGACGAGTGGACCCATCGCGCGGCGGATGATTTCCGTGCCTTGTTCGAAACCGACTGCGAAGTGTTCTTCGCGTTCAACGGCACTGCGGCCAACTCCCTGGCGCTGTCTTCGCTGTGCCAGAGTTACCACAGCGTGATCTGCTCGGAAACCGCTCACGTCGAAACCGACGAGTGCGGCGCGCCGGAGTTCTTCTCCAACGGTTCCAAGCTGTTGGTGGCCCGTACTGAAAACGGCAAGCTGACCCCCGACGCCATCCGCGAGGTCGCCCTCAAGCGCCAGGATATCCATTATCCCAAGCCACGGGTCGTGACCCTCACCCAGGCTACGGAAGTCGGCAGTGTCTACACGCCGGACGAAATCCGCGCCATCAGCGTTACCTGCAAGGAGCTGGGGCTGAACCTGCACATGGACGGCGCGCGGTTTTCCAACGCCTGCGCCTTCCTCGGCTGCTCACCGGCAGACCTTACCTGGAAGGTCGGCGTGGACGTGTTGTGCTTCGGCGGGACGAAAAACGGTATGGCGGTGGGTGAAGCGATCCTGTTCTTCAATCACGACCTGGCCGTGGACTTCGACTACCGCTGCAAACAGGCCGGGCAGTTGGCCTCGAAAATGCGCTTTCTCTCTGCGCCGTGGGTCGGCCTGTTGCAGAACGACGCCTGGCTCAAGCACGCCCGCCACGCCAACCACTGCGCCCAATTGCTCGCGCAACTGGTCAGCGACATTCCCGGCGTGGAACTGATGTTCCCGGTCCAGGCCAACGGCGTATTCCTGCAACTCTCGGAACCGGCCATCGCCGCCCTCACCGCCCGGGGCTGGCGCTTCTACACCTTCATCGGCAAGGGCGGCGCACGCTTCATGTGCTCGTGGGATACCGAAGAAGCGCGGGTGCGGGAGTTGGCGGTGGATATTCGGGAAGTGATGAGCGCCTGAAGCAACGACCGATATCTTCAGGCTTTTGGGCTTTTGGGCTTTTAAGCTTTTGTGGCGAGGGAGCTTGCTCCCGCTGGGCTGCGCAGCAGCCCCAAGGCCTGAGAATGCGGTTTGCCAGGTGCACCGCGTTTGCCGGTTTTACGACTGCTGCGCAGCCGAGCGGGAGCAAGCTCCCTCGCCACAGGGGGCCGCCGCTGATCAAAACTCGATCCGCACATCCCCCTTCGGCACGCTGCAGCACGACAGGATGTAACCTTCGGCCTCGTCGTCCTCGGTGATCCCGCCGTTGTGCTCCATTTCCACTTCCCCGCCCAGCTTCAACACCTTGCAGGTGCCGCAGATGCCCATGCCGCAGGCCTTGGGGATCATCATGCCGAGCTTGGCGGCGGCGGCGTGGACGGTTTCTCCCGGCCCCACACGAATGCTCTTGCCAGAGGAGGTGAACTCCACCAGGTGCAGGTCCGCGGCATCGACTTCCGGCGCGTCGGCGGCCTGCTCGGCCTGCTCCACGGCGTCGGCGCGGGCTTCCGGTGGCGTGGCACCGAAGGATTCCTCGTGATAGCGCTTCATGTCGAAGCCATTGGCTTCCAGCAGGCGCTTGACCGCATTCATGTACGGCGTCGGACCGCAGCAAAATACTTCGCGCTCCAGGAAGTCCGGCGCCATCAGCTCCAGCATCTTGAGGTTCAGGTAGCCGCGATAACCGGCCCAAGGCTCGCCCAGGCCGTGTTTTTCACAAATCAGGTGCAGGTTGAAGTTGTCGATCCGCGACGCCATGTGCTCTAGCTCGCGGTGGTAAATGATGTCCTTGGGCGAGCGGGCACTGTGGATGAACACCATGTCGACGTTGGCGTTGGTGTCGTAGTACCAACGCGCCATGGACATCACCGGGGTAATCCCGACGCCGCCGCTGAGGTAGAGCACCTTGGGGCTGGTGAAGTCGATGGCGTTGAACAAGCCCACCGGCCCGTGCACCGCCAGCTCCTGGCCTTCGTGCAGGGTGTCGTGCAGCCAGTTGGAAACCTTGCCCCCCGGCACGCGCTTGATGGTCACCGAAAAACTGTAGGGCACTGACGGCGAGCTGGAGATCGTGTAGGAACGCATGACCGGTTGGCCTTCGATTTCCAGCTCCAGGGTGACAAACTGCCCCGGCTTGAAAAAGAACATGATCGGCTGGTCGGCCATGAAGCAGAACGTGCGCACATCCCAGGTTTCCTGGATGACTTTGACGCAACGCACGATATGTCGGCCATTGGCCCAGGTCTGGGTCGTGACCGGGTTCAGGAAGTTATTGGACATGCTGATCTCCACGGCCGACTGCCGGCCTTCATGTTGGCGATTGTGCGCAGGCGCCTGAACGGCCATTTACCTATCTGCGACATTCACATACTTATCGCGACCAGCCCTTAACTACCGGGCCTTACGCGTCGGGAACAGATTGGGCCATGTCGCCCATGGATAAGGTTCGGCCCCTGCGCGGCCCCACACTCGCCCCAACAGACAAACAATATTTTTTGCCTTGCGTAGCACAACCGATCAGCCACTTTTGCGGCCACGTAGAGGGCCTTGAGGATAAAATGATGGACGTCACCACTACCCTGAGCCTGGGCGATCCGCTGGAACCCGCACGCAAGGCCACCGCACAGATGCTACAGGAGCGTGAGCGCACGTTCTCGTTGCCTCAGCCGTTCTACTCCGATGAGCGGCTGTTCGATATCGACATGCAGGAAATCTTCCAAAAGGAATGGTTGATCGCCGGCATGACCTGCGAAATCCCGACCAAAGGCAACTACCTGACCCTGCAAGTCGGCAAGAACCCGATCATCGTGATTCGCGGCGCCGACGGTGTAGTGCATGCCTTCCACAACGTCTGCCGCCACCGCGGTTCTCGCTTGTGCACCAGCGAGAAGGGCAAGGTTGCCAAACTGGTTTGCCATTACCACCAGTGGACCTACGAGCTGGACGGTCGCCTGTTGTTCGCCGGCACCGAAATGGGCGCCGACTTCGACATGAAGCAGTACGGCTTGAAGCCCGTGAACGTGAAGACCGCCGGCGGCTACATCTTCATCAGCCTGGCGGAGAACCCGCCGGCCATCGACGACTTCCTGGCGACCCTGACCCATTACATGGAACCCTACGACATGGAAAACACCAAGGTGGCGGTGCAAACCACCTTGATGGAGAAGGCCAACTGGAAGCTGGTGCTGGAAAACAACCGCGAATGCTACCACTGCGGCGGCGCGCACCCCGAATTGCTCAAGACCCTGCTGGAATGGGACGACGTCACCGACCCGCGCGCCGACCAGGCGTTCAAGGACCATGTGGCCGCCTCCGCCGCCGCCTGGGATGCCGAGAAGATCCCTTACGCCCACGCCAGTTTCGGCCTGCGTAACCGCATCGTGCGCATGCCGCTGCTCAAGGGCACCGTATCGATGACCATGGACGGCAAGCAAGGCTGCGCCAAGCTGATGGGCCGCATCAAGAACCCGGACCTGGGCTCGATGCGCATCCTGCACCTGCCGCACTCGTGGAACCACTGCATGGGCGATCACATCATCGTGTTCACCGTGTGGCCGATCAGCGCCCAGGAAACCATGGTCAGCACCAAGTGGATCGTGCACAAGGACGCGGTCGAAGGTGTGGACTACGACGTGGCGCGCATGCGCCAGGTCTGGGACGCCACCAACGACCAGGACCGTCGCCTGGCCGAAGAAAACCAGCGCGGCATCAACTCCACCGCCTACCAGCCGGGCCCGTACTCCAAGACCTATGAGTTCGGCGTGGTGAACTTCGTAGACTGGTACAGCGAGCGCATGCTCAACAACCTGGGGGCCGAGCCTGCGCCGTACCTCAAGGGTGTTCCGGTCCAGGGCTGACAGCAAAAAGCTTCGCGAGCAGGCTCGCTCCCACATGAGATTGCATTCCAATGTGGGAGCGAGCCTGCTCGCGAAAGCGGTTTAATCTTCAGCCGATTATTTTGAAGACCACCGCACCGACCCATCCTCCCCATAAAACGTCTCTTCGATGTTCTCTCCCACCAGCCGCACCTTCACATACCCATTCAACACCCGCTCTGGATACGCCTCGTCCCCGGCCAACTGAGTTTCCGACCACAGCACCCGGGCATGCCCGTTCAGTTCGCTGGTGGTGCCGTAGGGAATCGCCCCGTGCCCGGCGCAGCGTGCGTGCAACCCACCTTGGGTGGCGTAGCAGATACCGTTGTGCAAATGGCCCCAATACCAATAGTCCGGCTCACGCCCCAGGGCATCACAGACCGGTTGGTAGAGCGCCGTCTTGTTGTGCCCGGAAATATCGAAACCCTGGTGATGACTGAGCACCATCAGCTTCTTGCGCTTGGGCAAACTCTTCATCCAATCGATCTGTTGCGCGTTGAGGGTGCCGTCCATGTACAGGTTCATGGCGTCCGAGGCGTAGGCGCTGTCGAGGCCGACCACCAGCCAGTCGTCGTTGTACAAGGCAAAGTAACTGGTGCCCTGCTGCACCGGGAAACGCTTGGCCAGTTCCTTGAAATAACCGTGGGCACCGCTGTACATCTCGTGGTTGGAGTTGAGGGTGAATGAGCCGTGCTTGCCCTGGGGCCAGCCGATCATGTCGACGTCTTCCTGGGAGTGGGTGCCGGCGTAATACACATCGCCCAAATGGATGGTGAAATCGGCCTGGGCCAGTTGCATCTGATCGGCCACGGCCACCGCGGGTGCATGACTGTCGAAGGGTCCGGTGCCCCAGTCGCCGGCGATGGCCAGCACCACGTCGCTGTCCATTTTCACCAGCGCCGGAGTAGTGGCAAACGGCGCGTGGTGGCGCAGGTTCTCGATCCATTTGAGCAACGCCTCGCTCCATAACAAATCCAGCAACTCCCATTTGCGACAACCGAGCAAGGTGCCGTCCTTGAGGACCCGGGTCGGCAATTGGTCCTCGCTTTGCGGCAAGGGCTTGGCGTTGCCGATCTTCAGGATCGACAAGCCGTGGGCCAGTTCCCAGGGCACGGCCGGTTCGTCATCCGGCAGGTCGCCGTGATTGATGACGTGCTGCGCCTGGTCGTGGCCCCTTTGCAGCAGTTTGACGATGGCCTGGAACTCCTCGGGCTCCAGATCGTTGACGAGTTTCTTCCAGGACATTTCCAGCCGCGTGACCAACCCGTGCAGGCGGACCTTGACCTTGTCGAACTCATGTTCCCAATGGTGCAGTAATGACATGTGAACGCTCCTTCGCAGTGCCCTGGGCTACAGGGTTTTCATGAATTCGATCAAGGCCCGTTTATCGACGTCCGACAGCTGCGTGCCATACAGGTGACCGCTGTTGTGGTTGCCTTCCAGGCGGGTGTCGTATTTGAAATCCGCCGACGCCTTCATTTGCGCGCCGCGGGTGATGAAGCCGACCTTCTCCTGGTCGTAGATGTCGGAACCGGTGTAGAACACTTGCGGCCGTTGCTCCGGTGGTTGCAGCAAATCCCACAGGGTCGGCACCGAGCCGTTGTGCAGGTACGGCGCCCGCAGCCAGACGCCGTCGGTGGGCGTGTTGCTGTAGCTCTGGGTCTTGCGGTAGGCGCCGAAGTCGAACGGAGGTTTCTTGAAGCCGTGGAACGCTGTCACCAGTCCTGTGGTGAAGGAGTTCAGACGATGGGAATCGGTGCCCAACTGGTCGATGTTGGTGGTGACCTGGCCCGTGTCGGTGCGGCCGAAGTCGTGGCAACTGGCGCAGTTTTTCTCCCAGATCGGTTTGCCCTGGGCGACTTTCGCCTGATCCAGGGCGAACGGCCAGGCCGGTGCCTTGTGGCCCAGCAACCAATTGGTCACCCGGTTGAAACTCGGCGGCAGCACCGATTGCGGCGTCGCCCCCACGGCCATGGCGGCGGCGTAATTGCGCTCGTGGATCTGGTTGTTATTGCCGTCCCAATGCAGATACATCGACTCACGAGGTTTCTGGTTCCAGACCTGGGGCAAGTCCACGGTGCCGATGGTGGAGTCATCCGGGAAACCGAACACCACCATTTTGGTCGGGTTGAAGGTGTCGGTCCGCCCGGGCCCCTGGGCTGGACGCAGTTTCTGCCAGGCGTAGGCCTGCTTCTGCTTGAGCAGCGCACTCTTGGCCATCGGAATGATCAAGTAGCGGTTGTACAGCTTCTCGAAAAAGCCCAGTTGGAACTTGCCGTTGATCGCCGCCATGACCGCATCCGGGGTGAATTTCGGGTCACTGGCGCATTCGTAGGCGAACCACTGGAAGGCTTGCAGTTGCAGGGTATTGGCCGGCGCGGTGGCGACTGGAACCGCGACGTCACTGGCATTGGCCCGGTAAGAGCCGGTGTGGCACAGGGCGCAGTTGGGCTCCACGGTGGGGTAACCGAGCTGCCGCTTGGCCATGCCGATGGGCAAGTCGTTGCCATTTTCATAGAGGAACCCGAACACCTCGTAGCCGCCCGGCTTGGGCAGTTTTTCCGGGCACATCTGCGGCAGCACGGCGAACAGGTAATACGGGATGCGCGCTTCGATGCCCAGGCCGATGGCGGCGTATTTGTAATGGTCCTCATCGGAGGCAAAGTCCGGCTGTGGCACTTCGCGGATCATCTGGTACCAGGTCTGGTAGCCGATGAAGCCCAGCAGCAGCACAACCACCAGCGCACCAACCTTGAAGCCGTGGCTTTGCCAGCGCCGCGCCCAGCCGGCGCGCCACTCCTGCCAACCGGCGCAGAGCAGGGCCAGCGGACGATTGGCCACCGGGCAGCCCAAGTACAGCAGCACGCCCAGAATCAGGAACATGCTCAAGTCGCCCAACAACATCGGCACGAATAGCGAGCCCTGGTTATTGGTGTTGATCAAGTAGATCCAGAACACCACCGCCACCAGCCGCGACAGCACGCACAACCACGAGTGCACCACGAAACGCGGCGCATTGAACCCCGAGGGCATGTAGAACAGGCTGATCCCCACCAGCAACATGCCGCTGTTCTCCAGCCAGGGATCGGACAACACGGGGGGCAGGCCGAGCATGGACGTCAGCAACGCCGGCGCAAACAGCGCTGGAATCGCGAAGACCATGTTCATGACAATTCCCACCCAGATGATGCGTTGGAACCAGCGGATGTAAGTGTTCATGGCATCCATTTCCTTATTCTTGAACCGGAGCAATGCTTTTGTGGCGAGGGAGCTTGCTCCCGCTGGGTCGCGCAGCGGCCCCCAGATCTCAGGAGCGACGACTGCTTCGCAGCCGAGCGGGAGCAAGCTCCCTCGCCACGGGTCAGTTGTCCTCCTAACCGAGGGCCGTCTTCTCCAGGTGTTCAAGAATGATCGGATACACATCCACCACCGCATCCTTGCCGAACATGCAATCGATGTGGCCGTAACCCGGTACTTCGTGGCGGCTGAACAATTGCGGGCCGTGCATATCGCACAGTCGTTCATAGGTCTTGAGGGTGCTCTGCGGCAGGTAGCACTGGTTGTCGGCGCCGCTGATGAAGCAGATCGGCAACTTCAGCCGATCGAAATGCGGCATGTAGACGTCGTTGCCCTTGAAGTCCACCAGATGCCCCTTGCGCACGATCAGCGCCAGGTGCTCGAAGGTGTGCATGTTCGACTCGCCGAACAACTCGTGCAGGTTGTCGTGCAGGGTTTCGTTGAGGGTGTCGTGGCGGTACAGCGACGCATACATGAACGTGATGCGGTGGCAGACCGGGTTGGTGCAGTAGCCCTGGGCCTCGATCCGGGCATAGCCGTTGAGGGCCTTGTCGTAGAGTTTGTTGAACCAGGTTTCCTTGGTGTCGGCGTAGGCGGTAAGCGACTTGATGCCAATGGCATCGAGCATCCCCGGCAGGTGCAGGCCGGCCTTCAAACCCGTCGCAGTGGCCACCACCGCATCGGCGGCAATCTGCGAGCAGACCACCGAGCGCACCCCTTGCAACCCCGCCAGCATCGACATGAAGAAAGTCGTCGCGCCGTAGCAATGCACCACGCACTGCACGTCGCGGGCCAGGGTCGCCTGCTGGATCTGCTCGATGGCCGCTTTGAAATCGTATTGGGCGACCTGGTCGCCATTCCATTCGTTCTTGCTGGCCGGCAGCAGGATGCTCACCCGCAAGTCCAGCAACCAGACGTCGTACTCGTGCTTGCACAGGTACTCCAGCAAGTTGGTGTGGATGGTGTCAGTGGAGAAGATGTTCGAGCCCACGCCCAAGCCATGCACCAACATCACCGGGCCTTTGCTGCCGGCCTGGTAACGGGTCAGGCGCAGCTCGACGTTGTCTTCGGTCGGGAAGAAATGCACGGTTGGCGCCGGTGCATCCAGCGGTCGTTTGAGCCGGGGCGGTGCGTCCGGGTTGAAGTAGATATCGCCGGCGAAGACCCCGCCATAGCTCTCCCACAAGATGCCGGCGAAGAACTTGCCGAACCGCGCCAGCGCCTCCACGCGTTCACGCTCGTTGCGGGCGTTGAGCACTTTCATGGTGGTCATCTGCTTGGCGAAGTCGGCCGGCAGGATGTGCATCACCCCCGAGCCGATCACCTCGCCGGTCTTGTCCGGCCCGCGATACAGCGTGACATACAGCGTGCTGGTGTCATGCCAGATGTTCAGCACGCCATCGTCCTCGGGCACGGTCTTGAAGGCGCTGAAGTAGTAATCGTTGCCGTCTTCGGCGCTCAGCTTCATGTCGTAGTTCATGTGCCGCACGCCGACCTGCTCCTGGTATTGCTCGAACAGGTTGAACACCCCATTGCTGGCAACCAGTGGTTTGGGCGAGAGCAGCGGCGCGTCCAGGGTACCCACCAGGGTCGCGGCGTGTTCCGGTTCCTTGATCAACCGATTGAGGTCAGCGGCGGTGATGGTCAGGGTGAACTCGATGGACGAATTATCGGCCTTGCCGCGCTTGGCCGCCGCTTCGTACAGCGTCAGATCCGTGCCCTGGGCCTGGGTGAAGGCCGTGGAAAAGAAGCCCTTCATGGTTTCGGTGAACTGCACGCCAAGGGTCGGCGGCGCCACCGGTTTGCGGGGGGCCGAGGGCAGCGTGTAGTCGATGATCCAACCCCGGTCCGCCGCCAGCAGGCCCATGTTGCGCTCGCTCACTGCCGAGATGGTCAACAGCGGGTTGACCGCCAGGGACGTCGGGATCACCGCACCGTCGGTCACGTAGAGACCCGGGTAGACATCCGTGCCGTTGGCGCCACTGAACACCTGGCCCTTGTGGTTGACCACGCCTTGCGTCGCGTCTTCACCCATCACGCAGCCGCCCAAGGGGTGGACCGAAACAATGCTGTGCTTGAGCAGCTTGGTCCAGATCGGGTTCTCGACCCAGATCCCACCTAGCGCCTTGGTGCTCTGGTGCAGGCGCTCATTGCCGAGGGTGACGTTTTCCTGTTCGCCAACGCCGGGCCAATCGATGCGCAACTGGTCCTTGTTGTCGAGCACCATGCGGCCTTTGCCGTTGTCGTGACTCATGATCAGGTAGGTCTGCATGTTATGCAGCGCGCCGTAATACGGGCCGCGCAGGAAGCTCTCGGCTTCCCGGCCCTTGTATTTCAGGCTGGCCCCGAAGCCCGTGTCGGTGGGCACCCCGATCATCTCGGCGAACGCGGCCATGCTCGGCACCATGGGCCGGCCGAGGGCGCCGGGGATCGAGCCCTCCTCGATAACCATGCGGCTGCGCCAGTCGCCCTCGGTGCGCATGTCGATGATCGAGGTGATGCACGGCCCAACCGGCTCCAGCTCCTTGGCCGAATGGGCGCCAAAGCCAATGCCGTTGATGGTCTGGTCGCAGTTGTGACCGAACCCGAGGATGTCGCCGTTGCCGCTCATGTGCTCGCCCAACTGGGCGGACATCGACAGGCCTTTGTCCCGGGAACGCAACAGGATCTCGGTGGAACCCAGGGTCCCGGCGGACACCACCACGATGTCGGCGCGCACGAACAAGGTCGGTGCCGAGAACATCTCGCGACCGCTGTCCAGGTACTGGAAGTGCACGATCCAGCCATTGCCGTCGCGCTCCAGGTGCCTGACCTCGGCCTGGCAGAAAATCTCCGCACCGTGATTCCAGGCATCCGGCAGGTAATTCATCAGCGTGGTGTTCTTCGCCTTGTTGTTACACCCCGAGACGCAATCGCCACAACCGTTGCACGGCAATTGCTCGACGCCGACATGGTTGAGGTTGTTGGGCAGTTTGTCGAAGGTCACATTGATGGGCGGCTTGTAGAAATGCGCGTCCTGCTTGAGGTAACTCGCCGATTTGCGGTTGGCATCGAGTTTGGGCAGCTTTGGCGACGAATCCGGGTAGGGATTGGGCTTGAGCATCTCCCGGGCCCGCGCATAGCCCTCCTTGAGCAGCGTGTCGCGGTGTTCACGCACCGCCAGCGGCCAGCGCGGATCATCGAACACACCGGGCTCCGGCTCCAGGGAAACGTTGGCATTGATCAACGACGTGCCGCCCAGGCCGCAACCGACCACCACGTTCTGCTGGGCGTTGACGTGCAAGTCGAACAGCCCGGTGCGCGAACCGATGTGGCCGTCCGGGTCGTGCACCTGCAGTTCCTCGGTGGCGGCGAGCATGGTGTTCGGGTATTCGCCGGGCTGGATCTCTCGGCCACGTTCTAGCAGGCACACTTTGCGTCCGGCCCGGGACAGGCGCGAAGCAGCAATGCCTCCGCCGTAGCCCGAACCGATGACAATCACGTCGTAATGCTCCTGGATGTCACTGATGGGGGTCGAGATCCGTGTCATGTTCAAGTCCTCTCAAGGCAAATGGGGCAACTCTGCGGTTGCCTGCAAATCAGGCGCACGAACGCCTGGCCACTCTCCCGTAGGGGTTTGAGCGGCAGTCAGCGGTGTTACGGGAAACGCGGGGACCTACTGGGGCGCTATAGCCGCGCACGCTGGTTGACGGCGCGGCGGCGGGAGCGTTTGGGCAACGAGGTAGGACACGTCGGGATGCACGTCACAGGGGAAAACAAATATGTGCGGGGGGGCTGGCTATCCATCATGCGTTCTCCCTGAACCTGATGTGGATAAAAATCGCGGTGTGTCCTTGTGCCCTGAGTGAAGACAGGCGACAGACCCCCGTCAAGGGAGTTCCTTAGAACTGTATGAAATTTGACCTATTGCGTTTTCGACTATACCCGCCGTGCCTTGTAGCCTTTCGCCAACAAGTTATCCACATGGCCACCCACAGCAAATGGGGACAAGTGCGTTGCGCACTGAATCTTTCTGACGATAAAGCGAAGAAAAACCGTGACTTATGAACAATGACGGTTTCTGCGCCATATAGGTCAATTATTGATCAACGGCTCGAAAGCCTTGCCCAGCCTGGCGTGTGGAGGAGAGCGAACACCTTATCCACAGAAGCGCCAACAGTGTTTGGGGGTAAAGTTGACGAATCTGTGGAAAACCGCTCCAACGCTCTGTAAATCACGGTTCCAAAGGGGTTTACTGGAAAAAAATGGCGATTTGATCATTTATTGATCAAACCCATGGAAGCCCCGCTTCGTATGGCTTGTAGAGGATAGCGAACATCTTATCCACAGAAGCGCCAACAGAGATTGGGGGCAAGTATTGTGATTCACCTCAGCTTACTCATACACAAAACCCAGGAAAAACCGTAAGTTAGCCTGGTTGTTTTTTGAGCGCTGCCTTGGAGAGCCCGATTGGCATGGTGTACCGCGAGGGGCAAACAGGTTATCCACAGAGGCGCGCACAGGGATTGTGGGTAAACACATGCCCTGTGGGAGCGAGCTTGCTCGCGATAGCGGTGCGTCAGTCAACATCGATGCCACTGATCTACCGCTATCGCGAGCAAGCTCGCTCCCACAGGGTTTCAGGTGAAGCCGCCGTGACGGTTCAAGGCCGATGCATGAGATACGCCTCCCCCGTCACCCGAATCATCGGATGGGGGACCACCTGACAGGTCTTGACGATGCCAAAGCCATGACGTTCGTAAAAGCGCCGGGCGCCGGTGTTCGCGGCATAGTCGATCAAGCTCAGGCCCTTGAGCTGCAACTGAGCGGCACGCTGCTGGGCCCGCTCGAGAAAGCGCACGCCCAGCCCCTTGTTACGCCAACCTTCATGGAGGGCCAGGCTCGAGATATAGAGGGTGTCGGGGATTTCCATGTCAGCGTATGGCGCCAGGACCGGGTCTGTCACAGGGGCCGCCTGTGGATCATGACGCGTCACATAAGCGTGCATCATGCCAATGATCTGGCCGTTGGCCTGGGCGACAAGGCAGTTCTGGTAGGAAAAATCGACATCTTCCCGGGCATAACGCGCGGCGCCCACGTCTAGGAGATCCTGGCCTGGCTCCGCCAGCTGGCTCCAGATGTAATCCGATGCGCCTTCTGAGGAGATCCGGAACAAACGAGCGATCTCGCGTGTATCCGTGGGCAAGGCCGGACGAATTGCTACTTCCATTGAGGGGACTCCATTGGCGATGAAACGACCTTTTTTACCCACAGGCTTGGGACGCGGCAACCCGCCAGGCCAGCGGCTTTATGGCCGGATGTTGCAGCAGGTCAGACGGGGGTTTTGAGTGCAGGCCTGAACAGCCTGGTGTGCGGCAGGGGCCAAACAGGTTATCCACAGAGGCGCGCACAGGGATTGTGGGTAAACACAAGCCCCCTGTAGCAGCGAGCTTGCTCGCGATGGCGGCGTGTCAGCAACATCGACGCTACTGATCCACCGCTATCGCGAGCAAGCTCGCTCCCACAGGGGATTTAGGTGTGCCTGGGTTTAGCGAACAACCCCTTCCTCGATCAACAACTTGAGAATCGCCTCGGCCCCGGCCTCCGGGCTCACGCCCTTGAGCACCTGCCCGCCTCCGCCGCTGGCTTTGGCCGTGGCGGCTTTCATGCGGTCGGCACCGCTCTTGGCCTTGATCACTTTCAAGCGTTTGGGCCGTGGCTTGGCCGGTTGCAGGGTCGCCACCGCCAGCAAGGTGTCGTCGATGACCTCCACCTCTTCAGCGTGCAAAGCCCCGCGCCGGGCCGGCCCGAAAGCGCTTTGCCGTGGCTTGGGCGCGGCGTTATCCACAGTGGCCAAAAACGGCAGGCGTACTTTCAGGCGACGCCGTTGGCCGCGGGGCAAGGCTTGCAGTACCAAGGCCACGCCGTTGTCGATGGACTCGACCTGAGCCAGCCCCACCACCAGCGGCCAGCCGAGGTTTTCCGCCAGCAGGAACGGGAGCATTCCCGAACCTTCACCGGTTTCCGCCTGGCTGCCGGTAAGCACCACTTGGGCGCCGACGTCGCGCAGGTAATCGGTCAAGGCCGGAAGAGCGTCGGCGCCGATGGGGTTTTCCAGCACGTGCAGTTCATCCAGGCCCATGCCCAAATAAGCGCGCAGGGCCGGTTCGGCCACGTCACCTGCGTGCAACACCTGCAGGTCGGTGCCGGCCAATTGCAGGCCCAGCTCCACGGCGCGGGCGTCCTGCTCGGCGCGCCGAGGCCGACCCGAGGTCGGGTGGGCACCGATGGACACCAGGCTGATCACTTGAGTCGTCATGCTTGAATCCTTAGCTTAAGCCGCATCGCGCTTGGCTTCGTTGCGGTAGGCTTCTACCGCCGCGATCAAGGCCTGGAGAATCGCCGCACTGTCACCGATCACCGACAGGTCTGCCCGTTTGATCATGTCGCAGCCCGGGTCGAGGTTGATCGCCACCACCTTGTCGCAGGCACCGATGCCTTGCAGGTGCTGGATCGCCCCGGAAATCCCCACGGCCACGTAGACCCGCGCCGTGACCCAGGTGCCGGACGCGCCGACCTGGCGGTCGCGCGCCATGAAACCATCGTCCACCGCCACCCGCGAAGCGCCCTCGGTGGCGCCCAGGGCCGCAGCGGTCTGGTGGAACAGCGCCCAGTCCTTGACCCCGTTGCCGCCGGAGAAAATGAATTCGGCTTCGGCCATCGGGATCGCCCCCGGGTCCACCGCCACCGCGCCGAGGTCTTCGATACGCGACAAGCTGCGCGCCACGCTTGTGGATAACTCCACCGGCAAGGCTTCGTGTCGGGTTTCACTGACCGGCTCGGCGCATTCGGCCGCCGCCAGGATCAAGCGTGCCAAAGGCCTTGCCAGGTCTTGCAGCCCTGCACCGGCGCGGCCAATGCATTCCTCGCCCTTGACCTGCCAGACTCGCGTCGCTGGACGTTCGCCCAGGGCCGCCGCGAAACGCCGGCCCAGTTCACCGCCACCGGTACGGCTGTCGGGCAGCAACCAATGGCGGGGGTTGAATTGGTTATCCACAGCCCGCAGGCCCTGGACCCGTTGTTCCGGTGCATAACCGCTGAAGGCCTCACCTTCCAATACCAGCAAGCGGTCGACACCGGCCGTGGCGAAGGCGTTTTCCTTGTGCTCGCCGAATACCACCGCCAGCACCGCGCCGTCCGTACCTGCAAGCTGATGGGCCAGGCCCAGTAGATCGCGGTCGTGGCTGCTTAAGCGGCCACCGACCATGTCCGGCACCACACTGATGTAGAACGCCGGTTGCGGCACCTGATGCAGCGGCAATTGCACTTCAACGGCGGCGGTGCGCTTGCTCGCGCCACCCTGCTGGGCACCGCTGCGGTCGATACGCTTGATACCGTTGGGGCCGATGAAACCGACGCCGTGGACATTCTTGCGGATCACGCCGTTGGGCCCCATCCAGCTGTGCTGGACCGGTTGCATGGCCGCGTGCAGCGGGTGCAGGCGGTTACGGGCGATCCACTCGGCGCGAGGGTCGCGGCGGATGATGTCGCTCATTAGTGCACCTCCGCAGGTTCACGTTTGGCCGGGGCCACTGGTTTACTTGCCGCCGCGTCTTCGAGCAGCGCGTCGGCCACCAGTTCGGCGATGTCCTTGATCATCGGCCGCGGCTCGACCACGCCCTCGAGCATCGCGGTGCATTGTGGACAACCCACGGCCACCAGTTCGGCACCGGTTTCGCGAATGTCTTCCATGCGCATGTCGGGAATGCGCTGCTTGCCCGGGATGTCGGTGATCGGCGCGCCGCCACCACCGCCGCAGCAACGGGAGCGGAAACCGGAACGCTGCATCTCCTTGACCTCGATGCCCAGCGCACGCAGCACTTGGCGCGGTGCCTCGTATTCACCGTTGTAACGACCCAGGTAGCACGGGTCGTGATACGTCACGCTGTCGCCCTTGTGCTGGCCGAGGTTCAGGGCGCCGGCGTCGATGACTTCCGCCAGGTAGGTGCTGTGGTGCTGCACCAGGTAGTTACCATCGAAGGCGCCGTATTCGTTTTTCAGCACGTGGAAGCTGTGGGGGTCGCAGGTAACGATGCGGTTGAAACTGTATTTGGCCAGGGTCTGGATATTGCGCTTGGCCAACAGCTGGAACGTCGCTTCGTCGCCCAGGCGCCGGGCCACGTCGCCGCTGTCGCGCTCTTCGAGACCGAGCACGGCAAAGTCAACTTTCGCGGCCTTGAGTACTTTGACGAAGGCGCGCAGGGTGCGCTGGTTGCGCATGTCAAAGGCACCGTCGCCGACCCAGAACAGCACGTCGGTGGATTTCTTCTCGCTGAGCAGGTTCAGGTTCAAATCCGCCGCCCAGTTCATCCGCCCACCCGGGGCAAAGCCGCCTGGGTTGTCGGTGGCGATGAGGTTTTCCAGGACCTCGGCACCTTTGTTTGGCGTGGCGCCTTTTTCCAGGGTCAGGTGACGACGCATGTCGACGATGGCATCGACGTGCTCGATCATCATCGGGCACTCCTCGACGCAGGCCCGGCAAGTGGTGCAGGACCACAGCGTCTCGGCGTCCACCAGGCCATTGACGATTGGCTGATGAGGATTGCCGCCGTGTTCGCCCACGGGTTTGCCGGGGTATGGGCTACCGGCGAACTTCGCATCGGTGCCGCCGGCCAGGCCGACGACCATGTCCTGGATAAGTTTTTTCGGGTTCAGCGGTTGGCCGGCGGCAAAGGCCGGGCAGGCCGCTTCGCACTTGCCGCACTGCACGCAGGCGTCGAAGCCAAGCAGCTGGTTCCAGGTGAAATCCTTGGGTTTTTCAACGCCCAGCGGTGCCGCCGGGTCGTTCAGGTCCAACGGCTTGAGCCCGGTGGAGCGACCGCCGCCGAAGCGCTCGGCACGACGGTGCCAAGCCAGGTGCAGGGCGCCGGCGAAGGCGTGCTTCATCGGCCCGCCCCAGGTCATGCCGAAGAACATCTCCGACACGCCCCAAAGCACGCCCAGGCCCAGCAATGCCACCAGCACCCAACCGCCAAAGTCCGCTGGCAAGATCCCGGCCACCGGCAAGGTCACCAGGAAGAAGCTGATGGAAAACGCAAACAGGCTCTTGGGCAGGCGCATCCACGGGCCCTTGGACAGCCGTGACGGTGGATTGCGGCGGCGCAAGGCAATGAAAATCGCACCGCTGAACATCAGCAACGTGGCGAACAGCAACGCGTAGCCCAGAATGCGATTCTGCAGGCCGAAGCCGTGCACCAGGATCGCCAGCACCGCCGCCAGCACAAAGCCACCCGCCGTGGCGACGTGGGTGTTGGCGATGTATTTGTCCCGCGCCACCACATGGTGCAAGTCCACCATGTAGCGCTTGGGCATGGCAAAGAGGCCGCCGATCAGGTCGACCTTGGACGGCCGCCCCCGGCGCCACATATTCACCCGCCGCAAGGCGCCAAGGACCGCGAGGCCCAAAGCGGCGAACAGCAGGATGGGGAGAAGGGTGTTCAACATAGGTGTTGCTCCCAAAGACGCAGGGTCATGTGCGCGCCAACGAGAGCGACGCACCTACTTGTGGCGAGGGAGCTTGCTCCCGCTGGAGCGCGAAGCGCTCCCAAAACAGCTCCAGGTGTAAACCTGATGCTCCTCGACTGATGTTTCGGGGCTGCTTCGCAGCCCAGCGGGAGCAAGCTCCCTCGCCACAGGTAATGGTGGTAATCCGTTAGAAATCCTTGCACAGCCGCAGGGCGTCGTAGATGGCGGCGTGGGTATTACGCTGGGCCACACAGTCACCGATGCGGAACAGCAGGTAGCCATCGCCACTCTGCTCCAGGCACGGCTGAGGCTTGATCGCGAACAGGGCTTCGACGTCGATCTGGCCCTTGTTGCGCGAACCTTCCTTGAGCGCGTAGTAGATTTCTTCATCTGGCCGCACGCCGTTTTCCACCACCACCTGGTCCACCACGCGTTCTTCCTTGGCCCCGGTGTATTCGTTCTCCAGCACCGCCACCAGCTTGTCGCCTTCGCGGTAGACCTTCTCCAGCATCATGTCCCCGGTCATGATCACTTCCTTGGGGTACATGCTGCGGTAGTAGGTGGGGAACGAAGTCCCGCCGATGGCGACGCCCGGCTTGATATCGTCGGTGACGATCTCGACCTGGCTGCCCTTGTCAGCGAGGAAGTCAGCCACCGACATACCGGTGAACTCGCAAATGGTGTCGTAGACCAGCACGTTCTTGCCTGGCGCGACCTTGCCGTCGAGCACGTCCCAGCTGCTGACCACCAGCCCTTCGGCGGCGCCCCAGTGCTCGTTCTGCTCCAGGAACGGATGCCCGCCGACGGCCAGCACCACCACATCCGGACGCAAGTCCATGATGGTCGCCGCATCCGCCGCCACGCCCAGGCGCAGGTCGACTTTCAGCCGCGCCAGTTCCAGCTGGAACCAGCGGGTGATACCGGCGATCTGGTCCCGTTGCGGGGCTTTCGAGGCCGTGGTGATCTGCCCGCCGATGAATTCTTTCTTCTCGAACAGGGTCACCTCGTGGCCACGTTCGGCGGCGACGCGCGCCGCTTCCATCCCGGCCGGGCCGGCACCGACGACCACCACCTTGCGTTTCTGCCCGGTGGACTTCTCGATGATGTGCGGCACGCCCATGTATTCACGGGACGTCGCGGCGTTCTGGATGCACAGCACGTCCAGGCCCTGGTACTGGCGGTCGATGCAGTAGTTGGCGCCGACGCACTGCTTGATCTGGTCGATCTGGCCCATCTTGATCTTGGCGATCAAGTGCGGGTCGGCGATGTGGGCGCGGGTCATGCCGACCATGTCGACGTAACCGCCCTCCAGGATCCGCGTGGCCTGGTTCGGGTCCTTGATGTTCTGCGCGTGCAGCACCGGGACCTTGACCACTTCCTTGATACCGGCGGCCAGGTGCAGGAACGGCTCCGGTGGATAACTCATGTTCGGGATGACGTTGGCCAGGGTGTTGTGGGTGTCGCAACCCGAGCCCACCACGCCGATGAAATCCAGCATGCCGGTGTCGTCGTAGTACTTGGCGATCTGCTTCATGTCCTCGTGGGACAAGCCGTCCGGGTGGAACTCGTCACCGCACAGGCGCATGCCCACGCAGAAGTCGTCGCCCACTTCGGCACGCACAGCCTTCAACACTTCCAGGCCGAACTTCATCCGGCCCTCGAAACTGCCGCCCCACTCGTCGGTACGCTTGTTGACCCGCGGGCTCCAGAACTGGTCGATCATGTGCTGGTGCACGGCGGACAGCTCGACGCCGTCCAGGCCACCGGCCTTGGCGCGCTTGGCGGCGCTGGCGTAGTTGCCGATCACCCGCCAGATTTCCTCCGGCTCGATGGTCTTGCAGGTGGCACGGTGCACCGGCTCACGCACGCCGGACGGCGACATCAGGGTCGGCCAGTTGAAGCCATCCCAGCGCGAGCGACGGCCCATGTGGGTAATCTGGATCATGATCTTGGCGCCATGCTTGTGCATGGCGTCGGCCAGGTTCTGGAAGTGCGGGATGATGCGGTCAGTGGACAGGTTCACCGAGCTCCACCATTCCTGCGGGCTGTCGATGGCAACCACCGACGAGCCCCCACAGATCGCCAGGCCGATGCCGCCCTTGGCCTTCTCTTCGTAATACTTCACGTACCGGTCGGTGGTCATGCCGCCGTCGGTGGCGTAGACCTCAGCGTGAGCGGTGCTGAGCACGCGGTTACGGATGGTCAGTTTGCCGATCTGGATCGGCTGGAACATTGCTTCAAAAGCCATGGCGCGATCCTCGACTTACAACGGCTTGACGATGAACAGGCCGTCGTCGTGGCCTTCTTCGGAACCGCCGTAGACCTGTTCGGCCACGGTGCGGATCGAACTGCCGCGAGCGGCAAGAATCTGGTCCATGGCGCCGGCGAACCAGCCGGTGAACATGTAGTCGACCTTGCGTCCGACCTTGCCATACACGTAGACGAACGCCGAGTGCTCAAGCTTGACGCTGGCGGTGCCTTTGTCGAGGTCGATGTCCTGGATCTTGAACAGGCCCCAGCCGCGCTGCGACAGGCGCTTCATGTAGTGCTCGAACACCGCGACGCCTTCCAGGCCATGGCATTCGGCTTCTTTTTCACACCAGTGCCAGGCGGATTTGTAGCCGGCCTTGTAGAGAATCTCGGCGTAGGCGTCGGCGCCCAGCACTTCTTCGATGCCCATGTGGTTATTGACGAAGAAGTGACGCGGCACGTAGAGCATCGGCAGGGCATCGGAGGTCCAGATACCGGTTTCGCTGTCGACTTCGATAGGCAGTTGGGGGGCGATTTTGGCCATGAAAACTTGACTCCGGAAATGCGTGATATTGCCTGCGGCGCAAAAGGCCGCAGGTAAAGGATTCAGCGGTGCGGCGGCGGTTATTCGCCCCAGACGTCTTTGAGGACGTTGACCCAGTTCTCGCCCATGATCTTGCGCACCACCCGCTCAGGATGGCCACGCTTGAGCAGCGTCTCGGTGAGGTTCGGGAACTCGCCCACGGTACGGATGCCCAGGGGGTTGATGATCTTGCCGAAGCTGGTCAGACGACGGGCGTAGCCCTTGTCGTGGGTCAGCATTTCGAAGAAATCCTGGCCGTGACCCTGGGTGAAGTCGGTGCCGATACCGATAGCGTCTTCACCAACGATGTTCATGGTGTATTCGATGGCTTCGGCGTAGTCGTCGATGGTCGAATCGATGCCCTTGGCCAGGAACGGCGCGAACATGGTCACGCCGACAAAACCGCCATGGTCGGCAATGAACTTCAGCTCTTCATCGGACTTGTTGCGCGGGTGCTCTTTGAGGCCGGACGGCAGGCAGTGGGAATAGCAGACCGGCTTCTTCGATTCGAGGATGACTTCTTCGGAGGTCTTGGAACCGACGTGGGACAGGTCGCACATGATACCGACCCGGTTCATCTCGGCGACGATTTCGCGACCGAAGCCCGACAGGCCACCGTCACGCTCGTAGCAGCCGGTGCCCACCAGGTTCTGGGTGTTGTAGCACATCTGCACCACCCCGACGCCGAGCTGCTTGAAGATCTCGACGTAGCCGAGCTGGTCCTCGAAGGCGTGGGCGTTCTGGAAGCCGAAGATGATGCCGGTTTTGCCTTGCTCCTTGGCGCGACGGATGTCGGCGGTGGTTTTCACCGGGATCACCAGGTCGCTGTTCTCGCGAATCAGTTTCTGGCTGGCTGCGATATTGTTGATGGTGGCCTGGAAACCTTCCCACACCGACACAGTGCAGTTGGCGGCGGTCAGGCCGCCCTTGCGCATGTCTTCGAACAGGTCGCGGTTCCACTTGGCAATGATCAGCCCGTCGATAACGATGCTGTCGGCGTGCAATTCGGCTGGGCTCATCAGGCAGTCCCCTTTTATCAGCGATTCATGCGCCGAATCGTGTGCCGGCGCTTTGGGGCCAGCATATGCCTGAGGGCCGTGGCGACCGGGTGCAAAAACGACAGGGGAATTGCCGAAAGCGTCAATCCGCGACAAAGGGCTATGACGAGCCCACCCTGGCCGTCTGTTCTTTACCCGGCGCTTGCGCCAGAATCCGCCGCATCACTGGCTTTCACCGGACTCGAGCGGCGACGCAATGAAATCAATTTTCCTGGCTTTGGCACTGATCAGCACCGTGGCACACGCAACCGAAGACACCGAACCCAACCCCTGCGACGCCGTGGAAAACGACGTCCAGACTCTGGCCTGCTCGGCCTACGGCAAAACCGCCGCCGAACAACTGCTCAATGAAAACCTGCAGAGCCTATTCGAGCGCCTGCAAACCCGCTACGCCAGCGACAAGGCCCAACTCAACGACATCACCAGCAAGATCAAGGCCGCCCAACAACTCTGGCAAAAACAGCGCGACGCCGACTGCGCCATCGCCGCCTTCCCGGCCAAACCCGGCAGCGAAGCCTACAAAATCGCCGAAAACGACTGCATGGCCCAGGTGAGCGATGATCGGTCGGAGTTTTTGGAGTCGATTGGGCAGGAGTGAAGGGTTAGCCACGGAGCAATATCCAGACACCGTTCACGCGTTGGCCCCGGAAGGAATATAAGTCAGGATTCGCAAATCTTATAAAAGACTTATATCCTTTCCGCGATGAACGTACCTACTGATATTCAGATCATCAACGATGCAGACGGAAACCCGGCATTTGTGGTCATTCCGTACGCACAATACGTTGCACAAAAACTGGAACCCGATCTGATTCCCCATGAAGTGGTCAGCCGTATCGTTGACGGCGCTACGCCTATTCGCGCCTGGCGCGAACACCTGAACCTGACTCAGGATGACGTCGCCAAACGCCTGGGTATTTCCCAACCGGCGTTTGCCCAGCAAGAATCGGTCGCCAAGCCTCGCCGGGCTACCCGCGAGAAAATTGCCACTGCCTTTGGTATCCATGCTGACCAGTTAGAGCTGTAAGCTGCACGCCACCCTTTCGCCAAGAGACGCCCATGAAAACCTGCGGTATCGAAATCAAAGGCAGCGAAGCGATCATCGCCGTTGCCTCGCTGGATCAGCAGGCGTTGACTCACATCGCCCTGAACACCAAGAAAATCGCCCTGGACGACGATGACGAAGCCGCCAACGTCAAGGCGTTTGCCGCCCAGGTGCGGGCCTTCGTGGCTGAGCATGGTATCGAACGCATCGCCATCAAGAAACGCAGCAAGAAAGGCGAGTTCGCCGGCGGACCGACCACGTTCAAGATCGAGGGGGTTTTCCAGTTGCTGGAGGGCTGCGAAGTGACGCTGCTGTCACCGCAGACCCTCAACGCGCAGTACAAGAAGCACGACTTCGCCTTGCCAGCGACGCTGAACAAATATCAGCATGAGGCGTACAAGGCAGCGTGTTCGGCGTTGCTGAAAAAATAAATGCGTCCCCCCTGTGGAATGCGTCCCCCCGTGGCGAGGGAGCTTGCTCCCGCTGGGGCGCGCAGCGGCCCTCGCTGTTGAGCGGCTGCTGCGCAGCCCAGCGGGAGCAAGCTCCCTCGCCACAGGTGTAGGCGGACATCAAGCTTTTATACCCAATTATGGCGACAGGTATAATTTATAGTCGCGGGAATAATTGAGTATAAAAGCCTCTCAAACCAGCTCCCGCCCGTCCCCCTGCCGCCGCCGATCCTCCCGCGGGCAGCGTTCGAACCGTGCCCGGTAGCTGCGGGTGAAGTACGACGGTGATTCGAAACCGCAGGCGATGCTCACTTCCAACACGCTCATGTCGGTCTGGCGCAGCAGTTGCCGGGCCTTTTCCAGGCGCAGGCGCAGGTAGAAGTTGCTCGGAGTGTCGTTCAGGTGCAGGCGGAACAGCCTTTCGAGCTGGCGCCGGGTGACGTTGATGGATTCGGCCAGGGCCAAGGTGCTCAGGGGCGGTTCGCTGTGGGTTTCCATCTCACCGATGACATGCACCAGCTTCTTGTTGCGAATGCCGTAGCGACTGGCGATTTCCATGCGCTGGTGATCTTTGCGCGGGCGGATGCGGCCGAGCACGAATTGCTCGCTGACCTGGATCGCCAGCTCCGCACCGTGGGCCTGGCCGATCAGGTCCAGCATCAGATCAATGGAAGCCGTGCCGCCCGCGCAGGTGATGCGGCGACGGTCGATTTCGAACAGTTCCTGGGTCACGCTGAGCTGTGGATAAGACTCCTTGAACGCTTCGATCGCTTCCCAATGCAGGGTCACGCGATGCCCTTCCAGCAGACCCGCTTCGGCCAGGACCACACTGCCCGTGTCGATGCCGCCCAGGCTCACGCCTTCGTTGTCCAGCCGGTGCAGCCAGCGCTCCAATGCCGGGGTGGCGAACTTCAGCGGTTCGAACCCTGCCACCACCCAAAGGGTCGCGCCCTTCTTCAGCGGCTCCAGCGCGGCATCGGCGTTGACCGACATGCCGTTGCTCGCCAGCACCGCCCCGCCATCGGCACTCAACACATGCCAGCGGTACAGCTCGCCGCGAAAACGATTGGCGACCCGCAACGGCTCGATGGCCGAAATGAAACCGATGGCCGAGAAACCCGGCATCAACAAGAAGTAAAAATCCTGGGACATGAAGCGCACTCGGTTGGCGGGTAGCGTGCTGACCTTGATACGCCAGTTGCAAGACCCGTTCAAGGGCACAGGTCGCTGCAGTGCAAGAGCACGTCGCCGCTGTGCGTTTTGCCCGACCCGGGGCTGAGTAACTTGGCATCACCGGCGCGCAGACGCCGGAACCCATAACAATAAGCTGCCGAGGAACCCGACATGAAACGACTGATCAGCTCTTGCGTTCTTGCACTCAGCGGTACCACTTTACTGAATGGCGCCGCCATGGCAGCCGAACCCGCCGCGTGCCAGAACGTACGCCTGGGCGTGGTCAACTGGACCGACGTCATCGCCACCAGCGCCCTGACCCAGGTGATACTTGATGGTCTCGGCTACAAGACCAAGCAGACCAGCGCCTCACAGCAGATCATCTTCGCCGGCATTCGCGACCAGCGCCTGGACCTGTTCCTGGGCTACTGGAACCCGCTGATGACCCAGACCATCACCCCGTTCGTCGAGGCCAAGCAGGTCAAAGTGTTGGCGGAGCCGAGCCTCAAGGACGCGCGCGCCACCCTGGCCGTGCCAACCTACTTGGCCGACAAGGGCCTGAAGACGTTCGCCGACATCGCCAAATTCGAGAAAGAACTGGGCGGCAAGATCTATGGCATTGAGCCTGGCTCGGGCGCCAATACCCAGATCAAGGCGATGATCGCCAAGAACCAGTTCGGCCTGGGCAAATTCCAACTGGTCGAGTCCAGCGAGGCCGGCATGCTCGCTGCCGTGGACCGCGCCGTGCGGCGCAAGGAAGCCGTGGTGTTCTTTGGCTGGGCGCCGCACCCAATGAACGTCAACGTGCAAATGACCTACCTCACCGGCAGCGAGGACGCCCTCGGCCCGAACGAAGGCATGGCCACCGTGTGGACCGTCACCGCGCCGGACTATGCCCAGCAATGCCCGAACGTCGGGCGCCTGTTGAGCAACCTGACATTCACCGCCGAAGACGAGAGCCGGATGATGCAGCCGCTGCTGGACCACAAGGACCCGCTCGAATCGGCCCGGCAATGGCTCAAGGATCATCCGCAAGACAAGCAGCGCTGGCTCGAAGGGGTGACCACCTTCGACGGCAAGCCGGCCGCCGACAACCTGAAACTGACCAGCAACTGACCCACCGTTATCCATCTGCGCAGCGCCAAAGGGCTGCGCAGTGACTTACCACGCCTGAAGGAATCCGCACCATGAACCACGACGTCATCATCACCTGCGCACTCACCGGTGCTGGCGACACGACCGCCAAGAGCCCTCACGTCCCGGTCACCCCGAAACAGATCGCCGCCGCCGCCATCGAAGCCGCGAAGGCCGGAGCCACGGTGGTTCACTGCCACGTTCGCGACCCCCAGACCGGCAAGTTCAGCCGTGACGTGGCGCTGTACCGCGAAGTGATGGAGCGCATCCGTGAGGCGGACGTCGACATTATCGTCAACCTCACCGCCGGCATGGGCGGCGACTTGGAGATCGGCGCTGGCGAACGGCCGATGGAGTTCGGTCCCAACACCGACCTGGTAGGCCCGCTGACCCGCCTCGCCCACGTTGAAGAGCTGTTACCGGAAATCTGCACCCTGGATTGCGGCACGCTGAACTTCGGTGATGGCGACACCATTTATGTCTCCACCCCCGCGCAACTGCGGGCCGGCGCCAAGCGCATCACCGAGCTGGGGGTCAAGGCCGAGCTGGAAATCTTCGACACCGGCCACCTGTGGTTCGCCAAGCAACTGATCAAGGAAGGCCTGCTGGATAACCCGCTGTTCCAGCTCTGCCTGGGCATCCCATGGGGCGCGCCGGCCGACACCACCACGATGAAAGCCATGGTCGACAACCTGCCGGCAGACGCCGTGTGGGCTGGCTTCGGCATCGGTCGCATGCAAATGCCCATGGCCGCCCAGGCCGTGCTGCTTGGTGGCAACGTGCGGGTCGGGCTGGAGGACAACCTGTGGCTGGACAAAGGCGTGCTCGCCACCAACGGCCAACTGGTGGAACGCGCCGGTGAAATCCTCAGCCGTCTTGGAGCGCGGGTGCTCACACCGGCAGAAGGCCGCAAGAAGATGGGCCTGACCAAACGTAGCTAGCCGAATCGCCACCCTCCCCTGTGGGAGCGAGCTTGCTCGCGATAGCGATATTCCTGCCGCCGAAGATGCGTCGGATATACCGGCGCCATCGCGAGCAAGCTCGCTCCCACAGGGGGTCTTCACTTTATTCAGGGAAATCACCATGAGCTTTATCACCAACATCAAAACCTTCGCCGCCCTGGGCAGCGGCGTGATCGGCAGCGGCTGGGTCAGCCGCGCCCTGGCCCATGGCCTGGACGTCGTAGCCTGGGACCCGGCGCCCGGGGCCGAAGCGGCGTTGCGCAAGCGCGTCGCCAATGCCTGGGGTGCGCTTGAGAAACAGGGCCTGGCGCCCGGGGCCTCGCAGGATCGGCTGCGCTTTGTCGCGACCATCGAAGAGTGCGTGCGCGATGCCGACTTCATCCAGGAAAGCGCCCCCGAACGCCTGGAATTGAAACTCGAGCTGCACGCTCAGATCAGCGCCGCCGCCAAGCCAAACGCACTGATCGGCTCCAGCACTTCGGGGCTGCTACCCAGCGAGTTCTATGAAGGCTCCACCCACCCCGAGCGTTGCGTGGTCGGGCACCCGTTCAACCCGGTTTACCTGTTGCCGTTGGTGGAAGTGGTGGGCGGCAAAAACACTGCGCCCGAAGCGGTGCAGGCCGCCATGCAGGTGTATGAATCCCTCGGCATGCGGCCGCTGCATGTGCGCAAGGAAGTTCCCGGTTTCATCGCCGACCGGCTGCTCGAAGCGCTGTGGCGCGAGGCACTGCACCTGGTCAACGACGGCGTGGCCACCACCGGGGAAATCGACGACGCCATCCGCTTCGGTGCCGGGTTGCGCTGGTCATTCATGGGCACGTTTCTGACCTACACCCTGGCCGGCGGCGACGCCGGGATGCGCCACTTCATGGCCCAGTTCGGCCCGGCACTGCAACTGCCGTGGACCTACCTGCCGGCGCCGGAGCTGACCGAGAAACTGATCGACGATGTGGTGGACGGGACGAGCGAGCAACTGGGCAGCCACAGCATTTCGGCGTTGGAGCGCTATCGTGATGATTGCTTGCTGGCGGTGCTGGAGGCGGTGAAGACCACCAAGGCGAAACATGGGATGGCCTTTAACGAGTAAGCACTCCCCCTTGTGGCGAGGGAGCTTGCTCCCGCTCGGCCGCGAAGCGGTCGTAAAACCAGCGAATGCGACTTGACTGATACACCGCATATGCCGGTTTTGGGACTGCTTCGCAGTCCAGCGGGAGCAAGCTCCCTCGCCACAAATGGGTACACCAGCGACTATTTGTGGAGCTCCACCATGCCCACCCTCACCACCTACCAAACCCGCATCCGCCCCGAATGGGTCGATTACAACGGCCATCTGCGCGATGCCTTCTACCTGCTGATCTTCAGCTACGCCACCGACGCGCTGATGGACCGGCTTGGCATGGACAGCCAGAACCGCGAGGCCAGCGGCCACTCGCTGTTCACCCTCGAACTGCACCTCAATTACCTGCACGAAGTGAAGCTCGACGCTGACGTGGAAGTGCGCACACAGATCATCGGCCACGATGCCAAACGCCTGCACCTCTACCACAGCCTGCACCTGGCCGGCGGCGACAAAGAGCTGGCCGGCAATGAGCAGATGCTCCTGCACGTCGACCTGGCTGGACCGCGCTCGGCACCCTTCACGGAACAGACCCTGGGCACACTCACCGCCCTGCTCGATGAACAGTCCGACCTGCCGCCCCCGGCCTACATCGGTCGGGTCATCGCACTGCCACCTGCCCGATAAGCCTCAAACAGGAGATCGCCATGAACACTGCCGCCGCGTTTGCCGACTTCCGTCGCTATCCTCTGGTCTGCGCGCTGGGCGCCGTAACGTCCTTGGCCGACCGGGTGCAGGTCACCTGGGCCGACGGCCGGGTCAGCCCCTTCCATCATCAGTGGCTGCGAGACAACTGCCCTTGCCCCCAATGCGTCTACACCGTCACCCGCGAACAAGTCCTGGAAATCGTCGATGTGCCTGAAGGCATCGCACCCGGCGCGACCCGCCTCGATAGCGAAGGTTGCCTGTGCGTCGATTGGCAGGACGGTCACCAGAGCCGTTTCGACCCGGGCTGGCTACGGGCCCATGCCTACGATGAGCAGTCCAGGGCCGAACGCCTGGCGAGCAAGCCCAAAAGCCAGTTATGGCAACACGATCTGCAACTGCCGGTGTTCGATTACCAGGCACTGATGGATGACGCCGATGCACTGCTGCAATGGTTGCTGGCGGTGCGCGACCTCGGCCTGACTCAAGTGCAAGGTGTGCCCACCGAACCCGGGTCGTTGAAACAGATTGCCCAGCGCATTTCGTTCATTCGCGAGAGCAACTTCGGCGTGCTGTTCAACGTGCAATCCAAAGCCGACGCCGACAGCAACGCCTACACCGCTTTCAACCTGCCACTGCACAGCGACCTGCCAACCCGGGAGTTGCAACCGGGGCTGCAGTTCTTGCATTGCCTGGTGAATGACGCCGACGGTGGCGAGAGCATTTTTGTCGACGGCTTTGCCATCGCCGAGGCGCTGCGCCAGGAAGATCCCGAAGCCTTTGCCGCCCTGTGCGAAATCCCGGTGGAGTTTCGCAACAAGGACCGTCACAGCGACTACCGTTGCCTGGCGCCCATCATTGCGTTGGATGCCCTGGGACATGTTGCGGAAATCCGCATGGCGAACTTTCTGCGCGGGCCGTTCGACACCACAGTCGAGCAAATGCCCAGGCTTTACCACGCCTACCGACGTTTCATTGCCCTGACACGCGAGCCACAGTTTCGCCTGACGCGGCGACTCGAACCCGGCCAGCTCTGGTGCTTCGACAACCGCCGTACCCTCCATGCCCGCAACGCCTTCGACCCGGCTTCCGGGGCGCGGCATTTCCAGGGGTGTTACGTGGATCGGGATGAGTTGTTGTCGCGGATTCTGGTGTTGCAGAGGTAGACCGCGTCATCGTTCATTGCGAGCAAGCTCGCCCACAGGTTTTGTGAACGACATACAACCACTGTGGGAGCGAGCTTGCTCGCGATAGCGGTCTGTCCGGCAGCCCATCTCCCCCTGCTTCACACAGGCAAAAAAATCCCCGATCAAGCCGTGACAGGACCGGGGCAGGAGCGTTACTGGAGGAGCTGTTGCGCGAGGGTGACCAAACCATCGTGATTCAGCTTGAGGTCAGTGTGCCCAGTCCGGGGCGGCGGGAGTTAGCCGAAAACGACCTGTTCATAGGTATCCGGGCCATTGCGACAGTTTGCCCTTGCCGCCGCTTCGGGTGGCTACCAGAATCGAGGCACGACCCCAATCCCTGAACAAGGAAAAGCGTCATGATGCACGCCGAATTGATCGACCAGGAAGACCTGCTGGGCCAGCTCAAGGCCCTGGGACTCCAGATACCCAGCGGCTCCACGGCCCAGCAGGCCTGCGAGTGCGCCGTGCGGGGCTTGGACCAGGCCCGCGCCAATGAACTGCGCCGGATGGTCAAGGACATGTACACCAGCAGTGCGACCATTCTGCCGGCCGTGCGCCAGGCGATCGATAAGCAATTGTTGCCGGCATTGGCGCAATACCAGCAGAACCACAGCGCCTGACCCTGTGGCGAGGGAGCTTGCTCCCGCTCGGCCGCGAAGCGGTCGTAAAACCAGCGAATGCAATTTGACTGATACACCGCATAGGCCGGTTTTGGGACTGCTTCGCAGTCCAGCGGGAGCAAGCTCCCTCGCCACAAAAGCTGCTAGAGCCTCACGCTGGCAAACGTCGACTCATTACGCGCCTGGCTCAACGCCGACAGCGGGCCGGACAGCGGCGACAGCACCAAGGCCTGTGGCAACGGCATCATTGCCACCTGTTGCGTGGTATTGGAGCCTACGCGCTCGTCGCGCGGTGGAATGCCGAAGTATTCGCGGTAGCACTTGGAGAAGTGCGGCGTGGAGACGAAGCCGCATACCGACGCCACTTCGATGATCGACATCGGCGTCTGCTTGAGCAGTTGCCGTGCACGAATCAGCCGCAACTTGAGGTAATAGCGCGACGGCGAGCAATGCAGGTACTTCTGGAACAAGCGCTCCAGCTGACGCCGGGACACGGCGACGTACACCGCCAACTCGTCCAGGTCGATCGGTTCTTCGAGGTTGGCTTCCATCAGCGCGACGATTTCCTGCAACTTCGGCTGGTTGGTGCCGAGCATGTGCTTGAGCGGCACACGCTGGTGATCCTGCTCGTTGCGGATACGCTCATAGACAAACATTTCGGAGATCGCGGCCGACAGTTCACGACCGTGATCGCGGCTGATCAGGTGCAGCATCATATCCAACGGCGCGGTGCCACCGGAGCTGGTGAAGCGGTTGCGGTCGAGGGTGAACAGACGGGTGCTCATCGATACCCGTGGAAAAGCTTCCTGCATCGCGGCCAGGCATTCCCAGTGCACGCTGCAATCGAAACCGTCCAGCAGACCGGCACAGGCCAAGGCCCAACTGCCGGTGCACACCGCACCCAGTCGACGGGATTGACGGGCCTGGCCTTGCAGCCATGACACGTGTTCGCGGGTCACGGTGCGCTGGATACCGATACCACCACACACGATGACGGTGTCCAGTGCCGGCGCCTTGTGCATGGAGGCGTCCGGGGTGATCTGCAAACCGTCGCTGGCCCAGACCTGTCCGCCATCGACAGTGAGGGTGGTCCAGCGATATAGCTCGCGGCCCGACAACTGGTTGGCCATGCGTAGCGGTTCTACCGCGGACGCCAGGGAAATCAGCGTGAAATTGTCCAGCAGCAAAAAGCCGATGGATTGAGGCGCACGGTTCTGGGGTTGGGCCCCGGAGTTGGTCGTCGTCATCGCGGTATCTCCTCACACAAGCGGGTGATGGCCTCAGGCGGAGGCTCTTTTTATTGGTTTTGCCATCGTTCTCCACGAAGGAGACGGGCTTTACAGCGATAGAGCAATTGCCATGCCTAAATTGGATGCGCGTTCAATAAATCCTGAAAACGACATCGCGACCGGTCTATATAAGGCCCGCGTTGAGGGCCGCTTATAAGCGCTATCAATGACGGCTGGCACCTGTCACAGCAAGCCGTGAGCAGTTCGGTAGCACTTGTGGGAACTGGGCTGCGGGGCTTGCGCAACAGGTATCACACAAGTGCAGATGACGAACGGTCGAGCGGCGTACAACGGCTGGCCCGACCGTTTGTCTCTTGTCTGTTTGCGACGCGCTAAAAGGTGGCGTTTTTCAGGATGGGTGTGCATTTTGCGAGCGATTTTTCAAGTGCTTGTGGATCAGCACTCCACCGCACTGACCGCCAAGCCACCGCGCGAGGTTTCTTTGTATTTGTCATGCATGTCGGCGCCGGTATCGCGCATGGTGCGGATCACCCGGTCCAGGGAGATGAAATGCTGGCCGTCACCGCGCAGCGCCATTTGCGCGGCATTGATGGCTTTCACTGCGGCAATCGCATTGCGCTCGATGCACGGCACCTGCACCAGGCCGCCCACCGGGTCGCAGGTCAGGCCAAGGTTGTGTTCCAGGCCGATTTCCGCCGCGTTGCACAGTTGCTCCGGCGTGGCGCCAAGAATTTCCGCCAGTCCCGCCGCCGCCATGGCGCAGGCCGAACCCACTTCGCCCTGGCAACCCACTTCGGCGCCAGAGATCGAGGCGTTTTTCTTGCACAGGATCCCTACCGCCGCCGCGCTGAGGAAGTAATCCACCACGTTGGCGTCAGTGACCACTTCGCTGAATTTCATGAAGTAATGCAACACCGCCGGAATGATCCCCGCCGCGCCATTGGTCGGCGCCGTGACCATGCGCCCGCCGGCGGCGTTTTCTTCGTTGACCGCCAGGGCGAAAAGATTGACCCACTCCATGGCGCTCAGGGTCGAGCCAATGACATTGGGCTTGTTCAGCTCTTGCAGGCTGCGGTGCAACTTGGCCGCACGCCGGCGCACATTCAAACCGCCAGGCAGGATGCCTTCATGCTTGAGGCCCTGCTCGACGCAGTCCTGCATGGCCCGCCAGAGTTTCATCAGGCCATTGCGGATCTCTTCTTCCGAACGCCAGACCTTTTCGTTGGCCATCATCAACTCGGCCACCCGCAGGTTATGGGTGCGGCACAGGTTGAGCAGCTCTTCGGCGCTGGAAAAATCGTAAGGCAGTTCGGTGCGGTCCAGGTCCACCACGCCGCTGGACGCCTGGGCCTCATCGACGACAAAGCCACCACCCACTGAATAATAGGTATCACGGTGCAACTCGCCGTTGTCGCCCTCGGCCACCAGCGTCATCGCGTTGGGGTGGAACGGCAGGTTCTCGTCGATCAGTCGCATGTCCCGGGACCAGATGAAAGGCACCGGCAGCCGACCGCCCAGCAACAAGGTCTGGGTTTCACGCAGCAACTCGATGCGCGGGCCGATCTGCGACGGATCGATTGCGTCCGGCCATTCGCCCATCAGGCCCATGATCACCGCGTTGTCGCTGCCATGGCCGATACCGGTGGCCGACAGTGAACCGTAGAGCTGAACTTCCAGGCGCGCGACTTGCTCCAAAAGACCCCGCTCACGCAAGACTTGCGCGAATAACGCTGCGGCGCGCATTGGGCCGACGGTGTGTGAGCTGGACGGACCAATACCGATTTTGAACAGGTCGAATACGCTGATTGCCATGGCAGAGAACCTCCAGAACGGGCACATCCGGGCGCAAGAGCGCCCGGTGACGGAGCTGCTACGCTCAACGCCGGGATGCCCGCATCATCCGTTTTTTGCTTTGGAGGTCGACGTCTGACACCGACGCAATCATGCCCAGCAACGCCGCCAGGCTTTTACCCCGGTTTTACGCCGTTTTTTTGCAGATCAGAGGGCTGCCGAGGCCGGAAAAAACCTATAAACGACGTCACCGACACTGGATGCGACCCTCCCTGTACTGGATACGACCCACCCTGTAGGCGTCAGATTTGCACTGGTACATGATCGGTTACGGCTCGTTTGCAAGGCCGCGTGTCAGAGAGTGCCCACGCGCCACCAACCGCAACATCCAAAAGAAGCGCGCGGCTGTCCTGATCGGACACCGCCGAGAAAACACCAGGAGTCCACCCATGAAAGGTTCCAAGCCGTTGTTGTTGGCCGCCATGCTGAGTCTTCCGATGCTGGCCAACGCTGCAGAACCCGCACAGTGCAGCACCGTCAACTTCTCCGACGTCGGCTGGACCGACATCACCGTGACCACCGCCACCACCAGCGTGGTTCTCGACGCTCTGGGCTACAAGACCAAGACCACCATGATTTCCGTGCCCGTGACGTACAAGTCCCTGGCCGACGGCAAGAACATGGACGTATTCCTCGGCAACTGGATGCCGACCATGGAAAACGACATCAAGGCCTACCGCGAAGCCGGCACCGTGGAAACCGTGCGCACCAACCTCAAGGGCGCCAAGTACACCCTCGCCGTGCCTCAGGCCCTGTACGACAAGGGGCTGCATGACTTCGCCGACATCCCCAAATTCAAGAAAGAACTGGACGGCAAGATCTACGGGATCGAGCCCGGTAACGACGGCAACCGCCTGATCCAGAGCATGATCGAAAAGAACGCCTTTGGCCTGAAGGACGCAGGTTTCAAGGTCGTCGAGTCGAGTGAAGCGGGCATGCTTTCGCAGGTCGACCGCGCCTCCAAGCGCGGCACCGATGTGGTGTTCCTCGGCTGGGCACCACACCCGATGAACACGCGCTTCCAGATTCAATACCTGACCGGCGGCGACGATTTCTTCGGCCCGGACTTCGGTGCCGCCACCGTGGCGACCAACACCCGCAAGGGCTACAGCCAGGAATGCAGCAACGTCGGCCAACTGTTGAAAAACCTTGAATTCACCGTCGACATGGAAAGCACGCTGATGGGCAACGTGCTCGACGACAAGATGAAACCTGAAGCCGCCGCCAAGGCCTGGCTGAAGAAAAACCCACAGGTACTCGATACCTGGCTCGCTGGCGTGACCACCATTGACGGTAAACCAGGCCTGGAGGCCGTGAAAGCCAAGCTCGCGCAGTAACGCTTTTATGCCGGGCGGGTTTTCACTCGCCCGGGCTGTTTATCCCTTGCATGCGGACGTTCACTACCATGCTGATTGATCAGAAAATACCCTTAGGCCAGTACATCGCGAGCTTCGTCGAATGGTTGACGCAAAATGGCGCCGACACCTTCGACGCGATCGCGCTGTTTCTGGAAACGATGATTCACGGCGTGACGTTCGCGCTGACCTGGTTCAACCCACTGGCCTTGATCGGCCTCATCGCACTGCTGGCTCACTTTATCCAACGCAAATGGGGCCTGACCGTCTTCGTCATCGCCTCCTTCCTGCTGATCCTGAACCTGGGTTACTGGCAGGAGACCATGGAAACCCTCGCCCAAGTGCTGTTCGCGACCCTGGTCTGCGTACTGATCGGCGTGCCGCTGGGCATTATTGCCGCGCACAAGCCGATGTTCTACACACTGATGCGTCCGGTGCTCGATCTGATGCAAACCGTACCGACCTTCGTGTACCTCATTCCTACCCTGACCCTTTTCGGTCTGGGTGTGGTCCCAGGCCTGATCTCCACGGTGGTGTTCGCGATTGCCGCGCCCATTCGCTTGACCTACCTGGGTATCCGCGACGTTCCGGAGGAACTGATGGACGCCGGCAAAGCCTTTGGCTGCTCCCGTCGCCAGCTCCTGTCGCGCATTGAACTACCCCACGCGATGCCAAGCATCGCGGCCGGCGTTACCCAGTGCATCATGCTGTCGTTGTCGATGGTGGTGATCGCCGCACTGGTGGGCGCCGACGGCCTGGGCAAACCCGTGGTCAACGCACTGAACACCGCCGATATCGCCCTGGGCTTCGAAGCTGGCCTGGCGATCGTACTGCTGGCGATCATGCTCGACCGAATCTGCAAGCAACCCGACGCTAAAGTAGGGGGTGACGCATGAGCATAATCCGCTTCGAAGAAGTCGACGTGATCTTCTCCAAGGATCCACGCGAGGCCCTGAAACTGCTCGACCAGGGCATGACCCGCAACGAAATCCTGAAGAAAACCGGGCAAATCGTTGGCGTTGAAAAAGCCAGCCTGGATGTCGAAAAAGGCGAAATCTGCGTGTTGATGGGCCTGTCCGGCTCCGGCAAATCCAGCCTCCTGCGCTGCATCAACGGCTTGAACACCGTGAGTCGCGGCAAGTTGTTCGTCGAACACGAAGGCCGGCAGATCGACATCGCCTCCTGCACCCCCGCCGAATTGAAGATGATGCGCACCAAACGCATCGCCATGGTGTTCCAGAAGTTCGCCCTGATGCCTTGGCTGACGGTGCGCGAGAACATCAGCTTCGGCCTGGAAATGCAGGGCCGCCCGGAGAAGGACCGACGCAAGCTGGTGGATGAGAAGCTTGAGCTGGTGGGCCTGACCCAATGGCGCAACAAGAAACCCAACGAGTTGTCCGGCGGCATGCAGCAACGGGTCGGCCTGGCCCGCGCCCTGGCAATGGACGCCGACATCCTGCTGATGGACGAACCCTTCTCGGCCCTCGACCCGCTGATTCGCCAAGGCCTGCAGGATGAACTGCTGGAGCTGCAACGCAAGCTGAGCAAGACCATCGTGTTCGTCAGCCACGACCTCGACGAAGCCCTGAAGCTGGGCAGTCGCATCGCGATCATGAAAGACGGCCGGATCATCCAATACAGCAAGCCGGAAGAAATCGTATTGAATCCGGCGGACGACTACGTGCGCACCTTCGTTGCCCACACCAACCCGCTCAACGTACTTTGCGGGCGCAGCCTGATGCGCACCCTGGATAACTGCAAGCGCATCAATGGATCGGTGTGCCTGGACCCGGGCGGCGATTCCTGGCTCGACCTGGCCGAGGGCAACACCATCAAGGGCGCCCGCCAGAACGGCGCGGCGCTGGACCTGCAAAACTGGGCACCGGGCCAAGCCGTCGAAGAACTGGGTCGCCGGCCGACCCTGGTGGATTCCAATATCGGCATGCGCGACGCCTTGCAGATCCGCTACCAGACCGGCAATAAACTGGTGCTGCACGATAACCAGAAAGTCGTCGGGATCCTGGGTGACAGCGAGCTGTACCACGCCCTGCTCGGCAAGAACCTGGGCTGAGCCCAACCCCCACAAAAACGCCGCGAGAGGATCGCGGCGTTTTTGTTTGTGCAGACATTCCGCCCTGACACTGCCCCCCTGTGGCGAGGGAGCTTGCTCCCGCTCGGCTGCGCAGCAGCCGTAAACCGGTTGACTCGGTACAGCTGAAAACCTCCGGTGCCTGATTGGGGTCGCTTCGCAACCCAGCGGGAGCAAGCTCCCTCGCCACACAACCGTTTGCTCGGCATCCAACCGACGAGTGTTATAAAGACATCCCGAAAAAGTCCTCGCCCCTGATGCTGCGGGTTTTCACACAAGGAAATCCCGGCAAACAGCGATGACTTGTCATAGAACTTTGTTTTTGTTGATTGAACGTTCAATCAAAACAAAATAGACTGGCTTTCAATCCGGCAGGCGACACTCGCCCACCGGATGGCCTAAGGAGATGTGCTAGATGCCCAAGGTCGGTATGCAACCCATCCGCCGCCAGCAATTGATCGAAGCCACGCTGCAAGCGGTCGATCAGGTCGGGATGGGGGACGCCAGCATTGCGCTGATCGCCCGTTTGGCCGGTGTTTCCAACGGCATCATCAGTCACTACTTTCAGGACAAGAATGGCCTGATCGCGGCCACGGCCCAGTATCTGATGACTGTCCTGAGCGAGAACGTCACCGCGCGCCGTCGCGCGCTTGAGGATTCGAGCCCGCGGGCTCACTTGAAGGTGATCATCGAAGGCAACTTCGACGCCAGCCAGGTCAATGGCCCGGCAATGAAAACCTGGCTGGCCTTCTGGGCCACCAGCATGCATCACCCGTCATTGCACAGGTTGCAGCGGATCAACGATCACCGTCTGTATTCCAACCTGTGCAGTCAGTTCCGCCGCGTGCTGCCCCTCGATGAGGCTCGCAGCGCGGCACGGGGCCTGGCCGCCCTGATTGACGGTTTGTGGCTGCGCGGGGCGCTGTCGGGAGACGCGTTCGATACCGCCCAGGCACACCGGATCGCTTACGAATACATGGATTTCCAATTGGCCAAAGCAGGGGCACCAGAGCACACAGAACCGCTCGGCTCCTGAACCGTCGCCGAACTGCGTAGTCAGCTGTAAACGACACGCCCGGTGGCCAGCCAACCACTTATGCACTTGCGAGGACTTTATGGCCCGTTTCGAACTGCAAAAACTCTACATCGATGGCGCGTACAGCGATGCCAGCGGCGACGCCACTTTCGAAGCCATCAACCCTGCCAACGGTGAAGTGCTTGCCCAAGTACAGCGTGCGACGAAAGAAGACGTCGAGCGCGCCGTAGTCAGCGCCGAAAAGGGCCAGAAAGTCTGGGCCGCCATGACCGCCATGCAGCGTTCGCGCATCCTGCGCCGCGCCGTGGACATCCTGCGCGAGCGCAACGATGAGCTGGCCGCCCTGGAAACCCTGGACACCGGCAAGGCCTACTCCGAAACCCGCTACGTCGACATCGTCACCGGCGCCGACGTGCTGGAGTACTACGCCGGCCTGGTGCCTGCCATCGAAGGCGAGCAGGTTCCGCTGCGCACCACTTCGTTTGTCTACACCCGCCGCGAGCCCTTGGGCGTGGTGGCCGGTATCGGCGCGTGGAACTACCCGATCCAGATCGCCCTGTGGAAATCGGCACCGGCCCTGGCGGCCGGCAACGCGATGATCTTCAAACCGAGCGAAGTCACCTCGCTGACCACCCTGAAACTGGCCGAAATCTACACCGAAGCCGGCGTTCCAGCGGGTGTATTCAACGTCCTGACCGGCAGCGGCCGTGAAGTCGGCACCTGGCTGACCGAGCATCCGCGCATCGAGAAAATTTCCTTCACCGGTGGCACCGACACCGGCAAGAAAGTCATGGCCAGCGCCTCGAGTTCTTCGCTCAAGGACGTGACCATGGAGCTGGGCGGCAAGTCGCCGCTGATCATCTTCGACGACGCCGACCTGGATCGCGCCGCCGACACCGCGATGATGGCCAACTTCTACAGCTCCGGCCAAGTCTGCACCAACGGCACCCGCGTATTCGTCCCGAGCCACCTCAAGGCCGCCTTCGAAGCCAAGATCGCCGAGCGTGTGGCGCGTATCCGCATCGGCAATCCAGAGGACGAAAACACCAACTTCGGCCCACTGGTGAGCTTCGCCCACATGGAAAGCGTGTTGGGCTACATCGAGAAAGGCAAGGTTGAGGGCGCGCGCCTGCTGTGCGGCGGCACTCGTTTGACCGACGGCGAATTGGCCAAGGGTGCGTTCGTGGCCCCGACCGTGTTCACCGACTGCACCGACGAGATGACCATTGTGCGTGAAGAAATCTTCGGCCCGGTGATGAGCATCCTCAGCTATGAAACCGAAGAAGAAGTGATCCGCCGCGCCAACGACACCGACTTCGGCCTGGCCGCTGGCGTCGTGACCCGCGACCTGAACCGCGCTCACCGGGTGATCCACCAGCTCGAAGCAGGTATTTGCTGGATCAACGCCTGGGGCGAATCGGCGGCTGAAATGCCGGTCGGTGGCTACAAGCAATCGGGCGTGGGCCGTGAGAACGGCCTCAGTTCGCTGAACAACTTCACGCGCATCAAGTCGGTACAGGTCGAGTTGGGCGATTACGCGTCGGTGTTCTGATCTGACAAGAGGCCTTGAGTGAACGCTGTTGTGGCGAGGGAGCTTGCTCCCGCTGGGCTGCGAAGCAGCCCCGACTTCAGGCACCACAGTCATTCAGACAGACCACAGTCGCAGATCTTGCGACTGCTGCGCAGCCGAGCGGGAGCAAGCTCCCTCGCCACCAAGGCACTCGGCAACCGCGACCTGAACCCAATTCAAAAAGAGGGTGCATTTCATGTCCCACGTATTCGATTACATCATCATCGGTGCCGGCTCGGCCGGTAACACCCTGGCCACCCGCCTGACCGAAGACGAGGGCGTCACCGTCCTGCTGCTCGAGGCCGGCGGCCCGGACTATCGCCTGGACTTCCGCACGCAAATGCCCGCCGCCCTGGCGTTCCCGCTGCAGGGCCGGCGCTACAACTGGGCCTACGAGACCGACCCGGAGCCGCACATGAACGGTCGCCGGATGGAGTGCGGTCGAGGCAAGGGCCTGGGCGGTTCTTCGCTGATCAACGGCATGTGCTACATCCGCGGCAACGCCCTGGATTACGACAACTGGGCCAAACTGCCTGGCCTGGAAGACTGGGCCTATCCGGACTGCCTGCCGTACTTCCGCAAAGCCGAAACCCGCGACATCGGTCCGAACGACTATCACGGCGGTGACGGCCCGGTCAGCGTGACCACGCCCAAGGCCGGTAACAACCCACTGTTCCACGCCATGGTCGAAGCCGGCGTACAGGCCGGTTACCCGCGTACCGACGACCTCAACGGCTACCAGCAAGAAGGTTTCGGCCCGATGGACCGCACCGTCACGCCCAACGGCCGTCGCGCCAGCACCGCGCGCGGTTACCTGGACATCGCCAAGAAGCGCTCGACGCTGACCATCGTCACCCACGCCCTGACCGACAAGATCGTGTTCGAAGGCAAACGTGCCGTCGGCGTGCGTTACCTGGTGGGGGCTGCCGAAGAGCGCGTCGAGGCCCGGGCGCGCAAGGAAGTGCTGCTGTGTTCCGGCGCCATCGCCTCGCCCCAGATCCTGCAACGCTCCGGCGTCGGTCCGGCCAAATTGCTGGAAAGCCTCGACATCCCGGTGGTCCACGACCTGCCGGGCGTCGGCGAAAACCTCCAGGATCACCTTGAGCTTTACCTGCAATACGCCTGCACCCAACCGGTTTCGCTGTACCCGTCGCTGCTCTGGTACAACCAGCCGGCCATTGGTGCCGAGTGGCTGTTCAACGGCACCGGCATCGGCGCCAGCAACCAGTTCGAGGCCGGCGGTTTCATCCGCACCCGACCGGATTTCGATTGGCCGAACATCCAGTATCACTTCCTGCCGGTGGCGATTAACTACAACGGCAGCAACGGGGTGAAGGAACATGGCTTCCAGGCGCACATGGGTTCCATGCGTTCGCCAAGCCGTGGCCGGGTCCAGGTCAAGTCCAAGGACCCACGCCAGTACCCGAGCATCCTGTTCAACTACATGGCCACCGAGCAAGACTGGCAAGAATTTCGCGACGGCATCCGCCTGACCCGCGAGATCATGCAACAGCCGGCGCTCGACCCGTTCCGTGGTCGCGAGATCAGCCCGGGCATCGAGGTGCAGACCGACGAGCAACTCGACCAGTTCATCCGCGAACACGCCGAAACCGCGTTCCACCCCTCCTGCTCGTGCAAGATGGGCACCGACGACATGGCGGTGGTGGATGGTGAAGGTCGTGTGCATGGCATGCAGGGACTGCGCGTGGTGGATGCCTCGATCATGCCGATCATCACCACCGGCAACCTGAACGCGCCGACGATCATGATCGCCGAGAAAATCGCCGACAAGATCCGTGGTCGCAAGCCATTGCCACGCAGCACCGCGCCGTACTACATCGCTGGCGACGCGCCGGTGCGTGGTAAGCCGATGCGTGAAGTGGGGCCTACTGCCCAGTAAGGCGCCACACCGCCATCGCGAGCAAGCTCGCTCCCACATTGGATCTGCGGCAGACACAGATTTTGTGCCTGACAACCGTCAACTGTGGGAGCGAGCTTGCTCGCGATGGCGTCCGACCTGACACCCAAATTCCCTTCTACCTTGATCCCTCCCCCGCCCAGGCCTAATCTAGAGCCGCCGCGTCAAAGCACCGCACTGCGCCGTACCCTCGCTCCAGACAAGGAGGTTCCATGTTCGACTTCCACACCCAGCTCAAGCAGCGTTTTGCTGCCTTGCGCACGGGCGCTGAATTTTTTTCCCTGCGTTACGTGCGCGAGTCCGGCCAGCATTTGTCGGTGCGCAAGAATGTCGCCGAACCGCCCAGCCTGGGCCGTGATGAAGGCGCGATGCTCACCGCACGGGTCAATGGCGTCGAGGCGTATGCCGCCACCAACGATCTGTCCCAGGCCGGCCTGCAAGCAGCGCTGGAGCGGGCCGAGCAACAAGCCCGCCGGCTCAAGCCCCATGCCCTGCTCGACTTGCGCGAGCAACCGGTGTCCAGCGACTGCGCTGATTACTGCTCGCCCCATTTCGACCAGACCTTCCCATCCCTGAGCGATTGCTACCAGTTGCTCGGCGACGAATCGGCTGCGGTGCCCCAGGACGAGCGACTGGTGAACTGGCAAGTCAGCATCGGCCTGACCCAGGTCGAGCAGATCTACCTCAACAGCGCCGGCGCCGAACTGCGCCAGGCCCAGCGCTTTATCTATCCATCCCTGGAGGTCACCGCCTTCGACGGTCACGACAGCCAGACCCGCACCCTGGGCCGGGAAAACTTCGGCCAGCAAGGTGGCTTCGATGTGATCAGCCGCTGCGGCCTGATCGGCGCCGCACCGAAGATCGCCGACCAGGCCCTGCAATTGCTGATGGCGCCGAACACTCCCCAAGGCCCCCGTGACCTGCTGCTGATGCCCGACCAGATGATGCTGCAGATCCACGAGTCCATCGGCCATCCGCTAGAGCTGGACCGCATCCTGGGGGACGAGCGCAATTACGCTGGCACCAGCTTCGTCAAGGCCAGTGACTTCGGACACCTGCAATACGGTTCCAGTCTCTTGAACGTGACGTTCGACCCGAATATTCCCGAGGAACTGGCGAGCTACAGCCATGACGACGACGGTACCGCCGCCAGCAAACAATTCCTGATTCGCGAAGGCCGGCTCCTGCGTCCATTGGGCGGAGCGCTGTCGCAATTCCGCGCCGGCCTGGACGGTGTCGCCAACAGCCGCGCCTGCGGCTGGAACCGCCCGCCCATCGACCGCATGGCGAACCTGAACATCGAACCCGGCGACCAGTCCCTGGAACAGCTGATCCAAGGCACCGAGCGCGGCGTGCTGATGCGCACCAACCGTTCCTGGTCCATTGATGATGCCCGCAACAAATTCCAGTTCGGCTGCGAATGGGGCCAGTTGATCGAAAACGGTGAGCTCAAGGGCGTGGTGAAAAACCCCAACTACCGGGGCATTTCCGCATACTTCTGGAAGAGCCTGCGGGCCGTGGGCGATACCAGCACCTTCCAGGTCCTCGGCACGCCGAACTGTGGCAAGGGCGAACCAAACCAGGTCATCCGCGTCGGCCATGCGTCACCGGCCTGCGTGTTCAGCAATGTTGATGTGTTTGGGGGAGATGCCTGATGAGTACAGTCAATAATCAGGCTGGGGCGTTCAAGGCGCTGGTCGACTGGCTGCGCGATGCCCTGCATGAGCCTGAACAGTTCACCCTCGGCTACGCCGCCGAGTCCTCGGCCTTCGTGCGCTTCAATCACGGCAAGGTCCGCCAGGCCGGGCAGGTGCAACAAGCCAACGTCAGCTTCAAACTGATCGACGACGGGCGTCATGCCGACTTGCAGATCACCTTGTCCGGCGAAACCGAGACGGACCTGCAACGCCTGGCCGAAGGCCTGCAACAGTTGCGCGAAACCTTGCCGCTGCTGCCCCGCGATCCGTACCTGCTGCTCAACCACAACCACTGGCAGAGCCACAACGTACAAGACCACCCGCTGCCGGACACCGAGCAGGCCGTGGCGGAAATCACCCGCGCCGCCGAAGGCCTGGACTTGGTGGGATTCTACGCCGCCGGGCCCATCAGCCGCGGTTTTGCCAGTTCTTCGGGGGCGTTCGGCTGGCATCAGGCCAATAGCTTCAACTTCGATTTCAGCCTGTTCCATGAAAACGGCCAAGCCGTGAAAGCCAGTTACGCCGGGCACGAATGGAGCAGCGAAGGGTTTGCCCAGCGCTTCGAACAGGCCCGTCAGCAACTGGCGTTTCTGGGCCGGCCATTGCGAACGCTGCCGCCCGGCGAATACCGCGCCTACTTGGCGCCGGCCGCGCTGGAGGAGATCATGGGCATGCTCAGTTGGGGCGGATTCTCGGCCCGGGCGATTGCCAGCAAGCAGAGTCCGTTGCAGAAATTCTACGCCAGCGAAGCCGGCTTCAGCCCCATCGTGTGGCTGCGCGAACAGGTCAGCGGCTCCTTGAGCCCGGCGTTCTCCGACGAAGGTTATCCCCGCGATGACCTGGCGCTGATTGCCAAGGGCACGGCCAATGCGCGGCTGGTCAACTCCCGCAGCGCTGCTGAATATGGCCTCACCGCCAACGGCGCCAGCAGCTATGAATACCCCACGGCGCTGGTCATGCAAGAAGGACTGCTGGAGCAGAAAGACGTCCTCGAACGCCTCGGCACCGGGCTGTACATCAGCAATCTCTGGTACCTGAACTACTCGGACCAGCCCGCCGCACGCCTGACCGGCATGACTCGCTTTGCCACGTTCTGGGTCGAGAACGGCCAGATTGTGGCGCCGGTCAGCACCATGCGCTTTGATGACAGTGTCTACAGCCTGCTCGGCTCACAACTCGAAAGCCTGACCCGAGAGCGGGAACTTCTGCTCTCGGCCAGCACCTACAGCCAGCGGGCCACGGCCTCGATGCTGTTGCCGGGGGCGCTGGTCAAGCGGTTGACCTTGACGTTGTAATACCGGAGTTCGACCTTGTACCCCTGTGGCGAGGGAGCTTGCTCCCGCTCGACTGCGCAGCAGTCGCAAAACCCTGCTGACCCAACGCACCTGAAACACCGCGGTGCCTGGTTTTAGGGTTGCTTCGCAACCCAGCGGGAGCAAGCTCCCTCGCCACAACAGCGGCACCTGTTCCTGATCAACACGCCATACAAGAGGTCCCATGCCCAACCGCGCCCCGCTCGACGCCGTCACCGCCCGCTGGCTTCCGTGGGTCGTGGCGATCGCCTTCTTCATGCAGTCCCTGGACGGGACCATCCTCAACACCGCCTTGCCCGCCATGGCCAGTGACCTGGCGGAAAACCCGCTGCGCATGCAAGGCGTGATCATCGCTTACATGCTCACCGTGGCGCTGCTGATCCCGGCCTCGGGCTGGATCGCCGACCGCTTTGGCACCAAGAAGATTTTCTTCGGCGCGATCCTGCTGTTCAGCTTCGGCTCGCTGCTGTGTGCCCTGTCCAACTCTTTGAGCATGCTGATTGGCGCCCGGGTCGTCCAGGGCTTGGGCGGCGCGCTGATGTTGCCAGTGGGCAGGCTGGTGGTGTTGCGGGCCTACCCGCGCTCGGAGCTGGTGCGGATCATGGGTTTCATCACCATTCCCGGCCTGCTCGGCCCGCTGATCGGCCCGACCATGGGGGGTTGGATGGTGGAGTACCTGACCTGGCACTGGATCTTCATCATCAACCTTCCGGTGGGCGTGATCGGTTGTTATGCGGTGTGGAAGTTCATCCCCGACCTGCGCGGCAGCGAGCGCACGCGTTTCGATGGCCTGGGTTTCCTGCTGTTCGGCGCGGCGATGGTGCTGATCACCGTCGCCATGGAAGGCCTGGGTGAACTGCACCTGCCGCACCTGCGAGTGATGTTGCTGTTGTTCGGTGGCATGGCGTGCCTGGCAGCCTATTGGCTGCGGGCCGGGCACGTCGAGAACGCGCTGTTCCCGCCATCACTGTTCAAGACTCGGACCTTCGCCGTGGGCATCCTTGGCAACCTGTTTGCCCGCCTGGGCAGCGGTGCCCTACCGTTCCTGGTGCCGTTGCTGCTGCAAGTGGCGCTGGGTTACTCGCCGTCCCAGGCCGGGATGAGCATGCTGCCCCTGGCGGCGGCGGCCATGGTTGCCAAGTCCGTGGCCCGGCCGCTGATCGAACGCCTGGGCTATCGCATCGTCCTGACCGGCAACACCCTGGCCCTGGGCCTGATGCTGGCGAGCATGGGCCTGGTCAGCGAACAGACGCCGTACTGGCTATTGCTGGCGCAACTGGCGGTGCTCGGGGCGATCAACTCGCTGCAATTCACCGCGATGAATACCGTGACCCTGATCGACCTGGACGACGCCAGCGCCAGCAGCGGCAACAGCCTGTTGTCGGTGGTGGCGCAGCTGTCCCTGAGCCTCGGCGTGGCCTGCGCCGGTGCCTTGCTCGGCGGCTTTACCGCCCAGGTCGGTAACGACGGGGTGGACACGGTGCTGGGGGCGTTCCAGCTGACGTTCGTGACGGTGGGGATCATGGCGATGCTGGCGGCAACGATCTTTTCCCAGCTGTCGAAGCAGGATGGGCGACGCGCCAAGCGGCCGGATGAGCATATCGAGCATTAGAGCCCCTTGGATCCCCGTGGCGAGGGAGCTTGCTCCCGCTCGGCTGCGCAGCAGTCGTAATCCAGGCGACGCGATCTTTCAGTCACACCGTGTTGGCCGGTTTGGGGGCGCTTCGCACCCCAGCGGGAGCAAGCTCCCTCGCCACAGGGGTTAACCATCCCCCGGACCAAGCAGGGGCCCCGTGAGTTTCCCAGTTTTACGTGCTGGCGAATCACACCACAGCTCGTCCAGAACTTTCGAAAAAAGTGGCACGAGGCTGCTACACTGCGCGACATTTTGTTTTGCAGGCCAGTCCCGTGACCACCATTGCCACCGCTTTTAATACTTTGCCGCTGTCCGCCGCCATGCTGGCTAACCTCGAATCACTCGGTTATGCCCAGATGACGCCGATCCAGGCGCAGAGCTTGCCGGTGATTCTCAAGGGCATGGACCTGATCGCCCAGGCCAAGACCGGCAGCGGCAAGACCGCGGCTTTTGGCATCGGCCTGCTGAACCCAATCAACCCGCGCTTCTTCGGCTGCCAGGCGCTGGTGATGTGCCCGACCCGCGAGCTGGCCGACCAGGTGGCCAAGGAAATCCGTCGCCTGGCCCGCGCCGAAGACAACATCAAGGTCCTGACCCTGTGCGGTGGCGTGTCGTTCGGCCCGCAGATCGCCTCCCTGGAACACGGTGCCCACATCATCGTCGGCACGCCCGGGCGTATCCAGCAGCACCTGCGCAAGGGCTCGCTGGTGCTCGACGGCCTCAACACGCTGATCCTCGACGAAGCCGACCGCATGCTCGACATGGGCTTCTACGACGCCATCGAAGACATCATCCAGCAGACCCCGGAACGCCGTCAGACGCTGCTGTTCTCGGCCACGTACCCGGTGGGCATCAAGCAACTGTCCTCCAAGTTCATGCGTAACCCGCAGCAAGTGAAGGCCGAGGCGTTTCACTCCGATGCGCAGATCGAGCAGCGTTTCTACGAGATCTCCCCCGAGGAGCGCATGGACGCGGTGGTCAAGGTGCTGGCGCATTTCCGTCCGGCCTCCTGCGTGGCGTTCTGCTTCACCAAGCAGCAGGTCCAGGAAACCGTCGATCACCTGACGTCCAAAGGCATTTCCGCCGTCGGCCTGCATGGCGACCTGGAACAGCGTGACCGTGACCAGGTGCTGGCCATGTTCGCCAACCGCAGCACTTCAGTGCTGGTGGCCACCGACGTCGCGGCCCGTGGCCTGGACATCGACGCCCTGGACATGGTGATCAACGTCGAGCTGGCCCGGGATTCGGAAATCCATATCCACCGTGTGGGTCGCACTGGCCGCGCCGGGGAAAAAGGGATTGCCATCAGCCTGGTGGCGCCGTCCGAAGCCCACCGCGCCCAGGCCATCGAGCAACTGCAGAAGTCACCGCTGAGCTGGGATCAACTGGATAACCTCAAGTCCCAGGGCGGCGCCCCGCTGCTGCCGGCCATGAGCACCCTGTGCATCGGTGCCGGCCGCAAAGACAAAGTCCGCCCCGGTGACATCCTCGGCGCCCTGACCGGCGACGCCGGCATCCCCGGTGCCCAGGTCGGCAAGATCGCGATTTTCGATTTCCAGGCCTACGTGGCCGTGGAACGCGGCATCGCCAAACAGGCGCTGCAACGCCTGAACGATGGCAAAATCAAGGGCCGGTCGTTGCGGGTGCGGATCCTGTAAAGCGATCTTCAACCCAACAGAGATCAAACTGTGGGAGCGAGCTTGCTCGCGATAGCGGAGGATCAGCGGCATTGATGCTGCTTGACACGCCGCCATCGCGAGCAAGCTCGCTCCCACATTCAGTTATGTGGGAAAGCTGAGAGGACACCGTTTTGCGCTCTACCGAAGTCGTGATCATTGGCGCCGGCGCCGCAGGGTTGATGTGCGCGCTGACCGCCGCCGCGCGCGGGCGGCAGGTGCTGTTGCTGGACCACGCCAACAAGGCCGGCAAGAAAATCCTCATGTCGGGGGGTGGACGCTGCAATTTCACCAACATGTACACCGAGCCGAGCAATTTCCTCTCGCATAACTCACACTTCTGCAAATCGGCCCTGGCCCGCTACACCCAGTGGGATTTCATCGCCCTGGTGGCCAAGCACGGGGTGCCCTATCACGAGAAGAAGCTGGGACAGTTGTTCTGCGATAACAAGTCCAGCGACATCCTCGGCCTGCTACTCGATGAATGCGAACAGGCCGGCGTCAACCTGCACCTGGACACCTCGATCACGCAGATCGAAAAAGCCGCCAGCGGCTACCTGTTGCAAACCACCCTAGGGACTATCGCCTGCCAATCCTTGGTGATCGCCACGGGCGGACTGTCGATCCCGACCCTGGGAGCGACCGGTTTCGGCTATCAGGTGGCGAAACAGTTTGGGCATGAATTGCTGCCGACCCGCGCCGGTCTGGTGCCATTCACCATTACCGATCAGCTCAAGACGCTGTGCACCGAACTCTCGGGCACCTCGGTCGATTGCCTGGTGAGCTGCAACGACCAGAGTTTTCGCGAGAACATCCTGTTTACCCACCGCGGCCTGAGCGGCCCGGCGATCTTGCAGATTTCCTCGTTCTGGGAGCCGGGAGACACGGTGCAGATCAACCTGCTGCCAGACCACGACGTGCCGCAATGGCTGCAACAGCAACAGGCCGAACGCCCCAACAGCGAACTGAAAACCCTGCTGGGCGAGCTGTTCACCAAGAAAATGGCCAACTTGCTGGCCGACACCTGGTTCGTCTCCAAACCCATGAAGCAATACACCCACGCGGAACTGGCGGACATTGCCGAAAAACTGGCGAGCTGGAATGTCGTCCCGGCGGGCACCGAGGGCTACCGCACCGCCGAAGTCACCTTGGGCGGCGTCGACACTCGGGAGGTTTCGTCCAAAACCATGGAATCCCTGAAAAGCCCCGGGCTGTATTTCATTGGCGAAGTGCTGGACGTCACCGGTCACCTGGGTGGGTTCAACTTCCAGTGGGCCTGGGCGTCGGGATATGCGGCGGCGCAGTACGTCTGATTCCAACCTATGTCGGGCCTGCCATTGTGGCGAGGGAGCTTGCTCCCGCTCGACTGCGCAGCAGTCGCAAAACAAGCACCGCGCTCTGTCTGAATAAACTCAGTGCATAAAGGAAGGGGGCTGCTTCGCAGCCCAGCGGGAGCAAGCTCCCTCGCCACAGGAAAGTGGTGTCAGGTGCATCCCGGAACACTTTTTGCTGCCAGATGTGATCACCGCCATTGCGTCGGCGTCATTACTGCCTCAATTTAGCGTCATTGCCCGTCAGGCCCGTGCACTTCATGTCATCGACCTCGTTTAGCCAGTCTCTGCGTCGCCTTTGGGCGTTGGATAAGTTCAGTTATAGCGTGCGGGTGTTCATCGCCCTGACCGGCAGCATGGGGCTGTGCTGGTATCTGGATGAGATGGCGCTGCTGATTCCCCTGTTCCTCGGCATCATCGCCAGCGCCCTGGCCGAGACCGACGACAGTTGGCAGGGCCGCCTCAATGCGCTGGCCGTGACCCTGGTGTGTTTCACCGTCGCGGCACTGTCGGTGGAGTTGCTGTTCCCCTACCCCGTCCTGTTCATTATCGCCCTGGCCCTGGCGAGCTTCGGCCTGACGATGCTCGGCGCCCTGGGTGAACGCTATGGCGCGATTGCCTCGGCCACCTTGATTCTGTCGGTCTATACCGTGATCGGCGTGGACCAACGCGGTGGCGCGGTCACCGATTTCTGGCACGAGCCCCTGCTGCTGGTGGCCGGCGCCGCGTGGTATGGCCTGCTCTCGGTGCTGTGGCACGCGCTGTTTTCCAACCAACCGGTGCAGCAAAGCCTGGCGCGGCTGTTTCGCGAGCTGGGACGTTACCTGAAACTCAAATCGTTGCTCCTGGAGCCGATCCGCCAGCTGGATGTCGAAGCCCGCCGCCTGGAACTGGCCCAGCAGAACGGTCGGGTGGTTGCGGCCCTCAACAGTGCGAAGGAAGTCATCCTGCACCGCGTGGGCAATGGCCGACCGGGTTCTAAAGTCAGCCGCTACCTGAAGCTGTACTTCCTGGCCCAGGACATCCACGAACGCGCCAGTTCCTCCCATTACCCCTACAACGCGTTGGCCGAGGCCTTCTTCCACAGCGATGTGCTGTTCCGCTGCCAGCGCCTGCTGCGCCAGCAAGGCAAGGCCTGCCAGGCGTTGGCCGAGTCGATCCAGCTGCGCCAACCCTTCGTCTACGACCACACCTTCGCTGAAGCCCTCAACGATCTGCATGCATCGCTGGAACACCTGCGCATCCAGAGCAACCCGGCCTGGCGCGGCCTGCTGCGTTCGTTGCGGGCACTGGCAGCGAACCTTGGCACCATGGACCGCCTGCTCAGCGATGCGAGCAACCCCGACGCCCTGGCCGACGCCACCGACAGCAGCCTGTTGGACCGTTCACCCCGGAGTCTCAAAGACGTCTGGCTGCGCCTGCGCACGCAACTAACGCCCACCTCGCTGCTGTTCCGTCATGCCCTGCGCCTGCCCCTGGCCCTGAGCGTGGGCTACGCCATGGTGCATCTGATCCACCCATCCCAAGGCTATTGGATCATCCTCACCACGCTATTCGTCTGCCAACCCAACTACGGTGCCACCCGGCGCAAGCTTGGCCAGCGGATTATCGGTACAGCCATCGGCCTGACCGTGGCCTGGGCGCTGTTCGATCTGTTTCCCAACCCGCTGGTGCAATCGTGCTTCGCCATTGCCGCCGGGGTGGTGTTCTTTACCAACCGCACGACCCGCTACACCCTGGCGACGGCGGCAATCACCATCATGGTGCTGTTCTGCTTCAACCAGGTGGGCGACGGCTACGGGCTGCTGCTGCCGCGACTGTTCGATACCCTGCTCGGCAGCCTGATCGCCGGGCTTGCGGTGTTCCTGTTCCTGCCAGACTGGCAGGGCCGGCGGCTGAACAAGGTGCTGGCCAACACACTGACCTGCAACAGCATCTACCTGCGCCAGATCATGCAGCAATACGCCGCAGGCAAACGTGATGACCTGGCCTATCGCCTGGCCCGCCGCAATGCCCACAACGCCGACGCCGCCCTGTCCACCACCCTGGCAAACATGCTGATGGAGCCGGGGCATTTCCGTAAGGAAGCCGATGTGGGGTTCCGTTTCCTGGTGCTGTCCCACACCTTGCTCAGTTACCTGTCAGGCCTGGGCGCCCACCGGGGTACCGAACTGCCGGTGGATGTGCGCCAGCAGCTGATCGACGGGGCGGGGGTAAAACTGGCAACTAGCATCGACGAAATCGCCCAAGGCCTGGCGAGTAAAACGCCGATTGTGATCCAGAGCGACGAGGAAGAAGCCCTGGCCAACGAGCTTGAGCAGATGCCCGATGACATTGACGAAGGGCAGCGCTTGGTCCAGACGCAATTGGGGTTGATCTGTCGTCAGTTGGGGCCCTTGCGGACCTTGGCGGCGCATTTGATCAAGGACACGGGCGAGGCTTGAGGGCTGGGGTGTTCATAATGGCCTCATCGCGAGCAAGCTCGCTCCCACAGGGTTACGCATTCCAAATGTGGGAGCGAGCTTGCTCGCGATGAGGCCAGTCCAGACACCTCATTCCCTAGGCTCACATCCCATGCTGCTTCAACAGCCGCGCATAACTCCCATCCGCTTTCATCGCCGCAATCTCCCGATCAAACCCCGCCACGATTTGCTCATGCTCCGGATTCTTCAGGCTCACCAGGATGTGCAGGCTGTTTTCACTCAAGGGCTTGGGCAGGAATTCCACAGCGTTACGCACCTTGGCGGATTCGCGGGCCAGGTAATAGCGGGCGACGTATTCGTCTTCCAGGGTCAACTTCACACGGTCGGCCGCCAGCATGCGCACGGCCATCGCGAAGTTATGCACCGGGACTTTCTGCACCTGCTGATCTTCATCGAATTCCTTGGAGTAGGCGTAACCGCGAACCACGGCGATGGGATAGGCATACAGCTGTTGCAGATTGTCGTAGTCGATCGGGGCGTCCTTGCGCTTGATGAAGCGCACGCGGTTGAGCAGGTACTCAGCCGAGAACTGGCCGACATGGGTGCGCTCTTCGCTGTACCAGGCGTTGATCAGCACGTCATAGCGGCCCTCACCGATACCCAGCATCGCCCGGGCCCAGGGCACCTGTTCGAAGTCAGTGGCATAACCGGCCCGAGCCAGGGCTGTGCTGACGATATCGGTCGCCAGACCACCATTGATCAATGTCGAATCGGTGAAGGGCGGCCAACCATCGGCGACCAGCCGCAACTTCTGCGCGCAGGCGTTGTGGCTCAGCAACAGCAACCCGATCAAAGCAAGAGCTCGATGCAATCGCGGCATGCCAAACATCCTTGACGGGTTCAAAGCCCGGTTTGTTTTTAGCCGAAACTCCACGGATATCCACGGATATCCGGTCCTAACGTTAGCTCATTGAAACCGCTGCGCAGCGCTGGATCGAAGATTACACAAAGAAGACCACGCCGTGACAAAGGAATGATGGCATTTTGGTCTTTATCACAGATTTTTGGTAAATCTGCCGAGAGACTTCCGAAGACAGCACGCTTAATATCGGCATCAGGATCTTAAGGAAATTCAAAAAATGGATATCGATTGGGTCTGCAAACACCACAGTGACCTGAGCAAGGAACAGCTATATGCCGTCCTCAAGTTGCGTGCCGAAGTATTCGTCGTCGAGCAGAACTGTGCCTACCCGGACGTCGACGGCCTGGATCTGGAGGGCGACACCTGCCATTTGATGGCGTGGCAGGACAATCATTTGGTGGCCTACCTTCGCCTGCTCGATCCACACTCGCAAAACAGCGACGTGGTGATCGGGCGCGTAATCATCGCCCCGCAAGCGCGCGGCCAGGGGCTGGGTCATAAACTAATGGAACAGGGACTCAAGCAGGCCGAGAAGCACTGGCCCGGTACCTCGATCTCATTATCGGCCCAGTCGCATTTGCAGGGGTATTACGGGCGGTACGGGTTTGAAGTGGTGGGGGTGGAGTATCTGGAGGATGGGATTCCACACATTGGGATGCATCGCCCCTGAGGGCGCCATCGCGAGCAAGCTCGCTCCCACAGGGATACGCATTCCAAATGTGGGAGCGAGCCTGCTCGCGAAGGCGCCAGTCCAGACACCGCGAACATTCAGGGATACTCAAGCACCGCCTTGATCCGCTGCAGGTTCGCCTCGATCCACCGCCGATCAATCGCCCCCCAATCGCGAATCCGATAACGCCCGGCATGGTTGCGGGCGCCTTCTTCCTGCTCGAATTCACACACAATATCCAGGTCCGCCAGCGCCGCGACGGTGTCCTGGGCGGTGCGCCGCGGCATGCCGGTGACTTCGGTGAGCGCGGGGACGTTGCTGGCCAGGCCGCTGTCGATCAGGTAAGCCACGTACAAACGACGATAAAAGCTGCTCTTGGTCTTACTGACGTCCATCCGGTCATTCCTTGTGTTGTTGCAGATCACGCCAGGTCAGGTACACCCGCAAGTCGAATTCCAGCTGGTGATACCCCGGCAACATGTGCTCGCAGAGCTGGTAGAACGCCTTGTTGTGATCCGACTCCTTGAAGTGGGCCAACTCATGCACCACGATCATTTTCAAGAAGTCAGGCGCCGCGTCCTTGAACAACGCTGCGATGCGGATTTCCTTCTTGGCCTTGAGCTTGCCGCCCTGCACTCGTGAGACGGCGGTGTGCAAGCCCAGGGCGCGGTGGGTCAGGTCGAGACGGTTGTCGAAGAGTACTTTGTCGATAGCCGGCGCGTTACGCAGGTATTGTTGCTTGAGGTCCAATGCATAAGCGTACAGGGCCTTGTCGCTCTGGACCGCATGCCGGTCGGGATAGCGTTGGTGCAGATAGTCGCCCAGCCGGTCCTGGGCAATCAATTGCTGCACTTGTGCTTGCAGGGCGGCGGGATAGGCCTGGAGGTATTTGAGCGCAATCATCGGCGGCAACACAGTCACAAAAGGCCGTCAGTGTATCGAATTCAGGCCTGCATCGCGCTCCAGTCAAATGGTTTGGCAAAGGCATCGGTGTCTTCGGCCATCAGCGGTCGCGCCACGAGGAACCCTTGCACATACTCGCAGCCATGGGCCTTGAGCCACAGGTATTGCTCCGATGTCTCGACCCCCTCGGCGATCACCCGCAAGCCCAACTGTATACACAGGTCGATCACCGAAGCGGCCAGCGCCGCGTCCCGGGGCGAGTCCGGCAAACGGGCGATCAAGTGTCGGTCGAGCTTGAGGGTATCGAGTTCAAGGTCACGCAGATGCGTCAGCGAGCATGGCCCGGAACCGAAGTCATCCAGCGCCACCCGGACCCCGAGGTGACGCAGCAGCCGCAGTTGCTTATGGGTTTCGTCGGGGTTGCGCACCAGCGCATCCTCGGTCACCTCCACTTCCAGTTGCCAAGGCTTCAAATCGTGGCGCTCCAGGACCTGGCGCAATTCGGTCACCAGGTTCGGCATGCCAAACTGGGTGCTGCTCAGGCTCACCCCCAACACCAGATCGTCAGCGAACATCCGCTCCCAGATTTTGCGCTGGGCCGCGCTGCGATGATAGATCCAACTGCCCAGCCGACTGATCAACCGCGCCTCTTCCAGCAGTGGCAGGAACAGCCCCGGTGGGACATCGCCGACGCTGGGGTGCTGCCAGCGCAACAACGCCTCGAACCCTCGGATGCGACCGTCGGCAATGGCCACCTGAGGCTGATAGACCATATTGAAGTCACGGTTCTCGATGGCCGAGCGTACGCTTTCCTCGAGCATCAGCCTTGAACGGGCTCGACCGTTCATTTCGTGATCATAAAAACGGTATTGCTGGCGGCCAGCCCGCTTGGCTTCGTACATCGCGATGTCGGACGCACGCAGCAAGCCATCGAGATTTGAACCGCAATCCGGGTAGGTGGCGATGCCGATACTGGCCCCCAGCGCGACATCCATGCCTTCGATCTGCTGACATATCGAGACCCGTTCGATGAGCTTTTCCGCGATCTTGGCCGCGTGCTCCGGCAGCTCCAGGTCCAGCAGGGCCGTGAACTCGTCACCGCCGAGCCGCGCCAGGATGTCGAACGGGCGCAGGCACGCTTTCAATTGTTCCGACACCCAGCGCAACACCCGGTCACCGGCGTCATGGCCCAGTGAATCATTGACTCGCTTGAAGCCGTCCAGATCCAGGTACAGCAGCACCCAGTTGCTTTCCAGGCGCTCACTGCGCATCAACAGGTTTTCCGCCGTCTGATAAAACCCCCTGCGGTTGAGCAAACCGGTCAGCGGGTCAGTGACGGCCTGGAACTCAAGCTGCTGGTGCAAGTGGCGAATGACCGACATGTCCTGAAGTGTCACCACCATCGCCTTCTGCTCGGAGGGCAGTGGTGCACAGGACAAGGCCACCGACACTTGTTGCCCTGGTGCGGTGCGCAGGACAGCATCGTGCAGACGCCAGGTTTCGCCACGGCGATAAGCGCTATGGATATCGGAGGCGCCCCATTCGGGGATGTGGGGCTTCTGCAGGAAGTCCAGGAATGGCATCCCCTGCAATCGCTCGGCGGTAGCGTTGAGCAGACGGCAGGTAGACGGATTGGCGAAGCGGATACAGCCGCTCTCATCCACCACGAGGATCCCTTCGGCGGCATTGTCCAGCACCGAGGCGTTGAACGCCCTGGCCGCTTCCAGATCCTGGCTAAGGCGCTGTAAGGCCCGGCGATTGCGTTGGTGCTCCAGCAACGCCTGGACCTTGGGCTTGAGGATCTGCGGATCGAAAGGCTTGAACAGGTAATCCACGGCGCCACTGGCGTAGCCCTTGATCACCGCATCCTGGGATTGTTCGTTGGCGGTCAGGAAAATGATCGGCGTAAGCCGCGTGCGCTGGCTGCCGCGCATCAGGCGCGCCACTTCGAAGCCGTCCATGTTCGGCATCTGCACATCCAGCAGCACCAGGTCGATATCGTGTTCAAGCAGCAGATTAAGGGCCTCGATACCCGAGGACGCGGTCATCACCTTCCAATCCTGACGCTGCAACAACGCTCGCATGCTGAGCAGGTTTTCGGGGTAATCATCAACAATCAAAAGGACAGAGCTGTCTTCGCCGAGCGGTGGTTGCGCGCATTCCATGCTGCTTCTCTTATCGGGCGCCACGTCCATTTTTTACGTAGCAAAGCGGACAAATACTGTCCCCTCACTCTAGACCGTGATTCACCAAAGCAGTAGGTGTCATCGCGCCATCATCCAGGCAAAGCCCGAATAGCCGACTAACGGTCACCCCCCTCGGGCACAAAACCTGCAACGACACCTACGACAGACAATTGACGTCAATCATCCGCCGGACGGTCATCAAAAAATCATCGCCCTGCGTGATCGATACGCCCAAAAAGCCTGAGCTAGAGGCTCTCGCTGGGCATTCAGCATTTTTACCCCGTTACGTAGGATTCGATCATGATTGATCTAGCAACCTGGAACTTGAGCATCCCCGAAGGCAGCCCACCGACGACCATCGAAACTTCCCAACTGGTGCAAGGGTTCCAAGACGAGTATTTCCATGCCAACACCGGCACAGTGTTCTTCTGGGCACCGGTCACCGGCGCCACGACCGCCAATGCGATTTACCCGCGCAGCGAACTGCGGGAAACCTATAGCAACGGCGCCCAGCGTAACTGGCTGTACTCGGCGGCAGATAACAAACTGAGCGCGACGCTGACCGTCAACCAGGTGCCGAGCACCGGCAAGATCGTGATCGGCCAGATCCACGCAAAAGACAGCACCAGCCCCATGGTAAAACTGGAATACCAGTACAAGACCAAAACCTCCACAGGCAACATCGTCGCCAAGGTGCGCATCCGCCCCGACGACGAAGCAGGCCAGGTCATTACCATCGCCACGGGTATAAAGCTGAATCAGTCGTTCTCGTACCTGATTCACCTGAGCCCGGCCGGTGCGCTGACCATCAATGGTGCCGGTTACCAGTGGAGCACCACCATCAGCACCACCTGGAGCGACAAGCCGCTCTATTTCAAGGCGGGTGTATATGTGCAGGACAACACCGGCTACGTCAGCGAAGGCGGGAAAGTGACGTTCAGCTTGCTGGATATTGACCACAACCTCTAATCGGCTCATGGCGCCACAGCAGCAAGGAATGCTGCTTGCCTGACCCGCCCGCACCCTTCGATATCCGCCTCTCACGCTCGATCAATAACGGAACATGCGTGCGGTGCCATATCGCCATCGTTCAAAAAATTTTCGGACTGCCCGACTAACGGTCATTTATCTCGGGCACCAAAGCGGCAAACGCAACTCTGACGGTCTGCTGACGCCAACCCTCCGCCGGAATCACGTGAAAACGTTCGATCCTGCTTTCGCCTGGCGTCTGCCAAAGCGCGTCTTAGAGCCTCCGGCTGTGGCGTAAATCATTTCTTATGTACAGAAAGGATCCGAGCATGGTCGATCTTGCAACCTGGAACTTGAGCATCCCCGAGGGCAGTCCACCGAAAACCATCGAAACCCCTCGGTTGGTGGATGGGTTCAGGGATAAGTACTTCAACTCCGAAGGCAGTACGGTGTATTTCTGGTCGCCTGTCACCGGCACCAAGACTGAAAACGCGGTCTACCCGCGCAGTGAATTGCGAGAGACCTACAAAGACGGCACGTTGCGTAATTGGCTGTATCCCGATGCCGACAATAAATTGAGCGCGACCCTGGTCGTCAACCAAGTGCCCAGTAGCGGCAAGATCGTGATCGGTCAGATTCATGCCAAGGACAGCAGCAAACCCATGGTGAAACTGGAGTACCAGTACAAGGACGACGGCAAGACCGGCAACATCGTTGCCAAGGTCCGCATGCGCCCCGATGACGATGAGGGTCGGGTTGTTACCGTCGCCACCGGCGTGAAGCTTTCTCAGTCCTTCAGTTACCGGCTCCACCTGGATCGTACCGGCGACTTGGGCATTACTGCGGCGGGTCGTAGCTGGTACACCACCGTCAGCTCCAAATGGAAGGTCAAACCGTTGTATTTCAAGGCTGGGGTCTACGTGCAGGACAACAGTGGCTATACCAGCGAAGGTGGGAAAGTGACGTTCAGTAAGTTGGATATCGATCACAACACTTAACTGTGTGCATTCGGGAATCTCGTGGGAATTTACCTAGGGATACCGGGTGTATATCCGTTGCTGCGGTAACGGCTGCTTAGGGTTCCGCCCTGACGGCGGGTCACTTTCGAAAAGCGCGAAAGTAACCAAAGCGCTTTTGCCCCACCACTCGGTGCCTCGCCTAGGCTCGGCATGCCCTCACTCCGGCATTGCTCCGTGGGCCGCCGCGAAGGGCCATCCATGGCCCAGCGCGGCTACCTCGGCATCCATGCCGAGGTGCCCACTGCGCAATGCCTGCGTTCGGCCAGCGTGGTTTAACGGGGCGCCCAAGATCAAAAGCATGCCCGAGGCGGCCTTATAGCCGACCTGTCTCTTTGTCGTACTCCGCTCCAATTGTGGGAGCGAGCTTGCTCGCGATGGCGGCCTGACAGCCGACTAGGATTTGTGGGAGGGTCGGAGATTTTGATGGTCCCCCCGGCCTTCTGAAAATCTCGTAGGAATCTGCTCTCCGTGGCGAGGGAGCTTGCTCCCGCTGGGCTGCGAAGCAGTCCCCTCTTTTCGTCAGACCGACCCCATGCCCAGGGTTTACGGCGGCTGCGCCACCGAGCGGGAGCAAGCTCCCTCGCCACGGGGGTTGTGGGCGTCCTACAGGTCGGTTGCTGCGTCAAAAATCCCCTTCTATAGTTCGGTTCACCTTCTGACTTTGGTCAGTGGAGGGTTTCGCAGCCCTATCGAGGAATACACGGCATTTCTTTTTCTTCGAGGACTTCAACCTTATGACGTCGAATCAATCGTCCAACAGCTTCACCCCGCTAACCCCAATCGCCACCACCCACCCCGTCCTGTTCATCGATAAAACCGCCCCATTGACCGAACTCCACGCCTGCGCCAGTGAACGCCTGCACGCCACCCTCGACTACCTGACACTCATGGCCTGCACCACACTGCGCGATTCAGCCGAGACCGACATCAATACCATCGCCAACATCGCCCGGATCATGGTCCAGGATGTGGCGGATGTTTTTGGGGTGATTGAACAGCGCGGGCTTGAAGGGCAATAAAGCTCCCGGTAGGAAGGAGCTTGCTCGCAAAGAGGCCAGCAAACTCAATATCTTCATCAACAATGACATCGCCTTCGCGAGCAGGCTCGCTCCCACAGGAGGAATGCGTTCACCCCAAACCAGGTCGGCTATAAGGCCGCCTCGCGGTGGACGTTGATCTCGGGCGCCCCATTAACCACGCTGGCCGAACGCAGGTATTGCGCAGTGGGCATCCCGGCATGGATGCCGGGATAGCTGCGCTGGGCCATGGATGGCCCTTCGCAGCGGGCCCACGGAGCAATGCCGGAGTGAGGGCACACCGAGCCTAGGCGAGGTGCCGAGTGGTGGGGCAAAAGCGCTTTGCTTACTTTCGCGCTCTTCGAAAGTGAGTCGCTGTAAAAGCGAAACCATAAGCGGCCGTTACCGCAACAACGGATATGTACTCAATAGACTCAGTAACCGTCGGACTCATAGTCCGGGGTAAACGCAAACCCAACCACCCGCTCAACCCCAGTCTCCAACCGCCCATCCGGCCAAAGCCGCAACCACCGATACCCCGGCGCCTGTGAGCCCACCGCAAAATCCTCACTCCCAGGCTCGAACTGAATACAAGTCGAAGGCGAAGCCAACAACCGAACCCCCTCACGGACCCGATCAACCTCCTGATGCACATGCCCCCACAGAACAGCGCGCACCTGGGGAAACCGATCCAGCACCGCAAACAGCGCATCCGGATTACGCAGCCCAATAGGCTCCATCCACCCACACCCAATCGACACCGGATGATGATGCAGACAAACAAGATGATGACGCTCCGGCGCCTCACTCAAGGCATTGGCCAACAGAATCAATTGTTCCTCAGCCAAAAACCCCGGCACCGAGCCCGGCACGGCAGAGTCCAGAAGCGTGATACGCCAGTTGCCAATGTCCACCACCGGCTCGAGCAGCGTGCTCTGGACCGCCGCCTCAAGCATGACCTGCGGCTCATCATGGTTGCCCGGAATCCAACGCGTCGGCGCATCGATTCGCCCACTCATCTGCCGAAACGCCTGATAAGACTCCAACGTTCCGTCCTGGGACAAATCCCCGGTGGCAAGCATCAGGTCGATGTTCGGCTGCTGCTTGAGCACCAGGTCAACAACCGCCCGCAAGCTGTCACGGGTATTCATGCCCAGCAACGAACCGTCGGCCTCGGCAAACAGGTGACTGTCGGACAGTTGGACCAGCAACGCAGCATCAGCGGTGGTCAGGATAGATACGTTCGGCAAATCGCTCTCTCCCAGGCGCACTCACGCCATTGGATGAAGCCGCAATTATGCTGGGGAAGATCGAAAGGGGAAACCCGCGAACCGGAACCGGTTCACAACCAGTGTCCAGTATTTGAACGACAACTACCGAACGACTTCGAACTCGTGACCCAACGCCAGGCAATGACTCAGCCATTCACCCAGAAACAGATTCAACTGGGCTTTTTCATCCGGCTGGTGCATTGACGCATTGGGATAAGGATAGATGCCGCGAAAGCGTCGTGCATGTTCGGCGCTGACAACTTCGGCCATACACGCATCGTGATAGACCTGAACCTCCAGCTGCGGCACCGGCAACCAGGGCAGGCTGTGTTCCTGGCGCACTTGCAATGTTGTGGTGTACGGGCAGGTTTGCAGCACTTCGAGGGCCAGCACGCCGAGCATCTGGTCGCCGTGGGTCACGGCAATGCGCCGGGGTGCCGGGTCGTTGCGCATGTCCGGTAACAAGCGCATCAGGCGGGCATAGTTGGCCTCGCAGGCAGCCTGCAACCCCACCAGATCGACACGATAGCGATCGCGCAGCTTGTTCAGGACCATAGCCCCCTCACTTCATCGCGGTTCAAGGCCAGCCACTGCAAGGCAATAATGCTGGCCGCGTTGCAGATACGTCCGTCGCGCACAGCTTGCAAGGCATCTTCGAAAGCCCAGACTTTCACTCGAATGTCTTCCGCTTCCTCCACAAGACCATGCAGGCCTCCAGCCCCCGTGCTGTCGCAACGCCCCAGGTATAAATGTACGAATTCATCACTGCCGCCCGGCGATGGAAAATACTTGGTCATCGGCCAAAGGGCGGCGAAGACAAGCCCAGCTTCCTCCTGCGCTTCGCGATGAGCAACTTCTTCCGGCTGCTCGTCCTTGTCAATCAGGCCGGCCACCAATTCCACCAGCCAAGGGTTGGCGGCCTTGCCCATGGCGCCGACGCGAAACTGCTCGATCAGCACCACTTCATCGCGCTGCGGGTCGTAGGGCAGGACGCACACCGCGTCATGGCGCACGAACAGTTCACGACTGATTTCACGACTCATGCCACCGGCGAACAATTCGTGGCGCAAGTGGACGCGGTCGAGTTTGTAGAAACCCTGGAAGCAGCTCTCGCGCTTGACGATGTCCACGGTACTCGGTGTGGCGTTGGCGAAGTCGGTCATGGCAATCCTCGTGTGCAGTCGATCAATACGAGGTTCCAACCTCGGCTTCGCGCCATCCTAACGCGCCCGTCCCGTTTGATGCAGCCCCTTTCCACTCATCGAGATAGACGGCAGAAGGTGAAAGAACTCTAATGAGCTTAGTGGCGAACTGATTGTCCTGCTGGCAGTCGAAGCGGGTAACTTTTCGCCTTTCCCTGTTCCATGAAGGACGCCCATGTCGCTTTTCAAAACTGCCTCCGTGGCCGCCATTGCCCTGACCCTGGGCGCTTGCCAAAGCCTGTTCCAACCCAACTACCGCACACCGCTGGAAACCACCCGCGATGCCTCGGAGCAATTGCAACCCGGCTGCGCCAGCGCCAACTGCCCCTTGGTGAACATCGATACCCTGCGTTTTCCCGCCGAGCCGACCCTGGACGGCATTGTCGAAAAACGCCTGCTGGAACTGACCCGCACCACCCCGGGGACTCCAGCGGCGCCGACGCTGGCGGCCTATCGCGAGCAGTTTTTGCGCAGCGCCGCCCCGGGCAACAGCAGTTACTTGCAAGCCAAGGTACGTGAGCAGCATGACGGCTTGGTGATCATCGAATTGTCCAGCTACCTGGACACCGGTGGTGCCCACGGCACGCCGGGACGCGGTTTCATCAACTATTCGCGTCCGCAGCACAAAGTCCTGACGCTGTCGGACATGCTGCTGCCAGGCCAGGAAGAGGCCTTCTGGAAAGCCGCGCAGGTTGCCCACAACAGCTGGCTGATCAGCACCAAACTGGATCAGGAACCCGAGTTTCTGAAACAGTGGTCGTTCCAGAAAACCCCGAACGTGGCGCTGACCTACGGCGGGGTGATCCTCAAGTACGAAGTGAGCACCATCGCGCCGTACGCCTTGGGCCACATCGAACTGAAGATCACTTACCCACGCCTCAACGGCATTCTCAAGCCCGAGCTGTTCCCCGGCCGTAGCTGAAGGCTCGGCCCAGCAACAGTTGCAGCAACCCTGCCAGGATCAGCGACGGCAGGGTTGCGCCAATGTCCGGGTAGAAATTGGCCAGCAGGTGATACGTGCTCACCCCGCCCAACCAGGCCAGCAGTGCCGGCCAGCGCAACGCGGACGACAACACCTGGCTGCTGCGTTTGCGCAGGATGAAGTGGTCCACCAGCACCACGCCGAACAGCGGCGCGAACACCGAGCCGATCAGCAACAGGAAGTTCTGGTACTGCGCCAACGGTGCGAAGCAGGCGATCAACGTGCAGATGACGCCGATCGCCAAGGCCAGGTGCTCGACCTTCAACCCCGACAACATGCCGCTGGACACCGCCGCCGAATGAATATCGGCAAAGGCATTTTCCGACTCGTCCAGCAGAATCAGCAGCAGTGGGATTCCCAGCCCGGCGCCCGCCAGGGCCAGCAGCAACGCATTGACTTCACCGCTCGGCGCGAACGCCAGGGTGTAGGCCACGCCCAGGCTCATCAACCAGAAGTTGCCAATGAAGAAACCCACGGCAGTGCCACCAAAGACGTTTTTGGCGCGTTTGCCGAAGCGTGAGTAGTCGGCGATCAGCGGCAGCCAGGACAGCGGCATGGCGATCGCGATATCAAACCCCACCGCCAGCGGCATCGAGCCGTCGCCCGCCTGAGTCCACAGCGCCGCCAGATCGGCCTTGGCGAACAGGTTCCAGGTCAGCCAGATGCACGCCGCCAGCAGCAGCCAGATGCCCCACTTGCGCAGGACTTTACGCACGAACGTCAACGGCCCGCTCACTGCGAGCAAGGTCGCCAAGGCACCGAAGAACAGGGTCCATAGCAGCGGATTCGAGCCCAGGCTGCCTTCACTGAAAGCGCGGGCGCCGAGCAGGCTGGCCGCATCGCGCATGACGATGATTTCGAACGAGCCCCAGCCGATCAGTTGCAGCAGGTTCAACACCGCCGGCACGCTCGCGCCCTTGCCGCCGAGGCTGAGCTTGAGGGCGGCCATGGCCGACAGGCCGGTGTCGCTGCCGATCACGCCGACGGCCGCCAGCAGCAGGACGCCCACCAGCGTGCCGAGGAAAATCGCCAGCAACGAACCGCTCAGGCCCAAGCCCGGTGCCAGCAAGGCGCCGACCTGCAAGACCATCAGGCCAATGCCGAGGGAGAACCACAGGGAAAACAGATCGCGGGCGCCGAAGACGCGTTTGTCCAGGGGGACGGCGGTGTCGGGGGAGTAGGTGCTGGGTTGGATGTTCAAGGGTTGTCATCTCAGAGGGATATTTGTTGTTTTTCTGGCCGCTATCGCGAGCAAGCTCGCTCCCACAGAGGATCACCGGCGTACACGGATTTTGTGTTCACAGCAGATCCCCTGTGGGAGCGAGCTTGCTCGCGATGGGGGCGGTGAAAACACCGCCCCCATCAGCTCGAATCACACTTTCTTGTACAGCTGACTACCTTCCTTCTTGAACCGCTCAGCCTGCTCCGCCAAGCCCTGGGCGACGTCCACGTCCACCGCTTCAATGCGCTGGTTAGCCGCGTACTCGCGCACTTCCTGGGTGATTTTCATCGAGCAGAATTTCGGCCCGCACATCGAGCAGAAATGCGCGACCTTGGCCGAGTCCTTCGGCAGGGTTTCGTCGTGGTACGAGCGGGCGGTGTCCGGGTCCAGACCGAGGTTGAACTGGTCTTCCCAGCGGAACTCGAAGCGTGCCTTGCTCAAGGCGTTGTCGCGGATCTGCGCGCCAGGGTGACCCTTGGCCAGGTCGGCTGCGTGCGCGGCGATCTTGTAGGTGATGATCCCGGTCTTGACGTCATCCTTGTTCGGCAATCCCAAATGCTCTTTCGGGGTCACGTAGCAGAGCATGGCGCAACCAAACCAGCCGATCATCGCCGCACCGATACCGGAGGTAATGTGGTCGTAGCCCGGCGCGATGTCGGTGGTCAGTGGGCCGAGGGTGTAGAACGGCGCCTCGTCGCAGCACTCGAGCTGCTTGTCCATGTTCTCTTTGATCAACTGCATCGGCACGTGGCCCGGGCCTTCGATCATGCATTGCACGTCGTGCTTCCAAGCGATCTTGGTCAACTCGCCGAGGGTTTCCAGCTCACCGAACTGCGCTTCGTCGTTGGCGTCGGCAATCGAGCCCGGACGCAGGCCATCGCCCAGCGAGAAGCTGACGTCGTAGGCCTTCATGATTTCGCAGATGTCTTCGAAGTGGGTGTAGAGGAAGTTCTCTTTATGGTGCGCCAGGCACCACTTGGCCATGATCGAACCACCCCGGCTGACGATACCGGTGACGCGCTTGGCGGTCAGCGGCACATAGCGCAGCAGCACGCCGGCGTGGATGGTGAAGTAGTCGACGCCCTGCTCGGCCTGTTCGATCAACGTGTCGCGGAACAGCTCCCAGGTCAGGTCTTCGGCCGCGCCGCCGACTTTCTCCAGGGCCTGGTAGATCGGCACGGTACCAATCGGCACCGGCGAATTTCGGATGATCCACTCGCGGGTTTCATGGATGTGCTTGCCGGTGGACAGGTCCATGACCGTGTCCGAACCCCAGCGGATGCCCCAGGTCAGTTTCGCCACTTCTTCTTCGATGGACGAACCCAGCGCACTGTTGCCAATGTTGCCGTTGATCTTCACTAGGAAGTTACGGCCGATGATCATCGGTTCCAATTCGGTGTGGTTGATGTTGGCCGGGATGATCGCGCGGCCACGGGCGATTTCGTCACGCACGAATTCCGGGGTAATGACCTTCGGCACGCTGGCGCCGAAGCTGTGGCCGGCGTGTTGCTGGTCCAGCAGGCCGGCGGCGCGGGCCACTTCCAGCTTCATGTTTTCGCGGATGGCGACGTATTCCATCTCGGCGGTGATGATGCCTTTGCGCGCGTAGTGCATCTGGCTGACGTTGGCGCCCGGCTTGGCACGACGCGGGTTGTTCACATGGGCGAAGCGCAGCTTGGTCAGTTCGGGATCGGCCAGGCGCTCCTGGCCGAAGTTGGAGCTCAGGCCCGCCAGGCGCTCAGTGTCGCCACGGGCTTCGATCCACGAAGAACGTACATCGGCCAGGCCTTTGCGCACGTCGATGATCACGTTCGGGTCGGTGTAGGGACCCGAGGTGTCGTACACCACCACTGGCGCGTTGATTTCGCCGCCGAAGTCGGTGGGCGTCACGTCGAGGCTGATTTCGCGCATGGGCACGCGGATGTCCGGGCGGCTGCCCTGGACATAGATTTTTTGCGAGCGGGTAAAGGGCTGGACCGATTGCTCATCGACCTTGGCCGAATCGCTGAGGTTGGTCGCGTTTTTTGATTTTGTCGTCATCACGGGCTCTCCAGACACACATCCAGGCAGTGGATTTTTGTCGGAGCGAACCTGTAACGAATGGACGCATCCCTGCACGAAAGTGCGGACGCTGTGCTTGCTGCTCGAGTGTGTTCGACTGTAGAACAACATCCCGGACGAAGCACAAGAGGACTCGCCGGGTGACGAGAAATCTTGTTCCCTACGCAGGCGCTAACCTGATCAGGTTCAACGGGATCCGAAATTATTCGATCTCAGCCTCATAGCAAGGCACCCCGACAAGAACCCGGCCAGTCTAGACACAACCACGAGAGAACGCCATCGCCAGGGCAAAAGGCGTGATGAATGGCGCATATACAGGATTGTTGCCGCGCGTGTGCGCAACTACACTCGCTACGCCGCGCCGCTTGTGCGCAAACATTCGAGAAGTAGGGATCGCCTCATGCTGCGCAAACTCTCACTGGCCCTTGCCGTGTCTTGTGCGTCCAATGGAATGGCCTGGGCTGCCGAAGCGCCCTTGACCACCAAAACCGATCTGGTGAGCGTGTACCAGGAGGCGGTGGACAACAACGCCGACCTGGCCGCCGCCCGCGCCCAATATGGCGCACAGAAGGAAGTGGTGCCCCAGGCGCGCGCCGGGTTGTTACCAAACCTCTCGGCCGGTGCCGACCTGAACAATACCCGTACCGAGCTCGACCAGCCGGCGATGACCGCCACTCGCAGCGCCACGGTTTACCAGGCCACGCTGTCCCAACCGATTTTCCGTGCCGACCGCTGGTTCCAACTCCAGGCGGCAAAGTCCGTCAACGAACAAGCCTCGCTACAACTGTCGGCCACCGAACAGAACATGATCCTGCAAAGCGCCGAGAGCTATTTCAATGTGCTGCGCAGCCAGGACAACCTGGCCTCGACCAAGGCTGAGGAAGCGGCGTTCAAGCGCCAGCTCGACCAGTCCAACGAGCGCTTCGACGTGGGCCTGTCGGACAAGACCGACGTGCTGCAATCCCAGGCCAGCTACGATACGGCGCGGGCCAACCGGATCCTCGCCCAGCGCCAGGTCGACGACGCCTTCGAAGCCTTGATCACCCTGACCAACCGCCAGTACAACTCGCTCCAGGGTATCGTCCATACCCTGCCGATCCTGCCGCCGACACCGAACGACGCCAAGGCCTGGGTCGACACGGCGGCCAAGCAGAACCTGAACCTGCTGGCCAGCAACTACGCCGTCGACGCCGCCGAAGACACCCTGCGCCAACGCAAGGCCGGTCATGCGCCGACCCTCGATGCGATAGCCCAGTACAAAAAAGGCGACAACGACGGCCTCGGCTTCACCAACCCGAACCCGACCGGACAGCGCTACGGCGGCGATGCCGAGCAACGCACCATCGGTTTGCAACTGAGTATTCCGATCTACAGCGGCGGGCTGACCAGCTCCCAGGTGCGCGAGTCCTACTCGCAGCTCACCCAGACCGAACAGCAACGCGAAGGCCTGCGCCGACAGGTGGTGGAAAACACTCGCAACCTGCACCGCGCGGTGAACACCGATGTGGAGCAGGTCCAGGCCCGGCGCCAGTCGATCATCTCCAACCAGAGCGCGGTGGAGGCCACCGAAATCGGTTACCAGGTGGGCACTCGCAACATCGTCGATGTGCTCGATGCCCAGCGTCAGCTGTACACCTCTGTGCGCAATTACAACAACGCCCGCTACGACTACATCCTCGACAACCTGCGTCTGAAGCAGGCCGCCGGTACGTTGAGCCCGGCGGATCTGCAGGATCTGTCACGTTATCTCAAGCCCGACTACAACCCGGACCGGGACTTCCTGCCACCGGACCTTGCGCAAGCAGCGGCGCAGCAGTTGCGCTCGCGGCCGGCGCAGTAACGACGACACCCTTGTGGCGAGGGAGCTTGCTCCCGCTGGCCTGCGAAGCAGGCCCAAAACCAGTCACCGCGTTCTGCCAGCCAGAACCGTGGTGCCGGTTTTACGGCTGCTTCGCAGCCGAGCGGGAGCAAGCTCCCTCGCCACAAAAGCTCAATCGATCAACCGCCCCAACCCCTCCAGCAACCGCTGCAACGCGCCCTGATTGGTGCGCATCACCTTCAATCCGGCCTCAGCCATGCGCTGGGCATCACGGGGCAGCTCGAACAGGCGCTGTACCGCCAGGGCCAGGCTTTGGGCATCGTCGACTTCCTGCAACGCCCCGGCCGCGCGCAGTTGTCCGGCGATTTCGAGGAAGTTGAACACATGCGGACCACTGAGTACCGGTTTCTCCAGTGCCGCCGGTTCCAGCAAGTTGTGCCCGCCGTTCGGTACCAGGCTGCCACCGACGAACGCACTGTCGGCCAACGCGTAGAGAAACAGCAACTCACCCATGGTGTCGCCCAGTAGCACCGAGGTCTGGGCGGTGACGGGCTGTGCGCTGGAGCGCCGGACCGTGGCGAAGCCTTGGCTTTCGCACAACTGGTGCACGGCGTCAAAACGCTCGGGATGACGCGGCACCAGGATCAGCAACGCATCGGGATAGCTGTCGAGCAGCCGACGGTGGGCGGCCAGCACCACTTCGTCCTCGCCTTCATGGGTGCTGGCGGCGATCCACACCGGACGCTCCATGGCTTGCCACTGGCGGCGCAAGGCGCTGGCACTTTCCAGCAGTTGCGGGTCGATAGTCAGGTCGAACTTGATCGAGCCGGTGACCTCGACGGTTTCTGCCCGGGCGCCTAACTGACGGAATCGCTCGGCTTCGACTTCAGTCTGGACGGCGAACAGGCTCATTTCGGCGAGCATCGGCCGGGTGAGTTGGGGAAAACGCCCATAGCCACGCGCCGAGCGATCCGACAACCGCGCATTGGCCAGGGCCACCGGAATGCCACGCTTGGCACATTGGTGAATGTGGTTGGGCCACAGCTCGGTTTCCATGATCACCGCCAGAGACGGCCGAACCCGGTCGAGAAAACGCTTGGCGGCGCAGGGCAAGTCGTAGGGCAAATAGCAATGCTGGATGCGCGGCTCGTTGGCGAACAGCGCCTGGATCCGCTCGGACCCGGTGGGCGTCATGCAGGTGACCGTGATCGGCAACTGTGGATAACGTTGCAACAAGCCACGAATCATCGGTGCGGCGGCGATGCTTTCGCCCACCGACACCGCATGGACCCAGATGCCGCCCGGCACCATGGCCGGCAGGCCCCAGGAAAAGCGCTCGCCGATGCGCCGGGCATACGCCGGTGCCTTGCGTGCCCGCAGCCACAACCGAATCGCTACCAGTGGCAGCCCCAGATAAAACAACGCGCTATAGAGAGTTCTGTTCATGGCGGCGGAGTTTATCGGTTTTTCAGCCGATCGCCTGCAACTGCACGGCAAAACGTTCCGCCAGCCAACGGGCGGCCGGCCCCAGGGGCTCGTCACGGCGCCAGACCAATTCCACCACCAGCGCCGGTGGAATCCATTCGCTGTTGAGTTCGACCATATCATCCAGATAAGCCGGGTATTGCACCACATGCCGTGGCAGCCAGGCCCAGCCCAGGCCGCACCTCAGCCATTCGGCCAAGACGTAGAAACTGTCGGCCCGCCAGACTTGCGGGCTGGCCTGCTCGCTGCCGGGGTAGACGCTGGACTGGGTCGCCATCAGCAATTGACGATGCCGTGCCATCTCCAGGCAGGTTACGTACGCGTGATTGGCCAGGGGATGCTCTCGGCCGCACACCGTCACCATCTCGACGCTGCCCAGCACCCGGCGTTCCAACGCCTCGGGGATCCGGTCGTGGTAGAACAACAGGCCCAGATCGGCGTGACGCTCCACCAGTTTGCGCGCGACATCGCCCTGGGCGGCGCTGGCCAGTTGAACTTCAAGGGTGGGGAATTGCTCGGCCAGGGCCACCAGGCTGTTGATGACCGGTTGATAGGGCATGGCCTCGTCCTGAGCCAGGCGCAGGCGCGCCTCCTGCCCTCGCATCAGGGCCTGAGCCCGGCCATTGAGGCGTTCGCACTGACGCAGCACTTCGCGCGCCTCCTCCAGCAATGCCTCACCGGCTTGCGTGAGCATTGGCTGACGGCCGCTGCTGCGCTCGAACAGGCAAACGCCCAGGTCGGCTTCCAACAGGGCAATCGCGTTGCTGATGGCCGACTGCGCCTTGCGCTGGTCCCGGGCCACGGCGGAAAACGAACGCTTGTCGGCGACACCGACAAAGACCCGCAGTTGCTCCAGATTCCACTGAACATTCATGGCTCAACCTATCCTCTAAACAGATAGGTAATGACTTTACCCCATCTGCCGCCTCTCTAAAATGGCGACATCGAAAGACGCAACCTTCAAAGAGGAATCGCCCATGAACGCTTACTACTACCTGGCCATCGCCATCTGCGCCGAAGTGATTGCCACCGTTTCGATGAAAGCGATCAAAGGCTTGAGCACACCCGTGCCTTTGTTGCTGGTCATCGCCGGCTACGGGATTGCATTCTGGATGCTCACCCTGGTCGTTCGCACCGTCCCGGTGGGCGTGGCGTATGCGGTCTGGGCCGGGATGGGGATCGTCATGGTCAGTGTGGCGGCATTGTTCATCTACGGGCAGAAGCTGGACGTGCCGGCGATGCTCGGGATGGCGTTGATTGTGTTGGGGGTCGTGGTGATTCAGCTGTTCTCCAAGACCGCCGGGCACTGAAAACACACCGATCCTTTGAGCTGGAATACTTCTGTGGCGAGGGAGCTTGCTCCCGCTTGGGTGCGAAGCGCCCATAAAAATGGGGTTGCTGCGCAACCCAGCGGGAGCAAGCTCCCTCGCCACAAAAGCTTTCCTTGCAAGCTGCCGATGTTGATCATCAACAAATGCCCTCTGCACCGAGCCTGTATACTGCGCCCTCGTCTTGAACTCTGAGGTCGCTGCATGCCATCCGTTATTTCCACCGACGTTCTGATTGTCGGCGCCGGAGTCGCCGGCCTCTGGCTGAATGCGCGCCTGCGCCGCCAGGGCTTTTCGACCGTGTTGGTGGAAAGCGCCAGCCTCGGCGGCGGGCAGAGCGTCAAATCCCAGGGCATCATTCACGGCGGCGCCAAGTACGCCTTGCACGGGGCCCTGACCGGCGCCTCGGAAGCCATCGCCGACATGCCGCGGCGCTGGCGCGAAGCCTTGAGCGGCGCGGGTGAGTTGGACCTGTCCGGCGTGCGCCTGCTGTCCGAGGCCCACTACCTCTGGTCCCCCGGCACCCTGGCCGGCAACCTCACCAGTTTCTTCGCCAGCAAGGCCGTGCGTGGGCGGGTCGATCAGGTCAAGGGTGAGCAACTGCCGCCGGCCCTGCAAGACAAGCGCTTCAAGGGCAAGGTCTATCGCCTGGCCGAACTGGTGGTGGACGTGCCCAGCCTGATCGCCCGCCTGGCGGAGCTGGCCGGCGACAGTTTGCTGGCCGGGCAACACATCGAACCGCTGCGCGAAGGTGACGAGCTGGTAGGCCTGAAGGTGGATGGCCGCGAGATCCGCGCGCAGCGCATTGTCCTCAGCGCCGGGGGCGGCACCGCCGACGTGCTCAAGGCCCTGGGCCTGGACCAACCAGCCATGCAGCGCCGGCCGCTGCACATGGTGTTGGTCAAGGGCCCGAGCCTCAAACCACTCTACGCCCACTGCCTGGGCGGCGGCCCCAAACCACGGGTCACCGTGACCACCCATCCGGCCGCCGACGGTCAATGGGTCTGGTACCTGGGCGGCGATCTCGCTGAAGGCGACGCCGTGGCCCGCGAGCCCGCCGCGCAGATCGCCGCGGCCCAGAAAGAACTCGGCCAGTTGCTGCCATGGGTCGATCTCAGCACCGCGCAATGGGCCACATTGCGGGTTGATCGCGCCGAACCGCTGCAATCGGGCCTGACCCGCCCGGACAACGCTTTCCTTGCCGAGCAGGATCGCCTGCTGGTGGGTTGGCCAACCAAACTGGCCCTGGCCCCGGACTTCGCCGATCGGGTGATCAGCGCGCTGCAACGCGATGGCCTCCAGCCAAGCCACCCGGCCCCACTGCCGGAGTTGCCGAAACCGCCCATGGGCGTGCCTGCCTGGGAGCAACTGCTGCCATGAGCCAACCGACCCTGCACGATTTCTATCGTCCACTGGGCCAGACCGGCCCGATGGTTTCCCCCCTGGGCCTGGGCACGGTCAAGCTCGGTCGCGACCAAGGCGTCAAGTACCCCAGCGGCTTCCAGATTCCCGACGACGACGACGCGCGCAGGCTGCTCAAGCTGGCACGCGACCTGGGCATCAACCTGATCGACACCGCGCCCGCCTATGGCCGCAGCGAAGAACGCCTGGGCCCGCTGTTGCGCGGTCAGCGACACGACTGGGTGATTGTCAGCAAGGTCGGGGAAGAATTCAGCGACGGCCAGTCGCGCCATGACTTCAGTGCCGCCCATACCCGACTCTCGGTGGAGCGCAGCCTCAAGCGCCTGGAAACGGACTGCATCGATCTGGTGCTGGTGCACTCCGACGGCAATGACCTGGCAATCCTCAACGACAGCGAGGTCTATCCAACCCTGGCGGCGCTCAAACGCGAGGGCAAGATCGGCGGCTTCGGTTTTTCCGGCAAGACCGTCGAGGGCGGCTTGAAAGCCCTGGAGCAAGGCGATTGCGCAATGGTCACCTACAATCTGAACGAACGAAACGAGAAGGCTGTCATTGACTACGCAGCCGAGCACGGCAAAGCAATCCTGGTGAAGAAAGCCCTGGCCAGCGGTCACGTGTGCCTGAGCCCGGGTGTGGACCCGGTTCGTGCCAGCTTCGAACTGTTGTTTGAGCATCCTGGGGTCGCCAGTGCTATTGTCGGCACCATCAATCCGCTGCACCTCGCCCATAACGTCTCGACCGTCGCCAAGGTCCTACGTAAGAACTGACGCCGCCTAGCGCGGCATTAAGGAAGGAGCCGACATGCCGCGTACGCTCATCAGAAAGAACCCAAGCAACTTCAAGACCCTGCCCCTGCTCGTCGAAGCGACACCCGAAGGCCTGACTTACCAAAGTGTCGGGATGCCTTTGAATTTTTCCCAGACCTTGCAACGTCGCCGTCCGGTGGCGGTGGACGATGCCGAGCGTTTTTCCCTGGAGTTGGCGAACCTGGGCGTCTCGGTGCGCCTGACCCTGCATTGGCAGAACCGCGACTATTGGGTGCTGGTGCGCCAGCGGCGGCAGGATCGCGGCGACGTGGTGCTCAAGTTGATTTCCGGTTACGTCCCGGCCCATGAACTGAACCTGCCGCTGCTCACCGCCATCAATGAAATTGCCGAGGAGTGCCTGCTGGAAACCCCGGAAGGCTGGCTCGGCGGGCGTTTCAACGACACTTGGCTGCCCGCCCCCTACGCCACGGCCCTGCACTACCGAGAAGCCTTGCCGTTTCGCCTGACACCGTTGTCCGGCTCGGCCCGCCCGGTGCGTAGCGCCAACCTGCAGTTGATCGAGCGGCCACGGGCCTACGTGCATCTGCCAACGGCATCGTTGCAGCTGATTTATGATTTGCGTCTGGATGTGCCCAAGGAAGCCAAGTCCCTGAGCCTGTTTCATGTCGATGAGCGACTTGAGGGTGATCAGTTGGTGGCGCGCCTGGACCGTAAACGACCGGATTTGTACCTGATGCCGCTTGAAGACGGCAAACCGGTAGGTGAGCTGTATACGCTCAAGCGCGATCAACTGGTTCCGGCCAGTACCCGAGGCCTGCACCTGGCTGAAAGCTTCGCCAGCCAGGAAGGCTGGGTGGTTCGCGACGAGCGCATCCGCTGGAAGGATTGGCTCGTGAAACAGGGCCTGGAGAGGCTCCCGCCCCGTCGCCAGGGTCTGACCACCTTGCATAAGAAGGCCATGGGCCTGATGCGTATGGTTCGCGGAACGCTGCACAAATAGCGTCAGCTGGAACGTCGTTTATCCATGTAGGTGCACCACCGCGCGAACAGATGAAAATAACGGTTCTCGCGCTTACCCATACCGCGTTTGGGCGAGAACGACTCTTCGGCGAACGTGCCATTGATCCGTACGCGTGACGCGGTGGTCGGCAGGGTGCAAACCCTGACCCGCGCCTGCTGCAAGGCGTATTTGAGCAGTCGCTCGGAATGCAGCTTCCTGCCCGTCGCCGCGCAAAAATCGAAAATGCGTTCGATGCGCTTGCCGTAGGCCCTGTAGGCGTCACGTCCGCAGATCGCAAAACGGTCGTTCAAGCCACCCCACCATTGCCAATCCGGAATGTAGGCATTCAACCGGCGAGCATCGGAGTGAGCAAACACGTAAGCGGGAAGCGCTGTATGGTAGAAATTGTCGGGACGCACAAACAGGACGAAGTCCGGATCAAACGGTTCCATCATGGCCGTCACGATGTGCAGTGAGTTGAGCTGGTAAATCAGATTTCTGAGCGAAGCGTGTTCGTCCGCCCAGGTATCGCCCAAGGCCTTGACCCGCTCGAAGTCCCAACGCTCCAGAACCCCATCGGTAGGATCGAGCCGACCGGTCATGGTGGTGAACGGTGCATAGTTATCCGCGTCCAGCTCACCTTGCTCACCCGAGCGTGGGTTGTGGATCTCGTCGATTTTGTACAGATGGTAAAAGCACTGCACTTCGCTGCCCGCCGGGATTTGCGCCAGGACGTTTTCCTGAATGGAGGGAAAGCAGATCTCCGAGTTTCTCGGGATACCAAAAAAGGCTACCGCAACTTTCAACACGCATCCTTCCCCTGTCGTAAAAAACTTGCCTCGCCGGCATCGCATCAGGCTATTCGACCTTGCCAATCTGACTCAACGGCGACGAAACCAACCTTGCCACCAACGCTTGCGCTGCAACGGTACGACGATCACATCAGACGTGAGCAGCCATTGCCGCTCATAATCCCAGGCGTGCCCGCTCCAGAACTTTCCCGCCTCGTTGGAAAAGCCCAGGGTCATGATCTGGTAGGTATAACCTGCATGTCCGCGCAGCCAATCGAACAGCACCAGCGCATTGAAACCAGTGGAAGGACCGACATAGCGCTTGCCACCCGGCCTGTCGCTCGGATAGTTCCACAAGGGCGGCAACGGCATGCGCTCCCGATACAGGGCCACACCCGGCAACGGTGACATTTCCCCGGTGCACCCCACCAGCATGGTGAAGCAGCGCGCACCGGGCAGGTCGAACAAACGCTGCACCTCGGGGTTGTAAGGCAGGCCGAAGAAATAGGCATCGGGGGCATTGAAACCGTGCACGAACACATGAGCGCTCTGCGGGTTGAGCAGTGCTGCCTTCACACAGGTGTTGAACGTCACGACCACATCGTCGCGACCGATATCGAGCGCCTGGAAGTCGGCCGCCGTGATCGCTGGATTATTGGCCATCAGCACCACCCGCGCAGCCCTGTCCAAACACTCTTTCAAGGCCTGGGGCAATGCACCCAATAGCGATTGATGACCGCCAGGCAGTTCATCAAGCGCCATTTCGTCACCGGCTTGAGGCACACGATCATTCATGTCGTCTATTCCGGTACGTGCATGCCGTAGCGCAACTTGACCCACCAGCGGATTAATGCGGAAGGGGCTTGCCATGGACGCATTTCACGCTGGATTTCATCGGCCAAGGACCGTCCGACGCGTGCAAAGGAATATCGGCTTTCGGCGAAGGCCTGGCCATTACGGGCGATCCGCGCGGCCAGTTCCGGGTCACGTTGCAGCAGCTCGAGCTTCTGCACCGCCTCATCCTCGGAGCGATAGAAAACGGTGTTTTCCATGTCCTCAAAGCCGAGCAATTGATCTTCCTCGCCCTGACTCCAGGCCAGCAGCACGCATCCGCAAGCCATGGCCTCGTAGTTCTTGATCATGAACTCCTCCATGCCCAGGTCGGCGCTGACGAAGATTTTGATGCGATTGAGTGTTTCCAGGTACTCGCTACCCGACTGGGTCCGCGTCACGAGCATGCCGGTGCGTCGAACCAGGGCGTCAAGCAGCGCTTTGCGCTGGGCGTATTCGGTGCTCTTGAGGCTGCCGAGAAACCCCACGGGAATATCACGGGCACTGCCGGTGTTGCGCAGCATCTGCTCGTCATAACCTTTGGAAACGAACACCGCATCGATGTTCTCGGCCCGCATACGGCGGGCCAACACGGCCCCCGACACCAGAGCGCGGCAACTGGGCAGACGGCGGTACAAACGCGAGTAGACGCCCTTGTATTTACTTTCGGGCATGTAGTTTTGGTAAGCGTCGTGCTCAAGGAAGATCAGCCCTGGAATGCACTTCAACACACTCAATTGCGGGGCTAGGCGTTTGACCCGAGAAAAAATCACCACCCGGTCGAAAGTTTCGTAATTGACCGACGCCAGGAACCGGCCGAGGTGCTTCTGCTGCTGTTTACTCAGGCGATAGACGGAACAGTCATCACAGTTCTCCTGCACAACTGCATACAGCCGGTCAAGAATCACACGCTGCTCATCCATTACCAGGAGCATGACTTTCATAAGCTTATTAACCACGAAACGAAAGAAAACGGGGCCTATGAGCGGCTCGGCCCGGGGAGGCAGAGGCTTGCGGTGCAAGCCTTTCCCGGGGGGTATGGAGCGAGCCCGTCAATGGCTGCGGATCTTTTCGACAATGGCTGTCGTCGAACTGTTCTCTACCAACCCCAATACTTTCACAGTGCCGCCGTAGGCCGCGACGATGTCAGCACCCACAACCTGGTCGATCCCGTAATCGCCGCCCTTGACCAGTACATCCGGCTTGACCTGGCGCAGCAGATTTTCCGGCGTGCCTTCGCTGAAGCTGATCACCCAATCCACCGCGCCAAGGCCGGCAAGAACTGCCATGCGCCGGTCGACGCTGTTGATCGGGCGTCCCGGCCCTTTAAGACGGCTCACGGACGCGTCGTCGTTGACCGCAACGATCAGCCGATCGCCCTGGGCCCTGGCCTGCTCGAGGTACGTCACATGCCCGGCATGCAGAATATCGAAGCAGCCATTGGTAAAGACGATGCTCTCGTTGTGGGCACGGGCATCGTCAACCGCCAACAGCAATTGCTCCAGGCCCAGGACGCCGCGCTCGGAACCTTCTTCGCGCTGGATGGCGCGCCGCAGTTCCGGGGCGCTGATGGCCGCCGTACCGAGCTTGCCGACGACGATGCCCGCCGCGAGGTTCGCCAGGGCCACCGCATGGGGCAGTTCCTCGCCGGCGGCAATCGCGGCGGCCAAGGTGGAAATCACCGTGTCGCCGGCGCCCGTCACGTCGAACACTTCACGGGCACGAGCCGGCAGGTGCAACGCGGGGTGATCGGGACGCAGCAGCGTCATGCCATGCTCTCCACGTGTCACCAGCAAGGCACCCAGGTCGAGGTCGTGCATCAACTGAGCGCCTTTGTTGACCAAATCGTGCTCATCGACGCAACCACCGACGATGGTTTCGAACTCGCTGAGGTTCGGCGTGATCAGGCTCGCGCCCCGATAGATGGAAAAATCCTTGCCCTTGGGGTCGGCCACGACCGGAATGCCACGGGCGCGGGCGGCCTGGATCAGCACTTGGTGGTTCTTCAAGGCACCTTTGCCGTAGTCCGACAATACCAATACCTTGATACCTTCGAGCAGGCGATCAACCTCGGCACCGAGGGCCAGGGGGTCGGTGGCGAAGGGCTCTTCGAAATCGATCCGCAGCAGTTGCTGGTGACGGCTCATGACCCGCAGCTTGACGATGGTCGGCTGGTGCGCAATGCGCTGGAATATCGCCCGCACGCCCGCGCCCTTGAGGCTGTTGGTCAGGCTGTCGGCGGCTTCGTCGTCACCGGTCACGCCCACCAGGGAGGCCGGCGCACCAAGGGCCGCGATGTTCAGGGCAACGTTGGCGGCACCACCGGGGCGGTCCTCGATGTGCTCGACCTTGACCACCGGAACCGGCGCCTCAGGGGAGATCCGTGAGGTACCGCCATGCCAATAGCGGTCGAGCATGACATCGCCGACCACCAATACAGGGGCTTGATCGAATCGCGGCATGGACAACTTCATGGAGCATCCCACATACAAAATGAACAGGGCGGGGATATTAGCACAGGGTTGGCGAAGGCTCGTCCATGGCTGTAACCGGATGCGTTAGTCGTGCAACAGCGCCCACAGCCGGTCGCAGGCCTGGCTCGGCTCCAGCTTGTCGGTGTCGATTTCGCAAGCGGGTGTCAACGGTACTTCGTATGGGCTGTCGAGCCCGGTGAAATTCTTGAGCCTTCCCGCGCGCGCTTCCCGATACAGGCCTTTTGGATCTCGTTGGGCACAAACGTCGAAAGGCGTGCTCACATAGACCTCGAGAAAAGTATCCGGGGAGAACAATTGCCGTGCGGCCTCACGGTCAGCCCGAAATGGGGAGATGGCCGCGACAATGACGATCAGTCCGGCATCGACCATCAATCGCGCCACCTCGCCGATTCGTCGGATGTTCTCCTTGCGCGCCTCAGGACTCATGCCCAGGTCACTGCATAACCCCTGGCGCAGGTTGTCCCCGTCAAGCAGGCAGGTATGGAACCCCAACTCGTGCAAGCGTACTTCCAACGCATTGGCCAATGTTGATTTTCCCGCTCCGGACAGGCCGGTCAGCCAGATACATCGCGGTCGCTGGGATTTGATCGCCGCCCGTGCCTGCGGGGAGACTGTCAGCGCAGAAGGCCGAATCAGCGGCCGTTGTGTCGATATCTTTGTCGTCCTGTCCATAACCGAGCCTCTCCCGGAAACCGAAATCGCGGGGTTTTACCGGCCTCCGCGCTGCATCGCACGTATACCCAACTCATTGCCCAGAGCAAAGCATAGGCTGAACACCGCATTTCGACGGTTCGTTAATCATCCTTTCGCGACGCATCCAGTGGACGCGTCCAGAAAAGCTCATGTCGACGCACCGCCTTGCGGAAAAACTCATCCTCCCCGGTGCGAGGCCAGCGACGCCCGGCCAACAACCGCTGGATCATTCGCCGCAGTCGTCTTTTGAAGGGTGGACGGCCCTGTAAATCGTGTTGCATGCCTAACGCCATCGCCTTGTCCATGCGGGTTGGCGCATCCAGCAGCGGGCTCCATAGCCCATCGGCCGGCAACGGCTCGATGGCTGGAGGCAAGGCGATACCATAGCCTGCCGGGCCCATTGGCCAACGGTCGTTATCGTGCAGGTGGTTGGCATACAGCAGCAGGGTACGCGGGCGCCAGGTACTGAGTTCAATTGCCTCCATCAAGGCGCGAGTACTGGCAACATGGTCGCTGTGAGGATCCAGTTCGGGGTGAGGTGTCACTACCGCGTCCGGTCGGTGATGCTCAAGCAGTCGCACCAGATCGGCCACCAGGTTGCGCCAATTGGGCTGGCCGTCAACGTCACCGGGCAGACTCAGGGTGTTGAACCGGCGCACGTCCCGAATATCACTATCGCCCGACTCCAGAGAGCCAAAGCTTCGCTCCGGCTGTTGCGCCATTGCCCCCAACTGCAGGCAGTAGTAGCCCAATTGCACACATTGCTGTTGCCTCACCCCACCCCACAACGGTACCGCCAAGCTGTCCCAGCTACGCAGGCGGCCCTTCAGACGAGCGGCTTGAGCCACGTCCAGCCCCATATCGCGATAGTGATCGGCTTCGATTTCACCTTGGGTCAGCGTGACGATAGCCACATCGCTGGCCCGGCTGTAGAGACCAAAAGCCGCGAGTTCGGCATCATCGGCATGAGGGGCGATGATGAGCAAACGTTGCTGGCCAAAGTCCGGGTTGCTCAGGACATGAAGAGTCGCCTGTGACGCCAGGCTGCAAAAACGGCCGTGCACTTTCAGGGCGCTGCTTGTCAGCAGCGAATCCTGCCCGGACAGATTGAGGAAACGCTCACCCGCAACACCGCGCTCCAGATCCTGGCGATCGTCACCGATCCATACTTGAGGATCGAAAAAACGCCCCAACCAATGGCTTTTGACCCGCACCTGCAGAATCAGGGTCTGCCCCGCACTGAACTCACCCGCGACCTGCAAGAGGCCATCGTTCAAAATGGCGGGAAACTGCGGCGTGCCTGCCGGGAAGTCATAACGATAGTCGTCGTTCGGAGCATAGAACAGATGATCGCAAAACCAGGCCTCGTGGGCGACCCAGCCCAGCAGCAGGAACAGCGGCAACGCCCACCACGACACAAAAAAACCAAGAGCTGACGCCACCAGCAACATGCCAATCAGTATCAGGCGTTTGCGTTGACGATGGCGTTTGAGCAATAGCTGCTTGCGTCCGCTCATGGTTGTTTACCCTCGCTCAAACCTGATAGACCGGAACCCGGTGACACCAGCGATCCTTGTATTCGCGATCGGCACGGCCGAACGAATAACGCAGCGGCTTGCCCAAGGCTCGAGCTTGCTCCCAAGCGGTTTGGGTATTGACGAAACTGAGCACGCTGCCAGGACTGAACTCGCGGCTCTGCGGGTCGACGCCGCCGTTGATGTATTCAAGACTGGTCCACTTGGGCGCCTCGACCCGATACAGGATCTGAATCGCAACCGGCTCATCGTTCAGGTAGATCAAGGACCCGGTCATGAACTCACGCATCAGCCCGAACACGTCAGCCAGATGCTTTTTGCCCGGAGCTTCGAAGTTCCAGCGGCGTTGGAACAGGTCGGCATAGATGGCGGCCTGTTCGCTGGCGCTCAGCTCCAGCATAGGCCGGATACTGCCGCCCGCGTCCTCCAGCAAACGCTGTTCGCGACGCTGGTTGTAACGAAACTTCTTACTGTAATCCTCGGGCTCACGGGCCAGCGCCAGACCTTCAGGCTGCTCAGCAAGGCCGGTGATGTTCTGAGCATTGAGTGCGGACACATAGCGCATGCGATGTCGTACACGAATCCGAGTGTCTTCGGCCATCGGCAGGATGATCTCGGCATTGCCAAGATCGAGCATGCCACGCTTGCCCTCACGCTTGAGCACATCCTTGGATAAGGCCACATGACGTCCCCAGGTCGGGATCGCCGCACACAATTGACCGTCAACGAACCAGCCCAGATAACGCACCGGAATACCGACAAGCCCGGCCAGACGCTCGACCACATCAGGGTGAGTGGCCACGCTGCCGCCAAACTGTTGCCAGGCCTGGGCGTAAGCCACGGCATCAATGGGGGTCCAACCGCTTTCTCGCCAGGACCGCCAGTAACTCAAAATCAAACGAAGGACTCCTTCGTTGCCTCTTCGGCACCTTCGACGAAATCTTTCTCGTGCAACCGGGCGTAGAAACCATTGAGTGCCAGCAACTCGGCATGAGTACCGCGCTCGACAATGCGTCCCTTGTCCATCAACAAGATCAAGTCGGCCTTCTCGATAGTCGACAAGCGGTGAGCGATCACCAGCGTGGTGCGCCCTTTTATCACTTGATCCAAAGCTGCCTGGATGTGGCGCTCGGACTCGGTATCAAGGGCCGAGGTAGCCTCATCCAGGATCAACAACGGCGCGTTCTTGAGCAGCGCACGGGCTATCGCCAGACGCTGACGCTGCCCCCCGGAAAGGAGGACGCCGTTTTCGCCTACCAGTGTGTCGTACCCCTGAGGCATCTGCTCGATGAACTCGGCGGCGTAGGCATCTTCGGCCGCCTTGCGCACGGCTTCGAACGGCGCGTCGGCAAGGTCACCATAAGCGATGTTGTTGGTGACGCTGTCGTTGAACAGAGTCACCTGTTGGTTCACGAGGGCGATGTGGCGCCGCAGGTTGGTGAGTTTATATTGCTCGACATCCACACCATCGAGCAGGATCTGGCCCTGGTCATGGTGATAGAAACGCGGGATCAGGTTGGCCAAGGTCGACTTGCCGCTGCCCGAACGTCCCACCAGAGCAACCATCTGGCCCTCTTCGGCCGTAAAGGAAATGTCATCGAGCACGACCTTCTCGGTACCCGGATACTGGAAGCTCAGGTTACGCACTTCCAGACGCCCGCTGACACGAGCCATCTCCATGGTCCCCGTATCGACTTCCGGTTCCTCGTCGAGCTGCTCGAAAATGCTATCCGCTGCGGCCAGGCCCTTCTGGATCGTGGCGCTGACTTCCGACAACTGACGGATAGGCTTGGGTAACAAACCAGCAGCCGTGATATAGGCAATCAGTTCGCCAGCAGAGGCATCGCCGCGAAGATAAAGCACCAGGTACATCAATACGGCCATGCCGATATAAATCACCAGTTGCAGCAGTGGCGTATAGATCGACTGGGTGCGCGTCATGCCCAGGCTGCGGTTCATATTGTCGGCGCTGGCCTTGTGAAACCGTGCAATTTCGTAGCTTTCACCGCCAAAGCTGCGAACCACACGGTAGCCCTGGATCGTCTCCGAGGCCACGTGGGTCACATCGCCCATCGCCACCTGGATTTTCTTGCTCTGTTTGCGAAATTTCTTGCTCGCACTACTCACCAGAACGGCAATAACCGGCAGGATCGCCAGCAATACCAGCGTCATCTTCCAGTTGCTGTACAGCAAATAACCGAACAGAAACACCACCGTCAGGCCCTCACGGATCACCACCTTGATCGCATCCGTGGCGGCGCCGGTGACCATGGTCACGTTATAGGTAATGCGGGATATCAGATGGCCGGAGTTATGGTTGTCAAAGTAGCGGTTAGGCAGGGTCAACAGGTTATCGAACAGGGCGCAACGCAGGTCGTGGACAACACCACGAGCAACCTTGGCCAGGTAGTAGTTACCCAGGAATGAGCCTATGCCTTGGTAGACGGCAATGAGTACGATCAGCAACGGCACGCCGAGTACCAGCGAAACGCCCATGAACTGAGTGTCATTGGGCTTCTGCAAAGCGTCGAGAAAATGCTTGAGCATGTCTGCCAGCATCGGCTGGCTGGATGCGAACAGCACGAAACCGATAATACTGATGGCGAAAGAGCCCCAGTACGGAAGCACGTATTTCAGCAACCGCAGGTAAATCGTCATGCTCGACTGCTGGTCGGAATTGGCCATTCGGTGCGCCTCGGACGTTTGAAAAAAGAGACAAGCTGCAGATTGTAACAGCGAACGAATTACAACACCGGCGCAGTCAGGACTGAACGACTGGAAAGCACAGCGATAGCAATTCGCTTTCGCGTCATAAGCATCAGGAAACAGAAACGCCTTGGGTGGAGCGTTCAGTTTCAGCGCTCCCCCGAGCGGCCAACACGATACTCAAAGCAATCGGCAGCCAAGTGATCAACCAATCGGCGTTTGGTTTGAGCCAGAGACCGATGCCATCGGTCAGCAACGACGCTCCGGAAAAAACCCAGAGTGCCAGCAACACTTGACCCAGCGGCTGAGCTCGCGAAATCCAGCCGCGCCAGCCAGCCGTCAGCCACAGCCAGCCGAACAGCAGCAGACCCGGCACCCCGAGACGCACTCCGGTATCCAGAAAGAGGTTATGGGGATGCTTGAAGGACCTCGCTATTTCAGGGACCGGAATCAGGTACTCGTTGAATCCCAACCCCGTCGCCCAATGGTCCAGAATCAACTGGATACCACCTCGCCATAGCTCGGGACGGTAAGAAACGCCACGCTGCAATAGAATCTCGGGTTTGAATAGAGCAATGCACGCCACTCCCAACGCCCCCAGAAGGAGCAGCCCGCTTCCCAGGCGTGACGGTCGCGCTACGCCCATTACGAGTAGACAGGCTACCAAGCCGATCCAAACACCGCGCGTTTGGCTGAAGCCCAAAAACAGCGCATATCCGGTTGCAGGGATCAGTAGCAACGCCATCACAACAGGAGGCAGGTGCCTGGCTCGCAGGGTGAACGCGCCCATAATCGCCAAGGCGCCCACCGCGTGCGCGGCCATGATCGGGGTATCCCATAAGCCGATGGCGATCACCCGGGAGTGCACAGGCCGGGCGGACAGACCATAAAAATATGCCCAGGAAGCGGCCGCAAAAACACCGCCAATAATCGATGCGTACAAAAACATGGACTCTAACCGCCACTTGCGGTTCTGTGCCGCCAGCAACACGCCTGCCAGGGTCAGGGCTACATAGAATGTCACCTTGGCCTTGCCGAAGACGTTATCGCCCCCCTCGACCGCCAATACCAGGAACGTCCAGGCCACGAACAAGACGAAAAAAAAACACTCCGGCTGTTTGAATAACAGGCGAAAGTCCCGATGGAACAGCGCCAGCAAGGCGGGCGCCCAGAGCAGCACAATCAGCATCTGGTGATAAAGCTTGTTGTTCGGTAGTACCCACGGGCCACATAACAAAACCAGAAACCCGATGGATGCCCACACCGTCAGGACATCCTTGCTGATAAATCTTTGCATTTTTGGCAGCACTTAACTTTTCCCCAGCATTCGATCGGCAACTCGTTGTAACTGAGCTTTATCGGCGTTCTTCCAGCCACCCTTGATGCAGTAGTGCTCGCGAAGGTAGTGCAGGAAGTTACGTCTTAATTGCTCGTTGAGCGGCCATCGCGGGAATGCACGCGCCAAGTCCACCACCTGTTCAGCCGTGTCGGCATGCATCACCAGCCCCTCTATGTTGAAAAACGCCTGGCCCAAAGTAAGCACGGGCTTGCCCAGGAGCAGGCTTTCCAGGCCAACCGTCGAATTGATCGTGACCACAAACAGACTGGACTCGATCAACTGCTGGGTAGCGTTACCGTTGGCGAACAGCACGCGATCATCAGTACGCTCATGCAGTTCCGGGTACGTCTCGCGACTGGATGGATGTTCCTTGAACACCACCGTCAGCCCCGTCTCTTCAGCCAGTCGTTCGCCCAAGGCAAACATCTCGCGCATGTTGCTGATCCAGGGAGAAAACAGCCGAACCTGGCTATCGCGGTCATCCTGAAACGGAACGAAGACAAACTGCTCCGGCAGCGCAATGGGTGCCGGGCCACTGGTACGGGGCGGACGGGGAATCAGCACTGGCGCGGCCTGGTTTTCAGGCACGGAATAAGGATAGTTGAGGTAAAAATCGGCCTCACGCGGAACCGCATTCAGGTAGTTCACACCCTTGGGGTCCACCGTCGTGGTATCAGGCAACAGGCCATTCTCGAAAAAGAACGTCTGGCAACCCGGCGGGGCCAGCGCCGTCAGCAATCGGCAATAGCGATGGGCACCGTTCCAGAATACCAATGCATCAGGACGCTCTCGATCAAGCAAAGCCTGCGCCCGCAGTGCCATCCCAAAGAGTTCAAGACGTAACAACAGGCGGTAAAGCCGGCCATTGCTCTTGTTCTTGACGCGACGTTCCTCGCATTTCTCTTCGATCAGGCTCGCCCAGTCGATGCGAGAAAGGATCCTGGATACCTGCAGTGACCCGAACCAGGGCATCTGTGAAGGGGTAACTACTTTGCCTTGTAGTTCAGTTTCGTTGAGCAACCGATTGAAATAAAGGCCTTGATGAGCGGCCAAGGAAATGAACAGCATTGTCGTCATGGAGTGTCCAAAAGATAGGCGGCATCTACACGCCAGCCGACGCATGGTGAATAGCAACATGGATCAGAAACAACACTCTGTGACAGAGTCCAGGCGACCCCATGGACAGGGCCGGGGTCCCTTGAAATTTGGCGCGACTATACCACAGCTGTTTTTTGCAGCATGCACACTGCGGTAACATAGCCGGCGGCCCATCCATCGGGCCAGATCTTGGAGCACAGATGCAAACGCTCGACCATGCTTTTTATCTCAGCCTGCGCGAAGGTGCCGAGGTTCTCGAAGCCGATGGTAAAGGGGATAAAGTCCTGCGCCTGACTGATGGCTCGATACTCAAGCTGTTTCGTCGTAAACGCCTGCTGACATCCGCGCTCTGGGCTCCGTACGCCAAGCGCTTCGCCGATAACTGCCGAACGCTGCACGAACGCGGCATCGAGTGTCCGGAAATTCTCCAGGTTTATCGCATCCCCAGCATCGCGCGCGATGCCGTCCATTACACGCCACTGCCTGGCCACACCCTGCGTCAACTGCTGAACGTGGATGCCAATGAGGATCTTCAAGCACGCTTGGGGGAGTTCGTTGCAAAGCTGCATCAGAGCGGCATCTACTTTCGCTCCGCGCACCTGGGCAACGTCGTATTGACGCCGCAGAACACGCTGGGACTGATCGACATTGCAGACCTGCGGACCTACCGCAAGCCGCTACGCAAAGGCCTGCGCCTGCGCAATTTCAAGCATATGTTGCGCTATCGGCAGGAGCGCGAGTGGCTGCTCAAGGACAACCAGTTCCTGGAGAACTACCTGAACCACCAACGCCTGTGCAATGAACTGGAAGTGAGGCTGGCGCTCAACGCTTAAGTGCATCGGCCACCCGGACTCAACCGACGGCAGGAAGCCTGAAGGTCTCGAAATCCCGCACAGGCTCTATGTCGTGCAACAGGTTATCGACGAGTTGAACGGTTTTTGCCAATCCCTGAGAACCGTACACCAAGTGATAATCGGCGAAATGGCGGGCGCGGGCCACATGCCCCGGGTAGTCGAGCTCAAGCGCCTGCAATTGACGGGACAATTCATGCTCATCACGAACTTGAGGCCCAAAAAAAAGCGAATGGGAAAAAATGTCCCGATCACTGCCTGCGTTCACATGGATCACCGGCCGCCCCGCCAACCCTGCCTCGATGCCGGCATTGGACATAATATTGATCACAACGCTGGCCTGCGCCAGCGCCTGGGCCAGCGAGCACGTGATATCCAGCAGCTCTACGTTGGCTAACCGCTCAGCAGCAGCGCTCCAGAATTGCGCCTTGCTGCGCGGGTGACGCTTGAACAGTACGCGATAGTGCGGATGCCGCTCGGCCCAATCGCACAACAACTGATAGGTGTGCTGGTAGCCCGAGTCTTTCTCCCGGTCAGGACCAACCCCCAAAACCAACACTGTCCGGAGAGCCGGATCAGCGACGGGCAGGTCATAGGTTTCATCAGCTAGGTAAGAACCGACCAGCACGACTGTCGACTCACCAAACCGCAATGTGCGTTCTTGCAAGGCAACAAGCGAACTGCGTCCAAAGACGCCGTAGAAATCAAAGTCGTTCATCGCCAGGCGTCGAGAAGACTCCAGCGTCGCGGCATGGGCCAGATGCAGCAGTCGAGCGCCACGCGCAGCCAATGCCAAGCGCAGAAATGGCGCATGGAGACTACCGTTGCGCTCGTTGATCAACACCTTGGGCTGGTAGGCCATCACTAACCACTGGGCATGGGCCGCGTATACCAGATAACGCAGCGGTACAGACTGCGGCGGCGTCACGAGCATTCGCTGGGCGCAAGCGTGCGACGGTGAGCGTAACGCTGCTTCCTTCAGATCGTGTCCGCGCTCGCGCAGGGCCTCGATCAAAATATTCTTGCGCTGCAACGCCATGGACTTGGGTGCCGAATGCAGCAACAGCACCTCACAGTGCATGGGGTCGACCGTAGCATTCAAGCATGCTTTGGCGCGTATCCCGATCGCGACATCGACGAGCACATCACGAACCAGGCGCAGCAGGCTGCCACAGCGACCATGACGCTCACGTAGCAACTTCCAACGATAACGATCCAACTCCCGTGCCTTTTGCGCCCAGCATCCCTCAGCCTGGAGCACACTTTCGACGGGCGACGGCGCACTCACTTGAACAACAACCGAATGGCCTTGCGGGTATAGGGCCAACGCGTGAGAGAGCGAATATCGGTGCGCACAGCTTGGGCATAAAAAGCCCTGGCTTTGACATAGTCGCCAGCGGTGTAGCAATCACGGAACAACGACAGGCAGCGCTGAGCCAGGAAAGCCTGGCGCAAGTCCTGCATTCCAGGCAAGCGCGCAGGGGAAAACACCTCGTCAACCATCCCCACACCCGCCGCCAGGCTTTGCTTGAGGTCGTGACGCATGCTGTCGTCGTGCTTATGGATCAGCGCCAGCGGCTGATCGAGAACGCTGCATGGGAAACGCGCCAACACCTGGGCGAACACCGGGATGTCTTCGACGTTGCGCAAGTGTTCAGGGTAATTGCCCGGCGCAAACACATCGCGATGCATTACGCAGGCGCCGTTGGACAGCATCACTTTCTTGTCCAGCAAGTAACCACGCACACGTTCACGCGGCGTGGCGGGCAAGGGTTTTACGCAATGGCGGACCCGACGCCCATCGGAAAACACCGACCAGTGCCCACCAATGATAAAACGGCTCTCTGGATGACTGGCGATATGTTGGGTCACCGCAGCCAGCGCGCCTGGAGCCATCTCATCATCGGCATCCAGGAAGATCAGGTATTGCCCCTGAGCCTCCTCGATCCCGCGATTGCGTACCGAAGACAGCCCACCATTGGGTTTACGCAGAACTCGAAAGCAATTCGCATGTTCAGCCTGAAGCTGTTCCAGTGCTTGTGGCGTCGCGTCAGTTGAGCCGTCATCGATCACCAGCAGTTCAGCTTGGGCATCTCCCAACTGCGCCACAACAGAGTTCACCGCACGCGGCAATGTCTTGGCATAGTTATAAGCAGGGATGACGACGCTGATCAACGCCTCAGTCATAAGCATCCACGCCGTCTTTGACCACCAGGATGTCTTCCATGATCAAGTACTGCAGATCGGAGCCAAAGAACATGTTCAACGCATCGGTCGGCGAACAGATCATCGGTTCGCCACGGCGGTTGAGTGAGGTGTTCAGGGACACGCCGTTGCCGGTCAGGACTTCCAGTGCCTTCATCATGTCGTAGTAGCGCGGGTTGTACTCGCGCTTGAGCACCTGGGCCCGGGAAGTGCCGTCTTCATGGACGACTTCCGGCACGCGGGTCTTCCACTCTTCAGCCACTTCGAAGGTGAAGGTCATGAACGGCGCCGGGTGATCGACCTTGATCATCTGCGGCGCGACGGTGTCGAGCATGGATGGGCAGAAAGGCCTCCAGCGCTCGCGGAACTTGATTTGTTCGTTGATGCGATCAGCCACGCCGCTGGCACTCGGGCAACCGATGATCGAGCGACCGCCCAAGGCCCGCGGGCCGAACTCCATGCGGCCCTGAAACCAGGCCACCGGATTGCCATCGACCATGATCTTGGCAATGCGCTCGGGGGTGTTGTCGATCTTGCGCCACACCGGTTTGCTCGGATGACGGGCGCAGGCGGCGATCACGTCTTCGTTACTGTAGGCAGGGCCGAGATAGACGTGCTCCATCTTCTCCACCGGCACGCCACGGGCATGGGACACGTAAGCCGCCGCGCCCACCGCAGTGCCGGCATCGCCGGAAGCCGGCTGCACGAACAGTTCTTTGACGTCGTCACGGGCGATAATTTTCTGGTTCAGCTTGACGTTCAAGGCACAGCCGCCAGCGAAAGCCAGCTTGCCGGTTTCCTTGAGCACGTCGCCCAGGTAATGGTCGATCATTTGCAGCGCGAGTTTCTCGAACAGCGCCTGCATGCTGGCCGCGTAATGAATGTACGGCTCGTCGGCGATGTCGCCTTCGCGTTTCGGGCCGAGCCATTCGATCAGCTTCGGCGAGAAGTAAAAGCCCTTGCCCTTCTCTTTATAACGACGCAGGCCGATCACGTTGGCATAGTCGGTGTTGATCACCAGTTCGCCGTTTTCGAACGAGGCCAGGCGCGAGAAATCGTACTTGCTGGCATCGCCATAGGGCGCCATGCCCATGACTTTGAACTCGCCGTCGAGCATTTCAAAGCCCAGGAATTCGGTGATCGCGCCATACAGGCCACCCAGGGAGTCCGGGTCGAAGAACTCCTTGATCTTGTGGATCTTGCCGTTTTCGCCGTAGCCAAAGAAAGTCGTGGCGTATTCGCCCTTGCCGTCGATACCCAGGATCGCGGTTTTCTCTTGGAAGCCCGAGCAATGATAGGCACTGGAAGCGTGGGCCAGGTGGTGCTCGACCGGCTCGATCTTGATTTTCTTCGGATCGAAGCCCAGTTGCTCCAGGCACCAGACGATCTTGCGGCGATAGCGCTTGTAGCGACGGTTGCCCATCAGGATTGCGTCTAGGGCACGGTCCGGGGCGTACCAGTAACGCTTGGCGTAGTGCCAGCGCGCTTCACCGAACAGGCTGATCGGGGCGAACGGGATCGCCACCACATCGACGTCGGACGGTTTGATGCCGGCCTGTTCCAGGCAGAACTTCGCCGACTCATAGGGCATGCGGTTCTTTGCATGTTTATCGCGTACGAAGCGCTCTTCCTCGGCCGCCGCGATCAGCTTGCCGTCTATGTACAGCGCTGCGGAAGGATCATGGCTAAGGGCGCCGGACAGGCCAAGAATCGTCAATGCCACAGGGTCTAGCCTCTTAATGTCTGCATACGGGCGACCAAGCGCCGCGAAAAATTGATGTGCCACTCGCCGGGGGCGCGGGGCAGAAAGGGCGGGATTATAGCTTAAAAGCGGCTTTAAGCCTCTAGCAGAGAGTGGCAATTGGCTGTATTGGCAGCCATGCACAGTCCTGTGGCGAGGGAGCTTGCTCCCGCTCGACTGCGCAGCAGTCGTAAAAGCGGCCAACTGGTTTTTACTGGTACACGGTGTTGAATGGCTTGGGGGCTGCTGCGCAGCCCAGCGGGAGCAAGCTCCCTCGCCACGGGGCCATCGATTGCCTTGAGTGAGCGGCACGACACAGCAGGCAAACGGTTCAAGCGTTATCGACCACCTTGGGCACCCGCTGATCAATCACCCGATACAACGCACTGTCCTCAGGCCAGTTGCGCATGAACCGCGCGCGATCCCGGGCGTAGGCCGGGGCGAAGCTGGCGTGGGTGCGGTGCTGACACATGGAATCCAGGTCGATCAACGCCCAGCGGTCGTGCTGCCAGAACAGGTTGTGGCCCTTCAAGTCGCCGTGGCTGATGCGCTCGCGGATCAGGTCGGCGAACATCCGGTCCAGCGCCAGGAGTTCGGAGTCAGGTACATCACCGTTTTCCACGTAAGGGCCGAAGCGCTCGATGATGTCGGGCCCAGACAGGTATTCGGTCACCAGGTACGCACCGCGACGCAGCCACAGGAAACGCCTTTCCAGCAGTGCCAGCGGCTTGGGCGTGGCGATGCCGAGGAAGGTCAGTCGATGGCCTTCGCGCCAGGAGTGCCAGGCACGGCTCGGGCGCCAGAAGCGCTTGAGCCAGTGGGCGAAGCTCTTGATGTTGTAGCGTTTGATCACCAAGGTGCGGCCGTCCACATCGACTTTACCGACGCTCGCCGCGCCACCGGTCTTGTACAGGTGCCCTTGGTCAAGCAAGGCATCCGCCTGCTCCAGCACCGGGGTCATGGCCGCTTCTTCATCACGACGGATTGCCCGCAGGCCGAATGCCCCGCGCTGCACGCTGAACAGGCTGCACTCGCGCCCAACCTTTTCCAGGAAATCCTTCAGCCGCCAGGCGTGAACCTTGTCGATCTGTTTTTGCAGCGCCTCCATGGGCAGCGCGTGTTCAGCGTTGCCCAGCAGGTAGTACACCAACAGCTCTTCATTGAACGGCTCGAGGGACTTGGGCAACTGGGCGAAAAACACCCCCAGATTCTCCAATACTTTCTGCCGCGACAAGGGCTGGCCCGGGGTTTCGACGCGAATGCCGGCACCGTCGATCAAATAGAGCTTGCCGTCGTGGCGCAGCAGATTGTCCAGGTGCAGGTCTTCCTGCCACAGGCCTTTGCCGTGCAGTTGCGCGATGGCGCCCAGAGCTTCGGCCAATACCGCCGTTTGTTCGTCGGCCAGCAATGGCAGGTGCTCGACCTGCTTCCAGGCATCGCCAAGACTCTCGGCACCTTCGAGCAACTCGAACAACAGCCAGCCGCCTTCACCTTCTTTCAGGCCATCGGCGAGCAACAGCGGCGTCGTCAACCCCTGTTCCGCCAGCAGGCGCACACCTTGCAGTTCCCGCTGAAAATGCCGCGCGGCCTTGCTGCCTACCAACAACTTGGCCAGTACCGGTCGGCCGCGCCAGACGCCCGCTCCGACGTAACGCTGGCCCGGCAATACCCGCAACAGCGATAGCAGCTGCAACTGCGCCGGGCCGGCGGCATCGGCCAGTTCCAGGCTCAGGGGCAAGCGGGGGCTGCGACCGGCACTCTTCAATTCGGACAGGTGCATCAACGGGCTTCCTTATGGTTGCGCCGGGCGCTCAGGCGAGTCATCCAGCTGTCGACCAGAGCACCATCGAGTGGTTGGTCCAGATAGGTAGACAGCAACTGGCGCACATCGTCGTGACTCCAGATCGAGGCGCGGCGCAGCAAAGGCTCCAGATCCTTGATCCGATCTCGCTGGCCGAACAGCAACGGTCGTGTCTTTTCCAGGTCGATCAATTGCGCCTGATAGCCGCTGGCGGTGGCTTGCAGAAAAATGTGCTTGGGATAGAAACAACCGTGCACTTGATGCATGCCGTGCAGGCGCCGCGCCAACTGGCCACAGGCTTTCAGGATGGTGGTGCGCTGCGCCGCCGTCAGGGTCGGCCAGCGTTGCAAGAGTGAATCCAGGTCATCCCAGCCATCCAGGGCACGGGTCAGCAGGATGGCCCGTAGCTCGTCACCCACCTTGCGCTGGCCATAGAACACCGCTTGCAGGGCGGGAATCCCCAACTGGCGATAACGACTGATGTTGCGAAACTCCCGGGAAAAACTCGGCTCACCCAAGGGGTGAGACAAGGTTCGGGTCAGGTAATTGCTCTGGCGCTTGAGGTAATAGCCCTGCCCTTCCAGCTCCAGCCGGAACACGCTGCTCCAGCCACCGCCCGAGGTATTGGGTTCATCCACCGCGTCCAGTTGCCGCGCCCATAGGGCCTCGAAGCTGTCCAGGCCATGCCGCTGCAGCAACGCCCGGTCTTCAACGGCCAGAAAATCCGTCATTCACGCCCCTCGAAAAATCTCACCACGTGACGGATGCGTTTCTTGTCGCACGCATCGAGCCGCTCACGCTGGCGATATTGCAGGTAAAAACGCAGGCGCTGAGTGGCCGACAAATGGTATTTGGCCACCTTGTCCAGGCACGCCAGGTCTTTGGTGATGCGGTACTTGAGCCAGAAACCGCGCCAGAAATCACCGTTCGGACAGTCAATCAGGAACAGCTTCGATTCGTCATCGATCAGCAGGTTGCGCCACTTCAGATCATTATGGGTGAAGCGGTGGTCGTGCATGGTCCGCGTATAGCCAGCCAATTGCCGGCTCACTCCGTCGACCCAGGCTCGGTCCGCCAACCTCGGATCATGACGATCCGCCAAGGCCGAGAGGTCCTCTGTATGAGGCAGCTCGCGAGTAATCATCGCGCCACGGGCATAGGCAGCACCGTTTCGCTCCAGACCCCAGGCCACGATTTCAGCGGTGGGGATACCCCACTTGGCGAAGCGCTTGAGATTTTGCCATTCGGACTTGACCCGTGGCCTGCCCAGATAGCGTCGCAAGCCCTTGCCGGCCCCGACGTAGCGCTTGACGTAATAATTCACGCCATTGCGCTGCACCCGGATCACCTCTGAAAGCGGGTCGCGAGTCAAACGCTCACCTTCGAGGGCGAACACCGTCTCGAGACTCCCGAAATCCTGGGCCAGCTCAGTGTAGGCCGGCTCCAGTGTCCAACCCGACATCAGAGCGCGTCTCCGTACCGCTGTTTGCGGGCATACAGTTTGTTGGCCTTGCCTTCAAGCCAGTTCAACAGCGGAGCCTCTTCGGCGAGGATCTGGCGCAGCGGCTGCTGGAAATAGCCCTTGAGGAAACGCAGCTTGTCGCGACGGGTCAGGCCAATATCCAGCGCCGAGAAATACAACGCCGCCAGGTCCTTGTTGCGCCAGCGAGTGGTGATGGCCGGACGTGTCTGGGCGCGATGCAGATCAATCACCGAGAGCTTGAAATCCCCAGGCGTTACCGGTTTGTCGGTGTGCAGCAAAAAGTGGCAGATGTAGCAGTCACGATGGTTGACCCCAGCACGGTGCATCATGCCGGTCATGCGTGCGACTTCGGCGATCAGGGCCTGCTTGAGCGCCGGCTGTGGTGGTTGCTTGACCCAATCAATGCTGAAGTCTTCGAGGCTGACGGTCGGCGCCAGTTCTTCGGTGACAATGAACGAGTGCTGGTCCGCCGGATTGCTACCCTTCTCGCCATACGCAACGGCTGTCATGGTCGGCACGCCAGCTTCCTGCAAGCGCTGGATAGCCTTCCATTCCTGCCCCGCGCCCAATACCGGCAACTTGGCGGTCAGCAGGTTCTTGAAGATTTCGCCCCAACCGATGCCACGGTGGATCTTCACAAAAAAGCCGCGACCGTCCACCTCCGTGCGCAAGGTGCGCCGGGCTTCCAGTTCACGATAGACCTCGCCCTTGAGCGCCTCGACTTCGGCGAACGCATCGCGTCCGGCCCAAAGGCTCTTGAACGGTTCGGCCAGCATCAGTTTCATTGTGCGTGCTCCGCCAATATCACATCGGCCGCGTGCTGCGGCATGCTGTAGAGGTCGGCCGTCTCGGCGAAGGCCAGACCGTTGCGGCTCCAGGCCGCCCGTGCGTCGGCGTCGCTCAACATACGGCCCAGGTACCCGGCGAGCTGTGCCTGTTCGAACGGCTCGTCGAGCACCCGGCCGCTGTCAGCTTCGGCGATGTAATGGGCATACCCGCACACCGCGCTGACCAGCACCGGCAACCCGGCCACCAGTGCCTCGAGCAGCACGGTGCCGGTGTTCTCGTTGTAGGCCGGATGGATCAACAGGTCGGCCCCCAGCAGGAAACGCGGAATATCGCTGCGACCCTTGAGGAACCGTACGTTGTCACCGAGCCCCAGCGTGGCGCTCTGCAATTGGAATACTTTGGGGTCGTCCTGGCCAATTACAAATAGCCGAGTGCGCTTTCTCAATTCACCAGGCAGCGCGGCCAAAGCCTTGAGACTGCGATCCACCCCTTTGGTCTTGAAGCCGGAACCGATTTGCACCAGCAGCAGATCGTCATCGGCCAGCTCGAATTCGGCACGGAACGCGGCGCGGATCTCATCGGCATCGGCGGGCCGGCGACGGTCCTGGGCGATGCCGGGTGGCAGCAAGTGAAAGCGCTCCAACGGCGTGCCGTAGTGCTTGATAAACAGCGGCTGCTGGACTTCGGAGATCATCAGCACGTCGGTTTTTGCGTCCTTGGCGAACACGGCCCGCTCGTACTCGGCGAAATGGCGGTAGCGACCCCAGCGCCGGTACAGCGAATTGCGCAGGTTCTGTGCCTTGTCTTCGAAGCAGCCATCGGCAGCGTAATACACGTCCAGGCCGGGCATTTTGTTGAAGCCGATCAAGCGATCCACCGGGCGCTTGGCCAGGTCGGCCTCCATCCATGCACTGAGCTTCTCGTTACGGCGATGGTTGAACAACGCCTTGACCGGCGCCACCAGCACTTCGAAACCCGGCGGAACGTCACCCTCCCAGATCAGCGTGTAGACACGGATCTGGTGACCACGTTGCTGACACTCCAGGGCAATGCGCATGAAATCACGCTGCAGGCCGCCGAAGGGGAAATACTTGTAAAGGACAAAAGCCAATTGCATCAGCGTGGCTCCTCAGCCAATAACGTGCTCAGGTGGCTGGCAACACGCTCGGGGTTCAGACGCGTGAAGCACAGGGGCTGCTCGCGTTTCAGATCAAACCGCCGGGCATCTTCGGCGGTCGGCGGGTAAGTGCACTGCTTTTGCATGCAGGGCGCACAAGGGAAATCGCTGGCGAGGTGGATCTGGTCCTTGCCGTAGGCACCCGTCAGCACCGGATTCGTCGGACCGAGCAGCGAAATCGTCGGCACGTCCAAGGCCGCGGCCAGGTGACCGAGACCCGTGTCCACGGCCACGCAGGCCTGGGCGCCGGCGAGTATCTTGCCCATTCCCCCCAGATTCAGCTTCGGCAGCACCAGGGCGTTGCGCAACCCGCTGGCGATACGTTCAGCCCGAGCCTTCTCGGCCGGGTTGCCCCACGGCAGTTTTACCACCACGCCGAACTGCCCCATGCGCTCGGTGAGCTGGCGCCAATAGAGCTCGGGCCAGTGCTTGGACTCCCAGGTCGTGCCATGCAGGAACACCACGTAGGGATAAGGGCGTGGCAACTCCACCAGTCGGTCGATGTTGAGGCCATAGCTGCCCCGGGTTTGCGGCAAGTCATAGCCCAGCGCCAGGGCGAACAATTGACGCACGCGCTCAACCGCGTGCTGACTCCTGGCCACCGCCAGGCGCCGGGAATAGAAACGCGCGGCCAAGGGTTCCCGGGCTGAATCCTTATCCAGACCGGCCACCGGGGCCTTGACGTAACGGGTCAGCCAGGCGCTTTTCAGCAGGCCCTGGGCATCGATGACCAGGTCGTACTTTTGCACGCGCACGCTCTGTTTGAAGCGTCGCCACTCACCGTTCTTGATGGTTTGCCAGAGGTTCTTGCGCCAGCGCCGGATAGCCACCGGGATAACCTTGCCCACGGCCGGATGCCAGGTGGGAATTTCGGCGAAGCCTTCTTCCACGACCCAATCGAACTTAATGCCAGGAATCGCCCGCGCCGCGTCGGTCAGCGCCGGCAGGGTGTGAATAACATCCCCCAGCGAAGAGGTCTTGATCAGCAATACCCGCAAGTTACTGAACCTCCACGGGTGTGCCTTGCAAACGGTCCAGGGCTTCATTCACCGACGGTGGCATGAGCTGGCGCAAGCAGTTGTAATGACCAAATCGGCAGGTGCGGTCGAAGCATGGGCTGCACTCGATACCCAGGCGCACGACCTCGACCTTGTCGGCCAACGGCGGCGTGAAGCCCGGCGAAGTGGAGCCGTAGACCGCCACTAATGGTCGATTCAGGGCGGCGGCCACGTGCATCAGGCCGGAGTCGTTGGACACCACCGAATCGGCGCAGGACAGCAGGTCGATGGCCTCGGCCAGGGACGTATCGCCGCTGAGGTTCACCGACTCTTCCCGAAGGCCCGGGATCAACCGCGAGCGAATGTCTTCGCCCACCGAATGATCGTTTTTCGAACCGAACAGCCAGACTTGCCAGCCGTCGCGAATCTTTGCCTCCGCGACCTGGGCGTAATGCTCCGCCGGCCAGCGCTTGGACTCACCAAACTCTGCGCCCGGACACAGGGCCAGCACCGGACGGTCCAGGCTCAGGCCGAACTTGGCCAGCGCCGCTTCACGGGAGGCCGGATCGATCTGCAGGTTCGGACGTGGATACGGCTTGGGCAACTCGACACCCGGATCGTAGGCCAGGGCCATGAAGCGTTCGATCATCAGTGGGTAGCGGTCTTTGTCCAACGTGCGCACGTCGTTGAGCAGGCCGTAGCGGAACTCGCCACGCCAGCCGGTGCGCTTGGGGATACCAGCGAAGAACGGCACCAGCGCCGATTTCAAGGAATTGGGCAGCAGGATCGCCTGGTCATACTGACCGGCCAGGGATTTACCGATGCGCCGACGGGTCGCCAGCTCCAGCACACCGTGGCCGAGCGGGAAGCTCAAGGCCTTGCGTACCTCAGGCATGCGCTCAAGGATCGGCCGGCTCCACTCTGGAGCCAGGACGTCGATTTCGCACTGTGGATGGCGCTGTTTCAGGCACTGGAACAGTGTCTGCGCCATCACCATGTCACCGACCCAGCTGGGCCCAACGATCAGAATATTCATGTGGTTTCCAAAAACGATACGGGGAGGCCTACGCCTCCCCGCCTCGAGAATCACTGTGGCTTAGGTCGTTACCTGTTGCCTTAATCTACAACACACCACCCATCTACTGTGGGAGCGAGCCTGCTCGCGAAGAGACCATCACATCCAACATCAATGTCGCCTGACACTCCGCTATCGCGAGCAGGCTCGCTCCCACATTTAAAGTTTCAGCTCAGCCCCAGCTCCCGCCAGATCCGCAACACCTGCTGGCGTTCAGCTACGAACTGGTCGCCTGCAATCACCCCGGCATCTTTCTGCAACGCCTGGCGGTGAGCGGCGGAGCGGTAGGCTTTATAGGCCTCGCGCAACAGGGTGGCGTCTTCTGCCGGCATCAGACCGACCTCCTGCAACCCTTCCAGGATGCGGATGTTATCGGTGTAGCGCAGCAGCGACGGATGCTCCTCGGACCACGCCAAGGCCGCGTATTGCACCATAAATTCAATATCGACGATACCTCCGGCATCCTGCTTGAGATCGAAGGGCGCCGTGGCCTCGAAGGCATTTGGCGCGGTCCCGGCGACGGTGGCCTTGCTGCCCAGATTATCGCGCATCTTGGCGCGCATCTCGCTGACCTCCTGGCGCAACATTGGCAAATCACGCTTGCGCCCCAGCACCTGGGCGCGAACGCTCTCGAACGCCCGGCCCACATCCTGGCTGCCCACCAGCACCCGGGCCCGCACCAACGCCTGATGCTCCCAGGTCCAAGCCTCGTTCTCCTGATAACGGGCAAACGCCCCGAGGGAACTGACCAGCAACCCCGATGCTCCAGACGGCCGCAGGCGCATGTCCACTTCATACAACTGCCCGGAGTTGGTCTGGGCGGTCAGCAAGTGAATGATCCGCTGGCCGAGCCGGGTGAAGAACTGCGCGCCGTCGATAGGTTTCGGCCCATCGGTTTCCGCCTGCGGGTCGCCATCGTGGATGAACACCAGGTCCAAGTCGGAACCATGCCCCAATTCCAGGCCGCCGACTTTCCCATAACCGACAATAATGAAGCCCGGATCGCACAGGCTGCCATCGGTGCGCAGTGGCACGCCATGCTTGGCCACGGTTTGGCGCCAGGCCAGGGCCAGCACCTGTTCGAGGATGGCCTCGGCCAGCCAGGTCAGGTAGTCGCTGACTTTCATCAACGGCAGGCTGCCGGCGATTTCCGAAGCCGCCACCCGCAGGCGATGCGCCAGTTTGAAATGTCGCAGCGCCTCCATCTGCTGCTCAAGGTCATCCTCGGGGATGCGCGTCAGGCGTTCACGCAACTCAGCGGCCAGTTCCGGCGCCAGGGGCGGCTTGAACAAACGGCCCTCGTTGAGCAATTCATCGAGCAACAGCGGAAAACGCGTGATCTGCTCAGCGATCCACGGACTGGCCGCACACAGCGTCAGCAAACGCCGCAGGGCGCCGGGGTTTTCCGTCAGCAGCACCAGGTAGGCCGAGCGGCGGGCAACCGCTTCCACCAGCGGCAGCACCCGCTCAAGCACCAGGTCGGGATTGGCATGTTCCACCGCCTGGGCCAACAGGCGCGGAATAAACGCATCCAGTCGCTCGCGCCCCAAGCGTTGCATGGCACGCAATTGCGGACTGCCGCGCAAGGCCGCCAGAGCCTTGAGGGCTTTGGACGCATCGACAAAACCACCCTCTTGCAACTGACGACATGCCGCCTCTTCATCCTGGCTGTCTTCCCACAACGGCAACCATTCGCCACCCACCACCACTTCGCTTTCGCTGCCCTCGTCTTCATCCGGGTCAGCGATGACCTGGCCGAAATGCCAGGCAACCCGTCCGCGCCAGTACATCAATTGCTCATGGAAGGCCGGCCAGTCGGAAAAACCCAGCATGAACGCAATGCGCGCTTGGTCCTGCGGGCTGTCTGGCAACATCTGGGTCTGACGGTCGGCAATCGCCTGGATCGCATGCTCGGTGTAGCGCAGGAATTCGTAGCCCTGGCGCAACTCGTCAATCACCTTGGCCGGCAGGTAACCCTGCCCCTCCAAGGTGCCTAGCACTTTGAGCAACGGCCGTTGCTGCAAGCTCAAGTCGCGCCCGCCGTGAATCAACTGGAACGCCTGGGCTATGAACTCCACCTCGCGAATCCCGCCCGAGCCCAGCTTGATGTTGTCGGCCATGCCCTTGCGCCGCACTTCCTGCTGGATCAGCTGCTTCATGGTGCGCAGCGCTTCGATGGCGGAGAAATCCAGATAACGGCGATAAACGAACGGTCGCAGCATGTCGAGCAGTTGCGCGCCGGCCACCTGGTCGCCCGCCACCACCCGCGCCTTGATCATCGCGTAGCGCTCCCAGTCGCGGCCCTGATCCTGGTAATACTGCTCCAACGCGTTGAAGCTCAGTACCAGTGCGCCGGCCGAACCGTAGGGGCGCAGGCGCATGTCGACGCGGAACACGAAACCGTCGACGGTCATCGGGTCCAAAGCCTTGATCAGGCGCTGGCCAACGCGAATGAAAAATTCCTGGTTATCCAGCGGCCGTTTCGCCCCGACGGTTTCGCCGCCCTCGGGGTAGGCGAAAATCAGGTCGATGTCCGAAGAAAGGTTCAGCTCCACCGCACCGAGCTTGCCCATGCCCAGGATGACCATGTGCTGCGCCTCACCGCTGCGCCGGCCAGTCGGGGTGCCAAACTGCTGAATGAGGCGCTGGTAGAGCCATTGATAGGCCTGGTCGATGCAGGTGTCGGCCATGTCCGAGAGGTCGCGACAGGTCTGGACCAGATCGGCCCGGCGTGTCAGGTCGCGCCAGATGATCCGCACCTGCTGGCGGGTGCGCTGGCGGCGCAGGACGCGGCCCAGCTCATCCTCAGTCTCGGCGGCCTGCACGGCGGTACCGATCTGCGCGCACATTTCACCGGGGCCGAAGCTGCGATCCAGCTCGCCACTGCGCACCAACTCCAGCAGCATCGATGGGTCGCGGACACTTTGCTCGATGACAAAATCACTGGCCGCGGCAATGCGCTTGAACTCGTCCCAGCGCTCGGGCGTCCAGGCGGACAGCCCGTGATCGTCGTCCAGCGAGGCGACCGCCGCACGGAACGACTGCTCGGCACGGCTGACCAATGACTGGAGAATGGCCGGTACTTCGACAAGCGTGGGCAGGCTCATGGTCTATCCTTGGTCGGCGCGGGAAAGGCTGGATGTAGTGTTTTTTCAAAAGACACTACCTGATCGACTGTCGAACAAAGATGATAAATAGCTGAAAATCTGATTTTATTGGCAGCCTGCATCAAGTTTTTACCTGTTCGAGTTGGCTAAAGACCAACAGTAACGATTATTCTCACAACGAAACGAGGGGCCACGAGCTGCTCATGTGTAGTTTTACTACTCGTCTATACATTCGAAAGGCTGAAACGGCCGACGATTTGTAGTAAAACTACACGCCGCCGAAACAACCCTTCGGCAATCCAAGAATTTATAATCGTCTGCCCACAAGGCCAGTCGCAAACTCAGGCAACCGATTCTGGTAGCCTTTCCGCCCTGGAGCAAGCCATGCAAGACCTCGATCCCGTCGAAACCCAGGAATGGCTGGACGCCCTGGAATCGGTTCTCGACAAAGAAGGCGAAGACCGTGCTCATTATCTGATGACCCGTATGGGCGAACTCGCAACCCGCAGCGGTTCGCAACTGCCCTACGCCATCACTACGCCATACCGCAACACGATCCCTGTGACCCACGAAGCACGCATGCCTGGCGACCTGTTCATGGAACGCCGCATTCGCTCGTTGGTACGTTGGAACGCGTTGGCCATGGTCATGCGTACCAACCTGAAAGATTCTGACCTGGGCGGTCACATCTCCAGCTTCGCCTCCAGCGCGACGCTGTATGACATCGGCTTCAACTACTTCTTCCAGGCCCCGACCGACGAACACGGCGGCGACCTGATCTACTTCCAGGGTCACGCATCGCCAGGCGTCTACGCCCGTGCGTTCATGGAAGGCCGCATCACCGAAGACCAGATGAACAACTTCCGCCAGGAAGTGGACGGCAACGGCCTATCCTCGTACCCGCACCCTTGGCTGATGCCTGACTTCTGGCAGTTCCCGACCGTTTCCATGGGCCTGGGCCCGATCCAGGCGATCTACCAGGCACGTTTCATGAAGTACCTGGAAGCTCGCGGCTTCATCCCGGCCGGCAAGCAGAAAGTCTGGTGCTTCATGGGCGACGGCGAGTGCGACGAGCCGGAATCCCTGGGCGCTATCTCCCTGGCCGGCCGCGAGAAGCTGGACAACCTGATCTTCGTCATCAACTGCAACCTGCAGCGCCTCGACGGCCCGGTTCGCGGCAACGCCAAGATCATCCAGGAACTCGAAGGCGTGTTCCGTGGCGCCCAGTGGAACGTTAACAAAGTCATCTGGGGCCGTTTCTGGGACCCTCTGCTGGCCAAGGACGTCGACGGCATCCTGCAGCGTCGCATGGACGAAGTCATCGACGGCGAGTACCAGAACTACAAGGCCAAGGACGGTGCGTTTGTCCGCGAGCACTTCTTCAACTCGCCTGAACTCAAGGCAATGGTTGCCGACCTGTCCGACGACGAGATCTGGAAACTCAACCGAGGCGGCCACGACCCGTACAAGGTCTACGCGGCGTACCATCAGGCGGTCAACCACAAAGAGCAGCCGACCGTCATCCTGGCCAAGACCATCAAGGGTTATGGCACCGGTGCAGGCGAAGCGAAGAACACCGCGCACAACACCAAGAAAGTCGATGTCGACAGCCTGAAGCTGTTCCGCGACCGTTTCGACATTCCGGTCAAGGACAGCGAGCTGGAAAACCTGCCGTTCTTCAAGCCCGAAGAAGGCAGCGCCGAAGCCCGTTACCTGGCCGAGCGCCGTGCCGCACTGGGCGGTTTCGTGCCGCAGCGTCGCGCCAAGAGCTTCAGCCTCCCAACGCCGCCACTGGAGACCCTCAAGGCGATCCTGGACGGCTCGGGCGACCGTGAAATCTCCACCACCATGGCCTTCGTGCGAATCCTCGCGCAGCTGGTCAAGGACAAGGAAATCGGCCAGCGCATCGTCCCGATCATCCCGGACGAAGCCCGTACCTTCGGCATGGAAGGCATGTTCCGTCAGTTGGGCATCTACTCGTCCGTCGGCCAGCTCTACGAGCCAGTCGATAAAGACCAGGTGATGTTCTACCGCGAAGACAAGAAGGGCCAGATCCTCGAAGAAGGCATCAACGAAGCGGGCGCCATGAGCTCCTTCATTGCCGCCGGTACTTCGTACTCCAGCCACAACCAGCCGATGCTGCCGTTCTACATCTTCTACTCGATGTTCGGCTTCCAGCGTATCGGCGACCTGGCCTGGGCCGCCGGCGACAGCCGTACCCGTGGCTTCCTGATCGGCGGTACCGCCGGCCGGACCACCCTCAACGGTGAAGGCCTGCAGCACGAAGACGGCCACAGCCACATGCTGGCCGGGACCATCCCGAACTGCCGCACCTATGATCCAACCTACGGCTACGAGCTGGCGGTGATCATCCAGGACGGCATGAAGAAGATGACCGAAGAGCAACAGGACGTCTTCTACTACATCACCGTGATGAACGAGTCCTACCAGCAGCCAGCCATGCCGGCCGGCGTGGAAGCGGGCATCGTCAAGGGCATGTACCTGCTCGAGGAAGACACCCGCGAAGCAGCGCACCACGTCCAGCTGATGGGCTCCGGCACCATCCTGCGCGAAGTGCGTGAAGCCGCGAAGATCCTGCGGGAAGAGTTCAACGTCGGCGCCGACGTCTGGAGCGTCACCAGCTTCAACGAACTGCGTCGCGATGGCCTGGCCGTGGAGCGCAGCAACCGTCTGCACCCGGGCCAGAAGCCTAAGCTGAGCTACGTCGAAGAGTGCCTGAACGGCCGTAAAGGTCCGGTCATCGCCTCTACCGACTACATGAAGCTGTTCGCCGAGCAGATCCGCCAGTGGGTTCCATCCAAGGAATTCAAGGTGCTGGGCACCGACGGTTTCGGCCGTAGCGACAGCCGCAAGAAGCTGCGTCACTTCTTCGAAGTCGACCGTAAGTTCGTTGTGTTGGCAGCCCTGGAAGCCCTGGCTGACCGTGGCGATATCGAACCTAAAGTGGTGGCCGAAGCCATCGCCAAGTTCGGCATCGATCCAGAAAAACGCAACCCACTGGACTGCTGAGGAGAATTTTCGTGAGCGAACTCATTCGCGTACCTGACATCGGCAGCGGTGAAGGTGAAGTAATTGAACTGTTTGTGAAGGTCGGCGACCGTATCGAAGCCGACCAGAGCATCCTGACGCTTGAATCGGACAAGGCCAGCATGGAAGTGCCTGCGCCGAAGGCCGGTATCATCAAGAGCCTGAAAGTGAAGCTGGGCGATCGCCTGAAAGAAGGCGACGAACTGCTGGAGCTGGAAGTCGAGGGCGCCGCAGCGGCGCCTGAGGCGGCCGCGCCTGCACCGGCGGCGGCAGCTGAAAAGCCTGCCGCGGCACCGGCTGCCGAGGCGGCTCCCGCCCCGGCTGCTGCGCCTGCGGCTGCGGCTGCCACGGTCCAGGACATTCATGTTCCGGACATCGGTTCGTCGGGCAAGGCCAAGATCATCGAAGTACTGGTCAAGGTTGGCGACACCGTCGAAGCCGACCAGTCGCTGATCACCCTGGAATCCGACAAGGCCAGCATGGAAATCCCGTCGCCAGCCGCCGGTGTGGTGGAAAGCGTCGAGATCAAGCTGGAAGACGAAGTGGGTACCGGTGACCTGATCCTGAAGCTGAAAGTAGCCGGTGCCGCCGCGCCTGCCGCGCCAGCCCAGGCCGCTGCGCCGGCTGCCAAGACCGAAGCCGCTCCGGCTCCGGCTCCGGCTGCTGCCGCGCCCGCCGCCAAGGCTGAAGCAGCGCCAGCGCCTGCCGCCGCACCTGCGCCAAGCGGTGCCAAGGTGCACGCCGGCCCGGCGGTGCGTCAGCTGGCCCGTGAATTCGGTGTCGAGCTGTCGGCCGTCGGTCCAAGTGGCCCACACGGCCGCGTGCTGAAGGAAGACGTGCAAGCCTACGTCAAGGCCATGATGCAGAAGGCCAAGAACGCACCGGCCGAAGGCGCCACCGGCGGCGCGGGTATCCCGCCGATTCCGGCGGTGGACTTCAGCCGTTTCGGCGAAACCGAAGAAGTGGCAATGACTCGCCTGATGCAAATCGGCGCGTCGAGCCTGCATCGCAGCTGGCTGAACATTCCCCATGTGACTCAGTTCGACCAGGCCGACATCACCGAGCTGGAAGCTTTCCGCGTCGCGCAGAAAGCCGTGGCGGAAAAGGCCGGCGTGAAGCTGACCGTGCTGCCGCTGCTGCTCAAGGCCTGTGCGCACCTGCTCAAGGAACTGCCGGACTTCAACAGCTCCCTGGCCCCAAGCGGCAAGGCTGTGATCCGCAAGAAATACGTGCACATCGGCTTTGCCGTCGACACTCCGGAAGGCCTGCTGGTACCGGTCATCCGCAACGTTGACCAGAAGAGCCTGCTGCAACTGGCTGGCGAAGCCGCTGCCCTGGCCGAAAAAGCCCGGAACAAGAAGCTCACCGCCGACGACATGCAGGGTGCCTGTTTCACCATTTCCAGCCTCGGCCACATTGGCGGCACCGGCTTCACGCCGATCGTCAACGCGCCGGAAGTGGCGATCCTGGGTGTTTCCAAGGCCACCATCCAGCCTGTCTGGGACGGTAAAGCCTTCCAGCCAAAGCTGATGCTGCCACTGTCGCTGTCCTACGATCACCGTGTGATCAACGGCGCTGCCGCTGCACGCTTCACCAAGCGTCTGAGCGACCTGCTGGGCGACATCCGCACCATCCTGCTGTAACACCGCACGGCCCTTCCTCGCGAAGGGCCATTCGGAGCACTGTTTTCCGAGCGCCACGCTCGTACCTCAACCCCGCCCGTTTGGCGGGGCTTTTTTTGCCTGAAATAAAAGTCGACGTTACCAACAGGCAATAGCTTTCCTACCTCCCCTCGCATAAATGACTACAGCCTCTAGTGGTCATTACCCACAACTTCCGCCCCCTCCCCGATCGACATTTATTATGCGTCGCGCTTTAGCATCGGTTCATCAAGCCAACTAAGCGCTTGTACCTGAACTTTAAAAAATGCTGCATTTCGAATGGATTCGAATATGTTCAAACCTACCGTCGGCCCAATTGTCGGCCATACAACAACGAATCACGCACGCATCTTCCTGCGGGGCGATTACGACAACAACTTGGTATTCGCCGGCATTCGCCATCGGCGCCAGGGCGATACTGTCTGGTCGAAAGGGCATTTTGTCCAATTGAAGGCTTACCGCGACATGTCCGATGTCATCGTCTTGAATGACCTTCAACCCGACATGGCCTATGAATATCAGGCGGGCTGGTTCAGCCCCTTGAGCCCGACCCATACCGTGGAAACCATTCAGGAACTGCCGCTGCAATGGCCCAGGAAAACCTATTGCCTGCGCACGCCGGCCAGCAAGACCAGGGCCCCGCGCGCTTATATCGTGGGCTCTTGCCGTTATCTGCGGATCACTCGTGGCGTCCCGGTGCTACCCGGGCTCGGGGACCGCACCTTTGCCGGCATCAATCGCATCGTGGAGCAGGCCAACCCGCCGATCAGTGCTGTCGTGATGACCGGTGACCAGGTTTATCTCGACGACTTGAATGTGGTCGCTCCGGACCGAAACCATAAGGACATTCTCTTTAAGTACCGCACTGTTTTTACCCAACCGCACATCAGAAAACTTATGTCCGGAACCCCCACTTACATGATCCTCGACGATCATGAAATCGAGGACAACTGGCCTGCCAATAAAGCCGGCAACGACGACGTATTGTATGCAAATGCCATGAGCGCTTATGCACTTTATCAGGCCAGTCACGGCCCAGCCCATGAACTTTCAAACGACAGGACATTAAATAAGTCGTTAAAGCGGTACTGGTATTTATTTACCCACCACGATATCGAATGGTTCATTACCGACAGCCGGACGCAACGCAACCTGGCGGCGGACGATCGGCGCATTCTGGATGAGGAACAGGAACAGGCCCTACTCGAATGGCTCGTCAACAGCCCCGCCCGAGTCAAATTCGTCGTCACCAGCGTCATGTTCTTCCCGGACAGCAAACGCAACGACGGTGACGCCTGGCAAGCCTTCCCGAAACAGCGCCTGCGTTTGCTGGAAACCATTCGCCGCCGTGGGATCAAGAATGTGATTTTCGTGTCCGGTGACGTTCACGGTTCCATGACCAGTTGCCTGCGTCACAGCCAGGATCCTGATTTTGAAGTCAATACCGTGGTTTCCTCGCCGTTCTACAACAGCAAACTGCTGCCTTTTGCAAAAGCCTCGGATTTTATTTTCGACCACCCCATGGCCCGGACGGGAAACGCTGAATATCACTATGAACTGACCAGTAAAGTGGTCAGCCAGAACAACTTCGCCCGCTTGTATGTCACGGCGCAGAGCGTCCAGGTCACCTTTTACGACCGCGACGGCACCTCATTGCAGGCCGTCGATATCCCGTTGCGCTGACGGGTGGTATAACCCCCCGTGCCCTCTGATCGGCTGACAACTGTAGAAATCCCCCTGTCGGCCGATAAAAGGTTTATAGCACTTGGCCTTCATCTCTCTTGTCAGCCAGTGCCGCAATGATGCAACCTTGCCGCAATCCGTAATTACAAGGGCGTCAGCCCGGCGCGATCAGCATTTTCGAAGCGAGTTTCCTCATGAAAAGCCAACCCGATGCCGCCAGCCGTATGGCGGCCGAGGTAGTGACGCAGTTACCGGTGCCCTCGCGGCTCGGCATGCTGCGTTTCGAACGGCTGAATGAAGCGAGCTGGGCGCTATTGTTCCTCGACCCCAATTGCGAACGTTACTTCGGTCTGCCCGCAGTAGAGCTTTGCTCACTGGTCAGCGCGCCCTATGCCAGCCTGATGGAACCCGAGGCGCGCTATCAACTGCATGACGCCATCCAGCAACAACTGGCCCAGTCCTCCCATTACCAGATCCGCTATACGCTCCATACCACCAAGGGGCCCATGAACCTGTTGGAAACGGGTGAAGCCTACAAGCAGCACAATCGCCATCTACTGCGCGGTTTCCTGCTGGTGGTGGACAGCCTGCTGCAAAGCGAACCGTCGATGCCGGCCCTGGACCTGGAAACCCAGAACTCGCGCCTGCAAATCGCCCTGGAATTGAACCAGCGGGCCCAGCAGGAGCAGCTCCAGCATCTGGACCGGGTGCGCGCCCAACAAGACCTGATCCTGCTGCTGAGCCGTCAGCGCTACAGCGCCAGCAATTCACTGCACGAAGCCGCCGAACTCATCACCCGCAGCGCCTGCGATATCTATCAGATCGACTGCGCCAGCATCTGGGACCTGGCGGATGGCAAGCTGGTGCCGATTTCGGCCTTCAACCGCGTCACCCAGGAGTACTTCCTGCCGGACGCGATCGACGTCAACGAGTTTCCCGATTACATGGAGGCGCTGCAGACCTGCCGTGCCATCGATGCCCACAATGCGATGCGCGACCCGCGCACCCGGGAAATGGCGGAGAACCTGCGCGCCCGCAACGTCAACGCCATCCTCGACGCCAGCATTCGTATCGACGGCCAGGTGGTCGGCGTGCTGTGCCTGGAACAGGTGGGCGTCACACGCGCCTGGCAATCGGACGAAATCGCCTTTGCCGGTGAACTGGCCGACCAGTTCGCCCAGGTCATCAATAACCATAACCGACGGACCGCCACCAGCGCCCTGCACCTGTTCCAGCGCGCCGTGGAGCAGAGCGCCAACGCGTTCCTGCTGGTCAATTGCGACGGCGTGGTGGAGTACGTCAACCCGAGCTTCACCGCCATCACCCAATACTCCACCGAAGAAGTCCACGGCCAGCGCCTGTCAGAGCTGCCGGCCCTGGAGAACCTCAGCGAGTTGCTGTTCGACGCGCCCTCGGCGCTGGCTCAAAGCAACAGCTGGCAAGGCGAATTCAAAAGCCGACGCAAGAACCTGGAACCCTACTGGGGCCAGTTGTCGATTTCCAAGGTCTACGGCGATAACCGCGAACTGACCCACTACATCGGTATCTACGAAGACATCACCCAGACCAAACTGGCCCAGCAGCGCATCGAGCGCCTGGCCTACACCGACAACCTGACCAACCTGGGCAACCGCCCGGCGTTCATCCGCAACCTCGATGAACGCTTCGCCCGGGATAGCGACTCGCCCATCAGCCTGCTGTTGGTGGACATCGACAACTTCAAGCGCATCAACGACAGCCTTGGCCACCAGACCGGCGACAAACTGCTGATCAGCCTGGCCCGACGCCTGCGCAACAGCCTGAGCCCCAGCGGTAGCCTGGCACGGTTCGCCAGTAATGAATTCGCCGTGCTTCTTGACGACACCGACCTGGAAGCCGGGCAGCAGATCGCCAGCCAGTTGCTGATGACGCTCGACAAGCCGATGTTCGTCGATAACCAACTGATCAGCGTGACCGGCTCCGTGGGCCTGGCCTGCGCGCCGCTGCACGGCCGCGATCCGCAGACCCTGATGCGCAACGCCGGGCTCGCCCTGCACAAAGCCAAGGCCAACGGCAAGCACCAGCTCCAGGTCTTCACCGAGGCGCTGAACGCCGAGGCCAGTTACAAGCTGTTTGTGGAAAACAACCTGCGCCGCGCCCTGACCCAGAATGAACTGGACGTGTTCTACCAGCCCAAGCTGTGCCTGCGCAGCGGCCGCTTGCTGGGCATGGAAGCACTGTTGCGCTGGAATCATCCTGAAAAGGGCATGATCCGCCCGGATCAGTTCATCAGCGTGGCCGAAGAAACCGGCCTGATCATCCCCATCGGCAAATGGATCGCCCGCCAGGCCTGCCGCATGAGCAAGCAATTGACCGCCGCCGGCCTGGGCAACCTGCAAGTGGCGATCAACCTGTCACCCAAGCAGTTCTCCGACCCGGACCTGGTCGCCTCCATCGCCAGCATCCTCAAGGAAGAACAGCTGCCTGCCCGCCTGCTGGAACTGGAACTGACCGAAGGCCTGCTACTGGAAGCCACCGAAGACACCCACTTGCAGCTCGACCAGCTCAAGCGCCTGGGCCTGACCCTGGCCATGGACGACTTCGGCACCGGCTACTCATCGTTGAGCTACCTGAAAAAATTCCCGATCGACATCATCAAGATCGATCGCAGCTTCATCCACGAGATCCCGGACAACCAGGACGACATGGAAATCACCTCCGCGGTGATCGCCATGGCTCACAACCTGAAACTCAAGGTCGTGGCCGAAGGCATCGAAACCTCCCAGCAACTCGCGTTCCTGCGCCGTCATCGCTGCGATGTCGGCCAGGGCTACCTGTTCGACCGTCCGATCCCCGGCGCGGAGCTGATCGAGAAGCTCACGCGTTATCCGCGTGGGCCTCTGGTCTGACAGCTGCGTATAGCTTGCGGCGGCTTTTCTGAGGCACACTGACGGTCTATTTCGCTCAATTCAATCTGACTGAGAGGACTGATAATGGTCTTGCGCTCGGAAATCCTGGTGAATAAAAACGTGCTTCCTACTCAAGAACAAGCCCTGCCTGGCCGTGAAACCCCGATGACCGTGCCGGACAAACACTTCGTCCTCGACGCGCCCCTACTGGGCCCGTTTGCCATGGACGTGGATTTCGCGATCTTCGGCCTCGGCTGCTTCTGGGGAGCGGAACGCAAGTTCTGGCAGCGCGAAGGCGTGGTCAGTACAGCGGTGGGTTACGCCGGTGGTTTCACGCCGAACCCGACGTACGAAGAAGTCTGCTCGGGCCTTACCGGCCACAGCGAAGTGGTGCTGGTGGTCTACGAGCCAGCGAAAGTCAGCTACGAACAGCTTCTGAAGATGTTCTGGGAACTGCACAACCCGACCCAGGGCATGCGCCAGGGGAACGATATCGGCACCCAGTACCGTTCGGTGATCTATGCCACCAACCCGACCCAACTGGCAGCGGCCAAACACAGCGAGCAAGTCTTCCAGACTGAGTTGACCAAGGCCGGCAAAGGCACCATCACCACCGAAATCGAAGAAGCACCGACGGTCTACTTCGCCGAGGCCTATCACCAGCAGTACCTGGCGAAGAACCCGGAAGGCTATTGCGGGATTGGCGGGACCGGCGTGACGTGCCCGATCTGACCGTCTTGCCCTGAAAAGCTTCGCGAGCAGGCTCGCTCCCACAGGTCTGGTGGCATACACAAATGTTGCTGCACCCCAGGGCCAATGTGGGAGCGAGCTTGCTCGCGATAGCGCCCTTCCAGACGCCAGCAAAACATCACTCAGCGATCAACCAATCCATCTGCCAGCCACCCTGGGTCTGCCCCAGCTTTTTCGACAGCCACGGCAGCAGCTCACGCAGTTCCTCTTCCAACCCCCACGGCGGATTGGCAATCGCCAGGCCGGAGCCGTTCAGGCTGTTGGGCGTGGCCAGCGGGTGTACCAACAGCTCCACCCGCAACAGTTTCGGCGCCCCCGTGCCGGCCAGGTCCTGGTAGAAGCGGCGCAGCATCCGCTGGTCCTTCACCGGGTACCAGATCGCCGCCACCGTCTGGCGCATCCGGCCAATGGCGTCCTTGAGGGAAGCGGCGCAACGCTGCATCTCATCAAGCTGCTCGAACGGCGGATCGATCAGCATCAAGCCACGCTTCTCGGCCACCGGCAGCAGCGCCCGGGGCACGTGCCAGCCCTCACCAAGATGCACGGTCACCCGACGGTCGCCTTTCATGTTGTCCTTGAGCAGCACGCCGTCTTCGGGGTGCTTTTCATTGAGCAACACCCGGTCCTGCGGCCGGGTCAGGCGCCGTGCCAGCTCCGGTGAACCCGGGTAGTAGCGCAATTGCCCATCGGGGTTCATCTCGTGCATCACGTTCATGTAATCGGCGGTCAGCGGCGGCAGATCATCCTGGCCCCACAACCGCGCAATGCCTTCCAGGTATTCACCGGTACGATTGGCCTGGTCGCCTTGCAGGTCGTACAGCCCGATACCCGCATGGGTATCGAGGTAGGCGAAGGGCTGCTCCTTGCGCGACATCAGGGCGATGAGGCGGGTCAAGGTCAGGTGTTTGAACACGTCGGCGTGATTGCCGGCGTGGAAGGCGTGACGATAATTCATGGCGGCTCCTGCGAAGGGCGACGAGTTTACCTTGAAGTGCGTCGAACGTCAGGGGTTCACAGCCGAGCGGACGCGCCACGTGAACGCCCGCGGACATCAACCCAGCTCTTGCCTCAAGTACGCCTGCAATTGCGCTTTTGACGCGCGCGCCGATCCAGGTGCTTCAAGGAAGTGCGCGAGCTTGCAGCGCAGGATGCTCTCGTCGGCCTGCTCGAAGAGGTGCGGATGCTCCTCGCTCAGCCACTTGAATACGTTGTTCAGCAGACAATCTGTCGGCGTTTCGGCCAATTCATCCAGCAATGCAGAGGGGACCTCCCACCAGGGAAAAGCCCGAGCCGAGCGTTGGACGTTTCCCGCGACTTCAAGCGATTGGCCGTTGATCAGACAGCGACTGATGACCGGTAGCAACTGCCCCGCGTCCACCTCACCGGACTGCAGGATGGGCCATACGAACCGCCCATCCCAGAAGCGGAAGAAAACCGACTTGCCTCCGGGCAACAGAACCTGTGTAAGCCCACGCAGATGCTCGGCAAGAGTCTCCTGGCCGACAGAGGACACCGCCAGCCAACCCCAGTCGAGCGAGTCGGTGGCCGCCACCCAGTCAAGAAACTCACTGTCTATGGCGACAACGCCGACATAGGGCATGACCGCTTCCCACTCGGCGTAAGGCGTATCGGTCCAGATCGGGCTGGGTGCCGACGTCATTGAACGTCTCCAGGCCGCCAACGGCGCGGCGGCACAAGCGTTGCTGAAGACAGCGAAGAGCTGCTCGTCTGCCTGCAAGGGGTGCAGCTCCAGCCAGACGCGTGGAGATTGGCCGGTACTCATGGGCGCCCCAAAATATCAACAAACTTGCCAAAGGCCGGCGGCACTGCGCAGACACCCCGTTTGCAACGCTCACATTCCTCGCAAAACGGCGCCTGGCCTTGCAGGCTGAGGATTTGCGCCTGGGAAAGTACAGCGGCCGCAGCGGCGATACGCTTCTCGCATAGGCCGGGCGACGCCGGAGTCGCGTTCATAGCGACCATCGGCGCACCACCGACCTCAATGGGTACGCTGCTGAAAATCCCCCCCGCGCCGATGTTGATCCAATGCCCGCCGGCTTGGATGGTCGCGCTGACACCACCGTCCAAGACTATTTGCTGCCCCGCACGGACGTGAAAATGCTGGCTGGCACTGAGGGCCTGGGTGGTCACGCGAATATGCCGCTCGCCGGCTACCACCAGGTGGTCGTCCTGCCTGACTTCGGCCTGGCGCCGACCATGGGTAAGGCGCTGCTCATCGGCCTTGAGCTCGTGCCGCGCCGTGCCGGTGACGACAACGCTGCGTTCATGATCGACCTGCAACCGCTGGTCGTGCAGCACATGCTGGGTCCAGTTGCGCTGCGCTCGCAGATAGATCTCCTCGGCCCCCTTGCGATCTTCGATACGCAACTCGTTGTAGCCCCCTCCGCCGGGGCTGCTCTGGCTGCGCAATATGCTGCGGGTCTTGTCCGCCGGCAGATCCAGTGGCACTGGGTTGGCGCCGTTCGGCAGGCAACCCACCACCAGAGGCTTATCCACATCACCATCGATGAAACCCACCAGTACTTCCATGCCGACCCGAGGAATCATCACGCCGCCGTAACGGTCGTGAGCCCAACCGGAGGCTACCCGCAGCCAGCAACTGGAGTGCTCGTTTCGTTGGCCGTCGCGATCCCAGATCAATTGCACCTTGACCCGCCCGAACTCGTCGCAATGGATCTCGCTGTCGACGGGCCCGGTCACCACCGCCGGCTGATAACCGTGGGCCGGCGGTTTTTCGTGACAAAGGGGAGGACGGAAGAAAACCTCCCATGGGGTTGCCAGAAAGCTATTGCTGTAACCCTGGAAATCGTCCGGATTATCGCCAGCCGTTTCTTCCAGCACTTGCGGCTGGCGGCCATGGTGGCTGACCTCCGTGAGCAGCCACAGGTCATTCCACTGCGCCCGGGGATGTCCATGGATGTGCATGAAGTGCCCGCTGACAAGTGCTGCCTGATCACTGCGACCCTCTGCCAGCCGAGAATCGGCACCATGGCGTTCGAGGGCGCGCCGGGTCAGGTAGCGGCCTTGTTCGCGGTCGGAAAACTGGCCGGGGTAGCGATAGTCCTCCAGCACCGGTTGCTGCTGATTATCGAGACTGGCTTGCAACAGCAAGCTGGGTTTGCGGAAATCGTAGTCACGCAGCGTCACCGCGTTGGTCCGGGCCTGGAGCCGCACCGCCAAGCGCTTGATCGCCGGCTCGTCGGCGACCATGCCGCTGCCCGGCAGGTATATCGTCGACTGAGGTAAACGGGGAAACACCGTTTGGTCGTCACCAAACACCAGCAGGTGACCGTCAGGGCTGTGCCGGAAGTGGTAATGGATGCCAACCTCGGCACAAAGCCGTTCGATGAAGGCCAGATCGCTCTCACCGTACTGCACGCAATATTCACGCTCGGGGTATTGCCCGCCGAGGCTGAACTGGAACGCGTCGCTCTGGATGCCATGGTCCTTCAAGACCCTGGCGATGATCGCCGGCACGCTCAGATGCTGGAAAATCCGCTGGTTGATGCGATGACGCAGGTAAGCCAGGCGTGGCACCAGGCTGATCTGGTAACGGGTCAGGCGCTTGCCCGAATCACCCTGGGCCACGCTGTAGACCTGGCCATGTATGCCACGGCCCGGCACATCGAAACCCAGGTAGGCCGGGCAATGCAGGAGTTCTTCCAATGCCAGGTCGGGTCGCTCACTGACCAGTTCCAAGTCAAAGCGATAGGGCTGGCTGATGGCCTCCTGGCCCTTGAACTCAAGCACCTTGAGCCCGTTCGGCCCGCTGTCGAGCGTCAATGTGAAACGCGGTTGGTTGGCAGGCGCGAACATCCGATGTCCTCTGCTGAATGAAAGGCGGGCGATTCTGCATCAGCCATCCGGAAAGTTGATCGACGCTCAGAAAAAACAGATTTGCCTTACGTGCAAGGAGCTAAAAGCTGCAAAACGTATGGCACTTTCCGACAGACATTCCTTGCATCGTGCCCTACAGAAACCGGCGCACGAATGAATCAACAACTTCTTACAACGCAACAGGACTCGGGCTGCAAGTTGGCGTGATAACGTTTTTTACCCGTTATAAAAATCAAAGGACGCAACGCATGACCATTCGCTACGCAAAGATTGCAATGACCCTGGCGCTCGCCGCATTCGCCTTCCTGACCGTGTTCAACAACATCACGGACTACAGCTCCAACTTCAATTTCGTCCATCACGTGCTGAGTATGGATACCACCTTCCCCGACAATGCCGCCCGCTATCGAGCCATCGACCAACCCTGGATATGGCACGGCGCCTATTGGCTGATCATCCTCGGTGAAGCGATCACGGCGGAGCTGCTGGGCTACGGCGCGCTGAAGCTGTGGCAGGCACGCAAGGCCGAGGGCGTGGTGTTCGCCCGGGCCAAGGGCTGGGCCATCGCCGGTTTGACGGTGGGTTTCTTCGTCTGGTTTTTCGGCTTCATGGTCGTCGGCGGCGAATGGTTTCTGATGTGGCAGTCAGAAATCTGGAACGGCCAGGATGCCGCGTTCAGGTTCTACATGGCGATCCTGGGTGTGCTGATTTTCCTCAACCAACCCGACGCTAGCCCGGACTGAGGCGCCATAAAAAACGGCCCGTCTCCATGGGAGACGGGCCGCTTTTTGTATAAACCTTCAAGCGAGCCATACAGGCCTCGCTGGAAGCCTTACTGGTTCAGGCGAAAATCTTTTTCGGCCGCTTCGAAGCGCTGCAGCATACCGGCGGTAGGCGAGCCCATCTTGCTGACGAAGTAGATAGCCAGGCTGGCGAAGATAAAGCCCGGGATGATTTCGTAAAGGCCCAGCAGTTCGAAGTGCTTCCAGACGATTACGGTGATCGCACCCACCAGGATGCCGGCCAATGCGCCGTTACGGGTCATGTTTTTCCAGATCACGGAGATCAGGACAACAGGGCCGAAGGCGGCACCGAAACCGGCCCAGGCGTAGCTCACCAGACCCAGTACACGGTTATTCGGGTTGGCAGCCAGGGCGATGGCGACCAACGCCACCAGCAGCACCATGGCGCGGCCGACCCAGACCAGTTCCAGCTGGGAAGCGCTCTTGCGCAGAAACGTCTTGTAGAAGTCTTCGGTCAGGGCACTGGAGCACACCAGCAGTTGGCAGCTCAAGGTGCTCATCACCGCCGCCAGGATGGCCGACAGCAGTACACCGGCAACCCATGGGTTGAACAGGATCTTAGCCAACTCGATGAATACACGCTCAGGGTTCTCGGTCACAGGACCGGCCACTTCAGGGTGTGCCGAGAAGTAAGCGATGCCGAAGAAGCCAACGGCAACGGTACCGCCCAGGCACAGGATCATCCAGGCCATGGAGATGCGACGTGCCTTGGCGATGGACTTGACCGAATCGGCCGCCATGAAGCGCGCCAGGATATGCGGCTGGCCGAAGTAGCCCAGGCCCCAACCCATCAGCGAGATCACGCCGATGAAAGTGGTGTTTTTCAGCATGTCGAAGGACGAAGGATCTTTCGCCTCGATGGCCAGGAACGTGGTGTCCACGCCGCCGGTGGCCAACAGCACGATGATCGGCGTGAGAATCAGCGCGAAGATCATCAGGGTCGCCTGTACGGTGTCGGTCCAGCTCACGGCCAGGAAACCACCGACGAAGGTGTAGGCAATGGTCGCGGCAGCACCGGCCCACAGCGCAGTCTCGTAAGACATGCCGAAGGTGCTTTCGAACAGACGGGCGCCGGCCACGATGCCGGAAGCACAGTAGATGGTGAAGAACACCAGGATCACCACCGCAGCGATGATCCGCAGCACGCCGCTCTTATCCTCGAAACGGCTGGAGAAGTAATCCGGCAGCGTCAACGCATCGCCGTTGTGCTCGGTCTGCACCCGCAGGCGACCGGCCACGAACAGCCAGTTCAGGTAGGCGCCGACGATGAGGCCGATGGCAATCCAGCTTTCCGACAAACCGGACATGTAGATTGCACCAGGCAAACCCATCAACAACCAACCGCTCATGTCGGAAGCACCGGCAGACAGGGCCGTCACGACACTGCCCAGGCTGCGACCGCCCAGGATGTAATCGGAAAGGTTATTGGTGGAGCGATAAGCCATCAGGCCGATCAGGACCATGGCTGCGATGTAGATCACGAAGGTGATCAAGGTAGGATTACTAACACTCATGAGTTACGCCCTGGCTTTGTTTTTATGTAGCGGTGGCAGTTGAAAACGCCGACAACATAAAGGTTGTAGCGACGTTTTTGCAGTCCCGCGAATTTATGACTGATGTTTCCCCAGGAAAGCCATCAGCCGATGCCCCTCGGTTTGGAGCCGGTTGCACCTTGGCCGCGAATGCTATTCAACAAATCAAATAAGGTGCAACCAGTTTCGTTCGAATAAGTTGCACCTGATCGGTTTTATCGCAATTCCGCTGTTTTTTGCTCCTTTTTAGTGCAGTCAACAGACCTCGCTAGAAGCCAACGCACTAAGGCGAGGCTGGATTGCCCCGGGCGTATTTGTTTCCTGATGAGCTGCTTAGTATTTCGACGAAAAAAGGGTTGCACCCGGTTGCACCCAGGTCAGCTCGCAGCTAATCTTGCCGCCAGCTGATGCCACGCGATACGTGGTAAACATGAGGATAAAAATATGGCTACCACCACCCTTGGGGTCAAACTCGACGACCCGACCCGCGAACGCCTCAAGGCGGCCGCGACCTCGATTGATCGCACGCCTCACTGGCTGATCAAACAGGCAATTTTCAATTACCTGGAAAAACTCGAGGGTGGTGCAACCCTGACCGAGCTGAACGGTTCGCCTCGCAGCGACAGCGATGATGCTGGCGACGTCCAGGTCGATCACGCCCACCAATGCTTCCTGGAGTTTGCCGAGAGCATCCTGCCACAGTCGGTCCTGCGCGCCTCCATCACCGCCGCTTACCGTCGCCCCGAGCCGGAAGTGGTGCCGATGCTGATCGAGCAGGCTCGTCTGCCGGTCGAAATGGCCGAAGCCACCAACAAGCTGGCGGCTTCGATTGCTGAAAAGCTGCGTAACCAGAAGAGTGCCGGCGGTCGTGCCGGTATTGTCCAGGGCCTGTTGCAGGAGTTTTCCCTGTCGTCCCAGGAAGGCGTGGCGCTGATGTGCCTGGCCGAGGCGTTGCTGCGCATCCCGGATAAAGGCACTCGCGATGCACTGATCCGCGACAAGATCAGCACCGGCAACTGGCATCCACACCTGGGCAACAGCCCGTCGCTGTTCGTCAACGCCGCCACGTGGGGCTTGCTGCTGACCGGCAAACTGGTCGCCACCCATAATGAAGCAGGCCTGACCTCCTCCCTGAGCCGCATCATCGGCAAGAGCGGCGAGCCGATGATCCGCAAGGGCGTCGACATGGCCATGCGCCTGATGGGCGAGCAGTTCGTCACCGGCGAAACCATCGCCGAAGCCCTGGCCAACGCCAGCAAGTTCGAATCCAAGGGTTTCCGCTACTCCTACGACATGCTCGGTGAGGCAGCCCTCACCGAACATGACGCCCAGAAGTACCTGGCCTCGTACGAGCAAGCCATCCATTCGATCGGCAAAGCGTCCCACGGTCGTGGGATTTATGAAGGCCCGGGCATTTCCATCAAGCTCTCGGCGCTGCACCCGCGTTACAGCCGCGCCCAGTACGAGCGCGTGATGGAAGAGCTGTACCCACGCCTGCTGTCGCTGACCCTGCTGGCCAAGCAATACGACATCGGCCTGAACATCGACGCCGAAGAGGCCGACCGCCTCGAGCTGTCGCTGGATCTGCTCGAACGCCTGTGCTTCGAGCCGCAGCTGACCGGCTGGAACGGCATCGGCTTCGTGATCCAGGCGTACCAGAAGCGCTGCCCATACGTGATCGACTACGTCATCGATCTGGCACGCCGCAGCCGTCATCGCCTGATGATCCGCCTGGTAAAAGGCGCCTACTGGGACAGCGAAATCAAACGCGCCCAGGTCGAAGGCCTGGAAGGCTATCCGGTCTATACCCGCAAGGTGTACACCGACGTGTCCTACATCGCCTGCGCGCGCAAACTGCTGTCGGTGCCGGAAGTCATCTACCCGCAGTTTGCCACGCACAACGCCCACACCCTGGCAGCCATTTATCACATCGCCGGTCAGAACTATTACCCGGGTCAGTACGAGTTCCAGTGCCTGCACGGCATGGGTGAACCGCTGTACGAACAGGTTGTAGGCAAGGTTTCCGAAGGCAAGCTGAACCGTCCATGCCGCGTGTACGCACCGGTGGGCACTCATGAGACGCTGCTGGCCTACCTGGTTCGTCGCCTGCTGGAGAACGGTGCGAACACCTCGTTCGTCAACCGCATCGCCGACCAGTCCATTTCCATCCAGGAGCTGGTGGCCGACCCAGTGGCCAGCATCGAGCAGATGGCAACGCTGGAAGGCGGCTTCGGCTTGCCGCACCCACGTATCCCGCTGCCACGTGACCTGTATGGCAGCGAGCGCGCCAACTCCGCCGGCATCGACCTGGCCAACGAACATCGCCTGGCTTCGCTGTCCTGTGCCCTGCTGTCCACCGCTCATAACGACTGGAAAGCTGTACCGATGCTCGGTTGCGCAGCCAGTGAAGGAACACCGGTGCAGGTTTTGAACCCGTCCGATCTGCGTGACGTGGTGGGCCATGTACAGGAAGCCACGATCACCGACGTCGACAATGCCATCCAGTGCGCCCTCAATGCGGCACCTATCTGGCAGGCCACGCCGCCGGCCGAGCGTGCGGCGATCCTGGAGCGTGCCGCCGACTTGATGGAAGGCGAAATCCAGCCATTGATGGGCCTGCTGGCCCGTGAAGCCGGCAAGACCTTCGCCAACGCCATCGCTGAAGTGCGTGAAGCCGTGGACTTCCTGCGCTATTACGCGGTGCAGGCACGCAACGATTTCACCAACGATGCCCACCGCCCACTGGGCCCGGTGGTTTGCATCAGCCCGTGGAACTTCCCACTGGCGATTTTCAGTGGGCAGGTAGCGGCCGCCCTGGCCGCCGGTAATCCGGTGCTGGCCAAGCCAGCCGAGCAGACGCCATTGGTGGCCGCTCAAGCTGTGCGCCTGATGCTCGAAGCCGGCATTCCAGAAGGCGTGCTGCAACTGCTGCCGGGCCGTGGCGAAACCGTTGGCGCCCGTCTGGTCGGTGATGATCGGGTCAAAGGTGTGATGTTCACCGGCTCCACCGAAGTCGCTCGCCTGTTGCAACGCAACATCGCCGGTCGCCTGGACAACCAGGGTCGCCCGATCCCCCTGATCGCCGAAACCGGCGGCCAGAACGCAATGATCGTCGACTCTTCGGCGCTGACCGAACAAGTGGTCATCGACGTGGTGTCCTCGGCATTCGACAGCGCTGGCCAGCGTTGCTCGGCCCTGCGGGTACTGTGCTTGCAGGAAGATTCCGCCGACCGTGTCATCGAAATGCTCAAGGGCGCCATGGCTGAAGCACGTCTCGGCAACCCGGAGCGTCTGTCGGTAGACATCGGCCCGGTGATCGACGCCGAAGCCAAGGCCGGCATCGAGAAACACATCCAGGCCATGCGCGACAAAGGTCGCACCGTGTACCAGATGGCAATCGCCGACAGCGACGAGTGCAAGCGCGGCACATTCGTGATGCCAACCCTGATCGAGCTGGAAAGCTTCGACGAGTTGCAACGCGAGATTTTCGGTCCGGTGCTGCACGTAGTGCGCTACAAGCGCAAGGAACTGGATCAGTTGATCAGCCAGATCAACGCCTCCGGCTATGGCCTGACCCTGGGTGTGCATACCCGCATCGACGAAACCATCGCCAAGGTGATCGACAACGTCCATGCCGGTAACGTCTATGTGAACCGCAACATTGTCGGCGCCGTGGTCGGTGTGCAGCCGTTCGGTGGCGAAGGCCTGTCGGGCACCGGCCCCAAGGCCGGTGGTCCGCTGTACCTGTACCGCCTGCTGTCGACTCGTCCTACCGATGCGATCCAGCAATCCTTCGTGCGTGGCGATGCCGTCACCGCACCGGACCTGCGTTTGCGCGACGCCATGAGCAAACCGCTGACTGCCCTGCAAGCGTGGGCCGACAGCCAGAAGCTCGCTGAGCTGAGCGCCCTGTGCGTGCAGTTCGCCGCCCAATCGCAAAGCGGTATTACCCGCCAGCTGACCGGCCCGACCGGCGAACGCAACAGCTACGCCATCCTGCCGCGCGAACACGTGCTGTGCCTGGCGGACGTGGAAGGCGATCTGCTGACGCAACTGGCGGCCGTACTGGCGGTCGGCGGCTCGGCCGTGTGGCCGGAAACCGACACCAGCAAGGCCTTGTTCGCACGCTTGCCGAAGGACATTCAGGCACGTATCCAACGGGTTGCCGACTGGGCCAAGGACGAGGTGCTGTTCGATGCGGTCCTGCATCACGGTGACTCGGATCAACTGCGCAGCGTTTGCCAGCAAGTGGCCAAGCGTGCCGGCGCCATCGTCGGGGTGCACGGTTTGTCCCAGGGCGAGACCAACATCGCGTTGGAGCGTTTGGTGATCGAGCGGGCCTTGAGCGTCAACACCGCTGCCGCGGGTGGTAACGCCAGCCTGATGACCATCGGCTAAACCGCTGTAGACCAGGCACCTGCAAGGGTGCCTGGCAATCGAATCCCCCTGTGGGAGCGAGCTTGCTCGCGATAGCGGTGCTTCAGTCAGGAATGTTGTCGACTGGGGCACCGCTATCGCGAGCAAGCTCGCTCCCACAGTTTTTTATCCGCGTCAGATCACCCCCTGCGTTCTGCCACTCCATCACCCAAATCAATCTTGCTGTTCACCCTCCTGCCTCACACCTAGACTCGGTCCACTCCAAAAAAAGGTAGGCCGCCATGTCCGAGACGTTGCTCAGTTCCCGCAATCTGGCTTTCGAGCTGTATGAAGTCCTTGATGCCGAGGGCCTGACCCAGCGCGAGCGGTTCGCCGAACACAATCGCGAAACCTTCGACGCGGCCATCTCAACGGCACGCAACATCGCCGAGAAATATTTCGCGCCGCACAATCGCAAGAACGATGAAAACGAACCGCGCTACGAGAACGGCCAGGCGATTCTGATTCCGGAAGTGAAGCCGGCGGTGGATGCGTTTCTCGAGGCCGGCTTCCTCAACGCTGCGCGCAGCTTCGACGCGGGCGGCATGCAACTGCCAACGTTGCTGTCCCAGGCCTGCTTCGCCCACTTCCAATCGGCCAACGCCGCATCCACTTCTTATCCGTTCCTGACCATGGGCGCGGCGAACCTGATCGAAAGCTTCGGCAGCGAGGAGCAGAAGCAACGCTTCCTGCAACCGATGATCGACGGTCGCTTCTTCGGCACCATGGCCCTGACCGAACCCCATGCGGGCTCTTCGCTGGCGGATATTCGTACACGTGCAGAGCCGGCGGCCGACGGCACCTATCGACTCAAAGGCAACAAGATTTTCATCTCCGGTGGCGACCATCCGCTGTCGGAAAACATCGTGCACATGGTCCTGGCAAAGTTGCCGGACGCACCGCCGGGCGTGAAGGGTATTTCGCTGTTTATCGTGCCCAAGTTCCTGGTCAACGACGATGGCAGCCTCGGCCAGCGTAACGATGTGCTGCTGGCCGGGTTGTTCCACAAGATGGGCTGGCGCGGCACCACCTCCACGGCGCTGAACTTCGGTGACAACGGCGAATGTGTCGGTTATCTCGTAGGAAAACCGCACCACGGCCTGAGCTACATGTTCCAGATGATGAACGAAGCGCGGATCGGCGTCGGCATGGGCGCAGTGATGCTGGGTTACGCCGGCTACCTGTATTCCCTTGAATACGCCCGCGAACGTCCACAGGGTCGGGTGCCCGACAGCAAGGATCCCACCACCGCCCCCGTGGCGATCATCCAGCACGCCGACGTGCGCCGCATGCTGCTGACTCAGAAGGCCTATGTTGAAGGCTCTTTCGATCTGGGCCTGTACGCCGCGCGGTTGTTCGACGACACCACGACCCTGGAAAGCGAAGCCGAGCGCAGGCGCGCCCAAGAGCTGCTGGATTTGCTGACGCCCATCGTCAAATCCTGGCCATCGGAGTTTTGCCTGAAGGCCAACGAGCTGGCGATCCAGATTCTTGGCGGCCATGGCTACACCCGTGAATACCCGGTGGAACAGTATTACCGCGATAACCGCCTGAACCCGATCCATGAAGGCACCCACGGCATCCAGTCCCTGGACTTGCTGGGGCGCAAACTGGCGCAAAACGGCGGCGCAGGGCTCAAGCAGCTGATTCGCCTGGTGGCCGACACCACCGAACGCGCCCAGGCGCACGATTCACTGACGCTTTTGCGTCAGCCACTGGAAGCCTTGGTGGCGCGCCTGCAAACGGTCACCCTCGGGCTACTGACGGACCTGGCCCAAGGCAAGGTCAACAGCAGCCTCGCCAACTCAGCGGTGTACCTCAAGGTATTTGGTCACATGGTGATTGGCTGGCGCTGGCTGGAACAGGCGATTCGTGCCGAGGAAGGCTTGGCCAAGGGTCAGGCGGCGGATAGTGATTTCTATAGAGGCAAGCTGCAAGCGGCGCGGTACTTCCTGACCTGGGAAGTGCCGGGCTGTCAGCATGAACTGGCGATTCTTGAGGCGCGGGATGATACGTGCCTGGGGATGCGGGATGAGTGGTTTTGATCCAGTTCTTGCGGCGCCACTGAAATCCAATCGCGAGCAGGCTCGCTCCCACAGGGGTTCCAAGTGAACACAACATGTGCATTCACCACCAATCCACTGTGGGAGCGAGCTTGCTCGCGATAGCGGTGTTTCGGCCAACACACAGGTAGCTGTGCTGACGCCATCGCGAGCAAGCTCGCTCCCACAAGCCCCACAGTCAACATTCGTTAACGGTTTCAGGCTTGCTGAATCGTCTTGGCAATCACATCGACCGTGGCACTGACTTGCTCTTGATAACGGTCGAGTTCCGCTTGATGTTGCTTCTGCATGTCCATCTGTTGCGAACACAGGTTCATCGCCGCCAGCACCAGCAGGCGATCACCGATCAGCGTCGGGTATTTCCTTTTGGTGTCGGCCAGTGCGGCCTTGAGCATCGACGCAGCGTCCAGCAGGGCCTGTTCCTGCCCGGCCGGCGCCTTGATTGAATAGTCTTCTCCCAGGATCGAGACGACTGTCACCCCATCGGCGCCATGCGTCATGCGCTGACAGGACCGGCGCTGGCGCGCTCGATCAGGGCCTGGATACGGGCGGCGGTCGTTCCGTGCAGTTCTTCCTGTTCCATCAGGCTCAACTGCAGGCTTTCATTTTCATCCTTGGCCCTGGCAAGTTCCGCGCTCAGGGTTTCGTTCAGGCCGGTGAGGTGTCGATTCTGTTGCACCAGGTCGTTGACCAGTTGCTCCAGCTGGCTGAGGGATGTTTCCAACATATTGATTTCCAGGCTTTTTCAAGGGGCGCGTACGATAAAGAAAAGTCACCGCCGATGCCACGGTTTAGGGGGGCAGTGCTTCGCTGATGAGCTGTAGAGACTGCACATCAAAGATCTGGTTCCGACCCTTCGTCGTGCCATGGCCGGTGGTCTGCGACAAAAGCACGCAGCCCCTCAAGACTTCAGTCGGATGACCGATAAGTCTTGAACACCCGTCACAGCCCCGCACGGACGCGCCTCCTTCCGGTATTTTCCATGTCGTTACGTAATATGAACATCGCGCCGCGGGCGTTCCTGGGATTTGCCCTGATCGGCGCCCTGATGCTCGCCCTTGGGGTATTTGCCCTGACCCAGATGAGCAAAATCCGCGCGTCCGGCGAAAGCATCGCCGAGAACAGTGTGCCCAGTATCAAGGCCCTGGATGAGTTCACCCAGCTCACCCTTCGCTTGCGAGTATTGTCCTATCGCCTGATGGTCAACCGCGAACCGGACGTCCAGCAGAAAACCTACGAGCTGTTCGAACAACGCAGCCAGCAGATCCGCGCGGCCCAGGCCGCCTACGAAAAGCTCATCAGCGCCCCCGACGAACGGGCCGCCTACGATCAGTATGTGCAGCTGCTCGGGCAGTACCGCCAGCTCGAAGAGCGCATGAAAACCTTGTCACGCAACAATCAGATCGCTGAATTGGGGGCGTTGCTCAACACTGAACTGCTGAGTAACTCAGATGCCATCAATGCCGCGATCGGCCGCCTGGTGGAGATCAACAATCGGCAAGCCGAGGCCCTCAATCAGGACGCAGCTCAACAATATTCAAGCGCCTTCAACTGGGTGGTCACCCTGCTGGTCATCGCTACCGGCCTGACCCTGCTGTTCGCCTGGCTGCTGACCAACAGCATTACTCGGCCAATTGGCAGCGCGCTGGACGCAGCCGAAGAAATTGCCAAGGGCAACCTGACTCGGCCGATCAATGTTGATGGCAGCGACGAAGCCGGTCGCCTGCTGCGGGCGATGTCGACCATGCAGGAAAAGCTGCGCGACACCCTGCAGCGGATCTCCGGTTCGGCCACGCAACTGGCCTCCGCTGCCGAAGAGCTCAACAGCGTCACCGACGAAAGTGCCCGTGGCCTGACCCAGCAGAACAACGAAATCGAACAGGCCGCCACGGCGGTCAACGAAATGACCAGCGCCGTGGAAGAAGTGGCGCGCAACGCGGTCAGCACGTCCGAAGCCTCGAAAAACGCCACCACTTCCGCCGGCGACGGCCGGGACCTGGTGCAGGAAACCGTCAGCGCCATCGAACGCATGAGCGCCGATGTGCAAAGCACCGCCACGCTGATCGGCAACCTGGCCGATGAGTCCCGCGACATCGGCAAGGTGCTGGACGTGATCCGTGGCCTGGCCGACCAGACTAACCTGCTGGCCCTGAACGCTGCCATCGAAGCCGCCCGTGCCGGTGAAGCTGGTCGCGGTTTTGCCGTGGTGGCGGACGAAGTGCGCGCCCTGGCCCATCGTACCCAGCAGTCGACCAGCGAGATCGAACGCATGATCGGCAGCATCCAGAGCGGCACCGAACACGCCGTGGATTCGATGCGTAACAGCACCGAACGCGCGGAGTCGACCCTGAACATCGCGCGCGGCGCCGGCATGTCCCTGGACACGATCAACACCGCCATCGTCGAGATCAACGAACGCAACCTGGTCATCGCCAGCGCCGCCGAAGAACAGGCCCAGGTGGCCCGTGAAGTGGACCGCAACCTGGTGAACATCCGCGACCTGTCGGTGCAATCGGCCACCGGCGCCAACCAGACCAGCGCCGCCAGCAACGAACTGTCGCGCCTGGCCGTGGATTTGAACAGCATGGTTGGGCGGTTCAGCCTTTAATCCGCGGAACGGTTGATCGCCCACAGACCGAGAGCGATCAACCCTCCAGCTTTTGTGGCGAGGGATTGCTGCCGCACTTGTACCCCAATCCCCAACCTTTTTTGACAGCATCACATTTCAACAGGTTAGAATCGCTGGCACGCAGACTGCATGGTCAGTCTGTGCCCGCCCTTCAGTTTTTCCCGGAGTACTGCCTTTGACTGCGACGACCATCAACAGCCTGTTCTTGATCGGCGCGTTGCTGGTAGGTGCGAGCATTCTGGTCAGTTCTCTTTCGTCCCGCCTGGGCATCCCGATCCTGGTGATCATCCTGGCCGTGGGCATGGTGGCCGGTGTCGACGGCGCCGGCATTCTTTTCGATAACTACGCCACGGCCTATCTGGTCGGCAACCTCGCCTTGGCCGTCATCCTGCTGGACGGCGGCTTGCGCACGCGGGTCTCGAGTTTTCGCGTGGCCTTGTGGCCCGCGTTGTCGCTGGCCACGGTCGGCGTGTTGATCACCACCGGGCTGACTGGGCTGGCGGCGGCCTGGCTGTTCAATCTGAACCTGATCCAGGGCCTGCTGATTGGCGCCATCGTTGGCTCGACCGATGCCGCCGCGGTGTTCTCACTGCTGGGCGGCAAGGGCCTCAACGAGCGGGTCAGCGCCACCCTTGAGATCGAGTCTGGCAGTAACGACCCCATGGCGGTGTTCCTCACTGTCACGCTGATCGGCATGCTCGCCAGTGGTGAAACCGGCTTGCACTGGAACCTGTTGGGGCATCTGGTGCGCGAATTCGGTATTGGCGCGGTGATTGGCCTGGGTGGCGGCTGGCTGATGCTGCAACTGGTCAATCGCATCAATCTGGCCAACGGCCTCTACCCGATCCTCGTCATCAGCGGCGGCCTTGCCGTGTTCGCCCTGACCAATGCCTTGCACGGCAGCGGCTTCCTCGCGGTTTATCTGTGCGGTCTTGCGATCGGCAACCGCCCGGTACGCAGCCGCCACGGCATTCTGCACATGCTCGATGGCATGGCCTGGCTGGCACAGATCGGCATGTTCCTGGTGCTGGGGCTGCTGGTCACGCCCCATGACCTGCTGCCCATTGCCCTGCCCGCCCTTGGCCTGGCGCTGTGGATGATTCTGTTTGCACGGCCCCTGTCGGTCATGGTGGGCCTGCTGCCGTTCAAGGCGTTCCATGGGCGCGAAAAGGTGTTCATTTCCTGGGTCGGCCTGCGCGGCGCGGTGCCGATCATCCTGGCGGTGTTCCCGTTGATGGCCGGCCTGCCCCACGCCCAGCTCTACTTCAACCTGGCGTTCTTTATCGTGCTGGTGTCGCTGCTGGTGCAGGGCACGAGTCTGCCTTGGGTCGCCAAGCTGCTGCACGTGACCGTCCCGCCGGAGCCCTTGCCGATTTCCCGGGCGGCGTTGGAGGTCCACGTCACCAGCGAGTGGGAGCTGTTCATCTATCGCCTGGGCGCGGAAAAATGGTGCATCGGCTCGCCCCTGCGAGACCTGAAAATGCCCGATGGCACACGCATCGCCGCCCTGTTTCGTGGCCAGCAACTGCTCCATCCGTCGGGTAGTACGGTGCTGGAAGTCAATGATTTGTTGTGTGTTATCGGCCATGAACACGACTTGCCAGCACTGGGAAAACTGTTCAGCCAGGCGCCGCAACGCGGCCTGGATCTGCGCTTTTTCGGCGACTTCGTACTCGAAGGAGACGCCCAGCTGGCCGCGGTTGCCGCCCTGTACGGATTGCAACTGGACGGCATCGACCCGGACATGTCCCTGGGCCGCTTCATCGCCCAGAAAGTGGGCGGCGCACCGGTGGTCGGCGACCAGGTGGAATGGAACAACACCCTGTGGACCGTCGCGGTCATGGACGGGAACAAGATCGGCAAAGTGGGCGTCAGATTCCCCGAAGGAAGTCGCCCGGGTCCCGGCTTGTTCCTCTAAACTGCTCCCACTCTCACTTGCTTGACCGGTCTCTATGCCTACCCTGCGCTCCTTTTTCACCATCGCCCTGCTGGGCCTGAGTCTTTCCGTCTGCACGCTGCAAGCCGCTGAACCGCTGACCAGCGCCTCAGTAGAGGCCAGCCTGGACAAGATCGCCGACCGCAAACTGCCGGAAGCCGAGCAGAAGGCCTTGCAGGCAGTGCTGCAAAGCACCCTGACCCAGCTCAACAACAAGGCCGACTACGAACAGAAGCTGCTCGCCCTCAAGCAGCAATTGGCGACCGCCCCCAAGCAGAACATCGAAAACCAGCGCGAGCTGGCGCGACTCAAGGGCACCACGGTGGTGCCGGTGGCGCAACGCTACGCCAACCTGCCGATTCCCCAGCTCGAACAAATGCTGACGGAACGCTCCACCCAGCAGAGCGACCTGCAGAAAGCCCTGGCCGACGCCAACAGCCTGATCATCACGGCCCAGACACGCCCGGAGCGCGCCCAGGCCGAAATTTCCAGTAGCCAGACCCGCATCCAGCAGATCAACACCCTCCTCAAGGCCGGCCGGGACGCCGGCAAAACCCTGAGCAGCGAGCAACGCGACCAGCTCAGCGCCGAGCTGCTGGCGCTCAATGCGCTGATTCCGCTACGCCGCCAGGAACTGGCTGGCAACAGCCAACTGCAAGACCTGGGCAATGGTCAGCATGACTTGCTGATGGAAAAGATCGCCCGCATGGAGCAGGAAATCCAGGACCTGCAAAACCTGATCAACCAGAAGCGCCTGGCCCAGTCCCAGGAGACGGTGACGCAGCAATCCATTGAAGCCCAGAAGGCCGGTGGTAGCAGTTTGCTGGCGACCGAAAGCGCGGCCAACCTGAAGCTCTCCGACTACCTGCTCAAGAGCACCGACCGCCTTAACGAGGTGACCCAGCAGAATCTGCAGACCAAGCAATTGCTGGACAGCGTCACCCAGACCGATGCAGCCCTGGACGAGCAGATCAGCGTGCTCAAAGGCAGCCTGCTGCTCTCCAAGATTCTCTACAAGCAGCGCCAGACCCTGCCGCGCCTGAAGCTGGACCAGAACCTGGCCGACCAGATCGCTGACATCCGCCTGTACCAGTTCGAAGTCAGCCAACAGCGCGAATTGCTGAACAACCCGGGCACCTATGTCGACAACCTGCTGGCCACCCAGCCGTCGGAGCAGGTTACGCCGCAATTGCGCAAAACCTTGCTGGAACTGGCACTGACCCGCGTCGACCTGCTGGAACGCCTGAACCGCGAGTTGAGCGCAGTGCTCAACGAATCCATCACCTTGCAGCTCAACCAGAAGCAACTGCTCAGCACCGCCCAGAACCTGCGGTCGACCCTCGAAGAGCAGATGTTCTGGATTCCCAGCAACAAACCGCTGGATTTCGAGTGGATGCGTGGCGTGCCGAACCGCCTGGAAAAGCAGGTCGACTCGCTGCCTTGGGCCTCAAGCCTCAGTGAACTGGCCGATGGCCTGACACAACGGCCGCTGCTGTTCCTGCCCCTGGCGCTGCTGATTGGTGCGCTGCTGTGGCGCCGCAAGAGTCTTTATGCCCGGCTGAACAAGGTTCACCAGGACGTGGGTCACTTCAAGCGCGACAGTCAGTGGCACACCCCCCAAGCGATCCTGATCAATATCCTGCTGGCGATGCCAGTGGCGCTGGCACTGGCGCTGTGCGGCTACGCCTTGCAGATCGACGCCCGCGGCCAGAACGCCAACCTCGGCGCGGCGCTGCTGCAGATCGGCCAGGCCTGGCTGGTGTTCTACACCGCCTATCGAGTGCTGGCCCCCGGCGGCGTCGCCGAGTTGCATTTCCGCTGGGAGAAACCCCAGGTCGAATTCCTCCGGGGCTGGATCCGGCGGCTCGGGCTGGTGGTGCTGGCGCTGGTGGCCGTGGTCGCCGTGGCTGAGTTGCAGCCCTCGGCCCTGGCCGACGACGTGCTCGGCATGCCGGTGGTCCTGACCTGCTACGCCCTGATGGCGTGGCTGCTCAGTCGCCTGCTGCTCAACAGCCCGACGCACCGGAACACTTCGCTGTTCCGCAAGGCCGTCGGGGTGATGTTCACCGCATTGCCTATCGCACTGTTCGTAGCGGTGTGCTTCGGCTACTACTACACCGCGCTGAAGCTCAGCGACCGGCTGATCAACACCCTGTACCTGCTGATGTTCTGGCTGGTAATCGAAGCCACCTTTGTCCGCGGCCTGTCGGTCGCGGCTCGGCGCCTGGCCTACCAACGTGCCCTGGCCAAGCGTCAGGCGGCCAAGGAGGCCGGCGACGGCGAAGCGGTGATCGAGGAACCGACGCTGGATATCGAAAAGGTCAACGAACAGTCCCTGCGCCTGATCCGACTGGCCTTGCTGGGCGGCTTCATCGCCGCGCTGTATTGGGTCTGGTCGGACCTGATCAGCGTGTTCTCGTACCTGGACAACATCACCCTCTACGAATACACCAGCGGCACCGGCGCCAACATGAGCATGGTGCCCATCAGCATCGGCGATATGCTCGGCGCGCTGATCATTATCGGCATCACCTTCGCCCTGGCCCGCAACCTGCCAGGCCTGCTGGAAGTGTTCGTGCTGTCGAAGCTGAACCTGGCCCAGGGCAGTGCCTATGCCACCACAACTCTGCTGTCCTACGTGATCGCCGGCTTTGGTTTCGTCACCACGCTGTCCACCCTCGGCGTGAGCTGGGACAAACTGCAATGGTTGGTGGCCGCGTTGTCGGTGGGCCTGGGCTTCGGCATGCAGGAGATCTTCGCCAACTTCATCTCCGGGATCATGATCCTGTTCGAGCGCCCGGTGCGGATCGGCGACACCATCACCATTGGTAACCTGTCGGGCACGGTCAGCAAGATCCGCATTCGTGCAACCACCATCACCGACTTCGACCGCAAGGACATCATCGTCCCGAACAAGACCTTCATCACCGGACAACTGATCAACTGGTCGTTGACCGACACCGTCACCCGGGTCACCCTGAAACTGGGCGTGGACTACGGCTCGGACCTGGATCTGGTGCGTGAGTTGCTGCTCAAGGCGGCCCGCGAGAACCCACGGGTGCTGAAGGAACCGGAACCGATCGTGTACTTCCTGAACTTTGGTGAAAGCACTCTCGACCACGAGTTGCGCATGCACGTGCGCGACCTCGGTGACCGCAACCCGGTGCTGGACGAGATCAACCGCTTCATCAACCGTGAGTTCAAGAAGGAGCACATCAACATCTCCTTCCGGCAAATGGAAATCTATCTGAAGAATATGCAGGGGCAGGAGTACAAACTGGTACCCGCCGAGCCTGATAAAAAGACCATCACGCCCGCGCCGTCGGCTGTCGCCAGCATCAAGCCGGTGCCTGAGCCGCCGCAAGGCACACTCGACTGATTGCGGGTTGCCCCTGCGGGCGTCCCGCCGGAGACGGCCATGAAAACGCTGGAAACCCTGACCTTAGATAACCGTTTTGCCCGGCTGGGCGACGGTTTCTCGACCCATGTGCTGCCCGAGCCCATCGACAATCCACGGCTGGTGGTTGCCAGCCCGGCGGCGATGGCGTTGCTGGACCTGGACCCGAGCGAAGCCCAGGCACCGCTGTTTGCCGAGATCTTTGGCGGCCACAAGCTCTGGGCCGAAACCGAGCCGCGGGCGATGGTGTATTCCGGGCATCAGTTCGGACACTACAACCCACAACTGGGCGATGGCCGAGGGTTGCTGCTGGGAGAGGTGTACAACGAGGCTGGCGAGCACTGGGACTTGCACCTCAAGGGCGCCGGCCAGACGCCGTTCTCACGGATGGGCGATGGCCGTGCCGTGCTGCGCTCCTCGATCCGCGAATTCCTCGCGTCCGAAGCCCTGCATGCCCTCGGCATTCCCACCACCCGCGCCTTGTGCGTGATCGGTTCGGACACGCCGGTGTGGCGCGAAAAGCAGGAGCGCGCCGCCATGGTGCTGCGCATGGCGCCCAGCCATGTGCGCTTCGGGCATTTCGAATATTTCTACTACACCAAGAAGCCCGAGCTGCACGCGGCCCTCGCCGAGCATGTGCTGAATCTGCACTTTGCCGAATGCCGCGAGCAGCCGGAACCGTACCTGGCGATGTTCCGCGAAATCGTCGAGCGCAACGCCGAGCTGATTGCCAAATGGCAGGCCTACGGTTTCTGTCACGGCGTGATGAACACCGACAACATGTCGATCCTGGGCATCACCTTCGACTTCGGGCCGTTCGCCTTCCTCGACGACTTCGACGCCAATTTCATCTGCAACCACTCCGATGACCAGGGCCGTTACTCGTTCAGCAACCAGGTGCCCATCGGCCAGTGGAACCTCAGCGCCCTGGCCCAGGCCTTGACGCCGTTCATCAGCGTCGAAGCCCTGCGCGAGACCCTTGGTTTGTACCTGCCGCTGTTCCAGGCTCACTACCTGGACCTGATGCGCCGCCGCCTCGGCCTGACCCGCGCCGAAGAAGACGATCAGAAGCTCGTGGAGCGCTTGCTGCAATTGATGCAAAACAGCGGCGTCGACTACAGCCTGTTTTTCCGCCGGCTGGGGGATCAATCCCCCGAGCAAGCCGTCGCGACCCTGCGCGATGACTTTGTCGATCTCCAGGGCTTCGATGCGTGGGGCGAGCTTTACGTGGCTCGGGTCAGTCGTGAAGGCGCTGTCGATCAAGACCAGCGTCGCGCCCGCATGCACGCCGTCAACCCGCTGTATGTGCTGCGCAACTACCTGGCACAGAAAGCCATCGACGCCGCCGAGTCAGGCGACTACGACGAAGTGCGCCGCCTGCACACCGTGCTGAGCAACCCATTCGAAGAACAACCGGGCATGGACAGCTACGCGCAACGTCCACCGGAATGGGGCAAGCACCTGGAGATCAGTTGTTCGTCATAACCCTCCCTCGCCAAAGGTTCAGGGTTGTCTGAACGACAGTCATCGCGAGCAAGCTCGCTCCCACATTGGGAACTGTGTTATCGCGATATTTGCGACAACACCCACCCCCTGTGGGAGCGAGCTTGCTCGCGATGGCGATCTTCAACTCACCACAGACCTCTCAGTCCGGCACTTGCACATGAAGCCAATCCACGAACTGAGCAGCTTGTTGGCGAACCGGGTACTGGACAACGTCGAGCCCCGACAGTCGACATAGCGCCCCCCCCTGTGGCGCGGGAGCAAGCTCCCTCGCCGCAGTTAGTGCGCCGCGCCAAGCCATCAAACAAATGTCTCAACCGATACACCGAAGCGCTCCGCCAACCAGCGGATCTGCCTTAAATTGAGCTGGCGCTTGCCGCTCAATATCTCCGATACCACCGACTGGGCACCTATACCCGGCAGATCGCTCTGGCTCAAACCGTGTTCGCGCATCAGATAACGAAGCGCCTCAACGCCACTTGCCTTGGGCATCGGTCGGTGCTGATGATCCCAGGCCTCGATCCATTCACCGATGATATCCACCAGACTCATCAGCGGATGGGCTTCTTCTTCGCCAACCAACTCCAACAATTCATCGAGTGCTGCGACCAACCGGTCGTAATCCTCTTCGCTCCTGGGCTTACGCAGCAGGGGCGACACAAACTCCCAGTGGGCGGCGACTTGTTCGATCAGTGCACTCATCCCTTTTCCTCCTTCCACTTGCCTCTGTCGTATTCCCGAGGGTCAAGCACGCATTTGATATACAGACGCTGTGCTCGGTATCGAATCACCGCAATCAGCCGCAACTTGTTTCCACCGATGTCAAACACATGCAGCGGACCGACCTTATCGGTTGCTGGAAATATGGATTTCATCGCCGCGAAATCAGCCGGGCTATTGCGCTTGATCAGCCGATACCATTGATCCAACGCATTCGCTGAATGTGGCCATTTCTCCTTGGCCTCCCAAATGCGTTTCTCAGTGATCACATGCATGCAACGTCCTTATCGCATTTTGCTATGGGGAAGTTAAACACAAATCTGGCGCATCGCAAATTGCGATAGCGCCAGTTAGACAAATGGTTAGCTCTTGCTGGTTTCCAGCCTAGTCGCCAAAAGATTTAGGTCTCGGTAAGAAATGTGAGCAGATATGAGTCCTGCTCACCCAACCTTATCGTTCCCCTGCTCAGGCGTCTCGATCCCCGGCTCCGCCTCTTCAACCCCCTTCTCCTTGGGTTTGGCCGCTGGTTTTTCCTCGGGATAGCCGGGCATGCCGCGGGCGTCTTCGGGAGTCAGTTCGTCCCGGTCGTGGCGACGGTCGGTGGCGTAGGATGGGGCGGCGTTGGGGTCTTCGTCGCGGCCGGCGGTGCCGAGTACGAAGCCGTCGTCGTTGGGGTTGTCCACTGCTTGGGGAGTGGCTGGGTCTTGAGGATGGCTCATGGGACCTCCTGAGTCTGCAAACAGATACGTGGTGTCTTTTTGAGGCCCTGACAGCTTTTCAGTGCGGCGCACCTGATGAATGGCAGCCTTGATAAACGTCCTTGGAAAAGCCTGGAGTGTGAGTCCCTGTGGGAGCGGGCTTGCTCGCGAATGCGGCGTATCAGACACATAGATGTTGACTGGCACACCGTCTTCGCGAGCAACCCCGCTCCCACAAGGAGAATCCGCTGGCATGGCTGCCTCCACGCTACGCCATATCACTCTGGCTGAATTCCTCAGCCAGAAAATCAATCAGCGAACGCACCGACGGCAGTAACCCGCGACGTGAGGCGAAGATCGCATGAACGATGCCGCACTTGGGCGTCCAGCCCGGCACCAGTTCCACCAGCCGGCCAGCCGCTATGTCTTCACGCACCACCACGGTGGGCAAGTGGGCGACGCCGATGCCGGCCAGCACCGCATGACGCAGGGCCAGCAGGTCGTCGGTGACCATGCGCGGTTCATGGCGGATCAGTGCGCGGGAGCCGTCCGGGCCGAACAGTTCCCACTGGTATTCGCGCTGCGCCGCTCCCCAGTGCACGCTCGGCAAGCCGTTGAGGTCCCCCGGAGAAGCCGGTGAAGACAAGCGCTCAAGGTAATCCGGGCTGCCCACTAGGCACTGGGTACTGTTGCTCAGCACCTTCATGACCATGTCGGTGTTTTCCAGCGGCGGAAAACGCACCCGCAAGGCGATATCGAAACCTTCATGGATCAGATCGACCCGGCGGTTGGTGCTCTCGATGAACAACTCCACCCGCGGGTACTTGAGCATGTAGCGGGTCAGCATCGGCCCGACCCAGCTGTTGAGCAACGCTGTCGGGCAACTGATGCGCACCAGCCCCTGGGGTTCGGAGCGGTTGCGTTCGATCACTTCGGCCGCGCTCTCGGCCTCGACCCGCATCGCCAGGCAGCGCTGGTAGTAGGCCTGACCGATCTCCGTCAGCGTGCAGTGGCGACTGGTGCGATGGATCAACCGAACCCCAAGGCGCTCTTCCAGTTGGGCAATCCGCCGGCTGAGCTTCGATTTGGGCATGTCCAGCGCCCGGCCGGCAGCGGCGAAACCACCGTGCTCGACCACCTGGGTGAAGTAGTAAAGCGTGTTGAGGTCTTCGATGATCGTTCTCCAAATAGAACGCTAAGGCGGATTTTTGCAGTCTAGCGCATCAAAGGTGCCAGTTTTAATCTACACCCATCGAAACGCAACACGGACTGACGCCGGAGCGCTTCGACCGGATGAATCACCGATCAATCGCTACACCGACATTGAAAACCTTAATCACGCCGAAACCTTCGGCAACCAAAACTTAATGAGGGCTACGCCATGACTACTTCCTACAAACGTCTCGACAAAGATAACGCCGCCGTTCTGCTGGTGGACCACCAGGCTGGCCTGCTGTCCCTGGTACGTGACATCGACCCGGACCGCTTCAAGAACAACGTGCTGGCCCTGGCCGACCTGGCGAAGTACTTCCAGCTGCCGACCATCCTCACCACCAGCTTCGAAACCGGCCCTAACGGCCCGCTGATGCCGGAGCTCAAGACCCTGTTCCCGGATGCGCCGTACATCGCTCGTCCTGGCCAGATCAACGCCTGGGACAACGAAGATTTCGTCAAGGCGATCAAGGCCACCGGCAAGAAGCAATTGATCATCGCCGGCGTGGTGACTGAAGTCTGCGTGGCCTTCCCTGCCCTGTCGGCCCTGGCCGAAGGCTTCGAAGTGTTCGTGGTTACCGATGCCTCTGGCACATTCAACGAACTGACTCGCCAATCGGCCTGGGATCGCATGTCCTCTTCGGGCGCGCAATTGATGACCTGGTTCGGCCTGGCTTGTGAGCTGCACCGCGACTGGCGCAACGATGTGGAAGGGCTGGCGACTTTGTTCTCCAACCACATCCCGGACTACCGCAACCTGATGACCAGCTACAACACGCTGACCAACGGGAAATAATCAGCAACGCGTAACCCCTGTGGGAGCGAGCCTGCTCGCGATGACGGTAGGACAGTCAATGATGTATTGACTGTCAGACCGCAATCGCGAGCAGGCTCGCTCCCACAAGGGTTTGCGGTGTGCTCTGCACAGTGTTCAAATCTTCACCAATGATCATTCCTTGAGACTGAACCCATGCTGATCCCCTGCCCCCACTGCAACGGGCTCAACCGTATCCCCGCCGAACGCCTGGGCGATCAGCCCAAGTGCGGGCGCTGCAAGGCCCAGGTGTTATTGAGCAAACCGTTCGAACTCAAGCAAGGCGACTATGCCAGCCAGATCAAGGGCGACCTGCCGTTATTGGTGGACGTCTGGGCGGATTGGTGCGGCCCGTGCAAATCCTTCGCGCCGGTGTTCGAACAGGCCGCCGTGCAATTGGCGGGCAAATGCCGGTTGGCCAAGCTCGACAGCGAGGCCAATCAGCAATTATCGGCGCAGTTGGGGATTCGCTCGATTCCCAGCCTGATCCTGTTCAAGGACGGCCGGGAAGTCGCGCGCCAGAGCGGGGCACTGCCGTTGCCGCAGTTGATGAGCTGGTTGCGCAGCCAGGGGATCTGAACAAAACACTCATGTGGGAGCGAGCTTGCTCGCGATGGCGGTGTATCAGTCAATATTGCATCGACTGGCAGACCGCTATCGCGAGCAAACTCGCTCCCACATTGGATTTGTACAGGCCTGCCAGTCAGGCGCTTTCCAGCAACCCATGCAACTCCACGAACTGCTGGGTCAGCTTGTGCCGTGGGTCCAGGTGGATCAGCGGCAGGCTTGCCTGGTGAGATTCGCGCATCCGCACCGAACTGCTCAGGTACACCGGCAATACCGGCAGGCCTTCGGCAATCAGCTCATCAAGAATCTGCTGTGGCAGGCTGGCGCGGGCCTGGAACTGGTTGACCACGATACCTTCGACTTCCAGGCCCTCGTTATGGTCCTCCTTGAGTTCTTCGATTTCCGCCAGCAAACCATACAGCGCCTGACGGGAGAAGCTGTCGCAGTCGAAGGGGATCAGCACTCGATCGGCGGCGATCAACGCTGAAACCGCATAGAAGTTCAAGGACGGCGGGGTATCCAGATAAATCCGATCGTAATCCTCGTCCAACTCTTCGAGCAGTTTGCGCAGCTTATTGATTTTGTGTTTTGCCTCAAGCTTGGGCTGCAAATCCGTCAGCTCTGCGGTGGCGGTGATGACATGGAGGTTGTCGAACGGCGTTTCGTAGATATCCACCTTGTTCTTTTTCGAGAACGGCCCGGACGACAGGGTTTGCTTGAAGAAGTCGGCAATGCCCATGGGAATGTCATCGCCGGTCAGGCCCGTCAGGTATTGAGTGGAGTTGGCTTGGGCATCCAGGTCCACCAACAGCGTGCGATACCCCTCGCTGGCGCTGACCGCTGCCAGATTGCAGGCGATGCTGGATTTGCCCACGCCACCCTTCTGATTGAACACCACACGCCGCATGTCAAAACCTCCGTGTATCAAAGATTCCCGAGTGTAGTAGGCCACGACACTGCTTCGCTACCTTCCGTGCAGATGGACCACAGCACCTGTGGCTTTTTCGTGCAATGAGGCGTCAATTCGCCTGGTAAATGACAGAAACAACCGACAGACATGCCCGTCGTGATCGCGACAATGATCCTGGGCTGATGTCGAGCAGACCAGCGGGCATATTTCGCTTGAGCAAAATGTAACCAGTATTTGCTACAAGCCAGTCGCACCGGGATAATGCGCGCCACTTGGGTCTCAAGGCCATGCAGGGATGGACGCGGGTCAAACCACTGAACCGTGACAATAAAAGCCCGCAGGGGTGGGATGAATTTGTGATCAACTTCAATATCGCCCAATGGCGCGCGTGGGCCCCCGGGCTCGAAAGCGTGGACGATTGGCAGGCGTGGGGCCGACAACCGGCCGTGCTGCCCGCCAGCGATGCCGCCCCTGATGTATCGTTTTTGCCGGCCATGCAGCGCCGACGCCTCAGCCGCCTGGCGCGAATGGCCTTCAGTGTCGGCTGGCCGCTGGCCGAGGGGCGGCCCAACCTACCGTTGGTCTTTATTTCCCGCCATGGCGAAACCCCACGCACTTTTGAGATTCTCAAGGACCTGGCGGCCGACCAGCCCTTGTCGCCTACCCAGTTCAGCTTGTCGGTGCATAACGCGGTTATTGGCCTGTGGTCGATCATGCGCGGCGAAACCAGCGAGATGACCGCCCTGGCCGCCACGGGCGACGGGCTGGAGCATGGCGTGCTGGAAGCCGCCGCGCTATTGAACGAAGGCGCGCCGGCTGTGCTGCTGGTGATCACCGAAGAACAGCCACCCCAGGTGTATGCCCCTTGGGTCAACGACGTACCGTTTCCCTACGCGGTTGGCCTGCTGCTGACCCCAGGTGACGACTGGCAACTGGACCTGACCCCCGAGGCCGGGCAAATACCGGGCAGCAACTGGCCCCATGCCCTGGATCTATTACGTACGCTGCTGGACAACAAAACCACCTGCCAACATGCCTGGAAGAATCGTGTATGGACCTGGCAACGCAGCCGGTGACCGGTAAACATCGCGACGCCTATTACTGGCGCCTGCTCGCGACCGCCGCAAGCTTCGCCCTGTTCGGGCTGGGCGGGCTGTGCCTGCGCGTGCTGGTGTTTCCGTTGCTGGCCTGGCTGCCCGGCGACGCCCAGACCCACCGGCAACGGGCCCGTCGCACGGTCGGACGGCTGTTCTGGTTCTTTATCCGGTTCATGGCCCGCACTGGCGTGCTCACCTATCAGATCGATGGCGCCGAAAAACTCGGGCGGCCCGGGCAGATGATCATCGCCAACCACCCGTCGCTAATTGACGTGGTGTTCCTGATCGGGCTGGTGCGTGACGCCAACTGCGTGGTCAAGCAAAGCCTGTGGGATAACCCCTTTACCCGGGGACCGCTGCGCTCGACCCAATACATCAGCAATGACGGCAGCATGGACATGCTCGATGCCGCCAGTGATGCCCTGCAAGACGGCCAGAGCCTGATCGTGTTCCCTGAAGGGACACGTACCCAACCAGGCCATGCGCCGGCCTTTCATCGGGGCGCAGCGGCCATCGCTCTTCGCGGTGCGAAAATCCTCACCCCCGTCACCATCAAGGTTTGTCCCACCACCCTGACCAAGGCCGAACCCTGGTATCGCATTCCCCAACGCCGCGTGCACTTCAGTTTTCGCGTGGGGGCCGATATAGATCCACAGGCCTTCGCCGCGCTCGGCCCACCGCCCCAGGCCTCGCGCAGGCTCAACGATTTTTTGCATCACTATTTCATCAAGGAGCTCGCCGAAGATGAGCGATCTGCACCGTGACATCAAACTTCTGATCATCGACGCCCTGGGCCTTGAGGACATCGGCGTCGGCGACATCGGCGACGACCAAACCCTGTTCGGCGAAGGCCTGGGCCTCGACTCGGTGGATGCCCTGGAGCTTGGCCTGGCGATCCAGAAAAAGTACGGTATCAAGATAGACGCCGACGCCAAGGACACCCGTAACCATTTCAGCAATGTGGCAAGCCTTGCGGCCTTCGTCACTGCAAAAAGCGTAGCCTGAGACCAGACCATGCAAACTCGTGACGACATTTTCAACACCCTGCGTGATGCTCTGGTCGAACTCTTCGAACTGGACCCTGAGCGCGTAACGCTGGAATCGAACCTGTACCAGGATCTGGAAATCGACAGCATCGACGCGGTCGACCTGATCGACCACATCAAGCGCCAGACCGGCAAGAAAATCGCCGCCGAAGAGTTCAAGTCGGTGCGCACCGTCAATGACGTGGTAGAGGCGGTCTATCGACTGGTCCAACCGGCCGCATGAGCCGGCTGATTGGCCTCGGCCTGCTACTGGCAGGCCTGCTGTACCCCTTTGCAGTGTATTTCGGCATGGAGCACTTCGCTCCGTGGCAGTTCGGGCTGCTGCTGGGTAGCCTGTGGCTGGCCCGGGCATTGCTCGGCAAGGGTGGGGCCGGCAGCCGCTGGATGGCGGCCACGGCGATTGTGTTTTGTGTATTGCTCGCGCTGTTCGACAGCCCGCTGCTGCTGCGTTGGTATCCGGTGCTGATCAGCGCCTTCATGCTCGGGCTGTTCGCCCTGAGTCTGAAATACGGCCCGCCGATGGTCGAACGCCTGGCCCGCCTGCGCGAACCGCAGCTGCCGGCCAAAGCAGTGAGGTATACCCGTCAGGTCACGGTGGCCTGGAGTGTGTTTTTCCTGTGTAACGGTTTGCTCGCTGCCGCCCTGACTCTCTGGGCGCCACTGAGTTGGTGGATGTTGTACACCGGCCTGATTTCCTACGGATTGATGGGGCTGCTGTTTGCCATTGAATGGCTCATACGACAACGGGTAAGAGGCCGCCCATGAATTGGATAACACTTGAGCAGATGTTGCTCGGGGCACAACCGGAGCGTGCGGTTACCGTCGATCCGGTGCTGGATCACTCGCAGTTGCGGGACGAGGCGTTGCGCCTGGCTGCTGGTCTGCAAGACCGGGGCGTGCGGCGCGTGGCCGTGCACCTGGAAGACGCTGCCGAATTGGCCGTGGCGCTGCTGGGTGCCTGGCGCGCCGGGGCCAGCGTGTTGCTGCCCGCGGATTTGCAAGCGCAGACCCGTCAGCGCTGGTCGGCGGACGTCGACCTGTGGCTGACCGACCAACCTGGCGACGCTCGCCTCGACGACTTGCGGCAGGCGCCACTGAGTCCTGCCGAACTAGACCTTGACCAGTGCCGGCTGAGCCTGTGCACCTCCGGCTCCAGCGGCGAACCCAAGCGTATCGAGAAAACCCTGCGACAGTTGAGTAACGAAGTCCACGCCCTGGAGCAATTGTGGGGCGCGGACCTTGGCCCGGCCTGCATGATCGGCAGCGTCGCCACCCAGCACATCTACGGCCTGCTGTTCCGGGTGCTGTGGCCGCTGTGCGCCGGGCGTCCGTTCGTGCGCCGACAGCTGGCGTTCCCGGAGGACCTGCAACGCGCCAGTCGCGAGTACTCGGCCTTCGCCTGGGTCGCCAGCCCGGCACTGCTCAAGCGCATGGGCGACAACCTCGACTGGCCGGCGTTGAGCAGCGTGCGCCGGGTGTTTTCCTCCGGTGGCGCCTTGCCGGCCGAGGCCGGCCAAAGCCTGCAGCAACGCCTGGGGCAATGGCCGACGGAGATCTTCGGCAGTTCGGAAACCGGCGGCATCGCCTGGCGCCAGGGCGGTGGGCTATGGCAGCCCTTTGTCGGCGTCGAGCTGAGCCAGGACAGCGACGGCGCCCTGCTGATCGCTTCACCCTATTTGCCGACCGGCCACGTGGAACACACCGCCGACGCGGCGCGGATCGCCGAAGACGGGCGCTTTGAGCTGCTCGGGCGGCTGGACCGTATCGTCAAGCTCGAAGAAAAACGCATCTCCCTGCCGATGCTGGAACAGGCGCTGATGACCCACGACTGGGTCAGCGAAGCGCGGCTGGGGGTGGTGCAGGAGAATCGCGCCTCCCTCGGCGCGCTGTTGGTGCTGAGCGAAACCGGCCTGAGCGCCCTGCGTAACCTGGGCCGGCGCGCCGTGACCGAGGGCCTGCGCCGGCACCTGAGCGAACACTGCGAAACCCTGGCCCTGCCACGGCGCTGGCGCTGGCTGCGACAATTGCCGCTCAACGCCCAGGGCAAGTTGCCCCAGGCCGAAGTCGAAGCCCTGCTGACGGCCCCGCGCCCCAAGGCGCCCGAAGTCCTGGAACAAGTCGAAAGCGACGGTGAATGGAACCTGCAGCTGATTGTGCCGCCAGACCTGGCGTACTTCAGCGGCCACTTCCCCACCGCTCCGGTACTGCCCGGCGTGGTACAGGTCGACTGGGCCATGAGCCTGGGCCGACAACTGCTGGACTTGCCGCCCCGGTTCGTCGGCATGGAAGTGCTGAAATTCCAGCAGTTGGTCCGCCCCGGCGATCAGATCCAGCTGCACCTGCGCTTCGACCGCGAGCGCGGCAAGCTGTATTTTGCCTACCGCAATGATACGGCTGCCTGTTCCAGTGGGCGGATTGTGTTGGGGATGGCTAATGATTAATGCTCACACCGTCCTCCTGTGGCGAGGGAGCTTGCTCCCGCTGGGCTGCGAAGCAGCCCTTGGTTTTTCAAGAGCGAGTGCTTCGCACTCGAGCGGGAGCAAGCTCCCTCGCCACAAAATGCACCTTAGCCACCGAGACATGCCGCATGCATAACCCCTGCGCCGTCATCCCGGTCTACAACCACGAAACTGCCATTTCGGCCGTGGTCCAGGTGCTGCTCGCCAACGGCCTGCCCTGTGTTCTAGTGGATGACGCCAGCAGCCCCGCCTGCGCGGCCGTGCTGGAGCGGCTGGCCGAGGGCGAGGGAGTTCATCTGGTCAGGCTGGCGGTCAACCAGGGCAAGGGCGGCGCGGTGATGACCGGCTTGCGGGAAGCCGCGCGCCTGGGCTTCAGCCACGCCTTGCAAGTGGATGCCGACGGCCAGCACGACCTTGGCGACGTGCAAACCTTCATCGAACAATCCCGTGCCCACCCGGACTCGGTGATCTGTGGCTATCCGCACTACGACGCCAGCGTGCCGAAAGGCCGCCTCTACGCGCGCTACCTGACGCACGTCATGGTCTGGATCAACAGCCTGTCCCTGCAGATCCGCGATTCCATGTGCGGCTTTCGGGTCTACCCCTTGCCACCGACCCTGGCGCTGATCGATTCGGCCAACATCGGCAAGCGCATGGATTTCGACTCAGACATCCTCGTGCGCCTGGCCTGGCGTAATCAGCCGATGCGCTGGCTGCACACCCGGGTTCATTACCCCCAGGACGGGGTCTCACACTTTCGCCTGTTCCACGACAACGTGCTGATCTCCAGCATGCACACCCGGCTGTTCTTCGGCATGCTGGTGCGCTCTCCCTTGATACTCTGGCGACGGTGGCGGGCATGAGCCTTCAGACAGATAAACAACACTGGGCCGACCGTCAGGAGCGTGGCAGTTTCTGGCTGATGAAGTTCACGGCGCTCGCCGCCAAGGTGCTGGGCCGACGTTTACTGAGCCCGCTGCTGTACGGCATCGTCCTGTATTTCTTCGTTTTCGGTCGCAGCGCCCGACACGCAGCCTGGCAGTACCAGCAGCGCCTGGCCGACTGGAGCAACCGCCCCGAGCTGCGTCCGACCCACCGGCGGGTGTTTGGGCAGTTCATGGCCTTTGCCGACTCCCTGCTGGACAAGCTCGACGTCTGGAACGGCAAGCTGAGCATCGAGCAGATCGAAATCGTCGACCCGGCGCTGCTGCGTAATCATTTGCGTGATACCCGTGGGCAGATGCTGGTGGGCGCGCACCTGGGCAACCTGGAAATGTGCCGGGCACTGGCCGAGCTGGGCGAGAAAGTGACCATGAACGTGCTGGTGCACACCAAGCACGCCGAGCAGTTCAATCGCTTGCTGGGCGAAGCCGGCGCCACGCATCTGCGGCTGATCCAGGTCAGCGAGCTGGACCCGGTGATCATGCTGCAACTGAGCGAGCGCCTGGAACGCGGCGAGTGGCTGGCGATCGCCGGCGACCGCGTGCCGCTGCACGGCGGACGTAGCGTGACCGTGGACTTCATGGGCCACCCGGCCACATTCCCCCAAGGACCCTGGCTGCTGGCCGGCCTGTTGAAATGCCCGGTCAACCTGCTGATGTGCCTCAAGCACGAGGGACGCTATCGAGTCACCCTCGAACCCTTCGCCGATGCCGTGGTGTGGAAGCGCAACGACCGCGAGCAAGCGATTGCCCTCTGGACCGGTCGCTACGCCGAGCGCCTGGCGCATTACTGCCTCCAGGGCCCACAACAATGGTTCAACTTTTACCCTTTCTGGAAGACCGATGACGATGCCCACTCTTGAGCCGGTAACCTTCGGCGAACGCCCCTTGCGCATCGAAGATGTGTTGGCCCTGGCCAACCGTCAGGCGCCGACGCAGTTGCAGGATGACCCGGCGTTCCGCCAGCGCATCGCCAAGGGTGCGCAATTCCTCGATTCTTTGCTGGACAAGGAAGGCGTGATCTACGGTGTGACCACCGGCTATGGCGACTCCTGCGTGGTGGCCGTGCCGTTGCACCACGTCGAGGCCCTGCCGCGTCATTTGTATACGTTCCACGGCTGCGGCCTGGGCAAACTGTTGGACGCCCAGGCTACCCGTGCAGTGCTGGCGGCGCGTTTGCAGTCGCTGTGCCACGGCGTATCCGGGGTGCGGGTGGAACTGCTGGAACGCCTGCAGGCCTTTCTTGAACACGACATCCTGCCGCTGATCCCGGAAGAAGGCTCGGTGGGCGCCAGCGGTGACCTGACGCCGCTGTCCTACGTGGCGGCCACACTGTCCGGCGAACGGGAAGTGATGTTCCGAGGCGAGCGCCGCCTGGCCGCCGATGTGCACCGCGAGCTGGGCTGGACGCCGCTGGTGCTGCGGCCCAAGGAAGCCCTGGCCCTGATGAACGGCACCGCCGTGATGACCGGCCTGGCCTGCCTGGCCTTCGCTCGCGCCGACTACCTGCTGCAACTGGCGACCCGCATCACCGCGCTGAACGTCGTCGCGCTGCAAGGCAATCCGGAACACTTCGACGAGCGCCTGTTTGCCGCCAAGCCACATCCTGGCCAGATGCAGGTCGCCGCGTGGCTGCGCAAGGACCTGGCCATCGACGCGCCGACCGCGCCGTTGCATCGCCTGCAGGATCGCTACTCACTGCGCTGCGCGCCCCACGTGCTCGGCGTATTGGCGGACAGCTTGAACTGGCTGCGCTCGTTCATCGAAATCGAACTCAATAGCGCCAACGACAACCCGATCATCGATGCCGAAGCCGAACGCGTGCTGCACGGCGGGCATTTCTACGGTGGACATATCGCCTTCGCCATGGACAGCCTGAAGAATCTGGTAGCCAACGTCGCCGACCTGCTGGATCGGCAACTCGCGCTGCTGGTGGACGAGCGTTACAACCATGGCCTGCCGAGCAACCTGTCCGGCGCCAGTGCCGAGCGAGCGATGCTCAACCATGGCTTCAAGGCCGTGCAGATCGGCACCAGCGCCTGGACCGCCGAAGCCCTGAAAAACACCATGCCGGCCAGCGTGTTCTCGCGCTCCACCGAATGCCACAACCAGGACAAGGTGAGCATGGGCACCATCGCCGCCCGGGATGCCATCCGCGTGCTGGAGCTGACCGAGCAAGTCGCCGCCGCGACGCTGCTGGCCGCCAACCAGGGCGTGTGGCTGCGCAGCCGGGCCGAAGACGCGCGACCACTGCCGCCGGCCCTGGCCGCCATGCACGCACAACTGGCCGAGGATTTCCCCCCTGTGATCGAAGACCGCGCCCTGGAAGGCGAACTGCGTCTGTGCCTGCAACGCATCGCCGAACAACACTGGAGGCTGCATGCGCAGTAAGGGAATCCTGCACGCCGACGCACAGATCGTGGTGCCGTTTTTCGACGTCGATTCGATGAACGTGGTCTGGCACGGCCACTACGTCAAATACCTGGAAGTGGCCCGCTGCGCCCTGCTCGACCTGATCGGCCACAACTACAACGACATGCTCGAATCCGGCCATGCGTGGCCGGTCATCGACCTGCAACTGCGCTACGTGCGCAGCGCCGTGTTCGGCCAGAACCTGACCGTGCGCGCCAGCCTGGTGGAATGGGAAAACCGACTGAAGATCAACTACCTGATCAGCGACGCAGCAACCGGCGAACGCCTGACCCGCGCCAGCTCCGTGCAAGTGGCCGTGGACATGGCCAGCCGTGAAATGCTCCTGGCCTCGCCCCGGGTGTTTGTCGACGCCGTCGAAAGGATGCTGCCATGAAGCGCCTGTCTGCCTGGTTGCTGCTGTGCTGCCTGTCGCCCCTGGCCCAGGCGTTCGATTTGCAACAGTTGAGTGCGCAACTGGCCCGCCCAGACGTGATCCATGGGCAGTTCATCCAGGAAAAACACCTGCGCGCCCTGCCCCAGCCCCTCACCAGCAAGGGCCGCTTTGTCCTGGCGAAAAACCACGGTCTGCTGTGGCTGCTGCAAACCCCACTGCAACAGGACTACCGCATCACCCCTCAAGGCATCGCCCGGCGGGATGGCAACACCTGGCAAATGCTGCCGAACAAGAGCGCCGGTGCCGAGCAGAACCGCCTGTTCCTGGCGGTTCTGCAGGGCGACAGCAGTGGCCTGCAACGGGATTTCGAGCTGAGCCTGTCGGGCGAACCGCAACAATGGAAGCTCACCCTGACTCCGCGCTCGGTGCTGCTCAAACAGATCTTCAACCAGATCAACATCGACGGCGGCGAACTGGTGCAACGCATCGAACTGCTGGAAACCCAGGGCGACAGCACCGTGCTGCGCATGCAGGACGCTACCGGCGCGCAACCCTTGAGCGAAGCGGAGCAACATGATTTTGCCGAGTGAACGGATACTGCCACGGCTGTTCCTGATCCTGCTGCTGGCGGTGCTGGCCCTCGCCGGTTGGCAATGGCGCAACGGCGCGCCTCTGTCGGTCAATCTCATGGAACTGGTGCCGGGCACCTCTCCCGATGCCTTGGAACTCATCGCCGAACAACGGATGCAGGAGCCGCTCAATCGCGAGGTGCTGGTGCTGGTCGGTCACACTGATCGCCAGCAGGCCATCGCCCTGGCGCAGAACCTGGGCGAGCAATGGCAGGCCAGCGGTCTGTTCGACAAGGTCCAGTGGACGTTGCAGGCCGACCTGCCGGCGTTGCGCTCACAGTTGCTGAACGGACGGCTAGCAATGCTCTCGGCAGCAGACCGGCAGCAATTGATCGACCAGCCCCAGGCGTTCATCCAACAACGGGTGCAGGCCCTGTTCGACCCCTTCAACGGCTTCAGCCTGGTGCCGAGCCAGGACGACTGGTTGGGCCTGACCGGGCGCATTCAGAACAGCCAGCCCCAACACGGTGCGATACAACTGGACGTGGGCAGCGGTGCGTTGATCGCCGAAGCCGACGGCAAACATTGGGTGATGCTGCGGGCCCGCACCCACGGCAATGCGTTCGACATGAACTTGCCGCTGCAAGTGGCCGAGTTGCTGCAACACAGCCGTGATCAGGCGGGCCAGGCCCAGGGTCAACTGCTGGCGGCCAGCGGCCTGCTGTACGCCGCCAGCGGCCAGCAACAGGCATCGCGGGAAATCACTTGGGTCGGTGGTGGTGCGACGGTCGGCATTCTGTTGCTGCTGTTGCTGGCTTTCCGCCGTTTCCGGGTGTGGCTGGCATTCGTGCCAGTGCTGGTGGGCATGCTGTTCGGCGCGGTGGCCTGCGTGGCCCTGTTTGGCCACATGCATGTCATGACCCTGGTTTTGGGTTCCAGCCTGATCGGCGTGGCCGTGGATTACCCGCTGCACTATCTGTCCAAAAGCTGGAGCCTCAAGCCATGGCGCAGCTGGCCGGCCTTGCGCCTGACCCTGCCGGGATTGAGCCTGAGCCTGGCGACCACCTGCATCGGTTACCTGGCCCTGGCCTGGACGCCGTTCCCGGCCCTGACCCAGATCGCGATATTTTCCGCCGCCGGTCTGGTCGGCGCCTACCTGAGCGCGGTCTGCCTCCTGCCGGCGCTGCTCAAGGGTGCAGAGTTGCGTCCGGCCCAATGGCCTCTGTCGCTTTGCCAAGCCCTGCTCAAGGCCCGCCAAGCCCTGCTGAACAGGATAGGCACGCCGATCCTGCTGGCGTTGCTACTGACGTTCTGCGCGGGGGGGCTCTGGCACCTGACCACGAAAAACGACATCCGCCAATGGATCGGCACGCCCCAGCACCTGACCGACGAAGCCCGCGATGTCGCCCGTATCACCGGTTTCCAGCCCACCAGCCAGTTCTTCCTGATTCGCGCCGACGATCAGCCACAATTGCTTGAGCGCCAGACAGCCCTCAATGAGCGGCTGGAGCAGTTGATCGGCCTGGAAAAACTCCAGGGCTACCTGTCGCTGAACCAGCTGGTCAGCCCTCCAGCCGAACAGCAGAAAGTGCGTGAGGCCCTGGCCCGGTTGCCAGCGTTCTGGCAGCCGCTGCTGGACCTGGGCGTCCCGATCGCTGCGCTGCAAGGGGAGTTGGCGCAATTACAGGCCCTGCCGTTGACCGACATTGACGCCGCGCTGACCGGTCCGTTGGCCGAACCGTATCGCACACTCTGGCTCGGGCCAACGGCGCAAGGCGTGGCGGCGGTGGTCAGCTTGCAGGGCTTGAACGACGCGGCGCTGCTGCGGGTGCAAGCCGTGGATTTACCCGGTGTACAACTGGTGGATCGCCTGGGGGACTTGAACCGAGTATTTGCCGCCACGCAGGTCAGCGCTGCCGAGTTGAAATTGGCCTCCTGCGTGCTGATCGTGCTGTTGTTGATCTGGCCGTTCGGCGTCGGCGGCGCCTTGCGTATCGTTGCCCTGCCGTTGCTGGCCGCGCTGTGCAGCCTGGCAAGCCTCGGCTGGCTGGGACAGCCGTTGACGCTGTTCAGCCTGTTCGGCCTGTTGTTGGTGACGGCCATCGGCGTCGATTACGCGATCCTGATGCGCGAACAGATCGGTGGCGCGGCGGTGAGCCTGCTCGGCACTTTGCTGGCGGCGGTCACCACCTGGCTGTCGTTCGGCCTGCTGGCGCTGTCCAGCACACCAGCGGTGAGTAATTTCGGCCTGGCGGTGAGCCTGGGCCTGGCGTTCAGCTTCATGTTGGCGCCATGGGCCGGGCGCCACGAACACCCCACACCCGCTCAAGAAAACCAACGATGATTACGGATATTCAAGGAATCCCAATGCCTGTCACTGAAACGGAATATCGCCAGGTCGTCATCATCGGCGCAGGCCCTTCCGGCGCCATCGCGGCCGCGCTGCTCAAACGCAAGGGCCACGATGTGCTGGTCATCGAACGCCAGCATTTCCCACGGTTCTCCATCGGCGAGAGCCTGTTGTCCCATTGCCTGGATTTCGTCGAAGAAGCCGGCATGCTCGACGCGGTGAATGCCGCCGGTTTCCAACGCAAGAATGGTGCCGCGTTCGCCTGGGGCGAGCGCTACAGTGCCTTCGATTTCGGCGATACCTTCAGCGACGGCAAGCCCACGACGTTCCAGGTGCAACGCGCCGACTTCGATAAATTGCTGGCCGACCAGGCCGCGTTGCAAGGGGTGGAGATCCGGTATGGCCAAGCCATCGCCAGCGCCGATTTCACCCTCGCCAAACCACAACTGGGCGTGCAGCGCGAAGACGGCAGCGAGTACCGGGTCGAGGCCGATTTCGTCCTCGATGCCAGCGGTTACGGGCGGGTCTTGCCGCGTTTGCTGGACCTTGAGGCACCGTCGAATTTCCCGGTGCGCCAAGCGGTATTCACCCACATCGAAGATCGCATCGACATGCCGACATTCGATCGGGAAAAAATCCTGATCACCACGCATCCGAGCAAACGCGATGTGTGGTTCTGGACCATTCCGTTCAGCGGCGGGCGCTGTTCGGTGGGCGTGGTCGCGGCAGCGGAACATTTCACAGGCCGTACCGACGACCTCGACGCTTGCCTGCGCGGTTTCATCGACGAAACCCCAAGCCTGGCCGGCGTGTTGAAGAATGCCGTGTGGGACACCCCGGCGCGGACCATCGGCGGCTACTCGGCCAATGTCAAAACCCTGCACGGCCCGGGCTTCGCCCTGCTGGGCAACGCCGCGGAATTCCTCGACCCGGTGTTCTCTTCGGGCGTGACCATTGCCATGCGCTCGGCGAGCATGGCCGCTGGCGTGCTGCATCGTCAGTTGCAAGGTGAAAGCGTGGATTGGCAAAGCGAATTCGCCGAGCCACTCAAGCGCGGCGTCGATACCTTCCGCTGCTACGTCGAGGGCTGGTACGCCGGGACCTTCCAGGACGTAATCTTCTACACCGAAGGCTCGGACGACATCCGTCGCATGATCAGTTCGATCCTGGCCGGCTACGCCTGGGATCAGCGCAACCCGTTCGTCAGCGAACCCAAGCGGCGCCTGCGCATGCTCTCGGAAATCTGTGCGAGCCCCGCGCCATGAGTAACGAGCAATGAGCTACCTGAGCGACAACTACGTCGAAGAGACACGCTTCGGCTTCTGGTTCCTGCGCAGCCACACCTGGCAGCACCATGTGCTGCGGGTGGCAATCAATGACCTGCGCAGCCTGTTCAGCGCCCCGCTGCCAGCCAACCCGGTGCTGCTGGACGCCGGTTGCGGCCAGGGCAAGTCGTTCCAGTACCTGCGCCAGGTGTTCGCGCCGCAGCGCCTGATCGGAGTGGACGCCGATCCCCATAGCCTGGACCTGAGCCGGGATGAAGCCGTGCGTCAAGGCATGACCGTGGAATTGATCGGCAGCGACTGCGCGACGTTGGCGGTGCCGGATGCCAGTGTCGACCTGTTGTTCTGCCACCAGACCTTCCACCACTTGGTCGAGCAGGAGCAAGCCCTCGCCGAGTTCTATCGCGTGCTCAAGCCCGGTGGATACCTGATGTTCGCCGAATCCACCGAGGCCTACATCGATACCTGGGTGATCCGCTGGCTGTTCCGTCATCCCATGCACGTGCAGAAAAGCGCCGCCCAGTACCTGGCAATGATCCACAACCAGGGGTTCCAGTTCGAGGACTGCAACGTGTCCTATCCGTATCTGTGGTGGAGCCGTTCCAAGGATTTCGGCTTGCTGGAACGCTTTGGCCTGCGTCGCGCCAAACCGTTCGGCGAGCGGGAGGAAACCTTGGTCAATGTGGTGGCCCGCAAGCCCGTCGAAGGAGGCGCCGAATGATGCGCGCGGTGCTTTTGGGCTGCCTGTTGCTGCTCAGTGCCTGCGCCAGCCACGCGCCGTTGCCCGAGCGCACGCCAACCCTGGAGCTGCCATTGCAGTTGCACATCGAGCGGCAACTGGCCGGTCAACGTCAGGATTGGCTGTTGGTAATCCAGCGCGAAGACGCCGGTATCCGCTGGTCGATGATGGACCCGCTGGGCATTCCCGTGGCCCGCCAACGCCTGGTCGACGGCCAGTGGCAGGCCGATGGACTGCTGCCGCCCAATGCCGAGGCCCGGGAGTTGTTCGCCGCGTTACTGTTCGCACTGACACCCGAAACCGAACTGTCCGGCAACTACCCGGCCGCCCGGCAACAGGATGAGCAGCGAAGCCTCGATGCCCGTTGGCAGGTGCGTTACGAGCGGCCGCAGGCTTTTCAACTGAGCCTGCCCCAAGGCCCGCAATACCGCATCACACCGTTGACCGAGAACGCGCCATGACCGCCTATTTGAATGCCCTCGGCGTGATCTGCGCCCTCGGTCGCAACAAACATGACGTGGCGCGCAACCTGTTTGCCGGCGACTGCTCGGGCGTGCGGGTCGAAGCGGGTTGGGTGGCCGAGCGTGCCTTGCCGGTGGCCTCGGTGGCGGGTGACCTCGCCCCCATCCCCGATGCCCTGGCGACGCAACGCAGCCGCAATAATCAGCTGTTGCTGGAAGCCGGCTTGCAGATCCGCCCCGAGATCGACCGTGCCATCCTGGCCTACGGCCGCGCCCGGATCGGCATCGTGCTGGGCACCAGCACCTCGGGCATCGATGAAGCCAGCAGTGGCATTGCCCATTACCTGCGCGAGCAACGTTTCCCCGACGGCTACGACTACCAGCAACAGGAACTCAGCGCACCGGCCAACTTTCTGTCCGACTGGCTCGACCTGAGCGGCCCGTCCTATGTGATTTCCACCGCCTGCACCTCCAGCGCCCGCGCCTTGATGAGCGCCCGACGCCTGCTGGACCTGGGCCTGTGCGATGCCGTGCTCTGTGGTGGGGTAGACAGTCTGTGCAAGCTGACCCTCAATGGCTTTTCGGCCCTGGAAGCGGTATCGGACGAGCGCTGCAATCCGTTTTCAGTGAACCGCAGCGGCATCAATATCGGCGAAGCGGCTGTGCTGTTTCTCATGAGCAAGACGCCAGGTGACGGGGCTCGGATTGCCTTGCTGGGCGACGGCGCCAGTTCCGATGCCCACCATATTTCCGCGCCAGAGCCCAGTGGTCGTGGCGCTCGCCAAGCGATGGAAAAAGCCTTGCACTGCGCAGGCCTCGAGGCCCGCCAGATCGACTACCTGAACCTGCACGGCACCGCGACGCAACACAACGACGCCATGGAAAGCCAGGCCGTGGCCGGGCTGTTTCCGGCGGGAGTGCGCTGTTCGTCCACCAAGCCCATGACCGGCCATACACTCGGGGCAGCCGGGGCACTGGAAGCAGCGTTTTGCTGGCTGGCCTTAAGCGCGGAAAATCCCGCCCAGGCCCTGCCACCGCATGTCTGGGATGGCCAGGCCGACCCGGCACTGCCGCCGCTGGACTGGGTAAACGCCGGAACCCGCCTGAACCCGACATCGCCGCGCCGCCTGATGAGCAACTCGTTCGCCTTCGGCGGCAACAACGTCAGCCTGATTATCGGAGACGCCCCATGATTGACTGGCCACTCGCCGAACTGCTGCCCCATGCCGGCGACATGATTCTGATCGACCGGATCCTGGACTTCGATGACGAGCAGATCCATACCCACGCCACGGTCAAGCCTGGCGGCTTGTTCAACCGCGAGGACGGCGGGTTGCCCGCCTGGGTGGGCATCGAGCTGATGGCCCAGAGCGTTGCAGCGTTTGCCGGTTGCCATGCCCGCCGACGCGGCGACGCCGTCGAGCTGGGTTTTTTACTCGGCACCCGCAAGTTCGAATGCAACGTCGAATTTTTCCCCGTCGGCGCCGAGTTGACCATCCACGGTCTGCGCTCCCTGGAAGACGACAACGGCATGGGTGTGTTCGAATGCCACATCCACGCCCCTGGCATTCACGCCACCGCCCGACTGAACGTGTTCCGTCCGCCCAATGGCGCCCATTATCTTCATGAACCGTCCGCAACAGGAACCCCGCCATGACTGAATCCGTACTGGTCACCGGCTCCAGCCGTGGCATCGGCCGCGCCATCGCCCTGCGCCTGGCCCAGGCCGGACACGACATCGTGCTGCATTGCCGCAGCGGCCGCGCCGAGGCCGAAGCGGTCCAGGCTCAAATCCAGGCCCTGGGCCGCAACGCCCGGGTGTTGCAATTCGACGTGTCCGACCGCGCCGCCTGCAAAGCCATCCTCGAAGCCGATGTCGAAACCCACGGTGCCTATTACGGCGTGGTGCTCAATGCCGGCCTGACCCGCGATGGCGCCTTCCCGGCCCTGAGCGAGGACGACTGGGACACGGTGATGCGCACTAACCTCGACGGTTTCTACAACGTGCTGCACCCGGTCATGATGCCGATGATCCGTCGTCGCGCCGCCGGGCGGATTGTCTGCATCACCTCGGTCTCGGGGCTGATCGGCAACCGCGGCCAGGTCAACTATAGCGCGTCGAAGGCTGGCTTGATCGGCGCGGCCAAGGCGTTGGCAATCGAGTTGGGCAAGCGCAAGATCACCGTCAATTGCGTCGCGCCTGGCCTGATCGACACCGCCATGCTCGATGAAAACGTGCCCGTGGAAGAACTGATGAAAATGATCCCGGCCCAGCGCATGGGCACTCCAGAAGAGGTGGCTGGCGCGGTGAACTTCCTGATGTCCGCCGAAGCCGGCTACATCACCCGGCAAGTGCTGGCCGTCAACGGAGGCCTGTGCTGATGAAGCGCGTCGTCGTCACCGGCATGGCCGGCATCACCTCCATCGGCAGCGACTGGGACACCATCGCCGCCAACTTCGCTGCCAACCGCAGCGGCATCCGGCGCATGGATGAGTGGGATCGCTTCACCGAATTGAACACGCGCCTGGCAGGGCCCATCGACGATTTCCAGGTCCCGACTCACTGGACGCGCAAGCAACTGCGCAGCATGGGCCGGGTCTCTCGTCTGGCGGTGGGCGCGGCGGAACAGGCTCTGGCCGACGCCGGCCTGCTGGGCGACGAGTCGATCAAGGACGGACGCATGGGCGTGTCCTGCGGTTCATCCACCGGCAGCACCGACGAGATCAAGGCCTTTGGCAACATGCTGCTCAACAGCGTGGCCGAAGGGCTGAACGCCAACTCCTATGTGCGGATGATGCCCCACACCACGGCGGCCAACATCAGCATCTTCTTCGGACTGACCGGGCGCCTGATTCCCACCTCCAGCGCCTGCACCAGCGGCAGCCATGGCATCGGCTATGCCTACGAGGCAATCAAGTTCGGGCGCCTGCCCCTGATGCTTGCCGGTGGCGCCGAAGAGCTGTGCCCGACCGAAGCGATGGTCTTCGACGCGCTCTACGCCACCAGCCTGAAAAACGACGCCCCGCAAACCAGCCCACGCCCCTATGACAAGGACCGCGATGGCCTGGTGATCGGTGAAGGCGCCGGCATGCTGGTACTCGAAGAACTGGAGCATGCCTTGGCCCGCGGCGCGCATATTCATGCCGAAATCGTCGGCTTTGGCAGCAACGCCGACGGCCAGCACGCCACCCGTCCCGAACTGAGCACCATGCGCCGGGCCATGGAACTGGCTTTGGAAGACGCCGGCCTCGAGCCTGCCGCCATCGGCTACGTCAACGGCCACGGCACCGCCACCGAACAAGGCGACATCGCCGAAACCCTGGCCACCAGCAGCCTGTTCGGCGAGCACATGCCCATCAGCTCGCAAAAGAGTTTTCTCGGCCATACTTTGGGCGCCTGTGGAGCTTTGGAATCCTGGTTCAGCATCGAAATGCTGAACCGCGACCTCTACGTGCACACGTTCAACCTCGACGAAATCGATCCCCAGTGCGGCAAGCTCGATTACCTGCGCAACGAGTTCAGGCCGATGAGCAATGAATACGTGATGAACAACAATTTCGCCTTTGGTGGGGTCAACACCTCGCTGATCTTCCGCCGCTGGCACTGAACCGGTTCAAATTCCCGTTACCCCTCGTCAAGGAGACCATGATGTCGTTGAAGAAAATCGCCGTAACCGCCGCTCTCTTGCTCAGCACCCTGCCAGCCATCAGCCAGGCTCGCGATACCGCGCTGTTCCTGCCGTTTGACAAAGTCGTCGCCGAAGCCATCCGCACCGGCAAAATCGACGGCAGCGTGAAGTTCTACCTGGCAGGCAACAAACCGGCTGGCAACGTCACCGTAGTCAGCCCAGGTGCCGTGACCAACAAGAAAACCAACGCCTTCAACAAGTCCGATGAAGTCGCCTGCGAATGGGTGCTGCAATCGGCACTGATCAGCTTGCACCAGGCCGCCAAGAACGCCGGCGCCAATGCCGTCACCAACATCGTCAGCTTCTACAAGAGCAACGAACGCAAGGACCCGACTACCTATGAATGCCACGCCGGCGCGATCATGGCGGGCGTTGCGTTGAAAGGGGATTTGGCGAAGGTGCAATAACGCGCTAAAGATGCCCTGTGGCGAGGGCGCTTGCTCCCGCAGGGCTGCGCAGCCTTTTGATCATTCCCACGCAGAGCGCGGGAATGATCAAATCCCAACCGAAACAAGCTCTCCGTTTGTCGGAACTGTCATCTTCGACAGTATCGGTGCGATTCGGGATTCCCTCAGGCTTTAAACCATTGAAAAAGACTTCTTCTTTCTCAAATACCCTGCAGGTCAACACTCAATAGTCCTGTTTGCGGTATGACCGTGACTCGTATCCTTGCAACTTATATCTGGTTCCCAAAATGGATAAAAAATTGATGGATACAATAGCGTGGTCGGGCCTTACCACCTCGCCGTCTCGGCACCAGACCCCATCGCCTTCTGTGGAACAAAACAGCATTGTCATTGACGGCGTGTCCTTCACACACGCCTACGCGTATGTGAACGGCATTCGTATGCACTATCTCATAGGCGGAAATGGCGAAAATCCAGTGTTGCTGGTGCATGGTTTTCCTGGAAGCTGGCGCAATTGGGAGGCATTGATGGGGCTATTGGTGCGTGCTGGTTTTACACCCATCGTCCCTGAATATCGCGGCGCTGGAGAAACTGACATCTCAGAAAGTGGCTACGACAAAAAAAGCATGGCGCATGATTTGCACGCGCTGGTCACCAGCCTGAAAATCAAGCAGGTCGACATTGTCGGACATGACATGGGGTTAATTATCGCTTACGCCTATGGGGCCCTTTATCCGGATGAAACCAAACATATCATCTTGATGGACGGATTCATTCCTGGCATCCCTGGATGGGAAGCGGCTTATAACGGAACCCCGGAGACCCGGACCACCAGCAAATGGCATTTTCGCTTCTTTGGCAAAACGGCTATCACCATGATCCAAGGTCAGGAAAAAACTTACCTGAACATGTTTTTTGACGACTTTGTATTCCCTGGCAACGATACAGTGCCGGACGATGTGCGCGGGGATTTGATTAAAGACTATTCCCGAACTGGACGCATGGAGGCGGCCTTCAAACTTTATTCAGCCTGGATAGAGAATGATGTAAACGACAATCAGACGTTCGCCAGCAACAAGTTGGCTGTTCCTGTGCTCACTATCGGTGGAGACCACTCGAGAGGAAAGACTTTAGCCGAGCAAGTCAAATACATCACTACACAACCGTACTCTTTTATATTACACAGGACCGGACATTGGGTCCTGGAAGAAAAACCACAAGCTACCTGCCAGGCGATCCTGGCTTTTTTGCGTAGTAAAAATGACCGCTGACCGATGCGGTGGAGCATTGAGCTAGCGCTACTCCCACAGGGATGATGTCTTCACAACTTATGTACACCGTCTGGTACCGCTACAGGCGGTATCTATATACCACCCCTTCTTTGTTCCGCTTCGATAGGTTGTTTCTTCCGAAAATTTCTCAGGAAGAGAACATGTTGGAAAACAACGCCTTACCCACCGCTAGCGTCCTGCTGATAAACCAATTAAATGCCTCGCAGCAGCGGATGATCCGCCTGAACGATGCTGTACCGCGCCCTTCGAAGGTGGCTGCGCAACACCTGGATTATTGGTTCAGAAAAGCCTTTCCCGCTATGTCGAACAGGGTGGCCGTCAAAGAAATACTCGTGTGCCGGCGGCAGGAAGAGGTTACCCCCCCTTCGGGGCGAACAGCCGATGGGCCAGTCTTTAAACAGACAGTGGTCGATTCAGTCCCCCTCGATACACTTTTCTGGCGCGCCGTAGCCGGCAAGGTAAATGCGCGCGAATTCTTCATCGATCTGGCCCACATCAACATCGTCACCGATCAGGAAAACGTCACGGATATGCCGGCAGCCTTGAATAGCCGTGACGCAAAGGAAGAAATCAAACGACTGATCAGCCTCACACCGGCGTCGTATGAACAACTGCTGACAGGGGCTCTGGATGAGTTCTGGGACAAGCCGCCTGCTTTCAGCCCCGACCGCAACATTAACGACTGGCTGGCTGATGAGTTTGGTATGCAACTCAAGGCACAAGCAGACCTCCTGCGACTGGACGGAACTCTGAGTCTGCCTATGCATAAGACGGTGACGGAACATGCTCTGTCGGCGCTGGATGCAGCGTCTCGGGCCAAGATGGCGGAAAGTGTCCGGCCTGGGGTTTATAGCCTGAGTGTCACCCCAGAAGGGTGGTGGTCCAGTGTGCCGATGCCGGGCGCGGTTGTGCTGACACAACATGACAATGCCGACAACCCGGGAAGCGCGATCCTCTACAGCCCGGGTAATCCGCTGCAAGTGTACGCAAGCCTGGACGCACTCAAGACCCGCCTGATGGAGGATGAGGATACCGCTCAGGATGAGGTGAATACCGCCCCAATGGCCGAGGACTTCCTCGCCCGCCTGGTCACGGACCTGCGAACGGCGCAGAAAACAGCCGTGAGCGAGGCGTTGCTGAACGGTCCGGGAGAAGGTGAAGAGATCAGCGCCTGGATGGCCAGGGTGGATGCCGCGACGAACGTCAGGGACAGGCTGGACCTGGCAGGTGCGATGGACGAGCGCGCGTTACGGCTGCATCAGAAAAAACTCGACGACTGGCTGCGCAGCAACCCGAACGTCACCGGCAATGATCGTGTGGCCTGGTGGAGGGCGGTGCAAGACCTGCAGATCACCATGGTGGATACGCCTCCACCGCTGGACCCGGTGACGCTGGCCACCCCTGAAGCGCTCCAGGACCGCACGCGCACATTGCTGGCTGGGTTCATCAAGGACAGATACACCCCGGTCGACCCGGACCAGGTGTCCCTGAGTATTCGCAAGCAGATCATCGACCCGCACGCCCCGACGGGCGAATCACCGTTTGGCTCCGGGGTCGCGCTGGGCCAAGTGAAAGCGATATTTGAAGACCGCCGCTCCCTGACGGAGTGGGCGATGTCCAACCTCACGCCGGACGAACGCAAGGCGGCTCACACGACCGTCGAGGGGCCGTTGAGCTTCGCGCAGATAGTAGAAGTCATCGAGCGGGCTAACGTGGGCTCCCGGCTCCCGGCCGCGTTGCAGCTCACCGCCCGGGAGCACCAGGCCGAATGGATGTCCCTGAAAGGGAAACACATGCGGGCGCAGGCGTGGGCTGCCCATATCTCCGGCGACTTTACCCACGACAAGGACAACACCGGACTGAATCTGGTGCTGGCAGCGCTGGGCAGTCCAGCACCCGAGGGGCGCAGCAAGGTCAACGGGCACGAGGTGGTGGTCCGACAGATTCAGTGGGGCGACAGCGTGTTGAAGGACATCCTGGTATTTGGGGTCAGGACAGTCGCCAGCCGGCCTTCACTGACGCTGTACACGCCGGGGGCGCCGGACGGCAAAGTCTTCAGGGACGTAGACGCCGGAAGTGATCGGGCGCTGGAATCAGCCTTGGTGCAGACGCTCACCGGCACACTGGAAATGACCCGCTGGCTGATTTCACAATTGCCACTGATGGAGCAGGCCGATCAACTTGCCAGCCTGGTGCCGGCGGCGGAAAACCTGACGCTCGACGAGAAGATCAAGAAAGTCACGCAACCCACCTTCTCGTGGATAAGGCATCGGGTTCAGGATGATTTCGCGTTGAAGGTCGCCTCCCCCGTGGTCAAGGGCGACCTACTCAAAGCGCTACATGAGACGCAGGTCACCCACGCGCTCAAGACGGCTGACACGCTGACGGTGACGAACGCCGAGCGCGACAGCGCAGCCGCCCAGGAGGGGCGCAGGAATGGTGTCACGTTGCTGGCGGGCGCGATGGCCATGTTCTACGCGGGCCGCCTCGGTGGGGTGCTCGGACGTGCGGTCCTGCCAGTGATGGCCGGGGGCGCCGCGGTGTCGGCCATAAAAGACGAGGGCGGCAGCTTCAGCCAGTGGACGAGTGATTTCATCAGCGGGCTGGGTGAGGTCATGGCAGAGGCCGGGCAGGACTTGATCATGGCCCGCGCCACACGACGCCGGGACAAGACCCGCCCGGAACTGTCTTCCCTGCCCCGCGTGCCTGACCCGGAACTGGGACCGTTCCTTCTGAAAGGCTTTGACGGCAAAGGGCTGATACCCGAGGGGCGTGACCTGTACAGGGACGCGGGCGGACAAGGCTATTTAAAGCAGGGCAGTGACTACTGCAAAACCGCGATACAAGCCGGCGAGCGGATTATCTATGCGCCGAACAACCGTACTCATCAACTGACGGTGACGTGGAAAAATGGCCGGTGGCAGATCGAAGAACCCCAACGGCTGCGCGGTGGCGGAAACATACAGAGTCTATTCAGTCGGACCCCGGAAACCCCGCAACAGAAAATCTATAGCGCATTGGTAGAGGGTGTTCTCGTCGACCACCACTGGCCTTCCCGGGAAGTGGTAAATACGGCCAAGAAGGTCATCCACTCAATGCCCGAGGAGCTGGCCGAGCGCATCTTGCACGAGAGCATGAATGACATCGACGTACGCGATATAGACACTTATCGCTCACGAATAAATCAGATAAACAAGGGACTCCACGGCCTCGCGCAACATAAAAAGCCCCATGAAAGCCTGCTGTACAAATTCAACGTATGGCAGGCCGTCGACTACTGCACCCGAGACATCGACTCACAGCAGGTAAGAGGGATCCAGCTGACGTCCGCTCAAAAAATAAAAATATTCGACATGACCTTGCCGCTCAAGAAGGAGCTTTTCGACAGCGAAGGCAACTTCAAGATGATGATGTCTTCCTTGCCAGACAACCTCACCGGTGCGTTATTCATCACCATCATCCCTGAACAGGGAAGAAAGAAAGCCGCCATGACTAAAATCCAGAATGACATTCACGAAGTGGTCGAAGCAGCGGAAAAGCGCGTCTGGGCCGACCTCGGCGACCTGTATTCAGGGGAAGGTCCCGGGGTGGAAGCAGCCAAGGAAAAATACAAAAAAAATCCTGACAACTTCGTGGAGTACAAAAAGAAAAAACTCGGCGCGTTCCGGGACGAGATGAAAAAAAGACACAAACCCGGGCTCCTGACGGAAATCCGCAACAACAAGATTCCTTATGTCATCGCCAACAAGGGCAAGTCGCAGCGCAAGACGTTTCTGGTTACCGGAGAGGACATTACCAACTTCACAAAAAATCTCCCGAACTACGACACGTTTGATATCGAAGTCGTGACCCAGGTCCCAACGAAGAAGGTCCCCGGCAAGTCACCTACCACCAGCACCGCGCCAGTGCTGGCAGAAGCATCAACCGCAATAGACAGGTTTACGGTGAGTCTCAGTACGCTGGCTGAAACACAGATGTCCTATGACAACTTCCCCGAAGCGGCCAGGGCCAAGATCAGCGAAATCATGGATGACATTCGCGCCGGCAGGGCCACGACAAAACGAATCAACAAATATTACTGGTACGACATGGCCCAGCTATCCCCTGGCAGCGGCAGAGGTGCATGGCGCGCGGCGTTTGAACGCAAGGGCGATACCTGGGTACTCCAGGGTTTTTATGATTACCACGCCAACAAACCTGCGACGGTCTGGGAAGGCTAAGTGAAAAAAAACAACGGATCGAGCTGAGTACTCGCCTGCCACGGCAACCGCCGCCCTGCACGAACAGTTCCAATTGACGATGGATTCTCAGGGTCTGCGGCACCCGCCGTGGCAGCGATCTTCAAACGTCTTCACCGGCTATCGAAATGCAAATAGAGAAAGCGGAGCACACAAATTCGGAAACTTCCCACAACAAGATATTTAGCTTCGGGCTAGGGTCATTCCTTCAGCACCTATTAGGACAGGTTCAAATGAATGAAATGACAAAAAAAGCTGTCATCGTTTTCAGCGGCGGCCAGGATTCAACCACCTGCCTGATTCATGCACTGCCGCTGTACGATGAAATCCACTGCATTACATTTGATTATGGGCAGCGCCATCGTGGAGAGATTGAGGTGGCGAAACAGCTTTGTAAAAAACTGGGGGTGGCGGCTCATAAGATATTAGACGCGTCGCTGCTTAATGAATTGGCCGTCAGCAGCTTGACCCGTGACAATATTCCTGTTCCATCGATTGACGGTACAGCAAGTGGGTTGCCAAATACCTTTGTACCAGGCCGTAACATTTTGTTTTTGACCTTGGCGTCTATTTACGCGTATCAAGTGGGCGCGCAAACGATTGTGACGGGTGTTTGTGAAACAGATTTTTCCGGCTATCCGGACTGCCGCGATGAATTTGTCAAGGCGATAAACAAAGCCATTAACCTCGGCATGGACTATCCATTACAGATCGAAACACCGTTGATGTGGCTCAATAAAGCTGAAAGCTGGGCACTGGCCGACTACCACCAAAAATTGGAACTTATCAAGCAACACACGTTGACGTGTTACAACGGCATAACAGGCAGCGGCTGCGGCGACTGCGACGCCTGTGACCTGCGGGCTAAAGGCCTGAAGCACTATATCGAGAACCAAACGAAAATCATGAGTGGCCTGAAGACAAAGCTAGGATTATAAAGAGGCATTACCGCGTACCGGGGGAAGATGGACTATTCAGAAATAGCCCATCTTTCCTACTCTCAGGACGATCGAACACCGGATATATACTTTCCGAGCAATGCCCTGGCACCATACGCGGGCAAGACATTAAAAAACGCAAAACAAATTTTTATGATTATCTGAATATAAACGATACTCAAAATTTCCGACACCTGCATCTTCCCATAAAATGCAATAAAGCAAAAAATAAAGCTATCCATGATCACCGCAAAAAAAGTGCTTAAGAAAACTCGTAAAAACAGGTATCTGGAACTCGTAAGCTCCTTTACCTTGCACAACAAATACGAATTTGCATACTCAGAAAAAACAAACGACACGGAGGATGCCACCAACACAGCTGCCACATGCAAAATCACGTCATCATAAGAAGCATCCAGTTTCCAACCCGGTAACCCTGGAAGCCAACTGCTGACACTTAACAACACCAAAATGAAGGCGTTACTGGCGAAGGCAAACAATATAGCTTTTCTGGCAAGCCTGAACCCATAAAATTCGTTCAACATATCCACCACAAGAAACGTCAATGGATACAGAAAGACGCCAGGCGTGACAACAATATCGAAATATTCTATATAAACAAGTTTTGCGGCAGAGACGTTAGTCAATATATAAATCGCGAACAACATCAAGTTTAAAACAACATAAATCAACCACGACCGCTCATGACGATCATTTATTTCATAGGCCGTCAACGCGCCCCCACCCGAATAGTACTTCTTGTATACAGTCTTGACCTCTGCCTTACTCAAATCATCTACGATTTCGCTTTTCAGCAAATTATCAAGTTTAATCTTGATCACCTTACCTGTGGCAATCACCATTACAACTGCAAGATTTTTATTATTTTCAAAACCTAACAATTTGTACCTGCTATTTTCTGCCCCCAGATTTTCAGCCATTGAACCGTTCCTCTACCACTTCCCCAATCACTACAACCACATCCGAATCGAAGCAAGGCTCTCCAACCACGAAAAACCTATTTATTATTTTATCGTACACTAACTTCTCTCCCTCCCTGCTCCAACCACCCTTTTTAACGATTAACAAATCCCCTACGTCATTCATGCCACCCACTTTATTTTCCAGCAACACACCAATCAAATTACAAGCCGTGCCAAAATAGTAGGTCAATGGATGGCTTACAACCAACTCACCAATTCGCTTATCCAGATTCTTGATCAACTGACTTTCTTTAATGACCGGTACCGCCGCAGGATTCATATTTCCATATAATGATACGCTACTCTCTACGACCTCCTTCTCTTCAAAATCAATGGACTCTATTTCTTTGTAAGACACTCCAAAAAAGTCAGATATTTTTCGAACGGTGGATTCCTGTACGTTTACCACCCGCCCTTCCAAGATGTTGTAGATTGTTGTCCTGGTCAAGCCGCTGGCATTACATAAAGAAAGCCTTGTCTCGCCGCAGCTTTTTATTAAATACCGAATATTATTCTTAAGCTTTTCCGCTCTGTCTTTTTTGTACATACACGCCTTTCCGTTTCTTTATATCCACAGCCGTTCATATGTTTTAGCGATTGACCGAGGAGGTGTTTCTACAAGGCCTGCATCCTACACACACTGGCCCGGAGAAAAAACAATATTGTAGCGGCATCTGACAATCATGATATGCCAGCTCGCCAACACAATTACAACCTCAGAATATAGACCCTTCCCACTTGCCTCAGTAAGTTTTCCTACAGACTTATCTCGCAAACTTATACATACCAGCAGACGAATCATTTATTTACACAGATGTTCAATAATTTGATTAATTTATTGGAATATTCTGGTAATAAATCTGCCTGTCTGCCAATTCACACATGGCTGTTAGCCAAGCATGGTTGACTACATGAAACTGGCACCTTTACACCAGCAAGGAGCTCCGGCATGAAAAAGGTCACCCGAGAGGTTTCTCCCCCCATGGAAACCATCACTGAGCGTCTCGACAGCGCCCATCCAGATAATAAGGACCATCCTGCTCGCTTCAGTCATGTCTTCACGATCATTCCTGATGTCGACACCGAATCCCTACTTTGTCACGCCAGCGAAACACTCGCGTCCCTGAACGTCATGACCGCTGACTTGGCCGGCAACCTGCAAGGCCCACACCGCAGCGTCGCGCTAGCTCTTCAGCAACTCACGGAACTGGGGGAGTTGTTAGTCAATAGAGCGCTGGAAAACCTGGATCCGCCCGCCGCGTTGCCCGCGATCGGGTTACAAAACCAATGCTAATTGGCGCTGAGGCTAATGCGTCAAAGAAAAGGGCGCCTTACGGCGCCCGTCTCATACAGTAAGGATCGTCATCCTTCGTGCTGGCCTGCTCAGGTGCTGGCATGCAGCTTCAACCCCAACGCTTTTACAACTTTCAAAATAATGCCGAATTCAGGATTCCCTTCCCCCGACAAAGCACGGTAAAGATTTTCCCGTGATAGCCCAGCATCACGGGCCACTTGGGTCATTCCGCGAGCTCGTGCAATGGCCGCCAGGGCTTTTGCGATGAATGCGGGATCGTCCCCGGCCTCCTCCATACATGCATCCAGACAATTGGCCATGTCCTCTTCGGTCTTGAGGTACTCGGCAGAGTCCCAACGAGTGAATTGTTCGGTCATGGGTTTTGCTCCTGCCAGGACTCATGGGATGAGCGCTGCTTGTTCTCCCACATGATGCATGCTGCTGCGCCCACATTAAACTTGCTAAAGCCAAGACATCAATCCAATAACGGGTAATTTCCGTAAATTCTGTAGTCCAGTTCCTAAGCTGCCGCTGGGTTATTGCGCCTTGTTCTTCTCCGTGCTTAATTTAGAAACTCCAGACAATTGATGTCAGGACACCATTAAGCCTTACGCTCAAAAGGATTTGAACCATGAAGCAAAACACGATTAACTTGCCCCCTACTGAAATTACCGGCACATGGAGAGGCTCCGCGGGAGGATACTGGTCCACGGATGGAATAATCATTGACGGCACCTACATATTCCCACCTCCCCAGCCGGATGTATTGACTGAAGACGATGACTTTTACATAACTGACCTTATAAAAACTCAAACCGGGCTGGATGACTTCACCTTCAACCTTAAAATCCTAGACAAGGCTATAAATCATAAAAACGCTTATGGCGCAATAAAAGACATATGGCATATTGTCGAAAAGGAGCGCGGCTGGGTAGCTCCTCACTGGCGTATAAATGACGTATTTTTTAAAAACAAAATTATTTGCTTTAGCTTGGCTGATGCGCTTGAGAAAAGCGGCTTTACATCTAGAGAGGCCATTATCGCAATAGCCAACTCCAAATACGCCAGAAGCACAACGTACAAATTGGAAACTCCAAAACTATCCGGTGGCACATTCAGCCCAGTTAAAGCACTGGGGCATTACCTGTGGGGTAAGGGTGAGAAATTGGAAGTCGATATAAACACTATTGGGTTACAAATAAAAGAACACAAACTCTCTCTATTGAAGCAAACCATTGAGAACACCAAGTCACCCGGAACATATCATCTAGTGGATCCAAAAGTAGCTTACGATACCGGCAAAGACAGCTTGATCAGCGGAGCTTACTTGGGCCGGATCACACTCCGCGTCGAAGGTGACTTTACCCGCAACCAAGATACCTCCTGGCAGTTCCTAGGTACAGTCAAGGCATACCATGATTTTTATGATTTCAATAAAAGCAATCGGCCGCTCGCACTTGAGCAAATAACTACAGCCGGCAGAATGCTACCAGGGAAGAGCTTTCAAATAAACATATCAGGCGAACACAAAATCCACTTGATTGGTAAAGGCTTTCAGACCCCAAATTTCTAACGCATACGCCATGGCAATTGACTACAATTTTGCCATGGCGCAAGGAGATAAATTCATGAAAACCAACCATTCTTTATCACTGTATGTGATCAGCCTTTCGACCATTCCGATCATAGGCGGTTATAATTTATATTCAAATTTAAATAACTCTCTCTATGCGACCGATCATGACATCATCATCATCCCATTTACAGCAATGATTGGCACTCTCCTCCTTTCATGGGTTCTCTTGCTGATTCAGCGTCCTTACCGCTTGAGAAAATCAAACAACACCCCCATCACTTACCCTACAATACTTGCAAGTTTTATATCCACCTTGCTGACCATCATAATACTTATCTATCAAGGGACCTACTGGCTATCTCCAAACCACTTCCCGATTTTTGGGATAATCCTTATAACGCTCTTTTTTTATATTTATTATCAGCTCCAACTTTATGGCCTGTCAGCACGCCCACTAAGAGATAGATAACCCCCCCCCTTCAGTCAACAAACCCACAAACGCCTTCGCCATCGGCGACCGCTGATCCTTGCGCTGCACCAACCACACCGCCGAAACCGCTGCCGGATCGAGCAGCGGCCGATAGACCACGCCGTCGATACGCATCCGCTGATAGGACGCCGGCAGTACCGAGACGCCCAAGCCTGCTGCCACCAGGCCGATGATGGTCATCGCTTCGCCGGCTTCCTGGGCGAAGTGCGGACTGAAGCCGGCGTCGCGGGCCAGGCTCAGGAGCTGGGCGTAGAGGCCGCTGCCGTAGCTACGAGGGAAGAACACGAACGGTTCCTGGGCCAACGCCGAGAGAAACAGGCCTTCTTCGTTGCCCTGGGCCAATGGATGTTTGGCACTGAGCACAGCCACCAGCGGTTCACGGCTGAGTTCGATTTCCCTCAAGGAGTCGGGCAGTGGCAACGGCCGCATGATGCCCACCTCGATCACCTCATCCACCAGCGCATCGGCCACTTGGGTACTGCTCATTTCCCGCAGGTTCAGGTGCACGGCGGGAAAGCGTTGCCGGAACGAGAAGATCGCCTGGGGAATGGTGGAGTTGAACGGTGCCGAAGAGGTGAAGCCGATTTTCAGCTCGCCCAACTCGCCCAACTGGGCACGGCGGGCCACATCGGCAGCCTTGTCGACCTGAACCAGCACCTGCCGCGCCTCTTCAAGAAACAGCCGCCCGGCCTCGCTCAATTCGACCCGACGATTGGTGCGCTCGAACAGCCGCGCACCGATCTCCTGCTCCAGCGCCTGGATCTGTTGGCTCAGCGGCGGCTGGGAGATGCCCAAGGCCAGCGCGGCGCGGCCAAAATGCAGTTCTTCGGCCACAGCAATGAAGTAACGCAGGTGACGCAATTCCATGGGACGATCCAATAGGTCGTAAAACGTCTTAAACAGGTCGAACAATATATTGGATAGAAACATTACCCGGCTATATGCTTTTTCCATTGCCTGCCTGGCCGTGCTCCGCTGAGGTCCACCGTGAAAACTGCTCTCGCTCCAATGGCCCATGAAATCCCGCCTCGCGTGCAGGATGACGCCGTCGCCGAACCCAAAGACATTTACATCGAGAAAGGCACGCCGATGTTCATGCGTACGGTGCTGGCGCTGTTCAGCGCGGGCTTTGCGACCTTCGCCCTGCTGTATTGCGTGCAACCGATGATGCCGTTGTTGTCCAGGGAGTTTTCCATCAACGCGGCCCAGAGCAGCCTGATCCTGTCGGTGGCGACCGGCATGCTCGCCATCGGTCTGTTGATCACCGGCCCGATTTCCGACCGTATCGGTCGCAAGTCAGTCATGGTCGCGGCGCTGTTCGCGGCCTCGGCGTGTACGATTGCCAGTGCCATGATGCCGACCTGGCAAGGCGTATTGGTGCTGCGCGCCTTGGTGGGCCTGTCGTTGAGCGGGTTGGCAGCGGTCGCAATGACCTATTTGAGCGAAGAGATCCACCCCAAGCACATCGGCCTGGCGATGGGGCTGTACATAGCCGGCAACGCCATTGGCGGGATGTGTGGGCGCCTGATCACCGGGGTCTTGATCGACTTTGTCAGCTGGCACACCGCGATGCTGGTGATCGGTGGCCTGGCCTTGATCGCGGCGGCGGTGTTCTGGAGGATTCTCCCCGAGTCACGCAACTTCCACCCTCGCTCGCTGCACCCGCGCAGCCTGCTGGACGGTTTCACCATGCACTTTCGCGACGCCGGCTTGCCACTGCTGTTTCTCGAAGCCTTCGTCTTGATGGGCGCGTTCGTGACGCTGTTCAACTACATCGGCTACCGCCTGCTGGCCGAGCCTTATCACTTGGATCAGGCTTTTGTCGGACTGCTGTCGGTGGTGTACCTGGCGGGCATCTACAGCTCGGCGAAAGTCGGCGCACTGGCGGACAAACTCGGCCGCCGCAAAATGCTCTGGGCGACCATCGCCCTGATGCTGGCCGGCCTCATGCTGACCATGGCCACGCCGCTGTGGCTGGTCGTGCTGGGCATGCTGGTCTTCACCTTCGGCTTCTTCGGCGCCCACTCGGTCGCCAGCAGCTGGATTGGCCGCCGCGCCCTCAAAGCCAAGGGCCAGGCATCGTCGCTTTATCTGTTCAGCTATTACGCCGGATCGAGTGTCGCCGGTACGGCGGGCGGCGTGGCCTGGCACTTGGGCGGGTGGAACGGGATCGGCCTGTTCATCGGTGGCTTGCTGGTGGTGGCGTTGTGGGTGGCGGTGAAACTGGCGAAGTTGCCGTTGTTACCGGGGAATGTTCAGGTTTAGGCCGCAGTAATCTCTGTGGCGAGGGAGCTTGCTCCCGCTGGGTCGGTCCGACGTTTCGGGCGCAGCCGCCCCAAAAAGCTTATGGGCGCTGCGCACCCAAGCGGGAGCAAGCTCCCTCGCCACGGGTCCTAGTCGATCTGCCCCAACACCATCCGCGCCTCCAACACCCCATTCCGCGCTTCCAGCGTCAGCGACTGCAGAGTCGCGCCATCCCGTTCGTGTTGATCCAGCCAATGAAGCAGCGGATCGGCATCACCACTCACGGCAAGTCGCAACGAATCGCCGTCGACCTCCATTTCGGTGATGTCCAACCCCGCCGCTGCCGCGCTGTCGTTGACCCGCACCGCCAAGGGTCGCGTAGCAACACTCGTATCGCGACCGGGCTCGGCACGCTGGATCCGCGCGCTCAGTTCGGCCTGTTGGCGATACTGTCGCTCAGCAATTTCCAGCCGTTGCCGGGTAGGTTGCCAGATCGAGAGGTAACCCACGACCACCAGCAGCAGTCCGGCCAAGCCCAGCAACAGCCCTTGCTCACGGCCTGACTTTTTTTCCCAGGCGCGTTTCAGCCCCTGCCATCCACTGATATTCATCAACTGTTCTCCAGCGTGAGGGTGGCCTGCACTCGATCATTGTGTTTGTTGGCACTCCCCAGGGTGACAGGCAATCCGTTTTGCTGCCCGCGCTCACGCAGTTGTTCAAGCTCGACAAAACTGTTGGCCGTCAGCTGGATCTTCCAGCCTTCGTTTTCCCGAAAATCGATGCGCTGCACCTCGACGTTGCTGGCGCCAATGACCTGCTCCGTCAGGCGCGCCAGACGAGCGACCTGGGTGTCCCGGCCCTGCCCGCGCCGACTCTGCAATGCCTGGAATTGCGCCGACAGGTCGACGATCCGGCTTTGCTCGGGATACAGAGACCTGAATCGCTGCTCGCTTTGGGTGTACAAACGCCGGGTTTCGTTTTCAAGAAAGCGCACACGGGCTTCACTGAAAGCCCAGGTGAGCAGAAACACGCCCAACGCAGCCGCCGCCGCGCCGCGCCATGGCAAAGGCTGGCGGCGTCGTCGAAACTCCCCCTGCAACAGGTCGATGGGATGTCCGCCAGCGCTCAACAGCCACTCATCGATGCCTTGGCGATCACGCTCCTCGTCCAGCCAGTGCACGTCTTCAGGCAAGCCAGGCTTGAGCGTTGCCAAGCCCCGGGCCGACAACGACACCCGCGCCGACAACGCGCCGCCCAACAGCCAGCGACCGAACCAGCGCACGCCAAGCGCCTTGTCCTCGGGTACCAGATCGGCATCGACATGCATCGCTCGTGCATCAATGCCGTGCTCGGCGAGCAGCGCCAGAAGCGCCTGGAATCTGGCTCGCTCAGTGACCATCATCGGGTAGCGATGCTGGCGATCCCGAACGCCGATACCGATGTGCAATGCCTCCAGGTTTTCGCTTAGTTGCTCTTCGATGGCGAACGCGAGGGCCTGGCGTCGGGGCTGGCGTCGCGAGGGCCAGGGATCGCTGCGAAACCAGCTGCACATTTCCATCGGCAACAGCACGGTGACGGCTCTTCCGCTCAACGCATGGGCGGCTTCATGCAGCGGCAGGCCGCGTCGTTCGCCCGTTGGCGACCACACACAACACGGCCAACTGGCGCCGGGGGCAGCCAAGCCTTCGGCCGTCAGGTAAAGCCAGGTTTTCATCAAAGGCGCTCACTGGGACTGATAGGTAAAAAACGACGCTGGCGAACAGTCCAGCGTCCGGTAACGGGGTCGAGCTCGATGTCCGAGGCCAGGCGCAGACGACTGCCCGCGCGAGCCACCCTCACACTGATGCGGAACCAGCGGCTGCTCACGCCTAGGCCATGACTGCTGAGGCCCAATCCGGACAACAAGGGGTCGCCGGTGAATGCCTGCACACTGGCGTATGGTTTGTTGGGCCGCTGGTTGACCAGCGCCTTGGTCGGCCCGTCCTCCATGCCGTCCAAGGTCATCAGCAAGAGCGGCGGTGCGGTATTGATGTTCAGCCGAGCCTCTTTGGGCAGCACTACCACCCAGGGCTCCAGGCGCCGCAGTGTCGGCCTGTCCATGCCCGACAACAGGCGCAGTTGACTCAGCTCCTGGACCGGCCCGACCTGGGGCAACGACAGCGCCGGTAACTCCAGCAACGCCAGCAATCGCGCCCAACGGCCGAGGGTGACCTGATCGATTTGACCCTGAGCCAGCAACGCATTGAGGTTGAGACGCCCGGAGAGGTCCTCGATATCGATGTGAAGCTCGGCCTCTTCCACGGCGAATGCAGGCTCGAGCCGGGCCCAGTCCTGGCTCAGGTCAACTGGTCCGGACGGTGTGATTGCGCTGCCTTCCAATACCTCCAGCGCCCACGCTTCACCGGCCAGCCCTAACTGGCGCAACTGGACTTGCTGCAGCTGCTGCGCGCTGCTCTGCAACAGCAGCCGATGACTGCGCAGCATCCCGCCAGTGAGCAACAGCGCCAGGCTCAGGACTAACAACACGCTGATCAGCGCCACGCCGCGTTGTCGTTTCATGGCAGCGCCCCAGGCAACAGCAGCACGCGACGGATCTGCTCGAAGCGCCCCACAGAAACGACCCACTCCAATGCCAGCGGCGCGTGGACGCCCGCTGTTTCGATGTGCCAGCCGTGTTTCGGGTCGAATGCTCGCCAACTCAGGCTGCGTACATCCTCGAGCAGTTTCTGCCGTTGCACGATGACCGTCCCTTCACCGTGACTGTCTCGCCACAACACGCCCCCCTCGAGTCGATAGTTCACGGTTTGCCGTTCGCTGCGCGGCTGATCCAATGGGTTGCGCCAATGGCTACGCTGCAATCGCAGGCGGCCCGGCTCGAGCACGACACTGCCGGCAACAGCCTGCCATACATCCCGCTCAATGATTCCCACGGCGCGCTGCAAGGCCCTGATTTCAAGCTCATGCTGGCCCGCGCCCTGCTGGGTACGCACGACGCCGTCGAACAGACGCCAACCGGCCAGGCCGAGCAAGGCGAAAATGGCGATGGCGATAACCAACTCCAGCAAGGTGAAGCCCGAGTGCTTATTCATGACGCTGGCGGACCCACCCGGTGGTGCGGTGCACGACAGACGAACCATCGGCACGACTGACCTGGATCTCGACCTGGAGCAGACGCGAGTCACGGGCCGGGGCGATTCGTTGTTGCAGAACCCAGTCACGCTGATCCATGCGCCGGGACATTCGCAGTTGGCCGGGCCCCGTAACGGCCTGCAAACGCAGCTCACTGAGTTGGTTGTCGGCCAGCCAGGCGCCGAACAGACGGCCCTCAAGCCCGACGCTTTGCTTGAGCACGAACTGGCTGGCCGACAGCACCGCGGCCGCCAACGTCGCGAAAATCGCCAGCGCGATCATGACCTCCAACAGCGTGAACCCCTGGCAATCGGCGGACAGCCTGCGCGCGTCAGCCATCGATCAGCGGCTGGGCGATACCATCACTCAGCACCTGAGAGACCGTTTGCCCAGCGACCTTGATGAACAACCGGAACGGACTGATCTCATCACTGCTGAGCATCAGCAATTGCGGTGCCCCTTGAAGCTCATCGAGGACCAGGAGGTGGCCGTCTTGCTCCAGTCCAAGCGTCAGCTTTTCAGGTAGCCGGTGCAACGCCGATACCGCGGTCCAGCCTCGAGTTTCCAGTCGCACCGCCTGATAGCCCCGAGGCTGTATACGCACACCGTATTCCTGCCCATCCAACACCGCCCGCTCGCGCAATTGCTGCACCACCCGGATGAAGTCCTGGGCTTGCTGTCGGGCTTCGCGCGCCGGACTCGGGCCGATGGCGAGGCTGACCATGCCCAGCAGTACCCCGATCAACACGATGACGACCATCAGTTCCAGCAAGGTGAATCCCCGATAATGACGGCCCATGTTCACTCAGCCCAATTGCCGATATCGGCAGCGAACCCGTCACCGCCCGGCACGCCATCGGCGCCCAGCGAGTACAGGTCATAACCGCCATCGATTGATTTGAGGCCAGGGTTGAGGAACTGATAAGGCGTGCCCCAGGGGTCGATCGGCAGGGCTTTCAAATAACCCTGGGGGTTCCAGTTTCTTGCCGCGGGCGTACCGGACGGACGCTTGCTCAGCGCTTCCAGGCCTTGCTGGGTCGAAGGGTAATGAGCGTTATCGAGACGGTACATTTCCAGGGCCGTGGCAATCGCCTGGATATCGGTGCGGGCGGCCGTGACCTTGGCCTGGTCGGGCCGGCTCATGAACTGCGGCACCACGATGGCGCCGAGGACACCGATGATGACCACCACTACCATGATTTCGATCAGGGTAAAGCCGCGTTGAGGTCGGTTGCTTTGAAATGTCATGGATCAATTCACCAATTGGTTGAGGCTCAGGATAGGAAGCAGGATGGCCATGACGATCAGCAGCACGATGCCGCCCATCAACACCAACATGGCCGGTTCGAAAAGGCTCACCACCAGGGCGATGCGCGCAGCGAGGCTGGCCTCCTGTTGTTCGGCGGCGCGGGCCAGCATGCTGTCGAGTTCGCCGGCCCGCTCGCCGCTGGCGATCATGTGCAGCATCAAGGGCGGGATGTCACCGCCCTGCTCCAGGCCACGGGTCAGGGTCCCGCCCTCGCGGACCGAACGGGCGACGTCGGCCATGCGCGCGCGGATGGTCAGGTTGCCGATCACCTGCGCGGCGATGTGCAAGGCCTCCACCAGCGGCACGGCGCTTTTGCTCAGGATCGCCAGGGTGCTGGCGAACCGGGCCGCTTCCATCGCCCGCAACACCTCGCCCACCAGCGGCAACCTGAGCAACAGACGATGCCAGCGCAGGCGCCACATCGGTTGGTGCAGGCTCCAGCGCCACAGCCCGAGCAACCCGGCCAGCGCACCGAACAGCAGCAGACCATAGCGGCGCAACCCATCGCTCACCGCGATCAGCGCCTGGGTCAGCCACGGCAACGGTTGGCCGCTGTCGACGAAAATCCTCACCACATCCGGCACCACGTAGCCCAACAGGAAAGCGACGATCGCGACGCAGGCCAGCATCAGGATCAGCGGATACACCAACGCCAGTTGAATGCGCTGGCGCGACGCCTGGCGCGCCTGGGTGTAGCTCGCCAGTTGCTCCAACACCTGGCCCAAGTGCCCGGATTGTTCGCCGGCCGCGACCGTGGCGCAGAACAGATCGGGAAACGCCTGGGGAAAGGTCCGCAGAGCTGTCGCCAAGGCGTGCCCTTCCATCACCCGACTTCGTACCGCCGAGAGCAGGTGGGCGACACGCCGCTTCTGGCTCTGTTGCGCCACGGCACCCAGCGCTTCCTCGAGGGGCAGACCGGCCTGGATCAAGGTAGAAAGCTGCAAGGTCAACAACGCCAGATCCGCCGGGCTCAAACGCCCTCCAGCACGCCGAGGCCCCAGGGCGCGCGGCTCCCCGACTTCGCGCAGCTCGCTGGGCAACAAGCCACGCTCGCGCAACAACTGCCGCCCATGGCGGGGGCTGTCGGCTTCCACTCGGCCCTTACAGCGCCGGCCTTGGGCATCTTCGGCCCGATAGTCGAAGGTCGGCATGACGCTAATCCTCCTGAGCGACGCGCAGCAGTTCATCGACACTGGTCAGGCCTTCCAGAACCCGCTGGCGCCCGTCCTGAAACAGGCTGCGAGACGTCTTGCGCGCCTCAACGGCCAACGCCTGCTCGGTGGCGCCTTGATGAATCAGCTGCGACAACGCAGCGTTGATACTCACCAGCTCATAGATGCCGAAGCGCCCGCGATAACCTTTCTGGCACTGATCGCAACCCCGGGCCTTGAACAGCCGTGGCGCGGCGTCGGCTTCGAGCCCCAGGCGCCGACAGGTGACGGCATCGGCCACGTAAGGTGTCTTGCAAGACGAGCACAAGGTCCGCAGCAACCGCTGCGCCACGATGCCTGCCAGGGACGACGCCAGCAGGTAGGCATCCACGCCCATGTCCACCAGCCGCGTGACGGCGCCGACGGCACTGTTGGTGTGTAAGGTCGAGAGCACCAGATGCCCGGTCAGGGAGGCCTGGACGGCGATTTCGGCGGTTTCGCGATCGCGTATTTCACCGACCATCACCACATCCGGATCCTGGCGCAAAATCGCCCGCAAGCCACGGGCAAAGGTCATGTCGACTTTTGGATTGACCGGCATCTGGCCGATGCCCGGCAGGTGATATTCGATGGGGTCTTCGACGGTGAGGATGTTGCGACTCTGGTCGTTGATGCTGCTCAGCGCCGCGTACAGGCTGGTGGTTTTGCCCGATCCCGTGGGTCCGGTTACCAACACGATGCCGTGGGGTTTGCCGAGCAAGTGGCGCAAGCTGGCCAGGGTGTCGTCGGGCAGGCCCAGGCGTTGCAGATCCAGGCGCCCGGCCTGCTTGTCGAGCAGGCGCAACACCACACGCTCGCCATGGGCCGAAGGCAGGGTCGAGACCCGCACATCGACTTCGTGCCCGGCCAGGCGCAACGCCATTCGCCCGTCCTGGGGCACGCGCTTCTCGGCGATATCCAGGCGGGCCATGACCTTGATGCGCGACACCAAAAGATTCGCCAGCTCCCGGCGCGGACGCAGCATTTCCTGCAACTGTCCGTCGATGCGCATGCGTACCGATAAATACTGCTCGAAGGTTTCCAAGTGCACGTCCGAAGCGTGCTCGCGAACCGCTTCGCTGAGCAGGGCATTGATCAGCCGGATGATCGGCGCATCGCCCTGTTGCTCCAGCAGGTCGGTGGTCTGCGGCACCTGGTCGGCCAGGCTGAGCAGATCCAGTTCCTCGTCCAGGCCTTGGGCAACCTGCTCGGCGGCGCGCTGGCCCTGGCGATAGACGCTGGCCAGGCGCGCGGCGAACGGCGCCGCTTCCAAGACCTGGATCGGCCATTCCCGGCCACACAAACGCCGGACTTCCGCGACCACGGTCAGCGGCGTATCGCGGCGCATCACCAGGCTCAAGGTCGGCTCCTCGCCGTCCAGCAGCACACCGAAACGCCTGGCGAAACCAAAGGGCAGGGTTTGCGAGTCGCTCACAAGTCACCCGGATGCGGTTCAAGCGGGTCGGTCGGCGGCGCCTGCGTGGACGACTCGAACAACTGGCGGGCGTCCCGGGGCAACAACAGCGAATTGTTTTTCCGCGAGCCCGGTTTGCTCAGCTCACGAAGCGCGTCGTAGCGCTGACGGCTCACATCGGCCAGGTCTTCGTTGCTGCGCACGATGGTCGGCCGCAGGAACACCATCAGGTTGCTTTTGGTCTGGGTGTCGCGGGTCCAGCGAAACAGTGCACCGAGGTACGGAATACTGCGCAACAGCGGCACCCCACTTTCCTGGGTCCGGACACTGTCGCGGATCAGCCCGCCGATCACGATGATCTCGCCGTCGTCCGCCAGGATCGTGCTCTTCAAGGCACGCTTGTTGGTGATCAGGTCCGAAGAATCCACGCCAGGGACAGACGGCGCGATGTCCGAGACTTCCTGCTGGACCTCAAGGCGCAAGGTGGAGCCTTCGTTGATGTAAGGCTTGACCTTGAGGCTGATGCCGACGTCCTTGCGCTCCACGGTGGTGAACGGATTGTCCGCGCCGTTGCTGTTGGTGGCGTAGGAGCCGGTCTTGAACGGGACGTTCTGGCCAACGATGATTTCCGCTTCCTGGTTGTCCAGGGTCAGCAGGCTGGGGGTGGACAGCAGGTTGCTGCGGGTATTGCTCGCCAGCGCCGATACCAGGGCGCTGAAGCGATCGCCACCCAGCCGCAGGATCGTTCCTTCCGTGGCTTTATCCAGCTTATTGAGGTCCATTGCGCCGATGATCGGGACGTCGGTTCCCGGGAAATTGATGAAGCCCGTGGCGCTGCCGCGGTTGAGGCCCCACTGCACCCCCAGCGCTTCGGCGATGTCGCCGGATATCTCGACGATGGCCGCGTGAATAAGCACTTGGGCCCGGGGTTGGTCCAATTCGCGCACGATGTTTTCGATGGTGCGCACCTGGGCCGGTTCGGCGATCAGCACCAAGGCATTCTGGCTTTCATCGGCCTTGATCATGAACGCGCTGGCGGGGGCACTGTCCCGCAGCCCGGTGAGGGCCGGTGTGGTTTTTTTATCCTGCCCGACAGCTTCCAACACCTCGGCCAGTTGCTTGGCATCGCTGTAGCGCAGGCGGATGACCCGCGCGTTGTCCTGGGAGGCGACTGCCGGAACGTCGAGGGTCCGGGCCAGGTCCACCAGGCGTTGACGCACTGCCGGTGCGCCGATGATCACCAGGCGATTGCTGCGGACGTCGGCGATCACCAGGCCTGCCGTATCACCCTCGCGCTTGCCAGCGGAGGCTTCCACGAGCGGCGCGATATCGCCGGCCTGGGCATGGCGCAATCGCACCACCACATGATTGCGGTTGCGCCCCGAATCCAGTTGCTGCACCACCCCGGCAATGCGCTGCACATTGGCGGCCGTGTCGGTGACCACCACAGCGTTGGACGATACCGAGGGGCCGACATAACCATTGGCCGACACCAAGGGCCGAACCAGTCCGGCGACGTCGGCGGCAATGCTCGATTGCAGATCGAGGACCCGGGTGACGAACTGCGACGGCGTGGCGCTTTTGGCATCATTACCGGCGCGCGTCTTGGCATCGCTGACCGGGGTGATCAGGATCCGCTCGCCTTCGTCGATCACCGTGAAATTGTGTGCATCGAGCACCGAATAGAACAATCGACGCACGCCTTCACGGTCCAGTGCCTCGCGGGACATGACGGTAATACGCCCCGACACGCGGGGATCAAGCACCACGGTCTTGCCCAGAATCGCCGAGAACTCCTCGACCACGTCGCGCAGTTCCGCATTATTCATCGCCAGTTGCCATTGGGCTTGCTCGGCCCGCAGCGAACCGTGAAGCGCCAGTGGGCCAACCACGACAAGGCCGAACAGGACGCGCAATACACGGCCCCGGATAAAGCTGTTCATGAATTCGATCACTCTGATTGCCCGGCCACCGGGCGTATGTATTGCGAGGAATGGAACGGCGCATCGCGCCCGTCTGCGCGGCCCAGCCGACGCAGCAAGGGCTTGGCCTCTGGTTGCAGCGCCAGGCGTTCTTCACGGCCGTTGCGCCACAACATCACATGGCTGGCCTCGACCCGCCGCAGCACGCTGCCACCGGGCAAACGCTCACCCACCTGGTAGATGCGCGAACCGGCGGCGTCAGCCAGCAATGCCCGCGACAAGCCTTGGCCTGCGACAAAACTGGCTTGCAACGTCATCGGTTCGGCGCTCGGCGCGTGGGCACCTTCAGGCACCAGGCCGAGTACCGTCGCCACGGCCTGCACATTGGGCGGGTTGCGAGCCGGAACGACCGGTGAGTCAGCCGCCATTGGCATACCCAGTTCCAATGCCTGGCGAAAACGCCACTCTTGCCCGGCCAGGAATACCCCGTACAGCAGCGGCAGGAGCACCAGCAAGGCCTTCGGCAGGTTGCCCCCGCTCCAAAAGGAAACACTCACTTTTGCCCTCGCTGAATAATCGCGCCGGGGGGCTTTGCGAATGACATGCGCCGCACAACCCTGCGTCCGGAAACCTCATGCCAGACCACTGCGCAGAGATGCAGTGCGACAAGTATCGAAAGCACCACGCAAGACAGGGTATGGAGGGTGTTGGCCTGTTCGATCAGCACCGGGTCACCCAGCGGCTGGGGGATACGAACGAGTCCGAAGACACTGATGGCGCTTTTCATCATCAGCACGCCCGTCGCCAGCACGACACCGACGATCAGGTAGATCATCGCGTGTACCGCCAAGGCCAGCCTTTTGGTCAAGGAACGTGTTGGCCCAGGGGGATGCGGCGCACAGACAAACAGACACGTCCGCCAGACAAACAGCGGAATGAACAGCGTCGTCAGCGACACATTGAATGACCCGACCCAGTGTTCGGTCGAAGCTGACACCGGGGTGTAAGCCACATAAAAACCGGACACCAACGTCCATAAAATAATGACGGCCGACAGCCAGTGCAGCAGCACCCGCTGCCGGGAATAATTGGAATGCATCAGCGCGTTCTCGTTTGAGGCTTCAGGCAACCCCTGCGGGCCGCCTGAAGCCGTGCCTGTCAGGACTTACAGCTTGTCCCAGGCGCTCTGCCAGGAGGCACCGACACCCGGCTCAAAAGCGTTCGCGGTCGGGCTGTACTGCTTGCAGTAGCCGGACGCTGGGAACGGCTTGCACTCGAAGACTTCGTCAGTCTTGGGCTGCAGCACTTTCGTACCGACGGTGTATTCGCTGATGCCTTCAGGGAACACGAAGTCGTATTCGATACCCGCGCCTTCACCGGTCAGGGTGACTTCCTGGGTATCCTGACGAGTGGTGCGCCCGTCTTCAGTGGTGCCCACCAGCGTCAGGGTATGGACGCCCGGAGCACTGCGCACGTCCAGGGTCAGACCGGCGCTGTTTTCAGCCATGGATTGGGTCACGAAGCCGACCGGCTTGTTCTTCTCATCGAACAGCGTCGCTTCGAGGTTCATCTTGCGGTTGGTCTGCGCAGTGAACGTCAGGGCGACCCGACCTTTGTCGAGGACGTACTCAGGCTGCAGGGAAGAGATCTTCATGCTGGCGGCGGCGTCTTCCTGCATGTCCAACTGCACTTCGTAGCGGGTCACGGCGCTTTCTTTCTGGGCGTACAGCTTGTTGGTGCCCTTGATCGGCGTGATATTGCCCTCGTCATCACGGATACCGGCACGGATCAGCGGATGGGCTTGGTTGATGGCCTCGGCCAGTTTGAACGACCAGTTTTCAGGCTTGCCTTCTTCAGCGTTGTCGATGCTGATTTGCACGCTGTACTCGGCATTCTCGCCGGAGGCAGAGAACGCCCGTGCCTTGACCTTGTCGCCCACCAGCAACTGGGCCGATGGCGCGATGCTGCCCACCGGCGACCAGCCGCCCGGCAATGCGGCTTCGGCGAGGATGTTCACATCCGCTGGGTTATAGAACGCGTTGTCAGTGTCACCCACCGTCCAGACCGCCAGGATGACGTGATGGCCCGTCTTGCCGTCGGGAATCACACAATCGTGCTTGGCACCCCCTACTGGATTTTGATGACCGCCATCGATCGTACAGAACGGTGCGCTCTCGAACGATGCACGCTTGAGCGACACGTTCGGATTCCAACCGTCGCGGGTGATGAAGTATTCGTGTTTGGTCGCCGGATGCGGGGCGATGTATTGCCATTGGAAGGCGATGTTGCGATCCCGGATTTCAGTCAGTTGCCAGCGCGTTGCCGACTGCGCATCCAGGGCGGAAAACAGCGAGTTACCGCCGCTGGCGATCTTGCCGTCGATTGGGCCTTGCAGCGGGGCGCCACCGGCTCCATTCGGGAAGCCCTTGAACGTTTCCCCGGTGCTATGAGGCTCGTATTGCGCACCACCGCAGTTCTTGTTTTCACCTTTCTGGCACAAAAATGCCCGCGAAGGCGGTACTTCGAGGTACCCGTGGGCGAATACACCTTGTGATGTCAGCAGGGCCGACAACAAAACCAATGAAGATGCGCCCCCCGTTAATACGCCGCTCTTGTTGAAGTTGTTTTTCATATAAGTTCCAGACTATTCATCGAGATTGAAAGACGTTTTACCGTCCATCTTGCAAGACGCGCCAAATTTTCCAGCGCATGGCCCGCAAGCGCCGAAACCTTATAGAAACTTGAATATTCCCTATGTAGGAAAAATCTCTCAAAACAGAAGGAATGATCTCTGATTCCATTTATCTTACATAAAAAGAGAAACTTCTTATAAATGGCAATAACTATTAAACGCTAACAAACAGCAACACCCGGTCCGAGTAACTAACTTATGTCAACCAAGTATTACAACAGGCATTAAAAAGCCTGTCCGGCACGGGGCGGGACAGGCTGGGTACAACCGGCGGCGATCAGAGGTGATATTGCGCTGACAACTCGTGCACTGCCCGCAGGAAAGCCCCGGCGTGTTCCGGGTCGACTTCCGGGGTGATGCCATGGCCGAGGTTGAACACATGGCCACTGCCGCTGCCGTAGCTGGCGAGGATGCGCCCGACTTCAGCACGGATGGCTTCAGGCTTGGCGTAAAGTACGGTCGGGTCCATGTTGCCTTGCAAGGCGACTTTATGACCGACGCGCTCACGGGCGTTGCCGATGTCGCAAGTCCAGTCCAGGCCCAAGGCGTCGGCGCCGACATCGGCGATGCTTTCCAGCCACAGCCCGCCGTTCTTGGTGAACAGGATCACCGGTACTTTACGACCTTCGTGCTCGCGGATCAGGCCGCTGACGATCTTGCGCATGTAGGCCAGGGAGAACTCCTGGTAGGCCGCCGCCGACAGGTTGCCACCCCAGGTATCGAAGATCTGCACCGCTTGGGCGCCGGCAAGGATCTGGCCGTTGAGGTAGGAGGTGACCGACTGCGCCAGCTTGTCCAGCAACAGGTGCATGGCTTGCGGGTTGTCGTAGAGCATCGCCTTGGTCTTGCGGAAGTCTTTCGACGATCCGCCTTCGACCATGTAGGTGGCCAGGGTCCAGGGACTGCCGGAGAAACCGATCAGTGGCACGCGACCATTGAGTTCACGGCGGATGGTGCTGACCGCGTCCATGACGTAGCCCAGGTCCTTCTGCGGATCGGGAATCGGCAGGGCCTCGATGTCGGCCAGGGTGCTGATGACTTTCTTGAAGCGCGGACCTTCGCCGGTCTCGAAGTACAGGCCCTGGCCCATGGCATCGGGAATGGTGAGGATGTCGGAGAACAGGATCGCCGCGTCCAACTGCGGATAGCGATCCAGCGGCTGCATGGTGACTTCGCAGGCGAACTGGGGGTTCATGCACAGGCTCATGAAATCGCCGGCCTTGGCGCGACTGGCGCGGTACTCCGGCAGATAGCGACCGGCCTGACGCATCATCCACACAGGGGTGACGTCTACGGGTTGCTTGAGCAGGGCGCGAAGGAAACGGTCGTTCTTCAGGGCAGTCATGTCGGCATCCGGAAAAAAAGTGCGGGCATTTTCTCAGAGCGCGACGCAAAAGGCACGGCAAGAGCCGTGCCTTTTATCTATCGGGGCAATTTGTCGCGGTGCCATGCAATGTTCAGCAACACCACAAAACAATTGTGGGAGCGAGCTTGCTCGCGATGAGGGCGTCACATTCAACATGTTCGTCGACTGATCCACCGCTATCGCGAGCAAGCTCGCTCCCACATTTGATCGCATTCCAGCGTTAGGAAGTGTTCAGACCCCCAGGTAATCCAAGATCCCTTCCGCCGCATTGCGGCCTTCGAAGATCGCCGTCACCACCAGGTCGGAACCACGGACCATGTCGCCACCGGCGAAGATCTTCGGGTTGCTGGTCTGGTGCTTGTATTGGCCCTGTTCCGGAGCCACCACGCGGCCCTGGCTGTCGGTCTGGATACTGAACTGCTCGAACCACGGCGCCGGACTTGGGCGGAAGCCGAAGGCGATGACCACGGCATCGGCCGGGATGATCTCTTCGGAACCGGGAATCGGCTCGGGGCTGCGGCGGCCACGGGCGTCCGGCTCGCCGAGACGGGTCTCGACCACCTTCACACCTTCGACCTTGTCTTCACCGACAATCGCGATCGGCTGACGGTTGTAGAGGAATTTCACGCCTTCTTCCTTGGCGTTCTTCACCTCTTTGCGCGAGCCGGGCATGTTGGCTTCGTCACGACGATAGGCGCAGGTCACCGACTTGGCGCCCTGGCGGATCGAGGTGCGGTTGCAGTCCATCGCCGTGTCGCCGCCGCCAAGTACCACGACCTTCTTGCCTTTCATGTCGACGAAGTCTTCCGGCGACTTTTCAAAGCCCAGGTTGCGGTTGACGTTGGCGATCAGGAAGTCCAGCGCGTCGTAGACGCCCGGCAGGTCTTCACCGGCAAAGCCGCCCTTCATGTAGGTGTAGGTGCCCATGCCCATGAATACCGCATCGTATTCTTCGAGCAGTTGCTCCATGGTCACGTCCTTGCCCACTTCGGTGTTCAGGCGGAACTCGATGCCCATGCCAGTGAAGACTTCGCGACGATTGCTCAGTACGGTCTTTTCCAGCTTGAACTCGGGGATGCCGAAGGTCAGCAGGCCGCCGATTTCCGGGTTCTTGTCGAACACCACCGGGCTCACACCGCCGCGCACCAGCACGTCGGCGCAGCCCAGGCCCGCCGGGCCGGCACCGATGATTGCCACGCGCTTGCCGGTCGGCTTGACCTTGGACATGTCCGGGCGCCAGCCCATGGCGAACGCGGTGTCGGTGATGTACTTCTCCACCGAACCGATGGTCACCGCGCCAAAACCGTCATTGAGGGTGCACGCACCTTCGCAGAGGCGATCCTGCGGGCACACCCGGCCGCAGACTTCCGGCAGGGTGTTGGTCTGGTGAGACAACTCGGCGGCCTGGAGGATGTTGCCCTCGGCCACCAGCTTCAGCCAGTTGGGAATGAAGTTGTGCACTGGGCACTTCCATTCGCAATACGGGTTACCGCAACCCAGGCAGCGGTGGGCCTGGTCGGCCGACTGCTGGGGTTTGAACGGCTCGTAGATTTCCACGAACTCTTTCTTGCGTTGACGCAACAGTTTCTTCTTCGGATCCTTGCGCCCGACATCGATGAACTGGAAGTCGTTATTCAGACGTTCAGCCATTGTTAAAACCTCATCAAACTCTTCAGGCGCATATCACTGCGGGTTGGCACGAGTGCTGGAAAGCAACGACTTCAGGTTGGCAGCCTTGGGCTTGACCAGCCAGAAACGACGCAGATAGTCATCGAGGTTTTCGGCGAGGTTACGACCCCACTCACTGTTGGTTTCCTCGACGTATTCGTCCAGCACGCGTTGCAGGTGGCTGCGGTAGGCTTCCATCGCCTCGCCGCTGATCCGTTGGATTTCCACCAGTTCGTGGTTGACCCGGTCAACGAAGGTGTTGTCCTGGTCGAGCACGTAGGCGAAACCGCCGGTCATGCCAGAGCCGAAGTTGTAACCGGTCTTGCCCAAGACACAGACGAAACCACCGGTCATGTACTCGCAGCAGTGATCGCCGGTGCCTTCCACCACCGTGTGGGCCCCGGAGTTACGCACGGCAAAACGCTCACCCGCGGTGCCGGCGGCGAACAGCTTGCCGCCCGTGGCGCCGTAGAGGCAGGTGTTGCCGATGATGGCACTGTCCTGAGTCTTGTAGACGCTGCCCTTGGGTGGAACGATGACCAGTTTGCCGCCGGTCATGCCCTTGCCCACGTAATCGTTGGCATCACCTTCCAGGTACATGTTCAGGCCGCCGGCGTTCCAGACGCCGAAGCTTTGACCTGCAGTGCCCTTGAAACGGAAGGTGACCGGCGCCTTGGCCATGCCCTGGTTGCCGTGCTTGCGCGCGATTTCGCCGGAGATGCGTGCGCCGATGGAACGGTCGCAGTTGCAGATATCCAGGTCGAATTCGGCACCGCTCAGGTCGTTGATCGCCGAAGCGGCCATGTCGACCATTTTCTCGGCCAGCTCCCCCTTGTCGAACGGCGGGTTGCGTTCGACCTGGCAGAACTGTGGCTTGTCGGCCGGAATGTGATCGCTGCCCAGCAACGGGGTCAGGTCCAGATGCTGCTGCTTGGCGGTCTGGCCTTCGAGCACTTCCAGCAGGTCAGTACGGCCGATCAGCTCTTCGAGCGAACGCACGCCCAGCTTCGCCAGCCACTCACGGGTCTCCTCGGCCACGTAGGTGAAGAAGTTCACCACCATGTCGACGGTACCGATGTAGTGATCCTTGCGCAGTTTGTCGTTCTGGGTCGCCACGCCGGTGGCGCAGTTGTTCAGGTGGCAGATGCGCAGGTATTTGCAGCCCAGGGCGATCATCGGCGCGGTGCCGAAGCCGAAGCTTTCGGCGCCAAGGATGGCCGCCTTGATCACGTCCAGGCCGGTTTTCAGGCCGCCATCGGTCTGCACTCGGACCTTGCCGCGCAGGTCGTTGCCGCGCAGGGTCTGGTGGGTTTCGGCCAGGCCCAGTTCCCACGGCGCGCCAGCGTACTTGATCGACGTCAGCGGCGAGGCACCAGTGCCGCCGTCGTAGCCGGAGATGGTGATCAGGTCGGCATAGGCCTTGGCCACGCCGGCGGCGATGGTGCCGACGCCGGCTTCTGCGACCAGTTTCACCGAGACCAGCGCCTTCGGATTCACCTGCTTGAGGTCGAAGATCAGTTGCGACAAGTCTTCGATCGAGTAGATGTCGTGGTGTGGTGGTGGCGAGATCAGGGTCACGCCGGGCACCGCGTAACGCAGTTTGGCGATCAGGCCGTTGACCTTGCCGCCGGGCAACTGGCCGCCTTCGCCGGGCTTGGCGCCTTGGGCGACCTTGATCTGCAGCACTTCAGCGTTGACCAGGTATTCCGGCGTCACACCGAAGCGGCCGGTCGCCACCTGCTTGATTTTCGAGCTCTTGATCGTGCCGTAGCGCGCCGGATCTTCGCCGCCTTCGCCTGAGTTGGAACGCGCGCCGAGGCGGTTCATGGCTTCAGCCAGGGCTTCGTGGGCTTCCGGGGACAAGGCGCCCAGGGAGATCCCGGCGGAATCGAAGCGCTTGAGCACCGACTCCAGCGGCTCCACTTCGTTGATGTCCAGCGGCGTGTCCAAGGTCTTGACCTTGAGCAGGTCGCGGATCATCGACACCGGACGGTTGTCTACCAGCGAAGTGTATTCCTTGAACTTGCTGTAGTCGCCCTGTTGCACGGCAGCCTGCAACGTGTTGACCACATCCGGGTTGTAGGCGTGGTATTCACCACCATGGACGAACTTCAGCAGGCCGCCCTGCTGGATCGGCTTGCGCGGGCTCCAGGCTTCAGCTGCCAGGGCTTTCTGTTCTGCTTCGATGTCGACGAAACGCGCACCCTTGATGCGGCTCGGCACGCCACGGAAGCTCAGCTCGCAGACTTCTTCGGACAGGCCAATGGCCTCGAACAGTTGCGCGCCACGGTATGACGCGATGGTCGAGATGCCCATCTTCGACAGGATCTTGAGCAAGCCCTTGGTGATGCCCTTGCGGTAGTTCTTGAACACCTCATAGAGGTCGCCCAGCACTTCACCGGTACGGATCAGGTCGCCCAGTACTTCGTAGGCCAGGAACGGATACACCGCCGAAGCACCGAAACCGATCAACACCGCAAAGTGATGCGGATCGCGGGCAGTGGCGGTTTCCACCAGGATGTTGGAGTCGCAGCGCAGGCCTTTTTCGGTCAGGCGATGGTGCACCGCACCGGTGGCCAGCGAGGCGTGGATCGGCAGCTTGCCCGGCGCGATGTGGCGGTCGGTCAGCACGATCTGGGTGCGCCCGGCGCGCGCGGCTTCTTCAGCCTGATCGGCGACGTTGCGGATCGCCGCTTCCAGGCCGACGCTTTCGTCGTAGTTCAGGTCGATGACCTGGCGCGCGAAGCCAGGACGGTCGAGGTTGGTCAGCGAGCGCCATTTGGCCGGGGAAATGACCGGCGAGCTGAGGATCACGCGCGAGGCGTGCTCCGGCGACTCTTGGAAAATGTTGCGCTCGGCGCCCAGGCAGATTTCCAGGGACATCACGATCGCTTCACGCAGCGGGTCGATCGGCGGGTTGGTCACCTGGGCGAATTGCTGGCGGAAGTAGTCGTACGGCGTGCGCACGCGCTGCGACAGCACGGCCATCGGCGTGTCGTCGCCCATGGAGCCGACCGCTTCGTAGCCCTGCTCACCCAGCGGCCGCAGGATCTGGTCACGTTCCTCGAACGTCACCTGGTACATCTTCATGTACTGCTTGAGCTGATCGACGTCGTAGAAAGCCGAACCGTGGTCGTTGTCTTCCATGGTCGCCTGGATGCGCAGGGCATTCTTGCGCAGCCATTGCTTGTACGGATGACGGGACTTGAGACGGTTGTCGATGGCGTCGGTGTCGAGGATCTGGCCGGTTTCGGTGTCCACGGCAAAGATCTGGCCCGGGCCTACGCGGCCCTTGGCGATGACGTCTTCGGGCTGGTAGTTCCAGACGCCGATTTCCGACGCCAGGGTGATGAACCCGTTGGTGGTGGTGACCCAGCGCGCTGGACGCAGACCGTTACGGTCCAGCAGGCACACGGCGTAGCGACCGTCGGTCATGACGATACCGGCCGGACCGTCCCACGGCTCCATGTGCATGGAGTTGTATTCGTAGAAGGCCCGCAGGTCCGGGTCCATGGTCTCGACGTTCTGCCACGCCGGCGGCACCAGCATGCGCACGCCACGGAACAGGTCGATGCCACCGGTCACCATCAGCTCCAGCATGTTGTCCATGCTCGATGAGTCCGAACCCACGCGGTTGACCAGCGGACCGAGCTCTTCGAGGTCGGGCATCAGGTCGTTGGCGAACTTGGTGCGACGGGCCACGGCCCAGTTGCGGTTGCCGGTGATGGTGTTGATCTCGCCGTTGTGGGCGAGGAAGCGGAACGGCTGGGCCAGCGGCCATTTCGGCAGGGTGTTGGTGGAGAAACGCTGGTGGAACACGCAGATCGCGGTTTTCAGGCGCTCGTCGCTCAAGTCCGGATAAAAGGCGGTGAGGTCCGCCGGCATCATCAGGCCTTTGTAAATGATGGTCTTGTGGGAAAAGCTGCAGATGTAGTGATCAGTGTCGGCGGCATTGGCCACGGACGAACGACGACGGGAGCTGAACAGCTTGATCGACATGTCCTGGTCGCTCAGGCCATCGCCGGCAATGAACACCTGTTCGATCTGCGGCAGGCGCTCGAGCGCCAGGCGGCCGAGGACGCTGGTGTCGATCGGCACTTTACGCCAGCCGACCAGCTGCAGGCCGGCGGCCAGGATCTCGCGGTTCATGTTCTCGCGAGCCGCTTGCGCCTTCACCGGGTCCTGGTTGAAGAACACCATGCCCACGGCGTACTGCTTGGGCAGGGTCACGCCAAACGTTTCCTGGGCAACGGCACGCAGGAACTCGTCGGGCTTTTGAATCAGCAAGCCACAACCGTCACCGGTCTTGCCGTCGGCGTTGATCCCACCACGGTGGGTCATGCAGGTCAGGGCCTCGATGGCCGTTTGCAAAAGGGTATGACTGGGCTCGCCCTGCATATGGGCTATCAGGCCGAAACCGCAGTTATCCTTGAATTCATCTGGTTGGTACAGACCTGCTTTCATAGACACTTTCTCACCAGGCTGCCTCTAAACGAGGCAAATTTCTTTTCAATTCAACCAGTTGCGTGCCGCGCCGAACGTACGCCAGCTTTGCGGGGGCAAAAGGGAGGTCATTGTACACACCGACACAGGGGCTCACAAATTTGACGACGAACTGTCGCAAATCCATGTCGCATTTGTGAAAGGTTTAAAGCTATATGCTGTGCTAGTCAAAACTTTTTTGGGTTCGACCGCTACGACTCAAACGCTACCGTGACGCAGACACCACAAGGCGCGCGGCCTGAAAGGTCGCTCGCCCTTGCGGAAATTTTGAGGTTGCCGGGAGAGGCGGCCTGGGTAAGGCCGCCGAATCTTCAGCGAGTTGCTGCCAGTTCCTGTTGGACGCTGGCGACAGTGCGAGGCCAAGGTTTACCAGCCTGAACCTTCGCTGGCAAGGCCTTGATGGCGGAAACGGCTGCATCACGATTGGCAAAGCTGCCGTAGGTGATGACATACAGCGGCTTGCCGTTGAGCACTTTCTTGAAATAACGGTACTCGCCGCCCTGCTCCTTGACGAAGCTCTGCGCAGCGGTTTCGGAGCTGGTGCCGAGGATCTGCACCACGTAGTTACCCGGCGCCTGACCGGCATACCAGCTACCACCCGCAGCCTTGGCCGCTGGTGCTGGCGCAGGTTTTGTCGCCGGCGCTGGCGCTGGCGCTGGAGCCGGGGCAGGCTTGGCGGTAGCCACCTGCGTAGGCGCCGGAGTCGGCTTGGCAGCCGGGGCAGGTGATGGTGTCGGCGCAGGCCCCGCCGGCACACCCGTCGGCGGCGCAGTGGTGGTCACGGTCGGTGGCGTGTCGCTGCTGTCGTCGATCGGTGGCGCCGCGCCGTCGTCGCCTTCGGTGATGCCGCCAGCGGCTTCGGCCAGGGGGCCACGCATGACCGGCTGGGACTGGCCGACCAGTGGCAGCGGCATCGGCTGGGTGTTGCCGGCGAATTCCACCGCCGGCGCCCCACCGTTGGGTTGCGGCGTGCCTTGGCCCAGAGGCAGCTGCGCCTGTTCGTTGGCGGGTGCGCCCGTGGTAGGCGCCTTGTTACGACCCGGCATCAGCCAGGCGGCGGCGACCGCAACCACGACGACGGCGGAAATCGCCAATACGTGCTTCTTCGGCATGTTGAACCCCATACTTGGACGCTTAACCGCTGAGCGGCTGGCAATCATGACTTCGATCAGAGCATCGCGGGCCACCTGGTTAATGTTGCCAGGCCAGCCGTCGGCGCTTTCGTGAATCTCAGAGATCTGATCGGCGGTGAAAAGTTCGATACCCCGTCCTGCGCCCTCAAGACGCTGGGCCAGGTATTCACGGGTTTCCTCTTCGGTGTAGGGCGCCAGTTCGATAACGTGGAAGCGCTCTTCCTCAAGGCTCAACTGATCCAGATCGGCGATCAGCGACGACTCGCCGAAGAGGAACACATGGGGACGACCTTCTGGCGCACCGGCAGCCAGGGCCAGCAACGCCTCCAGGGCCGACTCGTCGAGTTGCTCGGCATCGTCCACGAGCAAATAGACTTCCTGCCCGGTCAGTGCCAGTTGCACGATCTGATCGAGAATCGCACCGATCTCGGCCTGGGCGACATTCAGCGCCTGGGCCACCTGACGCAGTACGCCGGCGGCATCGCCGGCGCCGCGGGCGGAAACCACCACGCTTTGCACCGACTGCTTGTTGGTACTGGCCACCAGGGCCTGGCGCAGCAAGGTCTTGCCACTGCCTTGAGGACCGGTGACGACCAGTAGCAACTGGCTATAGCGCGCCAGGTGATGCAACTGACCCAGCACAGGCTTGCGCTGGGCGGGGAAGAATTTGAAGCCTGGGACCCGTGGAGCAAAAGGGTCATGACTCAACTGGAAATGACCGAGGAAAGCCTCGTCGGCATGCAAACTAGTCATCGGAATCTTATTAACCTTTAAGCTGAGCCAGGGCGCGGTAGTCCGCTCCCAGCGTGGCCTGTAGAACCTCTTTCGGATAATCGTCGGTCACCACCGCTTCGCCCATGTGGCGCAGCAGCACCAGACGCAGACGACCGTCGATCACTTTTTTGTCGATTGCCATGTGTTCAAGAAAATCCGCCTCGGTCATTTCTTCAGGCGGGATCACCGGCAGCCCGGCACGCTGGAACAGACGAATACCGCGATCACGCTCCTGCTCGCTGATCCAGCCCAGGCGCGCGGACATTTCCAGGGCCATGACCGTACCGGCCGCAACCGCTTCGCCATGCAGCCAGACACCATAGCCCATGTGGGTTTCGATGGCATGGCCAAAGGTGTGACCCAGGTTGAGCGTGGCACGCACCCCCGACTCACGCTCATCGGCACCGACCACGGCGGCCTTGGCGGCGCAGGAGCGTTCGATGGCGTAGGTCAGGGCCACTTGATCCAGCGCCCGCAGGCGGTCGACGTTTTCTTCCAGCCAACCCAGGAACGGCTCGTCACAGATCAGCCCGTACTTGATGACTTCCGCCAGCCCGGCAGACAGTTCGCGAGCCGGCAAGGTATTGAGGGTGGCAGTGTCGATCAACACCACGTTGGGCTGGTAGAAAGCGCCGACCATGTTCTTGCCCAGCGGATGATTGATCCCGGTCTTGCCGCCCACCGACGAGTCAACCTGCGACAGCAGCGTGGTGGGGATCTGGATGAAGTCGACGCCGCGCTGGTAGCAGGCCGCGGCAAAACCGGCCATATCACCGATCACGCCACCGCCCAGGGCAACCACCGTGGTACGGCGATCATGCCGCGCGGTCAGCAGGCCGTCGAAAATAAGCTGCAGGGTTTCCCAGTTCTTGAAGGCTTCACCATCGGGCAACACCACGGAAATGACCGAGAAGGCCGACAGGCTGCGACTCAGGCGTTCCAGATACAGAGGTGCGACGGTTTCGTTGGAGATGATCGCCACTTGCCGCCCGGCGATATGCGGCGCCAGCAGTTCGGGCTGGTCCAGCAAACCTTCGCCAATGTGAATCGGGTAGCTGCGCTCGCCCAGGTCGACCTTAAGTGTCTGCATGTGTCCCCACAGTGAAGATGGTATCAGGCGTCCTGCCTGCAATTAACGAAGGTAGCCCAACGGGGATAAATCCCCTCGCCACAGGTCCCAAGTGCTTGCCATGACGCCAGTGGATGGCTATCCGCCACACCCCAGCCGGACCCGACGGGACGTCGAGGATAGCGCATTTCGCAAGGCGCATTAACGGGGAGGCAGTTGCTGCAGGCGCTCAAGAATGTCCAGCACCACCATCCGCGGCGGCCGTTCGTCGGTCTCCACCACCAGATCGGCGATCTCCCGGTACAGCGGATCCCGTAATTCCAGCAGGTCCCGCAGGGTCTTGGCCGGGTCGGCGGTGCGCAATAGCGGCCGGTTGCGATCCCGGGCGGTGCGGCCCACCTGCTGTTCGACAGAGGCGTGCAGGTAGACCACTCGTCCGCCGGCATGCAGCGCCCGACGATTGGCTTCGCGCATGACCGCGCCGCCGCCAGTGGCCAGCACCACGCCATCGAACGCGCACAGCTCGGCGATCATCGCCTGCTCACGGTCACGAAAGCCCGGTTCGCCTTCCTTGTCGAAAATCCATGGGATATTGGCGCCCGTGCGCAATTCAATTTCCTTGTCGGAATCTTTGAATGGCAGGCGCAGCTCTTTGGCCAGCAAACGGCCGATGGTGCTTTTTCCAGCGCCCATCGGCCCAACAAGAATCAAATTTCGCACAGAATCAACGACTCACAGCAATCGCCTGGTTGTTCATGATACGCGGAGTGAGGAACACCAGCAGCTCGGATTTTTTCTCCGAAACCACATCACGCCGGAAAAGGCGGCCAAGATACGGCACATCGCCAAGAAATGGCACCTTATCTACAACCTTGCTCTGAGTATTTGAGAAAACCCCGCCAATCACAATGGTCTCGCCATCGTTGACCAGGACCTTGGCGTTGACCTCGTTTTTCTTGATCGGCGGCACCTCCTGCACCTTGTTCAGGTAGTCCGGCTCATCCTTGGTGACCTTGACCTCCATGATGATGCGGTTGTCCGGAGTGATCTGTGGCGTCACCTCCAGCGACAGCGAGGCCTCCTTGAACGACACCGACGTGGCACCGCTGGAGCTGGCTTCCTGATAGGGGATTTCCGTGCCCTTGAGGATTTTCGCGGTCTCCTTGTCGGACGTCACCACCTTGGGCTGGGAGACGATTTCGCCGTTGCCGGTTTTTTCCATGGCCGTCAGCTCCAGGTCCAGCAAAACGTTGTCGGTAATGAACGCGATACCAATCCCGGAGGTGTTGCCGGAAGCGCCCAGGTCGACGAACGGCTGGTTGGTGCCGGTACTGCCCGGCGTGCCAATGGTCGTGGAGGTGCCGGTGGTAACCCCGGAGGAGTTCCAGTTGCCCTTGTTCTGTATCGAGCCGCCCCAACGCACGCCCAGGCTTTTGTCGTAATCGACGTTAGCCTCGACGATCCGCGCCTCGATCATCACCTGGCGCACTGGAATATCCAGCTGCGCCACGATCCGGCGCAGTTCGTCGAGCCGGTCCTGGGTCTGGTAGGCAATGATATTGTTGGTTCGCTCATCCACCGTGATCGTACCGCGCTCATCGGCCTTCGCTTCGGCACTGGTCACTGACTGGAACAGCTTGGCGATGTCTGCGGCTTTTGCGTAGTTGACCTGCAGCAGCTCGCGCCGCAGCGGCGCCAGGTCTGCAATCTGCTTCTGGGACTCCAGTTCCTGGCGCTCGCGCGCCGCGATTTCATCGGCCGGAGCCACCAGCAACACGTTGCCAACCTTGCGCTTGTCCAGCCCTTTGGTCTTGAGCACCAGGTCCAGCGCCTGGTCCCAAGGCACGTTCTGTAGCCGCAGGGTGATGCCGCCCTGCACCGTGTCGCTGGCCACCAGGTTCAGGTTGGTGAAGTCGGCGATCAACTGCAGGACCGAACGCACTTCGATGTCCTGGAAGTTCAGGGACAGCTTTTCACCGCTGTAGGCAGCACGGTCGGTGTTGCGTTTCTGCAGATCCTCGGCGGTCATGGGCCGGACGCTGACGGTCAGCTTGTTGTCGGTCTGGTAGGTCGAGTAATCGAAGGTACCGCTCGGTTCGATGCTGATCGTCGCTCGGTCGCTTCCAGCAGTGGCATTGACGAATTGCACCGGGGTAGCGAAGTCCTTGACATCCAGGCGCACCCGCAGCGGTTCAGGCAACTGGGTCCTGGCGAAATTGAGGATGATCTTGCCTTCGCGCTCCTGGATGTCCGGGGCGATGGAGGGATCCGACAGATCGATCACCACATTGCCTTCACCCTGGGTTCCGCGCTGGAAATCCACGCCACGGATAGCCTTGCCCACGGGCGCCTTGACCCTGGCCGGCGCAGCACTGGCGACCGCCGGACGGGCAGCCTGGGAATTGGCATTGGCCTTGGGCGCTACGACACCCTTGCCCACCACCACGAACAGGTTGTTACCCTCGACCCGGGTGTTATACGGCGCCAGTTGGGTAAGGCCGATGATCAACCGCGTGCGGTCGCCCGCCTCGACTACTGTGGCGCTGCGGGCATTGCCGCCGCCCAGATCGCGGCTCTTGCTGGTCAGTTGATTGGTCACGCCGGGCAGATCCAGTGCGATCCGGGCCGGTTGATCGGTGGTGTAGCCCCTGGGTGTGGGCGGCGGCCCGTCGAAGGTGAGCTTCAACTCGACGCGGTCACCCGGCAACGCCGCGACATCCAGCGTCTTCAGACTGGCCGCGTGAACCATCGGCGACAACAGCGCTATCCATAGCGAAATACCGAAGGCTGACAAAAACCTGTTCATTGTTGGGGTTCCACTATTGAGTGCTCTTTCAAAGGAATGGTCCGTGGTCGCTCCAGCCAGGCACCCTCGCCATCGGGAACGATTTCGATCACATCGACCTGGGTGGCGCTGATGGCGAAGATCCGTCCGTCGTTACGCCCCAGATAATCACCGACCTTGAGCCGATGTACCCCGCCCGCACCCCGCAGAAGCGCGAAAGAGCCGCTGACGTTGGAGATCGTCCCCACCATTTCAAACTGCTCGATGTTGAAGCCCTCCAGATATTGCTTCACCCGGTTGGGGTCGGGCTGGACGTTGCGCGAGCCCTTCTGCCGATCGGTCTGATCCACCCGGACCTGCCTGGAAAAAGGGCTACGCAGGTTGGCGGCGCTGTAGGTGAAGGTTTCGTAGGGCCTGAACGTCGGCGTCGGCTCAATCTTGCCGGGCGGGCGCAGGCGCACTTCATTCATGTAGGCATCCAGATCGTCGAAACCCTTGTCATTGTTGCAGCCCGCCAGCGCGACCAGTCCTGCCAACAGGCCTATGCGACAAACCGGCTTCATGGTTGCGCCTCCTGCTCGTTGTACCGGTAGGTCTTGGCCTGGATGCTCATACGCAGCTTCGTGCCAGCCTCGGGCTCCATCGGCGCGATCTCGAAATCGTGCAGCGTGACGATCCGAGGCAACCCGGCTACGCCGCTGACGAACGTCGCCAGGTCATGGTAATCACCGGTCACGGTAATCTGGATCGGCAACTCGATGTAGAACGGCTGGGTCTCTTCCGGCAGCAGTTTGATTTCCTCGAACTCCAGGCCGCTGCCCAGGCCGGTGCGGGTAATGTCTTCCAGCAGGCCCGGAACCTCGGTGTCGCTGGGCAGTTGCCGCAGCAGCACACCGAAGGATGTTTCCATCTGCTTCATCTGCTCGATGTACCGTTCCAGGTTTGCAGCCATGTGGGCCTTGCCCGCGAACTGCGCCTTGAGGGTGTTTTCTTCCTCGCGCACTTGCTGCAGCTGGTTCTCCAGGTCGCTCAAGGCAAAGTTGTAGCCCAGCCCCAGCACCAGGACCACCAGCAGGACGCCGGCCAGCCATTTGATCGGAGCCGGCCAGGCACCGATGTTGTTGGTGTCCAGGTCACTGATGTCGATCTTGCGCAGCGCGTCGAACCATTCCCCTGGCTTCATTGGGTATCCCCCCCATCGGCAGGGCGGGTCTGGCGGACCGTCAGCTGGAAAACGTTGGCCTGATCGAGTTGACCGGCGGTGGTGGCCTTGACTTCCGTCAGGCTGGGCGCATCAAACAGGTCCGATGAGTCCAGGTTGCGCATGAGGTCCGAAACCCGGTTGTTCGATTCCGCGCCGCCCTTGATAAAGAGTGTCTTGTCTTCCATTTTCACTTCAGTGAAATACACCCCGTCCGGCAAGGTCCGGGCCAGCTGGTCGAAAATCCGCCCGCTGACCGGCCGGTTGCCCTGCAGGTCCTGGATGATGCGCATGCGCTCCAACAGCTGCTGACGACGGGCTTTCAATTCGCTGATCTGCTTGATGCGCTCATCCAGCACGGCAATCTGCTCCGAGAGATGACTGTTACGCGCCACTTGGTGGTCGATGGCACTGTCGACGTACCGGATAATGACCAACGTCAGGCCCACCGCGCCGACCAGTGCGCCCACCAATGCCAGCAAGAAGCGCTTGCGGCGCTCTTCGCGCAACTCCTCGCGCCAGGGCAGCAGGTTGATCCGCGCCATCAGTCGAAACTCCTGAGGGCCAGCCCGCAAGCAATCATCAGCGCCGGCGCGTCACTGGCCAGGGCGCCGGCATTGACCTTGTTGCTCAGGGACATGTTGGTAAACGGGTTGGCCACCTGGGTCGGCGTGCCCAGGCGCTGCTCGATCAGTCGATCCAGGCCAGCGACCGATGCCGAGCCTCCAGCCAACAAAATGTGGTCCACCGCGCTGTACTGGCCCGAAGCGAAGAAAAACTGCAAGGACCGCGAAACCTGCTGCACCAAGGCCTCGCGAAAAGGTTGCAGCACCTCGCTGAGGTAATCGTCCGGCAGGCCACCCTGCTTCTTTGCCTGACCGGCCTGCTCGGGTGTCAGGCCATAGCGCCGCTGGATTTCCTCGGTGAGCTGACGGCCACCGAACAATTGCTCGCGGGTATAGATGATCCGACCGTTGTGCAGCACGCTGAGGGTGGTCATGGTAGCGCCGATATCGATGACCGCCACGGTCAAACGTTCCTGGGACGCGGCCAGTTGCGTAGCGAGCAGGCCGAAGGCGCGCTCCAGTGCGTAGGCTTCCACATCGACCACCCTGGCCGTCAGCCCGGCCAACGCCAGCGCAGCCTCGCGAACCTCGACGTTCTCCTTGCGACAGGCCGCCAATAGCACCTCGACCCGCTCGGCGCTACGCGGTGACACGCCCAGCACTTCAAAATCGATGGCCACCTCATCCAGCGGATAAGGAATGTATTGATCGGCCTCGATCTTGAGCTGGTTTTCCATGTCGTCGTCGGACAGCCCGGCGTCCATCTCGATGGTCTTGGTGATCACCGCTGAACCGGCCACGGCCACGGCTACGTTGCGCGTGGGTGTCTTGGCCTTGGCCAGCACCCGAGACAATGCCTGGCCCACCCCTTCGAGCTCGGCGATGTTTTTTTCGATCACTGCATTGGCCGGCAACGGTTCGACCGCGTAGGACTCGACGCGGTACCGGTCCCCCTGGCGGCTCAACTCAAGCAGCTTCACCGATGTGGAGCTGATGTCTATCCCCAGAAGCGTATGGGCTTTTTTATTGAAGAGTCGTAGCACTACCAATTCCCTATGACTATCCGTGAGTTACGGACTCTCTAATATGCATTGCGTTCAATCACCCCGGCCCGACGGACGTCCGGGTGGCGTTTTCGACGAAAAAAAATGCTTATAATGCCCAGCGTTTTTTTTCGCTTTGTTGCTTGCCAGGATCCTTCCCTGCGCCTGGCGCCTTTTTCATTCTTTGCCTGGATATCCAAAAGCCTTGATTCGTCTGCTGAAATTTTTCGGATGGTCCATCGTCGCCGTTTTCTGCGGACTGCTCTTGGGTCTGAGCGGTGCGTTTCTTTACCTTAGTCCGGGATTGCCGTCCGTGGAGGCGCTGAGAAGTATTCAGTTGCAGATTCCTTTGCGGGTGTACAGCAGCGACAACAAGTTAATCGCCGAATTTGGCGAAATGCGCCGCACACCGATCCGTTTCGCCGACATTCCCCCCAACTTCATCAATGCGTTACTAAGTGCTGAAGATGACAACTTCGCCAACCACTATGGCGTCGACCCTGGCAGCCTGATGCGGGCCGCCAGCCAGCTGATCAAGAGCGGTCATATTCAGTCAGGCGGCAGCACCATCACCATGCAGGTGGCCAAGAACTTCTTCCTGACCAGTGAGCGCAGCTTCTCGCGCAAGACCACCGAGATCCTTCTGGCCCTGCAAATCGAGCGACAGCTGACCAAGGATGAGATCCTCGAGCTTTACGTGAACAAGATTTACCTGGGCAACCGCGCCTACGGCATCGAGGCGGCGGCGCAGGTGTATTACGGCAAGTCGATCCGCGATGTGAGCCTGGCGCAAATGGCGATGATCGCCGGCCTGCCCAAGGCACCGTCGCGCTTCAACCCGCTGGCCAACCCGACCCGCAGCAAGGAGCGCCGCGACTGGATCCTGGGGCGCATGTACAAGCTCGGCAAGATTACCGAGGCCGATTACACCGCAGCGATCAACGAGCCACTGAACGCCAGCTACCACGTGCCGACCCCGGAAGTGAATGCTCCGTACATCGCCGAGATGGCCCGTGCCGAGATGGTCGGCCGCTATGGCAGCGACGCCTACACCGAAGGTTTCCGCGTGACCACCACGGTGCCAAGCAACCTGCAGGAGATGGCCAACACCGCGCTGCACGAGGGCCTGATGACCTACGATCAGCGCCACGGCTACCGTGGCCCTGAATCGCGCCTGCCGGGCAAGACCAAGGAAGCCTGGGCCCTGGAGCTGACCAAACAGCGCACCATCAGCAGCCTGGAACCGGCGATCGTCACGTCGGTGGACAAGGACGGCATCAAGGTCATGACCCGCAACGGCGAGCTGGAAGAGCACGTGGCCTGGGACGCCATGAAATGGGCCCGCCCGTTCCTCAATACCAACAGCATGGGTGCCAACCCCCGTCAGCCGTCAGACGTTGCCCAGGTCGGCGACCTGATCCGGGTGCAGCGCCAGGCGGACAACAGCCTAAAATTCAGCCAGATCCCAGCCGCCCAAGGCGCGCTGGTGTCCCTTGACCCCCAGAACGGTGCAATCCGTTCATTGGTGGGCGGCTTCGCCTTCGAGCAGAGCAATTACAACCGGGCACTGCAGGCCAAGCGCCAGCCGGGCTCGAGCTTCAAGCCATTCGTCTACAGCGCCGCCCTGGACAACGGTTACACCGCCGCCAGCCTGGTGAACGATGCGCCGATCGTGTTCGTCGATGAATACCTGGACAAGGTCTGGCGCCCGAAGAACGACACCAACACGTTCCTGGGTCCGATCCGCCTGCGCGAAGCGCTGTACAAGTCCCGCAACCTGGTTTCGATCCGCCTGCTCCAGGCCCTGGGCGTGGATCGCACCATTGATTACATCAGCAAGTTCGGCTTCAACAAGCAGGACCTGCCGCGCAACCTGTCCCTGGCCCTGGGCACCGCGACCCTGACCCCGATGGAAATCGCCATGGGCTGGAGCACGTTCGCCAACGGCGGCTACAAGATCACCCCGTACATCATCGACAAGATCGAAAGTCGTAACGGCGAGACGCTGTTCCTCGCCAACCCACCACGCGTGCCTACGGGCGAGCAGGCCAGCGACGGTGTCGCCGCACCGTCCACCGAGACGTTCACGGTCAATGCGACACCGGGCGAAGCCACGACGGCCCCGGGAGTACCGCAAGCGCCGGCCATTGCCGAGCGCATTGTCGACGGCCGCACCACCTACATTCTCAACAGCATGCTGCAGGACGTCATCAAGCTCGGCACCGGTCGCCGCGCCCTGGCCCTGGGCCGCACCGATCTGGCGGGCAAGACCGGCACCACCAACGAATCCAAGGACGCCTGGTTCTCAGGCTACAACGCGGATTACGTGACCACCGTCTGGACCGGCTTCGACCAACCCGAAAGCCTGGGACGTCGCGAGTTCGGCGGCACCGTGGCGCTGCCGATCTGGATGAGCTACATGGGCGCGGCCCTCAAGGACAAGCCTCCCCACACCCAACCGGAACCGGAAGGCATCCTCAGCCTGCGCGTCGACCCGATCAGCGGCCGTGCGGCCACCCCAGGCACTCCGGGCGCGTACTTCGAACTGTTCAAGAGCGAAGACACCCCGCCGTCGGTCAACGAGCTGGGCAACGGCGTTGCGCCAGGCAGCCCGCTGCCGGCGGACGAAGCGGCGCCGATTGATTTGTTCTAAGCAGCGACAATCTTAAAAGCCCCGCCTTCGAAAGCAGTGCGGGGCTTTTTTTGGCCACATCATTCATTCCTGTGGGAGCGAGCTTGCTCGCGATGGCGGCGGATCAGCTTGCATCAATGTTGATTGCCAGATGGCAATCGCGAGCAAGCTCGCTCCCACAGGGGTTTGTGGCGGTCATATAAAAGCGGCAGGCAACAAAAAACCCCGACTCGCAAGAGCCGGGGTTTTCGTTGAAGCGCTACAACGGTTTAGCCGTTGAACACGTCATCCACGCTCTTGAGCGGGTAGTTCTTCGGATACGGCAGGGTGGCCACGCCCGTCTCGATCGCGGCCTTGGCCACGGCGTCGGAGATCAGGGTGATCAGGCGGGCGTCCATTGGTTTCGGAATGATGTACTCACGACCGAATTCCAACTTAATGCCGCCGTAGGCGTCGCACACTTCCTGAGGCACCGGCAGCTTGGCCAGTTCGCGCAGGGCGTTGGCCGCCGCGACTTTCATTTCTTCGTTGATGCGTTTGGCGCGAACGTCCAGGGCACCACGGAAGATGAACGGGAAGCCCAGTACGTTGTTGACCTGGTTCGGGTAGTCCGAACGGCCGGTGGCCATGATCACGTCATTGCGGGTGGCGTGAGCCAGTTCCGGGGAGATTTCCGGGTCTGGGTTCGAGCAGGCGAACACGATCGGGTTCGGCGCCATGCGCAGCAGGTTTTCCGGGCTCAGCAGGTTCGGACCCGACAGGCCAACGAAAACGTCGGCACCGTCCAGCGCGTCCGCCAGGGAGCGCTTGTCGGTCGCGTGGGCGAACACGGCCTTGTACTGGTTCAGGTCGTCACGGCCGGAATGGATCACGCCGGTACGGTCAACCATGAAGATGTTTTCGATCTTGGCGCCCATGCTCACCAGCAACTTCATGCAGGAGATGGCGGCAGCGCCGGCACCCAGGCAGACGATCTTGGCTTCAGGCAGGGTTTTGCCGGCGATTTCCAGGGCGTTGATCATGCCGGCCGCGGTGACGATGGCGGTGCCGTGCTGGTCATCGTGGAACACCGGGATGTCGCACTGTTCGATCAGGGCACGTTCGATCTCAAAGCACTCAGGGGCCTTGATGTCTTCCAGGTTGATGCCACCGAAGGTGATGGAGATGCGCTTGACGGTGTCGATGAAGGCTTGCGGGCTTTCGGAGTCGACTTCGATGTCGAACACGTCGATACCGGCGAAGCGCTTGAACAGCACACCCTTGCCTTCCATGACTGGCTTGGAAGCCAATGGGCCGAGGTTACCCAGGCCGAGAATCGCGGTGCCATCAGAAATGACTGCAACCAGGTTGCCCTTACCGGTGTATTTGTAGGCCAGTTCAGGGTCGCGAGCGATTTCGCGGACTGGTTCGGCTACGCCGGGGCTGTAGGCCAGCGACAGATCGCGGGCAGTAGCGGTGGCCTTGGTGAGCTCGACACTCAGCTTTCCTGGACGAGGATGAGCGTGATATTCGAGAGCGGCAGTTTTCAGATCAGACATGTGGGCATTCCGCTTTTTACTGTGTTGGACAGACGGACCGCCGAGGATACGCGCCTCGCAAAGTCCCTACAAGACTGACCAGTCACCCCTGTCAAGCGCCCTACCCTACGACTTTGGACCAAGAGCCGCGAAACACAAGGGCTACATGCATACAATTAAACGGACAAATGTCTACAATTTCTTACTGAGAGATCACGCTCAACATGGCGGGATCGGTCAACGGCAACAACCAACGGGCTTGTCCCTGCTTAAGCCCTTCACGCCGCGAACGATCGACCACCCAGCCGCGCGCTTCAATCTGACGACCCTTGAGATGCTCAAGCGAAACCCTGTCGAAACGCTTCAGAAGATTGGGTGCAACGCGCAATACAACCGAGTCCTGTAATTCGAGCCAAACACCACCACGATTACGCCGGACTTCACTGACCCGGCCACTGAGCACGGCGAAGCCTGGGGCCTTGATTTGCCGTGTATCGAGTACCGGCGAACGCTTCCACAACCCGAGGCCTGCTTCACGCGCCTGACGTTCGGCGGCGCGCTGGCAGTCCGCCAGATCGACATTCGGTGCCACCGCCACGTGAAAACCCAGGCCCTCGGCGAGCAATTGCGCTTCGAGATTCTTGCCGTCGCCGCTGTAGACATGGGCCAACGTGCGACCGTAGCGGTCTTTGTTTTCCTTGCCGGGCAATAATCCCACACGCCCTCCGCTGGTACTCACCAGCGCTTCGAGACGTCGACGAGCCGCGACAGCGAAGGGTTCGTCGGAACGCCCCTGCCGCCCCAGCTCAGGGCTATTGAGGCCAATCATGCGCACGCTGCGGCCATCGGTCAGGCGCAGGGTGTCGCCATCCACCACGCGCTGGACCGTCACTTGGGTCAGGCCCGTGGGTGCCGGGCACAACGCCTGGGCGCCCGTGAGCCAAATCGCAGACACAAAAAAGGCGCCCACAAGGGACGCCTTCTTTATCAGTCTGGAGCAGTCGAGACGACCATCCAAAATGATCAGCCTCAGGCCTTTGGAGCAGCTTTGCCGAAAGCACCGAAACGATCGGCGAACTTCTGAACGCGGCCGCCGGTATCCAGGGTCTTCTGCTTACCGGTGTAGAACGGGTGGCATTCGTTGCAAACGTCGATCGACAGGGCTTTGCCGTAGGTCGAACGCGTTTCGAACTTGTTGCCGCAGCTGCAAGTCACGGCAATTTCTGGGTATTCCGGATGGATATCGGTTTTCATGCTGTTTTCCTCAGGCTAGCGTGCCGCCACCCAACACTATTGTTGAATACCGCACGTAATTAGGCCGCGGATTCTACCAGACAACATCAATCGCGCAAGCTATGACTTGTACCAACCGTCTGCTAGGCTCCCGGCCTCAAGCACAATTCCCTGTGGGAGCGAGCTTGCTCGCGATAGCGCTGAGTCAGCAGCATGAATGTTGACTGGTACGCCGCTATCGCGAGCAAGCTCGCGCCCACATTGGATCGCGCTCAGCCTTGTGAACTTGTCCGTCTACCGAGATCCCCCTGCGTGCCCAACGCCATTCTGCGCCTCGCCTTGCCTTCGCCTCTGCGCCGCCTGTTCGACTACCGCGCCCCGGCCGGGGTCCTGCGCGCCCAGTTGCAACCGGGCATGCGCCTGCGGGTACCCTTCGGCCGACGGGAAATGATCGGGATCCTGGTGGAGATCACCGACCACAGCGAGGTCCCGGTCGACAAACTCAAACCGGCCCTGGCCCTGCTCGATGCCACGCCGCCGCTGCCTGCATCGCTGTTCAAGCTGTGCCTGTGGACCTCCCAGTATTACCAACACAGTCTCGGCGACACCCTGAGCTGGGCGCTGCCGGTGCTGCTGCGCCAGGGCGAACCGGCCGAGGCACGCCAGGAACGGTTCTGGTCGGTGACACCGGGCGCCTCGCTGGACGATCCGCGCATCGCCCGCGCTCCGCGCCAGCGCGAGGCCCTGGCGACCCTGGCCCAGCACCCCCACGGCGTTGCCCATCAGGTGCTGAGCAAACTGATGCTCAGCAAGGACAGCCTCGATCTGTTGCTGGCCAAGGACCTGGTCCAAGTAGAAGTCCGCCGGCACGCCCCCGGCGCCCGCCATGAACATTGGCTGGCCCAGCCGGAATTGCCGCTCAATGCCGAGCAGCGGGCCGCTTGCGAGGCAATCAGCGCAGGTTTCGACAGCTATCACGCCTTTCTGCTGGCGGGCGTCACCGGCAGCGGCAAGACCGAAGTCTACCTGCAACTGATCCGCCAGACCCTGGAAGCCGGCAAGCAGGCCCTGGTGCTGATCCCGGAAATCAACCTCGGCCCACAAACCCTGGCGCGCTTCGAACAGCGTTTCAACGCCCGGATCGCCCTGGTGCACTCAGCGGTCAACGACCGCGAACGCCTGGAAGCCTGGCTTGCCGCCCGGGACGGCGAGGCCGACATCATCATCGGCACCCGCTCGGCCCTGTTCACGCCGATGAAGAACCCCGGCCTGATCATCATCGACGAAGAACACGACGGCTCCTATAAACAGCAGGAAGGTCTGCGTTACCACGCCCGCGACCTGGCACTGGTGCGCGCTCGCCAGGAAAACATTCCCATCGTGCTCGGTTCGGCGACGCCGTCCCTGGAAAGCCTGCACAACGCCTACACCGGTCGCTACGGCCTGCTGCGCCTGAACGAACGGGCCGGCGGCGCCAAACAACCGCGCTTCCTGCGCCTGGATGTGAAAAGTCGCCCGCTGGACAGCGGTATTTCCGGGCCGATGCAGCAAGCCATCGGCCAGACCCTGGCTGCCGGGCAGCAGGTCTTGGTGTTTCTCAATCGTCGTGGTTTCGCCCCGACCCTGCTGTGTCACGATTGCGGCTGGATGTCCGGCTGCGAACGTTGCGACGCCCGGATGACCGTGCATCAACGCCACGGCGAGCTGCGCTGCCACCATTGCGGACACGCCGAACGAGTGCCAAGGCATTGCCCGCAATGCGGCAAAGTGGACTTGCGCCCCGTCGGCGCTGGCACCGAACGCGCTGAAGAACGGCTGGGCATTCTGTTTCCCGATTACCCGGTACTGCGGGTGGATCGCGACAGCACGTCGCGCAAAGACGCGATGAACCAATTGTTCGCGACCATTCAAAAAGGCCAGCCGTGCATCCTGGTAGGCACGCAGATGCTTGCCAAAGGGCATCACTTCCCCCGGGTCACACTGGTGTCGATCCTGGACGCCGACGGCGGGCTGTTCTCCGGCGATTTCCGCGCCAGCGAGCGAATGGCACAGTTGATCGTCCAGGTCGCGGGCCGAGCCGGACGAGCCGAAGAGCCGGGCAAAGTCATCATCCAGACGCACTTGGCCGATCATCCGCTGCTGATCCAATTGACCGAGCAAGGCTACTTCGCCTTCGCCGAACAGGCCTTGAGCGAACGTCGCAGCGCCGGCCTGCCGCCCTTTGCACACCTGGCGTTGCTGCGGGCCGAAGCCCATAAGCCCGGGCAGGCCGAAAGCTTCCTCGACGAGGCCTGCAGCGAGGCCGAACGCTTGCTGGCGCAGCAGGCCCTCACTGGCATCGAACTGCTCGGCCCGGTGCCGGCCCCGATGGAGCGGCGGGCCGGGCGCTATCGGGCACAACTGTTATTACAGGCCAATGCCCGGGCGCCGCTGCATCGGCTATTGAGCGCCTGGCTGCTGGTGCTGGAACAGATGCCCAGTGGGCGGGCGGTGCGCTGGTCGCTGGATGTGGATCCGGTGGATTTGTATTGAATGGACCACAAGCCTGCCCCTGTGGGAGCGAGCTTGCTCGCGATTGCGACGGCACAGCCGACATCACCGTCACTGACCCACCGCTATCGCGAGCAAGCTCGCTCCCACAGGTGGATCGCATACATCCAGGCCACCCAGAATAATCACCCCACAGCCCCAACCGACCCGCTACAGTTGGCAAGCTCGTCCGGGCCACGGATAATGCCCAGTTTTTCCACCAGCGCATCGAAGCGCCGCCGCGCCTGCGGTTGAAAGAGAAGACCATGAAAGACACCATTCGCCAGCTCATCCAGCAAGCCATCGCCCAACTCGTCACTGAAGGTGTGCTGCCAGAAGGCCTGTCGCCGGCGATTCAGGTCGAAAACACCCGCGACAAGACCCACGGCGACTTCGCCAGCAACATCGCGATGATGCTCGCCAAGCCGGCCGGCATGAAGCCGCGGGACCTGGCGGAGAAAATCATCGCCGCGCTGCCGGCCGACGAGAACGTCAGCAAGGCTGACATTGCCGGCCCCGGGTTCATCAATTTCTTCCAGAACACCCAGGCCCTGGCCTCGCGCCTGGACGCGGCCCTGGCCGACGCCCACATCGGCGTACGCAAGGCCGGCCCGTTGCAGCGCACCGTGGTCGACCTCTCGGCCCCCAACCTCGCCAAGGAAATGCATGTCGGCCACTTGCGCTCGACCATCATCGGTGACGGCGTGGCCCGGGTCCTGGAGTTTCTCGGCGACACGGTGATCCGCCAGAACCACGTCGGCGACTGGGGCACTCAGTTCGGCATGCTGATGGCCTACCTGCAGGAAAATCCGATCACCAGCGACGAGCTGTCGGACCTGGAGAACTTCTACCGCGCCGCCAAGCAACGCTTCGACGAGTCGCCCGAGTTCGCCGATCGCGCCCGCGGCCTGGTGGTCAAGCTGCAGGCCGGCGATGCCGAGTGCCTGGCGCTGTGGACCAAGTTCAAGGACATCTCCCTGTCCCACTGCCAGAAAATCTACGAGCTGCTGAACGTCAAACTGACCATGGCCGACGTGATGGGCGAAAGCGCCTACAACGATGACCTGATCAACGTGGTCAACGACCTCAAGGCCAAGGGCATGCTGGTGGAAAGCAACGGCGCCCAGTGCGTGTTCCTCGACCAGTTCAAGACGGCCGACGGCGAGCCGCTGCCGGTGATCATCGTCAAGGCCGACGGCGGCTACCTGTACGCCACCACCGACCTGGCGGCCGTGCGCTACCGCAACGGCGTGCTCAAGGCGGATCGGGTCCTGTATTTCGTCGACCAGCGTCAGGCCCTGCACTTCCAGCAGGTGTTTGAGGTGGCGCGCCAGGCCGGCTTCGTGACCCATCCGATGGAAATGGAACACATGGGCTTCGGCACCATGAACGGCGCCGACGGCCGTCCGTTCAAGACCCGCGATGGCGGCACGGTGAAACTGATCGACCTGCTGACCGAAGCCCAGGATCGCGCCTACACCCTGGTCAAGGGCAAGAACCCGGACCTGGCCGAGGACGAACTGCGCAAGATCGCCAAGGTGGTGGGCATCGACGCGGTGAAATACGCCGACCTGTCCAAGCACCGCACCAGCGACTACAGCTTCAACTTCGACCTGATGCTCAATTTCGAAGGTAACACCGCGCCCTACCTGCTGTACGCCTACACCCGTGTGGCCGGGGTGTTCCGCAAACTCGGCAAGGGCTTCAATGAAGTGGACGGCCAGATCGTGCTTGAAGCCGCTCAAGAACAGGAGCTGGCGGCGAAACTGGCGCAGTTTGGCGAAGTGCTGAACAACGTCGCCGACAAGGGCACGCCGCACACCCTGTGCGCTTACCTGTACGATGTGGCCGGCCTGTTTTCCAGCTTCTACGAGAACTGCCCGATCCTCAACGCACAAACCCCAGAGCAAATGCAGAGCCGCCTGCGCCTCGCCGCGCTGACCGGTCGTACGCTCAAGCAAGGCCTGGAACTGCTGGGCCTGGAAACCCTGGAGCGCATGTAAGTTGGCCGCCAAGAAAAAACCTGCCCCCAAACGTGGCGCCAGCCGTTACCAGGCCCCGGCCAAGAAGCCGATTCCGGGCTGGTTGTGGATGGCCATCGGCCTGACCGTTGGCGCTTTCATCGTGTTCCTGATGAAGCTGGATCCGGGCCAAGGCGATGACGTCAAGCGCGTCCGGCAAGAGCAGCAGAAAGCCACGCGCATCGCCGAGGCCAACAAGACCCCGCCGAGCCCGACGCAACCGGTGAAGCCGAAGTACGACTTCTACACCCTGTTGCCGGAATCGGAAGTCATCGTGCCGCCCGATGCCGTGCCGGAGAAAACCCTGCCGACCCCGCAAGTGCCGACGACGCCAGTGACCCCGGCCGAAGCGGCGAAGATCGACACCGCCCGCGCCCAGGCGGCGCTGGCCGGCATCACACCGCCACCGGCCCCACCTGTGCAGAAAGCCGCGCCGGTGACCAAGTTCTTCCTCCAGGCCGGCTCGTTCCGCAAGGAGGCCGACGCCGACAAGGTACGGGCACAGATCATTCTGCTGGGCCAGTCCGTGGCGGTGGAGTCCGGGACCGTGAAGGACGAAACCTGGTACCGCGTGCTGGTTGGCCCGTTCAGCAACCGCGAAGAGCTGACCAAGGCACAGAAACAATTGGCTGGCAGTGGTTTCAGCAACCTGTTGTTACAACAACGCCAGAATCGCTGATCTCGTCAAGAACACCTGTGGCTGTGGGGCTTTTGTGGCGAGGGAGCTTGCTCCCGCTGGGCTGCGCAGCAGCCCCAACAGCTTGGGACCGCTACGCGTTCCAGCGGGAGCAAGCTCCCTCGCCACAGTGAATGCCTTTGCCACAAACTTGATCGGCAACTCCGGGGCACCACTCATCCCCTCCCCCACCCCACGGTTGAAAAACCCCGCGCCACCCCCATATGAGTTCCATCCGGGCATTTTCGCCCCGCTGCGTGGAGACTCTCCCTTGACCACCATCGTTTCAGTCCGCCGTCATGGCAAAGTCGTCATGGGCGGCGACGGCCAGGTTTCACTGGGCAACACCGTGATGAAAGGCAACGCGAAGAAAGTCCGCCGCCTGTATCACGGCCAGGTCATCGCCGGGTTCGCCGGCGCCACAGCCGACGCATTTACCCTGTTCGAGCGTTTCGAAGGCCAGCTTGAAAAGCATCAGGGCCATCTGGTGCGTGCCGCCGTGGAACTGGCCAAGGAATGGCGCACCGACCGCTCCCTGAGCCGCCTCGAAGCCATGCTCGCGGTCGCCAACAAAGACGCCTCGCTGATCATCACCGGTAACGGTGACGTCGTTGAGCCCGAGGATGGCCTGATCGCCATGGGTTCCGGCGGAGCCTTCGCCCAGGCTGCGGCCAGCGCCCTGTTGAAAAAGACTGACCTGTCGGCCCGCGAGATCGTCGAGACTGCCTTGGGCATTGCCGGCGACATCTGTGTCTTCACCAACCACACCCAGACCATTGAGGAGCAGGACCTCGCGGAATAAGCCTGTTCCGGCCTAGCGCCACGGCATTCATTCTTGCTTGAGGACCGCCAATTATTATGTCCATGACTCCCCGTGAAATCGTCCACGAACTCAACCGCCATATCATCGGCCAGGACGATGCCAAGCGCGCCGTCGCCATCGCCCTGCGTAACCGCTGGCGTCGGATGCAGCTGCCCGAAGAGCTGCGCGTCGAAGTGACCCCCAAGAACATCCTGATGATCGGCCCGACCGGTGTCGGTAAAACCGAGATCGCCCGGCGCCTGGCCAAACTCGCCAACGCGCCCTTCATCAAGGTCGAAGCCACCAAGTTCACCGAAGTCGGTTATGTCGGCCGCGACGTCGAGTCGATCATCCGTGACCTGGCCGATGCCGCCATCAAGCTGCTGCGCGAACAGGAAATCACCAAGGTTCGCCACCGCGCCGAAGACGCTGCCGAAGAGCGCATCCTCGACGCCCTGCTGCCGCCGGCGCGCATGGGCTTCAACGCCGAGTCCGCTGCGACCCAGGATTCCAACACCCGCCAGCTGTTCCGCAAGCGCCTGCGCGAAGGCCAGCTGGACGACAAGGAAATCGAGATCGAAGTGGCTGAGGTCGCCGGCATCGACATTTCCGCGCCGCCGGGCATGGAAGAAATGACCAACCAGCTGCAGAGCCTGTTCGCCAACATGGGCAAGGGCAAGCGCAAGAACCGCAAGCTCAAGGTCAAGGAAGCGCTGAAACTGGTGCGCGATGAAGAAGCCGGTCGCCTGGTCAACGAAGAAGAACTGAAGGCCAAGGCCCTCGAAGCGGTCGAGCAGCACGGCATCGTGTTCATCGACGAAATCGACAAGGTCGCCAAGCGCGGCAATGTCGGCGGCGCCGATGTGTCCCGCGAAGGCGTGCAACGTGACCTGCTGCCGCTGATCGAAGGCTGCACCGTCAACACCAAGCTGGGCATGGTCAAGACCGACCACATCCTGTTCATCGCCTCCGGTGCGTTCCACCTGAGCAAGCCGAGTGACCTGGTGCCTGAGTTGCAGGGTCGCCTGCCGATTCGTGTCGAGCTCAAGGCCCTGACGCCGGAAGACTTCGAACGCATCCTCAGCGAGCCCCACGCCTCCCTGACCGAACAGTATTGCGCGCTGCTCAAGACCGAAGGCTTGGATATCGAGTTCACACCAGAAGGCATCAAGCGCCTGGCGCAGATCGCCTGGCAGGTCAACGAGAAGACCGAGAACATCGGTGCCCGTCGCCTGCACACGCTGCTCGAACGCCTGCTCGAGGAAGTGTCGTTCAGCGCTGGCGACCTGGCCAGCGCCCACAACGAAGCGCCGATCCTCATCGACGCCGAGTACGTCAACAGCCACCTGGGTGAATTGGCACAGAACGAAGACCTGTCGCGGTATATCCTGTAGGTCACACGATGTGTGAGCGGGCTCCTGTGGCGAGGGAGCTTGCTCCCGCTGGGTCGCAAAGCGGCCCCAAAAAACCCGAGGCCGCCGCTTATCCGGCGGATTATCGGGAGTCTTTTGGGAGGGCTTCGCCCTCCAGCGGGAGCAAGCTCCCTCGCCACGGATCGCTCATGCAAGGCGTCACGAAACGGACGATCTGCCATGACCAAACTCCCCACCGCCATCAACCTGCACAAAGCCTCCAAGACCCTGACGCTCAAATACGCGCCAGACGAGGAGTATCACTTGCCCGCCGAATTCCTGCGGGTGCATTCGCCTTCCGCCGAGGTCCAGGGCCACGGCAAACCCATCCTGCAATACGGCAAGCTCAACGTCGGCCTGAGCAAGGTCGAACCGGCCGGCCAGTACGCACTGAAGCTGACCTTCGACGATGGCCATGACAGCGGACTGTTCACCTGGGACTATCTCTATCAGTTGGCAGTGCGTCAGGATGACTTGTGGAACGATTATCTTGGCGAACTCAAGGCGGCCGGAAAAACCCGCGACCCGAGCGCGTCAGTCGTCAAGCTGATGCTCTAACTCAAGGGCTGGCGCTTTAGGGCGAATTTTCTAGACTCATCTGCTTGAATGCCCGCGCGGCAACGTCAATGACTGGCCTGCTTGCGAAAAAAATTAAACTCGGGTAACCAATGGAACTGGCAAGTTCCCTGCAAAAGGAACCAGCGAGTTCCTGGCACAAGTTTCCTCATTGGCCTCGATGCGGAATTAACGGTCACCCGAGCAGCGTACCTGGCAATGGCTGTGTGGCTCTACGGCACGGTCCGGGTACTCGTCTGAAGGACAATGGAGCGTCGTAGATGAGCAACAAGAACAACGATGACCTGAAGTACCAGGCTTCGGAAAATACCCTGGGGTTGAATCCTGTCGTCGGCTTGCGCCGAAAAGATCTGCTGGCCTCTGCCCGAATGGTGTTGACCCAGGCCATCAAACAACCGCTGCACAGCGTCAAGCACGTCGCCCATTTCGGCGTAGAGCTCAAGAACGTCTTCTTCGGCAAATCCGCGCTGCAACCCTCCAGCGATGACCGTCGCTTCGCCGACCCGGCGTGGAGCCAGAACCCGCTCTACAAACGTTATCTGCAAACCTACCTGGCGTGGCGCAAGGAGCTGCACGCCTGGATCGACGACAGCAGCCTTTCGCCCCAGGACATCAGCCGCGGGCATTTCGTGATCAACCTGATGACCGAAGCCATGGCCCCGACCAACTCGGCGGCCAACCCGGCGGCGGTCAAGCGCTTCTTCGAAACCGGCGGTAAAAGCCTGCTCGACGGCCTGTCCCACCTGGCCAAGGATCTGGTGCACAACGGCGGGATGCCAAGCCAGGTCGACATGGGCGCGTTCGAGGTCGGCAAGAGCCTGGGCGTGACCGAAGGCGCCGTGGTGTTTCGCAACGACGTGCTGGAACTGATCCAGTACCGCCCCATCACCGAGCAGGTCCATGAGCGACCACTGCTGGTGGTACCGCCACAGATCAACAAGTTCTACGTCTTCGACCTCAGCCCGGACAAGAGCCTGGCGCGCTTCTGCCTGCGCAGCAATGTGCAGACCTTCATCGTCAGTTGGCGCAACCCCACCAAGGAACAGCGTGAGTGGGGCCTGTCGACCTACATCGAGGCGCTCAAGGAAGCGGTGGACGTGGTCACGGCCATCACCGGCAGCAAGGACGTGAACATGCTGGGCGCCTGCTCGGGGGGCATCACCTGCACCGCGCTGCTGGGTCACTACGCCGCCCTCGGCGAGAAAAAGGTCAATGCCCTGACCCTGCTGGTCAGCGTGCTGGATACCACCCTGGACACCGACGTGGCGCTGTTCGTCGACGAGCAGACCCTGGAAGCGGCCAAGCGTCACTCCTACCAGGCCGGCGTACTCGAGGGTCGCGACATGGCCAAGGTCTTCGCCTGGATGCGCCCCAACGACCTGATCTGGAACTACTGGGTCAATAACTACCTGCTGGGCAACGAGCCGCCGGTGTTCGACATCCTGTTCTGGAACAACGACACCACGCGGCTGCCAGCGGCGTTCCACGGCGACCTCATCGAGATGTTCAAAAACAATCCACTGATCCGGCCCAACGCACTGGAAGTGTGCGGCACGCCGATCGACCTCAAGCAGGTCACCGCCGACATCTTTTCCCTGGCCGGCACCAACGACCACATCACGCCATGGAAGTCCTGCTACAAGTCGGCGCAGCTGTTCGGTGGGAAAGTCGAGTTCGTGCTGTCGAGCAGCGGTCATATCCAGAGCATCCTCAACCCGCCGGGCAACCCCAAGTCGCGCTACATGACCAGTGAGGACATGCCGGTCAAGGCCGAGGACTGGCAGGAAAACTCCACCAAGCACACCGATTCCTGGTGGCTGCATTGGCAGGCCTGGCAGGCCGAGCGCTCGGGCAAGCTGAAAAAGGCCCCGACCGTGCTGGGCAACAAGGCTTATCCGGCCGGTGAAGCGGCGCCCGGCACTTATGTGCATGAACGGTAAGGGATGCAACTCGTCTGCTGCGGGGGTGGGCTTGCTCACGAATACATCCCGCCAGCCGACACTGAATGCAAGGCCCACAGCGCTGGCGAACATAAAACTCATGTTCACAGCAGACCCCATGTGGGAGCGAGCTTGCTCGCGATTACGGTGTGTCAGCCGACATTGATGTTGGATGTACCGCCGTCATCGCGAGCAAGCTCGCTCCCACAAGGGATCGGGGGGAAAATGAAAGACAGCGATCCAACCCACAGGGCTTGAAGCATGCCGCAACCGTACATCTTTCGTACCGTCGATCTGGATGGCCAGACCTTGCGCACCGCGGTACGTCCCGGCAAGCCCCACCTGACGCCCCTGCTGATTTTCAACGGCATCGGCGCCAACCTGGAGCTGGTGTTCCCGTTCATCGAGGCCCTGGACCCGGACTTGGAGGTCATTGCCTTCGATGTACCTGGTGTCGGCGGTTCGTCGACGCCCAACCGACCGTATCGCTTTCCTGGCCTGGCAAAACTCACCGCGCGCATGCTCGATTACCTCGACTACGGGCAGGTCAATGTGATTGGCGTGTCCTGGGGCGGCGCCCTGGCCCAGCAGTTCGCCTACGACTACCCTGAACGCTGCAAGAAACTGGTATTGGCGGCCACCGCCGCCGGAGCGGTGATGGTGCCAGGCAAGCCGAAAGTGCTGTGGATGATGGCAAGCCCCCGGCGCTACGTTCAGCCGTCCCATGTGATGCGTATCGCCCCGCTGATCTACGGCGGCTCGTTCCGCCGCGATCCGAGCCTGGCGGCCAGTCACGCGGCCAAGGTTCGCTCGGCGGGCAAGCTCGGTTATTACTGGCAACTGTTTGCAGGCCTGGGTTGGACCAGCATCCACTGGCTGCACAAGATCCACCAGCCCACCCTGGTGCTGGCCGGCGACGATGACCCGCTGATTCCACTGATCAACATGCGCATGCTGGCCTGGCGCATCCCCAACGCCCAGTTGCACATCATCGATGACGGCCATCTGTTCCTGATTACCCGGGCCGAAGCCGTGGCGCCGATCATCATGAAATTTCTGGAGGAAGAACGTCAGCGCGCGGTCATGCACCCGCATCCCGCGCCGCTGGGTGGTGGCTGACGCCGCCCCATAGCGCCTGGCAGGACGCCGGATCGCGCAGCAACCCGAAACAGCGACTATGTTGTCTGGTTCGGTGTGTTTGTTTTTAGCCTGATGACGAAGGAGTTGACTCATGCGCGACAAACCGGCGAAGGGTTCCATACCTGCCCCTGCCAGCTTCATCAATGCACAAAGTGCGATCACCGGCTTGCGCGGCAGGGACCTGCTGTCCACTTTGCGCAGCGTGGCCGCACACGGTTTGCGCAACCCGGTGCACAGTGCTCGGCATGCGTTGAAGCTGGGCAGTCAATTGGGCCGCGTGTTGCTGGGGGAAACCCTGCATCCCACCCCCACCGACCAGCGCTTCGCCGACCCTACCTGGCAGCTCAATCCGTTCTATCGCCGCAGCCTGCAGGCGTACCTGAGCTGGCAGAAACAGGTCCGGAGCTGGATCGACGAAAGCGACATGAACCCGGATGACCGGGCCCGCGCGCACTTCGCCTTCGCGCTGCTCAACGACGCCGTATCGCCCTCCAACACCTTGCTCAACCCGCTGGCGATCAAGGAGCTGTTCAACTCCGGCGGCAGCAGCCTGGTGCGGGGCATCGGCCACTTGGTGGATGACCTGCTGCACAACGATGGCTTGCCACGACAAACCACGCCCCATGCCTTCGAAATCGGCAAGACCCTGGCGACCACTTCCGGCGCTGTGGTGTTTCGCAATGAGATGCTGGAGCTGATCCAGTACAAGTCCATGAGCGAAAAGCAATACGCCAAGCCATTGTTGATCGTGCCGCCGCAGATCAACAAGTTCTACATCTTCGACCTGAGCCCCTCCAACAGCTTCGTCCAGTACGCCCTGAAAAACGGCTTGCAGGTGTTTATCATCAGCTGGCGCAATCCCGATGTACGCCACCGCGAATGGGGCCTGTCCAGCTACGTCCAGGCGACGGAGGAAGCCATGAACGTGTGTCGGGCGATCACCGGCGCCCGTGAGGTCAACCTGATGGGCGCCTGCGCCGGCGGGATGACCATCGCCGCCCTGCAAGGCCACCTGCAAGCCAAACGTCAACTGCGCCGGGTGGCGAGCGCCACATACCTGGTCAGTCTGCTCGATAGCCAGATCGAAAGCCCGGCGACACTGTTCATCGATGAACAGACCCTCGAAGCCGCCAAGCGTCGCTCCTACCAGAAAGGCATCCTCGATGGCCGCGACCTGGCCCGGGTGTTCGCCTGGATGCGGCCCAACGACCTGATCTGGACTTACTTCATCAATAACTACCTGCTGGGCAAGGAGCCGCCGGCCTTCGACATCCTCTATTGGAACAACGACTGCACCCGGCTGCCGGCGGCGCTCCACGGCGACCTGCTGGACTTCTTCAAGCACAATCCCCTGAGCCACGCCGGCGGCCTGGAGGTGTGCGGTACACCGATAGACCTGCAGAAGGTGACGGTAGACAGCTTCAGCGTGGCCGGCATCAACGACCACATCACACCGTGGGATGCGGTCTATCGCTCGACGCTGCTGCTGGGTGGTGAACGACGCTTCGTGCTGTCCAACAGCGGCCATGTCCAGAGCATCCTCAACCCGCCAAGCAACCCGAAGGCCAACTACATCGAAAGCGCGAAACTGAGCAGCGACCCACGGGCCTGGTACTACGACGCCAAGCACGTCGACGGCAGTTGGTGGACCCAATGGCTGGGCTGGATCCAGGAGCGTTCCGGTGCCCAGCATGAAACCCTGATGACCCTGGGCAACGCGAACTACCCGCCCTTGGAAGCGGCTCCCGGGACCTATGTACGTGTGCGCTGAACGCCTCACTCCACGGCCGGGTTGGTGGCCGTGGCACGACTCCATCACCAAGAAGACCGGATGAAAACCCGCGACCGTATCCTCGAATGTGCCCTGCAGTTATTCAATGAAAAGGGCGAGCCGAACGTTTCCACCCTGGAAATTGCCAACGAAATGGGCATCAGCCCCGGTAATCTCTACTATCACTTTCATGGCAAGGAGCCCCTGATCCTCGGGCTGTTCGAGCGTTTCCAGGTCGAATTGGCGCCGCTGCTGGACCCACCACCCGATGTGCAGCTGGCGCCGGAAGACTACTGGCTGTTCCTGCACCTGATCGTCGAACGCCTGGCGCAGTACCGCTTTCTGTTCCAGGACTTGTCGAACCTGGCCGGGCGCCTGCCAAAACTGGCCAAGGGCATCCGCCAGTTGCTCAATGCCCTGAAGCGAACCCTGGCCTCACTGCTGGCGCAGCTCAAGGCCCAGGGGATGCTGGTCAGCGACACCCAGGCGTTGGGTCAGTTGGTCGAGCAGATCACCATGACCTTGCTGTTCTCGCTGGACTATCAGCGAATTCTGGATCGCGAGGGCGAGGTTCGACTGGTGGTCTATCAGATCATGATGCTGGTGGCCCCGCATTTGCCGCCGGCGGCTAAAGTGGCGACCGAGCAACTGGCGTTGCGGTACTTGGAAGAACACGAATAACGACCAGCAGTGGAAGATCCATTGTGGGAGCGAGATTGCTCGCGATTGCGGTGTATCAGTCAAGATCAATACTGCTGACCCACCGCTATCGCGAGCAAGCTCGCTCCCACATTTTTGATCTGCTGCGCACACAAAAACGCCCGACCTTCTCAGGCCGGGCGTTTTTGCGTGTCCTGCTGTATCAGGACTGGGTAGTAGGCGTCGATGGAGCCGGCGCGGGAGTCGGGGTGGCGACCGGAGTCGGAGCCGCGGCGGAGTTCGCTGTGCTCGTCGGGGTAGCCGGTTTGGCGACCGCGGTCGGCGCCTTGGGTGCGGCTGCTTTTGGCGCGGCCGGTTTTTTCACAGCCGGTTTTTTCGCCGCAGCAGGTTTGGCGGCCGCTTTTGCCGCAGGCTTGGCGGCGGGTTTCGCTGCTGGTTTGGCCGCAGCAGGTTTGGCTGCTGCCGTTTTAGCGGCGGGTTTAGCAGCGGGCTTGGCGGCAGGCTTGGCTGTCGCCTTGGCTGCGGGCTTGGCCGCTACCGGTTTGGCCGCTGCCTTGGCGGCAGGTTTGGCGGCAGCCGTTTTAGTCGCAGGCTTGGCTGCCGCTTTTGCCACAGGCTTGGCGACGGTTTTTGCCGCTGCCTTGACCAATGGCTTGGCCGCCGTTTTAGTGGCCGGCTTGGCCGCTGCAGTCTTGCTGGCCACCGGTGCGACTTTCGCCCCAGTGAGCTTTTCGATCTGCTTGGTCAGGGTGTCGACCTTGCTGTGCAGCGCCTTCACTTCATTGCGGCTCGGCACGCCCAGACGGGAGATCGCGCTGTTCAGGCGCTTGTCGAAAGCCCCTTCCAGTTCGTCCCACTTGCCCAGCGCACGGTCCTTCACGCCACCGATTCGCGACTTGGCGGACTCGGCAGAGTCCTTGGCGGCATCGACTTGTTTGCCAACCGCCGTCTTGGTGAGTTTTTCGGCCTTCTCGCCGTCCTTAACCAGGGACTCGAAGAGTTTGCTGCCGTCAGTGTCGATCTTCGAGTACACGCCTAAACCAGCAAGCCAGATTTTGCGGGAGTACTTTTCAATCTTCCCGGCCCACGAGCTGCCTTCTTTTTCAGTGATTTTTTTACCAGCCATCCCGTTCTCCTTAATGTTTACGCGCGACACGTTCGAGCAATGCCGTCAGCTCATCGAGCTTAGCAGAGAGTGTCTCAACGTCATGTTTAGACGGAATGCCGATACGATTCAAGGCACTTGCAACACGGGCATCAAATACTTTCTCGACTTTATCAAGTTGTACTTCAACCCGGGCCTTGAAAGTAGTCACGTCCGTCTTGGCTTCAATCAATTCGCTGTTGGCCGCTTCAAGTTTTCCGGCAATGTTCTTTTTGCCTTTGGTTTCAATAACTTCGCCAGCCTTGATCAACTCCTGAAAGTACTCGCCGCCCTCCTGGCCGACCTTGGTATAGGCGCCCAGGCCAGCCAGCCAGATCTTGCGCGCGTACGTTTTCACGTCGCTGAGCGTGGAAGATTCAACGTCGGTTTTTTTCTTCAAAATAACTTTGGCCATGGTGCACCTCACTCGAAAACAGGTTTGAGGAACTGCCCGTACACGGACGGGCTCAGGCACAAAGTAGTGACATTAATTAGAAAGGGCACCCTAACAACTGACACATAACCGGATGGCGACCGACCTCATGTGGGAGCGAGCTTGCTCGCGATTGCATTGGGTCAGTCACATCGACGTTGCCTGATACTGCGCAATCGCGAGCAAGCTCGCTCCCACAGGGAATGGTGGTGAACTTGAGTGCTGTACTTCCCTTCTTTCGTTCGATCAAGCCAACGCTTTATCCAACGCCTTTTCGATTTCCGCCTTGATCGTACCGCTCATGGCCGACATCAACAGGCCCAGCTCCACATCAACGCGGATCGAGTCCTCGCCCACGAGCACTTCGCCCTTGACCCCGGAGCGCTTGAGTTTCAGGGTGTCGCCCACCCACTGCGGTTCCAGTCCATAGCTGTCGGACAACTTCTGCGCCAGCTTGTCGGCTTTCTCTCGCGCCGCTTCCTTGCCCAGGCCATGGGCACGCTCAACTGTTATACGGGCCATCGGGTGACTCCTGTTTTATCGGGACTTGCCTGAACGTTTCAGACCCTGGCTGCGTCAAAACGTCCCGGTGATGGCCTATCTTACCTGCAGCCTTGCCAAGACAAAGCCCTCCACCGGGATTAGAATGTCCCGCATTCTTTTTTGGTGACAGCGATATGACTGATCAGCGCAAAGGCAGCGATGCCGAACCCACCACTCACTTCGGCTTCAAGAACGTGCCGGAAAGCCAGAAGGCGGAAAAAGTCGCTGAGGTTTTCCACTCGGTGGCCGCCAAATATGACTTGATGAACGACCTGCTCTCGGGCGGCATGCACCGTCTGTGGAAACGTTTCGCAATCGAGCTGTCAGGTGTGCGCAGCGGCAATCGCGTGCTGGACATCGCTGGCGGTACGGGCGACCTGACCAAGAAGTTTTCCCACATCGTCGGGCCGACCGGCCAGGTGGTGCTCGCCGATATCAACGAATCCATGCTCAAGGTCGGTCGCGACCGCCTGCTGGACCTGGGCGTGGCCGGCAACGTCGAATTTGTCCAGGCCGACGCCGAGAAGCTGCCGTTCCCCGACAACCATTTCGACTGCGTGACCATCGCCTTCGGCCTGCGCAACGTCACCCACAAGGAAGACGCCCTGCGCTCGATGCTGCGGGTGCTCAAGCCCGGTGGCCGCCTGCTGGTGCTGGAGTTCTCCAAGCCGACCAACGCGCTGATGTCCAAGGCCTACGACGCCTACTCGTTCGCCTTCATGCCGCTGATGGGCAAGCTGATCACCAATGACTCGGAAAGCTATCGCTACCTGGCCGAGTCGATCCGCATGCACCCGAACCAGGAAACCCTCAAGTCGATGATGGTGGACGCCGGTTTCGACCGCGTGACCTACCACAACATGACCGCAGGCATCGTGGCCCTGCACCGCGGCATCAAGCCCTGATGCTGCTCACCGGCCTGCTCGCCAGCGTCGAACTCGGCATCAACCGGGTACTGCGCCTGGACAGCACCGCACTTGCGCGCCTGGCGCACTTGAGCGGCAAGGTCATTGCCGTGGACTGCCGCAGCCCGGCGTTGCAGTTGTTCATCTTGCCCAGCGACGAAGGCCTGATGCTCGCAGCGCACTGGGAAGCCGAGGCGGACTGCACGCTGCGCGCCCCGGCATCGAGCTTGCTGAGCCTGGCCCTGAGCAAGGACAAGACTGCGGTGCTGCACCGTCCAGAAGTCGAGCTCGATGGCGACAGCGGCGTGCTGCTGGAGCTGACGGCAATCCTTCAGGACCTGGAACTGGACTGGGAATATGAAGTGTCCCGCTGGCTCGGCCCGGTGGCCACCCAGTTGCTCAGCGGCCATCTGCGCAGCCGCACCCACTGGTACCGCCAGGGGTTCGCCAGCCTGGGGCAGAATCTGAGTGAATACCTGGCCGAAGAATCGCGTACTCTCGTAGGCCAACGCGAAGCCGAAGCCCGTTTTAATGAACTGGACCAGATCAAGCTTGACCTGGAACGTCTCGAGGCGCGTTTCGAGCGCCTTTCCCGAACCCTTGAAACCAAGCGATAACGCATGAAGCTGCTTGCCGTCCGCCGTTTGTTGCGCATCCAGCGCGTCGTGATCCGTTACCGCCTCGATGACCTGCTGTTCGCCCTGCCGCTGCCCTGGTTTCTCCTGGCACTGCGCTTCGTACTGCCATGGCGCTGGTTTCCCCGCCGCACGCTGGACCTGAGTCGCGGCGCACGCCTGCGCCTGGCCTTGCAAGACCTGGGGCCGATCTTCATCAAGTTCGGCCAGATCCTCTCGACCCGTCGCGACCTGCTGCCCGAAGACATCGCCGATGAACTGATGCGACTGCAAGATCGCGTGCCGCCGTTCGATTCCAAGCTGTCGGTGGCCCTGATCGAGGAACAACTGGGCAAGAAGATCAGCGAAGTCTTCAGCCGCTTCGACGTCGAGCCCCTGGCCTCGGCCTCCGTGGCCCAGGTGCACGCCGCGCAACTCAAGAGCGGCGAAGAAGTGGTGGTCAAGGTCATTCGCCCGGGCCTCAAGCCGATCATTGCCCAGGACCTGGCGTGGCTGTTCATCCTCGCCCGCGCCGCCGAGCGGCTGTCGGCGGATGCGCGCCTGCTGCACCCGGTGGACGTGGTCCAGGACTACGAAAAAACCATCTACGACGAACTCGACCTGCTGCGCGAAGCCGCCAACGCCAGCCAGCTGCGCCGCAACTTCGAAGGCTCGCCCCTGCTCTACGTGCCGCAAGTCTATTGGGACTGGTGCCGCCCGAAAGTGTTGGTGATGGAGCGCATCTACGGTATCCAGGTGACCGACCTGGCGACCCTGGCCGACCAGCGCACCGACATGAAGCTGCTGGCCGAGCGCGGCGTGGAAATCTTCTTCACCCAGGTGTTTCGCGACAGCTTCTTCCACGCCGACATGCACCCCGGCAACATCTTCGTCAGCACCGTGCAGCCGTGGAGTCCACAGTACATTGCCATCGACTGCGGCATCGTCGGCAGCCTGACCCCGGAAGACCAGGATTACCTGGCCCGCAACCTGTTCGCTTTCTTCAAACGCGACTACCGCCGCGTGGCACAACTGCACATCGACTCTGGCTGGGTACCGGCCGAAACCAAGCTCAACGAATTCGAAGCAGCGATCCGTACCGTGTGCGAACCGATCTTCGAAAAACCGTTAAAAGATATTTCCTTCGGTCAGGTGCTGATGCGCCTGTTCCAGACCGCGCGTCGCTTCAACATGGAGGTTCAGCCACAGCTGGTGCTGTTGCAGAAGACCCTGCTGAACATCGAAGGCCTGGGTCGCCAGTTGTACCCGGACCTGGACCTGTGGAACACCGCCCAGCCTTTCCTCGAGCGGTGGATGCGCGAGCGCGTCAGCCCGCGAACCTTGCTGGGCAACGTGCAGAGCCAGTTCGAGCAGATCCCGCACCTGGCCAACATGACCCGCGACCTGCTCGAACGCATGTCCCAACCCCACGCCCACGACCCGGCGCCACCCTGGAAACAGCGCAAGGACGACTGGTTGCTGCGCCTGCTGGGCGCAGCTCACCTGGGTGGCGGCGCAGTGCTGGCGACCGGTGGGCCGTTGAGCCAACTGGGGCACTGGCCGGCCGGGATCATGGTGGCTGTTGGTTTGTATCTGGTCGTTCGCCGATAGCCAGCACCGGTTCGCGCTGGCACACTGTTTCAACGCTGGGCCCGCCGACTTGAAGTGCGCGGCCCATTGTCGGAGTCGAAGATGAAAAACTGGCAGGACGAGATCAAATGGGACGCTGACGGCCTGGTGCCGGCCATCGCCCAGGATCACAAGACCGGGCGTGTGCTGATGATGGCCTGGATGAACCGCGAAGCGCTGGCCCTGACCGCCGCCGAGAACCGCGCCATCTATTGGTCACGTTCCCGTGGCAAGTTGTGGCGCAAGGGTGAAGAGTCCGGGCATGTGCAGCACCTGCATGAGATGCGCCTGGATTGCGACGGCGACGTCATCATCCTGATGGTCGAGCAAGTCGGTGAGATTGCTTGCCACACCGGCCGTCAAAGCTGCTTCTATCGCGTCTTCGAGAACGGCGACTGGAAAACCGTCGACCCGGTGCTCAAGGACCCGCATGCCATTTATTCAGGACATACCCATGAGTGACACCCTGACCCGTCTGGCCCAGGTGCTGGAAGAGCGCAAAGGCGCCGCGGCCGACAGCTCTTATGTCGCCAGCCTGTACCACAAGGGTTTGAACAAGATTCTGGAAAAAGTCGGCGAAGAGTCGGTCGAAACCATCATCGCCGCCAAGGATGCTGCCATCAGCGGCGACTGCAGCGACGTGATCTATGAGACCGCCGACCTGTGGTTCCACAGCCTGGTCATGCTCGCCCAACTGGGGCAGCACCCGCAGGCTGTACTGGATGAACTGGACCGTCGCTTCGGTCTGTCCGGACACGTCGAGAAAGCCTCGCGTCCGTCCGATTGATCAACTCTCAAGAGGAATAGCCACATGGGTATTTTTGACTGGAAACACTGGGTCGTCATTCTGGTAGTCGTCGTGCTGGTGTTCGGTACCAAGAAACTGAAAAACCTCGGCACCGATGTCGGCGAGTCGATCAAGGGCTTTCGCAAGGCCATGAACGATGACGAAAAACCGGCCGACCCAACGGCGGCTCCCGCCCAACCGGCGCAGCCGACCCAACCGGTACACCCCCAGGCCGCCCAGCCTGTGAATGCGCCGCACACCATCGACGTGCAGGCCCAGAAAGTCGAAGAGCCCGCCCGCAAAGACTCGTGAGCACTGACTAATGTTTGGGATCAGCTTCACTGAACTGCTGCTCGTCGGCCTCGTCGCCCTGCTGGTATTGGGCCCCGAGCGTCTGCCGGGTGCTGCGCGTACCGCCGGTCTCTGGATCGGGCGACTCAAGCGCAGCTTCAATGCGATCAAACAGGAAGTTGAACGTGAAATCGGTGCCGACGACATCCGTCGGCAGCTGCACAACGAACACATCCTGTCCCTGGAGCAGGAAGCACGGAAAATCTTCACGCCGACCCAACAGGAACCGACGCCGGTCCAACCTGCGGTCGAACCAACGATAGCGCCCCAGGCGCCGGTGGACGGCGCGGTGCCGGCGACTGGGCCGACTCCAGTGACACCGACGGTGGCTGATACAGCGCCCCCCGCAGCCCCTGCGCCCAACGACCCTACATTGCCGCCGCGAGCCCCATGAGCGATCTCCCTGAAAACGACCAGCCGATGCCGCTGGTATCGCACCTTACCGAGCTGCGCACCCGCCTGCTGCGTTGCGTCGCGGCGGTTTTCATCCTCTTCGCCGGGTTGTTCGCCTTCACCCAGCAGATCTACACCTTCGTCTCCACGCCGCTGCGCCAGTACCTGCCAGTCGGGGCAACGATGATTGCCACCGATGTGTCGTCGCCGTTCCTGACGCCACTGAAGCTGACGATGATGGTTTCGCTGTTCCTGGCGATCCCGGTAATCCTGCACCAGATCTGGGGCTTCATCGCGCCAGGCCTGTACAAGCATGAAAAACGCATCGCCGTGCCACTGCTGGTGTCGAGCATCCTGCTGTTCTATACCGGCATGGCCTTCGCCTATTTCTTCGTGTTCCCGCTGATCTTCAAGTTCTTCGCCGCCGCCACTCCGGCGGGCGTGGAGATGATGACCGACATCACCAGTTACCTGGACTTCGTCATGACGCTGTTCTTCGCCTTCGGCGTGGCGTTCGAAATCCCGGTGGCCGTGGTATTGCTGGTGTGGATCGGCGTGGTTGACGTGGCGTACCTGAAGAAAATCCGCCCTTACGTGATCATTGGCTGCTTCGTGGTCGGCATGATCCTGACCCCGCCGGACATCTTCTCCCAAACCCTGCTGGCCGTGCCGATGTGGCTGCTGTTCGAGATCGGCATCCTGTTCGGTGGCCTGGTGCGCAAGCGCAGGGAAGAAGAGCCCGAGGAACAGCCCGCCGACGACCACAACGACCAGCCGCCAGCGACCCAAGCGTGAACCTGCTGCTGCTTGAAGAGGCCGATTTCATTGGGCCCGACCGGGTGGTCCTGAGCGATCGCCGGTTGACTCACATGCAGGAAGTCCACCGCAGCGCCGTCGGCGACAGCCTGCGGGTCGGGCGCATCGGCGGCTTGATGGGTACCGCCCAAGTGCTGCGCCTGGAAGCCCGCGAGGCCGAACTGCAAGTGACCCTCGACCAGCCACCACCGGCCAAATTGCCGCTCACGCTGGTACTGGCCCTGCCTCGCCCGAAAATGCTCCGTCGAGTGTTCCAGACCATCGCCAGCATGGGCGTGCCGCGCGTGGTGCTGGTCAACAGTTATCGCGTGGAAAAGAGCTTCTGGCAGACCCCGTTCCTGGAACCCGAGGCGATTCGCGAGCAATTGATCCTTGGCCTGGAGCAAGCCCGAGACAGTGTGCTGCCAGACATCATCATTGAAAAACGCTTCAAGCCCTTCGTCGAGGACCGCCTGCCGGCCATCGTGAACGGCACCCTCGGACTGGTCGGCCACCCTGGCAAGCACCCGCCCTGCCCGCGAGCGCTAACAGAACCGGTGACCTTGGCCATCGGGCCCGAAGGCGGTTGGATTCCCTACGAGATCGACCTGCTGGGCAAGGCCGGCCTGCAACCGGTACAACTGGGTGAGCGGATCCTGCGGGTCGAGACCGCGGTTACAGCGCTGCTCGCACGACTGTTCTGATCCCTTTGGTTTGCTACGGTATTCCAAACGCATCTAACTCATTTCTCCTGCTCTCCCTCTATGGGCCGATAGTGCTTTATACAAAGCAATTCCGCCCTTCAAGGGAGTATCAGCATGTTCCGATGGCTAGATAACGTAGGCGTTAATCGCAAACTCGGCTTCGGCTTCGGTCTAGTGCTGTTCCTAACCTTGATGATCGCCTTCACCGGATGGACCGGCCTGAGCAATGTAATTGCACGCGGCGACACGCTGGGGGTCATCGCTAGCCTGAACGACCTGACCAAAGACCTGCGCTCGGCACGCATGGATTATGACGCGACCCGCGGCGAAAAAGGCCCAGGTGACATCAACGATCTCCTCGGCAAATTGGAGCCTGGGCTACAGACCGCCCGCCAATCGATCGAGCAACCGGCCGACGTGGCGATCATCGACAAGCAACTGGCGGCGGTCGCTGAGTACAGAGTTGCCGTCGCTGAATTGATCCGCGCCACCGCCAGTCGTGAGGATGCGCGCAGCAAATTGGGCGCCAACGCCGATAACGCCGTGGCCCGCGTCGCCAACGTTGAAAATGCGATTCGGCAAAGCGACAACGTTGCTCAGTTCGACAGTGTGGTAAACCTGAGTAAAGCAATCCAGCAAGCCCGCTATCAGGTTCGCGGCTATACCTACAGTGGCAAGGCCGAGGCCGAGCAACCAGCCCTGGATGCCATCGATAACGCGTTGAAAGCCCTCGGCAGCCTGCCGGCCCAACTGCCCGATGAGCACGCCGCCGACCTGCAACAGGCCAACGAATCGTTCAAGAGCTATCGTGCCGCGATCAGCCAGTTCCATGACGCCCAGACCGCCAGCGCTGCCGCCATCAAGCGCATGTCCGACCTGGGGGTTGTGCTACGCGAGGGCAGCAGAAACCTCACCCTGTCCCAAACGGCCGTGCGCGACCATGATGCAGTCCAAGCCGACATTTTCCTGATCTCGGCCGCCGCGCTGGCCCTGCTGTTCGGGGTCATTGCAGCCATGGCGATCACCCGACAGATCGTCATCCCGCTGGAGCAGACTCTCAAGGTCGCCGAACGCGTGGCAGCAGGCGACTTGACCCACAATCTCAGTTCCGAGCGCCGCGACGAACTGGGCCAACTGCAACGTGCCATGCAGAGCATGACCGTGGGCCTGCGCCAATTGATCGGCGGTATCGGCGAAGGCGTCACGCAAATCGCCAGCGCCGCCGAGCAGCTCTCGGCCGTTACCGAACAGACCAGTGCCGGGGTCAACAGCCAGAAAGTGGAAACCGATCAGGTTGCCACCGCCATGCACGAAATGACCGCCACGGTGCAGGAAGTAGCGCGTAACGCCGAGGAAGCCTCCGAAGCCGCGGTCGCCGCTGACCAGCAGGCTCGCGAAGGCGAAAAAGTGGTGGGCGAAGCCATCGCCCAGATCGAACGCCTGTCCAAGGAAGTGAGCAATTCCACCGAAGCGATGGGCCATCTCAAGCGCGAGAGCGACAAGATCGGCAGTGTGCTGGATGTGATCAAGTCCGTGGCCCAGCAAACCAACCTGCTGGCCCTTAACGCGGCCATCGAGGCGGCCCGGGCCGGTGAAGCAGGGCGTGGTTTTGCGGTGGTGGCCGACGAGGTCCGCAGCCTGGCCCAGCGCACCCAGAAATCCACTGAAGAGATCGAGCAACTGATCCTCGGCCTGCAATCGGGCACCGAACAGGTTGCGACCACCCTGGACAACAGCCGCAGTCTGACCGACAGCAGCGTCGAACTGACCCGCCGTGCCGGCGGCTCACTGGAAAACATCACCCGCACCGTCTCGGCAATCCAGTCGATGAACCAGCAGATCGCCGCTGCGGCCGAGCAGCAGAGCGCCGTGGCCGAAGAGATCAACCGCAGCGTCGTGAATGTTCGCGATGTGTCCGAACAAACCGCCGCTTCCAGCGAAGAAACCGCCGCCTCCAGCGCAGAGCTGGCGCGACTGGGGGTTCATTTGCAAACGCTGGTAGGTCGCTTCAAGGTCTAGAGGCATAAACCCTGTGGCGGGGGAGCTTGCTCCCGCTTGGGCGCGAAGCGCCCCCCGCCGGGCTCGAACTGACAACGGCTTCGCAGCCAAGCACAAGCAAGCGCTCCCCCCTACGAGAAGCACCTGACACCTATTCTCTACAGATCCCTTCCAACCGGCCGATATAGCTCTCAGCATATAAATTCAACGCTGCGGGGAGTAACGGCATGTTCCGATGGCTAGGTCACGTAGGCGTCAATCGCAAGCTTGGTTTCGGCTTCGGTCTGGTGCTGTTTCTAACCCTGATGATCGCTTTCACCGGCTGGAGCGGCCTGGGCAATGTGATCAGCCGCGGCGACAAGCTGGGCTACATTTCCAGCCTGAACGAATTGAGTAAGGACCTGCGTCTGGCGCGTTTGGACTACTACAACGCCCGAGGCGAGAACGGTCCACAGGAAGTCAACGATCTGCTTGGCAAGCTCGAGGCCGGACTGACGAGCGCCCGCCAGATGATCGAGCAGCCGGACGATGTGGCCCTGATCGACAAACAGCTGGCCGCAGTGGCCGAATACAAAAGCGCCTTCGCCGAGATGGCCAGCGCCACCGTCAGCCGCGAAGATGCCCGCAGCAAACTCGGCGCCAGTGCCGACAACGCCGTGGCCCGTGTCACTGAAGTTGAAAAGGCGATGCTGCAAAGTGGAGACATCGCCCAATTCAACAACGTGGTGTCCCTGAGCAAAGCGATCCAGCAAGCCCGTTACCAAGTTCGCGGCTACACCTACAGCGGCAAGAGCGAAGCCCAGCAACCGGCCCTTGACGCCATCACCGACGTCCTCAAACTCCTCGCACGCCTGCCGGCACAGTTGCCTGAGGAGCATGCCACCCCCCTGCAGCAGGCCAGCGACTCGATGAACGCCTACCGTGCAGCGGTCAGCCAGTTCCGAGACTCCCAGCTTGATACTGCCGCTGCGCTCAAGCGCATGACAGAGCAAGGCGAGGTGCTGCTTGAGTCCAGCAAAAGCCTGACCGTGTCCCAGACGGCCGTGCGCGACCATGACGCCGCCCAGGCCAAAACTATTCTGGTGTCCGCCGCCGTGCTGGCCATGTTGTTCGGCGTGATCGCAGCGCTGGTCATCACCCGTCAGATCGTCGGCCCGCTGGATCAGACCCTCAAAGTCGCCGAGCGGATTGCCGCAGGCGACCTGACCCACAACCTCACCTCCGAGCGACGTGACGAACTGGGCCAGCTGCAGCGCTCCATGCAGAGCATGACCGTGGGTCTGCGGCAATTGATTGGCGGCATCAGCGAAGGCGTCACACAAATCGCCAGCGCCGCCGAACAGCTCTCGGCCGTCACCGAGCAGACCAGCGCCGGGGTCAACAGCCAGAAAGTGGAGACCGACCAGGTCGCCACCGCCATGCACGAAATGACCGCCACGGTGCAAGAAGTGGCGCGCAATGCCGAGGAAGCTTCCGAAGCGGCCGTCGCGGCTGACCAGCAGGCTCGCGAAGGCGAAAAAGTGGTCGGCGAAGCCATCGCCCAAATCGAACGCCTGGCCCTGGAGGTGGGTAACTCCACCGCAGCGATGGGCGACCTGAAGCGCGAAAGCGACAAGATTGGCAGCGTGCTGGACGTGATCAAGTCCGTGGCCCAGCAAACCAACCTGCTGGCCCTTAACGCGGCCATCGAGGCGGCCCGTGCGGGCGAAGCCGGACGTGGTTTCGCGGTGGTGGCCGACGAGGTCCGCAGCCTGGCCCAGCGCACCCAGAAGTCTACCGAAGAAATCGAGCAACTGATTGTCGGCCTGCAGTCGGGCACCGAGCAGGTGGCGACCATTATGGATAACAGCCGCAGCCTGACTGACAACAGTGTCGAACTGACCCGCCGCGCGGGTGGTTCACTGGAAAACATCACTCGCACGGTTTCGGCCATTCAGTCGATGAACCAGCAGATCGCCGCAGCGGCCGAGCAGCAGAGTGCTGTGGCTGAGGAGATCAATCGTAGCGTGCTGAATGTGCGTGATGTGTCGGAGCAGACGGCGTCGTCCAGTGAGGAAACTGCTGCGTCCAGTGCTGAGCTGGCGCGGTTGGGGGTTCATTTGCAGACGTTGGTGGGGCGGTTTAGGGTTTGATGCGTTTGACTTGGGTCTTGGGTCTTGGGTCTTGGGTGTATATCCGTTTTTTGGGTAACGGCTGCTGGCGGTTCCGCCCTTACGGCGTCTTACTTTTGAGAAGCGCAAAAGTAAGCAAAACGCTTTAGCCCCACCACTTGGTGCCTCGCCTAGGCTCGGCATGCCCTCACTCCGGCATTGCTCCGTGGGTCCGCCGCGAAGGACCATCCATGGTCCAGCGCGGCTACCTCGGCATCCATGCCGAGGTGCCCACTGCGCAATGCCTGCGTTCGGCCATCGTGGTTAATAGGGCGCCCGAGATCAACGTCCGTCGCGAGGCGGCCTGATAGCCGACCTGTCTCTTTTGTCGTACTCCGATCCAATTGTGGGAGCGAGCCTGCTCGCGAAGGCAATGTCAGCGTCGACGAAGATATGGGATTTGCTGGCCTCATCGCGAGCAAGCTCGCACACAAGGGATGTGTGGCGGATGTAAATTCTGTGGCTGTTGAAGGTCGAAATGTGGGAGCGAGCTTGCTCGCGATGACGGCAGTCAATCCAACCGCTATGTCACTGAACCACCGCTATCGCGAACAGACTGAGGCTGTGAGGGTGCGACCGCAGCCAACTAGGATGTCGTATGTACTGGCCCCTTCGCGAGCAGGCTCGCTCCCACAGGGGAAACGCGGTCTCACCCAAAGCCAGGTCGGCTATAAGGCCGCCTCGCGACGGACGTTGATCTCGGGCGCCCCATTAACCACGCTGGCCGAACGCAGGCGTTGCGCACTGGGCACCTCGGCATGGATGCCGAGGTAGCCGCGCTGGACCATGGATGGTCCTTCGCGGCGGACCCACGGAGCAATGCCGGAGTGAGGGCATGCCGAGCCTAGGCGAGGCACCGAGTGGTGGGGCAAAAGCGCTTTGGTTACTTTCGCGCTTTTCGAAAGTGACCCGCTGTAAGAGCGGAACCATAAGTAGCCATTACCTAAATAACGGATATACACACAAAAATCCGCCCTTCAGCACAGGGCTAACCACCTTGCACCATTGCCTACAACTACGCCAGAATCCGCCGGCTTGTACGCCTTGGCCCTGCGCTCTAATGTTTGCAGGTCGCTGTCAGTTCAGCGATCGGGTTTAGCAGCTCGGCACAATATCAAGGCACGCAGGTCCGCTTTATGGCGGCTGTGCGTGGGGCACTTCGGTGCACCGGGTTCCTTGATTCCTGGTCTGCTAACCCGCGCACAGCCGCCACCCCCTTTCGTTTAGCAGCGATGTCTGGCGGCTCCATCAATCAAGGAGCGTCAAGCATGTACAAGGTCACACCCAACCCACCAGAACCCGAAACCGACCCCAAGAAACTCCAAGAAGCCACCGACCGCGCACTCGACCTCTACCTGAAACCCAAACAGACCAAACCCGAAGACGAACGGCCGGGCCAACTCTTCACCGTCGTCGACGGCATCGACACCGAAAGCCTGCTGGCCAACCTCAGCGAAACCCTGGCCTCAGCCGATGCCATGGTCAACGACCTGGCATTCGACCTGGAAGGCTCACGACGCCATGTAGCCCTTGGCATCCAGCAACTGATCGAGCTGGGTGGATTGCTGGCAAATCGCGCACTGGACAAAGTCACCACACAACCCTGACCGCACTACACATGTGGCGAGGGAGCTTGCTCCCGCTGGGTGGCGCAGCCGCCCTCGCTTTTTGGCGTCCGCTGCGCGGCCGAGCGGAAGCAAGCTCCCTCGCCACAGGTCGTGTTCACATACTGAAACAACGCCCAACAAAAAGCCCCGCCTCCTTTCGGAAGCGGGGCTTTTTGAGCATCAGGCCAGTTGAGGCTGTGCGCTCAACGGCTGAAGCGGTAGCAGCGGTGCATGAGGATCGGCCTTGACCGACTCGCGCCACGCCGCCAACCACTCGGGATGAGCCTCGCTCCAGACCTGCTCATGCAGGCGGGACAGCGCCACCGGGTCGCTCAGCAGCGCCAGGCGCTCGCCGTTGTTCAACCCGGCCGGACCAACCTTCAGCGCATGACGAACACGCTCGACCCGCAGCCATTCAATCGGCTCGGCCTGGCCGTGACGCGAGGTGGCCAGGGCATACGCCAACGCGTTCTGTTGTGGATCGACCACTGCCCGGATGAAGCCGTCGTTCAACGCGTGCCAACGGTTTTCATGGGTGTACTGGTCCGTCGACACCAGTTCCTGTGGCGGTGCGTATTCCTCAGGGATCAGGAACAGGCTTTCATCACGGGACTTCAAGCCCAGGCCCACGCGGCTGGAAATCACCGACACCGGGATCGACAGCATCAACGAGCCGACGATCGGCACCAGCCACCACAGGAAGCTTGGGTTCAGCCAGATCACCAGCAGGGCCCAGGAGAAGCCCAGCAAGGTCTGCGGTCCGTGGCGCTTGACCGCTTCGCTCCAAGGTGTGGAGTCGTCGTCACGCTTCGGGGAGTTCCAGGTCGCAGCCCAGCCCAGGAATGCGGCGAGTACGAAACGGGTGTGGAAAATCATCCGCACCGGCGCCAGCAGCATGGAGAACAGCATCTCCAGCAGCATCGACAGCGTGACCTTGAACTTGCCGCCGAACTCCTTCGCGCCCTTGGCCCAGATCAACACGATGCTCAACAGCTTGGGCAGGAACAGCAGCACAATGGTGGTCGAGAACAGGGCGATGGCTTTTTCCGGATGCCATTGTGGCCACAACGGATAGAGCTGACGCGGCTCGAGGAAGTACTGCGGTTCCATCAGCGTATTCACCGCCAGCAGCGCAGTGGACAGCACCAGGAAGAAGAACCACAGGGGTGCCGACAGGTAGGACATCACGCCGGTCAGGAACACCGCGCGGTGCACCGGGTGCATGCCCTTGACCAGGAACAGCCGGAAGTTCATCAGGTTGCCGTGGCACCAGCGACGGTCACGCTTGAGTTCGTCCAGCAGGTTCGGTGGCAGTTCTTCATAGCTGCCCGGCAGGTCATAGGCAATCCACACACCCCAGCCGGCACGACGCATCAGCGCGGCTTCGACGAAATCGTGGGACAGGATGGCCCCGGCGAACGCGCCTTTACCGGGCAACGGCGCCAAGGCGCAGTGCTCGATGAATGGCTTCATGCGGATGATCGCGTTGTGGCCCCAGTAGTGGGATTCCCCCAACTGCCAGAAGTGCAGGCCGGCGGTGAACAACGGACCGTACACCCGGGTGGCGAACTGCTGCATGCGTGCATACAGCGTGTCCATGCCCGAAGCACGCGGTGCGGTCTGGATGATGCCAGCGTCCGGCGTGGCCTCCATCAGGCGCACCAGGCTGGTCAGGCACGTACCGCTCATCACGCTGTCGGCGTCGAGCACGACCATGTACTTGTATTCGCTGCCCCAACGACGGCAGAAGTCGTCGAGGTTGCCGCTCTTGCGCTTCACACGACGGCGCCGGCGGCGGTAGAAGATCTTGCCGAAGCCCCCGGCTTCACGGCAGACATCCAGCCAGGCCTGCTGCTCGGCCACGCAAATATCGGTTTCGTTACTGTCGCTGAGCACGAAGAAGTCGAAACGATCCAGGTCACCGGTGGCGGCCACCGACTCGAAAGTCGCGCGCAAACCGGCAAACACCCGCGGCACGTCTTCGTTACAAATCGGCATCACCAGGGCGGTACGAGCGTCCTTGGGGATCGGCTCGTTGCCTGCACTGGCACCAGAGATCCGGTATTTGTCGTGGCCGGTGAGCAATTCAAGAAAGCCCATCAACGCCGTCCAGAAACCCGCCGATACCCAGCAGAACAGGATCCCGAACAGAATCAGGATGCTGGTTTGCAGCGCATACGGCAGCACTTGCGTAGCGGTCTGCAGCAGCGGTTGGTGCAGGACCTCTTCCAGGTCCACGAACGACCAGCCCTGGTACGGCATGATGCCTTTCATGTACCAACCGGCGACGATGGTCTGGCCGAGCATCAATATCAGCAGGATGTAGCGGCGGGTCGACCCCACGGTACGCCACCGCGCATGCGGCAGCACACGCTCATCCTTGGGAGGCTTCGGCGGGTTGGTGCGTCCCGTCAATCGCCGCCAGCCGCGTACCAGGATATTGGTACGCCACGGCTCGGGCACGACCCTGGTCCGACGAATCGGCGGTGTCGCCTTCAGGCACACACGACCGCTGGCATCGACCGCCAGCATCTCGGCTTCCTGAAGCTCCTCAGCGGTGTTCAGGGTCAGGCGACGGCCCACCGAGGCTTGCGCCGCCTCGGTGGGTGCGTCGAAGGTCGAAGACGACAGGCGTTGGTGCAAGTCGCTGAAAGACGTGCAGCCGGCCAACTCGGCACGCTGCTCGTCGGTCATTGGCAAATGTGCCAGATACTCGCGAAGAGACTCTGGCTGTACGGGAGTATTACTCATCGGCAGGCAACTGATAGCTCCAGGTCTCGGTCAAGACTTGTTCAGTCTGTTCCGGTTCCTGCGGGGTTGGGGTCGCCTCAACAGCGGCGGACGCCGCCTTGACGGCCTTGGCTTCTTTTTCCTTCTCGGTTCCTGGCTCGTTCGCTTTCTCTTTCTCGTTCTGCTGCTTGGCGATCTTGTCGGCCTTGGCCAGGGTGGTCACCGAGTGCGACGCGCCAGGCTCTTCAACCGGAACAAGCGGCCGGACCAGGGCGGCGCGCATTTCGGTCGCCTTGCTCGGGTCTTTGATCTTCATCCGCAACGTCAGGCGCCAGCCCTTGGTTTCAGGGTTGTAGCGCACACTGTTCTCGACGACCTCGGCGTTATCGCCGACGCTCACCTGGCTGCGAACATCAGCGTTTTCCGGCAAGGCTTGCAGGGAAGGGCCTTCGAAATCCACCAGATAAGCCACGCTGCCGTCCGGTTGACGGATCAGGTTGGATTGCTTCACGTCACCGGTGGAACGCAGGGTCTGCTTGACCCAGGCGCTGTCCGGCGAATGCAGGTTGGCTTCGTCGAGGGTCCAGTGCAGGCGGTAGGCGAAGTCCAGCGGCTGGCCTGGCTCCGGCAGTTTTTCCGGGCTCCAGAACGCTACGATGTTGTCGTTGGTTTCGTCGGCGGTCGGAATTTCCACCAGATCGACAGAGCCCTTGCCCCAATCGCCTTTCGGTTCGATCCAGGCGCTTGGACGTTTTTCGTAACGGTCGTCCAGGTCTTCGTAGTGACTGAAGTCACGACCACGTTGCAGCAGGCCGAAACCACGCGGGTTTTCTACCGAGAAGTTGCTCACGGCCAGGTGTTTTGGGTTGTTCAGGGGACGCCAGATCCACTCGCCGTTGCCGGCATGGATCGACAGGCCACTGGAGTCGTGCAGTTCGCGACGGTAGTTCAGCACTTTGGACGGCTGGTTGGCGCCGAACAGGAACATGCTGGTCAGCGGGGCAACGCCCAGCTTGGTCACTCGATCACGCAGGAACATGCGCGATTTCACGTCCACGATGGTGTCGGTGCCCGGGCGCACGGTGAAGCGATAGGCGCCGGTAGCCCGTGGCGAATCCAGCAGGGCGAAGATCACCAGGTGCTTGTCGGTCGGTTTCGGGCGTTGGATCCAGAACTCGCGAAAACGCGGGAATTCCTCACCAGATGGCAAGGCGGTGTCGATGGCCATGCCACGGGCGGACAAGCCGTAAGTCTGACCCTTGCCAATGACGCGGAAGTAGCTTGCGCCCAGCATGGTCATGATTTCGTCTTGCTTGTCGGCCTTGTTGATCGGGTACAACACACGAAAGCCCGCATAGCCCAGCTGCTCAGTGGCCTTGGGATCGAACTTCACGTCACCGAAATCGAAGCGCGACGGGTCGTATTTGATCTCATCGACGGTGGTCGCGGTGATTTCGTTGATTTTCACCGGAGTGTCGAAATGCATGCCCTGGTGATAGAAGGACAGCCTGAACGGTGTCTTCTGGTCGGCCCATTCGGCTTTTTCGGTACGGAAACGAATTTTTTGATAGTCAGCGAATTTCATTTCGCGGAATTCGTTCGGCAGATTGCTGCGCGGGGCTTCGAATTTTTGCCCGGCCAGTTCTTGAGCCTTCGCCGATACATCATCCAGGCTGAATGCCCACAGTTGGCCCGCGCCGAACAGGCACAACAGGGCCGAGCCCGCTACCAGAGCGTTTCTAAACCGTTTGGCAGACATTTTTTTCGCATTACAGGGACTAACAATCACGAGCAACCCTCGCCGAAAACAGATCAAAAAACCAACGGCCAGATAAAGTTTCTGCAAGGTATCGGCATTGAAAAACCGACCTTGCGGACCACCCTTGCCAAGTTGGCGAGCATTGTTCCGACTCCGAGGGGACAAAATGATTCCCCAAACGGACCAGGACAAGTCTCTACCTAAGTCAAATGGACCAGCGAACGCTGATCCCCCGTAGCGCGCGATTATCTAGTAGGCCGCGTGACAACGCATCAGGGATAGCAAAGTATTTATCGAGAAAACCCCCCGTTTAGCCTCGAAACAGGGCCGAAAAGATGTTTCAAACACTTTCAGACCTGTAACAGGAAGGTTACCGGGCCGTCGTTGACCAAGTGCACCTGCATGTCGGCGCCGAATCTACCTGATGCCACAGTGCCATGCACCTGTTTCGCTTGGCTAACCATATAGTCGAACAACTCTTCTCCCAACACCGGAGGCGCAGCCGTCGAAAAGCTCGGGCGCAAACCGCTTTTGGTGTCGGCCGCCAGGGTGAACTGTGAAACCAGCAGCAACCCACCACCGACGTCCGCCAAGGACAGGTTCATCTTGCCATCGGCATCGCTGAACACCCGATAGTTAAGCAGCTTATGCAGGAGTTTGTCAGCGCTGGCCCGGGTATCCCCGGGCTCGACAGCCACCAGCACCAGCAAGCCCTGGTCCACCGCACCGACGATCTCTCCTGCAACTTCGACCCGGGCGCCACGAACTCGTTGCAACAAACCCTTCATGCTTCTTCGGGTGGCAAATCGAGCAGGCGCCGGGCCATTTGCGCAGCGGCACGTACCAGCGCATCGGTGATACCCGGCTCGGAAGCCGCGTGACCGGCGTCGCGGATCACCTGCAATTCGCTGTTGGGCCAGTTCTGATGCAGCTCCCAGGCGTTGTCCAGCGGGCAGATCACGTCGTAGCGGCCGTGCACGATGACACCCGGCAAATGGGCGATCTTGCCCATGTCGCGAATCAACTGGTTCGGTTCGAGGAAGGCGTTGTTGGTGAAGTAGTGGCACTCGATCCGGGCAATCGACAGCGCGCGCTGCGGCTCGGAGAAGCGATCGACCACCAACGGGTTCGGACGCAGGGTAGCAGTGCGCCCCTCCCAGGTGGACCAGGCCTTGGCCGCGTGCATCTGGGCGATCTGGTCGTTACCGGTCAAGCGCTTGTGGAAGGCGCTCAGCAGGTCGTCGCGTTCGTCCAGGGGAATGGGGGCGATGTAATCCTGCCAGTAATCGGGGAACAGGCGACTGGCGCCAGCCTGATAGAACCACTCGATTTCCTGCGGACGGCAGAGAAAGATCCCACGCAGAATCAGGCCGTGTACCCGCTCCGGATGGGTCTGGGCGTAGGCCAGGGCCAGGGTCGAGCCCCAGGAACCGCCAAACAGCACCCATTTTTCGATGCCCAGGTGCTTACGGATGCGCTCCAGGTCTTCGACCAGATCCCAGGTGGTGTTGTTTTCCAGGCTGGCATGGGGGGTGGAACGACCGCAGCCGCGCTGATCGAAGGTAACGATGCGATAGAGGTTCGGATCGAAGTAGCGACGGCTCTGCGCATCGCAACCCGCTCCCGGGCCGCCGTGAATGAACACCACCGGCAGGCCTTCGGGGGAACCACTTTCATCGACATAGAGCGTGTGGGTGTCATCGACAGCCAGATCGTGCCGGGCATGGGGTTTGATCTGCGGGTACAAAGTCTGCATTGAGCGCTCCGTAAGGGGTCGAGTCATCCCTGTAGGGACTTCTATTTGGTCTGCCGTCCGGCATCATAAACCCGAATTACCTTAATGAGCATGCCCCCTGAGCACTCAAAGCATGTCAGCCAGGTACGCCAACAGTGTGCGATACATCTGATCGACCTCTGGCACCTGGCCCCGGCCACGCAAACAGCCGTGAACCAGCCCTCCCCCGATATACAGCACAGCGTCCACGCCGGTGGCGTTCAGCCGCGCGCTGTAGAGGACACCGTCGTCACGTAGCGGGTCCCATTGCGCCACGATGATCAGCGCTGGGGGCAAGCCGCTCAGGTCACCGGCGAGCAGCGGCATGGCATAGGGCGACGGAAGAGCGCCGCCCAGGTAAAGCCTGTGATAGTCGTCCAGGTCATGGCTGCTCAGGAGCGGCGCGTCGGCGCATTCGCGGCGCGACGGCAGATCCGCCGGTCCACCGAGCGCGGGATAAATCAGCACCTGGGCCCGGGGCAACGATTGCCCGGCATCGCGCAAGGCCAGGCATAACGCAGCGGCGAGGTTGCCCCCCGCGCTGTCGCCGACCACCAACCGGCGGTGAGGGTCGATAACAAAAGGCGCGGCCGCCAGATGAAGCCACACCGCCAAGCAATCGTCGAAGCCCGCCGGAAACGGATGCTCCGGGGCCAGCCGGTAATCCACCGCCACTACCAGCGCGCCGAGGGCGGCAGCCAGTTCCCTGCAGATGAAGTCATGGGAGTCCAGGTCTCCTACCACCCAGCCGCCTCCATGCAGGTAAAGAATGCACGGCCAGCCTTCGCTGGGTGGTTCAATCCGAGGGTGATAAGCCCGCACGGCCACGCCAGCCAGCTCGAGATCCTCGACAGCCAACGCCTCGGGGCACGGGGGGGTGAACGCCCGGCACATTTGGCGGTAGGCCTGGCGTAAGCCGGCGAGGCTGTTGTCCGGGCTGTTGAAGCTCAGGGTTTTGTCGATGAAGGCGGACATTGCCTGGGAGATTGGGTAGGTCATCGTGGTTTGCCGTATATCGCCAAGATGTGGCTCGGAGGCTTTTGTGGCGAGGGAGCTTGCTCCCGCTTGAGTGCGCAGCGCTCACAAGATTCTCGGGGCGGCTTCGCCACCCAGCGGGAGCAAGCTCCCTCGCCACAGGGGTTATCAGTGCCCAGAAAATTGCCTCAGTTCTTGAGACTGGCCTGCACCGCCGCCACGCCATCCTTGCCGTCAAAACTGCTCACGCCGGCCAGCCAACGCTGAAGATCCTCGGGGTGATCACGCAGCCATTGCCGGGCGACGTCCTGGGGCGTCTTGCGCTCCATGATCGGCACCATCAGCTGACTTTCCTGGGCAGCGGTGAAGGTCAGGTTCTCCAGCAACCGGCTCACGTTCGGGCAACGCTGGGCATAATCCGGCGCGGTCACGATGGAGACGGTCGCGGCCCCTTCGTTCGGACCGTAGACGTCTTCGCTGCCAGTCAGGTAGCTGATGTTCATGTTGATGTTCATCGGGTGCGGCGTCCAGCCGACGAACACCACGAACTCTTTGCGATTGACCGCTCGCTGTACCGCCGCCAGCATGCCCGCCTCACCGGATTCGATCAGTTTGAAATCCTTGAGGCCGAAGTGATTGGTTTCGATCATGGTCTTGATGGTGGTGTTGGCGCCACTGCCCGGTTCGATGCCGTAGATCTTGCCGCCCAGTTGATCCTTGAACCGGGCGATGTCGGCAAAGGTCTTGAGCCCTGCCGCCGCCACGTAGTCGGGTACTGCCAGGGTGGCCTGGGCGTCGGCCAGGCTCGGTTTGTCCAGCACCTTCACTTGGTTGGCGGCCAGGAACGGGGCGATGTTCTTGTCCATCGCCGGTTTCCAGTAGCCCAGGAAGATGTCGAGGCGCTTGTCGCGGATGCCGGCGAAGATGATCTGCTGCACGGCGCTGGTCTGCTTGCTGTCGTAGCCCAGGCCCGTGAGCAGCACATCGGCCATGCCGCTGGTGGCGACCACGTCGGTCCAGTTGACCACCCCCATGCGCACGGTCTGGCAGGACGCCGGCTCAGCGGCCATCGCCCCGCTGTTCAATATGACGGTACCGCAGAGGATCGACAGACAGCGTTTGAACAGTCTTTTCATCGGGAGGATCTCGTGCGGCAGCGGATTATTGTGGGCCGGTATCTTTGTGCACCGTGCCCGAGACATTACGCAGCGCCGAGGGGGTAGAAGTGACCTGTGGCGACTCGGTTTTGCACGGTGGCGACAGGTTGAGTGCGATGATGGCTTTTGTGGCGAGGGAGCTTGCTCCCGCAGGGCTGCGCAGCGGCCCCAAAATTTTGCGAGCGCTACGCACTCGAGCGGGAGCAAGCTCCCTCGCCACAGAAGTACCGTGCTGTGTTTATTTCTTGTAGGCCTGCCGCCCCCACGCCAACAAGCCTTCCAGCAATTGCTTGAGCACCACCTGGGTCGGCTCCGCCAGGTCAGCGCGATAGTTGAACGGCTCGAACTCTTCCATGTAGGTGCTCTGGCACAGCTCCAGCTGCACCGCGTGGATGTCTTCGGCCGGGTTGCCGTAGTGCCGGGTGATGTGTCCGCCCTTGAAGCGCCCGTTGAGCACATGGGTGTACTCGCCATGACGGGCGCAAATGGCTTCGAGCTGGCTGGCCAGCGTTGAATCGCAACTGGCGCCGTTGAAGGTGCCGAGGTTGAAGTCCGGCAGCTTGCCATCGAACAGGTGCGCGATTACCGAACGGATCGAGTGGGCATCGAACAGCAAGGCATAGCCGAACTCGGCCTTGAGCCGCGCCAGTTCCTGTTGCAGCGCTTGGTGATACGGCATCCAGACCTGCTGCAGATAAGTCGCCCGCTCCTCAGCCGACGGCTCCAGCCCTTGGCGAAACAACGGCACGCCATCGAACAGCGTCGCCGGGTACAAACCGGTAGTAGCGCCGACGTACATCGGCTTGTCGTCGGAAGGGCGGTTCAGGTCGATGACAAACCGTGAATATTCAGCGGCCAGGGTGCTGGCCCCCAGCTCAGCGGCGAACTCGTAGAGCCGGGGAATGTGCCAGTCGGTATCCGGCAGGCTTTGGGCCTCGGGGATCAGCCCGGCCTGTACCGCCGGGGTAAGGCGCAAGCCCGCGTGAGGCATGCTGATCAACAGCGGCACGCGCCCTTGCTTGAAATTCAGGACCTTCTCCACAACCGTTCTCCTCAATCGATTTCAACGCCGTGACGCACGACGCGTTTTTCCAGATCGCCACCGAGCCAGTACGCCAGATCGGCCGGTCGGTCGATGTGCCAGGCGACAAAATCCGCCACCTTGCCGACCTCCAGCGAACCGTGGGTTTGAGCCATGCCCAAGGCCTGGGCCGCATGAATCGTCGCCCCGGCCAAGGCTTCTTCAGGGGTCATTCGGAAACAGGTGCAAGCCATGTTCAGCATCAAGCGCAGCGAAAGTGCCGGCGAAGTCCCGGGATTGAGGTCGCTGGCCACGGCAATCTTCACGCCGTGCTTGCGCAGGGCGTCCATGGGCGGCAATTGGGTTTCCCGCAGGAAATAAAATGCCCCCGGCAATAACACGGCGACCGTACCGGATTCGGCCATGGCCTTGGCGTCGTCCTCGGTCATGAATTCCAGGTGATCGGCCGACAACGCCTGATAACGCGCCGCCAGGCTTGAGCCGTGCAGCGACGACAACTGTTCGGCATGCAGCTTCACTGGCAGCCCCAGTTGTTGTGCGCAGATAAACACCCGCTCGACCTGCGCTGGGGAAAACGCCAGGTATTCGCAAAAGGCATCCACCGCGTCCACCAGCCCTTCGGCCGCCAGGGCCGGGAGCATCTCGCTGCAGATGTGTTCGATGTAGTCATCGGCGCGGTCAGCGTATTCCGGCGGCAAGGCGTGGGCCGCCAGGCAGGTGCTGCGCACGCTGACGGGTAACTCGGCGCCGAGGCGGCGGATGACCCGCAGGATCTTGCGCTCGCTCGCCAGGTCGAGGCCGTAGCCGGACTTGATTTCCACCGTGGTCACGCCGTCGCGCATCAGGCTTTTCAGGCGTTTGGCGGCGCTGGCGAACAACTCGTCTTCACTGGCGGCCCGGGTGGCGCGCACGGTGCTGGCGATGCCACCCCCGGCGGCGGCGATTTCGGCGTAGCTGACGCCTTGCAGGCGCTGTTCGAATTCACCGCTGCGGTTGCCACCGAACACCGCGTGGGTGTGGCAGTCGATCAATCCCGGCGTGACCCAGGCGCCCTTGAGATCGTTGACCGCCGGGTAGTCACCGGTCGGCAGTTCGGCACGCGGGCCGACCCATTGAATGTGCTCGCCCTGGGTGACGATGGCGGCGTCTTCGATGATCGAGTAGACGCCCTGGGCCATGGTCGCGGCGTGGCAGTTTTGCCAGAGGGTTTTCATCCCGAGTCTCCTCGTTTCATTCAAAATCGATTCGCGAGCAAGCTCGCTCCCACAGGGGTTTGGTGTTGAACACCCATCTTGGGTACACCCGAAATCCTTGTGGGAGCGAGCTTGCTCGCGATGAGGCCCTTACAGGCTCGGCAGCAACTTCGCCGTCACCAGTTCATTCAGGCAACGGCTCGCCAACAACTCGCTCGCTGCATTGATGTCCGGCGCAAAGAAGCGGTCCTTCTCATAGAACGGTACGTCTGCACGCAAGAGGGCTCGGGCCTGTTCCAGTTTCGCGGAGGTCTTCAAACCGCCCCGCAGGTCCAACCCCTGGCAGGCCGCCAGCCATTCCACCGCCAGGATCCCGCGGGTGTTCTCGGCCATTTCCCACAGGCGCTTGCCGGCGGCCGGGGCCATGGAGACGTGGTCTTCCTGGTTGGCCGAGGTCGGCAGGCTGTCCACCGAATGAGGATGGGACAGCGCCTTGTTTTCGCTGGCCAGGGCGGCAGCGGTGACCTGGGCGATCATGAAGCCGGAATTCACTCCTCCATTGGCCACCAGGAACGGCGGCAGTTGCGACATGTGCTTGTCCATCATCAACGAAATCCGACGCTCGCTCAGGGAGCCGATTTCCGCAATCGCCAGGGCCATGTTGTCGGCCGCCATGGCCACCGGTTCGGCGTGGAAGTTGCCGCCGGAAATTACGTCACCTTCGGCGGCGAACACCAGTGGGTTATCCGACACTGCGTTGGCTTCGATCACCAGCACCTCGGCGGCCTGGCGGAACTGGGTCAGACAGGCGCCCATCACTTGCGGTTGGCAGCGCAGGGAGTACGGGTCCTGGACCTTGTCGCAGTTCTGGTGCGAATCAGAGACTTCGCTGCGCTCACCCAGCAAATCGCGGTAAGCGGCGGCGGCATCGATCTGGCCTTTCTGGCCGCGAGCGGCATGGATGCGCGCGTCGAACGGCGAGCGCGAGCCGAGCACCGCTTCCACCGTCAGGCTACCCAGGGACAGGGCCGCAGCGAACAGATCCTCACCTTCGAACAGGCCACGCAGGGCAAACGCGGTAGACACCTGGGTGCCATTGAGCAGCGCCAGGCCTTCTTTCGCCGCCAGGGTCAGCGGCGCCAGGCCGGCCACTTTCAGTGCCTCGACAGCCGGCAGCCATTCGCCTTTGTAGCGCGCCTTGCCTTCGCCCAGCAGCACCAGGGACATATGGGCCAGCGGGGCCAAATCGCCGGAAGCACCGACCGAACCTTTAAGCGGAATATGCGGATAGACCTCGGCATTGATCAGCGCAATCAGCGCATCGATCACCTGCCGACGGATGCCGGAAAAACCCCGGCTCAGGCTGTTGACCTTGAGCACCATGACCAGCCGGACCAGCGCATCGCTGATCGGCTCGCCCACACCGGCGGCATGGGACAGCACCAGGGAACGCTGCAGGTTTTCCAGGTCTTCGCTGGCGATGCGGGTCGAGGCCAGCAAACCGAAACCGGTGTTGATGCCGTAGGCGGTGCGGTTCTCGGCGAGGATCTGTTCCACACAGGCCACGCTGGCTTCGATCTGCGCCGAGGCGCTGGCGTCGAGACTCAAGGTCACCGGTTGCTGATAGATCTCACGCAGTTGAGCCAGGCTCAGTTGGCCGGGGATCAAGTTCAAAGCTGTCATTTCATGCTCCTTTTGAGAGTGTTTTTATTCACCCGCCAATCGCTCCGGAATGTTCCGTTATCCGTCACCGTCGCTTTTTGGGCGATGCTTTATGGGCAGTCGGTGCCTTGGCACGCTGGCGGTTTTTGATCAATTCAAATTCGGTAGAGCGTTTTGCAGAACAAAGGGGTCTTTGAGCAGCGCCGCGGCGCTGGCGATGTCCGGCGCCAGCCAGCGGTCCTGGTCGTAGGCCGGAACGCGCTCGCGCAGCAGTTTCCAGGCGACGTCGGTACCGGCACCGAAGCCTTGGGCCTTGAGAAATTCAAAAGCCTGGGCCGCCAGCAGGTATTCGATGGCGAGGATCTGCGTGCAGTTTTCCAGCGCCCTGTGCAGCTTCAGAGCCGCGTTGGTGCCCATGCTCAAATGATCTTCTTGCAGCCCTGAGGTGACGAAGTTGTCGAGCACCGCCGGTTGCGCCAATTGGCGATTTTCCGCACACAACGAGGCCGCCACGTATTGCACGATCATCATCCCCGAGTTCACGCCGGGATTGGCCACCAGGAACGCTGGCAGACCGCTGACGTGAGGGTTGATCAGGCGATCGAGGCGGCGCTCGGCAATGGAGCCGATCTCGGCCATGGCAATCGCCAGCAGATCCGCCGCCAGCGCCACTGACTGGCCGTGGGGATTGGCTTGGGACACCACTCGGAAATTTTCTGGCGTGCCCAGCAACAGCGGGTTATCGGTGGCGGCGTTGAGTTCGGTTTCGATCTGTTGCCGTGCGTGCGCCAACTGGTCGCGAGCGGCGCCGTGCACTTGGGGAATCGAGCGGATGCTCAAGGCGTCCTGGGTACGAATGCCCAGGCTCGAGGCGATGACCTCGCTGCCGTCGAGCAAGGTCCGCAAGTTGACCCCGACCTGTTGCATGCCCGGGTGCGGCTTGAGGGCGATGATCTCGGCATCGAACGCCGCGATCTGACCACGCTGGGCCTCGAAGGTCATCGCACCGATCACGTCAGCCCATTGCACCAGGCGCGTCGCATCGGCCAGGGCCAGGCAGCTGAGGCCGGTCATGCACGGGGTGCCATTGACCAGGCACAAACCGTCCTTGGCGCCCAACTGCACCGGTTGCAAGCCTTCGGCAGCCAAGGCCTGTTGCGCCGACAGGATTTGCCCGCGATAGCTGACCTGCCCGACGCCCAGCAGCGCGATGCTGATGTGGGCCATGTGGGTCAGGTAACCCACCGAGCCCTGGGACGGCACTTGCGGTGTGATGCCTCGGTTGAGCAGCGCCAGCAACGCCTCGACCACCCGACGATGGATGCCGGATTTGCCCTGGCTGTAGTTGAGGATGGCGGCACAGAGAATCGCCCGGGTCTGTTCATCAGTCAGCGGCGCGCCGACGCCACAGGCATGGCTGAGCAAGGTGTTGCGTGACAGTTGGCTGAGTTGTTCGTCCTTGAGCGAGACATTGCACAAGGCCCCCAGGCCGGTGTTGACGCCATAGGCGCGCTCGCCGCTTTCAACGATGCGCTGGACGATGGCCTGGGCATTGTCGATTCGCGCCCAGGCCTGGGCCGACAGCGCCAGCTCGGCACCGAAGCGGGCGACGGCGACTACATCCTGCCAACGCAACGGGGTGTCGGCGATTACGATTTTTTCAGCCTGGGACATCCTCAACCTCGTCTGTACAACTTGAATATTGATGCAGCTTTGCCGGCCCTATCGCGAGCAAGCTCGCTCCCACAGGGATTTTCCCTTGGACACAAAATGTGTGAGCAAAAGAGATCCCTTTGTGGGAGCGAGCTTGCTCGCGATGGGGCCAGCCCTGCCACCACAAACCCTTCAAACCACCGCTGCCCTGCGCTGCACAAACCGATCAACATATTCATCCGCCGGTGAGTGCAGGATCTCCCGGGGCGTGCCGACCTGGATCAGCTTGCCATCCTTGAGAATCGCGATGCGGTTGCCGATGCGCACGGCCTCGTCGAGGTCGTGGGTGATGAACACGATGGTCTTGTGCAGGGTCTTTTGCAGCTCCAGCAACTGGTCCTGCATTTCCGCGCGAATCAGCGGGTCGAGGGCGCTGAAGGCTTCATCCATCAGGATGATATCGGTGTCCGCCGCCAAGGCCCGCGCCAGGCCCACGCGCTGGCGCATGCCGCCGGAGAGCTGGTGCGGGTATTTGTTCTCGTAGCCCTTCAGGCCCACGGTGTTGATCCAGTGTAACGCCCGCTCGGCACAGACCTGTTTGCTCTCGCCGCGCACTTTCAAGCCGTAGGCGACGTTGTCCAGCACGCTCTTGTGGGGCAGCAGGCCGAAGCTCTGGAACACCATGCTGATCTTGTGCCGGCGAAATTCGCGCAGGGCGTCCATGTCCAGTTTCAGGATGTCTTCGCCGTCCACCAGGATCGCGCCGCTGGTAGGGTCGATCAGCCGGTTGAAGTGCCGCACCAGCGTGGATTTGCCGGAACCGGACAGGCCCATGATCACGAAGATCTCGCCAGTGCCGATGCTCAACGACAGATCGTTCACACCAACCACACAACCGGTTTCGGCCAGCACCTGGTCCTTGGTCTTGTTCTGGTGAATCAGCGCCAGGGCTTCCTTGGAGCGATTGCCGAAAATCTTGAACACGTTTTTGACTTCGATCTTGCTGATGGCTGCGTTGTTCATTTGTTCACCTCATGCCGAGGACGACCATAGGCCTGGGTAATGCGGTCGATGACCACGGCGAGAATCACGATGGCCAGTCCGGCCTCCAGGCCACGCCCGACGTTGAGGGTCTGGATGCCCACCAGCACGTCTTCACCCAAGCCACGGGCGCCGATCATCGAAGCAATGACCACCATTGACAGGGCCATCATGGTGGTCTGGTTGATCCCGGCCATGATGCTCGGCAAGGCCAGGGGCAGTTGCACGCCGAACAGCTGTTGCCAGCGGTTGGCGCCGAAGGCGTTGATGGCTTCCATCACTTCGCCGTCCACCTGGCGAATCCCCAGGTCAGTCAGGCGAATCAACGGTGGCGCGGCGTAGATCACCGTGGCGAAAATCGCCGGGACCTTGCCCAGGCCGAACAGCATCAACACCGGAATCAGGTACACGAAGCTCGGCATGGTCTGCATGATGTCCAACAACGGCATCAGCACCGACCGCAGGCGATTGCTGCGCGCCGAGAGAATGCCCAGGGGAATGCCGATCAACACCGAGATCAGCGTCGCCACCAGCATCAGGGCGAGGGTCTGCATCAGTTTGTCCCACAGGCCCACCGCGCCCACCAGAAACAACAGGCCGACGATCACTGCCGTGGCCACGACCTTACGGGTGGCGTGCCAGGCAATGCCGCCGACGATGGCCAGCATCAGCCACCAGGGCGCCATGCGCAGCAGGCCTTCGAGGTTGACGATGGCCCACAGCAAGGTGTCGGAGATGTGCCGGAACACATCGCCATAGTTGGTCACCAGGGAGTCGACCCAACTGTTGACCCAGTCGGCGATGGAGAAGGTAAAGCTTTCGGGAAACATAAGAGACTCTCGATCAGGTGGATGCAGTGAACGTCCCGGCCAGCCCTAGGGTTGGCCGGGGGATTCGACCTACAGAGCCGCGTCGATTTTCTTGGCTGCGTCTTCACTGACCCAGGCGTGCCAGACTTCAGGATGTTCCTTCAGGAAGATCTTCGCCAGTTTCGGCGACTCGATCCGCTCCTTGGCCATGCGCCCGAGGTTCTGGTTCAGGATATCGATGGGCAGGTTGACCTTTTCCAGTACTGCCACCAGTTCCGGGGCTTCGTCGTGGAAGGTCTTGGACAGGCCGACCTTGATGCTCACGCTTTTATCCACGCCGGGTTTTTCTTCCAGTTTCACCAGGTCCACTTGGCCCATCAGCGGCGTAGGCGACCAGTAGTAGAACAGGATCGGCTCGCCACGCTTGTAGCTCGACAGCACCGCCGCATCCAGTGCCGGGCCGGTGCCTGGACGGAAGTTGGTGTAGGTTTTTTCCAGGCCATAGCTTTTCAGCATTTCGCTGTTGTCCAGCTCGCAGGTCCAGCCGGCCGGGCAGTTGTAGAAACGGCCCTTGGACGGTTCTTCCTGATCCTTGAACACGGCGGCGTACTGGCCCAGGTCGGCGATGTTCTTCAGGCCCGGCGCCTTGGCTTCGAGCTTGCGTTTGGCGTCGCCTTCAATCACGTAGCGCGGCACGTACCAGCCTTCGATGGCACCCACGACCGGGGCGCCGACGCCGACCACTTTGCCGGCCTTCTCGGCCTTGTTCCAGACTTCACTGCGGCCGACCCACTCTTCGGCAAACACCTGGATGTCGTTGCTGCTCAGGGCGTTCTCCATGGTGATGGAGTTGCCTGGCAGGCTGTCGGTCTTGCAGCCGTAGCCTTTTTCCAGCACCACTTGCATGACATCGGTCAGCAGCATGCCGCTTTCCCAGTTCAGGCCGGCGAACTTCACCGGTTTGCCCGACTCGCACCAACCCGCCGCTTGCGTGGCGCCGGCGCTGGCCAGCAGGCCGATGGAAAACAACGTGGTCAGCAGGGTCTTGTTCGATTTCATGGTGTGACGCTCCTAATCATTGAATTGGCTTATTGGCAGTCAAGAGGGCCTCCAGCCCGAATCACATCCTGCTTGAACCCGGCTCTTTTTGCGGGAGCGAGCGTGCCCCCACAGCGCTCGGTATTACTCGCCGGTAATCATCGGTAGGTTCAGCCCCTGCTCTTTCGCGCAATCAATTGCGATCTGGTAACCCGCATCGGCATGACGCATCACGCCAGTGCCCGGATCGTTATGCAGCACGCGAGCGATCCGCTCGGCCGCCTCGTCGGTGCCGTCGCAAACAATCACCATGCCCGAATGCTGGGAGAAGCCCATGCCGACGCCGCCACCGTGGTGCAGCGAAACCCAGGTCGCGCCACTGGCGGTGTTGAGCAAGGCGTTGAGCAGCGGCCAGTCGGAGACGGCATCGGAACCGTCCTGCATGGATTCGGTTTCACGGTTGGGGCTGGCCACGGAACCGGAGTCCAGGTGGTCGCGGCCGATCACGATAGGCGCCGACAATTCGCCGCTGCGCACCATTTCGTTGAAGGCCAGGCCGAGCTTGGCGCGCTGGCCCAGGCCGACCCAGCAGATCCGCGCCGGCAGACCCTGGAAGCTGATGCGCTCGCGGGCCATGTCCAGCCAGTTGTGCAGGTGGGCGTCGTCGGGGATCAGTTCCTTGACCTTGGCGTCGGTCTTGTAGATGTCCTGCGGGTCACCCGACAGCGCGGCCCAGCGGAACGGACCGATGCCGCGGCAGAACAGCGGACGGATATACGCCGGTACGAACCCTGGAAAATCGAAGGCATTTTCGACACCCTCTTCTTGGGCCATCTGCCGGATGTTGTTACCGTAGTCGAAGGTCGGCACGCCCATTGTCTGGAAGGCCAGCATGGCTTTCACGTGGACGGCCATCGATTGCTTGGCGGCCTTCACCACGGCAGCCGGTTCGGACTTGGCACGGGCACGGTATTCGTCCCAGGTCCAGCCGGCCGGCAGGTAACCGTTGAGCGGGTCGTGGGCGCTGGTCTGGTCGGTGACCATGTCCGGGCGCACGCCACGACGGACCATTTCCGGGAGGATTTCGGCGGCGTTGCCACACAGCGCTATGGAAATGGCCTTGCCTTCGGCGGTGTATTTCTCGATACGGGCCAGGGCGTCGTCCAGGTCAGTGGCCTGCTCGTCGACGTAGCGGGTCTTGAGACGGAAATCGATGCTCACCTGTTGGCACTCGATGTTCAGCGAGCAGGCACCGGCCAGGGTCGCAGCCAGCGGCTGGGCGCCACCCATGCCGCCGAGGCCGGCGGTCAGGACCCAGCGGCCCTTGAGATTGTTGTCGTAGTGCTGGCGGCCGGCTTCGACGAAGGTTTCATAGGTGCCTTGGACGATGCCCTGGCTGCCGATGTAGATCCAGCTGCCGGCGGTCATCTGGCCGTACATGGCCAGGCCCTTGGCATCCAGTTCGTTGAAGTGTTCCCAGGTGGCCCAGTGGGGCACCAGGTTGGAGTTGGCGATCAGCACGCGCGGAGCGTTGGAGTGGGTCTTGAACACGCCGACTGGCTTGCCGGATTGCACCAGCAGGGTCTCGTCGTCATTCAGGTTGGTGAGGCTTTCGACGATCTTGTCGTAGCACTCCCAGTTACGCGCCGCACGGCCGATGCCACCGTACACCACCAGCTCCTTGGGGTTCTCGGCCACTTCCGGATCGAGGTTGTTCATCAACATGCGCAGCGGCGCTTCAGTCAGCCAACTCTTGGCGGTCAGCGTGTTACCGCGGGGCGCGCGAATGACAACATCACGGTATTTTTCGGGTTTGCGGGTAGCGTCGGTCACAGCAAAAACTCCTCAGCGATCAATCCAGACCAGCCCGGGCAGTGGGCAGCGATTTAGCGAACGTTGCGTAGAAGATCGGTGACTCATACGCATACGTCTTTACTTGTATGTACAAGCATATGCAATCAAGCGGCCAACTTGTTCAGGACAGGTTCCAGAATGATTTAAGGATTGGCTGAAAGGCCCGCGCTTGAGCGGTTTAAGAGCCAGATGAAATTTCTGAAGTAGGGATTTATGAAGGAGACAGGCGGGTCACGAAAGCGTGGTTCTGCGCCACGCTGGGGCGTTTGGTAACAAGTTGGTGCGCGAAGAGGGAACAGCGAGGCGAGGTTTTTTGTGGCGAGGGAGCTTGCTCCCGCTGGGCCGCGAAGCGGCCCCCAAGAAGCGACGGGCGCTGCGCACCCGAGCGGGAGCAAGCTCCCTCGCCACAAAAGTGTGTTAGCCGGAAATCAATGGGCAGTCAGCTCAATCACGCAGCATTGGCCGTGGGTGGAGAGGTCCAGCAGCTCGGTGTTACCGCTCAGTTGCAAGCAGTCGTAGAGGCCCAGGTCAACGGTGGACTCACCGATCTTGATCGCCAACCCCGGGGCTGCGCTGAACACCAGCACCGTTCCCGCCTCGCTGAAAAACCGCTGCTGGCCCCCCATCCATTGCAACCGTGCGCGGTAACGTTGCGGCGCATAGATCAGGTTGAAGTCACGAATCGGTCCGCCCAGCAACGTGCAATAGACATGGCTCTCGCCGCTGAACGCAAAGGGGTCCAGAGGATGCAGGGCTCGCGTGACCTGGCCATCGACGCTCAGGCTCATGCCGTCACCTTGCAAGACGCTGATGACCCGTTCGTAACCGGCGAACGTGGAAAAACCACCCGACTCAGCGATATCGGCAATCGACAAGCGCCAGCCGAAACCTTCCAGGCCGGTGCCGGCATCGCGGGTGATTTCTTCGGTGCTGCCACCGCCGTTTTTCCACGGCATGCAGGGGTAATCCGCAGCGCGTAAAACCTTCAACTCACTCATTTATGAAAACGACCTTCCAGACGATGGCGGGAACCCGGGTGAATCAGCCGTGCTGCGGTCACCGGCTGGCGCCCGGACCAGGTCCGGCGGCGGATCAGCAGGCACGGCTCGCCCCGTTCGATCTGCAGCAGTTTGCATTCGCTCGACTCGGCGAGAATCGCTTCGACCACATGCTCGCCTTCGGTCAGCGGTGCGACCTGGTTCAGATAGGCGTAAGGCGTTTGCAAAGTGAAGTTTTGCTTGAGGTAGTCCGGCGCCACCAGTGCGTTGACGAAACGGTCCTCGATCTGCACGGGAATGTCGTTTTCAAAATGCACGATCAAGGAGTGGAACACCTTCTGCCCTTCACGCATGTCCAGGGCCAGGGCGCGCTCGGAACCGGCTGCCTCTTCTTCCAGGGTGATGACCTGGCAAGTGTGGCGATGACCACGGGAGGCAATTTCGTCGGCGATGTTATGCACTTCGAACAACGCCGACTGACTCTTGGGCTCGGCCACGAATGTGCCAACACCCTGCATGCGCACCAACAGACCATCGGCGGTCATTTCCCGCAGGGCGCGGTTGATGGTCATGCGGCTGAAACCCAGCTGGCTGACCAGTTCGCTTTCCGACGGCACGCGGTAATGCGGCGGCCAGTTCCCACTGTCGATCTGCTGGGTAATCATCTGTTTGACGCGGGCGTACAAGGGCGCCGGACTGTCACCCATGTTAGCGGCCAGCGGCGGTTTGGCAGGCGGAGTCGGCACGGCGGTTCCTTGTTCTGCAAATGAAGGTGCTAGCTTGCCGGAGTTTACCGGCCAGGCAAACGTCTGTATATGTATATACAAATTACACACGATGAGGTTGAACCATGTCCGCCTTCTTTGCCGAACGCGCACTGCTGCCTAGTGGATGGGCCAATGATGTACGTCTTGAAGTCGACGCCAAGGGCGTCCTGACTCATGTCCAGGCCGATTCTCACGCAGACGGTGCCGAACGGCTGGGCGGTCCGCTGCTGCCGGGCATGCCGAACCTGCACTCCCACGCCTTCCAGCGCGCCATGGCCGGACTGGCGGAAGTGGCGGGTAATCCCAACGACAGTTTCTGGACATGGCGCGACTTGATGTACCGTCTCGTCGGAAAAATCAGCCCCGATCAACTCGGCATCATCGCCCGACAGCTGTACATCGAGATGCTCAAGGCCGGTTACACCTCGGTCGCCGAGTTCCACTATGTGCATCACGACACCGACGGCGCGCCTTACGCCGATCCGGCGGAGCTGGCCCTGCGCATCAGTCACGCCGCCAGCGCCGCCGGCATCGGCCTGACGCTGCTGCCGGTGCTCTACAGCCATTCCGGTTTTGGCGGCCAGGCACCCAATGACGGACAGCGGCGCTTCATCAACAGCACCGAAAACTACTTGAAGCTTCAATCACGCTTGCAGCCGATCCTGGCCGGACAACCGGTTCAGGCGTTGGGTTTGTGCTTTCACTCTTTACGTGCCGTGACGCCTGGGCAGATCCAAGAGGTGCTGGCCGCGAGCGACCGTCATTGCCCGGTGCACATCCATATCGCCGAACAGCAAAAGGAAGTCGACGACTGCCTGAGCTGGAGCGGCGCCCGTCCACTGCAATGGCTGTACGAAAATGCCGAGGTGGATCAGCGTTGGTGCCTGGTCCACGCCACCCACGCCGATGCTCACGAAGTCAGCCTCATGGCCAACAGCCGGGCGATTGCCGGTCTGTGCCTGACCACCGAAGCCAATCTGGGCGACGGTATTTTCCCGGCCGTGGACTTCCTCGTTCAGGGTGGACGCCTGGGCATTGGTTCCGACAGCCACGTATCGCTGAGCGTGGTGGAGGAATTGCGCTGGCTGGAATATGGCCAACGCTTGCGGGATCAACGGCGCAATCGGTTGTACCGGACAGATCAGCCGATGGTCGGTCGCACCTTGTTTGATGCGGCGCTGGAGGGTGGTGCCCAGGCCCTGGGGCAACCGGTCGGCGCCCTCGAAATCGGCAAGCGCGCCGACTGGCTGGTGCTCGATGGCAAAGATCCGTACCTAGCCACGGCCCAGGGCGACGGGATTCTGAATCGCTGGTTGTTTGCCGGCGGGGATCGTCAGGTACGCGACGTGATGGTCGGCGGCCAATGGGTTGTGCGGGACGGGCGTCATGCCATGGAAGAGCAAAGCGCCCGGGCGTTTACCCGGGTATTGCGCGAACTCCTGGGCTGACACGGATAAAAAATGTGGGAGCGAGCTTGCTCGCGATGGGGCCTTTACCTTCAACATATAGGTTGACTGAAAGTCCGCTATCGCGAGCAAGCTCGCTCCCACATTGGCTATTCGGAGGCAGTTAATCCGAAGTCTTGGCCATCTGCCGATCCGACGCGCGCCAGATCAGCCGTGTCGTGTCATAGCCCTGCTGACGCGCCTTGCTCAGCAGTTCTTCGCGCACAACGCTGTTGACGGTCGGCGTACGGGACAGCAGCCACATATAACGGCGGCTCGGGTCACCGACGATGGCGGTCTTGTAGTCGTCGCTGACGTACAGCACCCAGTACTGTCCTTTCGCCACGCCCGGCACGATCCGCGAAAACCAGTTGTCGAACTCGACCCAGAGCTTATCGGTCTTGCCCGGCACTTGCGGTGTAGCAGTGCCCTTGGCTTCTTCCCACTGCCAGTCAGACGTCAGGCAGCGATTGAGCACGCCCACATTGCCGTCAGGCTTGAGGGTGTAGTGAGCTTCGGATTGCGCACAGTTGCGCTGGAAATACATCGGCAGACGGGCCAACTCGTACCAGGTCCCTTGGTAACGCTTGAGGTTGACACTATTGACAGTCTTGGGTGCCAACGGGTCTTCGCCAGAAGTGGCACAGCCAGCCAAAAACAGGCCAGCTAAAAGCACTAACAATAACCGCATCATTATTTTTCTCCCGCGGGCACTGAGTGGCCTGCGTGGTCGGTTCTGGCATCCGCATTGGAGCGGACGAACTGACCACACAGGCGACTATCCCCGGTTTACTTCAGGCCTTGGCCGGAAAACATCAACACTTTGTCACCGGCGTACTGCACGCTGATAAAGCTTTTCTGGTCGCCCCAGGTGCAACTGGACATGCCGAGCGCGCCCGAACAATCGGTCGGTTTCCCCAGTAACGTTTCGACTTCAGCCTTGGGCATACCGGCCGACAGCTTCGAATAGTTTTCCTGGTTGACCTTGCTGCATGCAGTCAACACGACGCACACAAACAACAAGGCGATAGATCGCAGCGACATGGTGTAACTCCTGGAACGGAAGGGGGTGGCAGGGTGCCAACCAGAACCTTAGAAGAGAAAAGCCCTATCTGGTTCCCCGACACCCCTAGTATTTGTTGGGCCTCGGACAGGTGTTTCACCGGTGAAACATTCAGTTTGTGACACGGTCGTGCATTTCATCGGAATTGAACCGCTGACGGCTGATGAGGCGGCCTTGAGCGCCGATAAAAAGAAACAGCGCAGACGACTGCGTTATGGCAAATTGACACCCCTTCCTGACCAGCTTCTCTGCGGTAGCGTTCTAAATGACCAGAAACATGAAATTCAGCCACAAAATCCTGTTGGCTGCAGCGCTCGTGGTAGCCGTTGCATTCGCCTGTTTCATCCTGTTCAACGACTATCGTCAGCGCCAGAGCCTGCACACCAGTACCGAAATTTCCATGCAAGAGCTCGGCAGCCTGACCAGCCGCAACATTCAGACGTGGATCGAAGGCCGCACCCAACTGTTGCAATCGCTGGCCCAGCAGATCGCCGTAGACGGCAGCAGTGCCGACAGCCTCAAACGCGCGGTGGGCCTGCCGGCGTACACCGGCAACTTCCAACTCAGCTACTTCGGCGGCACTGACGGTGTGATGTTCTCGGTACCGGCCGGTAATCGCGCCGCCGATTACGATCCGCGCGCCCGCGGCTGGTACAAGGCCGCCAACAGTGCACAACAAGCCATCGTCACCGAACCCTACATCGCCGCTTCGTCGGGCAAGCTGGTGATTACCGTCGCCACGCCGGTCCAGCACCAGGGTCAGATGATCGGCGTGGCCGGTGCGGACATCGACCTGTCAAGCGTCAGCGCCATCATCAACTCGCTGAACTTCGGCGGTCACGGCCACGCGTTCATCGTCAGCGCCGACGGCAAGATCCTGATCCACCCAGACAGCAAGCGCGTGCTCAAGACATTGTCCGAGGCCTACCCCGACGGCGCGCTGCAAATCAGCCCGGGCATGAAAGAAGTTGAGCTCGACGGCAAGGTCCAATTCATCTCCTTCACGCAGGTCAATGGCGTGCCGGGAGCCAACTGGTATGTCGCGCTGGTGCTCGACAAAGACACCGCCCTGGCGATGCTCAGCGAGTTCCGTACCTCGGCACTGATCGCCATGGCCATTGCCGTGGTATTCATCATCGCCCTGCTGGGCATGTTGATCCGCGTGCTGATGCAACCGCTGCTGACCATGGGCCGCGCCATGCATGACATCGCCGAAGGCGAAGGTGACCTGACCCGACGCCTGGTCATCCACGGCCACGATGAGTTTGGCGCACTGGGCACCTCCTTCAACCGTTTTGTCGAGCGCATCCATACGTCGATCCGCGAAGTGGCCTCGGCCACCGGCCAGGTCAACGAAGTCGCCCTACGCGTGGTCAGCGCCTCCAACTCGTCGATGTTCAATTCCGACCAGCAGGCTTCGCGCACCAGCAGCGTCGCCGCGGCCATCAATCAACTCGGCGCCGCCGCCCAGGAAATCGCCCAGAACGCCGCCCTCGCCTCGCAGCATTCCAGCGATGCCCGCAGCCTGGCCGAAGACGGTCAGCACGTGGTGGATAAAACCATCGCAGCCATGCAGCAGCTGTCGGCCAAGATCAGCGACTCGTGCGGCAACATCGAAGTCCTCAACAGCAATACGGTGAACATCGGCCAGATTCTCGAGGTGATCACCAGTATTTCCCAGCAGACCAACCTGCTCGCCCTGAACGCCGCCATCGAAGCCGCCCGGGCCGGTGAGGCCGGGCGCGGCTTCGCGGTGGTGGCCGATGAAGTGCGCAACCTGGCCCACCGCACCCAGGATTCGGCGCAGCAAGTGCAGAAGATGATCGAAGAGCTGCAAGTCGGCGCACGGGAAGCGGTGCTGACCATGACCGACAGCCAGCGCCAGAGCGAAAGCAGCGTCGGCATCGCCAACCAGGCCGGCGAACGTCTGGGCAGCGTGACCCAGCGCATCGGTGAAATCGATGGCATGAACCAATCCGTGGCCACCGCCACCGAAGAACAAACCGCCGTGGTGGAGTCGATCAACGTCGACATCACCGAAATCAACACGCTGAACCAGGAAGGCGTGGAAAACCTGCAAGCCACCTTGCGCGCCTGTGCCGACTTGGAGCAGCAAGCGGCGCGGTTGAAGCAGTTGGTGGGTAGCTTTCGGATCTAGTGCCTGGACTGGCCCCATCGCGAGCAAGCTCGCGATGGGGCCAGTCAGCCTGAGCAAAAATACTTTTGGTCGGCACCACCTGACGCAAGACCGAATTAAGACTAAACTCAGTCCAGTCAATCTGTCGGGGCTTACGTCATGAAGCTGTCATCCCAAATCAAACCCATCAGCTATTTGAAAAGCCACACCGCTGAAATCGTAAAGACCATCACAGAAAGTAGGGAGCCTTTGATCATCACCCAAAACGGTGAAGCCAAGCTCGTAGTCATGGATGTGAAAAGCTTCGAAGAGCAAGAAGACACCATGGCGCTGTTGAAGCTGTTGGCCATGGGCAACCGGGAAATTGAAGAAGGTAATTTTCGGGATATTGAGGATGTCTTCACTGAGCTGGACAGGGCTGACGTTCAATGAGCTTAAAGGTTGTCATCCTTCAACCGGCTGAAACAGATCTTAAAGAGCTCCGCGTTTATTTGATCGAGCGGTTTTCTTCTCAAACATGGCAAAACACCTATGCCAGTCTGAAAGCAGCGATCCGTCATCTGGCAACACTGCCTTATGCAGGATCAATCCCGGAAGAAATCGAAAGGCTTAATCTCGGTCAATATCGACAGATCCTTTCAGCAATGAATAGGATCATTTATGAAGTGCGAGGCCAGACGGTCTACATCCACATCATCGTCGACAGCCGCAAGAGCTTGCCCGCGCTGCTAATGAAACGCTTGCTTCGAAGCGAGCAATAGAGCGCATCAAAATCGCGACCCTGGCCTGTTCAAAAACTCCATTTCCTCAGCCGTAGACTCGCGCCCCAACACCGCATTGCGATGGGGAAACCGTCCAAACCGCGAAATGATCTTCTGGTGCCGCTCGGCATAATCCAAGTTGTCTTCAAACACCGCCCGCTCCGCCTCCGGTTGCTCCCGGACCAGGTCGATGAACCGCGACACGGCCTCGTTCTGCACCGCCAGGTTTTCGCAGTGCTCGAGTACCAGGTAGATGAAGACGCGCTGGATGGGTTTGAGTTGCCGGTCGAAACCCGCAGCCATGCCTTGGGCCACCAGCGCTTGGACGCGCAGGTCACCGGAAAAGGCTTTCGGTGTGTCGCGAAAGATCATCCGCGGGAGTTGATCGAGCAGCAGCACCAGGGCCAGCCAACCTTCCGGGCGTTGCGCCCAGTCGGTCAATCCGCCGGCCAGGGCCCGCTCGACCTGATCGCCAAAGCGCTCATACGCCTGGCGATCATGGCGTTTGCCGAACCACAGCTTGCCCTTCTCAGCGGCTATTTCGTCCGGCGTGCCGGCTGAACCAAACCACCAATCGAGCAACGGCTGCCAGGGCTCGGCCATGTGTTATTCCTTGTGGTAGGCCGTGGCGCGGGCGACTTCTTCCTTGGAACCGAGGAATACCGCCACACGCTGGTGCAGGCCTTCAGGCTGGATGTCGAGGATGCGTTGGTGACCGTCGGTGGAAGCGCCGCCGGCCTGCTCAACCAGGAACGACATCGGGTTGGCTTCGTACATCAGGCGCAGCTTGCCCGGCTTGGACGGTTCGCGGCTGTCGCGCGGGTACATGAACAGACCGCCACGGGTCAGGATACGGTGCACGTCGGCCACCATCGCGGCGACCCAGCGCATGTTGTAGTTCTTTTTCAGCGGGCCTTCTTCGCCAGCCAGCAATTCGTTGACGTAGCGTTGAACCGGGGCTTCCCAGTGACGCTGGTTGGACATGTTGATGGCGAATTCCTGGGTGGTTTCAGGAATGGTGATGTCTTCGTGGGTCAGGACGAAGCTGCCCATCTCACGATCCAGGGTGAAGCCTTTGACGCCGTCGCCCAGGGTCAGCACCAGCATGGTCTGAGGACCGTAGATGGCATAACCGGCGGCGACCTGCTCGGTGCCTGGCTGCAGGAAGGCCTTTTCATTCAAGGCTTCGTTCTGGCTCAGGTATTCGTTCGGGCAACGCAGTACCGAGAAGATGGTACCGACCGGCGCGTTGATATCGATGTTCGACGAACCGTCCAGTGGGTCGAATACCAGCAGGTAGGCACCCTTGGGGTATTTACCCGGAATCTGGTAGGCATTGTCCATTTCCTCGGACGCCATGCCGGCCAGGTGACCGCCCCATTCGTTGGCTTCGAGCAGGATTTCGTTGGAAATCACGTCGAGCTTCTTCTGCACTTCGCCCTGCACGTTCTCAGTACCCATGCTGCCCAGGACACCACCCAGGGCGCCTTTGGACACGGCGTGGCTGATCTCCTTGCATGCACGCGCCACCACTTCGATCAAAAAGCGCAGATCGGCAGGGGTGTTGTTGCTACGGGTCTGCTCAATCAAATAGCGACTCAAGGTAACGCGGGACATGGACGGCTCCGAAGGATAAGGGGCGGAAAAACCAGCGCAGTTTAGCGCGAGTCGGGACTTAATTCCTCCTATGAGACGGGGAATGGAGGATTGAGTTCACGGGGTGGTGGTCGCTTGTGGATTTTGGCTCGCTGGCAGACCGAATCGCGAGCAGGCTCGCTCCCACAGTTGACCGCGTTGTTTCGACGAACACGGCCTATTGTGGGAGCGAGCTTGCTCGCGATGAAGTCACCTCAACTCTTGACCGGCGGCTTGCGCAGCAAGCTGAACGCCATCGCTGCAAGGAACAGCACGCTGAGCAGCAACACCGCCCACAAGCCGATTTTCTTCCAGTTGGTATCCACCGTGACCGGCGTGGTTGCGGCGGCGGCAGCCGGTGTCGAAGTGGCCGTGCCGCTGACTGTCGCCGTGCCCAGCGTCGCCAGGCGCGACGGTTTGTAGTCGGGCACCAGCGTGGTCAAGGGCAAGCTGGCGGCTTTCACCGTCGCGCTGCCCAACGCCAGGCTATAGGGCCCTTCGCCGCGCGCCAGGAACACCACCTGGGTCGGACGCACTGCAAAGCGCAGGGCCGGGGCTTCAGCGCCCAGGCCGCCGCCCCGCTCGTCCACCGTCAGTTTCAATTGCTGCACGGTTTGGCCGGACAGTTGCAACTGGTCTTGCAGCACATCCTGGCCGTTTTGGGTCAGGCGATACAGTAAACCACTGCCCATCGACTGCCATGGATGGCTGCTTTCACGGCGCCCGGCCAGGGTCACCGGCGCCAGGCTGTTGGCCTGGCTCAGCTCGATCTGCACCTGCTCGATGTTCAGCCCCATGGGCAACTGCCAGGTGTATTCACCGGCCTTCGTGGAGCTACCGGCCAACGGTTGCGACCAGACCAGCGGCAACGGCAGGCTTTCACGGCTGGCGCTTTGCAGTTGGGCCGAGGTCAGCACCGGCGCCGAGGACGGCGAATCCCACAGCAACCGTAGATAACGCGCCGGTTGTCCCGGCAGGTTCACCTCATGCTGCTCGACCCGCTCATCGGCAAAGGTCAAGCGCGCCACCTGGCCTTCACCCCATGATTGCCAGTGCTGCAGGTCGTCACTGGCTTCGATGGTGAACCGTTGGAAGCCGTCGCGCTCACTGGTCCAATCGAGGATCAACTGCTGCAACGGCGCCTTGATCGCGCTGGCATCCAGCAACCAACCGCGCAGCTCCTCCTCCCCCGCTTCGAGCCGACTCGATGGCTGGACTTCTACCAGCGTGCCATTGGCGTTCGACTGCACACGTACGCTAGGCGCGCGCTCGCTGTCGTCGGCGGCGTTGTACAACGGGAACCACTTCACGTCGGTGAGGATGCGGTTTTCCCGGTTCTGTGCCGACTCACGCACCAACGCGTAGGCCTGAGGCTGCCCGGCCGCGTTGAAGACCCGCAGATCGCTGAGGTCGGTCTGCCGCGCTTGCAGTTGAACGTCCAGTGGCAACGGGAGGCGATACCACGGCCCCTCGCCGCTCAAGGACAATGGCACCTGATGGATGAAGTCCGCCGGTTGCTCCTGGGCCGTGGCCGACAAGGCCACCCATAACCCGACCACACCCAGCCCGATTCGACTCAACTTGCGACTCAAGATGACACTCCCTCACTGACAGGCATCGGCGGCTCGGCCTCGGAGGCCGGTTCCGCACGTTTTGGCGGCAGTGGCGCGAAGTAGCCCACCACCAGCAGCAATACACCCACGCCGATAAACGACACGATCCGCGCCAGACCGCCACGGTTACTCAACTCAACAAAGAACAGCTTGGCCACGACCACGGCAATCAACGCCGCGCCGATCAGCCACACTTCACGCCGGTGCCGCAGATGCCCGCCGATCATCAAGCCCAGGGCAATCAGGGTCCAGACGATGGACAGCCCGGCCTGCACGAACATGGATTCAAGCAACGCATCAAGCTCGAACGCAACCCCCATCCAATGATGGGCACTGCGCATCACCAGGGCGGTGAAGAACGCAAACAGAGACACACCGGCGATCAACTGGGCGACCTGCTCGGCATGGGCCCAGCGAATAGCCAGTTGCGCCACCGCACTGCGGGCCCAGACGTAGACACCGAACAGGGCGAACAGCAGGCCCAGCTCCAGCGGGTTAAGCAGGGGCACATAGGGCAACGGTTCGGCAGTGCCGTCGCTGAAAGTGTTGGCCAGCCAGAACCAACCGAGCATCAACAGCGCCAGGGGCGCCGCCGCATAGACACGATATTCACGCGGTTGGGCCGATACCGGCCACGGCCAGGCACGTGGCGCGGCCATCAGCACCAGGTACACGCTCGGCAGGATCGCCCAACCCAACCAGCGCCAGGCGTTGTACTGCTCGGACAACAGCAGCAGGCCATAACGCAGCTCCAGCGCCAGCACGCCGATCAGCAGCCAGCAACCGAGCACATGGGCAGTGCTGCGTGCCCGGGCCGGCAACGTCGACGCCAGACGTTTCAGGGAAAGGAAATGCACGCCGAACACCGCGAGCCAGGCCAGCCAGCCGAAGTCCGCCGCCGGGTGGTAGCGGCTGTCCCAGGCTGCGACGAGCACACAGCCCGCCGCTGGTATCAGCAGGGTGCACAGCAGTCCGAGCGCCGGCCATTTCAAACGCAGCGACAGGACGGTCCACAGCGCCACGCTGATCGCCGCGACCAGCAGTAGCAAGCCGCCCTGCAGGTTCGCCGGGGCAAAGCGCAGCACTTCGCTGACCCACGCCAGCGCCCACCAAGCAGCTCCCCAGATCAACAGCAGCTCGGACAGACGCCGCAAGCTCAAGGCTTCGAATACCGTCGCCGAATGACCGCGCTGCAATCGCCATGCGCCGACCAACGCCGCCAGACCCAGCACCAGCGGCGTCCAGAACCCGCTGTGGGCCAGGGGCCGCAGGTCCTCGGCATTGAGCGGCCCCAGCAGCGCTGGCCCCGCCATCAGGAACGACGCGCCGCCGAGCAGTTGCAACAGCAGGCCAAATACAAAGCTCACGCGCTGCTTCAGGTACAGGCTAAGCCAGATGATCAACAGACCGCTGGCCGCCCACACACCGCTCGCGGTTTGCCAAGGCAGGACGAACAGCACGGCAAGGTTGATCAGCACCAGTCCCGCCAGCAACACCACCGACAACCCGCGCAGCAATCGAACATCGTTGCGCACCATGTCGTCACGCGCCGCCAGCAACATACCGCCAATCAACGCCAGGCCGATCAGCGAGGCGCTGAGCAGACCGCTCCAACCGGCACTGAATACCGCCGCCGAATCTCCTTCGGCACCTTGCAAGCGCAACAGGAACAGTGCGCCGCCGAGCAGTTGCACCGCGAACGCGGTGAACAGGAAGCTGCGCGATTGCAGGCGCAGGCCAACAAACAGCGTCGCCAATCCGGCCAGGGCCCAGGCAATGGCGGTGCCGTGGGTGAATAAAAACAGCGGCGCCAGCAGGTAGAGGAAACTCAGCCCCAGCACAGCCAGCACTGGCAGGCCTTGGCGCTCCCAAACCGCGGTGTGCTCAGGCACTGCCTTGCGCAGTTGGTAGAAAGTGAACAGCAACGCGCCGCCGAGCATCAATGCCCCCAGCGGTGAGCCATCGAGCAGGCTGCTTTCGCCAGATCGCAACTCGCTGAGGAAGGCCAGCGCCGAACCCAATTGCAGCAGCAGGGCAAAGGCTCGCGCGAAAGGTCGTTGCTGACGCAGGCCCAGCCAGAAGATCCCCGCGCCCTCCACGGCCCAGGCCGCTGCTGTCCAACGGGCATCGAGCCCCAAGGGAATCGCCAGGCTGGAAAAAATCACCCCCAGGGCCAGGCAGGTCTCGGCCAACAGCAAGGCGCGTCCACCCATCAGCAGGCGGGCCAGGCCCATGTAGATCATGCCCAGGGCCAGGGCGCTGAACGCCGCGGCGAACTCCAGATGCTGCACCAGCGCGAACTGCAAACCGAAGCCGACCAGCGGCGGGGCGAACAGCATCGTGCCGTCGACGTAATCGCCCTTGCGCGCCGACCAGCGCAGCAGGGCATCCCGGCTGTCATCTTCGGGGGCGTCGTTCATTTCCAACAGTTTGCGGCGAGTGAACAGCAAGCCAATCGCCAGGTAGATGAGGAAGAAGAGGATCAGGAACGGCTCGGTGCTCCACAGCAGTTCCGGCGCATAGGAGCGCAGGCCCCAGGCGAAACCGATACCGAAGGTGCCGACAAAGCCGATCAGATTGAGCAGCCGCCAGACCTTGAACCAGGCAATCGCGAGGATGCCGGCATTGAGCAGGATGAAATAACTGAACAGGGCAACGTGGTTGCCGCTGCCGGTAGAGGTCAGGATCGGCGCGGCAAACCCGCCCAGCGCAGCGGCCGCGGCCAGCCCCATGGCATTTTGGGTCACCGCCAGGATCGCCGAGAACACCGTGACGGCCACCAGCAAGCCCAGGGCGGCTTTCGAATCGAGCAACGGATGCAGGCGCATCGCAGCGAACACTGTCAGGTACAGCACCGCGATCCCGGTGCCCTGCAGCATCAGCGCATAGTTGCTGTTGCGCTGACGCAGCCACCAACCCAGGCCCAGCAGGCCCAACGCACTGGCCGCGACGCCGGCGTAACGCAATTCGATCGGCACCACCATGCCTTCAGTGGCATAGCGCAGCAGGAATGCCAGGCCGAGGAACAACAAGACCACGCCGACCCGCAGCACGGTGTTGCCGCCAAACAGCCAGTTGCGCGCGCCCAGCAAGGCTCGGTCAAACAGATTCGGGCCACGGGGAGCAACGGGTTCAGCAACAACCGGTTCCGACGGAGCCGGTTTGCGGGCGGTCGTCCTGGGGGCGATTGGAGCAGAACGCCACACGTCATCGGGCAACGGTTGGCTGGCTTGCGTGGCCATCGCAGAAATCGGTTCAAGGTCTGACGGCAGCTCCCAGACCAGCTCTGGCTCGGTTCGAACCTCGGGCTTCGGTGCCTGGGCCGCGACGATTTCCGGCGCCGGCACCGGGTCACTCGGGGCAGGAGCATCGCTTCGCTCAAGCACAGACAGACGCGCTTGCAGCGTGATCAAGTCCTGCTGAGTTTCTTGCAATAGGATCTGTTGCTTGGCGGCCTGGGCGCCGAGGCGACTCAGGCCAAACGCCTGGGCGATGCCCAGCCCCACCAACGCACCTATCAGCGCATCGGCGAACGACTCATCCACCACCCAGCCAAGTGCCAGGCCCAACAGCGTCAAGATCCATTGCATGGTCGATATCCCTAAGCGGCCCGTTGCGGGCGTAACCGGGGTGATGCGATGCCTGGATCAGTCTAGTGCCCCCCCAAACCCTGTGGGAGCGAGCTTGCTCGCGATAGCGGCATGACAGACACCTTAAGGTTGACTGATACACCGCTATCGCGAGCAAGCTCGCTCCCACATTGGAATGTTGGCGCTGCCAATTACTGAGTCCGGCCACACAACCCGGCGAAACTGGCGCTTAGTATATCGACGAAGCCCAATCACCGTTGGGCTTCGCTCACATTTCTTACAGCAAATGCTACTCCAGGGCTTTCCAGATGTCGGTGGCGTACTCACGAATGGTCCGGTCCGAGGAGAACCAGCCCATGCGTGCGGTGTTGAGCACCGCCGAACGCCACCACTCCTTGGAGTCATGCCAGCGCTCTTCGACCTTGAGCTGGGCATGCCAGTAGGCGTCGAAATCGGCGCAGACCAGGAAGCGGTCATAGTCCACCAACGAGTCCACCAGCCCGGCGTAGCGCATGGGATCATCCGGCGAGAACACCCCACCGCGAATCGCCTGCAATACATCGTTGAGCCGGTGGGACGCGGCAATGTCTGGCGCGGCGCTGAATTCGCCGTTTTGCTTGCGGGCTTCCACCTGCTCAGCGGTCAGGCCAAAGATGAACATGTGTTCACCGCCCACGCGCTCATGCATCTCCACGTTGGCGCCGTCCATGGTGCCGATGGTCAGCGCGCCATTGAGGCCGAATTTCATGTTGCTGGTGCCCGACGCTTCGAAACCGGCCGTGGAAATCTGCTCCGACAGGTCCGCCGCCGGGATGATGCTTTCGGCCAGGCTGACGTTGTAGTTGGGCAGGAATACCACTTTGAGCAAGCCGCGCACGGTCGGGTCGTTGTTCACCACCCGGGCGATGTCGTTGGTCAGCTTGATGATCAGCTTCGCCTGGTGGTAACTGGCGGCGGCCTTGCCGGCGAAGATCTTCACCCGCGGCACCCAATCCACTTCCGGCTCGGCGCGAATCGCCTGGTACAGCGCCACGGTGTGCATCAGGTTAAGCAACTGACGCTTGTATTCGTGGATCCGTTTGACCTGCACGTCAAACATCGCCGCCGGGTTCACTGCGATGCCCAGCCGTTCGTGGATCAGGTACGCGAGGGCCTTCTTGCTGTGCAGGCGCTGCTCGGCGAATTGTTTGCGAAACGCCTGCTTATCCGCGAACGGCTCCAGTTCGATCAGGCGTTCCTCGGGGTTGTCGAGCACGCTTGGGCCAAGTGCGTCGACCATCATCGAGGTCAGTTCCGAGTTGGCCTGGAACAACCAGCGGCGGAAGGTGATGCCGTTGGTCTTGTTGTTGATCCGATCCGGATAAAGCTTGTGCATCTCGGAGAAGACCGTGCTGCGCATCAGTTGCGTGTGCAGCGCGGATACGCCGTTGACGCTGTGGGAGCCGAGGAATGCCAGGTTGCCCATGCGCACCCGACGACCATTGTCTTCTTCGATCAGCGAAACCGAGCGCAGCACGTCGAAATCATGCACGCCCTTGGCCCGCAGCGAATCGATGTGCTGGGCGTTGATCAGGTAAATGATCTGCATGTGCCGGGGCAACATGCGCTCCATCAGCCCGACCGGCCAGGTTTCCAGGGCTTCGGGCAGCAGCGTGTGGTTGGTGTAGGACAGCGTGTCCTGGGTCACCTGCCAGGCCGCATCCCAGGCCACGTCGTAGACGTCCACCAATTGACGCATCAGCTCCGCGACGGCGATCGACGGGTGAGTGTCGTTGAGCTGGATCGCCGCGTGGTCGCCCAGGGTCAGCACTGAGGTGTGCATGTTGCGATGGCGGCGCAGCAAATCCTGCAACGAGGCGGCAACGAAGAAATATTCTTGGCGCAGGCGCAGTTCCTGGCCGGCTTCGGTGCTGTCGGCGGGGTAAAGCACGCGGGAAATACTTTCAGCCCGGGCCACTTCCGCTACCGCGCCCAGGTGATCGCCGGCATTGAAGCGTTCCAGATGCAGGTCTTCCACTGCTCGGGCACGCCACAAGCGCAGGGTGTTGACGCTGGCACCGCGCCAACCCACCACCGGGGTGTCATAAGCAATGGCCCGCACGGTTTCACCCGGCGTCCAGACTTGCCGAGTATTGCCGGCGTCATCGGTCACGGTTTCGACGCTGCCGCCAAAGCCGATCGGGTAAACCACTTCCGGCCGTTCGAACTCCCACGGGTTGCCGAAATCCAGCCAGTGCTCGGTCTGTTCCTGCTGCCAACCGTCGACGATGGCTTGGCGAAACAGGCCGTGCTCATAACGAATGCCATAGCCATGGCCGGCGATACCCAGGGTGGACATGCTTTCCATGAAACACGCCGCCAACCGGCCGAGGCCGCCGTTACCCAGCGCCGCGTCGGGTTCGAGCAGACGGATCCGTTCCAGGTCCACGCCCAGCTCGGTCAAGGCTTCACGGGCAGTGTCCAGCAGGCCAAGGTTGCTCAGGCTGTCATAGAGCAAGCGGCCAATAAGGAACTCCAGGGAGAGGTAATAGACACGCTTCTGGCCCTTGCGGTAGATCTGCCGCGTATGGTCCATCCAGTGTTCGACCATGTGGTCGCGGGCAGCAAGGGCAATGGCTTCGAACCAATCGTGATCAAACGCATGATCCGGGTCCTTGCCGACGGCATAAGTGAGTTTGGTCAACACGGCGTCGCGAAATGCAGCGACTTCGGCTTCGCGAACAAGTGGTTCTTGAGTCATTGATGAGACCTCGAACGAGCATGGAATTGTCTGAGCCTAGTCGGTCTGACAGACGGTACAGGCTCTTGGTTCGGTGGATTTCCCCGAGTGTCGGAGAATCGTCGCCAGAGAATTGCCGGATGGGCAAATGAATGCAGGGGGCGTGCCGGTCCTTGAGGGTTTTAGCGCAGATGAAAAAAAACCGGCAGATGGTCGTTCAAAATTTCACCAGTCCCGGTATGATCGCGCGCCCTGATGCATGCCGGTAAACCTTGATGATGAAGCCCAACCTGATCGCCGCCGCGGAGATCGACCGACTCGATACCTGGGCCAAGTACTCCGCCCCGATGTGCGGTTCCTGCGTATCGAGCTGCTGCACGCTGCCGGTGGAGGCCAAGATCAAGGACCTGATCCGGATCGGCATCGTCGATGAGTTCGAACTGGGCGACCCGCCAAAAAACATCGCCAAGCGCCTGCAAAAGGAAGGGATCGTCGAGCGCTATAACCAAAAGTCGGAAATCTTCACGCTCCAGCGCATGAGCAACAACGATTGCCTTTATCTGGACCGCAAGAGCCGGCTGTGCACCATTTATGAGAAGCGCCCGGACACCTGCCGCAACCATCCGCGGATTGGGCCGCGGCCAGGGTACTGCGCCTACAAGCCCAAGGAAGTGGAGCGTGAGCGGAGTCCGCGGACGTTGGATAAATTCTGATCGACTGCTGGTTCAGCGGCGCCTGAGCCGGCCTCATCGCGAGCAAGCTCGCTCCCACAGTTGATTTTCAGCGGATACAGATTTTGTGTCCGACGTATATCCACTGTGGGAGCGAGCCTGCTCGCGAAGGGGCCCTGACAAGCACCGCACAAACCCCAGGCACAAAAAAACGCCCCTGATCTCACAATCAGGGGCGTTTTTTTTAGCCGCTAACTAAGTCTGGACTCAGTTACTGTTTTTCTTGGCAGCGCGGGTACGCTCGCTTTCGCCCAGGATCTTCTTGCGAAGACGGATGGACTTAGGAGTGACTTCGCACAATTCGTCTTCTTGAACGAATTCCAGAGCTTGCTCCAGGGTGAAACGGATAGGCGGAACCAAAGCGATGGTTTCGTCTTTACCCGAGGCACGCATGTTGTCGAGCTTCTTGCCTTTGGTCGGGTTGACGCCCAGGTCGTTGTCGCGGCTGTTGATGCCGACGATTTGACCTTCGTACACGTCTTCGCCGTGACCCAGGAACAGTTTGCCGCGAGCTTGCAGGGTTTCCAGCGAGTAAGTCAGAGCCTTACCGGTGGCTACCGAAACCAGCACGCCGTTCTGACGGCCGGACATGTCGCCCGACTTCATCACGTCGTAACGGTCGAAGATCGAGGTCAGGATGCCTGCACCGGAAGTCAGGGTCAGGAACTCGTTACGGAAACCGATCAAGCCACGAGCCGGGATGTTGTACTCAAGGCGCACACGGCCCTTGCCATCCGGAACCATGTTGGTCAGGTCACCTTTACGGATACCGATCTGTTCCATGATCGAACCTTGCGATTCTTCCGGCAGGTCGATAGTCACGTTTTCGTACGGTTCGTGCTTCACGCCGTCAACCATGCGGATGATCACTTCCGGACGACCAACACCCATTTCGAAGCCTTCGCGACGCATGGTTTCGATCAGTACCGAGAGGTGCAGCTCACCACGGCCGGAGACTTTGAACTTGTCGGCGGTGTCGCCTTCTTCAACGCGCAGAGCAACGTTGTAGAGCAGTTCTTTGTCCAGACGTTCCTTGATGTTACGGGACGTCACGAACTTGCCTTCTTTACCGCAGAAAGGCGAGTCGTTTACCTGGAAAGTCATGGAAACGGTTGGCTCGTCGACGGTCAACGGCTTCATCGCTTCGACGTTCAGTGGGTCGCACAGGGTGTCGGAGATGAACAGTTGATCGAAGCCGCTGATGCAGACGATGTCGCCGGCCGCTGCTTCTTCAACGTCGATACGGTGCAGGCCGTGGTGACCCATCAGCTTCAGGATACGACCGTTACGCTTCTTGCCGTCGGCGTCGATAGCGACAACCGGAGTGTTCGGCTTGATGCGGCCACGAGCGATGCGGCCGACGCCGATAACACCCAGGAAGCTGTTGTAGTCCAGTGCCGAGATTTGCATCTGGAACGGACCATCGCGGTCAACTTTAGGCGCCGGTACGTTGTCGACGATCGACTGGTACAGCGGGGTCATGTCTTCAGCCATGTCGGTGTGTTCCAGACCGGCAATACCGTTCAGGGCCGAGGCGTAGACGACTTTGAAGTCCAGCTGTTCTTCGGTGGCACCGAGGTTGTCGAACAGGTCGAAGATCTGGTCCAGAACCCAGTCCGGACGCGCGCCTGGACGGTCAACCTTGTTGATGACCACGATCGGACGCAGGCCGGCTTCGAAAGCCTTCTTGGTCACGAAGCGGGTCTGCGGCATAGGGCCGTCCTGGGCATCGACCAGCAGCAGCACGGAGTCGACCATCGACATCACGCGCTCTACTTCACCACCGAAGTCGGCGTGGCCCGGGGTGTCCACGATGTTGATGTGGTAGCCGTTCCAGTTGATGGCGGTGTTTTTCGCCAGGATGGTAATACCGCGCTCTTTCTCCTGGTCGTTGGAGTCCATCACGCGCTCGTCGTTGAGCTCGTTGCGCTCCAGGGTGCCGGATTGACGCAAGAGTTTGTCTACCAGGGTGGTCTTACCATGGTCAACGTGAGCAATGATGGCGATGTTGCGTAGATTTTCGATCACTTGTGTATCTCGATCAGAGGATTCGGTGTGCTGACAGGTCGTGGCAGCGATTTACGTTGAGTCCGACAAAGCCGTTACAGCTTGTCGGCGGCGTCGGGGGGCCGGTGACGCAGGCCACAGGCAAACAGCCCCGGGCACTTAGCTCGGTCGATAAACGCGCACATTGGCATGCCCCTCACTGAGCAAATGGTGGGCATGCAGGCGACTCATCACGCCTTTGTCGCAATACAGCAGGTACTGGCGAGTAGGGTCCAGTTCCTTGAAACGCGCGTTCACTGCATAGAACGGCATCGTTTTTACCTCGATGCCGGTGATGCTCAGCGGGTCGTCTTCAGCGTCGTCCGGATGACGGATGTCGATGATGATCTGACCGGCCAGCGCTTCGCCGACTTCTTCAATTTGGATGTCCTGGCCCAATTCATCGATTACCCGATCGATCGGCACCAGCCTGGCGTTCTCGAGCGCACGCTCGAGCACCGCCATGTCGAATTCTTTCTCTTCATGCTCCACGCGCCCGCGCTTGGCATGGGTCTTGGGGTTCACCGAGATGACCCCGCAGTACTCGGGCATGTGCTTGGCGAAATCGGCGGTGCCGATCTCGTTGGCCTGGTCGATGATGTCCTGCTTGTGGCTGGCGATCAGTGGACGCAAGACCAGCTTCTCGGTCACGCAGTCGATCACCGACAGGTTCGGCAACGTCTGGCTCGACACCTGGGAGATCGCCTCGCCGGTCACCAGCGCGTCGATTTGCAGGCGGTCGGCAATTCGTGAAGCGGCGCGCAACATCATACGCTTCAAAATGACGCCCATATGACTGTTATCGACTTTGCCGAGAATCTCGCCCAGGACTTCTTCGAACGGCACACTCACAAATAACACGCGTTGGGAGCTGCCGTACTTCTTCCAGATGAAGTGCGCCACTTCCATCACGCCCAGTTCATGGGCGCGCCCACCGAGGTTGAAGAAGCAGAAATGGCTCATCAATCCGCGACGCATGATCTGGTAGGCAGCCACCGTGGAGTCGAAGCCGCCGGACATCAGCACCAGGGTCTGCTCCAGCGAACCCAGCGGATAACCGCCGATGCTGTTGTGCTGGCTGTGGATCACGAACAGCCGCTGGTCGCGAATTTCGATGCGCACTTCGATCTGCGGGTCTTTCAACGAAATACCGGCGGCACCGCACTGCTGGCGCAACTGGCTACCGACGTACTTCTCCACGTCCATCGAACTGAACAGGTGCTTGCCGGCACGCTTGCAGCGCACCGAAAAAATCTTGCCGGCCAGGGCGTCGCCATAATGAAGCTTGCACTTGGCCAGGATGTCGTCGAAATCCCCCAGCGGGTATTCATCGACCTGGAGAAAGTGCGCGATGCCCGGCATGCAGCTCAGGCGCTCGGTGATTTCCTTCAGGATCTTCGGCTCGCTGACGCGGGTTTCCAGTTCGAGGTTGTCCCACACGCCGTTCACCACCACGACCGGGTCCAGATCACGGAGCACGGTACGGATGTTTTTGGCCAACTGGCGGATGAAACGCATCCGTACCGGGCGGCTCTTGATGGTGATCTCGGGGAAGACTTTTACGATTAGTTTCATGAAAACAGCGCGCGAACGGCCAGCCGAAAAAGGGGGGCGCGGATTATAGCGGAAATTGCTCAAGGTTTAACCAGTTAATGTGCAGATGGTTTTGCGTGCACCAAAACGGATCATTGTCGATGAGTGGCGCCACATTGCAGTGCGTTATTGTCTGACAATCTTTGATTAAGCCCTTCAAAAGCGTGGATTTGGTGCAAAAAACCTATGCTGGGGCACTGGCATGCAAATTGCTCCCTTGTGAGGCAGGTTGCCTTGGCAGAGTATTCGCGCCGGCATCACCCATATCTAAGGGCACTCCACTACCCGCCCGAAGCCACCCGGAGGACATATGTCGAAGTCGGTTCAACTCATCAAAGATCATGACGTCAAGTGGATTGATCTGCGCTTCACTGACACCAAAGGTACTCAACATCACGTGACCATGCCGGCCCGTGATGCGCTGGACGACGAATTCTTTGAAATCGGGAAAATGTTCGACGGCTCCTCCATCTCTGGCTGGAAAGGCATCGAAGCCTCCGACATGATCCTGATGCCGGACGACGAAACCGCCGTCCTGGACCCGTTCACCGAAGAGCCGACCCTGATCCTGGTCTGCGACATCATCGAACCGTCCACCATGCAAGGCTATGACCGCGACCCACGCGCCATCGCCCACCGCGCCGAGGAATACCTGAAGTCCACCGGTATCGGCGATACCGCTTTCTTCGGTCCTGAGCCTGAGTTCTTCATCTTCGACTCGGTCAAATTCAAGTCCGACATCTCCGGTTCGATGTTCAAGATCTTCTCCGAGCAAGGCTCCTGGATGTCCGACCAGGACGTGGAAGGCGGCAACAAGGGCCACCGTCCAGGCGTCAAAGGCGGGTACTTCCCGGTTCCTCCGTTCGATTTCGACCACGAAATCCGTACCTCCATGTGCAACGCACTGGAAGAAATGGGCCAGACCGTCGAAGTTCACCACCACGAAGTGGCAACTGCCGGCCAGAACGAAATCGGCGTGAAATTCAACACGCTGGTCAAGAAGGCTGACGAAGTCCAGACCCTGAAGTACTGCGTACACAACGTTGCCGATGCATACGGTCGTACCGCGACCTTCATGCCTAAGCCTCTGTACGGCGATAACGGTTCGGGCATGCACGTTCACATGTCGATCTCCAAAGACGGCAAGAACACCTTCGCTGGCGAAGGCTATGCCGGCCTGTCGGACACCGCCCTGTACTTCATCGGCGGTATCATCAAGCACGGTAAGGCCCTGAACGGCTTCACCAACCCGTCGACCAACTCCTACAAGCGTCTGGTACCAGGCTTCGAAGCACCGGTCATGCTGGCCTACTCGGCTCGCAACCGTTCCGCTTCGATCCGTATTCCTTACGTGAACAGCCCGAAAGCCCGCCGTATCGAAGCGCGCTTCCCGGATCCGGCTGCCAACCCGTACCTGGCCTTCGCTGCACTGATGATGGCCGGCCTGGACGGTATCCAGAACAAGATCCACCCTGGCGATGCCGCTGACAAAAACCTGTATGACCTGCCGCCTGAAGAGGCCAAGGAAATCCCACAGGTTTGCGGCAGCCTGAAAGAAGCCCTGGAAGAGCTGGACAAGGGCCGTGCGTTCCTGACCAAGGGCGGCGTATTCAGCGATGACTTCATCGACGCTTACATCGCACTGAAAAGCGAAGAAGAAATCAAGGTTCGCACCTTCGTACACCCACTGGAATACGAGCTGTACTACAGCTGCTGATCCGGTAGCGCCGCAACACGCGGCGTGAATAAAGAGAGGCCTCCTTCGGGAGGCCTTTTTTATGGGTGCGGGTTGCGTGCATGATGGCTCGTTGCTCCTCCCTAGAAGACGAGACTGCCCATGACTTTGCGCTTCAAACTTGGCCTTGCCCTCTCTGCCGCGCTGTTGGCCACCGCCGCCGAAGCAACCCCTGCCCCCGACGCCCTTACCCCGTTGCTGAGTGCCATTGGCGAACGCCTGGCCATCGCCGATCAAGTGGCGCTGAGCAAATGGGACAGCCATAAACCGGTAGAAGACCGTCAGCGCGAGCGTGAAGTCATTGCCGCCGCCGTCGCCCAGGCGCCGGCCTACAAGCTGCCTGGCGAAACCGTGGAAGCGTTTTTCGCCGCCCAGATAGAAGCCAACAAACTGGTGCAATACATCAACTTGTCCGACTGGACCCTGGAAGGCAAGGCCCCGGACCTCCCCCGCCCGGACCTGGTGGGGCAGATTCGCCCGCAGCTCGACCGATTGCAAAAGCGCCTGCTGCAGCAACTGGCCGACTTCGCCCCCTACCGCACCGATCCGCAGTGCCCGCAATGGTTGGCCCAGGCTACCCATAGCAACAAGCAGCACCCGGTGCACCGGCTCGCCCTGATCCGGGCAACCGCAGAGCTGTGCATAACGCCAAAAGCCTGAGACCAACAACACTAATCCAGTGTGGGAGCGAGCTTGCTCGCGATGGGGCCAGTACAGCCGACACTTCTGTGACTGACACTCCGCTATCGCGAGCAAGCTCGCTGCCACACTGGGTCGGCGCCATCCCCAACTCTATAAAAGGTTGCGCGCAACAACTTGGGCCAATGGCCCTCCCTGACCTATGCTGCAAGCCAACACTTTTAGTTTTCGGTCGATTTTATGGGTCGTGGGTTTCCAGCATTGCTGTTGCTGCTGTTGGCGTTGCCTGCCGCGGCGCAGATCTATAAGTACACCGACGCCGATGGCAACACCGCCTATAGCAACCAGCCGCCCCAAGGCGTACCGGCCCAAACGGTGGAGTTGCCGCCGCTCAACAGCATCGAACGCCAGCCTCCAGCCAGCCCGGACGCGCCCACGACTCCCACGACCCAGGAAGAATCGCGCGATGCCTACGAAGTGCTGGAGTTGACGGACATTCCCACTGAAGAGGCCTTGCGCGCCAATAACGGCACGTTCACCGTTGGCGTTCGGGCGCAACCACGCCTGCAAAGTCCCCATCTGTTCCGGCTGCTGCTGGACGGTCAACCCTATGGCCAGTCGAGCAACGTGCCGCGCCTGCAATTGGTGAACATCGATCGGGGCGAGCACAGCCTGGCGGTGCAAGTCATCGACGGGGAACATCTCGTGCAACAGAGTGAAACCGTGACCTTCACCGTACAGCGAGTGCACCAGCCGTGATTCGCTGGCTGCTCGCCCTGAGCCTGTTGGTGACTGCGCTGCCGGGCATGGCGCAGGTCTATACCTACATCGATGCCCAAGGCAATCGCGTCTTCACCGATCAGCCGCGCCCCGGCAATGCGAAGAAAGTGCAACTGCCACCCGGCAACCGGATGCCGTCGCCCCCCTCAAGTACAGCCCCGGCGCCAGCGCCCAAAGCGCCACCCGAGCCGCTGTTCCATTACGAAATGCTCCGGCTATTGATCCCGGAGCCGGACGCCACGATACGCAGCACCGCAGGGGAGCTGATCGCCAGCGCCACCAGCGAACCCCCGCTGCAAAAAGGCCATCGCTATCGCCTGCTGCTCGACGGCCAACCCACGGGCGCACCAGGGCCGAGCCCGGTGTTTGCCTTGAGTAACATCGATCGGGGCACCCATCACCTGGCGGTGGAAATCCTCGACGAACAAGGCCGCGTCGTCGAACGCACTGCCAACCAGCCCTTCCACATGCAGCGCATGTCCCTGGCGCAGAAACGCCGCGTCAAACCCTGCATCACCGCCGATTACGGCCAGCGTCCCGAATGCCCCCTCGCCGACAAACCCGAAGAAAAAAGCAGCATCCTGCCGTTCTTCTAACGTCGCCCAAGCGAGCGCACTATATTGGTGCGCAAACTTGCACGGATACCCAGGCCTCATCCCATTTTGGTTCGAAAGTACCCGTAAAAACTGGCAGAACGCCACGCAAACGGGCGAATAAAGCCTTTTTGAGGCTCTAAACGCTTCTTTTCGGAGCCTTGGTTTGGTTTTTGCATTTTCATTGTACCGGCGCGTCATACACGTGCTTGCTACGCTCCAAAAGAGGTCCTGATGACCATAAGCGACGCACTACACCGCTTGCTACTCGACAACCTCACCACCGCGACCATCCTGCTTGATGCCGAACTGCGCCTCGAGTACATGAACCCGGCGGCGGAAATGCTCCTGGCCGTCAGCGGCCAGCGCAGCCATGGGCAGTTCATCAGCGAGTTGTTTACCGAATCCGCCGAGGCCCTCAATTCCTTGCGTCAAGCGGTGGAACAGGCTCATCCCTTCACCAAGCGTGAAGCGATGCTCACCGCCCTGACCGGCCAAACCCTGACCGTGGACTACGCGGTCACCCCGATCCTGAACAACGGCGCCACCCTGCTGCTGCTGGAAGTCCACCCCCGTGATCGCCTGCTGCGCATCACCAAGGAAGAGGCCCAGTTGTCCAAGCAGGAAACCAGCAAGATGTTGGTGCGCGGCCTGGCCCACGAGATCAAGAACCCCCTCGGCGGGATTCGCGGCGCCGCACAGTTGCTCGCCCGTGAACTGCCGGAAGAAAGCCTCAAGGACTACACCAACGTCATCATCGAGGAAGCCGACCGCTTGCGAAACCTGGTGGACCGCATGCTCGGCTCGAACAAACTGCCCTCCCTGGCGATGTGCAACGTCCATGAGGTGCTGGAGCGCGTCAGCAGCCTCGTGGAAGCTGAAAGCCAGGGCTGCATCACCTTGGTGCGCGACTACGACCCAAGCATTCCCGACGTCTTGATCGACCGCGAGCAAATGATCCAGGCTGTGCTGAACATTGTGCGCAACGCGATGCAGGCCATCAGCAGCCAAAACGAGCTGCGCCTGGGCCGCATCAGCCTGCGCACCCGCGCCATGCGCCAATTCACCATCGGCCACGTGCGTCATCGCCTGGTGACCAAGATCGAAATCATCGACAACGGCCCGGGCATTCCCACGGAGCTGCAGGAAACCATCTTCTTTCCCATGGTCAGCGGTCGCCCGGACGGTACCGGGCTCGGCCTGTCCATTACCCAGAACATCATCAGTCAGCATCAGGGCTTGATCGAGTGTGAGAGCCACCCCGGCCACACCACGTTCTCGATCTTCCTGCCACTGGAACAAGGAGCCACATCGACATGAGCCGTAGTGAAACCGTGTGGATCGTCGATGACGACCGTTCTATCCGTTGGGTCCTGGAAAAAGCCTTGCAACAGGAAGGCATGACCACCCAGAGCTTCGACAGCGCCGACGGGGTGATGAGTCGCCTGGCGCGTCAGCAACCGGACGTCATCATCTCCGACATCCGCATGCCCGGCGCCAGCGGCCTGGACCTGCTGGCCCGGATTCGCGAGCAGCATCCACGGCTGCCGGTGATCATCATGACCGCCCATTCGGACCTGGACAGCGCCGTGGCGTCCTACCAGGGCGGCGCCTTCGAATACCTGCCCAAGCCATTCGACGTCGATGAAGCGGTGTCGCTGGTCAAGCGCGCCAACCAGCATGCCCAGGAACAACAGGGCATGGAAGAGGTGCCGGCCTTGGCCCGCACCCCGGAAATCATCGGCGAAGCGCCGGCGATGCAGGAAGTGTTTCGCGCCATCGGGCGCTTGAGCCACTCCAACATCACCGTGCTGATCAACGGCGAGTCGGGCACCGGTAAAGAACTGGTCGCCCATGCGCTGCACCGCCACAGTCCACGGGCGGCATCACCGTTCATCGCACTGAACATGGCGGCAATTCCCAAGGACTTGATGGAATCCGAGCTGTTCGGCCACGAAAAAGGCGCGTTCACCGGTGCGGCCAACCTACGACGCGGGCGCTTCGAACAAGCGGACGGCGGCACACTGTTCCTCGATGAGATCGGCGACATGCCGGCCGACACCCAGACCCGCCTGCTGCGCGTGCTGGCCGACGGCGAGTTCTATCGAGTGGGTGGGCATACGCCGGTCAAGGTCGATGTGCGCATCATTGCAGCGACCCACCAGAACCTGGAAACCCTGGTTCACGCCGGCAAATTCCGTGAGGACTTGTTCCACCGCCTGAATGTGATCCGCATTCATATCCCGCGCATGGCCGACCGTCGCGAAGACATCCCGACCCTGGCCAGGCATTTCCTCAGCCGCGCGGCCCAGGAACTGGCGGTGGAGCCCAAGCTGCTCAAGAGCGAAACCGAGGAATACCTCAAGAACCTGCCGTGGCCCGGCAACGTGCGTCAGCTGGAGAACACCTGCCGCTGGATCACGGTGATGGCTTCGGGTCGTGAAGTGCACATCAGCGACCTACCCCCAGAACTGTTGAGCCTGCCGCAGGATTCGGCGCCCGTGACCAACTGGGAACAGGCACTGCGCCAATGGGCCGACCAGGCCCTGGCCCGGGGCCAGTCGAGCCTGCTGGACAGCGCCGTGCCGAGCTTCGAGCGGATCATGATCGAAACTGCCCTCAAACACACCGCCGGCCGCCGCCGCGACGCCGCCGTGCTGCTGGGCTGGGGCCGCAATACCTTGACTCGCAAGATCAAGGAGCTGGGGATGAAGGTCGATGGTGGGGATGATGATGACGGGGATGAGGGCTGATCGGTCTTTAGCCCTTCGCTGAATTTGAAGGCCCAATCGCGAGCAAGCTCGCTCCTACAAGGGAAACGCAATTCCTGTGGGAGCGAGCTTGCTCGCGATGCTTTTAAAGGCGCCATGCACCGCAGCAATGCACCGTGAACCGCAAGTGCGCACATCCGGCGAACCTGAAGCATTCGATCCAACCTGATAAATCCAGCCTGTATAAAAGCAAAAGCCCCGGAATACGGGGCTTTTTCATCACAAAAAGAGTTTTTGTGACAAATAGTTTAAAACTGGCACGCGCCCTGCAATAACCCTATCACTACCCAGTTTTGGGGACCTTGGTACAGGCAGGCCGGGGATTCCCCTCTTTTATACCGGGCTCATCGAGCCCACTGTTTTGGGGGCCTTGATACAGGCAGGTCAAGGTTTCCCTTCTTTACACCAGGGCTGCGCGCTAACCGCAGCCCTCCCGTTTTGGGAACCTTGGTACAGGCAGGCCGGGGATTCCCTCTTTTATTGCTCCTGGAGACGGACCTCCAGCCGCCAGCGGTCATCGACCTCGCTGCCGGTCCACTCCCCCCGCAGCGGACGCGCCGCCACCAACGTCAGCAACAAGCCCTTGTCACTCAAACGCACCCGCCAGTTCACGCCCTTGCCATTGAGCTTGAGTTGACCCTTCTGCGGTCGGCCTTCGGCGTCGAACAACAGGGCCACCGAGCCGTCGATGACTTCCCCATGCAACTTGGGCTCGTTGTTGAACCAGGCCACCAGCGCGCCGTCAGTCACCTCGATCTGTTGCAGCACGCTTGGGTCGGGCGTGGTCAGGCGGCCGATCATCAGCCCGACCATCATGCCGACGATCGCCAAAGAGCCCATCACCCGAGGCATAAGCTTCGAACGCCGATCAGTTTGCGGCGTAGAATGCCGCTCATCTTTATCTGCGGAGCCGTGCATGTTTCACGTCATCCTTTTTCAACCGGAAATTCCGCCGAATACCGGCAACGTCATCAGGCTGTGCGCCAACAGCGGCTGCCACCTGCATTTGATCGAACCGCTGGGCTTCGAGATGGACGACAAACGCCTGCGCCGCGCCGGCCTCGACTACCACGAGTATGCCACTTTGCAGCGTCACGCCGACCTCGCCAGCTGCCTGGAAAGCCTTGGACATCCGCGCTTGTTTGCCTTCACCACCAAGGGTTCGCGGCCGTTCCATGACGCCAGCTTCGTCGCGGGCGATGCGTTTGTGTTCGGCCCGGAAAGCCGTGGCCTGCCAGCCGAGGTGCTCGACTCTCTGCCCGCCGAACAACGCCTGCGCCTGCCGATGCGCGAAGGCTGCCGCAGCCTGAACCTGTCCAACACCGTGGCGGTGGCGGTTTATGAGGCGTGGCGGCAGAACGGTTTCGCCTGAGTCGGCGCCGCAAGCCAGAAACTCCTGTGGGAGCGAGCTTGCTCGCGATAGCGGTGGATCAGCCGACGTAAATGTTGACTGGTGCACCGCCATCGCGAGCAAGCTCGCTCCCACAGGTTTTGTGCCTGGCTGTCGGACGCTATGCCCGACGGTCGACGCTTACTGAACGGTCGCGCCGCCTTCTTGCTGCATGCGCTGCAGTTCTTGCGCGTACAGCGCATCGAAGTTCACCGGAGCCAGCATCAGGGCCGGGAACGAACCGCGGGTCACCAGGCTGTCCAGGGTTTCGCGGGCGTAAGGGAACAGGATGTTCGGGCAGAACGCGCCCAGGGTGTGGCTCATCGAAGCGGCATCCAGGTTCTTGATCAGGAAGATCCCGGCCTGCTGCACTTCGGCGATGAACGCCACTTCGTCACCGTTCTTCACGGTGACCGACAGGGTCAGTACCACTTCGTGGAAGTCGTCTTCCAGAGGTTTCTGGCGGGTGTTCAGGTCCAGGCCTACGCTCGGCTCCCACTGCTGGCGAAAGATCGCCGGGCTTTTCGGGGCCTCGAAGGACAGGTCACGGACATAAATGCGCTGCAAGGAGAATTGCGGTGCGGCTTCTTCTTCGCTGGCAGCTGTGTTCTGTTGGTCAGTCATCGCAGATCCTTCTTACTTTCAGGTTCTATTAATAGGAAATTCAGGCCTTGAGCATTGCGTCGAGTTTGCCGGCGCGCTCCAGGGCGAACAGATCATCGCAACCGCCCACATGGGTGCTGCCGATCCAGATCTGCGGCACGGACGTGCGTCCGGCCTTTTGGCTCATCTCGGCACGCAGTTGCGGCTTGCCGTCGACCTTGATCTCTTCGAAAGCCACACCTTTGTTCTGGAGCAGGAACTTGGCTCTGGAGCAGTAGGGGCAGTAGTCGCTGGAATAGACAACAACCTGGGTCATATCACTTCACCAGAGGCAGATTGTCGGCTTTCCAGCTCGAAACACCACCGGACAACTTGGCGGCGGTAAAGCCGGACTTCATCAACTCACGGGCAAGGGTACCCGCGTGCTGGCCTTGAGCGTCCACCAGAATCAGCGTCTTGGCCTTGTGTTTTTCCAGTTCGCCGATGCGCGCGATCAGTTTGTCCTGGGGAATGTTCACCGCCCCGACAATGTGACCAGCGGCGTAATCCTTGCTCGGGCGGATATCCACCACCACGCCGGCATCCTTGTTGACCAGCGCGGTCAGCTCGCCAGTGCTCAGGCTACGGCCGCCGCCCTGCATCGTATGGGCGACCAGCAACGCCAACAGTACGACGAAGATACCGACAAGAAGGTAGTGGTTAGTGGCAAATTCAATCAGGTGAGCAACCATCGAAGGAGGTTCCAGGGCGTTAAAATGTCGGCCAGTATACACAGCACGCAAGGCCGGCCAAACCCCGCCCGGCGGTGACGCCGTCGGAACTTACCTTTAAACTGCCCGTCCCTTTTCCATCGTCTTCTTTTAACCAGCCACGAGTGGATTCCATGACTACTACGCCTAAACCTTTGGTCCTGATGATTCTCGACGGCTTTGGTCACAGTGACAGCCACGAATCCAACGCCGTGTATGCGGCCAGGAAGCCTGTGCTGGACCGCCTGTGGGCCTCCGTGCCGAACGGCCTGATCTCTGGCAGCGGCATGGACGTCGGCCTGCCGGACGGGCAGATGGGCAACTCCGAAGTCGGCCATATGAACCTCGGCGCAGGTCGCGTGGTGTACCAGGACTTCACCCGCGTGACCAAATCGATCCGCGACGGCGAATTCTTCGAGAACCCAACCATCTGCGCCGCCGTGGACAAAGCCGTGGCCGCCGGCAAGGCCGTGCATTTCATGGGCCTGCTGTCCGACGGTGGCGTCCACAGCCACCAGGATCACCTGATCGCCATGGCCGAACTGGCCTTCAAGCGCGGCGCCGAGAAGATCTACCTGCACGCCTTCCTCGATGGCCGCGACACACCGCCGAAAAGCGCCACCTCGTCGATCGAACTGCTGGACGCCACCTTCCAGGCTCTCGGCAAGGGCCGCATCGCCAGCATCGTCGGCCGCTACTACGCCATGGACCGCGACAACCGTTGGGACCGCGTGGCCCAGGCCTACAACCTGATCGTCGACGGCAGCGCCGAGTTCAACGCGGCCACCGCCCAGGAAGGTCTGCAAGCGGCCTATGAGCGCGGCGAAAGCGACGAATTCGTCAAGGCCACCACCATCGGCGAGCCCGTGAAAGTCGAAGACGGCGACGCCGTGGTGTTCATGAATTTCCGTGCCGACCGCGCCCGCGAGCTGACCCGCGTGTTCGTCGAAGACGGTTTCAAGGAATTCGAACGCGCCCGCCAGCCGAAATTGGCCGGCTTCGTCATGCTGACCCAATACGCCGCCAGCATCCCCGCGCCGTCGGCCTTCGCCGCAGGCAGCCTGGAGAACGTGCTGGGCGACTACCTGGCGAAAAACGGCAAGACCCAACTGCGCATCGCTGAAACCGAAAAGTACGCCCACGTGACGTTCTTTTTCTCCGGCGGCCGCGAAGAGCCCTTCCCGGGCGAAGAACGCATCCTGATTCCCTCGCCGAAAGTCGCCACCTACGACCTGCAACCGGAAATGAGCGCACCGGAGGTGACCGACCGCATCGTCGACGCCATTGAGAACCAGCGCTACGACGTGATCGTGGTCAACTACGCCAACGGCGACATGGTGGGCCACAGCGGCGTGTTCGACGCGGCGGTCAAGGCTGTGGAATGCCTGGACACCTGCGTGGGCCGCATTGTCGAGGCCTTGGAGAAAGTCGGCGGCGAAGCGTTGATCACGGCCGACCATGGCAACGTCGAGCAGATGTCCGACGAATCCACCGGCCAGGCCCACACCGCCCACACCACCGAGCCGGTGCCGTTCATTTATGTCGGCAAGCGCGACTTCAAGGTCCGCGACGGCGGTGTACTGGCTGACGTGGCGCCGACCATGCTGATGTTGCTGGGGATGGAGAAGCCGGCGGAGATGACCGGGACTTCGATCCTGGTCTGATCGACCCAACCCTTGTGGGAGCGAGCCTGCTCGCGAAAGCGGTGCATCAGTCAACTTTGAAGTCGGCTGACCCGGCGCATTCGCGAGCAGGCTCGCTCCCACATGGGGGTTTTCAGTGTTTTTCGGGCCAGTTATCACACAGCCCCAAATGGGCGTTTTTTTTGCAGCGTGGGGCGGGCATACTAGGCCGTCCCTTTCCCTGGTGTCGCCCGCCTCTATGCTTCGCGTCCTGATAGCCCTTGCTCTGACCTGCCTGCTCCAACCGGCCTTTGCTGACGAGCGCGCGCAAACCCAACAGCAGTTGGACGCCACGCGTCAGGACATTGCCGAGCTGAAAAAGCTGCTGGGCAAGTTGCAGGAAGAAAAATCCAGCGTGCAGAAAGACCTGCGCGGCACCGAGACCGAGATGGGCAAGCTGGAGAAACAGGTCGATGCCCTGCAAAAAGAGCTGAAGAAAAGCGAATCCGAGCTGCAGCGACTCGATGGAGAGAAAAAAAAACTCCAGAGCGCGCGCACTGAACAGCAAAAACTGATCGCCATCCAGGCCCGGGCCGCTTATCAGAACGGCCGCCAGGAATATCTCAAGCTGCTGCTCAACCAGCAGAACCCCGAAAAATTCGCCCGCACCCTCACCTATTACGATTACCTGAGCCAGGCCCGCCTGGAACAACTCAAGAGCTTCAACGAAACCCTGCGCCAACTGGCCAATGTCGAGAAAGACATCGAACTGCAGCAAGCCCAGTTGCTGGTGCAGAAAAGCAGCCTGGACACCCAGCGCGATGAACTCGAAAAGGTTCGCAAAGAGCGTCAGGTGGCCCTGGCCAAGCTGAACGATGACGTGAAGGCCCGCGACAGCAAGCTCAAGGCCCGCGAGCAGGATCAGGCTGAGCTGGCAACGGTGCTGAAAACCATCGAGGAAACCCTGGCCCGCCAGGCTCGAGAGGCAGAAGAGGCGCGCCAGAAAGCGCTGATCGCCCAGCAGGAAGCCGAAAAAAAGCGTTTGCGTGAAGCCCAGGCCGAAGCTGACTCCAGCGATGCGCCGCGCAAGCCGGTAAAATCCAGCCCTGGCGTACTGGTTTCCAGTGCTGGCGAAACCTTTGGCGGCGCTTTTGCTTCGGCCCGTGGCAAACTTCCATGGCCGGTCAATGGTCGATTACTTGCGCGCTTCGGTGAAACCCGTGGCGACGACACCCGCACCAAGTGGGACGGCGTGATGATCAGCGCCTCTGCCGGCAGTCAGGTGCATGCCGTGCATGGCGGGCGTGTGGTGTTCGCCGACTGGCTGCGCGGCGCCGGCCTGCTAGTGATCCTGGATCACGGCAACGGCTACTTGAGTCTGTACGGTCATAACCAGACGCTGCTCAAGGCCGCGGGCGATGTGGTCAAGGCCGGTGAGTCCATTTCCACGGTCGGTAACAGTGGCGGGCAGGACACGCCAGCACTGTATTTCGCTATTCGTCAGCAGGGTCGCCCCAGTGACCCGGCCCAATGGTGTCGTGCGCAAGGATAAGCGCGCCCATCCAATTAAGGAGTTCGTTCGACATGCTGCATTTGTCCCGCCTCACCTCGCTGGCCCTGACGATCGCCCTTGTGATCGGCGCGCCCCTGGTTTTCGCCGCTGACCCGGCCCCATCGGCGCCAGCCGCCACGGTCGCGACCACCAAAGCCCCGCTGCCGTTGGACGAGCTGCGCACCTTTGCCGAAGTCATGGACCGGATCAAGGCCGCCTACGTGGAACCGGTGGATGACAAGATGCTGCTGGAGAACGCCATCAAGGGCATGCTCAGCAACCTTGATCCGCACTCGGCCTACTTGGGCCCGGACGATTTTGCCGAGCTGCAGGAAAGCACCAGCGGCGAGTTCGGCGGCCTGGGCATCGAGGTCGGCAGCGAAGACGGCTTCGTCAAAGTGGTCTCGCCCATCGACGACACCCCCGCTTCCAAGGCTGGCATCCAGGCCGGCGACTTCATCGTCAAGATCAATGGCCAGCCGACGCGTGGCCAGAGCATGACCGAAGCGGTCGACAAGATGCGCGGCAAGATCGGCCAGAAGATCACCCTGACCCTGGTGCGCGACGGCGGCACGCCGTTCGACGTGACCCTGACCCGTGCGGTCATCCAGGTCAAAAGCGTGAAGAGCCAACTGCTGGAATCGGGCTACGGCTACATCCGCATCACCCAATTCCAGGTCAAGACCGGCGAAGAAGTCGCCAAGGCCCTGGCCAAGATGCGCAAGGACAACGGCAAGAAGCTCAACGGCCTGGTCCTGGACCTGCGTAACAACCCCGGCGGCGTACTGCAATCGGCGGTGGAAGTGGTGGACCACTTCATCACCAAGGGCCTGATCGTCTACACCAAGGGTCGTATCGCCAACTCCGAACTGCGCTTCTCGGCCACCGGCAACGACCTGAGCGAAGCCGTGCCACTGGTGGTGCTGATCAACGGCGGCAGCGCCTCGGCTTCGGAAATCGTCGCCGGCGCCCTGCAGGATCAGAAGCGCGGCGTGGTCATGGGCACCACCAGTTTCGGCAAGGGCTCGGTGCAGACCGTATTGCCACTGAACAACGACCGCGCCCTGAAGATCACCACCGCGCTGTACTACACGCCCAACGGTCGCTCCATCCAGGCCCAGGGCATCGTCCCGGACATCGAGGTGCGCAAGGCCAAGATCACCAACGAACAGGACAGCGAGTACTTCAAGGAAGCCGACCTGCAAGGTCACCTGGGCAATGGCAATGGCGGTGCCGACAAACCGACCGGCTCCGGCGCCAAGGCCAAGCCGATGCCACAGGATGACGATTACCAGTTGGCCCAGGCCCTGAGCCTGCTCAAAGGACTGAACATCACGTCCGGCCGCTGAGATGGGCCGGCGCTTCATCCTCGGCCTGCTGTGCTGTCTGGCGAGCGCTGCCTTTGCTGCGCCCGCCACACCAGCCCCTTCACCGCAAAAGGCTTACCTGAGCCTGATCATCGATGACCTGGGGCAAAACCTGCCCCGGGATCGCCGGGTACTGGCCCTCCCCGGCCCGGTCACCGCCGCGATCATGCCCGACACACCCCACGCCGCCGAATTTGCCCGCGAAGCCCATCGCGCCGGCAAGCTGGTTATGCTGCACATGCCCATGGACCCAGCCACCGGCCCATTCGCCTGGCATCCGGACCTGCCTATCGAAGAACTGGGAAAACGCCTCGACGCCGCCTTCGCCGCTGTGCCCTACACCAGCGGGATCAACAACCACATGGGCAGCCGCATGACCGCCCAACCCGCGGCCATGGCGTGGTTGATGGCGAACTTGCAGCAGCGCCACAAGTTTTTCGTCGACAGCCGCACCAGCGCTCAGACCGTCGCCGCTGCCGAGGCGCAGAAAATCGGCCTGGCCAGTGTGTCGCGGGATGTGTTCCTGGACGACGAACGCACCGAAGCGGCCATCGCCCATCAACTTCAGGTGGCCATTGAACTAGCCCATCGGCAAGGCTCGGCGGTGATGATCGGGCATCCCTACCCGCAGACCCTGGCGGTGCTCGAACGCGAACTGCCGCGCCTCAAGGCCCAGGGCATCGAGTGGATCGATATCAAGTCGATGATCAGCCTGCGCAGCAATCAGGCGATGGTTGGGCATGGGAAAGATGGGGTTTATCGGTAGAACCGCGTCGCTGCCATCGCGAACAAACTCGCTCCCACAGGGGATCTGCTGTGAACACAAATCTTGTGCCCGATGCAGAACCACTGTGGGAGCGAGCTTGCTCGCGATGACGGCGGCACATTCAACATCTCTGCAAGCTGACCCACCGCTTTCGCGAGCAGGCTCGCTCCCACAGGTTTTTTCCAGCGGTCAGAGATACCGCGCCATGATCGCGTCCACCGCGCCTTCCTTGCGCAGCTCATCCAGAGCACCTTGAAGCCGGGCGACCACGTCGTCGGGCACGTCCTTGTTCAACGCCAGGTACAACTCGGCGCTGTTGAAACGCAACACGGTCTTGAGATCGTTCACCCCTTCCTGACGCGCCAGGTAACGCCCGGCCGGGTCGCCGGTGGCCCACAGGTCGATCTGGCCGTTGACCAGCTTTTTGGCGTTATCCTGATCGCGCAATACGACAATCGGGTTCAGCCCCTGCTTGGCCAGCGTCTCGGCAATCGCGTCGCCCTTGTAGGCACCAATCCGGTATTGACGCGCCTGCTCCAGCGAGTCGAGGGTGATCTTGCTGTCAGTCTTGGCGAGCATGATCCAGTCATCCGGGCCGATAGGGCCGACCCATTTGAAGAGTTTTTCACGCTCTGGCAGGCGCGCCATGACGAACACACCGTAACCAGGATTTTCCAGGGCGAGCTTATAGATTCGCTCCCAAGGGAAACGCAGCGTCAGGCTGTAGGAGATGTCGGCACGCTTGAATATCTCGCGGACGATGTCCACGGCGATGCCATTGATGTTTCCGTCCTGGGCGAAGTTCTTGCCATTCTTCGCCATGTTGTACGGCGGGAAATTTTCCGTCAGCAACACCAATGATGTATCGGCGGCGCGGGCGGTGCCTGCGAGCAGTAACGTGGCACCGGCAAAGGCAAGAACGAGGCGTTTGAGCATGTCGGGCTACCGCAATCCATGGTGTGCCCAAGAGTGCCTTGGGCCCGCCATGGTGTCCAGCGATCAGCGAATGCAGATACCGCGATGCGCCATGTAGGCCTTGGCTTCCGGCACGGTGTACTCACCGAAGTGGAAGATGCTCGCCGCCAATACCGCGCTGGCGTGGCCTTCGATAATACCGTCGGCCAGATGCTGCAGGTTGCCGACACCACCGGAAGCGATGACCGGGATGCCCAGGGCATCGCTGATGGCGCGAGTGACGCCCAGGTCGAAACCGTTTTTCATGCCGTCCTGGTCCATGCTGGTCAGCAGGATTTCACCGGCCCCCAGGCCTTCCATTTTTTTCGCCCATTCAACGGCGTCGAGGCCCGTGGGCTTGCGGCCACCGTGGGTGAAGATTTCCCAACGCGGGGTTTCGCCAGGGCCGGAGACCTTCTTGGCATCGATGGCGACGACAATGCATTGCGAGCCGAAGTGCTGGGCCGCTTCGCCGACGAATTCGGGGTTGAACACCGCCGCGGTGTTGATGGACACCTTGTCCGCACCGGCATTGAGCAGGTTGCGGATGTCCTGCACAGTGCGCACGCCACCACCCACGGTCAGCGGGATGAACACCTGGCTGGCCATGCGCTCGACGGTATGCAACGTGGTATCGCGGCCGTCGACGCTGGCCGTGATGTCGAGGAAGGTGATCTCGTCCGCACCCTGTTCGTCGTAGCGGCGGGCGATTTCCACCGGGTCGCCGGCGTCACGGATGTTCTCGAACTTCACGCCCTTGACCACCCGGCCGTTGTCCACGTCCAGGCAAGGGATGATGCGTTTGGCCAGCGCCATGGTGAGTCCTCAGCCTTTGTAGGAATCGCAAAAGGCCTGGGCCTCGGCGACGTCCAGAGTACCTTCGTAGATCGCGCGACCAGTGATCGCCCCGATGATGCCTGGCGCCCTCGCGTCGAGCAGCGCCTTGATGTCGCCCAGGTTGTGGATACCGCCGGAGGCGATGACCGGAATCTTCGTGGCGGCGGCCAGGGCGGCGGTGAACGGGACGTTGCAGCCCTGCATCATGCCGTCTTTGGCGATGTCGGTGTAGACGATGGCAGACACCCCATCGGCTTCGAAACGCTTGGCCAGGTCGATCACCTGCACGGTGCTGACTTCAGCCCAGCCGTCGGTGGCGACGAAACCGTCCTTGGCGTCCAGGCCAACGATGACCTTGCCCGGGAAGGCGCGGCAGGCTTCGGCGACGAACCCAGGGTCCTTGACGGCTTTGGTGCCGATGATCACGTAGCTCACGCCAGCTTTGACGTAGTGTTCGATGGTTTCCAGCGAACGAATGCCGCCGCCGATCTGGATCGGCAGGTGCGGATAGCGCTTGGCGATGGCCGTGACCACTTCACCGTTGACCGGTTGCCCTTCGAAGGCGCCATTGAGGTCAACCAGATGCAGGCGACGGCAGCCGCCTTCCACCCACTTGGCAGCCATGCTCACCGGGTCATCGGAGAACACCGTGGAATCTTCCATCCGGCCTTGACGCAGACGTACGCAAGCGCCGTCCTTGAGATCGATAGCGGGGATAATCAGCATCTGAAAAACCTTCAAAGACGAATATTCAGCTTGGCTCGAAAATCAGTTTTTCTCGAGCGCCCACAAGTCGCTTTCAATGCTTTCGAACCTTTCTTTAAGGTGCGTCTGCACATCGAAAATCGCCCTGTTGTAATAGTGCGGCGCAATTTCACGGGTAAACAGGTCAAGAATTTCCGCCGCTTCGAACGAACCCAGGTCCAGCTCGAAACGCTCCTCCATGAACCGCTGGATCTTGCGGTTCGCTTCACTCTCCTGTTCGGGAGTGAGGGTGAGGATCGGCGGTTTCTTGCGCGCCATTACCAGCGACCGTCCCACGCCGCGAAGTTCTGCAGCAACTGCAGGCCATGGGTGTGGCTCTTCTCGGGGTGGAATTGCACGGCGAATCGCGAACCGTCGGCCAGGGCCGCGGCGAAATCGACGCCATAGTGACCGCTGCCCACCACCTGCCGCGCATTGCCGGCCGCGATGTAGTAGCTGTGCACGAAATAGAAGCGCGCCAGGTCCGGGATGTTGTGCCACAGCGGATGATCCACCGTCTGCCTCACTTCATTCCAGCCCATGTGCGGGACTTTCAGGTGCTCGCCATCTTCATGCAGGCCCTTGCCGAAAAACTTCACCTGGCCTGGGAACATGGAGATGCAATCGACGCCGTCGTTCTCTTCGCTGCGTTCGAGCAAGGCTTGCATGCCCACGCAGATGCCGAGGAAAGGACGGTCCTGGCTGACTTCATGCACCAGCGAATCGAAGCCCAGGCGACGAATCTCGGCCATGCAGTCGCGAATCGCGCCGACGCCGGGGAATACCACCCGGTCAGCTTCGCGAATCACGTCGGCATCGCTGGTAATCAGCACCTTGCCGGCACCCACGTGCTCGAGGGCCTTGGCCACCGAGTGCAGGTTGCCCATGCCGTAGTCGATCACCGCGACCGTCTGCATTACAGGACGCCCTTGGTCGAAGGCATTTGCCCGGCCATGCGGTCATCAAGCTCCACGGCCATGCGCAGCGCGCGGCCGAACGCCTTGAACACGGTTTCGATCTGGTGGTGGGTGTTGTGCCCGCGCAGATTGTCGATGTGCAGGGTCACGTTGGCGTGATTGACGAAGCCCTGGAAGAATTCCTGGAACAGATCAACGTCAAAGCCGCCGACGGTGGCGCGGGTGTACGGCACATGCATCTGCAGGCCCGGACGACCAGAGAAGTCGATGACCACGCGCGACAGCGCCTCATCGAGCGGCACGTAGGCATGGCCGTAGCGACGGATGCCTTTTTTGTCGCCGATGGCTTTGGTGAAGGCCTGCCCCAAGGTGATACCGACATCTTCCACCGTGTGGTGGTCGTCGATATGCAAATCGCCCTTGCTGACGATGTCCAGGTCGATCAGCCCGTGACGGGCGATCTGGTCCAGCATGTGCTCAAGAAAAGGCACGCCGATATCAAACCGGGCCTTTCCGGTGCCATCCAGGTTGATCGAGGCTTTGATCTGGGTTTCCAGAGTGTCGCGCTCGACAGACGCCTTACGTTCGGCCATCACCAGCTCCGCAAAATCATTGGGCGAAAAAGGCAGCCATTATAGGGGCGCGAGCGGCAAACAGAAACACGGGAGGTGATATCCCTGACGGGTTGTTCCCCGCGCTGTCGGCGATAGACATGTCCATACAAGTTTTTTGCCACACCTGAAACAAATGTGGGAGCGAGCTTGCTCGCGATAGCGGTGGGTCAGACAACACTCTGTCGACTGACCTCCCTCATCGCGAGCAAGCTCGCTCCCACAGGGTTTGCCCGAAACCCATCGCTCCGGGCTAGCCTCGTTTATTGCTTACTGGAACAACACCGCCGTCTTCTGCAGGGTGACCCACACGCCCCACGCCAACGGAATGCCCACCACCAGCCAGGCGGCGATCGCCAGCGGCTTGGTGCCCGGCGCGGCTTTCCACTCCAGCGAAGTGGTGCTGTCGGCGCCTTTGTCATGGCCCAGCGCCTGTTCGGCAGCCAGCTCGGCGTCGGTCATGAAGTACTTGTCGGCGACCGGGCGGACCATCAGGTTGCACAGGAAGCCCAGTACCAGCAGGCCAGCAAGGATGTACAAGGTGATGTCGTAGGCCGCGGCACGTTCAACGCCGATGCTCAGCTGATATTCACGCAGGTAGTTCACCAGTACCGGACCCAGTACGCCCGCCGCGGCCCAAGCGGTCAGCAGACGACCGTGGATCGCGCCAACCATTTGCGTACCGAACAGGTCCGCCAGATAGGCCGGCACGGTGGCGAAACCGCCGCCGTACATCGACAGGATGATGCAGAACGCCGCCACGAACAGCGCGACGCTGCCCAGATGGCCCAGGTTCGGGATCAGCGCGTACAGGGCAAAGCCCAAGGCGAAGAACACGAAATAGGTGTTTTTACGGCCCAGGTAATCCGAGCAGGATGCCCAGAAGAACCGACCACCAATGTTGAACAGGCTCAGCAGACCGGTGAAACCGGCCGCGATGGCAGCAATTTGACCCAACTGCATGGCATCCAACTGACCGAAGGCCAGGTCGGTGCCGAGCAATTTGCCGCCGAACACTTCCTGCAACAGTGGCGAAGCCATGCCCAGGATACCGATACCAGCCGATACGTTCAGGCACAGCACCAGCCATACCAGACGGAACTGCGGGGTTTTCCAGGCTACGCTCACGTGAACATGGCGATGAGTAATCATCGCGTTCGCGGCTTTCTTCGGTGCCGGGGTCCAGCCCTCAGGCTTCCAGCCGGTCGGCGGAACACGGTAGGACAGGGCGCCACCGATCATGAATACGAAGTAGATCGCAGCCATGACCAGGAAGCTTTGCCATACACCGACTTCAGTCGGCGAAGAGAAATTGCTCATCAGCGCTGCCGCCAACGGGGCACCTACCATCGCGCCACCACCGAAGCCCATGATCGCCATGCCGGTGGCCATGCCCCGCTTGTCCGGGAACCACTTGATCAGGGTCGACACCGGGGAGATGTAGCCCAGGCCCAGGCCGATACCGCCGATGACGCCAGAACCGACCCACATGAGCCAGATCTGGTGGGTATAGATACCCAGCGCTGAAATCAGCAGGCCACCGCACCAGCACAATGCCGATACAACACCGGCCTTGCGCGGCCCGGCGTGCTCCAGCCAGCCGCCCCAGATGGCTGCCGAGCAACCCAGGAAGATGAAGAACAGAGTGTAGATCCAGCCGAGCATCGAGATCGGCCAGTCACATTGGGACGAAAAGACTTGCGAGATGAAGCTCATGTCCGGTGCGCAGGCCACGGCCTTGGTGACACCCAAGGCTTTGGACAGTGGCAACCAGAATACTGAGAAGCCATAGGCCATGCCGATGCACAGGTGAATGGCCAGCGCGGCCGGTGGAACCAGCCACCGGTTGAAGCCGGGCTTGGCGATAATGCGTTCCTTGGAGAGGAACGCAGGCTGATCGGCGATGCCGTCCGCCGTGATGCTCGTGCTCATTTGTGTATCCCCCAGTTGTTAGAATGGTTCGCCAGCCACGCATCACCCTCAGCCTTCATTGCACGCAGGCTTGGCTGTATTTTGTGGTGAAGCTCCATCTTGGTGCGACATTACGCCGCATAAGGACGGGCGAACAAGCAAAGGTTACCATTTGATCGTGACAGAAGAATCAAAGTGATATCACCTTTTTCGTGTCATTTGTCTTATCGCGCCATTGCTCACTTTCTGTAGGGCATGAACCGATTATTTTTCAGGAATTTGTATGCCCATTGTTGTCGAGCACCTGAACGACGCCACCTGCCAGGACCAGCAGGACCAGCAGGACCTGCACAAGATCTACCGAGATGCCCCGGCCTGGCTGTTCGGGCCCTTTGACGATGCCGCACAACTTGTACAAAGCTGCCTGGAAGACGGCTCATTGATCGCAGCCCGCTTCAATGACCGGCTACTCGGCGCCGCACGCCTGCAACGGCACCAGAACGTCTGGCACTTGTCTCAAATGTGCGTACGAAATATTACCCGCCGGCGTGGCGTGGCTGAACGGCTGGCGAGTGAAGCGCGCAGAACCGCCGAGGAAAACGGTGCAGAGCTACGTCTGTTGGCACCGCCCGGGCATCTGGAAGCCCAGGCGCTGGCGGCCAAACTGAAATTGCCGCTGGATGAATGCTAGTTAAAGCCAAACACAAACCCCTGTGGCCTGCCTGCGAGGGAACGAAGAACGATCACCCAACGCGCCACCAATTCAGGGCGTTATACTCCCAGGCTAAATTTTGAACTCAACCTACAAGGACTCGCCCATGAAAGCGTTCGGCAAAATCCTGGGTCTGGTACTTCTCGGGCTGTTGCTGATCATTGTGGCCCTGGCTTTTGCCCTGACCCACCTCTTCGATCCCAACGACTATAAGGAAGAGATCCGCCAGATAGCCCGCGACAAGGCCCACATTGAGCTGACCCTCAATGGCGACATAGGCTGGAGCCTGTTTCCATGGTTGGGTCTGGAGTTGCATGACGCCAGCGTCGCCACACTGACCAACCCGACACAACCTTTCGCCGACCTGCAGATGCTCGGCCTGTCGGTGCGGGTAATACCCTTACTGCGCCGGGAAGTGCAGATGAGCGACGTTCGGGTCGAAGGCCTGAACCTGCGACTCAATCGTGACAAGAATGGCCACGGCAATTGGGAGGACATCGGCAAGGCGCCCGCCTCCGCAACGACGGCGAATGCTCCGGCCCCGGCCGAACAGCCTGCCCCGCCCGCCAGCGCCCCGGCAGAGAAGCCGGCCCAGCCCACTCGCCTGGACATCGACAGCCTGACCGTGAACAACGCCCGGGTCGAATACACCGACGAGCAGACCGGCAAGCTGTTCACCGCTGAAAGCATCCAATTGAGCACTGGCCCGGTCCACGACTCCACCAACATCCCGGTCACCCTCACCGCCTTCCTGTCCAGCAACCAGCCGGCCGTGCGCGTGCGCACCGAAGTCACTGGCGAGCTACGCTTTGAACGCGCCTTGCAGCGCTACAAGTTCGAAGACCTGAAGCTGTCCGGCGAGGCCACGGGCGACCCCTTGCAGGGCAAGAGCCTGAACTTCGCAGCTCAAGGCCAGTTGTCCCTGGACAAGGCCGCAAACGTCGCCGAATGGACCGGCATCAAGCTGTCCCTCAACCAACTGCGTGCCTTGGGCGAACTGAAGGTCAACGACCTCGACAAAACACCGCAATTGAATGGCGGCCTGTCGATCGCCCAGTTTGACCTGGCAAACTTTGTCGACAGCATCGGCCAGAAACTGCCGGCCATGGCCGAAGGCAGTCTGAGCAAGGTCGAACTGGTCAGCCACATTGCCGGCTCACCGACCAGCGCCGCGTTCAATGACATCAACCTGAAAGTCGACGACAGCAACTTTAGCGGTCGTATCGTCGTGGAAGACTTCGCCAAGCAATCCCTGCGGGTGCAACTCAAGGCCGACACGTTCAACGTTGACCGCTACCTGCCGCCAAAATCCGCTGAAGCCGACAGCAGCAAGGCGGCTCGTGAGGCCGAGGTCAGCAACACCGAAGCCAGCGCCATGGCCGGTGCTGGCAGCACCCCGCTACCGAGCTCCCCGACCCAGGGGGCCTGGAGCAACGACCGGCTGTTTCCGGCGGAGCGCCTGAGCAAACTGGACCTCGATGCCGACTTGACCTTTGGCCAACTGACCCTCGATAAACTGCCTATTCAGAATGCCGCCCTCAAGGCAACCGGCCAGGGCGGCCTGTTGACCCTGGAAAACCTGCGAGGCGATCTCTACAACGGCAATTTCGAAGCCAAAGGCACGCTGGACGTACGCCAGCCCACGCCGCAGTTGAGCCTGCAAACCCGCGTCAACCGGGTGCCGGCCGAAAAAATCATCGAAAGCCAAGGCAAGAATCCGCCGGTCAAAGGCCTGGTGACCCTCAACAGCGCCGTGACCGCCAGCGGCAACAGCCAGAAGGCCCTGATCGATAGCCTCAACGGCAACGCCGGGTTCGTCATCAACGATGGCATGCTGCTCAATGCCAACCTCGAACAGCAACTGTGCAAAGCCATCGCCACCCTGAATCGTGAAACCCTCAGTGGCGAACCGCGGGGCAAGGACACACCGTTCCAACAACTCAACGGCAACCTCACCTTCCATAATGGCGTGGCCAGCAACCCGGACCTGAAAGTCCGCATCCCCGGCATGACCGTCAACGGCAATGGCGATATCGACCTGCGGGTGCTGGGCATGGACTACCGCGTCGGCATCATCGTCGAAGGCGACAAGAGCGACATGCCCGACCCGGCCTGCCAGGTCAACGAACGCTACGTCGACGTCGAATGGCCGTTGCGCTGCCGCGGGCCGCTGGAGCTGGGTGCCAAGGCCTGCCGACTGGACAACGAGGGGCTGGGCAAGGTGGCGGCGAAGCTGGCCGGCGACCGCCTCGGTGACAAGATCGACGAGAAGCTGGGCGACAAGGTCAGTCCCGAACTGAAAAACGCGCTCAAGGGACTGTTCAAGCGATGACAGCCGAGCAGTTTTCCACCGCCGTACTGGATTGGTTCGACCGCCACGGGCGCCACGATTTGCCCTGGCAACAGGACATCACCCCATATCGGGTGTGGGTCTCGGAAATCATGTTGCAGCAGACCCAGGTCAGCACCGTGCTCAATTACTTCGACCGGTTCATGGCCTCGCTGCCTACGGTGGAAGCCTTGGCCGCGGCGCCAGAGGACGAAGTGCTGCACCTGTGGACCGGATTGGGCTACTACACCCGCGCTCGCAACCTGCAGAAGACCGCGAAAATTGTCGTCGACCAGTACGACGGTGAGTTCCCCCGCGACGTGGAAAAGCTCACCGAACTGCCGGGAATCGGCCTGTCCACCGCTGGCGCCATCGCCAGCATCAGCATGGGCCTGCGGGCGCCGATCCTCGATGGCAACGTCAAGCGCGTGCTGGCGCGCTTCACCGCCCAGGAGGGCTATCCGGGCGAACCCAAGGTGGCGAAACAGCTATGGGCCACCGCCGAGCGCTTCACGCCCCAGGACCGGGTCAACGCCTACACCCAGGCGATGATGGACCTGGGCGCCACGCTCTGCACCCGCAGCAAGCCCAGCTGCCTGCTTTGCCCACTGAAAAAAGGCTGCGAAGCCCACATGCTGGGCCTGGAGACGCGCTATCCGATCCCCAAGCCACGCAAGGAAGTGCCGAAAAAACGCACCCTGATGCCGATGCTGGCCAACCACGAAGGCGCGATTCTGCTTTACCGTCGCCCATCCGTCGGCCTGTGGGGCGGCCTGTGGAGCCTGCCGGAACTCGACGACCTCGACGACTTGCAGCACTTGGCGTTGCAACACTCGCTGGAATTGGGCAAGCAACAGGAAATGCCAAGCCTGGTGCACACCTTCAGCCACTTCCAGTTGGCGATCGAACCCTGGCTGGTCCGGGTCCGGGAAACCGGCCATCACGTGGCCGAGGCCGACTGGCTCTGGTATAACCTCGCCACCCCGCCGCGCCTGGGCCTTGCCGCCCCGGTCAAAACCTTGCTCGAACGCGCGGCCGCCGTATTGAACGCAGGAGAGTCGTCATGACCCGCATCATCATGTGCCGCAAGTACAAAGAAGAACTCGAAGGCCTGGAGCGCGCGCCATTTCCGGGCGCCAAAGGCCAGGATATCTACGACAACGTCTCGGCCAAGGCCTGGGGCGACTGGCAAAAACACCAGACCCTGCTGATCAACGAAAAACGCCTGAACATGATGAACGCCGAAGACCGCAAATACCTTCAAGGCGAGATGGACAAGTTCTTTTCCGGCGAAGAATACGCCAAGGCCGAAGGCTACGTGCCGCCGTCCGAATAAGCCGCTCAGAACCGGGGCGGATCGTAAGCGACGGTAATAATTAAATATTTTTTGAAAACGTGCTTGACGACCCCCTGAAAAACCCGTTTAATGCGCCCCGTTGCCCAGATAGCTCAGTCGGTAGAGCAGGGGATTGAAAATCCCCGTGTCGGCGGTTCGATTCCGTCTCTGGGCACCAAAATACCGAAAACCCCGATCAAGAAATTGATCGGGGTTTTTTTATTGGCTGGGTTTTTTGCACCCTGTCCGTAGAGATGCCTTCGCAAGCAGAACGCCAATAGCGAGGGCTGGATAGCTCATCAAGTCGTGCTCTTCCCTCCGCCCCACCGACTCGGCTACATTCGTCCATCCCCCGACAGACGAGTCGACATGGACATCACCGGCATCCCCTTTGGCACCACCGATTGGTCAACCATCGAACCTACCGAACACAAAGGCGTCACCGGAACCGCCTATTGGCGCACCCGGCAGTTCGGGAACATCCGGGTCCGGATGGTGGAATACACGGCGGGGTATCTTGCCGATCACTGGTGCACCAAGGGGCACATTCTGTTTTGCCTGAAGGGTGAGTTGAACACTGAGCTGGAGGACGGGCGGCAGTTCGTGCTCAAGCCTGGCATGAGTTATCAAGTGGCCGACCAGGCCGAGCCTCATCGTTCTTCAACGTCGCTGGGTGCGACCTTGTTCGTGGTCGATTGAGATTCGAAGCGCTCGCCATGAAGCTGTAGGATAGGCGGCCTTACTTTTCATGTCAGGAATCTGACCATGTCATCGGCAGACAAGCAGCAGAAACGCAACCAGCGCGCCAAGGCGAAGGCCAAGAAAAACCGGATTCAACGCGCCGCTGCGCCGAACGAGTTCCTCGATCCGAACGAGGAGCGCATCGACTTGGAGACGGTGGATCTATCGGAGTTGTTCCAGGTCATGCACGCCGCTGAAAAGGTCAGCCAGCAGGCCATGTGCGCGGTCTTCCTGGGACATCCACTGCTGGCGCTCGTGCTGGAACAGGAAGGTGAGGAAGAAGCCACTGACTTCATCATTACCGCCCTGATCGAATATCGGCGCATGACCACCGGCGTCGATGAGCAGACCGCACTGGACTGGGTCGAGAGCAAGCAATTCCAGGCTGATTATGTGGCCGCATCCCAGGCGCTGGCGCAAGACTCTGCCTGAGCACCGCCCCGCCAGACGCTTTGTGGCGAGGGCGCTTGCGGTGGATGACACTCTGCTGGGATAGCTCCTACAGACCAGGGTTAATCGACATATAGCGGCGTCATCTCCCTACTGCGTGAATCACCTTTATTTCCTCCAGGGCAATCAGCCCCGTCCTGCATCAGCAACACTTCCTCCGGAGCATGCTTTGGGTCCGCCCCCTCAATGGCTGGACCCATCGATGACTTCAATTTCACCTCAAGACGACCCGCAGCTCGCGCCACTGATCAGTGAACTCGGCCAACTGATCCAGCAGGCACGCCAGAAGGTCTTGCGCGCCGTTGATACGCTCCAGGTACAAACGTGCTGGCAGATCGGGCGACACATCATTGAATTCGAACAAGGCGGATCCGAACGCCTACTGGCCAGCCGCGACCGGCCGGCGGTGGAGCAGGAGGCCCTCGTCAACCTCAAGGAACTGAACCTCGGTCCAAGGGATATCGTCAGGGACCCGGTGGTTCTGGAATTCCTCGGGCCGCCAATGCCGACGATGACTGCACACACAAAAACCCATGTAAGATTCATGCGTTTTTTTCCGCAACGCTCCAATCAAAGAGCTCTATCTCGCATGTCATCGGCCGCTCCCCACCCCTCTCTGATCCAGGCATTGCGGACCGAAACCGCTGAACGGCACATCGCCCTGGAAAAGCGCCTGCCGTTTTTCTCCGAACAACTGGACCTCGATCTGTATCGGCGCCTGATGGCGGCCTACTACGGTTTTTATCAACCGTTGGAACAACGTCTTCATGTACTTGCACTGACGCCGACCGGGCTGGACCAATCCCTCCGGATCAAACTTCCGGTCCTGCGGGCAGATCTCACGGCACTGGGCTTGGAAGAGGCCGCTATCGAAGCGCTGCCCACCTGCCAGGCGTTGCCGTTGATCGACTCCCGTGCCGCGGCACTCGGCGTGTCCTATGTGCTGGAAGGCGCGACGCTCGGTGGGCAGATCCTGCGGCGTAGGGTGGCCGAGCAGTTGGGTCTTGACGCCTCCAGCGGCGCAGCCTTCCTCAATGTGTATGGCGAGCTGACTGGCCGACGCTGGAAGGATTTTCTCCAATACCTGGGCGACAGGAACCTTGGCGACGCCCAGGTGTTCGAAGTCACACGCGCCGCCAAAGCGACGTTCACTTATTTCGAACGCTGGCTGGACAGCCAAAAGGTACTGTTATGAACCCGGAAAACCAGGAAGCCTTCGAAGAACTGCTGGTCAACTGCGCAGACGAACCGATCCGCTTCCCCGGGGCCATCCAGCCTCACGGCGTGTTGTTGATGTTGTCCGAGCCCGACTTCGTGATCCGTCAGGTCAGCGCCAACGTGTTGCAGTTGATGGGGCACGATCCCGACAGGCTTCTGGGCCAGACGCTCGACGCACTGTTCGGCCCGGAGCAGGCCGAAGCCATCCTCGTCGCCTGTCGCGCCGACGTGGAAAGCGACAACGTGCCCGTGGCTATCGTCATAAACCAGCAGCGTTTTGACGCATTGGTTCATCGTCACCAGGGCGCCCTGATCGTCGAACTGGAGCAACACCTGAGCGACTATCGCCCCGAAGGCGCCAGCGGCGAGGCCAATATGGGCCGCATGCTGCAGCGTCTGCAAAGTGCAAAAACGCTCCAGGCCCTGTACGAAATCAGCGTTCGGGAAATCCAGGCCATGACCGGCTACGATCGCGTGCTGATCTATCGTTTCGAAGAGGAAGGCCACGGGCAGGTGATCGCCGAAGCCAGCGCGCCGTCGATGGAGCTCTACAAAGGCCTGTTTTTCCCGGCATCGGATATTCCCGAACAGGCCCGCGAGCTGTACCGCACCAACTGGCTGCGCATCATCCCCAATGCCGACTATGCCCCAATACCGCTGGTACCGGAGTTGCGGCCTGACACCCAGGCGTCGCTGGACCTGAGTTTTTCCACCCTGCGCAGCGTCTCGCCGATCCACCGCCAATACATGAAGAACATGGGCGTGCTGTCGTCCATGAGCATCTCGCTGATGGAAGGCGAGCGGTTGTGGGGGTTGATCAGCTGTGGCAACCGCCAGCCGCTGCTTGTCCCCCATGAAATGCGCATGGCCTGCCAAACCATCGGCCAAGTGCTGTCGCTGCAGATCAGCGCCATGGAAGCGCTGGAGCTGACTCGCCAACGGGACGCCAAGCTTGATGACCTCAAGGTCCTCGCCACCGTCATGGCGGAGTCCAGCGACAATGTCTTCGACGGTTTATCCCATGACCCACAACGGCTGATGGACCTGACCGGAGCCACTGGCGTCGCGATCTTCGAAAACAACAAACTGCACCGCCATGGCCAATGCCCGGAACCGGAGCAGATCCGTGAGCTGCACAAATGGGTCCTGGCGACCGGTCAACCGGTGTTCTCCCATCACAGCCTAAGCAGCGTTTTCCCTGCGGCCCAGGCTTATCAGGACGTGGCGAGCGGCGTGCTGGCGATCCACCTGCCAAAACCTGTGGAAAATGGCGTGCTGTGGTTTCGCCCCGAGGTCAAGCAAACCATCCAATGGAGCGGCGATCCGCAAAAGCCCCTGGACCTGGAAAACAGCGAGACCGGCCTGCGCCTGCGCCCCCGGACGTCCTTCGAAATCTGGAAAGTCGAGATGGCCGGCATCAGCACGAAATGGACCCATGGCGACCTGTTCGCCGCCAACGACCTGCGGCGTTCGGCCCTGGAAAACGACTTGGCCCGACAGGTCAACAAGGAACGCCAGGCCGTACAGTCCCGCGATGAGTTGGTGGCAGTTGTCTCCCATGACCTTCGCAACCCGATGACGATCATTTCCATGCTCTGCGGCATGATGCAAAAGGCCTTCAGCTCCGACGGATCCCACAGCTCAAAACGCATTGCCTCAGCCATCGATACCATGCAACAGGCCGCCAGCCGCATGAACGCGTTGCTGGAAGACCTGCTCGACACCTCTCGTATCGACGCTGGGCGCTACACCATTAACCCCCAGCCGATGGACGTCAGCCAAATATTCGAAGACGCATGCTCGCTGCTGACGCCGCTGGCCACCGCCAAGGCCATCGACATATCCTTCCACGCCGAACCCAACCTGAGGATCAACGCCGATCCCGAGCGATTGTTCCAGGTGTTGTCCAACTTGATTGGCAATGCCATCAAGTTCACGCCTCAGGACGGCGCAGTGGGCATCAGTGCGATGTCGGTGGGTGATGAAATCGTGTTCAGCGTTCGCGACACCGGTGAAGGCATTACGGCGGAGCAGTTGCCTCACGTTTTTGACCGTTACTGGACGGTCAAGGAAGGAAACCCGAATGGTACCGGTCTGGGATTGTATATTTCCAAGGGGATTGTCCAGGCCCATGGCGGTAAACTGTACGCCGAAAGCCAGCCAGGCCAGGGCAGCGAATTCTGCTTTACCGTGCCGAAAATCGACTGAACCGGGCACGCTCCTCCCCTAACGAAATTGGAAACCGAAGCCCAATGGCCTCACCGAACAAGCAGCAAAAACGTGCAAAGCGCGCCAAAGACAAAGCCAAGCAGATCCGCATGAGTGGGCGTAAATCCATCCCGATGTATGGCGACCCGGCCCATGCCACCGCGCAACCACCGGTCTACGTGTTGGAGTTGTTTGCCAAACTGCGCGAAGCGGAGGCCATCAGCCGCAGCGAAATGCTCGACACGCTGCTCGCGTCCCTGAGTGTGATGATCAGCGAACGCCCAGGCCTGCTGGACCTGAAAAACGCTGAAAACGAAAGCATGGCCGCCACCAATCTGGCGGCCGACATGTTGGTGGACTACCGCATGTGGGTCGACGAAATGGACCGCGAAACGGCGCAGCGCTGGCTCAGCACCCCGGAGTTCATCAAGGACTTCAGCGAAGCGCTGGACCGTTATCGCCAGTCGATGGAAGAGCCGGCCAGCGAATAAGCCGCTCAGCTATTCGTCACTGTTCCAATGGAACACCAACTTGCGTGCGGCGCCGCTGCCGATTTCGGCGGTGTCGCGCCGCGCCTCACCGTTGCGTGTCGCCACCACCGTGTACTTGCCCGGCGGCAACTGTACGTAAACCAGCGGGCCCGCCTCGTTCAGCGTCAGCAGCGTTTGCCCTGAAGCATTCTGAACGGCGACGCTCACATCCGGGATGTATTTGTTTTCCGGCCCGACGGCGAACGTCATGTGCAGGTTGTAACCCTGGGCCTGCCCAATAGCGCTGGCTTCATCCTCGCCAATCCCTCCGGACAGGTACGTGATGCCGTTCTGCTGTTGCGGCTGGACCTGCACGCCGGCACTGTCTACTGGGGCCAGGTTCGTGGCGCTGAGCATGACGGGAAACAACAGTGCGCCAAGCACGAGGAAGGGCAGCAAAAAGTAATGGCTATGCTTCATGGCGAGGACTCCAGGTACTGGAAACAGCTCATGAGTTCTCTTTTGATTTTGATTACACGCCAAGGTTTAGATCTATTGGCTATGAACGGAAACCGAGAAACCCCTCAAAGCACAGCGACACGCTCATCCGATTAACCCTTCCAACCCCCGCCCAAAGCTGGCACCATCGCGCCTTTTTTTACGCGACTCCCCGGGCTTTTCACCGGTAGCAAGGGTCCAGGCGGCCGTTCGGTTGTTGATGACGCGACAGTCTGCTGCGCCGATGCGACAACCTGCCGCACATCCCCGGTTTACCACCCGCAGCACTGTTGGCGGCCATTCGGACGCATGCTAGCTTGGCCGCCTCGCCAGGAAGGCCACCAACAGCAAGGGAGCACACACCATGAGGACCGCACATGGCCCAGGCCACGCCCGCGCTTGAAATCCGCAACCTGCACAAACGCTACGGCCAGCTGGAGGTGCTCAAAGGCGTCTCGCTGACCGCCCGCGACGGCGATGTGATCTCGATCCTGGGCTCCTCCGGTTCCGGCAAATCCACGTTCCTGCGCTGCATCAACCTGCTGGAAAACCCCAACCAGGGGCAGATTCTGGTGGCCGGCGAGGAGCTCAAGCTCAAGGCAGCGAAAAACGGTGAACTGGTGGCCGCCGACGGCAAACAGATCAACCGCATGCGCAGCGAGATCGGTTTTGTGTTTCAAAACTTTAATCTCTGGCCCCACATGAGCGTGCTCGACAACATCATCGAAGCCCCGCGCCGGGTGCTCGGCCAAAGCAAGGCCGAAGCTGTCGAAGTCGCCGAAGCCTTGCTGGCCAAGGTCGGCATCGCCGACAAACGCCACGCCTACCCTGGCGAGCTGTCCGGCGGCCAGCAGCAACGCGCCGCCATCGCCCGCACGCTGGCGATGCAGCCCAAAGTGATCCTGTTCGACGAACCCACCTCCGCCCTTGACCCGGAAATGGTTCAGGAAGTACTTAGTGTGATCCGCGCCCTGGCCGAAGAGGGTCGCACCATGCTGTTGGTGACCCACGAAATGGGCTTCGCCCGTCAGGTTTCCAGCGAAGTGGTGTTCCTCCATCAGGGCCTGGTCGAGGAGCAAGGATCGCCGCAGCAGGTCTTCGAGAACCCGCTTTCGGCACGCTGCAAACAATTCATGTCTAGCAACCGCTAACGGAGCAGTACACATGCAGACCTACAAGAAATTCCTCCTGGCCGCAGCCGCCAGCCTGGTCTTCTCAGCCAGTGCCATGGCAGCCGACAAACTGAAGATGGGCATCGAAGCAGCCTACCCGCCGTTCAACAACAAGGACGCCAGCGGCCAGGTCGTGGGTTTCGATAAAGACATCGGCGACGCCCTGTGCGCCAAGATGCAAGTCGAGTGCGAAGTGGTCACTTCCGATTGGGACGGCATCATCCCGGCCCTGAACGCCAAGAAATTCGATTTCCTGATCTCTTCGCTGTCGATCACCGACGAGCGCAAGCAGGCCGTGGACTTCACCGACCCGTACTACTCCAACAAGCTGCAATTCATTGCACCCAAGAACGTCGACTTCAAAACCGATAAAGACTCGCTCCAAGGCAAGGTCATCGGCGCCCAACGCTCTACCCTGGCCGGCACTTATCTTGAAGACAACTATGAGGACGCCATCACCCTCAAGCTCTACGACACTCAGGAAAACGCCTACCTGGACCTGACCTCCGGCCGCGTCGACGCGATTCTGGCGGACAAATACGTGAACTACGACTGGCTGAAAACCGAGGCCGGCCGCGCTTATGAATTCAAGGGCGACCCGCTGGTGGAAAGCGACAAGATCGGCATCGCCGTACGCAAGGGTGACCCGCTGCGCGACAAGCTGAACGCCGCACTGAAAGAAATCGTCGCCGATGGCACCTATAAAAAAATCAACGACAAGTACTTCCCGTTCAACATCTATTGATGCTGACGTGCCTGGCCGACGCTGCTCCCCGGCAGCGCCGGCCCTTTGCAAAGCCTGCCGCGATATGAACACACACCCATGATGATCGATCTCTACGGATTCGGCCCGGCGCTCGCCGCAGGGGCGCTGATGACCGTCAAACTGGCACTCTCGGCCCTGTGCCTGGGGCTGGTGCTCGGCCTGCTCGGTGCCTTGGCCAAGACGTCCCCGTATAAGCCGCTGCAATGGCTTGGCGGCACCTATTCGACACTGGTCCGCGGCATCCCGGAGCTGCTCTGGGTGCTGCTGATCTACTTCGGCACCGTCAACCTGATGCGGGCCTTGGGCGAATCCGTCGGCTATCCCGACCTTGCCCTTAACGCCTTCGCCGCTGGCGTCGTCGCCCTGGGCCTGTGCTTTGGCGCCTATGCCACGGAAGTGTTTCGTGGCGCGATCCTGGCGATTCCCAAGGGTCATCGTGAAGCCGGCGTCGCCTTGGGCCTGTCCAAGTGGCGCATCTTCACTCGACTGATCTTGCCGCAGATGTGGCGCATCGCCCTGCCCGGCCTTGGCAACCTGTTCATGATCCTGATGAAAGACACGGCCCTGGTCTCGGTGATCGGACTGGAAGAAATCATGCGCCACGCACAAACCGGCGTGACCGTGTCCAAGCAACCGTTCACCTTCTATATGGTGGCGGCGTTCATGTACCTGGGGCTGACGGTGCTCGCCATGATCGGCATGCACCTACTGGAACGACGCGCCGCCCGTGGTTTTGCCAGGAGCACCCAATGAACTGGGAAGTCATCATCAAGTGGCTGCCGAAGCTGGCCCAGGGCGCCACACTGACCCTGGAACTGGTGGCCATCGCCGTGATTGCCGGCCTGCTGCTGGCGATCCCCCTGGGCATCGCGCGCTCTTCACGCCTGTGGTACGTGCGGGCTTTTCCCTACGCCTACATCTTCTTTTTTCGTGGCACGCCGTTATTGGTTCAGCTGTTCCTGGTCTATTACGGCCTGGCGCAATTCGATGCCGTGCGCAGCAGCGCGTTGTGGCCGTATCTGCGCGATCCGTTCTGGTGCGCCACGGTCACCATGACCCTGCACACCGCCGCCTACATCGCCGAGATCCTGCGCGGCGCGATCCAGGCCATCCCAAAGGGCGAGATCGAAGCCGCACGGGCCCTGGGCATGTCGCGGCCCAAGGCATTGTTCTACATCATGCTGCCCCGCGCCGCGCGCATCGGCCTGCCGGCCTACAGCAACGAAGTGATCCTGATGCTCAAGGCCAGCGCCCTGGCGAGTACCGTGACCCTGCTGGAACTCACCGGCATGGCCCGAACCATCATTGCCCGGACTTACCTGCCGGTGGAGATCTTCTTCGCGGCCGGCATGTTCTACCTGTTGATGGCGTTCCTGCTGGTGCAAGGCTTCAAGCAGCTGGAGCGCTGGTTGCGCGTCGATGCCTGCCAAGGACGCTGACGGCGACGTGCTGACGGGCGAGGCGTTGCTCGCCCGCTTCACGGCGCTGGATACTTTTCTCACCGCGCACCAGGCACTGTGGAAACCGCGCCCCTTCACCCATCTGCAACTGCCATGGGAAACCGCCTACCCGGAATTGGCCCACTGGCTACGCCAGCGTTCACTCGAAGATGCGGAAAACGACCATCATCAGCCGTGGCTGATTGAAGATGCGCCAGCGCCGTTCCCGGAATTGGCGACCATTTCCCGCGAACTGAGCGCAATCGCTGAGTTACCAGCCCGCACGCTGAAAGCACCCGTCCATCGCCTCAACGTCGACGTGCCCGGCCGCAAATGGCAACAGATCGAAGCCTTCGCCAGCCGCCTGCACTTCGCCACTGAACCCACCCACTGGCTGGATTGGTGCGCCGGCAAAGGGCACCTCGGTCGGCGCTTGCTGCAGGACGCGCAGAGCCTGACCTGCCTGGAATACGACCCAGCCCTGGTCGCCAGCGGCCAACAACTGAGCCAGCGCCATCACCTACCTGGCACTCATCTGCAACAAGATGTATTGGCGGCGGACGCAGCCCAGGCGATCAACCCCGAACACACACCCGTGGCCCTGCACGCCTGCGGTGACCTGCATGTGCGGCTGATGCAATTGGCAAGTGCCACTGGCTGCACACAATTGGCTGTCGCACCGTGCTGCTACAACCGCATCAGCACTGAGTGTTATCAACCGCTGTCCGACGCCGCCAAAGGCTCCGCCCTACAGCTATCGCTCGACGACCTCGCTCTGCCGCTCACAGAAACCGTCACTGCGGGTGCTCGCATCCGACGGCAACGAGACCACTCCATGGCCTGGCGCCTGGGCTTTGATCTGCTGCAACGGCAAATCAGAGAGTGCGATGAGTACCTGCCCACCCCTTCGTTACCGAGCGCTTGGCTGGAAAAATCCTTCGCCCAATACTGTACCGATCTGGCGGCGCTGAAAGACTTACCCACAGTCGGTTCGCCGGATTGGGCTGCGCTGGAAGCGGCGGGCTATCAACGTCTGACCGAAGTGCGCAACCTGGAATTGGTGCGAGGCCTTTTCCGACGGCCACTGGAGCTGTGGCTGGTCCTGGATCGAGCGCTTTTCCTTGTTCAAAAAGGCTACGACGTCCGCCTTGGCATTTTCTGCGAAACACTCCTGACGCCACGAAACCTGATGGTGCTTGCAGAGCGTTATTGAAGCGAAACAGCCTGTGGATAACTCTGTTGATGGAATCTACGCGGCGCCAAGAAACCTGCGATTTCCTGACCGAACGAAGGGTGGTCATTTTTTGTTCATCTGCATAAAAAACCATGAAAACAGGCATTTGCGAGCAAACGAGAAAGCTGTCACAAAAACGCAAGATGCCGGCGGCCTCGCCCTTCTAATTGTGCATAAGCGCCTGAGCGAAACGACATAACCAACGAATTCGGTGCGGTTCTGAGGGAGTAATTGTGTACAGCACGACACGAACTTCACCTGCTGTTGCTCCTGGATATCACCACCGCCCGTGAACGCGTCGACATGCCAAAGCCCAACGCAACACCTGCAAAACAACCGCACCTGACGAGCCCTACACAAACGACTCACCTGCCGCCCCCGTGTCTAAGCCGAACCCCATGCAAAAATAGTCAGAATTCAGGGGTTTACAGAACTGGCCCAATCGCTATAATCGTCGCCCACACGCCGGTATAGCTCAGTTGGTAGAGCAACTGACTTGTAATCAGTAGGTCCCGGGTTCGACTCCTGGTGCCGGCACCACATTAGGCTCCATTGCATTCTACTGAATGCTCTGGAAGCCCCGAAAACCCGCCTTTTGGCGGGTTTTTTTCGTTCCAGGACCCTCTGTCGGGATCCAACAAAATCCCCCTTCCCCGAGGGTATGTTAGGGGTACTGCGATTTCCCGGTCAGGAGCGCGTACCCCTATGCCACGTCTAGCGATCCCCCTCAGCGACCTGCAATGCCGCACGGCCAAAACCCGCGAACGCGCCTACAAACTGTTCGACGGCGGCGGCATGTACCTTTTCGTCAAACCCAATGGCGTGAAGACCTGGCGTTTGAAGTACACCAAGCCCAGCGGCAAGGAAGGCACGCTCATCATCGGCAATTACCCCATCGTTACCCTTTCCGTCGCACGGCGTAAGCGAGACGAAGCCAAGGCGTTACTGCTAGACAACCTCGATCCAATGGAAGAAAAGAAAAAGGCCAAGATCGTAGCCCAACGGGCGGCACTGCTTTTCGAAACCGTTGCCCTGGAGTGGCACGCTGATATGTCCCGCCGCTGGACCGCAGGCCACGCAAAAACCGTAATGAGCCGACTGCGCACCCACGTCTTCCCGCTGATCGGCCAACGACCCATCGCTGAACTCGATACCCATGACCTGTTAGAGATCACCCAGCGCATCAAGGAACGCGGCACCATGGATGTGGCGTTAAGGGTACAGAACTACTTATCCACCATCATGCGCGGGGCCAAAAGGGCTCGGCAGATCACCATGAATCCTGCACTGGATCTGGCAGGCTCGATTCACGCGCCGCGCACAGTCCATCGCCCCGCCCTATCCCTCAACCGCCTACCCGAACTGCTACAACGCATCGACAACTACAACGGTCGCGAGCTGACGCGCCTTGCCGTCCTGTTGACGTTGCATGTATTCGTCCGCTCCAGCGAACTACGCTTCGCTCGATGGAGTGAGTTCGACCTTCAACGCGCCATGTGGGAAATCCCAGATACGCGCGCACCGATTGAAGGGGTACGCAACTCCACACGCGGGACCAAAATGAACGGCGACATTCAAATGGTTCCGCTATCGCCGCAGGTCATCGAAATACTGGAGCGCCTGCGCAGCCTCAGTCGCTTTTCAGAGTTGGTGCTACCGGGCGACCACAAGTACTGGAAGCCCATGTCCGAGAATACGGTGAACACCATGCTCCGCAACGTCGGCTATGACACCAGCAAGGACGTGTGCGGCCACGGCTTCAGGACCATGGCCTGTAGCGCTCTGCTGGAGTCCGGGTTATGGACCGACGCAGCCATCGAAAGACAAATGAGCCACAAGGAACGCAACCGTGTGCGTGCCGCGTATATCCACAAGGCCGAATTCCTCGAACAGCGCAGGCTGATCATGGCGTGGTGGAGTAACTACATCGACGCCAACCGCCATGGGCATGTGACACCCCACGAATTCGCTCACCCAGTCGGCGACAACATCACAGCCCTACAAAATAGCCGTGGCGCATCCAAACGTGGGTAAGCCTGTGAGATCACCGTTGTCCGCCCTTCCACGCGGGTCCATCCAAGCGGGGCTGCAAAGCCGCCCTGCTTGGATGGACCTCATTTAAAAAATCTAAAGCCCACGCAAATTGTCTGTGGAAAACCATAGATTTCCACCGGTGGATAATTTCATCCACAGCCGCAGAATTCCCGAAAATTCGAGCCTTGACCCAAATTATCCACAGGCGTAGAAAAGATCGGGCAAAGCGCTGTCTTTGACAGCAACCCAGGTAGCCAGAACCTTTAAGGCTACGCCACACCGTGGTGGTTCTCCCAAAGTGCGATTAGCGTCCGGGGGCTCGCACGGTCACAGCGATGTGATGGATGCCTACTTTTACCAGTGTGCCCACTGCGGCAACTTCCCCCTTTCATAGCTGCCCTGCAGCAACCTATCCGCTTGGCCATTTCATTGAGCCAACCTGCGCCCGTCTCTTTCTCCCGGAAAGAGACGGGCGCTCCTACCACTGCTGCAGCCCACCTCGTACAAGGCATTGCGGCATTTCCCCTCGTGACAATCGGCGTGACAAACACCGAAGTCACTAGCAACAGCGATGCAGATGGTGGTGCCGCAGCCCAGGGAATGGACTGCACCTGACTGACAGTCAGGCATGCCCCGGTCATCGCCTCACTGCCTTCACCCGACTCAGGTTCTCGCGGCATTGGTCTCGTCAGCCAGTGCAGCCTCCACCCGCCCACTTCTTCGGAAGTGTTCAGGAGGCCAGATCATGAGATGCCCAAGCTCCCGGTCGTAAGGAGCCGTCAGTCCCGCGTTAGTGGACAACCCTCACAGGCCGCAGGGGCCTTGATCCCTGATAACACTCAACATTCTTGGCGGGATGACGTGGGGAAAGTTTCAAAGATTTTGGCTTCGAGAGGAGTTTGATCATGGCGCTAGTAGGTAGACGCGATGGGCGTAATTTTGGCTATGGCCGGCAGCTGAGTTATGCCGGACCGCAGGCGCTGCGCGACCTATTTGGCGGCGGGCATTACGGCACGGTCAAAGCACACAGTGATCGGTGGCAGGCGTTTGTGCGGTGGTGTCGGTCGGTGGATGGACCCGGGTTTAACGACGCGCGACAGATTGATGGGCAGACCTTGCTGGACTACGCCGGACATCTTCGTCAGCAAGTTGAACAAGGTGAGCTCACCATCGGAACCGCGCAAAACCGGTTGTCCAGTGTGAATCGGACCATGGCCGCGCTTCGCGGTGATCAGTATGTGAAAGTGCCGAGCCCGAGTAAGGCGCTGGGAATGCAGCGCACCAGTGTTCGTCGTTCAGTGCCGCAAGGCCAAGACCGCGAACAGGTGAAGCGGATCGTAGAGGTGCTTTGCGAACACCAGCAGCCACGCGCCGCGGCCATCGCTCAGTTAGCGCGAGCCACCGGCATGCGCTTACGCGAGGCGATTTTGGCCGACCTTCCGCGCCTGAAGCGCGAGTCCGAACAATACGGGAAGATCAACATCCAGGATGGCACTAAAGGTGGCCGTTCGGGTGCGTCAGCTCCTCGTTGGATCAAGGTGGATGAGCATATTCGCGAAGCGCTGAGATTCGCCGAACAGGTCTCACCCGACGACAGCCACAACCTGCTTGCACCGAACGAAAGCTATCTCGATTTCCAACGGGAAATCGTCCGCGCTGCACGGGACCTCCTCCATAAGCACAACCTCAAAGGCTTTCATGAATTACGGGCGGCCTTTGCATGCGAACGCTATGAGCAAATCACCCAGCATCCCGCGCCTATCAACGATGGCCATTGCTACCAACTCGAGCGACGCCTAGATCAGGAGGCCCGAGTGCAAATCAGCTATGAACTCGGACACGGCCGTATCGACGTGGTGTCGGCTTACATTGGTGGTCGAGCATGAGCACGGCATTCGATATGGAGCTGTTCCTGTCAGGCGTCCTGACCGGGTCGCATACCACACGCCAGCGCCACCTACGCCAAGCGAAGGTCATTCAAGATGCGATTTCAACTCGATGGCGCCGAAATAATCCATGGAGTTGGCATCAGAAGCATCTCGTTTGGTTCCTCACCCATCATTTGGACCAAAAGTCAGAATCAACGCGCTATTACTACTTTCTAACAGCGCGATTGATTTGCCAAAGGCTAGGTAATCGGTGGCCGCAAACCTCGCTAAAAATGTAGTGCCAGACGCTATCTTCGCCCCTTGAGTCGTTAACCAAAGTAGCGACGGTTGGGTGATCATTACTGCGAAAAACAGGTATTGACAGCTGGCGATGGCGATATGCTAGCTTACACAGAGAGGCCTACAGGCAGATTTTTTGCCACGGTTCGTGGCATTTGAAACAATCGTGCGGGAGATTGCTCCTTCGCGACTCACAGTTTGACGCCAAAATGAATAATCCTGGCGGACGCATATGAGTGCCTGTAAGCCTCTTTTTTACTCAAGGATGGGTTATGTCGGAACTACGCAAACTTCAAAAAGCCGCCACCCTACATGATCTTGCAGTAATCCTAAACTATGAACCAAAATTTTTAGCTTATTTAATTTATAAAAAGACTAATAAATATTCACAATTCACCATACCAAAGAGTAGTGGAGCACCTCGAAACATTTCCGCACCATGCGATGAGTTAAAAGCGCTGCAACGGAAAGTGAAAGTACTCCTAGATAGCTGCCTAGAAACAATAGCCCTTCAAGTACCTAATCTTGCAACACTTTCGCATGGTTTCAAAAAAGACCACTCAATTATTACAAACGCTGACAAACATAGAAAAAAGCTTTATGTACTAAATATAGACATCCAAGATTTTTTCGGCTCCATACATGTTGGGCGATTACGCGGCTTTTTCATTACAAACAGAAGTTTTTCGCTCCAGCCAAAAATCGCCACTATTCTATCTCAGATAATGTGCCATGAAGATAAGTTACCGCAGGGAAGCCCCACGTCGCCTGTGGCGTCAAATCTTATTGGTCACTTATTAGATTTAAGAATGGTTTCTTTAGCATCGAAGAACGGCTGCGTATACTCTAGATATGCCGATGATATTACATTCTCAACGAACAAACTAAAGTTCCCTCAGTCCATTGCTTACAAAATCGATGATACCCACGACTGGATCCCTGGCTCTGACTTACTTAAGATAATCAGCAAAAGTGGATTCGGATTAAATCATAACAAAACGCGCATGCAATACAATCGCGCTCAACAAACAGTCACAGGTTTGATAGTAAATAGCATTACGAATACCCCTGCAAATTTCCGCCGTACCGTTAGAGCGATGGCGCATAAATTATTTCTGGATGGAGATTACTATGTCCAAGAAAAGCCAAAGCACTTAAAAAAGGAAAAGATCTCCATCCCGCGAGGACAGTTGAAAAAGCTAGAAGGGATGTTTAGCTACATTTATATGGTAGATAATTTCAACAGAGCCAAAATTGTAAGCAATAGCAGCAAAAAACAAGAGGAATTCCCACTCAGGTCAATAGAACGAATACATGGTGACTTCTTATTCTACAAAAACTTCTATGGTGCATCTGCCCCGACGATTATATGTGAGGGCAAGACAGATAACGTATACCTAACTTGCGCCATAAAATCACTTCATGCAAAATTTCCCGAGCTTGCATCGCTAACCAAAGAGGGCAAGACCAGGCTCAATCTGCGTTTTATCAACTACTCAAACTTGACTCATAGAGTTCTCGGCCTGAATGGTGGCAGCGCAGACATAGGTCTTTTCATTAGAAACTACGCACGACAATGTGGTAAATATAAAGCACACCCTCCCTTGAACCCTACTATCGTAATCGTTGACAACGATAGTGGATCAAAACCTATATTTAGTGCCATAAAAGATGTCACTGGCAGCACATACGCCATTCCAAAAGGAAAAGGGACAGTTCTAGATACTAGTAAAACACTTTACAAAATAGCTCAAAACCTTTATGTAATACTTACACCGAAGATAGGTGGAAAAGACTCCATGATGGAGCACTTTTTCCCGGCCGCCACCCTGGCAACACAGTACAAGGGAAAAACCTTTGAGGTCGTAAGAAGCGGTCCGCCAAGTACGACGTATAGCAAGCATGTATTCGCGCAAAATATCATTAAAGCCAACCAAAAAAATATCGATTTTTCGGGTTTTGAGGCTATCTTAGACTCAATCAAGCTAGCTCTAGATGATTATCCAAAAATCATAACGCCGTAATTAATACAGATTCCGTATCATAGAAAATTTTAGATTGTTGGTATGTAACTGCAAACTAGCCCCCCCATCACGCCCACTTATCACGACATAATTCACTACCAACGCATCAGGCCCCATGCGGGGCCTGAACTATTTTAAGCCTTAATACCGCAGCAGGCTGGTTATTTAAGATTTCATAGAACGGCTTTGGGACGATTTCTGGTTTCTGAAAAAATCCAGACCGGATAATTTGGGGACAGACCACAATTCCAATCTTAAATGAATATGCAGATGCTAAATTAATCGGCGTCTTCCCCTGGTTATCCCGTTACAGAGTTGTGAATAGCTTTCAGTCAAGAATCAGCCCATAACCATTGCGAAGCTCTTTATCCACTAAGTGGAACCTATCGAGATTGAGCTTTTTCCAGTGTGACTCTCTAATGTGCTCTAAGAGAATTATCTGAAAACCGCCTTCGGAGTCCATATTTTTAACAAAGTTATTCATCTCAACAAGGGCCGCATCTAAACTGATAATGTCATCAGTAGGCTCTCCCTCATTGGAAAAATATGGCGTACTGGGTTGGTCAAGAACCATAAATGAAGGCATCCAGGTAACTCTGTGTTTTTTAGCCACTTCATGTATAGACAAAAAATATGCCAGATGCAGGTAGAGATAATTCGACGCGCTACCAATATCAGGCATTTTTTCTATAGAGGAAAGATCCTCCGAAATCAGATGGATTAGTTTCTCCCTTTCACTGAAGTGCGCCGTAAATTTGTCATAACCCTTCAGTTTCAAGCGCTGTAATTTTTCGTTGATGAACTCGTTCAGTTTTTGCTCGGCCAATTCAACTTTAAGATTGTCCTCGTCGATAACACTACGTAGCTGATCGGCTTTTGTTTTATATTCTTCTGGATCGAAATTAAACGTGGTGGTATCCGATGAGCCGAACAACTGAATTTTAGCATCTAGCCGTCCTATATATTTGTAATATTCCTTAGGATTTGATTTTACTCTGTTGTTTTTTTGAAGGGCCACGAGTGTACCTTCCAGTTTCTTTATTTCATCAACATTAGCAGAAATCAAGTCGCTGACCTCCGCGAGAAAAGGCGCTTGATGTTTGCTCTTCATTGCCACCCGCAGACGTGAAAGTTCCTCTTGCAGATGGTGTATTAATTTATTAGCTAGCTCGGAAGGAAAAACCAGTTCCGGATGCTCATTGAAAAATTCCACCGGACGCAAAGCATCTTCGGCTTGTTTGGCTGAGTTCGAGTAATTAGATTTATTATCGGCAAATGCTTCGTATTTTTTGTTTTTTGCTTTTAACGAAAAGATTTGCTTTTCAATATTTTCAATTTCATTCTTACCAAGAGTCGGCATATCTGAATCGATGACAACTTCTTTAAGCTGCAATAGTAAAGTGTCTGTGCTTTCAGGAATTTGTTCAAGTATGCCTAGTGCTTGAGCCTCCTGCCCTAGGGATCTTATCTCATCAGAAAATGCGAGTTTATTTTTTTCGTAAGACTCTTTTTTACGCTCTATGGATACTCGCTGTTGCTCTAATTCGAGCAATTTTGCTTTGGCTGTTGAGGTTTTAGCATTCTCTACGCCAAGGGCCATACGGAAAGTTCGTTCGATCGACTCCTGATAACGTCCGTCGGCTGGTCGAATATATAGGTACTCGGGTGCGATTATCGCATTTTGGTCTTGATAGCTATGGGGTAGGAAGCTACGAAATGAGACCTTTGACCCTGTACGAATGTGTCGGCCACCGTAGGGTATCTTAAGCTCCGAATCAATTCCAAAAGCGTCGTTTAGAATTTTTTTGAGGTTGTCTATTTTAATATTTAGACTAGGTACCTTAGGTATCTCGCTGCTCTCGCTGAAAAATGCTTGGGAGGTTTCCTCATTCTCTTCCGACGGCCGAGCTATCATCATCTCCTTACCGTTGATTTTAAGTTTGAGGCCATACCAAGTCACCTTGGAGTCAATATTTGTTTTAGATATTCCTTTTGTTTCGCTAGCAAGCAAACAATAATCGATAATGTACAAAATCGATGATTTACCCTTGCCTGAATCACCGGTTATTACATTGACGCGATTTTCAAGGAACGGCAAATTTCTAAGTATGCCATTCTTTTGCCAAAGAAGAACATTTAGTATTTGGATGCTGTTCATAGCGAAATCCTAAAATTTTGATAAAGGTCAATAGCGCTTTCTTCAAGTATCTTGGCTAATCTTGGAGCGGCTTGAAAAATTTCGCTTCCAACCTTGCCGAACTCTCGAGGAGTTTGAGATGTGTAGATTTCGCTAGCAAGCCTTAACGTACCGTTTTCAAAGACTGCAATATTTAACTCGCACGCCAAAAGCACTGTGTTTAGTGAGGTGGTAGCAAAATCGAGATAGTGGCTATTAACCGCGGAGAAATCTTTGGGAAATGTTAAAACTAGATCTCGGCTGCCCATGATTTTCACCTTTTTGCTTTTTATTAACGAGCGCGTGCGCTTGTTAAACATCAGCGGCAAAATTAGAAACACTTTAGGCAAGTCAAGAGCCCGGCCTGGGGTGTTAGCAAGCGTGGCCTGCAAGGCAATGGTTCCTAGTATTTCATTATTGATAAGAGAATTCATTTCTTATAATTCTCCGCCCAATCTTTTTTCCAGCCAATAGTTGGAGTATTGGAGAGCTTTATAAACTTACCTTTACTAAAGCCATCTGGAAGTGAAATATTTTTTAATCTTAACTCTTTATTGATTGTGGCCTTGTAACATGTTTTGGCGGCATGCAAATGTTCGGCCTCAGTCACGACAGGAGTTTCGTGAGCATCACGATGTATGCTTTTCCAACTGTAGTGACACTGCTGTTCTAAACGAAGATCATCGTGGTAGGTAAAATTTCCTTCGTCTTTTAACTCTGAAATAAGACTTTCAGTAGCAAGCATTTCCATTCCATGTTCAATCACGTCAGCATCTGAAACACCAATATCTGAAAGCTGGTTACTAAATATGCTATTTAGAAACGACAACTCTTCCACGTTCTGGAATGCGTAATACTTATCGTAAAATCTTTCATAGTCGATATCGTTGCTGCGAGCAGACCTGAGAATTCGTTCAAAACCCATTTGGGTACGAAACGTCTCGTAGGAAATCAATACTTTTTTTGAATCGCAAATTTCTTTAAATTTGTAGTCTTTATAGGCACCTATAATAAATTTTCTAGTCTCATCTATCTTGGTGTCCGGCACCGCCAAATAAGAAAGTTGATCGTTTATTTTTTTGTTTATGGCGGAAGGATCAGTATGAAACTCGAATCTATCCAGAATGAAGTCCAGGCTTTCAGGCTCCGCACTCGCAAGAGCTTCCGCGAACTTAAGAATTGGATGTTGGCTGGCAGTTTTATCTTTTATTTTTTCCGCTTCCACAAGATCTTCGTAGATAGTTTTTATAGTCTCCACTATTTTTATCTTGTTAATTTTTGAGTTCTTTAATAAATCTACGAGATTCTGATTATTTAGATTTTTATTGGTATAAAGCTCAAATTTTATTTGTTTATTTTTTGGAAGATCCGGGAGTGACTCTAGCCAATTGTATAAGGTTTTCCATAGATCGGTGTCCCTTTCCGTTATGTTTCCACCTAAAAGGCTATGTTTAACTTGGATAAGCTTTAGATCATTGGTTATATTTTCGGTATGCAAGTCATCAAAAATCTCTAGGCCAATACTTTCTCCAGCTTTCAATCCAACGAGGATATCTACCAAAACCAAGTCTTGATATTCAAATCCCAGCGCACTTTTGTCAGCCGCTGTTTTTTCTATATGTCCCATATCTACCTACTTGGCAGTATCTGTCTAGATTGAATAAACATCGTTCTTGAAGAGCCGCTTTGACGCTCAAAATATGTTAATATTATTTAAGTTACCGCTTCTAAAAAGTTAAGCTTCACAAGCAAGAACCATATTCATACATTGCCATATCGAATAATCGGCCAGTTGGATATTCTAGTTTTTTCTTCTCAGTTTCAAGACTAGGGAATATCAGTTTTTCTTTGTCTATGAGCGTAGCTATAGCGGTTAAGCCTTTACCGCTGACACCACTTAGGTGAGAACGACGCGGATAAAGATCCCTTCGTGCGGCCATATAATACCGATCTAGAGCAGGGTATTCCCCCCACACCCCGAGCAATATTTTACTTTTCAGCGTAGTTGTCCATGAAACTCCATCCCAAAGGCTATCCATGGACGCAACTACGGTATCGAGCAATTTCTGGTTTCGTACGAGGTGCTGAGAGTCTGGAGAGAAGTCGCTCATTGAGAGTTCAAATAGCTTGGGGCCGTCGCCTTGAAACAACAGTTTTGCCAAAGCCTTCATGAAATCCAGATTACTATTTAAGAGCAATCCAGAAGAGCCTCGAAACATACCCCAATTCGCTAGATAAAAGCCTAAATGAAGCGCTGTAGTTTCCAGTCGACTTTGACTGACTAAGTCACCCCATTTTTCGTTATCGCTCCAAATGTACTCCCAAATGAACTCCCAGGCCTTGAGTCTGGGGTATTCATTTTTCTCGCATGGTTCGGCTCTTTGATAGTAGCTATGTACATAGTGGCTAACGTCGAGGGGCATATCCAATCCTTGGCTTTGTATACTAGAGCGATACTACTTCGCCACCATCGAATATACCATAACGAAAATTGAACCTCGCTTGAATGCTCGATGAAAGCTTGTTCGACCGCGCAACCGGCGCTGAGTCGTCTATGATCATGGCCATCAAATGTCGAGAAAAGCACAGCGGCCAGGGGCCGCACCATCCACCAAAACTCCATCACGTGGTATATGAGAAGACTAGTGCGCGGATAGCGTTGTGTAACACAAAGGACCGGATTCGATTCCACTCAAAGCCATAACTAGCTGATTTATTTATAGTTACTAGTTGGGGTACGCCGAATTTTCCAGCGAACTCCAGACGCCCGGAAAACCTAGTCTCGCCGAAACATACCGTTCGTCTGGTGCCGCACCATACAAAACAAAGCCTTCGCAGAAATGCGGGGGCTTTGTTGTTTCTGGGGTATGGATATTGTTGGCAGCTCGTTACCCCGTCGTCATCCGATCAACGCGATTCGTACCGAAGGTTCACAATTCCATCTTTATGCGGAATTATGGATAAGCAATAATTATTGCGTATCCATAAAAACGGATAATTGCATGAGCAGCATATTCCAACGCCCTGAACTGGCTGAATCCATGGCCAATCAGCTTCTCCATCCAGGCGTACTCGAAGAAGGCCTGCGCTCGGGGCTATTCCTGTATGGCCTGCGCCGTACAGGCAAAACGACGTTTTTGAGAAATGACCTTATCCCGGCCTTGGAAAATGCGGGTGCTCTGGTCATTTACGTTGACCTATGGAGCGACACCTTGGCCAACCCGGCAACGCTCGTGCACAACGCCATACATAAAACCCTGAAAGATTTGCAAACGCCGGGCTCCTCTGCCCTGGAAATACTCAAGCGCGTCAGCAATGTCGAGGCAGGCGCTGCGGGGTTCAAATTCGGCTTCAAACTCGACAGCATCGGTAACGCCGACGGCCCGACACTGGCGCAAGCGCTGACAGAAGTCATCGACCAAGCGAAGACCGATTTGGTCCTGATCATTGACGAAGTGCAACACGCCATCTCCTCCGACGATGGCAATCAAATGCTCTTGGCGCTCAAGGCCGCACGCGATGCAATCAACCCTCGCCCGAATACACCGGGTTACTTCTTGTTTATCGGAACCGGCTCCCACAGGGCGCAAGTCAGCGAACTGACCGCCAAACGCAACCAGGCGTTTTCCGGCGCCACATCAGCCGCCTACCCCGTGCTGAAAGGTGATTACGTACAGTTTCTGCTCAACCGACTCGCAATGACTGTAAAAAAGGAAAAGCTGCCGTCTGTGGAGACCGCTAGCGAGGCGTTCAATACCTTGGGGAATCGACCCGAGGAAATGCTCAAGGCCCTGCGCCAGCTCTTGCAGCAGGACGGTGAACCCGACCTCTTTCTACCCGTCATCGCCAGCACTTTACGTTCGGCGGCTGCGAACATTGAGCTGGAAAAAGTCGAGCAACTGGGCAGCCTGGCCTTGGCGATTTTCAACAAAATTGCATCTACAGAAGGCGATGCTCGAGGGATATTCTCCATCGACGCAGCGGCCGAGTATTCAAAATCAGTGGGGCGAGAAGTGCGGGTTGAAGAGATTCAACCTGTGGTCATTGCACTGGTAGCGGAGAACATCATCATGCGGCGCGGGCATGGGATTTACGCGATTACGGATCCATTCGTTCAAGAGATTTGGCTGGAACAGCGGGCTTTGATCGAGGGGAGTTAGGGGGCTGGCTGATTCGGACTGGCGAAGCCGGTGTAGGAGCCCACATCAAATTTGCGCAACGCTTCACTAGCCGCATCGGCGTCCGTCCGCAAACGTAGCACTCCTGCACATAGGCACCTCACTTTCGATTTGGAAAATAAATACGTCCCCTCTTTCCCCTTTTTCCTACTAAGGCATCGGCGGCACGTCGGTCGATACGGGTGCTGTGGAAAAATTTACCGTTCTCGAACTCGTTGTGTAGGTCCATTACGGAGTTTCCTGTGAGGTGCGTTGGTTCGACTGAAGCATTACCGGCTGAGGAAGATTTTGTGTTCAAACCTAGCACTCTTGTGCGCAGGTACATCGGTTTGACCAAGAAAATAAATACGTCCTCTTTTCTCACGAAAATCCTGGATACATAATTTTAGATTCGCCAGCATCACCGCCACGATTGTCCCTACCCCGCTCGCCCGCTACTCTCGAACGGTCGCTGCCAATTCAGCGACCGGGACTGAGAACCCGGGTAAGATGCAGGCGCTACAGCGCCCCTACCACGTTTTGCGGCGTTTTTTTTATGTCCGCATTTCGTGCAATGGCGGCTGTGCGTGGGAGACCTTCGGGTCTGCCGGGTTCCTGTATCTCCGGTTTCTCAGCCTGCGCACAGCTGCCACCCATTCGCCTGAGAACGAACGTGGCAGCTCTCACTTGATATGGGAGTTTTGCCGATGCATGCCATGGATCTGTTGCAATCTCGCTTTATTGCTCTGCTAGTCGCCACCCGCCGCCAGTTGGCGTATGGAGGTGCCCAATGACTCATCCCAGAGACACGGATCGTTATGCCTGGGCGTCGTGTTATTTGCAGGATATGAGCAAGGCAGTGATTGATGATGTGGTGAAGGTGCTAGAGGCGCCGGGGAGTCATTCCGCTTAGGGTTTCGGGGGGTGGTCCGATGCTGTCCGTTTAAATCGGGCGGCATTGGGCTGGAGCCTTTGGGTTTGGGCATGGATACAGGGGGGCTGCTTCGCAGCCAGCGGGAGCAAGCTCCCTCGCCACGGGGGTTGTGGAACATTCCTCTGATCATTCCCCGTCGATAGCCGGGCGGATCATGCACCCAGGCGATAGGTGGACTGAACCAATCCCGAAGGAAAGCAGCGACTGGATACCAGCTTCAATTCAATGTCTTGCTGAAGGGCCCCGAACAACGGCCTGCCCGCCCCGATCAGCACAGGAACAGTGGTAATCACCATGTCAGCGACTAATCCATCCCGCAGGAATGACTGCACCACCTGTCCGCCGTCGACATAGACTCGACGTACACCTTGCCTCGCCAGTTCCTCCATCACGCCCCTGGGTGAGAGGTTGGAGAAACTCACCTTGCCCTTCAGGGCTTCGGGCACCGGCGAACCCGCCAGCCGTTCAGACAGCACCACCACGGGTCGTTCATAGAACCAAGTGTCAAAGGTCAGTACCTTCTCGTAGCTTCCCCGCCCCATCACAATCACATTCTTGTCAGCAATGAAGTCTGAGTAGCCATGGTCCTCGGTTGGATCGTCGCGCTGCAAAAGCCAGTCGATGTCACCATCGGGCCTGGCGATAAAGCCATCCAGACTGGTGGCGATGAAAACGTGGGCAGTGGTCATCGGGATCTCCTTGCGGCGCATTACGATGCATGTTCATAAACCGAGAGTCAGGCGTGGACTTCGCGATCCAGAACATCGGAAACCCACTGATTGATGCTCTTGTGAGCCAACTCTGCCTTGACAGCCACTGTGGCATGAAGAGCCGGAGCCAGTCGTAGGCTCAACTTTCCGGAGTAGGGCTTCTGTGGCGCTCGACCAAGCTTGGCGCAAGTGTCGAGATAGTCGACGACAGCCTCTTCAAACGCCGCTCGCAGCTCCTGAACCGACTCGCCGTGGAATCCAACGATATCTTTAATGCCTGCGATATGGCCTATAAAAAGACCGTCCTCTTCGCTGTACTCGATTCGGGCGGCATAGCCCTGGTAATTCATCACGTTCATGGGATAACGCCTGCTAATTCAAGGAAAGCCCGAGCATCACGAACCTGGTAAGGCTTTGCTTCTTTATCGGGGTGTGGGCGGTGGAAAGTACTGACCACACCATTCAGTTCAAACCGTACTCGCGACCCATTGCCTTCATCCATCCAAACTGATGAGTAGAGCAGAGCTTGGCATGGCCTATCTGGGGTTTGAGATCTGTCCACGATAGCGTTCACAAAACCTCTGCAGCCAAGAATAATATTTGCTTTCATTTCTAGATGGCTCGAAAACACTGCTTTGGTTGCTCCACTGCTAAAAGCCCTGAGCCATCCGGGTAAAGAAGGGCTGCTTCAGCCCAGCGGGAGCAAGCTCCCTCGCCATGGGGTCTTGTGGAATATTCAGCTAATCGTTTTCCCCGCCGATAGCCTCAGATAAGAGCATTGACTGTCCCAAGGTTCCGCCGACGCTCGACTACACTTGCCCAGAAATCACCGCTCCAGGAGCAGTAGCGATGAAGATCCGCACCAAGATTATAGGCTCGGGGTTTGTCAGCCTTTTCTTTGCCCTTTTGCTCGGCGGCATTGGGTTGTGGGGCTATCACTCCATGACCGAGGCCTTGGTGCAGAACGAGACCAGTATTTCGGCCATGCGCAAGCATATGGAGGCGGACATGATGCACGACGCCATTCGTGCCGATGTGCTGGCTGCGTTGCTGGTGGCACCGGGGGATGCTCAAGCGGCCAAGGAAGTGACGGACTCGTTCGATGAGCATACGCAGCGGATGCACAAGGTCATCGCCGAGAACGCCGAGGCGAAGCTGCCGAAGGACATCGCCCAGGCGATTGCCGAGTTGAAGCCCCAGGTTGAGACCTACACCGATAAAGCCAAACAGGTGATCGCCAAAGCCTTGGGCGGTGCCCAGGATGGCCGCGCGTTGCGTTCCGAATTCGATGCAGCGTTCTCGGCATTGGAGGAGCGCAACGAAGCGGTGAGTGAGCTGATCGAAAACCAGGCGCATTCGTCTCGCGAGCACCAGGACAGCAGCATTCATACCTCGCAAAGTTGGCTGATCGTCACGTTGCTGGCCACGTGCGTGGCGCTGGCATTGTTGTCGTGGAGCCTGCTCAAGGCGGTGCTCACGCCGCTGAATAAGATCATCCTCAACACCCAAGCGATTTCCCAAGGGGATTTGCAGCGGTCGATGGGTGCGCATGGCAAAGATGAACTGGGTCAATTGCAAAGCGTGATCGAGCAGATGCAGGCCAATTTACGGCAGATGATCGCAACAATCCGCAGTCAGAGCGATGAGTTGCATGGTACGTCCCGGACCTTGGGCGATACGGCGCGGCACATTGTTTCCAGCGCCGACCAGCAGGCCCATAGCGCCACCAGCATGGCGGCAAGCATGGAGCAGATGATGGCGAACATCAGCCAGATCCATCAGCACGCTGACAGCGCACGGGCAATTTCGGCGCAGTCCGAGCAACTGGCGAGCAGCGGTGGCCAGGTGATTCTCGGGGTAGTGGAAGGCATGAACCGGATCGCCGAGGTGGTTAACCAGTCCTCCGGCAAGATCACGGCCCTGGACGCTTCGTCCGAAGACATTCATTCCATCATTCAGGTGATCAAGAGCATCGCCGAACAGACCAACTTGCTGGCCCTCAACGCCGCCATCGAGGCCGCTCGCGCCGGCGAAGCGGGCCGTGGCTTTGCGGTGGTGGCGGACGAAGTGCGCAACCTGGCGGCGCGCACCACCCAGTCGACCCAGGAAATCACCGCGATGATCGAGCGCATCCAGTCCAGCGCACGGGATGCGGTGGCGAACATGCAGGCTTGTGTCAGCCGTGTGGACGAAGGCGTGGACCTGGCCCAGCAGGCCGGGGTATCCATCAGCGAAATCCGCACCGGCGCCCGGCATGCCGCTGAAGTGGTGGAGGAAATTTCCCAGACCATTGCCGAGCAGTCCAAGGCCAGTGATGAGATGGCTAAGCGGGTAGAGTCAATTGCCGAGCAATCCCGGGAAAACACCCGCTCCATTCACAACCTGACGCAAACGGCGGATCAACTGAACAACGCAGCGGGCTCGATGCAGGCTTCGGTGCAGCAGTTCAAGATCTGATTGGATACCTGCGGCGAGGGAGCTTGCTCCCGCTGGGCTGCGTAGCAGCCCTTTTCAAACCTCGCTCACCTCGAATACAAACGAAATCTCCCGCTTCTGGGCACTCCAGACATACCGGATATGCTTACCCTGCACCGGCACCGACACCGCTGGCGGGCGAAACGCGGCAACGCATTCGTGGCCGGCCAGGCGGACGCTGTTGTACAGCAGCCCCCAGGACAAGGTTTCCCGCAGCTGCCGGGCGAACACCTGTGACGGGCCGTAGGCGGTGGGGTCCGGATTGTGGAGGTGCGAGTAGTCATGGCGGATGTCGTGCAAGGGTTTGACGACCTTGTTGACGTAGGTGCGCATGGTCAACTCCAGGTCCGGCTCGTTGGTTGCCCCGAGAAATCGCGCCTGGTGGTAACAGGTCTCGGCGATGGCGGCTTCCTGGCTGCTGGCCGCGTAATAGACGCCAAAGGTGCCATCGCTGAAACGGCTGCTTTTGCCGATGTGGGTAAACGCCGCCATCACGGGTGAAGTGCCGGGCCCGGAAATACGGTCCTCGGGACGAACCCGGGACAGCACGCCGGCCTCTTCCATCAGTCGATCATTGGTCAGCGCTTCCAGGGCATAGGCCGTGGGCAAATCCTCAGGGTCGAGTACGTCTTCGAACAGCGAGATCGGCGGAAAGCTGCTGTTGACGATCCGATAGGCCCGCTTCCATTGCGGGTCAGCCAAAGGGGGCGTCATCAACCGCGCACTCCATCGAGGTAGCGGCGCACGTCGGCAATGTCCACCACCCGACCGGCCAGCATGTAGGACAGGGCCGATTGGCCGTTGAACGGTGCCGCGGTGTTGGGGCTGCTGACCCACTGGTACGCACGGTCCCGGCTGTTGCTGAAGATGATGCTCAGCGCCTTGTGAATGCCCATGAGGTAGGAGATCCGCTCCAGGGTATCGCGAGGCAACCTGACGTTTTCCGGCAGCTGTTTGTATTTGTAGAAAGTCGTATTTCCCACCTTGCCCAGCAGTATGCGCTGCTGCTCGACGCTGCAACCCCAGAGCTCCATGAGGTTGAAGAAAAACTTCAACGCGACTCGACCCGCGTCCGGGGAGTCCAATTGTTGCTGGGCGTTGAGGGTAATCGAGGAAGTAGCCATGGGGTTTGGGCTCCTTTGTAGCAGGGGTGATGCGTAGAGAATAGTACAGATATGGATGTTTTTTAATATTTAATTCGCAAGCGAACTAATAAATCGATATTGTTCAGCCTACCCGATCCTCATTTGAACAATTCGGAATGACTGCCCAGATCTACAAACGTAATCAAATCCGAACGGGAGTGTTCATAAATCAGAAGAAAGTCCCCACCGATGTGACACTCTCGAAAGCCACTCCAGTTACCGGTCAAGGCGTGATCCATAAATTCGGCCGGTAACTGTTCCCCCAAAAACAGCATGACCATCACATGACGGACCTCATTCATATCGCGTCGTCCGGCTCGTTTGTAACGCTCCCAGGACTTTTTGAATTCGGATGTATACGCACATTGCTTCGGCAGTTCAGCGCGTTTTTGTTTTTCCCCCGGTCTCGCCATCAGCCTCTCTCAGCATGTCTTCTATCGAGTCGAACCGTTGACGGATATCTTTCGCCTCCATCATGGCCCGAGCAGTCTTGTCCGAAGGCACTCGCACTTCGAATGGAAGTCCCTGAGTCTCAACGACTTGTCGCAGGAAAAGACGCATCGCATCGCTAACACTTAAGCCACAGGCATTCAAAACCTCTGTGGCGCGGGCTTTTAAGTCTTCATCAATGCGGCAACGTACGTCGGTGGTTTTTAATAATGCCCCCATGAAAGAACCTCATCGTCAAATTTGTAGCTACATTGGCGCTACCTCAAGACATTGTGGTGGGACTGCCGTCATGGGTCAACGTCAGCTGGATAAGCGGCCTAATACGGACATAAAGACAGGTTGGACATCGGCTGTGCTACATGGAGTATTTCAGCCTGAGTTTCCCGATTCGGATATCAGAACGATCCACCACATCCCTTGAGACCTCTCGGAGACTCATGCAGGATTTTTCGCAGGGGTCGCCTGCATACGGCACCACTTGCTGGTCCCGGTCAGGATCGACTGGGCAAAATCCCCAAATCCCGCATAAGCTCCAACCATCGCCTGTCGGCGCTTTTCAGCACAAATTCGCGACAACCGTGGCAAGGTGCATGATGATAGCCAGCGTGCACTGCCTGGGTCGGCCAGGCACAACAATAGCGAGCCCACTTATGCAGAGGGCATTACCCCATGGATAGCAGAATTCTACGCAACCTCATGCGCATCGTGCAGACCGGCTCGTTGTCGGCGGCTGCCGAGCATTCATGCCTCACGGTGCAGGCATTGGCGGCGCAGCTGAACAAGGTCGAGGAACAGTTCGGTTTCCGCCTGTTCCGACGGTCGAACAAGGGTCTGACGTTGACGAGCCAAGGCTCGGAACTGACTCCTTTTATGGATCAGGTGCTGGTGGCCACGCGACAGCTGGAGGAGAAAGTCGCGGCACTCAAGACGCCCCGGCAGCGCACGCTGAAAGCGGCGCTCAATACCACCCTGCCGGCGGAGTTCAACCGACGGATGATCGATCGGTTGATCGCTGTGTTCCCCCAGTACCAGCTGGAGTTCAGTTACGCCGAGTCGATGGAAAACTTGAGCAAGCTCAAGAACGAAGACTTTGACTTGGCGATCCTGATCGGACCACAGCAAAGCGGTTTTTCCAGCATCACCATGCCAGACGTACAGGTGCGGGTGGTCGGTGCCCATTGTGGCGACGAGGACGATTCCCTCGGTTTGCTCGGCGACAAGCTTCAGGTGCGTCCGGCAGAAGAATGCCCCTATTCCCACAGCTTCCTTCGCTTTCTCGATGCGGGCCTGGGTGAATACGGGTCGAGCCAGCGGATGGTGTATTCCTGCAGTGAAACGCTGACGTTGTCGTTGATCACTCAGCTCGATGGCCTGGGGCTGGTGTCCAGGGAAGCGGCGCTGCGCAACGGCTTGGCGATTTTCCCGGACTTCGAGGATTTCCTCGAGGTTCGCCTGGCGGTGAACAATCCAGAGCTGTCCGGCCAGGCGCTGCATGATGTGGTAGACCTGACGCTACAGGAACGAACCGAGCGCGATGTACGCCGCCGTGCCCACCGCCACACTGAGAAACAGGTTGCGGCTGAAATACGCACATAACAGCGTCGGAATCGCGGCATAAAACTCCGGTCGATCGAGTTGTATCTGCTGATCCTTGATCAACAGTGGGGTGAGGCTGATGGCAGCCACGATCGCCACCGGCAGATATTCCAGGGCGCGAGCGACGAAAGGCGGCCAGTTTTCGGTGTTGACCTGCAACGGCAGGGCACGTGGCAGGAACGTCACGGCCATCATCAGCACGACAACCAGGATCAGGAACGTTTGGTCAGGCATACGCCCACCCCGCAGCCAACGAACGTGGCGATGAAAACATTGAACGGCGAGCTACCCATCAGGCTCAGCGCGCCCATGCAGACGACAGCCGCCAGGGCCGCAATCAATTTGTTACGGGTGTTGCACAACGAAACCAGCACATAGAGCATCATGGCGGTCAGGGCGTAATCGAGCTGGTACTTGATCAGGTGCGCTGCGTATTGCGCACACACGGCGCCCAACAAGCCGCCGAGCACCCATGAGGTGTGACAAAACAGGTTGAAGCCGATCAGGTAACGCACACTCACCGGCGCCCCGCTGCCGAGCTTGACGCTGTGAAAGGCAAACGACTCATCCGTGAGGCCCGCCGCGTAGCACCAGCGCTCGAAACGACTGAGCCCCAGCGCTCGCAAAGCCTTGGCCATATAGACCGACATCAGCATGTGCCGCGCATTGATCAAGAATGTGGTGAGCACGATGGTGGTCAGCGAGGCGCCGCTGGAAATCAACGCCAACGCCGCGAATTGCGAAGCGCCCGCATAGACGAACAGGCACATCGCCACAGGCAACCACAGGGGTAACCCGGCGTTGACCGCCATCAGACCGAACACAAACGAAACCGTGAAATAACCCGCTACCACCGGACTGGCTTCAGCAAAGGTACGCGAGGCTTGTGGTTCGACTGCCAGCGGCTGGCTGGAAGTCTTGTTCATAAATCCCTCTCGAAAGTGATTTCACCCCGGGGCTCACAGAACCCTTGGGCAGCCCAGAAGCGCTTGCCGGCCAGGTTAGCATCGTCGACGAACAGGAACATGCGCAGCACGCCCACCCGTTTCATGTCGGCCGAAGCCGCCTCCACCAGGCGCTGGCCCAGGCCTCGGGTGCGATGCGCCGGGCTGACGGCCAGGTGATTGATCGTGCCGCGGGTGCCAAGCATGCCACCGATGACCGCACCGACCACTTCACCGCCGGCATCGACGGCCAGGTAGGCGGTGGTGGTGTCCTGCAACAATACACCTCGCAGGAATCGGGCATCCTGCCATTCGCAGAACGACACTTCGTTGAATCCGCGAAAAAACTGCTCCAGTCGTTCGGCATCCTTGACCAGTGCCCGGCGCAACAGCACCTGCTGCACCGAGTCGTCCATGGGTTCGATCCGTTCAGCGAACAATGTCGAAAGCGGTCCCGGGCCGCGAGAAGGAAATGGCCAGGATTTGCCTGAACGCCATTTCATGGGCGTGAACATTGCGGGCCGTGGTCACGTAATGGCGCATGTCACGATCAAGGAAGAATGTGGTGTCGAGGATGTCCTCGTAGGTCGTCGCCGCCAGCTGTTCTTCCTGGGCGCTGTACAAACGGCTTTCGGCACCCGCCACATTATGGCGGCCCCAGAAGTGCACGCCGCTGAACGGGTAGCCGTCGCAATGAATACCTTCCGGGGTGATTTCCAGCTGCTTGCCCGGCTTGATCTCGATGCGGATCTGATGGATCTGGCACTGCCAGATTTCATCGTGCAGTTCCTGCGGCAGGACATTCTTGTATACCTCGAAGTCCGTGTCGATCAGGCTGCGCATCACCGGCGAGTTGATCACTTCGTTGGAGAAGTCCTCGAAGTGCCGCTCCAGTCCACCAACATAGCTGTTGTTGGCCTTGGACTGAACGTAGGCCCGGTGCTCAAGCTGCTTGAGCTCACGGGTCGTGGGGTTGTATTCGAAGTCGCTGTAGCGGCGAAAACGCATGCCTGACTCGGCCTGGCCGTAGTAGCTGTCGGGCTCCATGTTTTCCCAGCTTTTGGTCAGCCGGACAAAGTCGCCGAAATGACCGTAGAGGTTGAAGTCTCCACCGCGGACGTTGACGTATTTGTCACGTCGTAGCGCTTCGCCCACTTCCTTGTTCAGAACGATCATTTTTTATAGGTCTCCACTGCGTTGAGCGGCCTAATCTAGTGGGTCCAGGATTTACGTCCATGAGAAAGAATTTGAGGCATTTCAAGTCGTGCTTGAAACGGTGGATGAAGCGCAATTAGTACGACTTTTTCGCGGAAAAAAAGCCAATTACAGCGGAATTCGTGGCCATAAAAGCCAAAAACCCCCGAACTTTCGGTCGGGGGTTTTCATCAGGCGCTTATAGCGCGATCAAGGATCAGAAGACGCTGATCGGATAATCCACGAACACCCGCACTTCGTTGCCGCTGACGTTGTACTCGCTGGACTTCTGCGATACACGCAGGATCGAGCTGCGCAACCTTACGCTCAAGTCCTTGGCCGGGCCGCCCTGGACCACGTACTTGAACTGATTGAAGATCTCGCGCTCGGTGCCGCCTTCGCTGGTGGAGGTGGTGATGTTATCGCCACGCACGTAAGCGACGTTATAGGTCAGGCCCGGAACACCGAAGGTGGTGAAATCCAGGCCGTAGCCCAGCTGCCAGCTGCGTTCGTCTTCAGCATTGAAGTCGGACCAGTAGGAGTTGGCCAGGTAGATCGTATTGCCGCCGTCACCCACGCGGTTCTGTCCGCGCTGATAGCCGCCATAGGCATAACCCAGGTTGCTGTCGCCGGTGCTGCGCTGATGGGCGAGCGTGAAGCTGTGCGCACCGGTGGCGAAGGTGGCAGCCAGGCTCCAGATCTTGTTGTCGTCGCCGGTGACGTTGTTTTCGCGAACGTAGCCGTTGTCCAGCTTGGTGCGATAGCCGTTGAAGTCCAGGGTCAGGGACTGATCCTTGGCCAGCGGGAACACATAGTTGGCGTTCACGTACTGCTTCTTCAAGACGTCCTCGACATCCGAGGCATAGAGCGAAGCCTTGAACTGCTCGGTGAACTGATAGCTGCCGCCCAATACGTTGATCGACTTCAGGCCGCCGCTGTCACGGCCTTCGGCGCTCTTGCGCGATTCAGCGGTGAAACGACCGGCGTTCAGTTCCAGGCCCTTGATCTCTTTGGACGTGATCAGCGTGCCGGTGTAGCTTTCCGGCAGCAGGCGCGAATTGTCATAGTTCAGCACCGGCAGGGCCGGCATCTGGTCACCGTAGGCCAGCACCGTATTAGAGACACGGAACTTGACCGCTGCGCCAAACCTGGACAGGTCATCGGCCGCGTTGCCACTGTCGCCCTGCTTGAAGAAGTCGATGCCTTGTGCGCCCGAGCGACCCTTGCCGCCGTCCAGACGCAGCGCGTACAGGCCGAAAGCGTCCACGCCGACGCCCACGGTGCCCTGGGTGAAACCGGACGAGAACGTCCCGATGGCCGCCTGGCCCCATTCGGCTTTGTCTTCGTTACCATCTTTGTAGTCGCGGTTCATGTAAGCGTTGCGCAACAGCACCTTCAGGCTGCTGTCTTCAACGAACCCCTTGGACTCGGCCTGGTCGTTGGCCATGGCGTGTGTCGTGCTCAAAATCCCCAGTGCGATCAAACCAATGCGCTTATTCAACATGTTTATTTTCCTTGTACGGGTTGATACGCACTGCGACTGGCAGCCGAAATGGCGCTTTTGCGCTCTTTTTCGGACTCTTGCTCCTGAAAATAATGAAAAGGCCCGCCCACGAATGATCGTGTCGGGCCTTTTTATTATTTAAGAGTCATGGCTGTTCGCCACAGGCGTGGACGAATCCTAGTCGCGCCCTTAACAGCGTGTCAATTTCATGAATCGCCTGAAATCAGGCAAAAAATGTCCAAGAAGCTGTCGAGGCGCAGACGTTGATCGCGCGTCCATCGCCCACAAAAAAAGCGCTGCCATCCCGGCCAGCGCTTTTTATCAATCCATCGAATTCTATCCTTGCATCACATCCCATAACGCTTCCAGCTCCGCCTCGCTGAACAAGCCAGCGGGGTAACGCTCAACGATTATCCGCCGCGGATCAGGCTCTCTGATCTGACGCGTCCCGTTGGACTTCAACCACTGGGCCAAGGCTTGAAGCGACTCACCATTAACGGCCAAGGGATGGCATGTGCGCTCGCTTATCATATTCATTCCAGCGCCCTCTCCTGGTTGATGAGCGGCCAATTTATCCAAGGTTTATGACAAAACAACTCAGTTCTCTCCCCAGAACTGCTGACTGGCTGATACAAGAGCTATGCCAATGTGTCCGTCGCGCCAATAAACAGGCACAAAAAAGCCCGCGCGCCAATCGGGCCGCGGGCTTGCCAGGATGGATCCAAAAACGCCGGTGTAGAGCCGGTGCGGCCGATATCACTCGGCTGTTACATCACCACTCATTTTGCCCGCGGCGCAGGTTGCTGTTGGGTAAGGCAATGAATATTCCCGCCCCCCAGTAACAGTTCGCGCCCCGGTACCATGACCACTTCATGCTGTGGGAACAGGCGCTGCAGCAGCTCTCTGGCCGGGCCATCCAGCGGATCGTCAAAACTCGGCGCGATGATGCCGCCATTGACGATCAGGAAATTCACGTAGGAACCGGCCAGCCGCACCGATGGATTACGTTCCTGGGAGCCCTCCACCGCATCGACACCGGCACACTCTTCTTCGGTGGCATACAACGGCCCCGGAATCGGCATCTTGTGCACTACGAACGAGCGCCCCTTGGCGTCGGTGCTGTTTTGCAGTACGTCCATCGCCGCGTGGCAACGGCTGTAGTTCGGATCCTGCGGATCGTCAGTCCAGGCCAACAACACCTCGCCAGGACGCACGTAGCAGCAGAAGTTATCCACATGGCCGTCGGTTTCGTCATTGAACAGACCATCCGGCAGCCAGATGATCTTGTCCACCGCCAACTGCGCGCTGAGCACGGCTTCGATGTCTTCACGGCTCAAGTGCGAATTGCGATTGCGGTTGAGCAAGCATTCTTCGGTAGTGAGCAGAGTGCCTTCGCCATCGACATGGATCGAGCCGCCCTCAAGCACAAAACCTTCGGTGCGGTAACGCGGGCTGCGCTCGATCTCGAGGATCTTGCTGGCCACTTGCGAATCACGGTTCCATGGCGAATACAGGCCACCGTCGAAACCGCCCCAGGCGTTGAAATCCCAGTTGACGCCGCGCACTTCACCGTTGTCATTGATCACGAACGTCGGGCCTGTGTCGCGGACCCAAGCGTCGTCGCTGGACATCTCCACCAAGCGGATATTCGGCACGTCGAGGCGCGCCCGGGCGTTTTCGTACTGGGCCGCGGACACCGCCACGGTCACCGGTTCGAAGCGGGCGATGGCCTTGGCCACTGCCACGTGGGCGGCCTGCGCCGGTTTGCCGCCCAGGCGCCAGTTGTCCGGGCGCTCAGGCCAGATCATCCAGACCTGGGTCTGCGTCGCCCACTCGGCAGGCATGTGGAAACCATCCGCGCGGGGCGTGCTGTGCAACGTTGTCATGAATCAGGACTCCAGTGAGCCATCGAGGGTTTTGATCGAGCCGTACAGGTCTGGACGGCGATCACGGAAAGTGCCCCAGGCACTGCGAATATGTTCCAGTTCGTCGAGGTCGAAACTGTGCACCAGTACGCCCTCTTCGGTTTCGTTCAGTTCCTCGACTTTTTCGCCGAACTGATTGGCGATGAACGACGAGCCGTAGAACGTGATGTCGTAGCCGTCCTGCTCTTCATTGCCGATGCGGTTGCTGGCCACCAGCGGCATCACGTTGGCCCCGGCATGGCCTTGTTGCACGCGCTGCCAGTGATCCCGGGACGAGATGGTCTTGTCGTGGGGCTCGCTGCCGATGGCGGTCGGGTAGAACAGGATCTCCGCGCCTTGCAGCGCCATGCTGCGGGCGCATTCCGGGAACCACTGATCCCAGCAAATGCCTACGCCAATCTTCGCGTAACGGGTATTCCACACCTTGAAACCTGTGTCACCCGGGTTGAAATAGTACTTCTCATGATAGCCAGGACCGTCCGGGATGTGGCTCTTGCGGTACACACCCAGGTTGCGGCCGTCGGCATCGATGATCGCGATACTGTTGAAACGCGCACGACCGGCCAGTTCAAAAAAGCTGATCGGCAACACAACCTGCAGCTCCTTGGCGACTTTCTGGAAATGCTTGATGGCGACGTTCTCTTCGACCGGCGTCGCCAGTTGCAGGTAGTCCGGGTTCGGCTTCTGGCAGAAGTACGGAGCCTCGAACAGTTCCTGGATCAGGATGATCTGCGCGCCCTTGGCTGCGGCTTCACGGACCAGCTTCTCAGCGGTCTCGATATTGGCTTCGAGGTCCCAGGAACAGGCCATTTGAGTGGCGGCGACGGTAACGATACGACTCATGAATCATCTCCCGGGAAACGATGTGCAGGGCCAGTCTGGCTTCGGCCGATGACAAACGGTTAACAGCAGGCACGGTTGAACCACCGCGGATGTGGCAACTTTATAGCCGATAAAAATCGACTTTAGAAGAGGAAAGAATGAAATAGAGCAGAGGAACGGTAATTTTTACCGACAAATATCGGATTTAGTCTGAAACCCTGAGTGAGCGAGCCTGCTCGCTCCCTCAGGGTTATTGGCCGAACGCTATGGGCTACAGCCCCTCATCCAGCGCCTTCTCCACCATATCGACGAAGAAGTCCACACTCTGGCGGCTGGTGACCATCGGCGGCTTGATCTTGAGGATGTTCAGGTAATCGCCGGTCGGTTGCATGAAGATCCCCAACTCCCGCAGACGATTGCACAGGACCATGGTTTCTTCGGTGGCCGGCTCCAGGGTGGTGCGGTTGCGGATCAACTCCACGCCCAGGTAGAACCCGGAGCCATGCACCGCACCGACCAATGGATACTGGTCGATCAAGGCCTCAAGCCGCGCCTTGAAATGTCCGCCCACCACTTGGGCGTTTTCCCAGAGTTTTTCTTCCTCCATGACATCCAGCACAGCCATGCCGATCCGGCAACTGACCGGGCTGCCGCCGGCCGACGAGAAGAAATAGCCCTCGGCTTCCAAGGCCTCGGCGATTTCCCGGCGGGTGATGACCGCCCCCAGCGGCTGACCATTGCCCATGCCCTTGGCCATGGTGATGATGTCCGGCACCACGCCTTGCTCTTCAAAGCCCCAGAAAAACTTGCCCATGCGTCCATAACCGACCTGCACCTCGTCGGCGATGCAAACCCCGCCGCGCTCGCGCACCATCGCGTAGACCTGCTTCAAATACCCTGGCGGCAGGGCAATCCCACCGGCATTGCCGTACACCGGCTCGCAGATGAAGCCGGCAAGTTGGCGTTTGCTTTCGGCGATTTTCGCCAGGTTGTGTTCGACACTGCGCACGTAATCCGGCGCGCTGTCGGGGCCACGGAATTCGCCGCGATAGGTGTTTGGCGCGGTCACCGGATGCACCCAGTCCGGACGGCTGCTCAGGGCCTTTGGGTTATCGGCGATGGACGTCGACACCGCATCGGCCGCCACCGACCAGCCGTGATACGCCTCCAAGACACTGAGCATGTCCCGCCCGCCGCTGTAGGCCCAGGCCAGGCGGATCGCCAGGTCATTGGCCTCGGTGCCGCTGTTGACCAGGAACACCCGGTCCATGTTGGACGGCGCCAGCGACAGCAGACGCTCGGAAAACTCGGTGACTGCGGCATAGTGAAAACGCGAGTTGGTGTTGACCAGCGACCACTGCCGGGCGGCGACCGCCGCCATACGTGGGTGACCATGACCCAACACCGCGACGTTGTTGAGCATGTCGAGGTAGGAGCGGCCCTGCATATCGATCAGGTGATTGCGCCAGCCGCGCTCGATGCGTGGCGGGTCAACGTAATAGTGTTTTTGCGAACGGGCGAAACTCGCATCGCGACGGGCCAGCAACGCCTCCGGATCGATCTCCGGCTCGGCATCGCAAGCCAGCCCCAGCAGCCCCCCCGGTGAAGGACACAGTGCCTGCCAGGCCAGGGCCCTGGAGGGCGTGCAGAACAGCGGTGGATTCAACTGGGCGCCCCGGCACAACTGGACCGACAACGGCCCCGCCACTTCGCCCAACACCTGTCCCTTGACCAGCGCCGCCCCGGAATGCAGCGGCGACATCACGCCCCACAGCCGTACGCTCAGCTGGGCGCTGTCCAATTGCAGCATGCCGTCGGCGGTCTTGTGCACGACTCCGGCGAACGGCGATTCGAGCGGCGTGCCCCGAGGTACATTCAGCTCAACGTGCAACGGATAAGTATCGGGCTCAACGGCGCTGTCCGGCCGAGTACGGGACAATCGGTATTGTCCGTAACGGCTGGCGGCCAGGCCGTGAACGCCAGCGGCTTCACTCAGCAGGCGCTGGTCGATGCCCGGCTGTTCCCAGTTACCGGCGTCGAAATGCGGGCTCAGCACACCCAGGTCGATCAGGGCGAATTCACGGCCTACCAGGGTCGGCAACAACGGCGCGAAGCCTTCGCTGGCAATGGCTGGCAGGCTGTGGCCAACGGCGGTGAGGATCGCCGTTTCCATCAACTCGAAAGGCACCGAGTGGGCGACACGGAAAATTTCCCACTCATGGTCCAGATTGTCGCGGCTGTATTGATTCTGCGGGTCGATGGCAACCTGCTGTTCACCGCTGAGCACCAGTACTGCGGCGCGCGCAACGATCATTGGCCAAAGCGCCAGCAATTCGTCGCGCTGCAACGGGTTGACCGCGTGATAAGCCTTGATCGCCGGCAATATGAAGAACGGATCACCGTCGGCATGGTGCAGCAGGGCCGCGCAGGTCACTGACAGATCGGTGATGCGCCAGGTGCGGACCAGGTCGCCGAAATCAATGACGCCCTGCAATTGCCACTGACGCTGGGCATCGCGCTGCCAGACCGCGTTGTCATCGGTGATGTCCATGTGGATCGCCTGTACCGGCAGGTTGGCCTTGAGTGGCTGCAAGCGCCGCTCGGCCTGTTGCGCGACCTCGGCGACCAGATGGCGCCGTTGTTCATCCTCGATGACAGGCAACAGGTAATCGACCAGGGCCGGGGCGTGGCGGGCGTCCCACTGCAGGGTGCGCTCCAGGCCCGGGTGATCGAATGCCGCCAGGGCCAGGTCCATTTCCGCGCACAGGCGGCCCAGGCCAGTGACAAGCTCGGGCGTCAGGTGCTTGAGCTGCGTGAGGGACTGGCCGTCGATGTACTCCAGCAGGCGCATATGAACCGCTTGGCCGTCGACGTCCAATGTCAGCAGGTCCTGGCCATTGCTGGCCGCAATGACCCGCGGCACTTTCACCGCGTCGTGTCCGGCCAACTGTTTGAGGGCTGCGTGTTGGGCCTGTATTTCCAGGACAGCGTAGTCGCCGTGGCAAATTTTCAACACAAAGCGGCCGCGCTCACTGTCGACGCGGTAGTTGAGGTCCTGGTTGCTGCCAAGGGGTCGCAGGTCGCCGCTGAGTCCGTAATTCGAGCGCAGCAGCACCAGCGCTTGCTCGGCACTGATCTGTGGGCTTGGCAAACTGGCACGGTGAACCAACGTAGCGAGTGGCATACAAGGACCCCTGAGGTGGTTTTGTTCGGATGCCTATCTCGCCACTGCGTCGGAGGATAAGCAACCCCCCTGTTCAAAAATATGCACAGCCGTCCTCAGACGTTGCATGGGAAGGGGGCGTCCAGGGGATATTCGCTTGCACCGCTCCCGCCATGCCGACAAGCTATGCTCCTATGCTTTGTCGTCCCACGGAAAAAGGCTTAACCGGATGCGCATTCTCATTACTGGCGGTGCTGGCTTCATCGGCTCAGCGCTCATACGGCACTTGATCCTGGACACCGAACACCAGGTCCTGAACCTCGACAAGCTGACGTACGCCGGCAATCTCGAATCGCTGAGCAGCATCGATCACGACAGCCGCTACGAATTCGTGCAAGCCGATATCGTCGATCAACCGACCGTCAGCGCGGTACTCGCGCGATTCAAACCCGAGGCCATCATGCACCTGGCGGCGGAGTCCCACGTAGACCGCTCCATTGACGGTCCGGCGGACTTCATCCAGACCAACATCGTCGGCACCTATAGCCTGCTGGAAGCCACCCGCGCCTATTGGCAGACCCTGCCCGAAGCGCAGAGGCGCGCGTTTCGCTTCCACCACATTTCCACCGACGAAGTGTATGGCGATCTGCACGGTGTGGACGACCTGTTTACCGAAACCACCGCCTACGCCCCAAGCTCGCCCTATTCGGCCAGCAAGGCGGCGTCCGACCACCTGGTCAGGGCCTGGCAGCGCACTTACGGCTTGCCTGTGCTGTTGACCAATTGCTCGAACAACTACGGGCCATTCCACTTCCCCGAGAAGCTGATCCCGCTGGTGATCCTCAACGCACTGGCCGGTAAACCGCTGCCGGTGTATGGCGATGGCCAACAAGTGCGTGACTGGCTGTACGTCGAAGACCATGCCAGGGCCCTGCTCAAGGTCGTCACCGAGGGCGTGATCGGCGAGACCTACAACATCGGTGGCCACAATGAGCAAAAGAACATCGATGTGGTGCGCAGCATCTGCGCGCTGCTCGAAGAACTGGCCCCCCATAAGCCCGAAGGTGTCGAGGGCTATGCCGACCTGATCACCTTCGTCAAGGATCGCCCCGGCCACGACCTGCGCTACGCCATCGATGCCGGCAAAATCGAACGGGAACTGGGCTGGATACCTCAGGAAACCTTTGAGACGGGCCTGCGCAAAACCGTGCAGTGGTACCTCGAAAACCTGCTGTGGTGCCGGCGTGTCCAGGACGGCAGCTATCAGGGCGAGCGTCTGGGCTCACTCGAAAACAAGGATGCGATTGCATGATGAAAGGTATTGTTCTGGCCGGCGGTTCCGGCACGCGCCTGCACCCGATCACCCTCGGCGTTTCCAAACAGCTATTGCCGATTTACGACAAGCCGATGATCTATTACCCGATCTCGGTCCTGATGCTCGCCGGCATCAAGGATATCCTGGTGATCTCCACCCCTCAGGACTTGCCGCAATACCGCAGCCTGTTGGGCGACGGCAGCCAGTTCGGCGTGCAGTTCAGCTATGCCGAACAGCCATCACCCGATGGCCTGGCCCAAGCGTTCCTGATCGGCGAGCAATTCATTGGCAGCGACCCGGTATGCCTGATCCTGGGCGACAACATTTTCCACGGCCAGCATTTCGGCGAGCAATTGCAGACTGCCGTCAACCGACAGAGCGGCGCAACGGTGTTTGGTTACTGGGTCAAGGATCCCGAGCGGTTTGGCGTGATTGACTTCGATCCTGAAGGGCGAGCCCTTTCCATCGAAGAAAAACCCAGCACGCCCAAATCCAGCTATGCGGTGACCGGCCTGTATTTCTACGACAACGACGTGATCCAGATCGCCAAGACCATCAAGCCATCCCCTCGGGGCGAACTGGAAATCACCGACGTCAACAACGCCTACCTGCAACGCGGCGACCTGCACGTCGAGCGGTTTGGCCGTGGTTTCGCCTGGCTCGATACCGGTACCCACGACAGCCTGCTGGAAGCCTCGCAATACGTGCAGACCATCGAGCACCGCCAAGGCCTGAAAGTCGCCTGCCTGGAGGAAATTGCCTACCAGCAGGGTTGGGTCAGCCGCGAGCATGTCCTTGAGCGCGCCAAATACTTCGGCAAGACCGGTTATGGCCGGTACCTGTTTCAGATCGCGGGAGAAAGCCATTGAACGTCATCGCCACCCGCTTGCCGGATGTCCTGATCATCGAGCCGAAGGTCTTCGGTGACGACCGCGGTTTCTTCTATGAGAGCTTCAATGCCCGGGCATTCGCCGAGGCCACGGGCTGCGCGTTGCAGTTCGTCCAGGACAACCATTCACGCTCGGCCAAAGGCGTCCTGCGCGGCCTGCACTATCAGATCGAACAAGCCCAGGGCAAACTCGTGCGCGTCACCGCTGGGGAGGTTCTGGACGTGGCGGTGGATATTCGCCGCAGCTCAGCTACGTTCGGCCAATGGGTGGGCGTGCGCCTGTCGGCCCAAAACCATCGGCAAATGTGGGTTCCGCCGGGGTTTGCCCACGGGTTCGTGGTGTTGAGCGAGTCAGCGGACTTTCTCTACAAGACCACGGATTACTACGCACCTTCGGCCGAGCGCTGCATTCGCTGGGACGACCCGCAGTTGGCCATCGATTGGGAGCTGCAAGGCGCACCCATCCTGTCGCCCAAGGACCAGGCCGGCAAGGCCCTGAGCGAGGCCGACCTGTTTCCATGAGTACTTCCTTACGCATCCTGATCATCGGCCAGAACGGCCAGGTCTCCCGGGCACTGCAATCGCGCCTGGCCGGCACGGGCGAGTTGATTGTGCGCGGCAGCGACCAGCTCGATCTGGCGCGCCCGGATCTTATCCGCTCGCCCATCGAGGCTCTACGGCCCGACCTGATCATCAACGCCGCCGCCCATACGGCCGTCGACCAGGCCGAGAGCGAACCCGAGCTGGCTTTCACCATCAATGCCACTGCGCCGGGCATCCTGGCTCAAACGGCGGCTGAACTGAGCGTCCCGCTGATTCACTACTCCACCGACTACGTCTTCGACGGCCACAAACCTGAGCCGTACACCGAAGACGACGCCCCTAACCCACTGAGTGTCTATGGACGCAGCAAACTGGCCGGTGAAGAGGCCGTCCGCCGAGCCGCAGGCCAGCACCTGATTCTGCGCACCAGTTGGGTATATTCCACCGAAGGCCGCAACTTCCTGCTGACCATGCAACGCTTGCTCCAGGAAAAACCGCAGCTGCGCGTGGTGGCCGACCAGATCGGTGCACCGACCTGGGCTGGCACCATCGCCGACAGCACCGCGAAGCTCATCGAGCGTTGGCGAGCCGATCAATGCGGCGCCTGGGGCACCTATCACCTGACGGCCCAGGGCGAGACGTCCTGGTTCGGCTTTGCCCAGGCCATCGGCGAACACCTGATCGAGCAGCACAAGCCTTGCGCCGTGCTGGAGCCAATCCCGTCCAGCGCGTACCCGACTCCAGCCCCACGCCCGCTGAATTCGCGCCTCGATTGCACACGCCTGCTTCAGGAATGGGGTGTGAGCCAGCCCGACTGGAAAAGCGCGCTGCAGCAGTGTCTTGCCGGGCAAGCCTAGTATCCTGCCTCACAAATAGTATTGGTGAGGCAGGACACTAGGCATAATGCGCCTGTTCCCACAGGCGCCTGATGCTCATGAACTCCACCCTTCCCCGCAGACCCCGTTGGCGCAGCCTGGCGTTGCTTGCACTGTGCCTGGCGCCGTTGTTGTGGCCGCTGGAGCATTTGGCCGAACGTTATTACCGTAGCGAACTGGCCGGACAGAACCGCCAGACCCTCGATCTCTACGTCGCCAACCTGCTGGGCACCTTGCACCGCTATGAAGTGCTGCCGCAGATTCTTGGTGAGCTGCCAGCCCTGCGCGCAGCGTTGTCGACTCCGGACGATGGCATCGTCCAAGGCAACGCCAACCGGCTGCTGAAAAACATCAGCGCCCAGACCGGCGCCGAAGTCATGTACCTGATGGACGCCACCGGCAAGACCCTGGCCGCGTCGAACTGGGACAAGCACGACAGTTTTGTCGGGCGCAATTTCGCCTTCCGGCCGTACTACATCGAAGCCATGGCCGGACGCCTGGGGCGTTTCTTCGGCCTGGGCACCACGTCGGCCAAACGCGGCTATTTCTTTGCCGCCGCCGTGCGCGACCGCGAGAAAGTCATCGGCGTGCTGGTGGTCAAGGTCGACCTGGACCATACCGAGAGCCTCTGGGGCAAAACCCCTGAACAACTGCTGGTAACCGATCACAATGGCGTGGTCATTCTCACGTCACGGCAAGAATGGCGATTCCGCGCAACCCGTCCCTTGAGTGACGAAGAACGCAAGGCCATCAGCGCCGTGCAACCCTACCCAACCCGCGAACCCAAGCCGTTGAACCTGGATATCAACGCCTGGCTGACCCAGACACAGTCCATCGAAGAGACGGGCTGGAGCGTGAGCATTCTGGCCCCGCGCACGCTGATCGACCGGCCGGTGCGCACCGTGGTCGCTATCGGCGGCGCGGCGTTGCTGGTCTTGATGCTGCTGCTCGGGTTGATGATGCAGCGCAGGCGCCACTACCTGGATCGGATCGCCTTCGAGGGCAAGGCGCGTCAGGAACTGGAAGGCCGTGTAGCCGAGCGGACCAGCGATCTGGAAGGCCTGAACCGGCGCCTCAAGCAGGAAGTGCTGGAGCGCGAGCAGGCCCAGCAAGAACTGGTCCGTGCCCAGGATGATCTGGTGCAGGCCGGCAAACTTTCGGCCCTGGGCACCATGTCGGCGAGCATCAGCCATGAACTCAACCAGCCGCTGGCAGCGATTCGAAGTTATGCGGAAAACGCCGGGATTCTGCTCGACCACCAACGCACCGAGGATGCCCGGGGCAATCTCAAACTGATCAGCGAATTGACCGGACGCATGGCGTCGATCATCGCCCACCTGCGGGCCTTCGCCCGCCGCGACCGCCATGCGCCGGAAAGCGTCGCCCTGCAGCCGGCGCTGGATGATGCGCTGGCGTTGCTCGCCAAACGCCGACGCAGCATGGAGGTGGAGCTGATCCGCGACCTACCGGCCGCCACGCTGTGGGTCGAGGCCGGAGAAACCCGGTTGCGCCAGGTGCTCGGCAACCTACTGGCCAACGCCCTCGACGCCCTGACCGAAAAAGGCCCGCCACGCAAACTCTGGCTCAGTGCCCAGGCCACCGAAACCGGCGTCAACCTGTGCATCCGCGATAACGGCCCGGGGTTTTGCATGGAGGCCCTCGGCCGCGCCGGCGAACCCTTCTACACCACCAAGACCCGCACTCAGGGCCTTGGCCTGGGGCTGGCGATCTGCGACACCCTGATGCGCGCCTTCGGCGGCGAACTGTCGTTCGCCAACCACAAGGAAGGCGGCGCCCTGATCACCCTGAAGCTGCGCGCCGGCGCCCCCGGAGTGAGCCTGCAACCGTCCGAGGACCGTAGTGTATGACCATCGATAACCGGATTGAGGTGGTGCTGATCGATGACGATCCCCACTTGCGTCAGGCCTTGAGCCAGACCCTCGACCTGGCCGGTCTGAAAATCCTGCCCCTGGCCGAGGCCAAGGGTCTGGCCGGGCAACTTTCCCGTGATTGGCCGGGCGTAGTGGTCAGCGACATTCGTATGCCTGGCATGGACGGCCTTGAGTTGTTGAGCGAACTCCACGCCCAGGATGCGGAGCTGCCCGTGCTGCTGATCACCGGCCACGGCGATGTGCCGCTGGCGGTGCAGGCGATGCGCGCCGGGGCCTATGACTTTCTGGAAAAACCTTTTGCCAGCGATCATCTGCTCGACAGCGTGCGCCGCGCCCTGGCCTTGCGTCGACTGGTGCTGGACAACCGCAGTCTGCGCCTGGCCCTCAGTGACCGGCATGAGCTCAGCGCCCGGCTAGTCGGCCAATCGACGCCGATGCTGCGCCTGCGCGAGCAGATCGGCGCCCTGGCGGCCACTCGGGCCGACGTGCTGATCCTCGGTGAGACCGGCGCTGGCAAGGAAGTAGTCGCCCGTGCACTGCATGACCTGTCGAGCCGGCGTAACGGACCATTCGTGGCGATCAATGCCGGAGCCCTGGCCGAGTCGGTGGTGGAGAGCGAGCTGTTCGGTCACGAACCCGGCGCTTTCACCGGTGCGCAGAAACGCCGCATCGGCAAGTTCGAGTTTGCCAACGGCGGCACGCTGTTTCTCGATGAAATCGAAAGCATGAGCCTGGATGTCCAGGTCAAATTGCTGCGTCTGCTGCAAGAGCGCATGGTGGAACGGCTGGGGGGCAATCAACAGATCCCGCTGGACATTCGCGTCATCGCCGCCACCAAGGAAGACCTGCGCCAGGCCGCCGATCAAGGGCGTTTTCGCGCCGACTTGTACTACCGCCTGAACGTCGCGCCGCTGCGTATACCGCCATTGCGCGAACGGGGTGAAGACGCACTGATGTTGTTTCAGTATTTCGCCGACGAAGCCAGCGCCCGCCACGGCCTGCCGCCCCACCAGCTGCAACCGGCGCAACGGGCGCTGTTGCTGCGCCATACCTGGCCGGGCAACGTGCGAGAGTTGCAGAACGCTGCCGAACGCTTCGCTTTGGGCCTGGAACTGGCCCTGGACAACAGCGCGCCGGACGGCAGCCCCGGGGCACCGGTGGAAATGGTCAGTGGCGGCTTGAGCGAGCAGGTGGAAAACTTCGAGAAAACCTTGATCGCCGCCGAACTGGCCCGTCCTCACAGCTCGGTACGCAGCCTTGCCGAAGCCTTGGGCATTCCGCGCAAGACCCTGCACGACAAGTTGCGCAAGCATGGGCTGAACTTCGGCGACAGCCATCATGGCCCAGCCGATGAGTCCGATTGAGTTACTGTCACCTTCCTTTCAAGCAAGAGGCCCCGCAATGAACCGCGACAGTCGTTACCTGGAATCGATCCTGCACCACGACATCCCACTGACGCGGGACATGGGCCTCAAGGTGCTCGATTGGCAAGCCCGGCAACTGCGCCTGTTCTTGCCGCTTGCGGCCAACGTCAATCACAAGAGCACCATGTTCGGCGGCAGCCTGTACTGCGGCGCGGTACTCGGTGGCTGGGGCTGGTTGCACCTGGCCTTGCGCGAAGAAGGCATCGAAGACGGGCATATCGTGATTCAGAAAGGGCAGATCAGTTATCCGCTGCCTGTTACCCAGGACGCGGCTGTCGTCTGCGATGCGCCTGAAGAAAAGGTCTGGAAACGCTTCCTGGCCACCTACCGGCGCTACGGCCGGGCGCGGCTGGCCTTGCAGACGCGGGTGATGAATACAGGCAGCGAGGAAGTGGCGGTACAGTTCGAGGGGCAGTACGTGTTGCACCGCTAAAAACACCGCCCCCTCCTGTGGCGAGGGAGCTTGCTCCCGCTGGGCTGCGAAGCGGCCCCAAGATTTTGCGGTTGCTGCGCAACCGAGCGGGAGCAAGCTCCCTCGCCACAGAAAAGCAGGTACGACTCAGGAGCGAGCAAGTTCCAACAACTTGCCCCGCCACGGCGCCTTCGCCGGCAACGCCAGAAACGACGCATTCAACAGCGATTCACGCGGCGGATAACAGAACGGCTCGCCGCTCAAGTCCAACACCTCGCCACCTGCCCCTTCCAGCACGCCTTGGGCGGCAGCGGTGTCCCATTGGGACGTCGGCGCCAGCCGTGGATAGCAATCCGCCGCGCCTTCGGCCACCAGGCAAAACTTCAACGAGCTGCCAATGCTGGTCAACTGCAACTCCCCCAGGCTCTCGCTCAAGCCGCCCAACAGACGTTCCTGCTCGGGGCTGGTATGGCGGCGACTGGCGACCACGGTGAAGGTTTCGCCCGGGGCCAATACGTTACGCACCGCGATAGGCAAAGGCTCGCCATTCTGGTCGGCACGCCAGGCACCCAACCCCGCGCCACCAACGTAGAAGCGGCCGTTGGTGGGCATCGACACCACGCCAAACACCACCCGGCCCTGCTCGATCAGTGCAATGTTGACGGTGAACTCCTCACTGCCGGAAATGAACTCCTTGGTCCCGTCCAGCGGGTCCACCAGCCACCAGCGTTGCCAGCCGGCACGCACGTCTTGGGCGATATCGGCGTCTTCTTCGGAGAGGATCGGGATATCCGGCGCCAGCGCCGTGAGCCCGGCCACGATCACATCGTGAGCCGCCATGTCCGCAGCAGTCACCGGCGACTCGTCAGCCTTGTGGTTGACCTGCACATTGGCGCGCCAGAACGGCAGGATCGCCTCGCCGGCCCTGAGCGCCAGTTCAACCGCAGGGGCCATCAGGGGATGGGGGAAGTTCATGACAGGAACGCTCCGCGCTGGGCCAGCAGATCACGGGCCAGGTACAGCGCCGCCAGCGCACGTCCCTCCGTGAACTGGGGGTTTTGCGCCAGGGCAGACAATTCGCGCAGGTTGACCTTGTCCACCCGCATCGCCTCGGGCTCGTCGCCCTCCAGCTTTTCTTCATACAGATCGGTCGCCAGCACCACCTGGATCTTCTGGCTCATGTAGCCGGGGGACAGCGACAGTTCGGTCAGGTGCTCCAATTGACGCGCGCCAAAACCGGCCTCTTCCTTGAGCTCCCGCTCGGCCGCCGCCAGCACGTCTTCACCCGGCTCGATCAGGCCCTTGGGCAGGGAGAGTTCGTAGGCATCGGTACCACCGCAATACTCTTCCACCAACACCGCGTGGTCGGCGTCGAGCATCGCCACGATCATCACCGCGCCATAGCCCGCACCTTTGCTCGCCAAACGCTCATAGGTGCGCTCCACGCCATTGGAAAAGCGCAGTTTCAGTTCTTCCACGCAAAACAGGCGACTGGTGGCGACGATCCGGCGATCGAGTATGGTGGGTTTCTGGCGCATAAACGGCTCCCTGGGCGATAGCGGGCTACTATACCCGGCCTATTCTGATTGTTTGTGTCGGATATTCGATTACCGCTGGAGAAGTTTTATGGCCATGCTGCCCTGGCATGAGATCGATACGGTGCTGCTGGACATGGACGGCACCTTGCTGGATCTGCATTACGACAACCACTTCTGGATGGAACACCTGCCCCAACGCTATGCCGAATTGCACGGCGTGAGTCGGGCGATGGCCGAGATGGAGCTACAACCGCTGTTCGAAAGCAACGCCGGCCAGTTGCAATGGTATTGCCTGGATTTCTGGAGCACAGAACTGAAACTGCCGGTGCGCGAACTGAAACTGGAAACTGCGCACCTGATCGCCTTGCGCCCGGACGCCGATACCTTCCTCGCAGCGATCCAGCGGGCCGGCAAACGGGTGGTGATGATCACCAACGCGCATCGCGATTCGTTGTCCTTGAAACTGGAGCGCATCGAACTGGCGCCCTATTTCGAGCGTTTAATCAGTTCCCACGACTACGGTTTCCCCAAGGAAAACCCACAGTTCTGGGACGCCCTGCAGGCCGACCTTAACTTCGACCCGGCCCGCAGCCTGTTTATCGACGACACCTTGCCGGTGTTGCGCAGCGCCCGGGATTTCGGCGTTGCGCATCTGCTGGCCGTCAGCGAGCCGGACAGCCGCAAGGGGCCGAAGGACACCGGAGAGTTTGAGGCGTTGATCGACTACCGGGCGCTGATCGAAGGGCTCTGAAAGCCCTATGTGGCGAGGGAGCTTGCTCCCGCTCAAGTGCGCAGCACTTGTCTGAAAAAAGGGGCCACTTTGAAGCCCAGCGGGAGCAAGCTCCCTCGCCACCCAGAAACCGGCTACTCGGGAATACGTAGCACCTGCCCCGGATAGATCTTGTCCGGGTGCGACAACATCGGTTTGTTGGCCTCGAAGATCTTGTTGTACTTGTTCGCGTCACCGTACTCGGTCTTGGCGATCGCGCTGAGGGTGTCGCCCTTTTTCACGGTCACGAAACGCGCCGCCTGTGCCACCGGCCCAGTCACCGTAATCTGGTCGTCAACACTGCCTACACCTGCGATGTTGCCCACGGCCAGCAGGATTTTTTCCTTCTCTTCCTGACTGCCTACTTCACCAGTGACGATGACTTTATCGCCCTCGATGGTCGCTTGAACATTCGGATTACCCAGGCCAACCTTGCTGATGTGTTCTTTCAACTGCTCGCTGGCATTGGCGTTGCCGGGGGTTAGCAGGTCGATAAGTTTTTCGCCTGCTTCCTTCACAAAGCTAAAAAGACTCATGGTGCGCGCTCCTTGGGTTAGTGTCCTGACGCAAAAGACTAGACCAGGCCAGGTGAAACCGGTTCCCAGCCGACCAATGACCCCGCCACGCGCAAGCGCTAGAATTCGAACCTTCCCTCGCCTTGGAGCGAAGATGGACATCAAGCAGCTGAAGTTTCTCATCGCACTCGACGAAACCCGCCACTTCGGCCAGGCCGCCGCACGGTGCCACATTACCCAGCCGACCCTGTCGATGCGCCTGCGCAGCCTTGAAGAAGAACTCGACCTACCGCTGGTCAACCGTGGCCAGCGCTTTGAAGGCTTCACCGCGCCAGGGGAGCGGGTGCTGGCCTGGGCGCGCACGGTAATGGCGGCCTATGACGGGCTGCAGGCCGAAGCCGCGGCCTGTCGCGGCAATCTGGTGGGTACGCTGCGCCTGGGTGTAGTGCCGTTGTCAGACTTCGACCCGCTGGCGATGATGCAGCGCTTGCACACCGAGCATCCCAACCTGCGTTTCGAACTGTCGTCCTTGAGCTCCGAGCACGTTCTCGAACAACTGGCGAACAACCGTATCGATCTGGGCATTTCCTACCTCGAACGTCTGGACAACGAGCGTTTCGAGGCCCTGCCATTCAGTCACACGCGCATGGGCCTGCTTTACGACCAACGCTTTTTCTTTTTCGGTGAGCAGCCACTGAGTTGGGAAGCGCTGATTGAGCTGCCCCTGGGCATGCTCACCAGCGGCATGCATTTTCGCCAGTCCATCGACCACAACTTCCATAGCCGAGGGCTCACGCCTCGACCGCTGTTGCAAACCGACGCGGTGCACCAATTGTTACAGGCTGTGCACGGCGGGCTGTGTTGCGCGGTAATGCCCCTGAACAACGGCCTGAGCATCCTGAACGAAAATTTGCGCATCCAGCCCATCGAAAGCGCGCAAACGCTGGTTCCGCTGGGGCTGATCATGCGCCGCGGCGCCCCACGATCAGCCTTGGCTGAGGCTTGTTTTGCCCTTTACCAGAAATCACCAGCAGTATCTTGATCGACGTCATCTATTGAAGGATCAGTAATAGCAATTAGACGTGGCAGATTGCCGCATTTAGTCTTAACACTATTCCTACTTTCAGTGATGCCCATGAACGACAAGCCTCCGGTCAGTCGAGCGCCTGCGATGGAAACATCTGCGCCGGCCGCCAGCCAGAGCTATCGCTACTGCAATCTGGACCACTCCCAATCGGACAGCACCGCGCTGGCCGAGGAAGTGGCGTTGGCGATTGCCTATAACGGCATCAGCCAGGCCGTCATGCTGGTCACCCCCACCGACCTTGAAGACTTCGTCGTTGGCTTCAGCCTGGGCAGTGGCATCATCGAAGACCCCTCGGACATCTATGACCTGCAACTGAGCGGCGCAGGTTCTGCGCAGTATGCGCAGGTGACCATCGCCAACCGCGCCTTCTGGAACCTCAAGCAGCAACGCCGGCAGCTGGCAGGCACCAGCGGCTGCGGGTTATGTGGCGTGGAAGCGGTGGAACAGGCCTTGCCCAACCTCAAGGCATTGCCCGGCGCACCGCTTCCACCGGCGCAATGGCTCGATGGCCTGCGTCAACGCATCGGCCAGTTCCAGCCGCTGGGCCAGTTCTGCGGCGCGGTGCACGCGGCACTGTTCATGAACGCCCAGGGCGAGTTGCTGCTGGGCCGCGAAGACATTGGCCGGCACAACGCCCTCGACAAGCTAATCGGCGCGTTGATCCGGCAACAGATCCCGGTAGCTGGTGGCGTGGCGATCGTCACCAGTCGGTGCAGCCTCGAACTGATCCAGAAAGTGCTGCGCGCCGGTATCCAGACCCTGGTCAGCCTGTCATCGCCCACGGGCCTTGCGGTGCAATGGGCCCGCCAACACAACCTCAATCTCATCCACCTGCCGCAAAAAAGTGCGCCGCGGGTCTACAGCCCTGCGATGGAGAAACAAGCGTGAGCAAGCATCAACAAGCCGACCAGAAACCCGTACCGCGCTACAAGCCCTACAAGGGCCCGGCTGGTGGTTGGGGCGCACTGATCAGCGTCGCCCAGGCCTGGTTGACCAGCGACAACGCGCTGAAAAACCTCCGCATGATGCTCAAGACCAACCAGAACGGTGGTTTCGATTGCCCTGGCTGTGCCTGGGGTGATTCGCCGGAAAGCGGCATGGTCAAGTTCTGCGAGAACGGCGCCAAGGCGGTGAACTGGGAAGCCACCAAACGCCGCGTCGATGGCGCATTTTTCGCCAAACACAGCGTAACTTCGTTGCTGGAGCAGAGCGACTACTGGCTCGAATACCAGGGACGCCTGACCGAGCCGATGCGCTACGACGCCGAAACCGACCGTTACAAGCCCATCAGCTGGGAAGCTGCGTTTGCGCTGATCGGCACACACCTGCAAGGGCTTTCCAGCCCGAACCAGGCCGAGTTCTACACCTCGGGCCGGGCCAGCAACGAAGCGGCCTACTTGTATCAACTGTTCGTGCGTGCCTACGGCACCAACAACTTCCCCGACTGTTCGAACATGTGCCACGAGGCCAGCGGCGTGGCGCTGTCCCAGAGTGTCGGCGTGGGCAAGGGCACGGTGACCTTCGACGATTTCGAACATGCCGACGCGATTTTCGTCTGGGGCCAGAACCCCGGCACCAACCATCCACGGATGCTCGAACCACTGCGCGAGGCGGTGAACCGCGGCGCCCAGGTGGTCTGCATCAACCCGCTCAAGGAGCGGGGCCTGGAACGTTTCCAGCATCCGCAGCACCCGCTCGAAATGCTCACCAACGGGGATAAACCGACCAACACCGCGTATTTCCGCCCGGCCCTGGGTGGCGACATGGCGATACTGCGAGGCATGGCGAAATTCCTGCTGCAATGGGAGCGTGAAGCGCAGAATGCCGACGCAGCGCCAGTGTTCGATCATGCCTTCCTGAACGAACACAGCGTCAACGTGCTGGATTACCTGGCCGTGGTCGACGACACGTCGTGGGAGCAGATCGTCGAGCAATCGGGCTTGCCCCTGGTCGAAATCGAGCAAGCGGCGCGCATGTATGCCAAAAGCAAGAATGTGATCATGTGCTGGGCGATGGGCATCACCCAGCATCGCCATTCCGTGGCGACCATCCAGGAAATCGCCAACCTGATGCTGCTACGCGGCAACGTCGGCCGACCGGGCGCAGGCCTGTGCCCGGTCCGTGGCCACAGCAACGTGCAGGGCGACCGGACCATGGGCATCAACGAGCGTCCGCCGGCAATGTTTCTTGACGCGCTGGAACGGCGCTTCCAGTTCAAGGTGCCACGTGAAAACGGCCACAACGTGGTCGAGGCGATCCATGCCATGGCCAACGGCGAGGCGAAAGTGTTCATCGCCCTTGGCGGCAACTTCGCCCAAGCCACACCGGACAGCAACCGAACCTTCCAGGCCCTGGCCAATTGCGACCTGACGGTGCAGATCAGCACCAAGCTCAACCGCAGCCACTTGGCCCACGGTAAAGAAGCATTGATCCTGCCGTGCCTGGGCCGTACCGACATCGACCTGCAAACCGAAGGCGCGCAAGCGGTGACCGTTGAAGACTCCTTCAGCATGGTCCACGCCTCCAACGGCCAGTTGCAACCGCTGTCGAACCAGATGCGCTCCGAGCCTTGGATCATCGCCGGTATCGCTGCCGCGACGCTGGGCAGCCGCCCGGTGGACTGGAACTGGCTGGTGGCCGACTACAGCCGTATCCGGGACCTGATTGCCGACACCATTCCCGGGTTCAAGAACTTCAATGAAAAGCTCCAGAATCCTGGCGGCTTCTACCTGGGCAACAGCGCGGGGGCTCGTCGCTGGGCCACTGCGTCGGGCCGCGCCAACTTCAAGCCCAATCTGCTACCCAACGACCTGGTGCATGAGCGCACCCGCGCGACCGGCCAGTTGCCCGACCTGATCATGCAGTCGATGCGTTCCCACGATCAGTACAACACCACCATCTATGGCCTCGATGACCGCTATCGTGGCGTGAAGGGCCAGCGGGATGTGTTGTTCGTCAACGAGGCAGACATCATTCGCCTGGGCTTCAAGCCAGGACAGAAGGCCGACATCGTCTCGCTCTGGGACGATGGTCGTGAGCGTCGGGTCAAGGGCTTTACCCTGCTGGCGTTCGACATTCCTGCCGGGCAGGCCGCCGCCTATTACCCTGAAGTGAACCCGTTGGTGCCGCTGGAAAGTACCGGCGACGGCAGCCACACGCCTACCTCGAAATTCGTGGCGATCCGCCTGGAAGCCGCGAGCGAGACTGGCTTGATCCTGGCCAAATCGGCCTGAACCAGTGCCTGGGGCCAAGGTGCCCCGCTGTTTTCAAACGCCCACAAAAAAGGCCGTTTTCCATAGAAAACGGCCTGTCCTAAGTAGCTAAAGACCGGCGAAAACATCTTAAGTTCCTACCGAAAAACAATAACTTATCGAATTGTGCACAAGTCGTGTTACTCGTCGGATTTCGATTGTAACCAAGCGAAGCCAGCCTCAGGATCGCGCCGTCATCCCTTTGAGGCTCCTCTATGAAGTTCTCCTCCATTCTCTTGTTGTCCCTTGGCCTGATCAGTGGCGTCGCTTCTGCTGGCGGCACTGCCGAAGCAGGTGTTGGCGGCGCATTGGGCGGGGTTTTGGGTTCGGTCGTCGGCCAATCCTTGGGCGGCAACACCGGTTCCACCATCGGCGCGGCCCTGGGCGGCGCGGGCGGTAGTGCGGTCGGCGCGGACAAACACAGCCGCGGCGAAGCGGCAATCGGTGGTGCGCTGGGCGCAGCCGGCGGTAACGTGATAGGTCGTAGCGTGGGCGGCAGCACCGGCAGCCTGATCGGTGCTGCAGCGGGCGGCGGCGCCGGTGGCGCACTGGGTAACTACATGGGTAAAGACGATGGCGATGACCGTCGCTATGAAGGTCGCCGTGGGGACCGTCGCTACTACCGTGACGGCCACCCGGGTCGCGGCCATGCCTATGGGCATCGCAAGCATAAACATCGCTATCGCGACTAATCGCTGGCCTTAAGTATCAGCGATAAAAGATCGCAGCCTGCGGCAGCTCTTCCCAGAGCCTGACCGCAGGCTGCGATTTTTCGTTTCAGACCACCAACCGCTCCAAAGCCCCACGCAGCCGGTCCGGAATCGCTACAGGCCGGTTCGACGCCCGGTCCACGAATACGTGCACAAAGCGCCCCGCCGCGCAGGCCTCCTCCTCGTCCGCCTTGAACACCGCCAGCTCATATTGCACCGAGCTGCTGCCCAGCTTTCCAACCCGCAGACCGATCTCAATCCGGTCAGGAAAGGCGATCGACGCAAAGTAGTCGCAAGCCGAACTCACCACGAACCCCACCACCTCTCCATCATGGATATCCAGACCGCCGACCTCGATCAGATAAGTGTTCACCGCCGTATCGAAAAAGCTGTAGTAGGTGACGTTATTGACGTGACCGTACACATCGTTGTCATGCCAGCGCGTGGTGATGGGTTGCAGGTGTGGGTATTCGTTACGTTGGGGCATCAGGCGTCCTTTACGGTTGATCATTGGTTGTACGTGGCGCGAAACCGGGTCTACCGCTGCGCGAATCCCTTGCCCTGCGCGGCCAGCTCCCCGATCAGACGCGCGGGCTTCCATTGGTCACCCTGCTTCGTTTCGAGCTCCAGCAGGCGTGCGTGGATATCCTCAAGTCCCTGCCCATCGGCCCAGGCCAATGGGCCACCTTTGTCCGCAGGAAACCCGTAGCCGTTGAGATAGACCAGGTCGATATCGTGGGCCGACTCGGCAATGCCTTCCTGCAGGATCTTCGCGCCTTCGTTGATCAGCGCCAGCAAACACCGCTCGAGGATTTCCTCAGGTCCAATCTCGCGACGCTGGAAGCCCAGCGCTTCGCTGACCCGCTGCACCAGCGCATCGACTTCAACATCATGTTCAGCCTGCCGACTGTCGGGTTCGTAGTGATAGTAGCCGCTGCCACTTTTCTGGCCGAACCGCCCCAGTTCGCACAGCCGGTTATCCACTTGCACCTCTGGCGCATCCTGGCCTTTTCCTGCCAGCTCTCGGGCGCGCCACTCCAGGTCGATCCCGACGACGTCGTACATGCGAAACGGCCCCATGGCGAAGCCGAAGCCTTGCAACGCCGCATCGACTTGATGGGGGAACGCCCCCTCCAGCAGCATCTTGCGTGCCTCCAACACATAAGGGTGGAGCATCCGGTTGCCGATGAACCCATGGCAATTGCCCGATACCACGCTGACCTTACCCATGCGCTTGCCCAATGCGAGGGCTGCGTCCAGCACCGCTTTGGAAGTTTGCGCACCACGAACGATTTCCAGCAGCTTCATGATGTGCGCCGGGCTGAAGAAATGCAGGCCTAGCACCTGGGTTGGCCGGCGAGTAGCGGCGGCGATTGCATCGATGTCCAGCGCTGAGGTATTGCTCGCCAGGATGGCCTCGGGCTTGAGCAGACCGTCCAATTCACGAAAGATTTTCTGCTTGAGTTCGAGGTTCTCGTAAACCGCTTCGATCACCAGATCCACATTGCGGATCGCCGCGTAATCATCTGCGCGCGTCACCCGCGCGATCCGTGCATCGGCTTCGCGCTGGTCGATACGGCCCTGGCGTACGTTATGGGCGTAGGTTTCGGCAACGGCAGCCAGCGCCTGTTCGAGCATCTGCGGGTTGTTGTCGACCCACTGCACCGTCACACCGGCATTAGCCAGGCACATCACGATGCCTCGCCCCATGGTGCCTGCACCGACCACGGCGGCGCATTGAATATCGAAGGGTGTCTGGCTCATATTTGCTCTCTTATTGGCGATCCAAAGACAGCGTTCACCTTAGTCAGCCCTCGAACGTTTTTGAAATTTATTCGTGTGATGAAGGGCATTCATCGGATGGATGCAGCTCACAGGTGCGCCTGTGTCCAATGTCGAACTTCAGCGTACGGATACTCCTCCAGTGCGGCATACCCACGGATCTTCCGCGCCTTCAACCGAGTGAACAACGGCACGCTGATCCCGCACAGAAACCGGGTCAGCCGCTCAGCAGAAGGCAGACTGCCGGTGTGCTGCTCATGCCTGTGGATAAAATCACCACACAGCGTCTCGAAGCTTTTATCCACAAGTGCCGGCAACGAAGGTGGCTCCGGCAGGCGCGCGACCTGTCCGTGGCACACCGAGCAATGACCGCACTGCTGCGGCGCGTTGTCATCGCCAAAATACTGTGCCAATCGATAACCCAGGCAACGGTCGGTGGCGAACAACTCGAGCATGGCATGGATCCGCGTGATTTCACCGCGCTCGTGCCGGGTGAAGTAGGCGTGTAGCTCGGCACTCAAGACCTGCGCATCAAGACCGGTTTCCAGCACGCTATACACCTCGGTCATCTGTTTGCTTTCGAGCTCGATCCAGCCTTTTTCCTGGAAGTAATCCAGCGCCTTGACCACGCGATTACGTTCAGCGTGATACTGCTGGTAAATCCCGTCGAAATTCACCGTGGCCCAGGTCCGGGCACGACTGGAGGTCTGGATGATGGCCGAGACGAAGTCCCTTCGCTCACCTTCGAAGTGCTCCAGCAGCGCCTGAGGCTCGGTCAGGAACTTGAAGCGGTATTCAGCGTAATAGGCATAGCGCGGCGCGATCAGCCGACGCAGCTCCAGTTGGACCAGCAACGTCTTGAGTGGCAGTTGCCGAATGTTGCTCTGGTCCGCCAGCGGCCCCAACAAAAACTCCCATTGCCCATCGGGAGCGGCGGCCTTCAGCTCATCGAGCACGCAACGAATGCCTTCCAGCTCGGGCGTATCGCCATACACAAAGTTTTCCAGCACGTTGAGACTGTCGCGGTTGGCCAGCACCAGGCAATCGGACGGCTGCCCGTCCCGCCCGGCCCTGCCGATCTCCTGACTGTAGTTTTCGATGGATTTGGGCAGGTCGAAATGCACTACGTTGCGGATATCGCTCTTGTCGATTCCCATGCCGAAAGCGATGGTCGCGACAATGCAATTGGACTGGCCGCCCATGAACCGCCGCTGGATGGCTTCGCGTTGCTCATGGGGTAAACCGGCGTGATAAGCCTCGGCCCCAATACCGTGTTGGCTCAGGTGTTCGGCTATCTGCTCGGCGGTTCGCTGCAACGTGACATAGACGATGCTCGGTTGCCCGGGACGTTCGCCCAGCCATTGCACCAGCCGCGCGCGCTTTTCCGCACCGCGCACGGGTTCGACCAGCAGATTGAGGTTGGGCCGATAGAAACCGGTCGTCACCACATCGTCGGCGGCGATGGCGAACTTCGCCTGCATGTCGGCAATGACCTTAGGTGTTGCGGTGGCGGTCAACAGCAACACCTGGGGAATGTTGAACTGCCGCTGATAATCGGGAAGCTTGAGGTAGTCGGGGCGAAAGTTATGCCCCCATTCGGAAATGCAGTGAGCCTCGTCCACCACCAGCAACGAGATCGGCACCTGCTGCAGGAAATTGCGGAAGCGCTCGTTCTTCAGCCGCTCCACCGAAATCATCAGAATCTTCAATTCACCCGAGCGGGCCCGCGCCATGGCGTCGCTGGCTTCGTCACGACTTTGGGCCGAGTCGATACTGGCCGACGCGATGCCGTGACGCTGCAAGAACGCCAACTGGTCCTGCATCAGCGCCAGCAGGGGCGAGACCACCAAGGTGAGGTGCGGCAATAGCAGGGCTGGCAATTGATAACACAGGGACTTGCCGGAGCCGGTGGGAAAAATGGCCGCCGCCGACCGACCAGCCAGTACTGCGCTGATGGCCGTTTCCTGACCGGGGCGAAACTGTGGATAACCGAAAACCTGTTCCAGGGTGCTGTGCATAAGCGGTCGCTCCTTTGACTGCTGCGAGACCCAAAGCCTAGCGGGACAGCGCAGCGCGTCGAGAAAAGGTCAGGGTAAAAAACGATACCGGATGATACAGCTTCACGACACACTCCTGAGTGGCCAACGCTTTAACCCTGAACGTTCACCCAACAGACCCGCCCATCAGTCCGGACATTTCACCATGCACCTCGCCCCAGACTTCCCCGACGACCATGCCATGCGCCAACTCATGGAACTGCTCCACGAAGAAATCGGCCTGCCCGAGCGCAGGACCATTCGCCTGGACACGGCGATCAATCTCGATCTGGGCTGCGATGGCGCGGATGCCCGGCATCTGATGGAAGCCCTGGAGGAGCGATTCGCCATCGACCTCATCGACTACGACGCTTACCGCTATTTCCAGCCGGAAGGCTTTGATGTGTTTCAAAAGCGCAGGGCCAAGGGCCGTGGTAACAAGATGCCGATGACCATTGGCATGCTCTACAAGGCCATCAAGGCACAACGGTGGGATACGCAGGAAGTGGAAAAGGCCTAGTTGGTAAGACTGCGCCCACAAAAAAGCCGCCCTGAAGAGGGCGGCTTTTTCATTCGCTAACCGAGCCTTACAGCTGCGGCCCAGCAGCCTTGATCGCGTCGCTCACGTCGAACTTCTTGAAGTTCTCGGTGAACAATCCGGCCAACGCCTTGGCAGCTTCATCGTACGCAGCCTTGTCGCCCCAGGTGTTGCGTGGGTTCAACAGCCCCGTATCGACACCTGGAACAGCCAGCGGCACGTCCAGGTTGATGATGTCCAGGTGTTCGGTTTCAGCACCGATCAGCGCGCCGCTCTGGATAGCCGCGATCACCGCACGGGTGGTCGGGATGTTGAAGCGCTTGCCGACGCCATAGCCGCCGCCGGTCCAGCCGGTATTGACCAGGTAGACCTTGGAGCCGAAGCCACGGATGCGCTTGATCAGCAGTTCCGCGTATTCGCCGGCTGGACGTGGGAAGAACGGCGCGCCGAAGCAGGTGGAGAAGGTCGACTTGATGCCGCTGCCCGACCCCATTTCGGTCGAACCCACCAGGGCGGTGTAGCCGGACAGGAAGTGGTAGGCGGCTTGTTCTTCGCTGAGGATCGAGACAGGCGGCAGTACGCCGGTCAGGTCGCAGGTCAGGAAAATCACGGCATTGGGCTCGCCACCGAGGTTTTTCGGTGCGCGTTTTTCGATCAGCTCACGCGGGTAGGCGGCACGGCTGTTCTGGGTCAGGCTGTCGTCGGCGTAGTCGGCTTTCTTGGTGACCGGGTCCAGGACGACGTTTTCCAGTACAGCGCCGTGCTGGATGGCTTTCCAGATGACCGGCTCGTTCTTCTCGGACAGGTCGATGCACTTGGCATAGCAACCGCCTTCGATGTTGAAGACCACGCCCACGCCCCAGCCGTGCTCGTCGTCGCCGATCAGGTAACGGCTTTCATCGGCAGAGAGGGTGGTCTTGCCAGTGCCTGACAGGCCGAAGAACAGGGTCACGTCGCCCTCTTCGCCCATGTTGGCAGCACAGTGCATCGGCAGCACATCAACGGCTGGCAGCAAGAAGTTCTGCACGGAGAACAGGGCTTTTTTCATTTCACCGGCGTAACGCATGCCGGCGATCAGCACTTTCTTGGCCGCGAAGTTGATGATCACGGTGCCGTCGGAGTTGGTGCCGTCGCGCTCAGGCTCGCAGACGAAATTCGGCGCGTTGATGATCTGCCACTCATCCTTGCCGCCGGCGTTGTACTGCTCGGGGTTGATGAACAGGCAGCGGCCGAACAGGTTGTGCCAGGCAGTCTCGGTGGTCATCTTGACCGGCAGGTAGTGCGCAGGATCGGACCCTACATGCACGTGGGAGACGAAACGCTCGCGCTCGCCCAGGTAGGCCTCTACGCGGCTCCACAGGGCATCGAACTTGTCGGCCGGGAACTTGCGGTTGATCGGGCCCCAGGCGATGGCGCCCTGGGTGGTCGGCTCTTCTACGATGAAACGGTCAACTGGCGAGCGACCGGTACGATGACCAGTACGAACAACCAGCGCGCCAGTATCGGCAAGCTCGCCTTCACCGCGACTCAGGGCTTCTTTAACCAGATCATCGACACTTAGATCGGTGTACACGGCGTTATTGGCTTGCGTCATGAGGTTCCCCGTCGGCCCGTGGCCGAGTGCTCCAAACGTTTTGTAGTAGGAAGTCGCGCACTACTACCCGAAAAAAGTGGGCCGGATTATGCCAGAAAAGCCCAAAAATAGTAGGGCCCTCCCGTCAGTACGGCGTAAATCCGGCGTTTGCCAGGAGATTTACCTGCGCTGAACCGTTTTAGTGACGAGTATCTGACGGTGTGTCGACACCCGCACCAGCGAACAATTGGGCAATGTCTGCCGCGTCGAACAGGTAGCGCTCATTGCAAAACTGGCAGTCGACCTCGATGGCACCGCCATGCTCGATCACCAGTTGCTGCGCATCTTCCAGACCCAGACTGACAAGCGCATTGCCGGAACGTTCACGGGAGCAACTGCATTGGAAGCGCAACGGCTGGCCATCGAACAGGCGCACGGCCTCTTCGTGGTAGAGACGATGCAGCACGGTTTCATTGTCCAGGCTCAACAGCTCATCGGCGCTCAAGGTGCCGGCCAGAGCGGTGATGTGTTGCCAACTGGCGTCACGTTCTTCCGAATCACGGAGGCGGTCGGCGGGCAGTTGTTGCAACAGCAGACCACGGGCGCGCCGCCCGTCGGCGTAGAGCCAAAAACGGGTGTTGGTCTGCTGGGACATGACGAAGTAATTGGTGAAGCAATCGGCCAGGGTCGCGCCGTCGAGATCGACGATTCCCTGGTAGCGTTGGCCCTGGGTCGGATCGACGGTCAGGGCCAGCACGCCGTTGGGCATCATGTCGGCCAGCGTCGCGTCGGGCGCGATCTGCTCGGCGTCATAACGGGCCAGGCCACGGATCTCGCGGTCACTGGAGCACTCGATCATCAGCAACGGCACCGGGCCATCGGAGCGGGCCTGGAGAATCAGCAAGCCATCGAACTTCAAGGTGCCGACCAGCAGCGCCGCCGCCGCCATCAGTTCGCCGAGCATTTGCGCGACCGGCTCTGGGTAGGGGTGCTTGGCGAGGACTTCGGCATAGCTACGTTCCAACGCCACCAGCTCGCCACGGGCGTCGCTGTCATCGAAGATGAAGCGCTGGGTGTAGTCGTTATCCGGTAAATCAGTCATAGGATCTGGTATCTGAGGTGATGACAATTGATGGTAGGCATTTTATGGGCATTGCCGGTGGGTTCCAAGCAAGGCGAGGGTTTGTCTGACCGGAAGAGACCGATGACTCAATCTCAATTGTCAGCGTGGCGAGGGAGCTTGCTCCCGCTCGGTTGCGCAGCGACCCTAAGATTTTGGGGCCGCTGCGCAGCCCAGCGGGAGCAAGCTCCCTCGCCACGGGGTTTGTGCCAGCCTTTTTACTCGCTATTGCTGCCATGAAACTTGAACAGATCCCGGCGCTGCTTCTTGCTTGGCTTGCCGTCGGTGCTGACACTCAGGGCACCCGCCTTGCGTTGCGCGGCGGTGGCTTCGCGCTTGGCGATGCTGGCTTCGGTTTCGCGATACAGGGCCTGCGCTTCAGGGGCTCCGCGCCGCACGATCGACAGCGCTTCTACCACCACGGTTTTCTCATCGAACCCGGTCCGGATGACAAATTCGTCGCCAATGCGGGGTTCCTTGCCCGGCTTGCAGCGCTCGCCCCGATGATGGACCTTGCCACTTTCGATGGCGGCCTTGGCCAGGGCCCGCGTCTTATAGAATCGCGCCGCCCACAACCATTTATCGAGACGGACCTTGTCGTCTTCTTCCTGTTTTTGTGCCACTGCAATTCCTCTTTCCTGCCGATGGTCAGAACTGTACTACCGTTTTTGTCGGGAACACGAATTCGGCCCGACAGATAGAATGCCCGCCGGGGCGCTTTCACGGGCATGGGTCGGTATTGGTTACGAGCGGAAACAGGTGTGTAGATAACTGTCGCCATTTTGTGATTATTCTGCGTGAATACCGCGATTCGCGGACTCAACGATCCGATGCACTGATCGCAGGTTGTTTTTATTTGAAAACTTTTGACCATTTGACCGTTGTCGGTCTGCGCGAGTGGGTGGCGCTCCCGGATCTGGGAGTCGCGGGCCTGCGGGCAAAAATCGACACCGGTGCCAGCACGTCCAGCCTGCACGCCACCGACATCGAGCCGTTCGAGCGCGACGGTGAAAAGTGGGTGCGTTTCACCGCGCACCTGGGCACGGTGGTGCAGTTGCGTCATCGCCGCTGCGAAGCCCCGCTGGTGGCGCGCAAGACGATAAAAAGCTCCAACGGCCACGCTCAGGTCCGCTACGTGATCAGCACCACGCTGGCACTGGGTGACCGGATCTGGCGGGTCGAATTCACGCTGGCCTGCCGCAAATCCATGCGCTATCGCCTCTTATTGGGTTCCAAAGCCTTGATCGACGGCCAGTTGGTGGTCAATCCGGGTATCAAATACGTTCAAGACAAACCGGCGTACCCGGTGTCCACTACCTCTGCCACAGGTGTTGCATGAAGATCGCTGTGCTGTCGCGTAATCCGCGTCTGTATTCCACTCGTCGCCTGGTTGAAGCCGGCACCGAACGTGGCCATGAAATGGTGGTGATCGACACCTTGCGCGCCTACATGAACATCGCCAGCCACAAGCCGCAGATCCACTACCGTGGCAAGCCGCTGGAAGGGTTCGACGCGGTGATCCCGCGCATCGGCGCATCGGTGACGTTCTATGGCTGCGCGGTGTTGCGTCAGTTCGAAATGATGGGGGTCTTTCCCCTCAACGAGTCCGTGGCCATTGCCCGCTCCCGGGACAAGCTGCGCTCGCTGCAGTTGCTATCGCGGCGTGGGATCGGCTTGCCGGTGACCGGTTTTGCCCACTCCCCGGACGACATTCCCGATCTGATCGCCATGGTCAATGGCGCGCCCCTGGTGATCAAGGTGCTGGAAGGCACTCAGGGCATCGGCGTGGTGTTGTGTGAAACGGCGACGGCGGCAGAGTCGGTGATCGAAGCGTTCATGGGCCTGAAGCAGAACATCATGGTTCAGGAATACATCAAGGAAGCCGGTGGCGCGGACATTCGCTGCTTCGTGGTCGGCGACAAGGTGATCGCCTCGATGAAACGGCAGGCCAAGCCCGGTGAGTTTCGCTCCAACCTCCATCGCGGCGGCAGTGCCAGCCTGATCAAGATCACCCCGGAAGAACGCATGACCGCCCTGCGCGCCGCAAAAGTCATGGGCCTGGCCGTGGCCGGTGTGGATATCCTGCGCTCCAATCACGGCCCACTGGTGATGGAAGTCAACTCCTCGCCAGGCCTGGAAGGGATCGAGACCACCACAAGCAAGAATGTGGCAGGGATCATCATCGAACACCTGGAAAAGAATGGCGGGCCGAACATGACCCGGACCAAGGGTAAAGGTTAACCCAGCACAAAACCTGTGGGAGCGAGCTTGCTCGCGATGACGGTGTGTCAGTCAACTTATTCGTCACTGATACACCGCTTTCGCGAGCAAGCTCGCTCCCACAGGTTCCTGCAATCAGATCGATTACACCGCATCCCTTGGCAACATCAGCCCCAACGGCAACCGCACCCGTGCTTCCAGCCCTCCACCCGCGCGGTTGCGCAGTTCGACGTTGCCACCGTGCATCGAGGCGATGCGCTTGACGATGGCCAGGCCCAGCCCCGTGCCCTTCCCGCCACGGGCACGGTCGCCTCGGGTGAAGGGGTTGAAAATGGCTTCCAGCTCCGACGGATCGATGCCGGCGCCACGGTCCATGACGCTCAGCACCACATAAGGCGCGCTGGTGTCGCCGGAGACATAGGCGGCCACCTCGACGCCAGTACCGGCGTGGTTCAGGGCATTGCCGATCAGGTTGTTCAACAAGCGCTTCATCGACACCCGACGCAACGGGAAAGGTTGGATCGGCTCCAGGCGCAGGTGCACTTTTTCGTCGTTCTGGTTATAGGGCGCAACCACCTCCCGAACCAATTCGCTGAGGTCCACCTCCTCCACCGATTCGTCACGGCCGTCGCGAATGAACGCCAGGAACTGGTCGAGAATCGCGTCCATGTCTTCGATGTCGCGGACCATTTCGTCGGTCAGGTCGGTGTGCTCGCCCATCAACTCCAACGACAGTCGTAGCCGGGTCAACGGTGTGCGCAGGTCGTGGGAGACGCCAGCGAGCATCAATTCACGCTCGCGCCCGGCCTGCTCGACGTCTTCAGCCATCTGGTTGAAGGCGCGGTAGACCTCGGTCATCTCGCTGGGCGTGTCGCTGATGGGCAGGCGCACGCTGCGCCCCTGGCCCAGTTGGCGGGCCGCGTAGACCAGGCGTTTCAACGGTTGGTTGAGCTGGCTGACGAAGATCCACGCCGAAGCCGTCGACAGCAGGCCGATGGCCAGGAACCAGCCAAGCACGTTCCAGATTTTCTGACCGCGCAGCGGATGCGGGTACAACGGCACTTTCAGCCAGCCATCCCCCAGGCTCGGGGCACGCACCCACAACGCCGGAGGCGAGTGCATGCGCAGTCGCACCTCGGTATCAGCGCCCAACTCGGCCTGCATCTGCCGTTGATAAATCTCGCTGTAAGGCCAATGTTGCTCGCCTTCCGGCACACCGGCACCGACCACCCGGATCAGAGTCGCCGCTTCGGCGATTTTCGCTCGATTGGTTTCGTCGGCCGCCCAATAGGCCCGCAGGGTCAAGGCCACGCCGTGGCTGTACTGCCGATCCACCAGCACGTCTTCGTTCATCAGCAAGTAAACCAGCGTCAGTGCCTTGGAAAAGAGCACGACGATCAGCACCAGCCAGAGGGTGCGGGAGAAGAAACTCTGGGGGAACCAAACGGGGGTTTTCATGAATAACCGTTACACACTTGCAGGAGCGAGCGATGCTCGCACAATGACGGACCGCGAGTCGCCTGGAAAAAGACATTCAACCAGCCAGGCTACCCGCTCCTACAAATCGCCGATCACTTGCTGGCGGCGCCATCCGGCACGAATACATAACCCACGCCCCAGACCGTCTGGATATACCGCGGCTTGGAAGGATCGGGCTCGATCATCCGGCGCAGGCGGGAAATCTGCACGTCGATGGAGCGCTCAAGCGCATCCCACTCACGACCACGGGCCAGGTTCATCAGCTTGTCACGGGTCAACGGCTGGCGGGCATTCATCACCAAGGCCTTGAGCACGGCAAACTCACCGGTGGTGAGCATATGGATCTCATCGCCGCGCTTGAGCTCGCGTGTGGCCAGGGACAGTTCATAGTCGCCGAAGGTCACGCTTTCGTCTTCGCTGCCCGGCGCGCCAGGCACCGGCGCCGACTGGCGACGCAGTACCGCCTTGACCCGGGCCATCAACTCGTCAGGGTTGAACGGCTTGGCCAGGTAATCGTCGGCACCCAGTTCAAGCCCCTTGATACGGCTCAGCTCGTCGCCCTTGGCGGTGAGCATGATGATCGGGATCTGGTTGTTGGCGCCGCGCAGGCGACGGCAAGCCGTCAGGCCGTCTTCGCCGGGCAACATCAGGTCGAGCACCACGAGGTTGAAAACTTCGCGGGCCAACAGCCGATCCATTTGTTCGGTGTTCGGTACGGTGCGGGCGCGGTAGCCCTTGCTGACGAAAAAACGCTCCAGCAGGCTGCTCAGCCCCGGATCGTCGTCAACAATAAGAATTTTTTCGCCTTCAGCAGTTTGTGCAGTGCTGCTCATAGGAAGCTCCTTTGATCTCGGCGCGCATTATGGCCCAGCTGCCGTTATACGCACCGTGTGCATTGTTAGCAGATTTTTCCTCTATCTCCACAAATCCGGGTATCGAGCCTACAGACCACGACGCCCCCCGAAGGACGGAACGCCGGTTATAATGCGCGGCCTTTTGTGCCAGGGAATGTCGGATCGTTATCCCGGCGTATTGTTTTTTCCTCCTGGCCCGGCAGCACTTTTTGAATTTCGCGGGTCAACAGGCAGCCTTTTGACCCAGGCAGCGGCGCATGCCAGGCCGCTCAACCAGTCTCGCCGAGCCCCGTTTGCGCGGTGGCGAGTCTGATTTCACAATTTGTCAGGTGGTTTTATGGACAGCATCAACAGCCGCATCGCCGAGGAACTCGGCGTACGCCCACAGCAGGTCGAAGCGGCCGTCGCGCTACTCGATGAAGGCTCCACGGTGCCTTTTATCGCCCGTTACCGGAAAGAAGTCACCGGTAGCCTCGATGACATTCAATTGCGTCATCTGGAAGAGCGCCTGCGCTACATGCGAGAACTCGACGAACGGCGCATCAGCATCCTGGCCAGCATCCAGGAGCAGGGCAAGCTGACCCCGCAACTTGAGCGCGACATCAAGCTGGCCGACACCAAGACCCGTCTCGAAGACTTGTACCTGCCCTACAAGCAAAAACGCCGCACCAAGGGCCAAATCGCCCTGGAAGCAGGCCTCGGTGAACTCGCCGACGGCCTGTTCAACGACCCGACCCTGGCCCCGGAAACCGAAGCCGCGCGTTTCGTCGACGCCGAAAAAGGTGTGGCGGACGTAAAAGCGGCACTGGAAGGCGCCAAGTACATCCTGATGGAGCGCTTCGCCGAAGACGCCAACCTGCTGGAAAAACTGCGCAACTACCTCAAGCAGGAAGCCACCCTCAGCGCCCGGGTGATCGCCGGCAAGGAAGAGGAAGGCGCCAAGTTCCGCGATTACTTCGAACACGACGAACCACTCAAGAGCATGCCTTCCCACCGGGCACTGGCGATTTTCCGTGGTCGCAACGAAGGCATTCTCAGCTCCGCGTTGAAGGTCGGTGAGGAGCTTCCGGGGGCCATGCACCCGTGTGAAGGTATGATCGGCCAGCAGTTCGGCATCCAGAACCAGAACCGTGCCGCCGACAAATGGCTGGCCGAAGTGGTGCGCTGGACCTGGAAGGTCAAACTCTACACCCACCTGGAAACCGACCTGCTGGGCGAGTTGCGCGATAACGCCGAGACCGAGGCGATCAACGTATTCGCCCACAACCTGCACGACCTGCTGCTGGCCGCACCGGCCGGCCCGCGTGCCACCCTGGGCCTGGACCCGGGCCTGCGCACCGGTTGCAAGGTCGCGGTGGTGGACGCCACCGGCAAGCTGCTGGACCACGCCACGGTCTACCCTCACGTACCGCACAACAAGTGGGACCAGACCCTCGCCGTGCTCGCCGCCCTGTGCGCCAAGCATTCGGTGGACTTGATCGCCATCGGCAACGGCACCGCCAGCCGGGAGACCGACAAGCTGGCCGCCGAGCTGATCAAGAAATACCCGGCCATGAAAATGACCAAGGTCATGGTTTCCGAAGCCGGCGCTTCCGTTTATTCGGCGTCGGAACTGGCCTCCAAGGAATTCCCGGACCTGGACGTGTCGATCCGTGGCGCGGTGTCCATTGCCCGTCGTTTGCAGGACCCGTTGGCGGAACTGGTGAAGATCGATCCGAAATCCATCGGTGTCGGCCAGTACCAGCACGACGTTTCCCAGTTGAAATTGGCCCGTGGCCTGGACGCCGTGGTGGAGGATTGCGTGAACGCCGTGGGCGTGGACGTGAACACTGCTTCGGTGGCGCTGTTGGCGCGCATCTCGGGCCTCAACGCCACGCTGGCGCAGAACATCGTGACCCACCGCGACGAACACGGCGCATTCAAGACCCGCGCCGCGTTGAAGAAAGTCCCGCGCCTGGGCGAAAAAACCTTCGAACAGGCCGCTGGTTTCCTGCGTGTCATGAACGGCGACAACCCGCTGGATTCGTCGGCCGTCCACCCTGAAGCCTATCCGCTGGTGCAGAGCATCGCCGCCCAGACCGACCGCGACATCCGTTCGCTGATCGGCGACGCTGCATTCCTCAAGCGCCTGGACCCGAAGAAATTCACCGACGAAACCTTCGGCCTGCCGACCGTGACCGACATTCTCCAGGAACTGGAGAAACCAGGCCGCGACCCGCGTCCCGAGTTCAAGACCGCCGAGTTCCAGGACGGCGTCGAGGACCTCAAGGACCTGCAACCGGGCATGATCCTCGAAGGCGTGGTGACCAACGTCACCAACTTCGGTGCCTTCGTCGACATCGGCGTGCACCAGGACGGCCTGGTGCACATCTCGGCACTGTCGGAGAAGTTCATCAAGGACCCGCGCGAAGCGGTGAAAGCCGGTGACGTGGTGAAAGTGAAGGTCATGGAAGTTGACATCCCGCGCAAACGCGTCGGCTTGTCGATGCGCATGAGCGACACACCGGGAGAGAAAGTCGACGGTGCCCGTGGTGCCCGTCCGGGCTCGACGCCTCGCCAATCGCAGAACACCGCGCCGCGCAAGGAAACCACTGCAACAGCCCCGGCGAACAACGCCATGGCCTCGTTGTTCGCCAACGCCAAGCAGTTGAAGAAGCGCTGATGGACACGCCGGCCGGGTTGGTGGAGAGCGCGTTTTTCAAGCTGCTCGGCTGTCGTCTGCAGAGCCTGGGAGACGGGGTGGCGCAAGTCGCCCTGGGCCTTGAGCCACCGTTGCGCAATCGAGGCGGCAAGCTGCACGGCGGCGCGCTGTTCAGCCTGGTGGACATTGCCATGGGACTGGCTTGTTCCAGTGTCCACGGCTTTGACCAGCAGAGCGCGACCATCGAGTGCAAGATCAACTACATTCGCGCCGTGTCCGACGGCGAAGTGCTGTGCACCGCCCGGGTCATCCACCCGGGCCGGCGCACGCTGGTGGTCGAGGCCGAGGTGATGCAAGGCGACAAGCTGGTCGCAAAAGCGCAAGGGACGTTCGCTGTCCTATAGCTCCCTGTCATCGATTTGAGTTAATTTCGACGCCATGAATGCAGTGTCGGGCTTTTCTGTGGGAGCGAGCTTGCTCGCGATAGCGGTGGACCAGTCAATATAAAGTTGACTGAAATACCGCTATCGCGAGCAGGCTCGCTCCCACAGGGGGCTGCGACGATTTGTCTTTGGCAGCACGAAAACCAGGCGATAACGCCAGTTTTAACTTCACCCTTGTAGACCGTCTTGCCCACCCCCATATTGGGGCGACTGACGCGTGAAGGAATTCAACTTGAGCGACCTTTTAAACCGCCGCCTGGCCCTGCTCGGCGAGCGCGCCAACCTCTCCCTGCTCGAGCAGTGCCTGCACGGCATCGAACGTGAATGCCTGCGTGTCACGGACAATGGGCGCCTGGCGCAGACACCGCACCCCAAGGCCCTGGGTTCGGCGTTGACCAACGAACAGATCACTACGGACTATTCCGAGTCGCTGCTGGAGTTCATTACCCCGGCCTTGGCCGACCCGGCCGATACCCTGCGCAGCCTCGACAAGATCCACCGGTTTGCCTATAGCAAACTCGGCGACGAGTACCTGTGGAGTCCTTCGATGCCGTGCCCGCTGCCGGAGGAAGAAGACATCCCGATTGCGTATTACGGCACCTCGAACATCGGTCGGCTCAAATACGTCTATCGCAAAGGACTGGCCTTGCGCTACGGCAAGACCATGCAGTGCATCGCCGGGATCCACTACAACTTTTCCTTGCCGGAAAAGCTCTGGCCCTTGCTCCGGCAGGCTGAAGGCGTCGAAGCCAGCGACCGCGACTTCCAGTCGTCGGCCTACATCGCGCTGATTCGTAATTTCCGTCGCTACAGCTGGTTGCTGATGTACCTGTTCGGTGCCTCGCCAGCCCTGGACGCTGGTTTCCTGCGTGGCCGCCCGCACCAGTTGGAACAGCTGGACCCGGACACCTTGTACCTGCCGTATGCCACCAGCCTGCGCATGAGTGACCTGGGCTACCAGAGCAACGCCCAGGCCGGCCTGACACCGTGCTACAACGATCTGGTGAGCTACACCGACAGCCTGCGCAAAGCGGTGGCAACGCCCTACGCGCCCTACGTCGAAGTCGGCACTCACCAGAACGGTGAATGGGTGCAGCTCAACACCAATATTCTGCAGATCGAAAACGAGTACTACTCCAACATCCGCCCCAAACGCGTGACCTACACCGGCGAGCGTCCGATCCAGGCCTTGATGGCCCGGGGTATCCAGTACGTCGAAGTCCGTTGCCTGGACATCAACCCGTTCCTGCCGATGGGCATCGACCTCACCGAGTCGCGATTTATCGATGCATTCCTGCTGTATTGCGGCCTCAATGACAGCCCGCAGCTGGAAAACAACGAATGCAGCAACGCCACGAGCAACTTCCTCACCGTGGTCAAGGAAGGCCGCAAGCCCGGCCTGCAGTTGCAGCGACAAGACCAATCAGTGGACATGCAGGCCTGGGCCGTCGAACTGCTGGAAAAAATCGCACCGTTGGCCTCGCTGCTTGACCAGAGCCAGGGTGGCGATGCTCACCGCCAGGCACTGGACGCGCAACTGGCGAAAGTCCGCGATCCGTCCCTGACGCCCTCTGCCCAGGTACTGGCTGCCATGGCCGAGCATCAGGAAAGCTTCGCCCAGTTCTCCTTGCGCCAAAGCAAGGCCCACGCCGAATTCTTCCGCGCCGAGCCGTTGCCTGCCCAGGAACAGGCGGCATTTGAAGCAGCCGCCCGTGAATCCCTCGTTCAGCAAGCTGAGCTGGAGCAGAACGAGGTGGGGGATTTCGATGTGTTTGTAGGTTCGTATCAGGCGAGCATTTTGGCGATCAGTAACTGAATATCCCTCTTTGGTGGGGATGCTCTTGTGGCGAGGGAGCTTGCTCCCGCTGGACTGCGCAGCAGGCCCATTTTTACGGCTGCTGCGCAGCCGAGCGGGAGCAAGCTCCCTCGCCACAGGGGTCTTAGCCATCTGCAATAGATTTTTTCGCAAATAAGCTAATGCGAAAAAGTTATTTATTTTTGAATTCTTAGGTCATTTAGTCTCCTTCAACGCCAAACACCCGGCGGTTTGTTGAGGAGCTTCCCATGACATTGAGTTTCCCCCTTCGCCTTCTCGCGGCCGCTTCCCTGGCCGTGACGAGTTTTTTTGCCCAGGCAGCCGACCTGACCGTCGCCTACCAGACCACCGTCGACCCGGCCAAAGTCGCCCAGGCCGACGGCGCCTATGAAAAAGCCACCCAAGCCAAGATCGACTGGCGCAAGTTCGACAACGGTGCCGACGTCATCACCGCCATCGCCTCGGGCGATGTGCAGATCGGCTACCTCGGTTCCAGCCCGCTGACCGCCGCCATCACCCGCAAGGTCCCGGTGGAAACCTTCCTCATTGCCACCCAGATCGGCGCCGCCGAGGCCCTGGTGACCCGGAACGGTTCCGGGATCAATACCCCGCAGGACCTGATCGGCAAGAAGATCGCCGTGCCGTTCGTTTCCACCGGCCACTACAGCCTGCTCGCCGCGTTGAAGCACTGGAACATCGACCCATCGAAAGTCACCATCCTCAACCTGGCGCCACCGGCAATCATCGCCGCCTGGAAACGCGGCGACATCGATGCCACCTATGTCTGGGACCCGGCGCTGGGCGTGGCCAAGGAAAACGGCAAAGTACTGATCACGTCTGCGGAATTGGCCCAGTTCGGCGCACCGACCTTCGACGCCTGGATCGTGCGCAAGGACTTCGCCCAGAAGCATCCTGAAATTGTCACCGCCTTCGCCAAAGTCACCCTGGATGCCTACGCCCAGTACCGAAAGGACCCGCAAGCCTGGCTGGCCGATGCGTCCAACATCGACAAATTGGTGAAGCTCTCCGGTGCCAAGGCCAGTGATATCCCGCTGCTGTTGCAAGGCAACGTCTTTCCCCTCGCGGCCGATCAGGTCGTAAGCCTCGGCGCTCCGACCACCAAAGCCATCACCGACACCGCCGCCTTCCTCAAGGAGCAAGGCAAGGTCGAAGCCGTGCTGCCGGACTACGCGCCTTTTGTCAGCGCCAAATACATCACCCAGTGATCGAACACTAGAAGGAGTCACGGCGATGGCCTTGCTACAGCTGGAGCGCATCAGCGCACAGTACCCCGGCGCGACGGACCCCGTGCTGGCGGACATTTCACTGACCCTGGGGCCCCAGCAATTACTGGTCGCCCTCGGCCCGTCCGGCAGTGGCAAGACTTCGCTGTTGAACCTGATCGCCGGGTTCGTCGAGCCCAGCGCCGGGCAAATCACCCTCGACGGCGTGCCCGTCAAGGGGCCGAGTGCCGAGCGCGGCGTGGTGTTCCAGGACGATGCGCTGCTGCCCTGGCAAGACGTGCTGGCGAACGTGGGTTTCGGCCTGGAACTCGCCGGGATCTCCCGGGAAAAACGCGAAGCCCGCGCCCGGGAAATGCTCGCCCTGGTGGACCTCGCCGGTTTCGAGCGACGCCGCGTCTGGCAGCTCTCCGGCGGCCAGAAGCAGCGCGTCGGCCTGGCCCGGGCGTTGGCGGCTGATCCGCGTGTACTGCTCATGGACGAGCCCTTCGGTGCGCTGGACGCCTTTACCCGCGAGCAGATGCAGGAACTGTTGCTGCAAGTCTGGCAGCGCACCGCCAAACCGGTATTGCTGATTACCCATGACATTGAAGAAGCGGTCTTCCTCGCCACCGACTTGATTCTGCTGGCACCGAACCCGGGGCAGATCGTCGAGCGCCTGAGCCTGGATTTCGGCCAGCGCTACGGCGCAGGGGAATCGGCGCGGTCAATCAAGTCCGACCCGCGCTTTATCGAAACCCGCGAGCATGTACTCGCCAAAGTGTTCTCCCAACGCAGCGCCACTCGGCCACAGGAGCGCGCATGAGCAGCTATGAAATTCCCGCCGAGGTCACTGCAACCGCGGCCAAGCGCCCGACCAACAGTGCGAGGCTCACCCTGAGCACGCGGTGGATCAGCGGCTTGACCCTGATCGCGCTGCTGGCCGTTTGGTGGGCCGTCACCGCCAGCGGCTTGATCGAACCCTTGTTCCTGCCCTCGCCGTCCGCCGTGCTGCAAAAAGGCTGGCTGCTGGCGACCAGTGGCTACATGGACTCCACCCTCTGGCAACATCTGGGCGCAAGCCTTGAACGGATCGGCCTGGGCCTGTTGTTTGCGGTGCTGACGGCCGTGCCGGTGGGCATCGCCATCGGCGCCAACCGAATCGCTCGAGGCGTCTTCGATCCGCTGATCGAGTTCTACCGGCCGATTCCCCCGTTGGCGTACCTGCCGTTGATCGTCATCTGGTGCGGCATCGGTGAGTTGTCGAAGGTGCTGCTGATTTACCTGGCGATCTTCGCGCCGATTGCCATCGCCACCGCCACCGGCGTGCGCACCGTCGATCCGGCCAAATTACGCGCGGCGCAATCCTTGGGCGCCACACCGGCCCAGTTGATTCGCCATGTGATCGTGCCCAGTGCCTTGCCGGACATCCTCACCGGTATTCGCATTGGCCTGGGCGTCGGTTGGTCGACACTGGTGGCCGCCGAGCTGATTGCCGCCACCAGTGGCTTGGGGTTCATGGTGCAGTCAGCGGCGCAGTTCCTGGTGACCGATGTGGTGGTATTGGGAATCCTGGTGATCGCATTGATCGCCTTTGCCATGGAAATGGGCTTGCGCGCCCTGCAACGCCAACTGGTGCCATGGCATGGCCAGGCTCATTGATAGCAAATGACCACGCCGACCATTCGGCGCCCCACTGCGAGAACGCGACGATGAACCGCCCGACCGTTACCCCTTTGAGCACCGCCCTCGGTGCGCAGATCAGCGGGATCGATATCCGCCAACCGCTGAGTTTGGAACATCGCGATATCATCGAGCAGGCTTTGCTTGAACATCAGGTGTTGTTCTTCCGCGACCAGCCAATCGAGCCGGTGCAACAAGCGCGGTTCGCCGCGTATTTTGGCGACCTGCACATTCACCCCATTTACCCCAACGTGCCGGAGCAGCCCGAAGTCCTGGTGCTCGACACCGCTGTCACCGATGTGCGCGACAACGCCGTGTGGCACACCGACGTGACCTTCCTGTCGACACCCGCCATGGGCGCGGTGCTCAGCGCCAAGCTGCTGCCGGCATTCGGTGGCGATACGTTGTGGGCCAGCGGCATCGCGGCTTACGAAGCCTTGTCGGCGCCGCTGAAACGCTTGTTGGAAGGCCTGACGGCGACCCACGACTTCACCCGCTCTTTTCCCTTGGAGCGTTTTGGCAACACCGCCGAAGACTTGGTGCGCTGGGAAGAAGCGCGACGGAAAAATCCACCGCTGTCCCATCCGGTGATCCGCACCCATCCGGTGAGCGGGCGTCGGTCGCTGTTCGTCAATGAAGGCTTCACCACGCAGATCAACGAGCTGTCGGAGACTGAAAGCGAGGCGATCCTGAAACTGCTGTTCGCCCACGCCACCCGCCCGGAGTTCACCCTGCGCTGGCGCTGGCAGGTCAACGACGTGGCGTTCTGGGACAACCGTGTGACGCAGCATTTCGCCGTAGACGACTACCGCCCGGCCCGGCGGGTGATGCATCGAGCGACGGTGCTGGGGGATGTGCCGTTTTTCCGCTGAACACACCACTTACCTGTGGCGAGGGAGCTTGCTCCCGCTGGGCTGCGTAGCAGCCCCAATCCATTCAACACGGCGCATCAGGAAAAAACAGTGGACAGGTTTTTACGACTGCTGCGCAGTCGAGCGGGAGCAAGCTCCCTCGCCACAGGGGTTTGTGTTATTCAGCCGACGAGGGTTTCTCCCAAAGATTGATGCCACCCTCTTGGGCAAACCGGTCGATTTGCGCCAGCTCTTCGGCGCTAAAGCTGAGGTTCTTCAGGGCTCCGACATTCTCGATGATCTGCTCCGGCCGGCTGGCGCCGATCAGGGCCGAGGTGACCCGGGGATCGCGCAAGGTCCAAGCCAGGGCCATCTGTGCCAGGCTTTGGCCGCGTCGCTGGGCGATCTCATTGAGGGCGCGCACATGGGCGATGTTCTCCTCCGACAAATGCGCAGCCTGCAACGAGCCACCACCCGGACGGTTGACCCGCGCATCCGCCGGAATACCCTTCAGGTATTTATCAGTCAGCAGCCCTTGGGCCAGCGGGGTGAAGGCAATCACGCCAGCGCCCAGTTCGTCGGTGGCGTCCAGCAGGTCTTTTTCCACCCAGCGGTTGAGCAGGTTGTAGGCCGGCTGGTGGATCAGCAGCGGGACTTTCCACTCGTTGAGCAGCGCCGCCATTTCCCGGGTCTTCACGCCGGAATAGGAAGAAATACCGATGTAGAGTGCCTTGCCCTGCTGCACGGCCGTGGCCAGCGCACTGGCGGTTTCTTCCAGTGGCGTGTCGGGGTCGAAGCGGTGGGAATAGAAGATATCCACATAGTCCAGGCCGAGGCGTTGCAGGCTCTGGTCGAGGCTGGCGAGCACGTACTTGCGCGAACCACCGCCCTGGCCGTAAGGGCCCGGCCACATGTCCCAACCGGCCTTGCTGGAGATGATCAACTCATCGCGGTACTGCTTGAAATCTTCGCGCAGCAACCGGCCAAAATTGATCTCCGCACTGCCATAGGGCGGGCCGTAGTTGTTCGCCAGGTCGAAGTGGTTGATGCCCAGGTCGAACGCCGTACGCAGCAAGGCGCGCTGGGTATCGATGGGCGTACTGTCGCCAAAGTTGTGCCACAACCCCAGCGACAGCGCCGGCAGCACCAGCCCGCTGCGACCGACGCGGCGGTAAGGAATGGACTCGTAGCGATTTTCGGCAGCGGTGTAAGTCATCGAAAGGCTCTCTGTTCGGGCGGCGGGTGGCAGACGCTAACATTTCACAGACGCATCGGTCAGGCTGAAAGTTCGCGCAAGGCCGCCGCAGCCAGGAAACCTGAGCGCGAGCTATAACGCTGATCTCTCTTTACGGTTTGATCGATGCGCTCAAGCAATTGCTCGGGAAGTGTTGCATTGAATCGCACTGATTTTCCGAAATAGGGTGTGACATCGAATTCAACTACTCCCCAGATCCCGCCGGCGTAATCCGGATTGGCGAGATGATCATCGATTTCGTGGATCTGCGGCAGCGCCTCACCGTCTGCCACCAACCCCTCATAGTGCAGCGAGAGTGCTTCTTTCACATTTTCGAATGCCAAGGCCACGGTACTGCCTGCGGAGAAACAACCCGGTACATCCGGGACCGTCACTCCGTATTCGGAATCGGCATCCTTATGCAGAACGACCGGAAATTTCATTTGGATGAATCCTTCCTCCAGGTCCGACAACCGTAGCCACCGGCCTGATGACAATGCATCCCCATTGGGGACTTCGTAATCGTTCATGGGCCTCATTTCAGGCCCGCCTGTTTCAATATGCTGTTAATGGTGCCTTTTGGCAGGTCCGAGTCAGGGTGCTTGATCGTCACCCTTCCCGCCTTGAAGGCGTGTTTGTATTGATGATGGCTTCCCCTTACTGCCACAAGGTACCAACCGTCTTCCTCGATCTTCCTGATCATTTCCCGACTTCGCATCACCTTTGCCTTATTCGACAGCCCTGCCGAAAAACTCTAGCTGCGATAGACGATCTCAGTACACACAATACACACCCTGCAAAAAATAATAGCTCAACTTGTCGTCAACACCACCGCAGCCGACGATCATCGCGTCTTGGCAAACACCTCCGCCACCCAATCCACAAATACGCGAACCCGTGGCGACATGTGTCGGTTGTGTGGATAAAGCACCGACACCGGCATGGAAGGCGGCGGGTTGGCGGTGAGGACTTCCTGGATCAGCCCTTGCCGGATCGGTTCTTCCATTCGGTAATGCGGACATTGGATCAAGCCCATGCCGGCGATGGCCGAGGCGGCGTAGATTTCGGCACCGGACACGGACAATGAGCCCCCGATCGGTACCTCCTTGAGTTCGCCATCGACCATGAACTGAAACGGATAGAGTTTGGCGGTCGTCCGCGAGACGTAATTCACCGCCCGATGATGTTTCAAGTCATCGAGGCTCTTCGGCTCGCCGTACTGGCGCAGGTAACCGGGACTGGCGCAGGTGATCTGTCGAAGATTGGCGACACGCCGGCCGATCAATGACGAGTTCGCCAGCGTACCGGAGCGCAGTACGCAATCGACGCCCTCGGCAATCAGGTCGACGAAGCGATCCGCCTCGCTGATGAACAGTTCTATTTCGGGGTAGCGGGCCATGAATTGTGGCAACGCCGGAATCACGAAGTACCGGGCCTGGGTTCCGTGCAGGTCCACCCTCAGTTTGCCTTTGGGCGCCACACCGCGAAACGCCAGTTCGGCCTCTTCAAGTTCCGCCAGCAATTGCACGCAGCGTGGGTAGTAGGCTTCACCATCGAGGGTCGGTCGCACTTTGCGGGTGCTGCGCTCCAGCAAGCGTACGCCCAGCCAGGCCTCGAATTGATTGAGCGTGTGGGTCAGCGTCGCCCGGGGCAGGTTCAGGTCTTCGGCGGCCAGGGTGAAACTGCTGCGCTCGTAGATTCGCACGAACACCTTCATCGCTTTGACTTGATCCATCGGAATCCGACGCCCTGATTATTGGTGATTATTGAACAGTCAAGGCAACTCTCGTGCATTTATCGCCGGGAGTAAACATGTGAATCTGGCTTCACCCACTTCAAGAGGAGCACACCCATGACGAATCAAACCTCCAAAGTTGCCATCATCACCGGCGCCTCCCGCGGCATAGGCGCCGAGATCGCCAAGCAACTGGCCAGCGAAGGTTTTGCCGTCGCCATCAACTATGCCAACAGCGCCACCGAAGCCTCGAAGCTGGTGGTGCAACTGCGCCAGGCCGGTCACCAAGCCATAGCGATCAAGGCGGATGTGTCCTCTGCCGCCGATGTCCGGCGGATGTTCGACGAAACCGAAACGCATCTGGGCAAGGTCGATGTGTTGATCAACAACGCCGGCATCTTCCAGGTCATGCCCCTGGCGCAGCACAGCGACGAACTGTTCGACCAGACATTCGCCATCAACACCCGCGGCACTTTCAATACCCTGCGCGAAGCCGCGACCCGCCTGAACGAAGGCGGCCGGATCGTGAATTTTTCCAGCAGCACCGTGGGCCTGAACCTGCCCGGCTACTCGGTGTACATCGCCAGCAAGGCCGCGGTGGAGTCCTTGACCCAGGTATTCGCCAAAGAACTGCGCGGCCGCCAGATCACGGTCAATGCCGTGGCCCCCGGCCCGGTCGCCACCGAACTGTTCATGCACGGCAAGAGCGAGGAACAGGTACAGCACTACGCCAAGATGCCGCCTCTGGAGCGCCTCGGCCAGCCCCAGGACATCGCCCGCATCGTCGCTTTCCTGGTCGGCCCGGACGCCGGCTGGGTGAACGGGCAGATCCTGCGAGCCAATGGCGGGCTGGTCTGAAGCTTCGCCCAGCGGCGTCCGCCAAACCGCTATCGCGAGCAAGCTCGCTCCCACAAGGGGATCAGCAGCCCTCCAAGAAGGAATCACTTGCCCCCGTGGGAGCGAGCTTGCTCGCGATGGGGCCGGCGCGGCAGATGAAAACGCTCGACTATGTCAAAGCCTCGGTCAGCGCACCAAGTGCAGGAACTGCATGTGTCGTTCGTACTGGTCGAGGATGTCGTTGATCACCTGCTCCTTGGTATAGCCCACCAGGTCGTAATCCTGGCTGCCTTCACTCAAGTGCACTTCGGCACGGTAGTAACGGCGGTTGTTGAGTTCCTTCGAGCCCATGCCCCCCCGGGCGAAGGACGGCGTGAAATAGCCGCGCATCTGCACCTGGTAGATGAACGGATGCTGCTCACCGTGGCCGATCTCCAGGCTGACATTATCGTTGGCCGGATCTGGCTGGGTCACGACCGTCAGGCCCTTCTCGGCGAACACCGCCTTCACTTCCTCAATGGCCGGGCGCACCGTCGTGTCGAGGAAACGGTACACCTCATCACGGGACGGGAAATGCACCGCCTGGCTCAAGCGCTGGCGCCAGCCGCCTGTGCCTCGGCGCGAACCGGACACCGGCGCCAGGGAATGCAATTGCGCGATCTGCTTCTGGGATTCCAGGTAAAACGCCTTGTGCAGCCCCCACATCATCAACAGCAGAATCAGCGAAAACGGCAAGGAGGTCAGCACCACCGCCGACTTCAACGCATCGATGCTGCCGGAGAACAGCAATGCGCTGGTCACCAGGGCGGTCATCGCGCCCCAGAACACCCGCAGCCATTTCGGCCCGTCTTCATCAGGGTTGCCGCCCTTGGCCGACAGCGTCGAAAGCACCACCGTGCCCGAGTCGGCGGAGGTGACGAAGAACACGAAGCTGATGAACACCGTGATCGCGATGACAGTCTTGCTCCACGGATAGGTTTCCAGCAGCAGGTACAGGCTCATCGATGGATTTTCCAGGGCCGACATGCCCAGGGCGCTCATGCCGTGGTTCAGCACCTGGTCGATGGCGCTGTTGCCGAAGATCGACATCCACGCCAGGGTGAAACCCAGGGGAATCAGCAGCACGCCAAACACGAATTCGCGGATGGTGCGACCACGGGAAATCCGTGCGATGAACAGCCCCACGAATGGCGACCACGCGATCCACCAAGCCCAGTAGAACACCGTCCAACCGCCGAGCCAGTCACTGGGTTTGTCGTAGGCGTACAGATCGAAACTCTTCATCGGCAAGGCGCCAAGGTAATCGCCGATGTTCTGGATCAAGGTGTTGAGCAAATGCTGGGTGGGCCCGGCGAATAGCACAAACAGCAGTAGCGCACAGGCCAGCAACATGTTGATGTCGGACATGACCCGCACGCCCTTGTCGACACCGGCCACCGCCACGAGAATCGCCGCGCCCATCATCAACACGATGAGGCCGACTTGAATCCATTGGGTGTGGGCGATGCCAAACAGGTAATCGAGCCCGGAATTGAGGTGCAACACCCCAAAGCCCATGTCCGCGCCGAGGCCGAACACGGTGGCGATGATGCCGAAGCCGTCCACCGCATAGCCGATGGGACCGTTGATGCGCTTGCCGATCAGCGGGTACAACGCCGAACGCAGGGCCAGCGGCAAATTGTGCCGATAGGCGAAGTACGCCAGGGCCATGCCGACGAAAGCGAACACCCCCCAGCCGTGCAGCCCCCAGTGCAAAAACAGAATCTGCATGGCCTGGCGCGCCGCATCAGCGGTACCGGCCTCGCCCTGAGGCGGCTGCACCAAATGGGTCAGCGGTTCGGAGACGCAGAAGAAAAACAGCGTGATGCTGATGCCGGCGGCGAACAACATGCCCGCCCAGGACAGGTAACTGAATTCGGGCTCGTCGTGGTCGGCACCGAGCTTGATCTTGCCGTAGCCGGACAAGGCGGTGACCACCACGAAGACCAGATACAGGGTCATCGCCAGCATGTAATACCAGCCGACCGTATTGGCCGCCCAGTTCTGCGCCGCCAGCAGCCAGGCGCCGGCCTGTTCCGGCACGGCAATGACCACCAGGCCGAACAGCAGGATGAAGGTCGCCGCGAAGTAGAACACCGGCGGATTCATGCGGACCAGGCCGCTGGGTGGCAGGGACGAGGCACTCATGGGCGAGGGCCTCCGGGCAGCGAAACAGCGAGGGTCGAAAACGGACTCGGCAAAAGCAAGCCTCCTTATTGTGAGCGGGCAGCAAACCGACGGTTTAACTTGAATGAACGTTCAAGTTAAACATGAATAGGCAGCTAAGGACTAATCGCAGGGCTCGACGGCACATTTCCTACGCTAGCCTACGGGAGGGTATGACGCTGCCTGATGAGCATTCGTTCAGTGCCCAAAGACATGTACCCTGCCAAACACACACCCTGTGGGAACGAGCTTGCTCGCGATGACGGGCTGACATTCAACCTCTTTATTGACTGGTATACCGCTATCGCGAGCAAGCTCGCTCCCACATGCCGGTTGCCCGCGAATATCCGCGTGCCTATAGTCCAGACATCTCCTGCAATCAGTACGACCCCATGATCAAACAACAGCTGGCCCGTTTTAATCGTCTCGACCTGCTTGGCCATCCGACACCCTTGGAAAAACTCGACCGTCTCTCCACCTGGCTCGATCGCGACATCTATATCAAGCGCGACGACCTGACGCCCCTGGCCCTGGGCGGCAATAAACTGCGCAAGCTCGAATACCTCGCGGCCGATGCCTTGGCTCAAGGCGCCGACACGCTCATCACCGCCGGCGCGATCCAGTCCAACCATGTGCGCCAGACCGCCGCCCTGGCGGCGAAGTTGGGCCTGGGTTGCGTAGCCTTGCTGGAAAACCCCATCGGCACCGAGGACAGCAATTACCTGGGCAACGGTAACCGGCTGCTGCTGGAGCTGTTCGACGCCAAGGTCGAATTGGTCGAAAACCTGGATAACGCCGACGACCAATTGCAGGCCCTCGCCGATCGCCTGCGCAACAACGGGAAAAACCCTTACCTGGTGCCGATTGGCGGTTCGAACGCCTTGGGCGCGCTGGGTTATGTGCGTGCAGGCCTGGAACTCGCCGAGCAGATCAAGGACACCGGGCTTGAGTTCGCCGCCGTGGTGCTGGCCTCGGGCAGTGCCGGGACTCACAGCGGCCTGGCGCTGGCTCTGAGTGCAGCGCTGCCGGCGCTCCCTGTCATTGGCGTAACGGTTTCGCGCAGCGAGGAAGATCAGTTTCCGAAGGTCCAGGGCCTGGCCGAACGCGCTGCTCAACTGCTCGGTGTTGCCCTTCCAGACGCGTTCAAAGTGAATCTGTGGGACGAATATTTCGCGCCCCGTTATGGCGAACCAAACGCCGGGACGCTGGCAGCGGTCAAGCTGCTGGCCAGCCAGGAAGGCCTGTTGCTGGACCCGGTCTACACTGGCAAGGCCATGGCCGGCCTACTCGATGGTATCGGTCGCGACCGTTTCGACGAAGGTCCGATCATCTTCCTGCACACCGGCGGCGCGCCTGCGTTGTTTGCCTATAACGCAGTCTTCTGAAGATGTGGAAACCCTTAATGTGGGAGCGAGCTTGCTCGCGATGAGGGTGTATCAGCTGAATGGCGTTCGGCTGATCCACTGCTATCGCGAGCAAGCTCGCTCCCACCGGAGTTCATTCCAAATGGGCATATATGATTGATTTAATATTATTTTCCAATCTATAAAGACCCTCTTATAGTCTCGCCGCAGGCGCATTTGCCGCGAGACGCCCAAGCTGCTTTAAGGCAGGATGTGGCAATCTTTTCAGATCTCGGCTACGCCTTGCACATCGAAAATAACGTCTTCATAAGAAAACACAGGGGCTTGTCATGAATTTTTCCGCATTACGTCGCAACCTGTTGGTGGGTTCGCTGGGCCTGGCATTGAGCGCCGGTCTGTTGGGGCAAGCGGTTGCTGGTGAGCAGCTGCAAAAAATCAAGGATGCCGGTGAAATCAAGATCGGCTTGGAAGGTACTTATCCACCGTTCAGCTTTGTTGACGAGAGCGGCAAACTGACCGGCTTCGAAGTGGAGTTCTCCGAAGCCCTGGCCAAGGAACTGGGTGTGAAGGTCAAACTGCAGACGACCCCATGGGCCGGCATCCTCGCGGCGTTGGAATCCAAGCGTCTGGACGCAGTGGTCAACCAAGTGACTATCTCCGAGGAGCGCAAGAAAAAATACGACTTCTCCGAGCCGTACACCGTTTCCGGGATCCAAGCGCTGGTACTGACCAAGAAAGCCGACGAGCTGAACATCAAAAAGGCCGCTGACCTGGACGGTAAAAAAGTCGGCGTGGGCTTGGGCACCAACTACGAACAGTGGGTCAAGGCAGAAGTACCGGGCGCCCAAGTCAAAACCTACGATGACGATCCAACCAAGTTCCAGGACCTGCGTGTCGGCCGTATCGATACCATCCTGATCGACCGTCTGGCTGCGCTGGAGTACGCCAAGAAAGCCAAGGACACCACCGTCACCAGCGAAGCGTTTTCCCGCCAGGAAGCCGGTGTTGCCCTGCGCAAAGGCGAACCTGAACTGCTGGACGCGGTGAACAAGGCCATCGACAAACTTCGCGCCGACGGCACGCTGAAGAAGCTATCGGAAAAATACTTCAGCGCTGACGTTACAAAATAATGGAAGCAGCTTTTCAACTCGCGCTGGACTCCGCGCCCTTCCTGCTCAAGGGCGCGTACTACACGGTCATCCTCAGCCTGGGCGGCATGTTTTTCGGCTTGCTGCTGGGGTTCGGCCTGGCGCTGATGCGCCTGTCGCGCTTCAAGCTGGTGAGCTGGATTGCCCGCATCTACGTGTCGTTCTTTCGCGGCACGCCGTTGCTGGTGCAGTTGTTCGTGATCTATTACGGGTTGCCGCAACTGGGCATCGAACTGGATCCGCTGCCAGCGGCGCTGATCGGTTTCTCACTGAACATGGCCGCCTACGCCTGTGAAATCCTGCGGGCCGCCATCAGCTCCATCGAGCGCGGCCAGTGGGAAGCGGCGGCGAGTATCGGCATGACTCGCGCCCAGACCCTGCGCCGGGCCATCCTGCCGCAAGCCGCACGCACAGCCCTGCCTCCGCTGGGCAACAGCTTCATTTCCCTGGTCAAGGACACCGCGCTGGCGGCGACCATCCAGGTTCCGGAGCTGTTCCGCCAGGCGCAACTGATCACCGCACGAACCTTCGAAATCTTCACCATGTACCTTGCCGCCGCCCTGATCTATTGGATTCTGGCGAGCGTGCTTTCGCACTTGCAGAACGTCCTGGAAGCCCGGGTCAATCGGCATGACCAGGAGTCCTGACCCATGATTGTCGTGGAAAAACTGACAAAGCAGTTCAAGGGCCAGGTAGTGCTCAATGGCATCGACCTTAAGATCGAAGAAGGTGAGGTGGTTGCGATCATCGGCCCCAGTGGCTCGGGCAAAACCACCTTCCTGCGCTGCCTGAACTTCCTCGAAGAACCCAGCAGTGGCCGGATCAAGGTCGGCGACATCGAAATCGATGGCAGCCGCCCGTTGAACCAGCAACAGGGTCTGGTGCGCCGTTTGCGCCAGCAGGTGGGCTTCGTGTTCCAGAACTTCAATCTGTTTCCCCATCGCACCGCGCTGGAGAACGTGATCGAAGGTCCGCTGGTGGTGAAAAAGACCCCGCGTGCAGAAGCCGAAGCCCTGGGCCGCAAACTGTTGGCAAAGGTCGGACTGTCTGGCAAGGAAGACGCCTATCCTCGGCGCCTCTCCGGCGGCCAGCAACAGCGCGTGGCGATTGCCCGAGCGTTGGCGATGGAACCGGCGGTCATCCTGTTCGACGAGCCGACCTCGGCTCTCGATCCGGAGTTGGTGGGCGAAGTCCTGGCGACCATTCGCAGCCTGGCGGAAGAGAAACGCACCATGGTCATCGTGACCCACGAAATGGGCTTTGCCCGGGACGTGGCCAACCGCGTGGTGTTTTTCGACAAAGGCGTGATCGTCGAACAAGGCGAAGCCAAAGCTTTGTTTGCAGCCCCCAAGGAGGAACGCACTCGACAGTTTCTCAGCAAGTTTCTCTCGGCCGGACACGGCGCCCAGTAAGTTATTTGTAACGTCGCCACTTCCAAGGATGGAAGTGAGACAGCTTACAACAGGGTGGCCGCCGCCACGCTTAGCAAGTTCCAACGAAACAACTTGCAACTTCCAAATGATTTAACATACCCAACTCTTTTATGCGCGGTATATACATACCTCTCGCAACCTCCCCCCCCCTCCGACTAAGCTCCAACCCACGTTATCCGTACGGCACTCTCCACGCAGCTTTGCAACGGAAAGCCGAGGAAAAGATCACCCGGCTCTGGGTATTCTTAACATGATCGTGTAGGAGGTTTCTGAAGCCTTTCACAATTAATTATTAAGCAAGTGCCTCTATTGACACTGAAACTATTGAACCCTTATCTAGTGACCAACAGGCAACGCACCTTATTTAATTTTGCGCAGTGATCAACCACCCTCTACCTCTAGGACGGTGCAAATTATAAATAGGTGGCAATTATCAAGCGCCTTTGCTCTTCCCGAAACGGACTTTGTCTTCAAGCATCAAGGAGAACACCATGACATGTACGTCGAATATTGCTGAACTGTCCGCGCCCACCCTGGCCAATGCCCACCCTACCGGTATCAACATCAACAGCGCCGCTCATCTGGAGGTCGCCATTGCCCCCTACCCCGGGATGGAGGTGGGCGATCTCATCGAATTGTTCTGGGACAACTGCTACGTGGGCTCCCGCCTGCTCTCGGAGTCGGATGTGCAAGGCCGCGTCACGTTGCGGGTACCGGAGAGCTTCATCGTCAACGGCACCTCGCGCATCCACTATCGTGTGATGCAGGTCGGACGCGGGCCGGCGCTGTCAGCCACACAACGAGTGCAGGTGAAACTCGACTGCCCCGGCGGCCAACCGTCAGCCCTGAGCGGCGATGAAAACCAGGGCCTGGCGCCAGTGCGCATTCCGGGCACCATCCGTCGCCAAGGGGTGAACCCGAACCAGGTCAAGCGCGGCGTACCCGTGACAATCGAACCCTACCTGAACATGGCCGCCGGCGATGCCGTCACCCTGCGCTGGGGTGATGTGCGCATGGACCTGCCGCCGGTCAGACCGGCCGAGATCGGCCAGCCAATCCATATCTGGGTGCCGCCGCAGATCATTCTGGAAGCAGGCGAAGACCTGCGCCTGGAAGTGACCTACTGCATCCTTGATCGCGTGGGTAACAACTCCCTCTGGGCACCGCCACGAACGCTGAAAATTGGGTGCGCCAATCCGTATCTGAAAAAGCCCTCGAAAGAGCTGCTCTTCGCGGCCGAGTCCCTCCGACAAAAATAAGCACTGTTGATTAGCTTTTGTGGCGAGAGAGCTTGCTCCCGCTTGGGTGCGTAGCACCCACCGGCAAAAAAGGGTTGCTGCGCAACCCAGCGGGAGCAAGCTCTCTCGCCACACCATCACTCGGCAAAAGCCCTCTATTGATATTCCTAAAAGTTAGTTCAAAAATAATTTATACACGCTTAGGGTATATACACCGGACCACCGGACATTCTTGATTTTGACTCGCCGCATTCATCGCGGTGTTTTCTTGAGATGTGAGGTGGGTATGGAACGCAACACAATCACCGCAGTGCAGTACGCCCAGGCACTGCCTGCCGCCACGGAGTGGCTGTAATGTCGGATCTGGCGCAAGCAAAGGTCCAGAGCGACCTGGACATCGCACCGCTGCTGTTATCTGCACAAGTGCTACGCAACGATGCCGAGGCAATCAAAGCCGCCCATGAACTGGCGCAGGTCGCCCGTCAGCAGGCCGCCCGGCGCGATCAGCAGCGCAAGTTGCCCTGGTCTGAGATCGAGCAGTTCACCCGTGCAGGGCTAGGCAGTATCACCCTCCCCCGGGAATACGGCGGCCCGCAGGTATCGTTCGTCACCCTTGCCGACGTGTTCGCGATCATCTCCGCTGCCGACCCAGCCCTTGGGCAGATTCCGCAGAACCAATTCGGCGTAATCCAGCTGATTCTCGGCACGGGCACCGAACGGCAGAAAAAAATCCTTCTGCAGAGCGTGCTCGAAGGCTGGCGCATCGGCAACGCCGGGCCGGAACGAGGCACCCGCAATACCCTTGAACTCAAGGCACGGATCAGCGCCGACGGTGACGGCTTTGTCATCAGCGGACAGAAGTTCTATTCCACCGGCGCGCTGTTCGCCCACTGGGTGGCGGTCAAGGCATTGAATGACGACGGCCGGCAAGTATTGGCGTTCGTTCGCCGAGGCACTCCGGGGCTGCGCATCGTGGACGATTGGTCGGGCTTCGGCCAGCGCACCACGGCCAGCGGCACCGTGCTGCTGAACAACGTGCGCGTCGACGCTGAACGGATGCTGGATAACTGGCGCATCAATGAAACGCCAAATGTGCAGGGTGCGATCTCGCAACTGATCCAGGCCGCCATTGACGCGGGCATTGCCCGTGGCGCCATTGACGATGCGATCACCTTCGTTCGCGAACGCGCCCGCCCCTGGATCGACGCCAAGGTCGACCGAGCCAGTGATGACCTCTACGTGATTGCCGACATCGGCAAGCTGAAAATCGAACTGCACGCCGCCGAAGCGCTGTTGCGCAAAGCCGGCCAAGTGCTGGATCAGGTCAGCGCCGCCCCGATCACTGCGCAATCCGCCGCCCGCGCCTCGATTGCGGTGGCCGAGGCCAAGGTGCTCACCACCGAGATCGCCCTGCAAGCCAGCGAAAAGCTGTTCGAGCTGGCCGGCAGCCGCGCCACCCTCGCCGAATTCAATCTCGATCGCCATTGGCGCAACGCGCGGGTCCACACCCTCCACGACCCGGTGCGCTGGAAGTATCACGCGGTAGGCGCCTACCACCTGAACGGCACTTTGCCGGCCCGGCATTCCTGGATCTGACGACCCGACCTCTGGAGCAGTACATGACGTTTTCTCAACACGTTGCGGTGATCACCAGCGATGAACAAGCCCTGATCGTGGCCAGTGACCTGGCCGATGACTTTAAGCGCGACAGTGCCCTGCGCGACCGTGAGCGTCGCCTGCCACAACCGGAACTGGAGGTTTTTTCCCGCTCCGGCCTGTGGGGCATCAGCGTGCCCAAGGCCTATGGCGGCGCGGGCGTTTCCAACGTCACGCTGACTAAAGTCATTGCGCTGATTGCCCAGGCCGACGGTTCCCTCGGACAGATTCCGCAAAACCATTACTACGCCCTGGAAGTGCTGCGGGTGAACGGCAGCGAAGCGCAAAAGCAACGCCTGTACGCCGAAGTGCTGGCCGGTCAGCGCTTCGGCAATGCGCTAGCAGAACTGGGCACCAAGACCGCTCACGAGCGCACGACCCAACTGCGCCGCGACGGCGAGGGATATCGCATCAACGGCCGCAAGTTTTACGCCACGGGGGCGATCTACGCCCAGCGCATTCCCACGTCAGTGGTGGATGAAAACGGCGTACAGCAACTGGCCTTCGTCCCTCGCGACAGCAAAGGCCTGACAGTCATCGACGACTGGAGCGGTTTTGGCCAGCGCACCACGGGCAGCGGTTCGGTGGTGTTCGAGGACGTCTATGTCTGTGCCGAAGACATCGTGCCGTTCCAGAGCGCCTTCGAACGTCCGACACCGGTGGGGCCGCTGGCGCAGATTCTTCACGCGGCCATCGACACCGGCATCGCCCGCGCCGCCTATGAAGACGCCTTGCACTTTGTCCGCAGCAAAACCCGGCCCTGGATCGACGCCACCAGCGACGTTGCCACCGAAGACCCGCATACCCTCAAAAGCTTCGGCCAACTGAGCATCCGCCTGCACGCCGCCGAAGCCCTGCTGGAACGCGCCGGCGAGTTTCTCGATCGAGCCCAGGCCGACCCACAGGCAGACACGGTCGCGGCCGCCTCGATTGCCGTGGCCGAAGCCCGCGCCATCAGCACCGAGATTTCCCTGGCCGCCGGTAGCACGCTGTTCGAATTGGCCGGCAGTCAGGCAACGTTGGCCGAACATGGCCTGGATCGCCACTGGCGCAACGCCCGGGTGCACACCCTGCATGACCCGGTGCGCTGGAAATATCACGCGGTGGGCAACTTCTACCTCAACGATGAAAAGCCGCCACTGCGGGGGACCCTCTGATGGAACCCGGCAAGAAAAAGATCCTGCTCAATGCGTTCAACATGAACTGCATCGGGCACATCAATCACGGCTTGTGGACCCACCCCCAGGACACGTCGACCCAGTACAACACGATCGAGTACTGGACCGGCCTGGCGCAGTTGCTCGAGCGCGGACTGTTCGACGGGTTGTTCATCGCCGACATCGTCGGCGTCTACGACGTGTACCAACAGTCGGTGGACGTCACCCTGAAAGAGTCGATCCAGCTGCCGGTCAACGACCCGTTGCTGCTGGTCTCGGCGATGGCCGCCGTCACGAAAAACCTGGGCTTCGGCCTCACCGCCAACCTCAGCTACGAACCGCCGTACCTGTTTGCCCGGCGCATGAGCACCCTCGATCACCTGAGTCGCGGCCGGGTCGGCTGGAACATCGTCACCGGTTATCTGGACAGCGCCGCTAAAGCCATGGGCCTGACCGCACAAGTGGAGCATGACCGCCGCTACGACCAGGCCGACGAATACCTGCAAGTGCTCTACAAACTCTGGGAAGGCAGCTGGGAACACGACGCGGTGCTCAACGATCGCCAGCAACGGATCTATGCGCAGCCGGAGAAAGTGCACAAGGTCCGGCACCAGGGCGAGTTCTATCAGGTCGAGGGTTATCACCTGTGCGAGCCGTCGCCCCAGCGCACGCCCGTATTATTCCAGGCCGGCAGTTCGGAGCGCGGTTTGCTGTTTGCCGGGCGGCATGCCGAGTGCGTGTTCATCAGCGGCCAGAACAAACCGGCGACCAAGGTCCAGGTGGACAAGGTTCGCGCCAGTGCCGTCGAGGCCGGGCGCAACCCGGAGGACATCAAGGTGTTCATGGGCCTGAACGTGATCGTCGGCGAGACCGAAGCGGCCGCCTGGGCCAAGCATGCCGAGTACCGGGGTTACGCCAGCGCCGAGGCCGGGGTGGCGCATTTTTCCGCGTCGACGGGCATCGACTTCTCCGCGTACGAACTGGACGAACCGATCCAGTACGTGAAAAGCAACGCCATCCAGTCGGCCACCAAGACCCTGCAAAACAACGATTGGACCCGGCGCAAGTTGCTGGAGCAACACGCCTTGGGCGGACGCTACATCACGGTGGTCGGCTCGCCCGAACAGGTGGCCCATGAGTTGGAGTCGTGGATCGCCGAAACCGGCCTCGATGGCTTCAACCTGACCCGCATCGTGACGCCGCAAAGCTATGTGGACTTCATCGACCTGGTGATCCCCGAACTGCAGCGACGTGGTTCGTACAAGACCGAATACGACAACGGGACCCTGCGGGAAAAGCTGTTTCACGCAAAGGCCCATTTGCCCGAACAACACACTGGCGCTGGCTACCGACACTGACCCCGTGGCGAGGGAGCTTGCTCCCGCTCGACTGCGAAGCAGGCGCCCGATCGGCGAGGCTTCAACCGACAGACCGAGCGGACTGGTTTGGGGCCGCTTCGCGACCCAGCGGGAGCAAGCTCCCTCGCCACAAAAGCGCATGGCTCCATTAATCAATGACTGGGATATCTGATATGACCAAGCAACTTCTGACCCTGCCAGTCAAAGCACTGGCCCTGGCCTTCGGCCTGTTCAGCTCGGCGCTGTTTGCCGCCGATGCACCGTTGAAAATCGGTACCACCGCCGCGTTCGCCATTCCCCTGGAAGCGGCCGTGGAAGAGGCCGGCAAGCAGGGCCTGAAGGTCGAGCTGGTGGAGTTCAGCGACTGGATCGCGCCGAACGTCAGCCTCGCCTCTGGCGATATCGACGTGAATTACTTCCAGCACATCCCCTTCCTGGAAAACGCCAAGGCCGCCGCCGGATTCGATCTGGTGCCCTTTGCCCCGGGAATCATCAACAACGTCGGCCTCTATTCGAAAACATACAAAAGCTTCGACGCGTTGCCCGAAGGTGCGAGTGTCGCCATCGCCAACGACCCGATCAACAGCGGTCGTGGCCTGCAACTACTGGCCAAGGCTGGGCTGATCACCCTCAAGCCAGGCGTGGGCTACAAGGCCACCGAAGACGACATCGTCGCCAACCCGAAAAAACTCAAGATCCTGCAGGTCGAAGCCGTGCAACTGGTGCGCGCCTATGAAGACGCCGACCTGGTACAGGGCTACCCCGCCTACATCCGCCTGGCCAAGACCTTCGATGCCACGTCTGCGCTGCTGTTCGATGGCCTCGATCACAAGGAATACGTGATCCAATTCGTGATCCAGCCCAAGAGCAAGGACGATCCACGATTGATCAAGTTTGTCGACATCTATCAGCATTCTCCTGCCGTGCGCGCCGCCCTGGACAAAGCCCACGGCAAGCTCTACCAGGCCGGCTGGGAAGGTTGATCATGAACGCCGTCAACGCTCGACTCAGACATGAAGCCCCCAAGCCCCGGAGCGCGGAACACAGCGAACTGCATCCGGAACTGAACCGTGCCCATGTTCGCTTCATTGGCTTGGGCAAGACTTACAGCGGCAGCCAAGGCCCGGTGGCTGCGCTGCAGGGCATCGACCTGGCGATCCAGCGCGGCGAAGTGTTCGGCATCATCGGCCGCAGCGGCGCCGGCAAGTCATCGCTGATCCGCACCATCAATCGTCTGGAACAACCCAGCAGCGGACGAGTGCTGATCGATCAGGTGGACATCGGCGAGTTCGATGAAGACCGCCTGGTGGAACTGCGTCGGCGCGTCGGCATGATCTTCCAGCACTTCAACCTGATGTCGGCCAAGACCGTGTGGCAGAACGTCGAGCTGCCGCTGAAAGTCGCCGGCGTGCCCAAGGAACAACGCCAGCAGAAAGTTCGCGAGCTGTTGGAACTGGTGGGCTTGCAAGGCAAGCACAAAGCCTACCCGGCGCAGCTCTCGGGCGGGCAGAAGCAGCGCGTCGGGATCGCCCGGGCGCTGGTCCATGATCCGCAGATCCTGCTCTGCGACGAGGCCACCTCGGCCCTGGACCCGGAGACCACCCAGTCGATCCTCGCTCTGCTGCGTGAGATCAATCAGCGACTGGACCTGACCATCGTACTGATCACCCATGAGATGGCGGTGATCCGCGAAGTCTGCGACCGGGTGGTGGTGCTCGAGCAAGGACGGATCGTCGAGCAGGGGCCAGTCTGGGAGGTGTTCGGCAACCCGCAGCACGAGGTCAGTCGAACGCTGCTGGCACCCTTGCAACACGCCGTACCGGAAGAACTGCAAGGCCGCCTGCAGGTGCAACCCGCATCGTCGGATGCCGCCACTGTGCTGCGCCTGCAATTCACCGGTATCGGGCGGGACGAACCGGACCTCGCGGCCTTGTTCAACGCCCTCGGTGGTCGGGTGCGGCTGCTGCACGGCGGCATCGAACGGATTCAGGGCCACGGGCTGGGGCAATTGCTGCTGGCGGTGAGTGGCTCGTCATGGGGCGCCGAGGAACTGCGCCAACGTGCAGGTCATTGGGCACAACGGGTGGAGGTGCTGGGTTATGTGGTTTGATCGGTTATTGCAGGGCTTCATCGACACCTTCCTGATGGTCGGCGTGTCGTCGTTGATCGCGTTGCTGGCGGGCATTCCGCTGGCGGTGATTCTGGTCACCAGCGGCAAGGGCGGGATCTATGAGGCGCCCGCCCTGAACCGCGCCCTGGGCGCATTCGTGAACCTGTTTCGTTCGATCCCCTTCCTGATCCTGATGGTGGCGTTGATTCCGTTCACGCGGCTGATTGTCGGCACCACCTACGGCGTCTGGGCCGCGGTGGTTCCCCTGACCATCGCCGCCACCCCGTTCTTCGCCCGCATCGCCGAAGTCAGTTTGCGGGAGGTCGACCATGGCCTGATCGAAGCGGCCCAGGCCATGGGGTGCCGACGCTGGCACATTGTCTGGCATGTGCTGCTGCCCGAAGCACTGCCGGGCATCGTCGGCGGTTTTACCATCACACTGGTGACCATGATCAACTCCTCGGCCATGGCCGGCGCAATCGGCGCCGGCGGTCTGGGGGACATCGCCTACCGCTATGGCTACCAGCGTTTCGACAGCCAGATCATGCTCACGGTGATCGTCTTGCTGGTGGCGTTGGTGGCGGTGATCCAACTGGGTGGGGATCGGTTGGCGCGGGGGATGGACAAGCGCTGACCTGAGGGAGCAATGATCTTGCGGTATAGTCGGCTCATGCTCCCCACCCCAAGCCAGTGACCATGAAACACACCCCCGACGACCTGCAGACCATCACCGCCACGACCCTGGGCCATTACAACGCGGTTGCCGATAGCTTTCGCGAAGGCACCCGTGATCACGACGTCAGCCAGAACATCGACGCGTTGTTGCGGCATATTAAGGCCCAGGCCCCCTTGCAGATCCTGGACTTCGGCTGCGGCCCCGGACGAGACCTGCAAACGTTCACCCGCATGGGCCATGTCGCGGTCGGCCTCGACGGCTCAGCGGAGTTTGCCCGGATGGCCCGCCAGGACAGCGGGTGCGAGGTATGGCAACAGGACTTTTTGAAACTCGACCTGCCGGCCGAACGTTTCGACGGGGTCTTTGCCAACGCCGTGCTGTTTCATATTCCGCTCCAGGAGCTGCCACGGGTGCTGAAACAACTGCACGCCACGCTCAAGCCCGCAGGTGTGCTGTTCAGCTCCAATCCTCGCGGCGAGAACCAGGAAGGTTGGAACGGCCAGCGCTTTGGCGCCTATCACGACCTCACAGCCTGGCGTACGCTGCTCAGCGACGCAGGGTTTGTGGAACTGGAGCATTACTACCGGCCGGCGGGGTTGCCGCGGGAGCAACAGCCTTGGTTGGCGAGTGTCTGGCGCAAGCCTTGAGGACAGGCCTGCCTGGATTGGGGGAAAGGTGAACCCTGTGGCGAGGGAGCTTGCTCCCGCTCGGCGGCGCAGCCGTCGTAACTGGCGGGTGCGGTGTGTCTGATGCTCCGCATTTGGCAGGTTTTGGGGCCGCTTCGCAGCCCAGCGGGAGCAAGCTCCCTCGCCACGGGTTCATCGATTGCCTCAAGTGAACAGCATTACGCTTTAGCTCGGGGGATTTAGTTGGCTGTCGCTGGCTGCTTCCCCAACCACTTCTGCGACAACTGCTCCAACCGCCCATCATCCTTGATCCGCGCCAGGGCATTGTCCAGGCTGGCCTTGAACGCCGGGTTGCCCTTCTGGAACGGAATCACCAGGTTCGGCGCCGGCTCGCTCTTTTCTTCCGGTTGGAAAGACTGCGCCATGACCAGCGGACGTGGCGCCTCATCCTTGCTCGCCAACAGTTGTGCATCCGGCTGGCTGTAAACGGCGCTGGTGTCGAAACGTTCAGCCAGTTCCGGGGTCATTGCTATGTGGTTGATGGCGACGTCGTACTTGCCGCTTTCGACACCGCTCAGTAGATCCCCGGCATCGGTGACCACGAAATCGGCCTGTACATCGAGCTCACCAGCCAGCATTTGGCCCAGTTCCACTTCGAAGCCGGCGAGCTTGCCGTCTTCCTTGAAATTGAAAGGAGCGGTATTGGCCTCAAGGGCAATGCGCAGTTCGCCACGGTCATTGATGTCGTCGATCAGTTCGGCATGGGCCAGAGGGCTCAAAAGGGGTAGCAGGCAGATCAGGCCAGGCAGAAAACGCATGGTCACTCCTATGTATTTATACAAGCGACGCTCGTTTCAGGTTCGCTTTGCTATGGTTGTTGCAGGCTTCGACAACGATTGGTCATGAAGTTGTCATGGCCAGGCGAATTTCATGGAAAAACTGGAGAGAAAAATGAAAAGCTTTATGTCTCGTGCCGCCTTGGCTGGTCTGTTGCTGAGTACTTCAATGCTGGCGACAGCCGCAACCCCCGCTCCCAAAGGCGCAGAGGTATTCATCGTTTCCCCGGAAGACGGCGCCACCGTTGCGCAGGAATTCAAGGTCAAGTTCGGCGTCAAGAACATCGCCCTGGCTCCAGCGGGTGATGTAACCAAAAACACCGGGCATCATCATTTGCTGATCGATGTCGACAAGCTGCCTGTCGCAGGCGCGCCGATTCCGACCGACGCCAACCACATGCATTTCGGCAAGGCGCAAACCGAGGCCACCATCAAACTGGCGCCGGGCAAGCACACCTTGCAGCTGATATTGGGTGACAGTGGCCATATGCCGTTCGATCCGACGATCGTGTCCAAGAAGATCACCGTCACCGTGAAGTAACGCATTACTGGCTGACACAACACAACCCTGTGGGAGCGAGCTTGCTCGCGATAGCGGTGTGTCAGTGGATAGATCGGCCAACTGGATCGACGCTATCGCGAGCAAACTCGCTCCCACAGGTTATGTGTTCGACAAAAAAAACGGGAGCCCTTGCGAGGCTCCCGTTTTTATTGCACGCCGAACTCGGCAAGCGGCTGGATACTGCGCCTTAGAACAACACTCGGCAACGAATAGTGCCGTTGATGTGCTGCAGTTTCTCTTGCGCCAGGTCCGAGTATTCGGCGTCGACATCGATCACGACGTAGCCGACTTTCTCGTTGGTCTGCAGGAACTGACCGGAAATGTTGATGCCGTTTTCGGCGAAGACCTTGTTGATCTCGCTCATCACACCCGGGATGTTCTCGTGGATGTGCAACAGGCGGTGCTTGCCAGGGTGCGCCGGCAAGGCCACTTCCGGGAAGTTCACAGACGACACCGACGTACCGTTGTCGCTGTACTTGACCAGCTTTTCCGCCACTTCCAGGCCGATGTTGGCCTGGGCTTCAGCAGTGGAACCGCCGATGTGCGGGGTCAGGATCACGTTGTCCAGGCCACGCAACGGGCTTTCGAAGATATCGTCGTTGGAGCGAGGCTCCACCGGGAACACGTCGATGGCCGCGCCGATCAGGTGCTTGTCCTTGATCGCTTCGGCCAGGGCGTCGAGCTTGACCACGGTGCCGCGAGCGGCGTTGATCAGAATCCCGCCTTTCTTGATCGCACGGATTTCCTTCTCGCCGATCATCCACTGGGTGGCGGCGGTTTCCGGTACGTGCAGGGTCACGATGTCGGACATGCCCAACAGTTCATGCAAGTTGTTGACCTGGGTGGCGTTACCCAACGGCAGCTTGGTCACGGTGTCGTAGAAGTACACCTGCATGCCCAGGCCTTCGGCCAGGACCGACAATTGCGTGCCGATCGAGCCGTAGCCGACGATACCCAGCTTCTTGCCGCGGATTTCGAAGGAGTTGGCCGCGCTCTTGATCCAGCCGCCACGGTGGCAGGACGCGTTTTTCTCAGGGATGCCGCGCAGCAGCAGGATCGCTTCTGCCAGCACCAGCTCGGCAACGGAACGGGTGTTGGAGTACGGCGCGTTGAACACCGCGATACCGCGCTCGCGGGCCGCGTTGAGGTCAACCTGGTTGGTGCCGATGCAGAAGCAACCGACCGCAACCAGTTTCTTGGCGTGGTCGAAGATCTCTTCGGTCAATTGCGTACGGGAGCGAATGCCGATGAAGTGAGCATCGGCGATCTTTTCCTTGAGCTGGGCTTCCGGCAGAGAACTGGTGATGTACTCGATGCTGGTGTAGCCCGCCGACTTGAGGACGTCGACAGCCGATTGGTGGACGCCTTCGAGAAGAAGGAACTTGATCTTGCTCTTATCGAGAGAAGTCTTGCTCATCTGCGTAAACCTGTGTCCCGGAGAAAATGGCAGGGAATCGGACAGCGCATGCTGGCCCGACCGGCGTGAAAGCCGTCGCCGCAGAACAGCCGTTGGGCACTACGCTGCGGGGTCGGTATGCTAGCATATGCACCCCGCTAAACACTCATTCCTGCGACGTGAAGCGTTCTCAGGATGACCATGAATTGTTCGAGAGTTCTGTCGATGACCAATCCTGCCCTGATAGATGAGCTGAAGACCCTGGTTGAGCCTGGCAAGGTCCTGACCGATGCCGACTCCCTGAACGCTTACGGCAAGGATTGGACCAAGCATTTCGCCCCAGCACCCACGGCCATCGTCTTCCCCAAGACTACCGAGCAGGTCCAGGCCATCGTGCGCTGGGCCAATGGGCACAAGGTTGCGCTGGTGCCATCGGGCGGACGCACCGGGCTTTCCGCGGCAGCCGTAGCGGCCAACGGCGAAGTGGTCGTGTCGTTCGACTACATGAACCAGATCCTCGACGTGAACCTCACCGACCGCACCGCCGTCTGCCAGCCGGGCGTGGTCACCGAGCAATTGCAGAACAAGGCAGAAGAGCACGGCCTGTATTACCCGGTCGACTTCGCCTCGGCCGGCTCCAGCCAGATTGGTGGCAATATCGGCACCAATGCCGGCGGAATCAAGGTCATTCGCTACGGCATGACCCGCAACTGGGTCGCCGGCATGAAGGTCGTCACCGGCAAGGGTGACCTGCTGGAACTGAACAAAGACCTGATCAAGAACGCCACCGGCTACGACCTGCGGCAGCTGTTCATCGGCGCCGAGGGCACCCTCGGTTTCGTGGTCGAGGCCACCATGCGCCTGGATCGCGCCCCGAAAAACCTCACGGCAATGGTCCTCGGTACGGCGGACTTCGATTCGATCATGCCGGTGCTGCACGCCTTCCAGGGCAAGCTCGACCTGACCGCCTTCGAGTTTTTCTCCGACAAGGCCCTGGCCAAAGTCCTGGGTCGCGGCGACGTGCCAGCACCGTTCGAAACCGAGTGCCCGTTCTACGCCCTGCTGGAATTCGAAGCCACCACCGAAGAAGTCGCCAACCACGCCCTGGAAACCTTTGAACATTGCGTGGAACAAGGCTGGGTGCTCGACGGCGTGATGAGCCAGAGCGAAACCCAACTGCAGAACCTGTGGAAGCTGCGCGAGTACATCTCGGAAACCATTTCTCACTGGACGCCGTACAAGAACGACATCTCGGTGACCGTTTCGAAAGTCCCGGCATTTTTGCAGGAAATCGATGCGATCGTCGGCGAACACTACCCGGACTTCGAAATCGTCTGGTTCGGCCACATCGGCGACGGCAACCTGCACTTGAACATCCTCAAGCCGGAAAACCTGAGCAAGGATGAATTCTTCGCCAAGTGCGCAACCGTAAACAAATGGGTCTTTGAAACCGTCGAGAAGTACAACGGCTCGATCTCCGCGGAACACGGCGTCGGCATGACCAAGCGCGACTACCTGACCTACAGTCGTTCGCCGGTGGAAATCGACTACATGAAAGCCGTGAAGGCCGTATTCGACCCGAACGGCATCATGAACCCCGGCAAGATTTTCGCGGTTTAAAAAACACCTGATGAATCCCAGAAGCAGGAGTCGGTAATGAGCTATCAGCACCAGTATGTCGACGGTACCCGTATTCATTTCCCGCTGGGGAAAGTGGTGTGTATTGGCCGTAACTACGCCGAGCATGCCAAGGAACTGGATAACCCGGTCCCCACCGAACCCTTGCTGTTCATCAAGCCGGGCAGTTGTGTGGTGCCATTGGAAGGCGGTTTCAGCATTCCTGCCGACCGCGGTTCGGTGCACTACGAAGCAGAAATCGCCGTGCTGATCGGCAAGCCGCTGTCGACCCGCCCCAGTGTGGAAGAAGTGCTGGACGCCATCTCCGGCTTCGCCCCGGCCCTGGACCTGACCCTGCGGGACAAGCAGGCCGAACTCAAGGCCAAGGGCCTGCCCTGGGAAGTCGCCAAGTCCTTCGATGGCGCGGCGGTAATCGCACCGTTCGTGTCCAACGCCACCTTTGCCGACCTGACGGACATCCCCGTTCGCCTGACCATCAACGGTGAAGTGCGCCAGGACGGCAACAGCAGCCTGATGCTCAACCCCATCGTGCCGATGATCCAGTACATGGCCGGCTGCTTCTCGCTGCAAGCGGGCGACGTGATCCTCACCGGCACCCCGGCGGGCGTCGGGCCGCTGAATGTGGGTGATGAACTGGTGCTGGAATTGCCGGGGGCGAGCCGCTTCGAAAGCAGCGTTCGTTAACTCGGCTTTGTGACCGCAAGAGATCATGTGGGAGCGAGCTTGCTCGCGATAGCGGTGTGTCAGCCAACATCCATGTTGAAGGTGATGGCCTCATCGAGAGCAAGCTCGCTCCCACAGGGTATACATGGCGCACATCCAATCATTTACCGTTTTTTTCACATGCCATCCGGATAATTCCGGGGAATGCGGCATCTGAGCCAGTCATTCCCTTTGCCCGAACTCTCTGGAACGCATTCCCCGATGGCCAAACCCCAAGCACTGTCTTCCACGAAACCTGTCCGCCGCTCTCGCTTCGCCCTGCCTTGGTACGCCTGGTCGCTACTGGCGCTGGCTGCCGCCTACGGCCTGGCGTTTGCGATGCATTGGGATGACCGGGGCCTGCTTTGGCTATCGGAACACCTTCAGAGCCCGGCCCAGCGCCAGGAAAGTACCTGGCTGCCGGACTACCACGCCGTGATCGACGCCAAGCCGCTACCAGGCATGGAGAAGGACGAAGCGTCCGATTTGACCTACAACCCGCAAACCAAAACCCTGTTCGCCGTCATGGGCAAAAATCCGTTCCTGGCGGAGCTGAGCCTGCAAGGCGACGTGCTGCGCAAGATGCCGCTGGTAGGCTGGGGCAATCCCGAAGGCGTGGCCTATATGGAGAACGGCCTGCTGGCCATTACCGATGAGCGAAAACACTCCCTGACGATCGTCCACGTTGATGCCAGTACCCGCGAACTGAACAAAGCCGACTTCCCCCGCTACGATCTCGGCCCATCAAAAAACCAGAACAAGGGCTTCGAAGCGATCGTCTGGGACCCGCGCAACCAGCAACTGATACTCGGAGAGGAACGTCCGCCTGCGCTGTTCACCTGGAAAAGCGACGGCAGCCAACTGCTCAACGGTGACAAGCAGATCCATACCAGCAATGAATTGGACCTGCGCAACCTCTCGGCCCTGGCGATGGACCCGCGCACCGGCCATTTGCTGGTGCTCTCGGCCGACTCCCATCTGCTGCTGGAGCTGGACGAAAAAGGCGAGCAGGTCAGTTTCATGACGCTGCTGGGCGGCTTCAACGGCCTGAAGGACACGATCCCCCGCGCCGAAGGCGTCACCATCGATGAGGCTGGCAACCTCTACATGGTCAGTGAACCGAACCTGTTCTATCGTTTTGAAAAACAACCTTGATCGCGCTAACTCTGTAAGATAATTCCCCTTTCCTTGTAGGGCGTGGCATACCGCCATTAAGCTTCAGTTCAGGCAGCCGTGGTATTTCCAACCACCTGTTTCTATCCGAGCCACCCAGATGCGTCGACTCGCCCGCCCCAAACCCTTGATTTTAATACTCTTGATCAGCGCACTGATCGCCTCGATCGCTGTGGGGCAGTACCTGCGCCTGTTCGAGCGCGCCTGGTTCAATCTCAATACCCTCTGGCGCCCCCTCAGCGAACAGTCCATCGGCCTGGATCAATACCGGGTTACGGTGGAGGCGCGGGAGATCGAAGGTCTGGACGACGACGTGTCGGCACTGACATTCGACCCGGTACGCGAGAGTCTTTTCACCGTCACCAACAAGAATGCCGAACTGATCGAGTTGTCACTGGACGGCAAGATCCTGCGGCGCGTGGCGCTGATCGGCTTCGGTGATCCTGAGGCGGTGGAGTTCATCAGCGAAGACACGTACGTGATCACGGACGAGCGCCAGCAACGGCTGATCAAGATTCACCTCGACGACGACACCCAATTCCTCGACGCAGCCGAAGCCGAGCAAATGACCCTTGGCGTGCACATGAAAGGTAACAAGGGATTCGAAGGGCTGGCCTACGACTCGGTGGGCAAACGCCTGTTCGTGGCCAAGGAGCGCGACCCGATGCTGATTTATGAAGTGCACGGTTTTCCCCATCACAATCCGGAAAAATCCTACGCGGTTCATGTGATCAACAACCCCAAGCGCGATGCCGGTCTGTTCGTGCGTGACCTCTCGAGCCTGCAATACGACGAACGCAGCGGCCATTTGCTGGCGCTGTCCGATGAGTCGCGGTTGATTATCGAGCTGGATATCGACGGTCGGCCGTTAAGCACGCTTTCGCTGAGCAAGGGTCGCCAAGGCTTGCAGAAAACCGTGCCTCAGGCCGAAGGCGTCGCCATGGATGACGACGGCAACTTGTATGTGGTGAGCGAGCCGAATCTGTTTTATGTGTTCAAGAAGCCGCAGCCTTGATCCTGACCTGGCGCAGACCCCAGGTGGGAGCGAGCTTGCTCGCGATGACGGAGGTACATCCGACATCTGCGCAAGCTGACCCACTGCCATCGCGAGCAAGCTCGCTCCCACAGGGTCAGGTATCAGCCACAGTCACCTGATTATTCAGCCCGCAGGGTCTTCACCCCTTCAAGGGTCCCCAGCAACAGCACATCCGCCGGACGCGCCGCGAACAGACCATTGGTGACCACGCCAACAATAGCGTTGATCTGGCTTTCCAGTTCTACCGGGTTGGTGATCTGCAGGTTGTACACATCCAGGATGATATTGCCGTTATCGGTCAACACGCCTTCGCGGTACACCGGGTCGCCGCCCAGCTTCACCAGTTGACGAGCGACGTGGCTGCGGGCCATCGGGATCACTTCCACCGGCAGCGGAAACGCGCCGAGCACCGGCACCAGCTTGCTGGCATCGGCGATGCAGATGAAAGTCTTGGCCACGGCCGCGACGATTTTCTCACGGGTCAGGGCCGCGCCGCCGCCCTTGATCAGGTTCAGGTGCGCGTCGCTTTCGTCGGCGCCATCGATGTAGAACTCCAGGTCGCTCACGGTGTTGAGCTCGTACACCGGTATCCCATGACCCTTGAGCCGCGCAGCGGTGGCTTCGGAGCTGGCAACCGCGCCGTCGAACGCGCCTTTGTGTTGCGCCAGCGCGTCGATGAAGCAGTTGGCCGTAGAGCCGGTGCCGACCCCGACGATGCTCTTGTCATCCAGTTTCGGGAGGATGAGGTCGACGGCGGCCTGGGCCACGGCCTGTTTGAGTTGATCCTGGGTCATGCGGGCTCCGAAAGCGGGCAGGGAGTAAAGAGGGGCGCGAGTATAACCCAACAAAACCTTGGGATTCGTGTGGTCGCCCAGCCAAAAGCCGGGTTAGACTCCTTGGCCCTGCCCAACCCGCTCAGTGATGCTTTCCGATGCTTGAACAGTACGTCAAAAAGATCCTCACCTCGCGCGTTTATGACGTTGCCGTAGAAACCCCGCTGCAGACCGCTCGCCAGCTTTCCGAGCGGCTGGGCAACACTATCCTGCTCAAGCGCGAAGACTTGCAGCCGGTGTTCTCGTTCAAGATTCGCGGGGCCTACAACAAGCTGACCCAGCTCAGCGACGAAGAGCGCGCCCGGGGCGTGGTCACGGCATCGGCGGGTAACCACGCCCAAGGCCTGGCGCTGGCGGCCAAGGTGCTGGGCGTCAAAGCCACCATCGTGATGCCCAAGACCACGCCGGAAATCAAGGTCGAAGGCGTTCGCTCCCGTGGCGGCAAGGTGGTGCTGCATGGCGACTCGTTCCCCGAAGCCCTGGCCTACTCGCTGAAACTGGTCGACGAGAAGGGCTACGTCTACATCCACCCGTATGACGATCCCCACACCATTGCCGGGCAGGGCACGGTGGCAATGGAGATCCTGCGCCAGCACCCGGCCCCCCTGGATGCGATTTTCGTCCCGGTGGGCGGCGGCGGGCTGATCGCCGGGATCGCGGCCTACGTGAAATACCTGCGACCGGACATCAAGATCATCGGCGTCGAGCCGGACGACTCCAACTGCCTGCAAGCCGCCATGGCCGCCGGCGAGCGAGTGGTGCTGCCAACTGTTGGGCTGTTTGCCGACGGCGTGGCCGTGGCGCAGATCGGCCAGCACACGTTTGATATTTGCAAGCACCATGTGGATGAAGTGATTACCGTCAGCACTGACGAAATCTGCGCCGCTATCAAGGATATCTACGACGATACCCGCTCGATCACCGAACCTGCCGGCGCCCTGGGCGTGGCCGGGATCAAGAAGTACGTCGAATCGCGCGGCATCAGCGGCCAGACCCTGGTGGCCATCGACTCCGGTGCCAACGTCAACTTCGACCGTTTGCGACATGTCGCCGAGCGCGCCGAGCTGGGCGAGGGCCGCGAAGCGATCATCGCGGTGACCATTCCCGAGAAACCGGGCAGCTTCAAGGCGTTCTGTGAAGCCGTCGGCAAGCGCCAGATCACCGAATTCAACTATCGCTACAACACCGGCAGCGAAGCCCACATCTTCGTCGGCGTGCAGACGCACCCGGAAAACGATCCACGCAGCGCACTGATCGCCAGCCTGACCGAGCAAGGCTTCCCGGTACTGGACCTGACCGACAACGAGCTGGCCAAGTTGCACATCCGCCACATGGTCGGCGGGCACGCGGCCCACGTCATCGACGAGGTGGTGCTGCGCTTCGAATTCCCGGAACGCCCGGGGGCGCTGTTCAATTTCCTCAACAAGCTGGGCGGACGCTGGAATATCTCGATGTTCCACTACCGCAACCACGGCGCGGCAGATGGCCGTGTGGTCGCGGGGCTGCAAGTGCCTCACGAGGAACGCCACCTGGTGCCGGCGGCCTTGGAGGAAATCGGCTATCCCTACTGGGATGAAAGCGATAACCCGGCGTATCAGCTGTTCCTGGGCTAAGAAAGTCGAGGCTAGACTGTTGGGCAAGACTTAAGGAAATCGAACGATGGAAACGTTAACCGCGCTGAAAATTGCTCACGTTGTGGCCACGGTGTTGCTGCTGGCGGGTGCCCTCGGGCTGGCCATCTGGGTCTGGCGCACGCGCCGCAGCGGCGATGCCACGGCGGCCGCTCGCACGTTGCAACGCCCTCGGCTGTTTGTCTGGCTGGTGATGGGCCTTGCGCTGGCGAGCCTGCCGTTCACCGGCTGGTGGATGGTGCATCAGATCGGCTGGCCATTGGGGCAGACTTGGTTGCTGGCATCCAGTGTGCTCTACACCGTGGCGGCGCTGGCTGGGTTCTGGCTGTTGGTGCGGTTGAACAAATTGCGCAAGCTGCCGGCGGCGGGCAGTGGCAAATTCACCTTGGCTCTGGCGCTGTTCAGCGTTGTCTGCTTTATCGCCATTGCGGGGCTGATGGGGGCCAAGCCGGTTTGAGGCTTTAGGCCGTGTCGCCCCTTTCGCGAGCAGGCTCGCTCCCACAGGGGATTTGCGTCGTTCCCAAAATCCTTGTGGGAGCGAGCCTGCTCGCGAAAGCTGTTTCAGCCGCGCAGACTGATCACCGGCCAACCCCGCTTCTCAGCCTCGGCCCTGAGGTTCGGATCCGGATCCACCGCCACCGGATGCGTCACCACCTCCAGCAGCGCCAGATCATTCATCGAATCGCTATAAAAATAGCTGCCGTCGAGCGAATGCCCCGTCTCTTCCAACCAGCGGTTCAACCGGGTCACCTTGCCCTCGCGAAAGCACGGGACATCCGTGCTACGCCCGCTGTAGCGACCGTCGATCATTTCGCACTCGGTGGCGATCAGGGTCTCGACCCCCAGGCGCTCGGCAATCGGCCCGGTGACGAAACGGTTGGTGGCGGTGATGATCACCAGCTTATCGCCAGCGTCACGATGTTTTTTCAACAGCTCGATGGCCTGGGGCAACACAATCGGCTCGATGCAGTCACGCATATAGTCAAGATGCCACTGTGCCAGCACGTCCATTTCGGTACGACCGAGGATTTCCAGGCAAAAATTCAGGTACTCGGCGTTGTCGAGCTTGCCGGCCAGGTAATCCTGGTAAAACTCGTCGTTGCGCGCTTTGTACGTGACGGCGTCGAGGAAACCCCGCTCACACAGGTAATCGCCCCACGCGTGATCGCTGTCGCCGCCCAGCAACGTGTTGTCCAAGTCGAATAAAGCCAGCCGCATTGCAGTTACTCGCTGAAAATTCTGAAGAAAGGCGTCCAGAATACGGACTTTTCACAAGAGTGCACATAAGGTGGGCAGGCTCGTTGCTGCTTTCACAACCTTTGTGGAACAATGCGGCGACATGCGTTTGCGAGGTTCTTGCCGTGATCGATCCCGATGGTTTCCGCCCCAATGTGGGGATCATTCTTACGAATGATGCAGGGCAGGTGCTATGGGCTCGCCGTATCAATCAAGACGCCTGGCAGTTTCCCCAGGGCGGGATCAATCCCCAGGAGACGCCGGAAGAGGCCTTGTACCGCGAGTTGAACGAAGAAGTGGGGCTTGAGCGAGAAGATGTCGAAATACTCGCCTGCACCCGAGGCTGGTTGCGCTATCGTTTGCCGCAACGCCTGGTCCGCACGCACAGCCAACCGCTGTGCATCGGCCAGAAGCAGAAATGGTTTCTCCTGCGCCTGATCTCCAACGAGCAGCGGGTGCGGATGGATTTGACCGGTAAACCGGAGTTCGATGGCTGGCGCTGGGTCAGTTATTGGTATCCGTTGGGCCAGGTGGTGACATTCAAGCGCGAAGTGTATCGACGCGCTCTCAAAGAGCTTGCCCCGCGCCTGCTGACGCGCGACTGACGACGGAGTTCGACCCCGAGCCATGCTCAATACGCTGCGCAAGATCGTCCAGGAAGTTAACTCCGCCAAGGATCTCAAGGCGGCGTTGGGGATTATTGTATTGCGCGTCAAAGAGGCCATGGGCAGCCAGGTCTGCTCGGTCTACCTGCTGGACCCCGAGACCAACCGTTTCGTGCTGATGGCCACCGAGGGCTTGAACAAGCGCTCGATCGGCAAGGTCAGCATGGCCCCCAATGAAGGTCTGGTCGGCCTGGTCGGCACGCGCGAAGAACCCTTGAACCTCGAAAACGCCGCGGATCACCCGCGCTACCGCTACTTCGCCGAAACGGGCGAGGAACGCTACGCCTCGTTCCTCGGGGCGCCGATCATCCACCACCGCCGTGTCGTCGGCGTGTTGGTCATCCAGCAAAAAGAGCGCCGTCAGTTCGACGAAGGTGAAGAAGCCTTCCTCGTGACGATGAGCGCGCAACTGGCCGGCGTTATCGCCCACGCCGAGGCCACCGGCTCGATCAGTGGCCTGGGCCGCCAGGGCAAGGGCATCCAGGAAGCCAAGTTCGTCGGCGTGCCAGGTTCACCGGGCGCGGCGGTGGGTACGGCGGTGGTCATGTTGCCGCCCGCCGACCTCGACGTGGTGCCGGACAAGACCATTGCCGACATCAACGCCGAGCTGGGGCTGTTCAAGACCGCCATCGAAGGCGTGCGGGCCGACATGCGGGCCCTGTCGGCCAAACTGGCGACGCAGCTGCGCCCCGAAGAGCGCGCGCTGTTCGACGTCTACCTGATGATGCTCGACGACGCCTCCCTGGGCAGCGAAGTGACCACGGTCATCAAGACCGGCCAATGGGCCCAGGGCGCGCTGCGCCAGGTGGTGACCGACCACGTCAACCGCTTCGAACTGATGGACGACGCCTACCTGCGCGAGCGCGCCTCCGACGTCAAGGACCTGGGCCGGCGCTTGCTGGCCTACTTGCAGCAGGAGCGCCAGCAGACCCTGGTCTACCCGGACAACACCATCCTGGTCAGTGAAGAACTGACGCCGGCCATGCTCGGCGAAGTGCCCGAAGGCAAACTGGCGGGGCTGGTCTCGGTATTGGGTTCGGGCAACTCCCACGTGGCGATCCTGGCCCGGGCCATGGGCATCCCGACTGTGATGGGCCTGGTGGACCTGCCGTACTCCAAGGTCGACGGCATCCAGATGATCGTCGATGGCTACCACGGCGAGGTCTACACCAACCCCAGCGACGTGCTGCGCAAGCAGTTTGCCGATGTGGTGGAGGAAGAAAAGCAACTGTCCCTGGGACTGGATGCGCTGCGGGACCTGCCCTGTGTGACCCTCGACGGCCACCGCATGCCATTGTGGGTCAACACCGGCCTGCTGGCCGATGTGGCCCGGGCGCAGAAGCGTGGCGCCGAGGGTGTGGGCCTGTACCGCACCGAAGTGCCGTTCATGATCAACCAGCGCTTTCCCAGCGAAAAGGAACAGCTGGCGATCTACCGCGAACAATTGGCCGCGTTCCACCCGCAACCGGTGACCATGCGCAGCCTGGATATCGGCGGCGACAAATCCCTGTCCTACTTTCCGATCAAGGAAGACAACCCGTTCCTCGGCTGGCGCGGGATTCGTGTGACCCTCGACCATCCGGAAATCTTCCTGGTCCAGGCCCGCGCCATGCTCAAGGCCAGTGAGGGCCTGAATAACCTGCGCATCCTGTTGCCGATGATCTCCGGCACTCATGAGCTGGAAGAAGCCTTGCACCTGATCCACCGAGCCTGGGGCGAAGTCCGCGATGAAGGCACCGACGTGCCTATGCCGCCGATCGGCGTGATGATCGAGATTCCGGCAGCGGTGTACCAGACCAAGGAACTGGCGCGGCAGGTGGACTTCCTGTCGGTCGGCTCCAACGACTTGACCCAGTACCTGTTGGCCGTGGACCGCAACAACCCACGAGTGGCCGACCTGTACGACTACCTGCATCCGGCCGTGCTGCAAGCCTTGCAGAACGTGGTGCGCGACGCCCATGCCGAAGGCAAGCCGGTGAGCATCTGCGGCGAAATGGCCGGCGACCCGGCGGCTGCGGTGTTGTTGATGGCGATGGGCTTTGACAGCCTGTCGATGAACGCCACCAACCTGCCGAAAGTGAAGTGGATGCTGCGCCAGATCAACCTCAGCAAGGCCCAGGAGTTGCTGGCGGAAGTCATGACCATCGATAACCCGCAAGTTATCCACAGCACCTTGCAACTGGCGCTGAAGAACCTTGGGTTGGCGCGGATGATCAATCCGGCTTCGAACAAGACGCTCTAACGAGCTTCTATGTGGCGAGGGAGCTTGCTCCCGCTCGGCTGCGAAGCAGCCGCAAGCTTTGCTGACACTGTCCTTATCGATATCGCCGCAATTGGGAGTGCTCCGCACTCCAGCGGGAGCAAGCTCCCTCGCCACGGGTCATCACTATTCCTTCAGATTTGTAGTTCCACCTCCCCCAAATGCCCCCCATGCGGCCCGTAGCTGCGCTCGACCATATGCCGCGCTCCATCGGCATGGACAATCAGCGCCGTACTTGCCCGCGTCCCATAGGCAGGGCTGGCAATGAACACACTCGACAACAACATCTCGGTCGCCAGCCCCACGCCCGTATCCGGCAGTTCTGCCACCGCGGCGGGTTGCGGGTCGTTCAGCAGGGCCAGCAATGCCTGGGGCTGCGGATCGCCCAGCACTTCGTCCAGCGCCGCGCGAGCCTTGAGCACCTTGGGCCATGGGGTGTTGAGCCCGGCGTTAGACAAACCATAGACACCTTCGGCCAGCCGCTGCGGCTGGCTATCGCGGGCATTGAAATGCCACAGCTCTGCACCATCGCCGAGCAGCAGATTGAACCCCCCAAACTCGCCAGCCCGAGGAACCACTTCGCTCAGGTACTCGGCAATGGGCAGATTCCCGCTCAGAAAGCGCGCCACCAGCTCGCCTCGCGACTTGAACGCCGGGAGCTGGCCCGGGTCGCGGATGTTCGTCAGGGCCGCGAAGCGACCGTCGGCACCAACGCCGAGCCAGGTGCCGCCGGCCTCAAGATCGCGACCGGCATGGACATGCGGCGCGTCAGGCCATTGGGCCAGGGGCAAGGTCGGCCGCGCGTAGAACTCGTCGCGGTTGGCCGCCACGATCAGTGGCTGGGCGTGGCCGGGTCGCCAGGCAAATATGATCAGGCACATCAGGTAGTCCTGTTAACAATGCCAATCCGTTGAAAGAGTACAGCCGCACACAGCCTTTGTGGCGAGGGAGCTTGCTCCCGCTGGGCTACGAAGTAGCCCCGAAATCCAGAGGCCAGTTTTTTCAGACAAGTCAGCGGGTTTTTGTTGGGAGGGCTTCGCCCTCCAGCGGGAGCAAGCACCCTCGCCACAACAGCGCATCACCAGCCACTATGTCCGGGGTTCTAAGCCCACTCTACCCGACATCGCCCCCACATCCATCACCTTCAGTGGAGCCCGAGACCCAGGATCCGGTACCATGCCGCTCTTGTTTCGGGGATGGCTGGGGAGACGCTGGTGGAATTTGTGCTCTATCTGCTACTCGGCGCCTGTGCCGGCGTGCTGGCCGGGCTGTTCGGCGTGGGTGGCGGGATGATCATCGTCCCGGTGCTGGTGTTCAGTTTCACCTTGCAGGGTTTCGACCCACAGGTGTTGACGCACCTGGCCGTCGGCACGTCCCTGGCGTCGATCATCTTCACCTCGGTCAATGCCGTGCGCGAGCATCAGCGCAGAGGCGCGGTGCGCTGGCCGATCTTCGCCTGGATGACCGTCGGGATCCTGATCGGTGCCGGTTTTGGCGCGATCACCGCCGAAGCGATCTCCGGTCCGCTCCTGCAAAAAATCATCGGCGTGTTCGCCATGATCGTTTCCGTGCAACTGGCCCTGGACTTCAAGCCCAAGGCCAGCCGCACGGTACCGGGCAAGCTCGGGTTGTCCCTGGCCGGCACCGTGATCGGCTGGGCCTCGGCGATTTTCGGTATCGGCGGTGGCTCACTGACCGTGCCGTTCCTGACCTGGCGCAGCGTGCCGATGCAGCAAGCAGTGGCAACCTCGTCGGCCTGCGGTTTGCCCATTGCCCTGGCCAGCGCCTTAAGTTTCATGATTTTGGGCTGGCACGATCCACTGCTACCGCCCCATAGTCTCGGCTTTGTGTATTTGCCGGCGTTACTGGGCATTGCACTGACCAGCATGGTCTTCGCCCGTTTTGGTGCGCGGCTGGCCCATCGCTTGTCGCCGCGCTTGCTCAAACGGCTGTTCGCCGCTTTGCTGTTCTGCGTCGGCCTGAGTTTCCTGTTCTGACGCAATCCTGGCTTAATCCCGAGGTGGCAGCGTCGCCCGGGTATTTTTGACGTTTACGAGGAATATCAATGCTGCCTTACCCGCAGATCGATCCGGTGGCCCTGGCCATCGGCCCGCTGAAAATCCACTGGTACGGCCTGATGTACCTGATCGGCATCGGCGGCGCCTGGCTGCTGGCGTCGCGCCGGCTCAACCGTTTCGACCCGACCTGGAACAAGGAAAAGCTCTCGGACCTGGTGTTCTGGCTGTCCATGGGCGTGATCGTCGGTGGCCGCCTGGGTTATGTATTGTTCTACGACCTGAGCGCGTACCTGGCCAATCCGACGTTGATCTTCGAGGTCTGGAAGGGCGGCATGTCGTTCCACGGCGGATTCATTGGCGTGATGCTGGCAGCACTGTGGTTCGGCAAGCGCAACAACAAGTCGTTTTTCGAGCTGATGGACTTCGTCGCCCCGATGGTGCCGATCGGACTGGGCGCCGGGCGTATCGGCAACTTCATCAACGCCGAACTGTGGGGCAAGCCGACCGATGTGCCGTGGGCGATGATCTTCCCGCCGTTCAGCGACCCGACGCAATTGCCGCGCCACCCGTCGCAGCTGTACCAGTTCGCCCTTGAAGGCGTGGCATTGTTCCTGATCCTCTGGCTGTTCTCGCGCAAGCCGCGGCCGACCATGGCGGTGTCGGGCATGTTCGCGCTGTTCTACGGAATTTTCCGTTTCATCGTTGAATTCGTCCGCGTACCGGACGCCCAGCTCGGTTATCTGGCGTGGAACTGGCTGACCATGGGCCAGGTGTTGTGCCTGCCAATGATCATTGGTGGCCTGGCGCTGATCTGGCTGGCTTATCATCGCGCGCCGGCTGCGGCGGCCAAGGTTTAAAAATTCGGACCCCGAGGCGCTGGCCTCGGGTTCAAGGACACAGGTAACTCATGAAGCAATATCTCGATCTGGTGGCCCACGTCATCAAGAACGGCACCAAGCAAGCCAACCGCACCGGCGTGAACACCATCAGTTTCCCCGGTGCCATGCTGCGCTATGACTTGAAAGACGGCTTCCCGGCCATCACCACCCGTAAAATGGCGTTTAAATCGGCCATCGGCGAGATGTGCGGATTTCTGCGTGGGGTCAACAACGCTGCCGAATTCCGCGCCCTGGGTTGTAAGGTCTGGGACCAGAACGCCAACGAAAATGCCCAATGGCTGGCCAACCCGTTCCGCCAGGGCGAGGACGACCTGGGCGAGATCTACGGCGTGCAATGGCGCAAGTGGCCGGCCTACAAACAGATTCCCCTGAGCAACCCCGCGGCTATCGAGCAGACGCTGGCCCAGGGTTACCGGCAAATCGCCGAAGGCGAGGAAAACGGCCAGACCTACGTGGTGCTGTACAAGGCCATCGACCAGGTGCGCCAGTGCGTCGACACCATCATCAAGGACCCGGGCAGCCGCCGTATCCTGTTCCACGGCTGGAACTGCGCCCAGCTCGATGAAATGGCCCTGCCACCGTGCCATTTGCTCTATCAGTTCCACCCGAATGTCGAGACCAGGGAAATTTCCCTGACCCTCTACATCCGCTCCAACGACCTGGGCCTGGGCACGCCGTTCAACCTCACCGAAGGTGCCGCGCTGCTGAGCCTGATCGGCCGCCTGACCGGCTACACGCCGCGCTGGTTCACCTATTTCATCGGTGATGCCCACGTTTACGAAAATCACCTGGACATGCTCAACGAACAGCTCACGCGCGAGCCGTTCCCGATGCCGAAACTGGTAATTTCCGAACGTGTGCCGGAGTTTGCCAAGACCGGCGTGTACCAGCCAGAGTGGCTGGAGTTGGTCGAACCGAGCGACTTCTCCCTCGAAGGCTACCAACACCACGCGCCGATGACCGCGCCGATGGCGGTCTAACCAACACCGCCATCCCCCTGTGGGAGCGAGCTTGCTCGCGATCAGGCCATTACATTCAACATAGATGTTGACTGCTAAGCCGCTATCGCGAGCAAGCTCGCTCCCACATTGGATCTCCATGGGGTCAAGATCGGTGGCTTGGGGCACTCAATGCCCATGACTCCTCCCCACATGTGAATGCTCCACCTCCGGCGCCACCGCCCCGCTCACCTCCAGGCGCTGCAAGATCCCGCATTGATCCAGGTCCGGCCCTTCGCTGCAGCGATGGCGCAGGTCGATCAGTTGTGTCTGCAAGGCCAACAGGCCGTCGATGCGAGCCCTGACGTGGTGGATGTGTTCGTCGATCAGCGCGTTGACGTTTTCACATTGGTCCTGGGGGCTATCGCGCAGGACCAGGAGGCTGCGGATTTCCTCCAGGGTCATGTCCAGGGTGCGACAGTTGCGGATAAACGTCAGCCGTTCGGCATGGGCCTGGGTGTAGACGCGGTAATTGCCATCGCTGCGGGCCGGTTCCGGCAGCAGGCCTTCACGCTCGTAATAGCGGATGGTTTCGACCTGGCAGTCGGTGATCTTTGCCAGTTCTCCGATCTTCATCGCGTTGCCTCCCAAATAGGTGCTTGACCCTATAGTGGCTACAGGGTCTTTACTGTGCAACAGGCACTTTTCACGGACGTCACCCGATGAGCGATTCCATTCACACCCACAAACCCGACCATGGCCATGACCACGGCCATTCCTGCTGCGCCTCGAAAGCCGCACCGACGGTGGTCAACCTCGGCAAAGCCCCGACGGACGGCGGGCGGCTGAGCAGTTTTCGCATCGAGGCCATGGACTGCCCCACCGAGCAGACGCTGATCCAGAACAAACTTGGCAAGCTCAAGGGCGTGCAGCAGCTGGAGTTCAACCTGATCAACCGCGTGCTGGGCGTGACCCATGAGCTGCCCAGCGATGCGCCGATCATCGACGCCATTCAATCCCTGGGCATGCAGGCCGAGCCGTTGACGCCGGGCCAGGACAAAACCACCCACACCGCGCCGGCCGCGGCCAAGCCCTGGTGGCCGTTGGCGCTGTCCGGCGTCACCGCCCTGGGCGCCGAAGTGATCCACTTCACCAACGCCGCGCCAGACTGGGTGGTCGCCTTGGTGGCGCTGGTGTCGATCCTCAGCGGCGGCCTCGCTACGTACAAGAAGGGCTGGATCGCCCTGAAAAACCGCAACCTGAACATCAACGCGCTGATGAGCATCGCCGTGACCGGCGCCGTGCTGATCGGGCAATGGCCGGAAGCGGCAATGGTGATGTTCCTGTTCACCGTGGCCGAGTTGATCGAAGCCAAATCCCTGGACCGGGCGCGTAACGCTATCAGCGGCTTAATGCAAATGGCCCCGGAACGAGCCACCGTACAACAGGCCGATGGCACCTGGCTGGAACAGGAGGTCAAGGCCATTGTCCTCGGTGCGCGGGTGCGGGTGCGTCCTGGTGAGCGCGTTGGCCTGGACGGTGACGTGGTCGCCGGCCGTTCGACCATCGACCAAGCCCCCATCACCGGCGAGAGCCTGCCGGTGGAAAAAACCGTGGGCGACAAGGTGTTTGCCGGCACCATCAACCAGGCCGGCGAATTGGAGTACACCGTGACCGCAGCCGCCGACCATTCCACCCTGGCGCGGATCATCCACGCCGTGGAGCAAGCCCAGGGCGCCCGTGCGCCGACCCAGCGCTTCGTCGATCAGTTCTCGAAAATCTACACCCCGGCGGTGTTCGTCCTGGCCCTGGCCGTGGCTGTCCTCCCGCCGCTGTTCATGGGCGCGGCGTGGTTCGACTGGATCTACCGGGCGCTGGTGCTGCTGGTGGTGGCCTGCCCCTGCGCACTGGTGATTTCCACCCCGGTGACCATCGTCAGCGGCCTCGCCGCAGCGGCTCGCAAAGGCATCCTGGTGAAGGGCGGTGTCTACCTGGAGGGCGGCTACAAGCTCGACTACCTGGCCCTGGACAAGACCGGCACGATCACCCACGGCAAGCCTGTGCAAACCGACTATCTGGTGCTGGATCCGACCGTAGAATCGACCGCTCCGGACCTGGCCGCCGCCCTCGCCGCCCGTTCTGATCACCCGGTCTCCCGCGCGATCGCCAATGCCGCTGTGGATAAGCAACGGGCGGCACAGGTTGTGGATAACTTTGCAGCGCTCCCGGGACGCGGGGTGCGCGGAGACATCAACGGCCAGACCTATCACCTGGGCAATCATCGCCTGGTGGAGGACCTGGGCCTGTGCTCCCCCGAGCTGGAAGAAAAACTCTTCGCCCTGGAAAAACAGGGCAAGTCCGTGGTGTTGCTGCTCGACGGCAGCGGCCCCTTGGCGCTATTTGCCGTGGCCGACACCGTGAAGGACTCCAGCCGCGAAGCCATCCGGCAACTGCATGACCTGGGGATCAAGACCCTGATGCTGACCGGCGACAATGCCCACACCGCTGAAGCGATTGCCGCGCAAGTGGGCATCGATCAGGCCCGGGGCGACCTGCTGCCGGAAGACAAGCTGCAAGCCATCGAGGCGCTGTACGCCCAGGGGCACCGTGTCGGCATGGTGGGCGACGGCATCAACGACGCCCCAGCCTTGGCTCGCTCGGAAATCGGCTTCGCCATGGCGGCGGCCGGGACCGATACAGCCATCGAGACGGCCGATGTCGCCTTGATGGACGATGATCTGCGCAAGATTCCGGCATTTATCCGCCTGTCGCGGCAGACCTCAAGCATCCTCAAGCAGAACATCGCCTTGGCGCTGGTGATCAAGGTGATCTTCCTTGGGGTGACCTTTGCCGGGTTCGCGACCATGTGGATGGCGGTGTTTGCCGATATGGGGGTGAGTTTGCTGGTGGTGTTCAATGGGTTGCGGTTGTTGCGCAAGTAAAAGGCCAGGCTGACTGGGCTGGCCTCATCGCGAGCAAGCTCGCTCCCACAGGATTTCACCGAAGATCAAGCTCCGCAGAAACCCGTGGCGAGGGAGCTTGCTCCCGCTTGAGTGCGAAGCGCTCATCGCTTATTGGGCTGCTTCGCAGCCCAGCGGGAGCAAGCTCCCTCGCCACAGAAGCAGTGCATGGCAAGCTCCCATGTCTCAATCGCGCTTGGGCTCACGAATCTTGTACCAGGCCACATACAACGCCGGCAGGAACAGCAGCGTCAGCAGCGTGGCGATGATGATCCCGCCAATCATCGCGTAGGCCATCGGCCCCCAGAACACTTCCCGCGCAATCGGGATCATCCCCAGGCTCGCCGCAGCGGCGGTGAGCAGGATCGGGCGGCGCCGGTGCTGAGTGGCTTCCACCACGGCATCCCAAGGCTCGTAGCCGTCACGTTCATATTCATCGATCTGGGTCACCAGGATCACCGAGTTGCGGATAATGATGCCGATCAACGCGAGAATCCCAAGGATCGCCACGAAGCCCATGGGCGTTCCCGTCGGCACCAGCGCCAGTACCACCCCAATGAGCCCGAGGGGCGCGACGCTGGCCACCAGGAACAGTTTCTGCACGCTGTGCAGCTGGATCATCAGGAACGTCGCCATCAGGAACAGCATCAGCGGCACCACACTGGCGATAGGTCCCTGGGCCTTGCTGCTCTCCTCCACCGTACCGCCGGTAGCGACCTTGTAGCCCACCGGCAGGCCGGCGGCGAACCTGTCGATCTCCGGCTGCAGTTGCTTCACCAGGTCCGTGGGTTGGATTTCATCGCGCACGGCGGCCTTGATGGTGATGGTCGGCTTGCGGTCGCGACGCCATACCAGCGGCTGTTCCAATTCGTAGCGCACCGTGGCGAACGCCAGCAGCGGAATCGAGGTACCGCTCGGCGTGACGATCTGCAGGTTCTGCAGGGTTTCCGGCGAACCGCGCTCGGCGTCTTCAGCACGGCCGACCACGTCGATCAGGTAAATATCGTCGTTGACCTGGGTCACTGGCGAGCCGCTGACGATGCTGTTCATCAGCTTGGCCACGTCATCCGAAGACAACCCCAATTGCCGCGCTTTGTCCTGGGCGATGTCGATGCGCAGGACCTTGCCCGGCTCATTCCAGTCGTAAATGATTTCGCCGATGTGCGAGTTCTTGTCCAGCTCCGTGGCCAGCTCGATGGCGTGCTTGCGCACCAGGTCGATGTCCTTGCCGCTGACGCGGTACTGGATCGGCCGTCCCACTGGTGGTCCCATTTCCAGGGCCTGCACGTAGCTGCCAATGCCGACGAAGTCCTCGCGCAGACGCTTTTGCAGGCGCTCCGTGAGGGCCGTGCGCGACTCCAGGCCCTTGCTGACGATCACCAGTTGCGCGTAATACGGGTTCTGCAGTTGCTGGTCCAAGGGCAGATAAAACCGAATCGCACCTTCGCCGATGTAGGTGCTCCAGCGCGCGATGTCCGGATCGCCCTTGAGGGTTGCCTCCAGGCGGTCGACAGCCTTGCGCGTCTCATCCATCGAGGCGTTTTGCGGCAGGTTGAGGTCCACCAGGATTTCCGGCCGGTCCGAAGATGGAAAAAACTGGTTCTGCACAAAGCGCATGCAAAACACCGCCAGCACAAACAGCACTATCGTAATGCCGATGGCCCACCAACGATTGCGCATCGCCCACAACAGGCCACCGTTGAAGACTCGCCCGACACGCCCCGGTTCGGCGCTGTGAGGCTTCACGTTGGTACTGAGGATGTGCACGCCAATCACCGGGGCGAACAGCACCGCGACGATCCACGACACCAACATCGCCACCGCGATCACTGCAAACAGGGTAAAGGTGTACTCGCCGGCAGAGCTGGCGTTCAGGCCGATCGGCACAAAACCAGCCACGGTCACCAGAGTCCCGGTGAGCATCGGGAACGCCGTCGAGGTGTAGGCGAAGGTCGCGGCCTGCTCCTTGGTTTCGCCTTTTTCCAGGCGCGTGACCATCATCTCCACGGTGATCATCGCGTCGTCCACCAGCAGGCCGAGGGCGATGATCAGCGCGCCGAGGGAGATCCGCTGCATGGTGATGCCGCTGTACTCCATGAACACAAAGACCATCGCCAGCACCAGCGGAATCGAGCAGGCCACCACCAACCCAGCCCGTACGCCAAGGCTGATGAAGCTGACGACCAGCACGATGATCACCGCCTCGAACAAGGCGCTGGTGAAGCCGCCGACCGCCTCCTCCACCACCTCAGCCTGGTCCGACACGGTGTGCACATCAACACCCATCGGCAGGTCGGCGGTCAGCTCGTTCATACGCGCATGCAGGGCCTTGCCGAATTCCTGGATGTTGCCACCCTTCTTCATTGCGATGGCCAGGCCAATGGCAGGCGTACCGTTAAAACGAAACATTGGTGTGGCGGGGTCGACGTAACCGCGGCGGATATCCGCGATGTCGGCCAGTCGGTAGAACCGATCGTTGAGTCGAAGATTGACGTTGGCCAGGTCCTTTTCCGATTGGAATTGCCCCGACGTGCGTACGGAAATCCGCTCGGGCCCGGCGTCGATAACCCCCGCAGGGGTCACGGCATTCTGCGATTGCAGGCTCTGCACCACCTGGCGCTGGTCGATGCCCAATGCGGCGAGCTTGCGGGTGGAGAAGTTCAGGTACAGCACTTCATCCTGCTCGCCCAGCATCTCGACCTTGCCCAGGCCCGGCACCTCACGGATTTCGGCGCGCACCTGCTCGACATAGTCGCGCAATTGCCGCATCGACAGGCCGTCACCCGTGAAGGCATACACCGAACCGTACACATCGCCGAACTCATCGTTGAACCCCGGCCCTTGCAGGCCTTGGGGGAAGTCGCCGCGAATGTCATCGATCTTCTTGCGTACCTGGTACCAGATCTCGGGGATTTCCTCGGCCCCAGTGGTATCGCGCAGGTACACGAACACCGTCGATTCCCCCGGTCGGGTGTAGCTTTTGACGTAGTCGAGGGAGTCGAGCTCTTCGAGTTTTTTCTCGATGCGATCGGTCACCTGCTTGAGGGTTTCTTCCTGGGTCGCGCCCGGCCAGCGGGTCTGGATGATCATGGTCTTGATGGTGAACGAAGGGTCTTCTTCCCGGCCCAGGTTCATGTACGAAAACACGCCCATCAACAGGGCGACAAACATCAGGTACCACACGAACGACTGATGCCGCAGGGCCCATTCGGATAAGTTGAAAGGCCCTTTCATCGTACGTCCTCGTCGAGTTTCACTTTCTGCCCCGGCTTGAGGCTGTTCACGCCGGCCGTGACCACACGGTCGCCAGCCTTGATGCCGTTGGCCACCAGCACCGAGTCAGCCGAACGTTCGAGAATCCGCACCTCACGGGGGGAGACGGTCTGGGTTTGCGGGTCGATGAGCCAGATCCGCGCCTTGCCATCGATCTCTTGCAGCGCACTGAGGGGCAGTTCAATGCGTGGCTCGATGGTCGAACTCAGGGTCACGCTGATCGCCGTGCCCAGGCGAAAACCTGGCGGAGTATCGGCCAGCGTCAAACGCGCCCGACGCGTACGGGTAGCGCTCTGTGCCTGGGGTTCGATCTCGCGCACGGTGACGGTGGTGCGCAGGGTTGGGTCCAATTGCGCGGCGACCTCGAACACCACGTCCTCGGGCAGACGCTCGGCCAAGCCGGCCGGCAGGTCGATCACCGCTTCCTTGATGTCGGGACGGGCCAGGGTCACCACTTGCTGGCCCGCAGTGACCACCTGCCCGGCTTCAGCATTCCAGGCCGTGACGACGGCATCATGGTCCGTGCGCAGTTCGCTGTAGTTGAGCTGGTCGCGCGCCTGTTGCACCGAGGCCTGGGCCTGTTCGAGGGACGCACCGGTGGTTTTCAGGTCGGTCTGGGCAATGTCCAGTTGGGCCTGGGCGCCGACACCACGGTCAAACAATTGCTGCTGACGACGAGCATTGGCCTGGGCGTTGATGTACTGCGCCTCGATCCGCGCCAGATCGCCCTGGGCAGCCCGCAACTGGTTCTGTTGATCGGTAGGGTCGAGGGTGGCGAGCAAGTCGCCCTTTTTCACTTCGGCACCGACATCGACGTTGCGACGGGCGATCCGCCCTGGCACGCGGAAACCCACGTTACTTTCGTAACGCGCCTGGATGCTCCCGGCGAACCGCCCGAGGGCCTGTTGGTCGAGCGCCCGGACCTCGATCGACAGCACTGGACGCACCGGCTCAGGTGGCGCCTCTTCCTTCGAGCAAGCCGCCAGCAGCAGGCCGGCCAAAACCATCCACAGACGCTTCATGGCTGAGCTCCCGCAGGAGGGTTCGTCGAGGTGTTTTCGGCGATCTCGACGCGCACGCCAGGATGAAGCAATTGCCCACCAGCAGTGACGACTTTCTCGCCACCCTTGAGCCCGTCGCTGATGATGACCTTGCCCGTCAGGTATCGGCCAACGGTCACGTTATGCAACTGCGCCTTGCCCTCTCCGTCCACCAGCCACACGGCCGGGTCGCTGAGGTTTTTCGTCAGCGCCGACCAGGGCAGCTCCACAGCCGTCTTGCCTGCGGACTTGGCCGTGGCACTGACCACCGAGCCCAGGCGCATCCCTTCGGGCAAATCGTTGAGGGTGACCTTGACTTGCACGGTGCCCGTTTCGGCGGACACCGCCGGGGTGATCTCACGGACCGTACCGGTGGTCTTGATGGCAGGGTTGTCCAGCAAGCTGATGATGATGGAGGGGTCCGATGGCGGTTCTTGCAACAAGGATTCGTAGATGTTGAACACCGCGTCGCGCTCGCCATCGCGGGCCAGGCTGAAGATCGGCTCCGTGGCCTGCACCACCTGGCCAACCTCGGCCTGGCGCGCGGTGACAATGCCCGGCGCCTCGGCGATCAGTGCGGTGTAGCTCAGTTGTTCGCGGGCGTTGGCCAACTGGGCCTGGGCAGCGGTCAGTGCGCTCTGACTGCTGCGCAGTTGCGCCTGGGCCGCATCGTATTCGCTTTGGCTGGTGTAGCCCTTGGGCAAGAGTTTTTGCTGGCGCACGAAGGCCGCCGCACTTTGCTTGACCCGCGCCTGTTCGGCGGCCACCTGGGCTTCGGCGGAGTCGACGTTGGTCTGCAAGTCTCGAGGGTCGAGCCGGGCCAGCACTTGCCTGGCCGAAACCCGGTCACCGACATCCACCTTACGCTCGATGATCTTGCCAGCCACGCGAAACGACAGATCGCTCTGCACTCGAGCCTGGACATCGCCGGTCAGGGTCACCGAAGCCGCGTATTCGGAAGGCATGGCTTGCTGCACGAACACTCGCGGAAAGGCTTTTTCCTCGGGTTTTTTATCACCGCATCCCGCCAGCAACAGCACCGTGCTCAGGCCAACGACCAGTTTGATTCGGGGACCCGCCATGCAGACTCCTTGTGTTGTACGGACGTGCCAGTGACGATACGACTGTGAGCTTAGAACAGGGTTCAACGCCAAGCATAGGATCGCCAAGAATCACGTGTGCCGGCGAATCAGGCAAACTACCGGCCCAGGCAGCAGGAAATCGCACATGCTCAAGACCCTCGCGGTAGCCAATTACCGCTCCATCAACAAACTGGTGATTCCCCTGGGTCGGCTGAACCTGATCACCGGCCCCAATGGCAGCGGCAAGTCCAATCTGTACCGTGCCCTGCGATTGTTGGCGGAGACGGCACAGGGCGGGGTGGTCAACGCCCTGGCCCGTGAAGGCGGACTGGACTCGACCTTCTGGGCCGGGCCGGAAGAAATCAGCCGGCGTATGCGCAACGGCGAGGTGCCTGTCCAGGGTATCGTGCGCCAGGGCAGCAAACGCTTGCGCCTGGGGTTCGCCGGGGAAGATTTCAGCTATTCGATTGCCTTGGGCCTACCAGAACCCAGTCTTTCAGCGTTTTCACTGGACCCGGAAATCAAGCGCGAATGCATCTGGGCCGGTCCGGTCTTTCGTCCTGCCAGCCTGCTGGTGGACCGCAATGGGCCGATGATCCGGGCCCGTGAAGGTCGTTCATGGGATGTATTGGCCCAGCACACGCCCAGCTTCGACAGCCTGTTCGACCAGGTCGGCAGCCTGCGCACTTCGCCAGAGGTGCTGCAAATGCGCGAGTTCATTCGCCGCTGGCGCTTCTACGACCATTTTCGCAGCGACGCCGACGCCCCAGTGCGCCAACCGCAACTGGGCACTCGCACGCCAGTGCTGCACCACGACGGGCGCGACCTGGCCGCCGCCCTGCAAACCATCCTTGAAATCGGCGACGCTGAAGCCTTGCACGCGGCCATTGGCGACGCCTTTCCCGGCGCTCGGTTGCGCATCGAGGCACTGCAAGGCGGACGCTTCGCCATCGAGTTTTATCAGCAAGGCTTGCTGCGCCCACTGTCCGCCGCCGAACTGTCGGACGGAACCCTGCGCTATCTGTTGCTGGTGGCGGCCCTGCTCACCCCTCGTCCCCCTTCGTTGATGGTGCTCAACGAACCGGAAACCAGCCTGCACCCGGATCTGTTGCCGGCCTTGGCGCGGTTGATCATCCGGGCGTCGGTCAATTGCCAGGTCTGGGTGGTGTCCCATGCCTCGCGGCTGATCGCCGCCTTGCAACAGGACGACGACTGCAATTGCATCGTCCTGGAAAAAGATCTGGGCCAGACCGGGATCGTGGGCCAGGGAATGCTGGATACGCCGGCCTGGAACTGGCCGGATTGATCGACGGTATTTGCAGAGGCTTTGTAAGAAGGCTATTTTTCCATTCGCTGTAGGACGGGTCTTTTTTTCGATAGACCTCTCCCCGGAACCGCAGCTTATGGCCAGACTCCCCGGCCCCATCACAAGGAAGATAACAATGGCTGACGTGAAAGCCCCGCAATACCTCGATCCACAAGACCTCCTCAAACTGCTTGCAGCCCTGCGCCGCGCATTAAAAAACAAGCCTGCCCGCGACACCGTCCGGTGAGCATCGGGTCTTAGGCGTCGGCACAAAAAAACGCCGACGCTGGCAAAGCCGTCGGCGTTGTAACTTCAAACCTGTACCCTTCGATCAGAACGCGGGAAGTACCGCGCCGCTGTATTTCTTCTCGATGAAGGCTTTCACTTCCGGACTGGTCAGGGCCTTGGCCAGTTTCTGCATGGCCGGGCTGTCCTTGTTGTCCGGACGGGCCACCAGGAAGTTGACGTAAGGCGAATCCGCACCTTCGATCACCAGTGCATCCTTGGCCGGGTTAAGTCCTGCTTCCAGGGCGTAGTTGGTGTTGATCATGTCCAGGTCGACCTGATCCAGCACCCGCGGCAACATGGCCGATTCCAGCTCCTTGAACTTGAAGTTCTTCGGGTTCTTGGCGATGTCTTTCGGCGTGGCCAAGGCGTTTTTCGGGTCCTTGAGCTCGATCAGGCCAGCCTTCTGCAGCAGGATCAGCGCGCGACCGCTGTTGCTGCCTTCGTTGGGAATGGCGATGGTGGCGCCGTCCTTCAGCTCGGCCAGGCTTTTGACTTTCTTCGAGTAACCGCCGAATGGTTCGACATGCACGCCGATCACGGTCACCAGGTTAGTGCCTTTACCTTCGTTGAAGCTCTTGAGGTATGGCAGGGTCTGGAAGTAGTTGGCGTCCAGGCGCTTCTGGTCAACCTGTACGTTGGGTTGAACGTAGTCGGTGAAGACCTTGATTTGCAGGTCCACGCCTTCTTTGGCCAGGGCCGGCTTGATCAGCTCGAGGATTTCAGCGTGAGGTACCGGGGTGGCCGCCACGACCAGTTTCTCCGCCGCCTGGGCCAGGCCCGAGGTCAGGGCTGCCGCCAATGCGGTGAACAACAGAACCTTTTTCATGCAGTGTCCTTATCGAAAATCACTGTCGTCTTGGATGACAGGCAAATGTGCGAGTGCCAGCGAAGTGCTATCGCTGGCGTGATGCGGACGATACCGATATTTTTTATGCCTTAACAATATCTTTTATTCAAGTTCATATTCGTTTTACTCATATAGCTGAACCGCTTTTCTGTGTGGCGAGGGAGCTTGCTCCCGCTGGGCTGCGAAGCGGCCCCAATTTTTTTGCGGTTGCTGCGCAACCGAGCGGGAGCAAGCTCCCTCGCCACAAGAGCGGGTCTGCCGTACCTATAGCGTTGAGCCCAGTCGATTGAACAGCGCCTTGAGCGCGGCGCGCTCACCTTCCGAGCCCCCTGCAATGACCTGCGCCACTTGCTGCTCGATCAGCTCCGGCACTGAAGGCTGGAGCGGCAAATTCAGATGGTCCGGCAAAATCTCATCCCCCCCACTCACCAGCAACGCAAAGTGAATGACGTTTTCCAGCTCGCGGGTATTGCCCGGCCAACTGTGCCGTTCAAGGGCCTGTTGCGCCGCTTCGCTGATCAGCGGCACAGTCAGGCCGAGGCGCTGGGTGTAGATGCCCAGGAAGTATTCGGCCAGGGACAGGATATCGCCCACTCGCTCGCGCAGGGCCGGTAATTCGAGCCGACCTTCGCTGAGGTAATAATAGAGCCGCTCGTGAAATTTCCCGGCAGCCACCGCCTGCGCCAGGTCGATGCTGGTGGCCGCGACCAGGCGTACATCCACCGGGCTGGGCTGGTGAGCGCCGACGCGGGTGACTTCATGATTTTCCAGGGCTGCCAGCAATTTGATCTGGATCGGCAGCGGCAAATCACCGATTTCATCCAGGTAAAGGGTGCCGCCATTGGCCGAGCCAAACCAGCCCGCCCGGCTACTGGCCGAGCCGCTGTAGCTGCCAGCGGCATAACCGAACAGTTCGGCGTCAGCATAGGTCGGGCTGATGGCGCCGCAATTGACCGAGACAAACAGCCCAGCGCGATCACTTTCGCGATGGATGTGCCGGGCAAGCAGTTCCTTGCCAGTACCGGTTTCACCGCGTATCAGCACCGAGACCGAGCGGGGTGCCAACTGCTCCAACTCTTGGCGCAACTGTCGCGAACGCGGGTCGACGAACACCAGCGCCTTGGCACGAATGCTCAGGGGGCTTTTTTCCGCATCGGGAAAGGTCAGCAACGGCTGACCGAAGGTTTCATGCAAGCTCATGGCAGACTCCCGCCCCCAACCGTCGGGAGACGGGAGGGCGTTAAAATTCAGGCGCGACGCAGGGCGTGGTGCTCCATGCGACTTTGCAGACGATAGAGATAAGCGAACCCCTGCTCCCAGCGCTGGTGACCGGACTTCACATTGATATGCCCCGCCCCGGCCAGAATCCCGGCCTCGGCGCCCCAGTTGCGCGCCAGCTCCAGAGCACGCGGAGCGCTCACCGCAGCGTCGTTGTCCGAGCTGACGATCTGGCTGGGGAACGGCAACAGATCGGTGGGAATCGGCGCAAAATTGCGCAGCGCCGGGGCGCAGGCCGGCCGTTCCACATCCGCCGGCGCCACCAGCAACGCCCCGCGCACCTGGCGCAGAAACTGCACCGGCGCAGTGGCGGCCCAATGGGCAACCGTGATGCAACCCAGGCTATGGGCAATGAGAATGACCGGCGTACTGTCGGCAGCTATGGCTTCGGCCAACGCCGCGACCCAGTCTTCACGCCGGGGCGTCAACCAGTCGGCCTGCTCGACCCGGGCGCTGTTGGGCAGGCTGTTCTGCCAGTGGGTTTGCCAATGATTTTCCGGCGATCCTTGCCAGCCCGGCACAATCAGGTAGCGAATCGATTCGTTGCGCATGGGTTGCTCTCCTGCGTGTCTGTTCCCGGACGAGTATAGGGAGGAGAGTTATATTGGTTAAGGAATAAGAAGATATTTATTAATAACTATTTGGACTAATAGGACTAGTGAGGCCATAGACTAGCGGTTTCGGGCTTTCTGATAGACCTCGCTGCGTTCACGCTTACCCACAGCAACGACCGAAACAACAAGACGATCATCGATCACTTCATAAACCAATCGGTACCCGCACGCCTTGAGTTTGATTTTGTAGCAGTCAGGTATGCCGTGCATGGGTATCAGCGGCGAGGCGAGGCGCTTCAAGTCGCTGCACCAATTTCTTTTTGAATTGCTCCCGCACGGTATGACCCAACTTGTCCCATTCCTTGCGAGCCGAGGGCAGGAATTCGAGCTTATAAGTCATCCAGACTCACCGGAATTGGTGTTTCATGACGGCGGGCGCGAACGATCTCAGCCAATTCAAGATCATCCAGACGTTCCATCATGGCTTCGAATACTTCGGCCGGTACCATATAACCCATCACCCGGTTGTGATTGAGCACCGCCACCGGACCGCCATGAGCGCCGCTCAGGACAGCCGAAGGATTTTTCTTCAATTCGGAAACACTTACAGCCATATCAGCCAGAATACTCTGCATAATCAGGTCCTCAAAAGGTACTGAATTCTGGTCTTTTTCGAAGCACGGTACAACTTCGCTCATTCGTCGCGCCCTTTCCTCAACAACACATTCAACTGATCCACCACCTCCGCCCAGTCAGCGTCCTCAAGGATTTCTTCGCGGAGTAATTGCTGCTGGGCGTTGTTCCAGAAAAACGCATCCGCCAGATGCAGTTTGGGCTTGAGGGGTGAATGGGTGGCGATGAATTGGTCGATGCTGATGGCGTCGTCCGGCAGGCCTAGCTGTTTAAACAGCGCGGGAAGGCTGTGGATCGGGGATTCCATACGAGGCTCCTGAGCATAGAAAGATGGCTGGGACGTTCCCGCAGTCTAGTCCCTTGATGACCGTCAGACTGATCAAAATTCAATCAATCCATGACTCGACTACCCAGCAGCTGCGCTACCTACAGGCTGGGAACAAAAGCGCCACCATCGTCCTCCCTTTGCCGATCGAGTTGCTCAAGGGGATGGCGGAGTTGTCTCCCAGGTTAGGCAAGGCACAAACGTTGCCCCTGTGGCGAGGGAGCTTGCTCCCGCTGGGCTGCGCAGCGGCCCCAAGATCTTGCGGTCGCTGCGCAACCGAGCGGGAGCAAGCTCCCTCGCCACAGAACACTCCTTAACTCAAGACTTTCGCAGACACTCGAGGGCCTCATAAGGCCCCTGCGCCCAATGCATCACCCGCCCACGCAACAACGGCGAAGCCTCGCGGCGCTTGTCCTCGCTATCGCCGGCAAACACCTGCATCGGTTGCTTGGAATGCTGGCCCACCGCCGCAAACACTTGCCGGCATTGCGCGTCATCCAACCGGAAAAACACCGCCAGCCTTCCCGCCATCGCCTCGGGCAGTTCGGTGTAGTTGACCGCCATTCCAGCAAACGCCTGGCAGTGTTCCAGGCCCTTCGCCAACAACCGTCCGACTCGGCGCGAGATGAAATCCTCCTGGCTGCTGAACGGCAAACCTTCGTCCAGCACGCTCGCGCCAATCATCCCCGGCACCATGTGCATGCCGGGACGGCGCAGGTGGGAGACGGCGATTTCCAAAGGGTCGCGGTACACGAACAGCCACGGCGTGTCGGGAAAGCAGGCTCGCAGCAGCGGCAGCTCACCGATGTTCCAGGCGTCGAGCTTGACCACCAAGCGCCGCTCCACACCGCCGCGACGTTGCCCATAGGCCGACAACAAACCCTTGAGCGCCACGCAGCGTTCGGCATGCGCCATGTCACCGCGCAACAGAGTGTCCAGCGGTGGCGGTTCGGAGATGACGATGTGGTCAGCCAGTTGTGCAAGCATCTGGCTGACCAATGTCGAGCCGCAACGGGAGGCATGGAAAATGAACGCACTGGGCGCCAGGCCCGGGCTCTGTTGCTGCCACCGCCCGAGCTCGCGCAAGGGCGTCTGGCGGCGGAACACCTGATTGAAAGGCAAGCGCAGGGCGTCTTCTACGGCATCGTTGAAGAACGGTTGCGACAACGCTGCGTCACCGAACCAGCACCAATCGACCCACCACTGCCCGGCCTCTTGCCAGACGCGGATCGGCAACCAGCCGTCCAGGTTCAAGCCTTCCATTGGTCACGCCACTGCCGGCGACCGTTGCGCATCGCCGCCCGTATTGCTTCCTCGGTGAAGTGCAGGCCTTGTTCAACGCCCAACGCGATTGCACTTTCAATGAAAGCGTCCAAGTCATGCAGGCTCTGCAACGTGCGGGCGAGTTGCGGATCAGTTTCCACGCACTGCTGAAAACGGCCGAAGTCGCTTTGTCCAACACCAGCAGCCGGCGTGGTGGGCAGCCCATCGGTAATCTGCTGTTCCAACCACGGCCCCGGGCGGCAATCGAGCACCAGATGAACTCTCGACTCGGCACTGCGGTTATCGACACGATGCGGCCGCGACAAGTCGAGAAACCAGCACTCGCCCGCCGTCATCGGAATGCGCTCCCCCTCCAGCCAGAAATCCACTTGCGGCGGGCTGAGCAACGGAATGTGCAGGCGCAGGTCGGCGTCCGGCCCGCCCAGATCATAGTCGCGATGCTCGTGAATGCACCCGCCGGGCCCCAGCCGAAGCAGCCGGGCCGAAACGATGTCCAGGGGCCAATCACCCAACGCCTGGCGCCAACGGCCATCCGCTGCCCAAGGCGCGCGCGGCACAGGCAGACCACGCCCGGGAGACAATTCGGTCAAGGCGTCGGCCGCCGAGATCAGCGCCACGCCGCTCCAGTCGCCACTGTAATAGGCACTGTTGAAATGCCCTTGCCAACGCTCGTCTTCAATCGCGGCCAGTGCCTGCAACAGCAACGGCAGGTTCGCCGTCACCGGCAGCCGGGAAAACGCCGGGCGCGTCATGCTGGCGCGCCTGTTATGGGGTCACCGCAGCCGTCGAGACTGCAATATCGCCCTGGGCCCAGGCGGCTTCGCGGTTGGCCAATGCCGTGGCAATCGACTGCACTTCGGTCGATTGCACTTCATCGGGCAGCGGGTCGAGGCCGGCGCTGGCGAAGATCTGGCCGTAGGCGTTGCGCAAATCCGCATAGGACAGATCCCGGCGCAAATCGGCCTGCAGGGTGTTCAGTTCACCCTGGATCAGGTCCAGCTCGCCAATGCCGGCGGCCTGGTGACGGCTACGCAATTGGCCGACGATTTGCCCGTCGATGTCCGACAGTTGCTGATTGGTCTTGAACTGACGCAGCGCCTCGCGATAGTTGGCATTGGCCACGTACAACTGCGCCAGCACGGCAATCGACATCGCCTGACGCCGCGCCGCCGCCACTTCTTCACCCGCCTTGGCCACGTCGATGGCCGCCGGGGCAGAGATCACGTTGAACAGGTTCCACGTGACTTTCACGCCATAGTCCGCCCAGCCCTGCTCCACCAGGAACGAGTTGCTGTCGTAATGCCCGCCAGCGGAGAACTCCAGGCCTGGCAACAGGCGCAGCATGGCCTTGCGGGTTTCGGCAGCGGTGATGCGAGTCTGGTAATCCTGTTCGCGCAATTCCGGACGGCTGGTCAGCGCCTCCTGTTCGAGGCGGGCCAGGTCGACCTTGAGTTCCGGGATGTCGTATTCATCCCGGGTGGCCAGGGTCAAATCCGTACCCAAGGGCAGGTTGATCAGGGTCGCCAACTCGGTCTTGGCCAGGGACAGCGCCCGACGCTGTTCTTCGAGCTGGCGGGTCGCCTGGATAAGCGAGCGCTGGTAACCCAAGGCCTGCACCGGATCACCAATGCGCTGTTCGCTCATGCTCTGGCTGTTGCCACGCGCCGTCTCGACCCGGGCCATCAGGCTGTCGATCTGCTTGAGCAGACGCTCGGCGGCCATGGCGCGCCAGTACGCCGAACGCACGTCCTGGACGATGGTGTTGATCACCTTGCGCCGACGCTCCTGCACGATCAGTCGCTGGTCCCCGGCCTGCTTGGCGCTGATGTAGCTGACACCGAAGTCGAGCACGTTCCAGACCATGGTCAGGTCGGCCACTTCACGGTTGCGGTCCTGGGAGGTCGACGGCTCCAGGGATTGGGTGCCGGTTTCGACACTCTCGCTGCTGGAGGCGCTAACGTTGTTACGGCCCACGTAACCGGCGTCCAGGGCCATGCGCGGCAGCATGTCGAAACTGGCCAGGTCCAGCTGTCGCTTGGCCAGGGCTTCTTCCATGATCTTAAGGCGGCCTTCGAGGTTGTACTTCACCGCTCGAGCCATGGCCTGGTGCAAGGTCAGCGGACCGCTGAGGGGCTCCTGATCCTTGTACATATTCTGTAGGTCGGTTCGAGCGCGCTGTTCGCTGACGCTGCGTTCGATCGGCTCGCTGGTGACGGCACATCCACTCACCACCAACGCCAGCACACTCACTGTGAATAACTTCTGACTTCTATTCATTCCCTGGATTGCCCCTGACTGCCCCAATTTCTTATGATGTTCAGGCCTGCACTTGACTGATGCCGACCTGCTGTAAAGCCATTGCCAAGCTATTGACCTGACGCTGTTCCGTGTCCTTGAGTTGTTGCAGTTGCTGGCCCAGCGTCGGTGCGCCGAACATCCCGCGCAAGCCTTGGGACGCATCGCCACCCTGCATCGATTGGCTGCCAAAGGCTTCCATCGATTCGCCGTCAGAACCGAAGTCCTGGCTGAAGAGGCTGGCCACCGTGCTGCTGCCGAACACCCCGCCATCGCCACCGCCAAAGCCCAGGAAGCCCTGGCCTGAACCATCGCCAGCCGCGTCGCTGCTGAATACTTGCGCGATATAGCTCGGCGCCAGTTCGCCACGGTTGATGAAAATGTCCCCTATCGGCCGAAGACCACCGCCCACATCCCGCTGTTCAAACAGTGGGGGAAAGCCCACCGGCGAGCCAAGATCGCCCGTCGGCGGCGTGAAGACGATCGGCTGCAACGGCACCTCGGACGGTGGAATGACCGTCACAGGGTCCGATGTGAGGAACTCCGGTGGCGGCTTCACATCGTTGGGCACCACGGTGTCGATCGCATAATTGTTGGACACCGCCACGCTGGCACCGGCATTGCCCGTCAGGTCGCTGACGTTACTGGTGTCCAGGGCAATGAAGTTGCTCGGGTCGGTGAGATTCACCGTCGGGGTGAACGTCGCGGTCCAGGTCTTGCCGCCGTCGCTGGTGGCCAGGTTGGTCAGTTCACCGTTGGTGACGCTGAGGTCCGACAGGTCAAAGTCCGCCACGGCTTCGCTGAAGGTGAAGGTCACCTGGGTCGTCTCGCCCACACTCAGGTTCGGGTCGTCGACCACAATGGTCGCGGTCGGCCGGGTGGCATCGAGTGCATAGTTGCTGGAAATCGCGATACCCACGCCGGCGTTGCCAGCGATGTCCTGCACAGTGCTGGCGTCGAGCAGGATCAGGTTGGTGGCGTCGGTCACGCCCGCCGTAGGCGTCAGGGTCGCCGTCCAGGTCAGGCCCCCATCGCTGCTGGCAAGGTTGGACAACACACCGTTGGCGACGCTGAGGTCCGACAGGTCGAAACCGGACACCGCCTCGGTGAAGCTGATGGTCACGGTGGTGCTCTGGCCGATGCCCAGCGTGGTATCGCCCACAGTGATGGTGGCGCCTGGGCGTACCGTATCGATCGCGTAATTGTTGGAGTCCACCACGCCTACACCGCTATTGCCCGAAGCGTTGACCACACCGCTGGTGTCCAGGCTGATCAGGTTGCTGGTGTCAGTGATACTGCTGGTCGGGGTGAACGTGGCCGTCCAGGTCACGCCACCATCGGTGGACGAGACATTGCTCAACGTGCCATTGCTGACCGTCAGGTCGGCATTGTCGAACCCGCTGACCGCTTCCGAGAAGGTGATGGTGACCAGCGAGGTTTCGCCCACCGTGAGTGCGTTATCCGCCACCACGACTGTGGCGGTCGGCACCCGCGTCTCAACCGCGTAATTAGCCGAATGGGTGGTGCCGGTCCCGGTGTTGCCCGCCGCGTCGCTGACCCCGGCATTGTCCAGGACGATCAGGTTGGTGGCGTCGGTCACGCCCAGGTCCGGGGTGAAGGTGGCGGTCCAGGTCAGGCCACCGTCGCTGCTGCTGACGGCGCTCAAGGTGCCGTTGGCCACACTCAGGTCGGCATTGCTGAAGCCGGTCACCGCTTCGGTGAAGGTGATGGTCACCTGGGCGGTTTCACCCGGCTTGAGCAGCGAGTCGCTCAGCACGATGGTGGCGGTTGGACGCTCGCTATCAAGGGTGTAGTTGTTGGAGTCGGTGGTGCCGGTGCCAACGTTGCCCGCCAGGTCCGCGACACCACCGTTGGCGAGGGTGATGACGTTGCTGGTGTCAGTAATGCCATCGGTCGGCGTGAAGGTTGCGGTCCAAGTGATACCGCCGTCACTGCTGCTCAGGCCGCTGAGCGTACCGTTGACGACAGTCAGGTCGGCGCCGGTGAAACCGGTTACGGCCTCATTGAAGGTGATGGTCACCAGCGAAGTCTCGCCCGCGGCAATGGCCGTGTCAGCCACGACGATGGTCGCGGTGGGGCGCACGGTGTCGACCACGTAATTGTTGGAGTCAGTGGTGCCGACACCCGCGTTGCCTGCGCCGTTGATCAAGCCGGTATTGTCCAGGGTGATCACGTTGCTGGTATCGGAAATGCTGGCGCTCGGCGTGAACGTGGCCGTCCAGGTGACGCCGCCGTCGGTGCTGCTCATGGTGCTGAGCGTGCCGTTGCTGATAGTCAGGTCCGAATTGTCGAAACCGCTGACCGCCGAGTTGAACGTCACAGTGACCAATGTCGTCTCGCCGATGCTCAGTGTGCTGTCGGCAATCACGATGGTCGCCGTCGGTACGTTGGTGTCGACCTGGTAGTTGTTGGAGTTGGTGGTGCCGGTGCCGGTATTACCCGCCGCATCGCTGACGCCGGTGTTGTTCAAGGTGATGACGTTGGACGTGTCGCTGACCCCGAGGGCCGGGGTGAAGGTGGCCGTCCAGGTGAGGCCGCCATCGCTGCTGCTGACCGCACTCAGCGTACCGTTGGCGATGCTCAGGTCCGAGTTGTCGAAGCCCGTCACCGCTTCGGAGAAGGTGATGGTCACCAGCGAAGTTTCGCCGACACTCAACGCAGTATCGGCGATCACGATGGTAGCGGTCGGGCGCTGCGTGTCGACGGCATAGTTGTTCGAATCGGTGGTGCCGCTGCCGGTATTGCCTGCGCCATCCACCACGCCTGTGTTATTGAGCGTGATCAGGTTGGTGACATCGCTGATGCCAGCGCTTGGCGTGAAGGTCGCGGTGTAGGTGATGTTGTCGCTGGTGCTCAGCCCGCTCAAGCTGCCGTTGGCGACGGTCAGGTCCGCCAGGGTGAAGCCGGTCACCGCCTCGTTGAAGGTGATGGTCACCAGCGAGGTTTCGCCCACGGCAATGGCCGTATCGGCGACCACGACGGTGGCGGTGGGCCGCGCCGTGTCGATGGCGTAGTTGTTGGAGTCGGTGGTACCGCTGCCGGCGTTGCCCGCCGAATCTGTAACGCCGGTGTTAGCCAGGGTGATCAGGTTGGTGGTGTCGCTGACGCTGGCGCTTGGGGTGAGCGTCCCGGTCCAGGTGATGCCACCGTCACCGCTGCTCATGCCGGTGATTGTACCGTTGGCGACCGTCAGGTCGGCGGTGGTAAAGCCTGTCACCGCTTCATTGAAGGTGATGGTGACCAGCGAAGTTTCGCCGATGCTCAGCGCGGTGTCGGCCACCACGATGGTGGCGGTCGGGCGCTGCGTATCGACGGCATAGTTGTTGGAACTGGTGGTGCCGGTGCCGGTGTTTCCAGCGGCATCTGCCAAGCCGGTGTTGGCCAGGATGATCAGGTTGGTGGCATCGGTGATGCTGGCGCTCGGGGTGAGCGTCGCGGTCCAGGTGATACCGCCGTCGCTGCTGCTCAGCCCGCTCAGACTGCCGTTGGCCACCGTCATGTCGGCCAGGGTGAAACCGGTCACGGCCTCGCTGAAGGTGATCGTCACCAGCGAGGTCTCACCGATGTTCAGCGCGGTATCGGCTACCACGATCGTAGCGGTCGGACGCAGCGTGTCGATGGCGTAGTTGTTCGAGTCGGTGGTGCCCGTGCCGGTGTTTCCGGACAAGTCGGCAATACCGGTATTGGTCAATGTGATCAAGTTGGTGGTGTCGCTGACGCTGGCGCTCGGGGTCAGGGTCCCGGTCCAGGTAATGCCGCCGTCGCTGCTGCTCAGCCCGGTGACCGTGCCATTGGCGACCGTCAGGTCGGCAGCGGTGAAACCGCTCACCGCTTCGTTGAAGGTGATGGTCACCAGCGACGTTTCGCCGACACGCAACGCGGTGTCGGCCACCACGATGCTGGCGGTGGGGCGCAGGGTGTCGACGGCGTAGTTGTTGGAGTTGGTGGTGCCGACGCCAGCATTGCCATTGAGGTCCGCGACCCCGGTGTTGTTCAGGGTGACGAGGTTACTGGTGTCGGTGACGGCCGCGTCTGGAGTCAGAGTCGCAGTCCAGGTAATCCCGCCATCGCTGGAACTCAGCCCGCTGAGCGAACCGTTGGCCACCGTCAGGTCGGCGGCGGTGAAGCCGCTGACAGCCTCGGAGAAGGTGATGGTCACCAGGGAGGTTTCACCGACTCTCAGGGCGGTATCGGTCACGACGATGGAAGCCGTGGGCGCCACGGTGTCGTTGACCACGTAATTGTTCGAGTCAGTGGTGCCCACGCCGGCATTGCCCGCCAGGTCCGCCACCCCGGTGTTGTTCAGGGTGATGATGTTGGTGGTATCGGCGATGTTGCTCGCCGCCGTCAGCGTACCGGTCCAGGTGATGCCGCCGTCGCCGCTGGTCAGCGTGCCAACGGTGCCGTTCTGCACAGTCAGGTCCGCCGCGGTCAACCCCGTCACCGCCTCGGAGAAGGTGATGGTCACCTGCGACGTGCCGCCGGAGTTCAGGTTGGTATTGGCCACCACGACAGTCGCGGTAGGCGGCGTTTCGTCCGGCACGTAGTTGGTGTTGATGGTGCCGCCATCGCCATAGACGTTGGCCACCGACGCCGGAGTGACACCTGCCGTGCCGGCACTCGTGCCACCAATGCCGCTGCCGCCGACGTTGCCGGCCAGGGCCGCGAAGTTGGCCGCGGTAATCAGGATCGAACCTTTGTTCCAGATAGCGCCGACGCCGACGCCACCCGCACCGCCCGGCTGATTGTAGCCTCCGCCGGCACCGCCACCACCGCCACCACCGCCCGCCCCGACGTTGTTGGAAATCACCGTGTTGCCAATGATCCGCAGGGTCGCGCCCGTGTCGTTGTAGATACCACCGACCGCTCCGCCACCGGCACCGCCGATGTCGTTATAGCCATCGCCACCGCCGCCGCCACCGATGGACAAGCCACCGCTGCTGGCCGTGCCACCGGCGGAACCGGTGCTGTAGCCAGGATAAGCGGCACCGCCCGCCCCGCCGGTAGAGGAGCCACCACGGCCGCCGATGTTGAAGAAACCACCCCCGGCGCCACCCTGGCCAGACGAGCCGTTAGAACCCGTGGAGTTGAGCGTATCGCCGCCGCGCCCGCCGGTACCGCCAGTGATCGCACCGCCGCCACCGCCGCCGCCACCGGCGTATTGCGGGGTCACACCGCCGCCGCCACCACCGCCAGAAGCGGCGTTGGCGGTGACCGTGACGTTCCTCAGGGTCAGGGTGCCGGCGTTGTAGATGCCACCGCCCTTGGACACCAGCGCATCGTCGCCGCCGTTACCGCCGTTGCCCGCTGTCATGCCCCGGGTGATCACCAGGCCATCGAGAGTGGCCGTGGTGCCAGCCGTCACGTTGATGATCTGGGTACGGTACTGCCCGTCGAGGGTGACGTCGGCCACGTTATCGTTATTGAGGTCGCCATCGATCGTGACGTTTTTGTCGACCACCAGCACCTGGGTCAGCGCGACGGTCATGCTGGCATTGAAGGTCACGATGTCGCCGTTCTGCGCAGAACCCAAGGCCGCGCGCAAGGAGCCCACGCCGGAATTGAAATTGTTGGTAGCGGTCCAAGTGGCCAGGCCCCACTGGTACTCGCTCATGGCCGTGGCCGAGAGCACGTTGGCACTTTCGATGTTGCCGGTGGCAATTTCCAACTCCCAGTCGCCGCCTAGGCCAGTGCGATCATTCGAGGCGGCCACGTCACGGCCGGTCAACTGCGCCAGGGAGTCCACCAGGCCCAGGCCACGGTCACCTTCGGCGGTGTAGCAGCCGTAGATCAGGATATCGCCACCAACGTTCATGTCCTGGCCGATTTGCGCCAGCACTTCGCTGCGCGCCTGGACGTTGTCCGCCGACAGGTAGCTGTTGCCCAGCCACAAATCACCGGCGTTGCCGTGGGCGATGATCTGCACCGAGCTGATGCCCTGGTGGGTGTCCAGGTAGTCGGCGATTTGCTGCAGGCCGTCCTTGGTGGCATCCAATTGCACCACCTGGGTCCCGGGCGCGACGCCTTCGAGCAGACTGGTGGAATCCTTGACCCGGGAATCGACGAACACCACGGTCTTGCCGGGAACGGCAGCCTGGGTAGCATCGACCTGTCCCTGTGGGGCATGGTTGTCTGAAGCATGGTCCGCCGTGGGCGTCTTGGCCGCCTCGGCAGTGGGTTGCGCGTCCGCTTGCGCGGCATCGGCCACGGTAGCAGCCACCGCGCCGTCGAATAGCATTCGCGGCTCCAGGGACATGATCATTGGCGATGCCAGGGCCTGTGCGCCCTCGGTTACCCGCGATTTGCCTTTGCTCCACCACATGACGGTCACCTGGACTCGAACTTTGAATACGTAGATGAAAAAAAACCGCAATCAGTTAATCGCGGCGTCGGTTTTCATACGAATGACATTGGCGGCGCTTGCGGACCCATCGCGCCAGAACGATAACTCGGCATACTTTTCAAACAGGTCCGGCGGCAACAGGGTGCGCCGGGCTTGCGGCGCGACCTTGGGCTTGACCTTGTGCAGGCCGGCGACACCCAGGGCCTGGTCGAAGGCGGGTGCGTCGTAGGTCAAGTGATTGAAATCGTGCTCAAACCAGGGCTCGTCGATGAAGTCGTACACCAGCCGCATGACCCGCTCAGGGGCCTGGCTCAGCAGGTCGTAGTCAACGATCAGCAGCGAATCGGCGTTCTCGCCGTAATAGGCCTCTTTGAGCGCTGTCCAGGCAAACCCCACCAGGCGGTTACGCTGGGCCAGGGTTTCGCAGCGGCTGTAGACGGTGTTGCGCTCGTCATCGTCGTTGAACAGTTTGGTGTTCTCGAACGGGTTGGCGCGGTAAAGCCGCTCCAGGCTGTCGAGCACCCAGGCGACATTGCGCACGCAAGCGATGGTCTTGGCCTTGGGGAACAGGTCCTGCAAGGCAGGCAGACGCGCGCACCATTGGCGATTGGTGTCGAAGATGACCGGTTTATCGGCTTTGTCGGCGTAGTAGGAGTCGAAGAGTCCGCGCAGCAGGCGGCGGCGCAGGTCGGTATCGATCACCGAGCCGAATTCGCTGCCGGCGCTGCATTGCTGCAGGACGCTGCTGAACAGCGTGCCGACGGGGCTGGTCATGCCGGCATGAAAGCGCGGATTCTGCAGCAAGATGGCAGAAAGCAGGGTCGAGCCTGAGCGCGGCAAGCCGGAAATAAAGTGAAACTGCGGCAATCCCTTCACCTTTTTGTAGTCCCTTTGTATCGCGAAGCGTAGCCGAGGAAACAAACGCCGCCTAGTAGTACTTTGATATCAAATTCACCGAGGTCTGTAAAAAAGATGGACGGTAGGTATCGGCCATATAACTGAATCGATTAAGCCAACCGACAACACTTTTCAACGCTTCTGGCCCGGCAAAATGAAACATCCCGGTCTACGCTCAGCCGTGCGTGACCAGGCCAGGGAACGAAGGAGTCGGCTGATCGCATCCTTGCTCGTTGTATCCGCCAGGTACCGCCAGACCAACAAACCTGAAGGATGAGGATTCTATGGAAGTATTCATCGGCACTATCCAATCGTTTGCCTTTAACTTCGCGCCCAGCAACTGGGCCCTATGCAACGGGCAGACGCTCAGCCTGTCCCAGTACCAGACCTTGTTCGCCCTGATCGGCGTGACGTACGGAGGTAACGGCCAGACCACCTTCATGCTCCCCAACCTGCAAGGTCGCCTGCCCCTGGGACAAGGTACTGGCCTGGGCCTGACTCCACGTGTCATCGGCGAAGTCTCCGGCACTGAAAACGTCACTGCGACGCTGAACAACCTACCCAACCACACTCACACGCTCGCGGGCCTCGTCGCCGCAACGACCTTGCAACTGGCGAACCCGGCCAGCAACCCGGTGAACACGCCAACGGCCACCAACTCATTCATCGGCACCTCGGGCACCGGGCCGGGCTCGGCGGCGATCTATTCCGACCAGATAGGCGCCTCACCCGTGTCGCTGCAGGGCGTGAGCACGACCATCAACGGCACGATTTCCCCCACGGGCAACGGTTTGCCAATGGAGGTCATGAACCCGTTCCTGGCGATCAACTTCAGCATCGCCCTCCAAGGTTATTTCCCATCCCGTAACTGATCACCCACCGGAGGGCCAAGGCCCTCCGGTCTTTGGAGTGTCGACATGCTGCAACAGGTTCATAGCCGCCATTTCCAACCGCTGCTGGGCCAGGCCAGCAGCTTGACCCTGCCGGACGGCAGTCAGCTGCCCGTACGCTTCGAGAACCTAGAGGAAACGCCTCGAGCGAAGATGCCGAACGCCGAACGCATGCCGTTCAGCGTGGAACTCAACAGCCTGGGAAGCACAGCGTTCGTGGACGGACTCTGTGGCCTGGAAGTGCCCGGACTGGGAAGGCTCGAAGGGGTGTTCGTATCGCGGATACCGCCCATGGGACGGGATCCGACGCTGGGCTACTTCTACATTGCATTTAACTAAAGACCGATGATCCCTTGTGGGAGCGAGCTTGCTCGCGATGGCGGAGGGTCAGCTTGCATCCATGTTGGATTTACCGCCCTCATCGCGAGCAAGCTCGCTCCCACATTGAACATGTTGGCAAGTCAGGCACTGTTCAGTTGCCCTTCGGATACCAGACCAACCGCTCCGCCGCCGGGTTGCTTTCCTGCACTTCGAAACCCAGCGCCAGGTAGTGCCGGCGCGCATGAGGGTTGCTGCTCCAGACCACGGTCGCCACTGGGCAGCGGATCTCCTGCGCGGCTTTTTGTACCCCTTGCAGCACCGCCCGACCAAAACCCTGTCCGCGCGCCTGGGGGATAAAGGCCAAGTACAGCACGCGGATTTCATTGGGTCCGAAATCAGTGCTCAAGGCGCCGATCGCGCTGCCGAGTTTTTCCACGACGTAATGCATGGCGTTGGGAAAATGCTCCCCCAACCCCTGCTCTTGCACCTGGAACTGCTGGGCAATCACCTGTTGCACCTGCTCAGGCTCGCCGTCGATCCATTGCAGATCCGGCCGCGCTGCCTGGTAAAGACTCTGCAAGAACGGACCATCGCTGACCCGCGATGGACGCACCACCAACCCCTCTGCCGCCACCGAATCCATGTTCGCTCCTTAGAAACCGCTTTCCCTGACACCCAACGCCGCCAACCGACGCCAGGCCGCCCCCAACACCGACTCGCCCTGCCCCTGCAACACCACTACGCCACGCAGCGGCTGCACCGGAGCGGACGTGTCATCAACGGCACTCAGGCGCACGCCATACTGCGCCTGCACCGGCTCCGCCCGTTGCTGCGAATCACGGCGCACGGCAATCGGCCCATGGTGGTCGGAGGTCAACGCCTGTTGCTCGACCCAGGCCGCACCGTTGGTGTCGATTTCATTCAATTGCACGGCAATCGACGGGTGCATCGGATCGTCAGCGATGAACCGTCCCGTGGCACCCGCCCCGACTCGCCACAGCTCGGCTTCGGTCAGATACCCACGCAGTCGTGAATCAGTCTGCACCACCCGGGCCAGCGGCTGTGTGGGCGATAACCAACGCCCCACCGACAATTGCGGCAGCAGGTCGCGCACCTGGCCGGCATGGGGCGCCCGCAACAACAGGCGCTCGCGCTGGGCGACCAGGCCTCGGTACTCGGCCACCGCTTCGGCCAGTTGCTGCTCAACGATGCCGGCATCGGCGGCGGTTTCGCTGCGCCCGGCCTGACGACGCATCTGCAACTGCTGGATCTCGATCTCCCGGCGCACGATGGTCAGTCGCGAAGCCGTGTCCGGCGACTCCAATTCAATCAGCACATCGCCCTGGGCCACGGTCTGGCCGTCGTGCACATTCACCTGCTTGACCCGCGCCGCCACAGGCGCATGCAGGGCGCTGGCGCGGCCGGCCTCAAGCATGGCTGGCACTTCCACGGCGCTGCGCCAGGGCAGCAACAGCGCCAACACCAACGCCAGCAAAACCAGGCCGACAAGCAGCACTCGCGGACCATGGGCCTGCTCGCGGCGGCTCCACCATTGCCGCCATTCATTCACGATGGGCATAAAAATGAACCACACCAATTCCACCATCATCAAAAAAATGCCCAGCACCTTGAAGAACAAGTGATAGACCGCCAGGGCAATCCCCAGGAACAGCGCCGCACGCCACAGCCAAGCGCCATATCCCCACACCAGCAAACGGCGACGCATCTTCGGCGACCAGGGCTCCGGCGCCGCCACACCGTAACCGAACAAGGCTTCTCGCAAACGCCAGCGACACAGGGCGAATGCACGGCCCTGAAGGTTATCCACCGCCCAGAAGTCACTGAGCAGGAAATAACCGTCAAAGCGCATGAACGGATTCAGGTTGATCAGCAGCGTGGTGATCCAGGTGGCGCTCGCCAGCATGAACGCCGCCGTGCGCGCCGGCCCGTCTGGCAGCAGCGACCAGGCCAGCAATGCGATGCACGCCAGGAGCAGCTCGGCCAAGACCCCGCCAGCACCAATCAGCAAGCGGGCCCGACGATCATTGATCCGCCAGGCATCGCTGACGTCGGTGTAAAACATCGGCAGCAGCACCATGAACGCCACGCCCATGCTTTGCACACGGCATCCGGCGCGCTTGGCCATGAAGGCATGGCCAAATTCGTGACACAGCTTGGCAAAGAACAACGCCAGCGCACCGCCGAGGCTGAACAGGTGCGGAAACGTCGCGATGAAGCGCTGCCAATCCCGCGACACCAGGAAAATCCCCAAGCCCAGGGTGAGCGGCATGCCATAGCGCAGGACGCCGGGGCCAAACCGCGCCAACCAGGGCCAGGCGCGGTTGAGAAAGGCGTCGGGGCGCCACAGTGGAATGCGAAAAAACAGGTATTGATGCAGCAGGATCTGCCACAGGCTCTGGCGCTGGGCGGCCGTCTTGAACTGATAGCTGTCGCGCTGTTGTGGGTCCATGGCACTGATCAGGTCGTGACCGCGCAAAAACCCCAGCAACTGTTCCAGTGACTCACCGTTGAGCGGCAGGCCCGGCTCACGGTTCGCAGCTTGCAGCACCTGCGCCGGATCCCCCAGGGACCAGTGCCGCAGCATGCGCATCGCTGCCGCGCCGAGCTTGAAATAGCGCCCACGCACCGGATCGGCCAGGGTCCACTGGGGCGAACCGTCCGGGTCCGGCGCCGCCGGGGACAATTGCAGGTCCGGGCGCAGGCTCGGCAGGCTCATGCTACAGGCCTACGCTCTGGCGCAGGCCGGCCAGTGGCCGCCGCAACAGGTACAACGCCAGCGGGGCACGGTCACCGAAGATCTTCGCCGTGCCCCGCAGGCCGATGCGCGGTGCTGTCGCCTCGAAACGCGCATCCAGGCGATACGCCAGTTGCCCGGCGGCGGTGGGTTGCGCTTCGTAGGCCGAACGCTCGAGCAGGGCCAGGTGTCGCTGCAGTGGATCGCTGTCGAGGAACAACGCCACCTGTGCACCAGGCTCCAGGGCAATCGCATCGCCGACCGCCAATTCAATGCGTAACTCGGCCTGGTTCGGGTCGGCAATTTCCATCAACCGCTCACCCGTCTGCACCGGCTTGCCGAGCCAACGCTCGGCATCGGCGAACACCGCAATGCCATCCCGTTCGGCGCGCACCTCGCTGCGTTTTAGCAGTTCCAAGGCATAGTTGCGCTCGGCACGTTTCTGTTCGACGCGGGCGGCCAGCAGGTCGATCTTCGAGCTCGATTCAGCATCGGCAAAGGAGCGTTGGGAATTGGCCTTGAGTTCCGCCTCGGCCACGCCCAACGCACGTTGGGCCACATCGGCCTGGGCCTTGAGACTGGTGCTTTCGAAACGCAGCAGCAGGTCACCGTTCTTGACGGCCTGGTTGGGCTTGACCAGAAATTCGGCGATCACCCCATCCAACGGCGCCGCGACGACTTGCCCGCCCAACGGCACGACTTCGGCCGGGGCCAGTACCGACTGACGCACCGGCACCAGCAACCCCAGCAACAGCAACGCCACCAGCGCAACCTGACGTTTGCGCGTCCAGCGCAGGCGCCACGGCTTGCGCGGTTGCAGAGCCAGCCAGGCGTGGCTGTAGGTGTCGCCCAATTGCGACAACAGCACTTGCTCGGCCGGGGTCCATGGCAGGTCACGGGCCAACCACAAGCCGCCAAACACCTGGCCTTGATGATCGATCAACGGCAGCCAGAACACCTGCCCGGCCGACAGGCTTCGCCAGTCCGCCCGGATGGATTCGCTCACCCCCTCGGCGGCGATCACCCGAGCCTGATTCAACACGCCCTGCTTGAACGACTGCGCCACCGCCTGTTCGACGAACGCCACAAACGGCGCGTTCGGTTCCACGGCACTGACGCCGGTCACGGCCTGGACCTTGCCGGCGATCAATAGCGCGGCGTGGCGAAAGCCGAAGAGAGCCTGGCCGTCGTTGACCAGGCTATAGCTCAATTGCGCCGGGGTACGTGCAGCGCGCGTCTGGCGTTCCAGGTCGAGGAAGCGGGCGAACACCTGCTCGGTGTTACCGGTGACCGGCGCGTTCACTTGGACTCCGCGAAACGCGCGGTACCACTCATGCCGGATAACAAGCCGCTGGAATCCGGCACGCTCGCCACCAGCAACAGGGTCTGGCTGCCCTCGTCGATGCGCGCACCCAGGCGCTTGACCGTCGCTTGCAACGGCTGGCCGGTTTCATCGGGAATAAAGGTGAAGGGCTGGCCGGGCTTGAGCCTGCTCATCCAACGCGACGGCACCAGCAGATGGATTTCCAAGGTGCGGTTGTCGACCACATCCAGCAACGGTGCGCCGGCCGCCACGCTTTCATAACGCTGGACCTTGCGCACCACCACCTGACCGTCGAAGGGTGCTATCACGCTGCAGCGCTTGACCTGAACCTGATACACCTGGGATTGGGCCTGAGCCTCGCTGAGTCGGGCCTCGGCCCGCGACACTTCAAAACGCCCCACTGACTTCAATGCCGCCAGTTGCCGGTTGTGCGCCAGCTCCTCACCGGCACCGCGGCTGGCCGCCTGGGCTGCATTGAGCTGGGCCTGATACGCCGAGCAATCGAAACGCGCCAGGGTGTCGCCCTTCTTGAACGACTCGCCCTCACTGAATGGCAACTCGACAATGCGCCCGGCCAACTCGCTGGCCAGCACGGCCTGATCCCGCGCCCGAAGCACCCCTCGCGCCTCGTTGCCGCCCGGTGCACCGGACGTGACGCTGCTCTCCAGCAAAGGATCGTCAGCGACCGGCGTTTGCGCCTGGACTCCGCACGTTACAAAGGTCAATCCCACAACCCAACTACTCAAACGTCGCATGACCGTAACTCCCTGACGGATGGGCGGAGTCTACGACAGCGGCGGGGGGCGTCAAGGGAGTTGCCGTCAGGAGTGAGAAAACTCTTGTTTCAAAAAGGTTGAAGGGGGGCCAAAAAACGTGCAGTTTTTTTCTGATATCAACGGACATCAAATCCCACAAGGGATTGGGAGCTTCCATTCGCTCGAAATGGTTTTCGGTGACGGATTTCTAGCATTGCCTTAAGAAAGACTCTATTTCGCAACAAACGCTGACAGATCAAGCAAAAAATGGGTTTGACCTTCTACCATGCATACGCTCAACACTGTTGCGCCGGTGACGAGGGAGCATCCAGCCAACGGTTGACGTTGTGACACGCTCAACTTAGGATGGCCCTACTCAACCCCGTACGCAGAGATTCAGTTCTCTGGCTGTTGGGGTGAAAAAACCGGCTTAGGCCGGTTTTTTCGTTTCTGGGGATTGAGTTTGTGCGCACCGCATTTTTTGTTGACGGCTACAACCTGTTCTATGGACTGCTCGCAGACACACCTTACAAATGGCTGGATTTGCGAAGCCTGTTGTCACACATCGCGCATATCGAAAACCCGCGCAGCACAACCGCCTCAGTTGATTACTTCACCTCCTCGGTCAAACCTTCACTGGCCACCCGTGGACCAGCGACACCGATATGACTCCCGCTTTGAGAGCCTTGCGGGAGGATTTTCCCGAAATAACCGTTGGCGTCATTCTTCCTCATCGAGCTGAGTTGAGTCGTCCGTCTCCAGGTTCGCTAAAGCAGCACGCCCACTGGATGCGCCGCGTTGTCACTTGCGACGAACTCCAATCCCACCAATTCCCCAACCGAGTGCCCACGCACAAAGCCCCCGCCATCAAGCCGGATTATTGGTAGCAACCAACCTCAGCTCCCCATCGCAATACACCACCTCACGCCCCAACCAACCCACATCCACCTGCGGCAACACCGCCGAGGGTTTGCGCAACTCACGCAGCAACGTCGAGCCATGGGACAAACGCCCACCCATGCGTGCGATCACGGCCCGGGCGCTTTGATAGTGCGCGTGGCGACCAGGGTCTAGCGTGTCTTCAAGCAGAATGTCCTCACCCAGAATCCCCTGAGCCTGCCCCGGATAAATCATGAAACCGCTGGCCTGCTCGGTGCCTTCACGACCGTCCTGCCAGAAACTGCCGTCGCGGCTGCGAATGTCCGGGTGCGGCGCAAACCAATGTGCTCGGTCAGCCGTCGGCATGGCGTGGTGCAGGCGAAAAAACATCCGCATCAGGTTGTCGCGATACCATTCGCGCACTTGCAGGTAATAACCGCGCAGACCCGGCAGGCCGGTCGAATGAGCCAGGCGAATCGCCAGGGGCCATTGCGGAAACGCCTGCAAGGGCAACTCGGTGGGGGCTGGGCGTGGCGTGGCCGGATCGGTTTCCCACGGCAGGCGATGGGGGCTGTGTTCAAGGTCGTCATAGGCGGTGGGTGGTCGCCCCAACAGGTCGCCGCCACTGCTGGCCAACGCACTGGCGATGCACAGGTTGCCTTGCACCACGAACACGTAGAAGCGGGTGAACCAGTCGGCCAATTGCAGGCCGTCGGCGGCTTGTTCGGTCAGTTCGAGCAGCTCCCGGTCGAAACGCAGCAAGCCGTGTTCGAGCGTGAGCAGATGCCCGCGAGCGATGCGTTGCATGCGCAGGAACAACGGCAGCGAACGCATCAGGCGCAACGGGCTCCAGGGCAGATGCGGCGTTGCGCCACCGACTTCGCCGGCGTAACTGCTGGCGCTGATGCCCCAGTCGGCCAATCGTGCGAGAAACAGGTCGTTGTTGATATACGAGGCGCCGCCAAACACTGCCGTGAACGGCTCGTTGTCCTGCAACACCCGGGAATCCCACCGCGCCATGATCGCCGGAATGCTCGCCGCCGCGCGGCGCTGGGCGTACTCCACCAAGGCGCTGGGTTGCGGCGGCAGGATCTCGGCGATGTTGGCGGCAGTCAGGTGACGGCGCCAGCCGTAGTCGCTGATCGGGCGGTATTGCAGCAGCCAGAGTTGGGTGCCGTCCCAGGCCCATTCAACGTCGCCAGGCACGTAGTGAAAGACCCGCAATACGCCTTGCAGAAAACGCCACAGCGCGTCGGCGGTCAGGCCATGGGCGGGCTTGAAGGTGTCGCTGCTCCACGATGAGCCGAGGCGGGACATGATCGCGCGCTCAGGGCTTACCTGACCGTCGGCCAACGACTCCAGGTGTCCCTCGACCCATTCCAGCTCGATCGACAGGTGACGCACGAACGCGATCCCGGACAGCCGTGGCGTGATGAAGCGCTGCACCACCACTTCCTCGACACCCGCCGCCGTCAACTTGGCGATGCGCGCAGGTACGTTTTGCGTCGGTTCACGCAGGAACGTGGTGCTTAGCCCCGCATTCGCCGCGTCGGCCTGGTCCTCGCCGTAGCTGGAAGAGCGCACCGCCCAGATGGCGCCGGGTTGGCCGTCGAGAAACGCCGGCAAGCGCGGGTCGTGGCAATCGTTGAGTGACAACGCCGCAGGCACCGCTTGCCCGGCCAGTTCCGCCAGGCGCAGGCGCCCACCCTTGGTGTGCGCGACGAACCCACGCTCGCCCGACTCCAGCCATGCGGCGAACTCGGCCGGCGCATCGATCCATGGGTAGTGCCCCCAACCGGGTTTCAGGCTGATGGTCAGATCGGCACGGGCAAGAATGGCGGACCAGGCCGCCGCTTGTTCGATGCCCAGCACCTTGTCCTGATCGCCCCACACCAACTCCACCGGATCAGTGATCCACTCCAACAGCGGCAACGCGGTATCCGCACGCAGTTGATCCCAGAGCGGCACAAAGGCGCGGCAGCGGGTATACCCGGCGCCCATGCGTTGGTATTGCGCGTGGGTCCAGGTCTGGCGGGAGAACTTGTCGGCAAACAGCGTCGGCTTGTTCGAAAGCAGCCAGTGAATGGTCTTGCGAATCGGCAGCGGCGACATCAAAGCCGGCAATCGTCGCTGCCACAAAAAGGCACCCACTGGCGCCAGCAACACGCTGCGGCAGAAGTGCCCTGGCTGGCGTTGCAGCGCATGCAGCACCAACAACGCACTCACCCCCACCGCCATGATCGCGCTGCCCTTAAGCGTCGCCGTCAGCAGCGCTTGCGCGTAGGCGGCCAGGTCTTCGCAAGGAGCTTGTGGGTTGCTGCCAAAACCTGGCAACTCCAGCGGCACCACGTCGTAGCGCTCAAAGTGCGGTAAGGCGTCATCCCACCAATCGGCGGCGCTACCGTTGCCGGCCAGCAGGTACATCCGGGGCTTGCTCATGGGGACGCCCGGCGATCATGGCGATAGAGCCAGAACAGCGGCGGCAATAGGGCAAGCAGCGCGAGACTGTCGAGCCACAGGTGCGACCAGACCCGGGCCTGGGCGGAAATCAGCATGTCCTGGGGCGCCCAGAGCAGAATGCCGGCGATTATCCAGGCCCAAGGCATGGCGCTCTTCAATCGATTGCCGATATGCACGAGCGCGAGCATGTACAGCGAGTAGCTTTGCAACGTGACGCCGAACAAGGCCACCCACCAGACTTGCTGCTCGCTGGCGATAGTCGGCACCGTGGCGGCGCCCCAGAAGATCTGTTCGATGTTTTGCAGGTAGCCATCGAGCAAGCCTGAATGACCTGCCCAGCTCAGCGTGAGACCGGCAAGCAGATGCATCAGGGCGGCGACATAGAGCCAAACGACCAGGGCTTGGCGAAGGGTGCTTTGAGGGACTGGCATTCCGTGTCCTGAAGGCTTGCTGGAGGGTCGCAAGTCTAATGGAAAAGGAGGTGGCTTTATCTGGCTATTTGGATTGGGTGCACTCGTACAGCCAGGTCCTAGGAGATTTCCTTCAAGTTGTAGCGATGTTGGTGAACTTGTCCGGCTTCGGGCCCGCCGCTAGTCTGGGTTTGTCACTGAAAAAACGGTGACACGGACGTGCAAGTCCGGGTAAAAGACGACGCACATCGCTGTCAGCCTTGATCAAGGCTTTTTTATGGCGGTTGTGCGTGGGAGATTTTTTCGTAAGGAAGAGTCTGCCGGGGTTCCGTCTGCCCGGTCTTGCACACCTACGTACAACTGCCACCTCATTTGCGTGCAAGCGAAAGAGTGTCAGTTCCAACACTACAGATGGAGCTACACGACATGTTCAAAGTGACACCAAATCCGCCAGGCGATCCTGGCAACCTCTCTGACAAATCCTCGAAAACCAAAAAACTCGACGAAGCCGCCGAGCGCGCCCTCGACTACTACCTCAACCCCAAACCGGCCGATGAAACCTCGGGCAAAACCCAAACAGCCCAGCTCTTCATGGTCGCCCCGGACATCGACACCGAAACCCTGCTGGCCAATGCCTCCGAAGACCTGCTGTCCATCAGCGCCATCGCCGCCGACCTGGCGGATGACGTTGAAGGCAGTCGCCGCAGTGTCATCCTGGCGATCAGCCGGATGGCCGATGGGGTGCATTTGTTGGTGGAGCGGGCGATGGATCGGCTTGAGGTTCAGGCGCAGGGCTGACGTTCCCGTGGTGGATTGAAGATCGCCTTCGCGAGCAGGCTCGCTCCCACAGTTGAACGGTGTTGACCTCAATACTTCGGTTCGACACAGATCCAGTGTGGGAGCGAGCTTGCTCGCGATGACGCCAGCCCAGACAACCCAAACCCCGTGGCGAGGGAGCTCGCTCCCACAGTTGAACGGTGTTGATCTCAATATCTCGGTTCGACACAGATCCAGTGTGGGAGCGAGCTTGCTCGCGATGACGCCAGCCCAGACAAACCCAAACCCCGTGGCGAGGGAGCTTGCTCCCGCTCGACTGCGCAGCAGTCGCAAAACCAGGCAACGCGGTCCGCCTGAAGAAACGCAGGGGCCTGCTCCGCAGGCCAGCGGGAGCAAGCTCCCTCGCCACAAAAGCTATCCAGCCACCATTTGATTGTTCCCACACTCGCCACAGAGAGCGCCGGCCCGAGCTATTGGGCCCCTACATCCATCAGCGCCATCGCCACCGACTTGGCGGATGATGTTGATGGCAGTCGCCGCAGTGTCATCCTGGCGATCAGCCGGATGGCCGATGGAGTGCATTTGTTGGTGGAACGGGCGATGGATCGGCTTGAGGTTCAGGCATCGGGCTGACGTTCCCGTGGTGGATTGAAGATCGCCATCGCGAGCAAGCTCGCTCCCACAGTTGAACGGTGTTGATCTCAATATTTCGGTTCGACACAGATCCAGTGTGGGAGCGAGCTTGCTCGCGATGACGCCAGCCCAGACAACTCAAACCCCGTGGCGAGGGAGCTTGCTCCCGCTCGACTGCGCAGCAGTCGCAAAACCAGGCAACGCGGTCCGCCTGAAGAAACGCAGGGGCCTGCTCCGCAGGCCAGCGGGAGCAAGCTCCCTCGCCACAGGGTTCATTCGCCCCACCGATTAGCGCTGCATCCCCCAGCGCTTCACCGTCACCCGCTCCAAGCTGTCGAACACCAGGTTCTCCACCAGCAACCCGATCAGAATCACCACCGCCAACCCCGCAAACACCTTATCGGTGTAAAGCTCATTGCGGTTCTGGAAGATGTACCAGCCCAGGCCACCCTTGCCGCTGGTGGCGCCGAACACCAGTTCGGCGGCGATCAGGGTGCGCCAGGCGAAGGCCCAGCCGATTTTCAGCCCGGCGAGGATCGACGGCAGCGCCGCCGGGATCAGGATGAACAGCACAAAACGCAGGCCCTTGAGCCCGTAGTTGCGCCCGGCCATGCGCAGCGTTTCCGACACGCCGAGAAAACCCGCGTACATGTTCAACGCCAGCGCCCACAGCACCGAATGCACCAGCACGAAAATCAGGCTGTTCTGCCCCAGGCCAAACCACAGCAGCGCCAGCGGCAACAGGGCGATGGCCGGCAACGGGTTGAACATCGACGTCAGGGTACTGAGCAGGTCGCGGCCCAGTTGGGTCGACACCGCCAGGGTGGTCAGGCCAAACGCCAGGACGATGCCCAGCAGGTAGCCCTTGACCAGCACCACGAAGGAAATCCACACCTTGCCCAACAGCTCGCCGCTGAGCAAACCGTCGTACAAGGCGCTGGCGGTTTGCAGGAAACCCGGCAGCAGCAGGTCATTGTTCTGGTACCGGGCCACGCCTTCCCACAGCACCGCCAGCAATAACAGGATCAGGCTTTTACGCAACCAACCCTGTTGCCAGAGGCGCTGGCCCAGGGGCAGTTCCCGCTCCAGCGGCACATGGGTAAGCGGTTGCAGGTCGACTTCGTATTCTTCGCGCACGGGCGATAAATGGCTCATGGAACGTTCCCCTCAGTACGCGATACGAATGTCGCTGAAATCCAGCTCGTGCTCGGCTTCAAGCGGCTGGCCTTCATTGAACAGCAACCCATGGATACGCCGCGCCGTGTGCTGGAACGCCACGCCACCGAGGCTTTGCAAGTCGTATTGATGGCTGTGGACTTCCGCCCGCACACGCCCGGGGTGCGGTGACAGCAGCAGGATGCGATTGCCCACCACCAACGCCTCTTCGATGGAGTGAGTGACGAACAACAGCGTGAAGCGCACCTCCTCCCAGAGCAGCAGCAACTCTTCCTGCATCTTGCGTCGGGTCAGCGCATCGAGGGCGGCGAAGGGTTCGTCCATCAACAGGATTTTCGGTTGCATCGCCAATGCCCGGGCAATGGCGACCCGAGCCTTCATGCCGCCGGACAAGGTGTGGGGATACACATCGGCAAACGCCGCCAGCCCGACCTTCTCCAGGTAATGCAACGCCCGCTCCTCGGCCTCGCGACGCTTGAGGGTGTGGGACGCCAGCAGCGCGAACATCACGTTCTGCTTGACGGTTTTCCACGGCGGTAGTTGATCGAACTCCTGGAAGACTACGATCCGGTCCGGCCCAGGCGCGCGGACGGCCTGGCCTTGCAAACGTATCTCGCCTTCGCAAGGTGCAATGAAACCGCCAATAGCCTTGAGCAAGGTGGACTTGCCGCAACCGGACGGGCCGAGCAAGACGAAGCGGTCCGCCGGATCGACCTCGAAACTCACCTGGTGGGTGGCCCGCACCACGCGCTGCGGGGTGCGGTATTCCAGGCTGACGTTATCCACCGACAACAATGCCGTGCCGGTGACCGTGGGATTGCTGGCCGCGTGGCCTTGCAATGGCGCGTTCATGACAATCAGCTCCCCTGCAACGGTTTGGCGTCCTGGAAGAAATAATCCTCCCACGATGCCGGTTTGTTCTTGATCGCACCGACGCGGTAAAGGAACTCGGCCAGCGGGTATGTGTTTTTCGGGTTGACGGTGAATTCGATCTGCGGGTTGTCGATGATTTTCAGCAGGGTCGCCCGATCAATCTTGGCCTTGGTCACGCGCAGGTAGGTATCCGCCGCCGCGCCCTTGTCGTTCTGGGCGAATGTGGCCGCTTCGGTCAGCGCGTCGACGAACGCCTTGTAGGTTTTCGGGTTTTCATCGCGGAATTTTTCGGTAGCGAACAACACCGTGGGCGAGTTCGGCCCGAGCACGTCATAAGAGTTGAGCACCACGTGGACGCCGGGGTTTTGCAGGGCCTGGTCCTGGAACGGCGGGTTGGAAAAATGCCCGGTCAACTCGGTGCCGCCGGCAATCAACGCCGCCGTGGCATCCGGGTGGGGAACGGCCAAGGTGTACTTGTCCAGGCGATTGAAATCCTTATCACCCCACTGCTTCGCGGCGGCGTATTGCAAGATCCGCGATTGCACCGAAACGCCCACCGCCGGCACCGCGATGCGGTCCTGCTCGGTGAAGTCGGCAATGGTCTTGACCTTGGGGTTGTTGCTCAACAGGTAATAGGGAAAGTTGCCCAGGGAGGCCACCGCCTTGACGTTCTGCTTGCCGTGGGTGCGGTCCCAGATGGTCAACAACGGCCCGACACCGGCCCCGGCAATGTCGATGGAGCCCGACAGCAAGGCATCGTTGACCGCCGCGCCGCCGGACAACTGAGTCCAGTCGACCTTGATGTCGATGCCTTCCTGCTTGCCGTATTTTTCGATCAACTGTTGATCACGAACGACGTTCAGCAACAGGTAAACGATGCCGAACTGCTCGGCGATGCGAATCTCGCCTTCGGCGTGGGCGCTGGAAGGCGCAACCAGGCTGCCGGTCAGCAAGCTGAACCCCAGGCCGATGGCGGCGGCCAGCGGTGCGAAAGCAATACGTTTGGACATGGTGAGTCTCCAGCTCTTGCGCCAGGCGCAGCCGATCAGAAAGGGGCGTCGCCCTGGATGGTGGTGCGATACAGCTTGCGGCGCAGATGGCTCGGGCAACCGGCAGCCAGGTGGATCAGCGAGCGGTTGTCCCAGAACACCAAGTCGTGGGGCTGCCATTGGTGGCGATAGATGTTCTGCGGCAGCACGCTGTGGGCATACAGCTCGGCCAGCAGCGCTTGGCTTTCGTCCTCCGGCAGACCAACGATACGGGTGGTAAAACCCTCGCTGACGAACAACGCCTTGCGCCCGGTTTCCGGGTGGGTGCGCACGATCGGATGGACGACTTCGGCGACCTGGGCCAGTTGCTCCGGCGTCAGCGTCGGGCGCCAGTTGCCTTCGAATTTGGTCTCGCTGTAGCGCGCCGTGTAGGAGTGCGCCGCCGAACGGCCTTCCACAGCCTTGCGCAACGCGTCGGGCAAGCCCTCCCAGGCTTTGTGCATGTCGGCAAACAGCGTGTCGCCGCCTTCGCTTGGCAGCTCTTGGGCGTGGAGCATCGAGCCCAGGCTGGGGAGTTCTTTGTAGGAGAGGTCTGAATGCCAGAATTTTCCGGCATCCCCGAGGCCGATGGATTGGCCGTTTTCGATGATGTTGGAAACGATGAGGATTTCCGGATGCCCGGCCAGCAGGAACTGCTTGAGCACATGGATTTGCAGCACGCCAAAACGACGGCTGAAGGCGATGTGTTGTTCGGGGGTGATGCGCTGGTCGCGGAACACTACGACGTGATAGTCCAGGTGCGCGCGATGGATGCGGGCAAAGTCCTGGTCATTGATCGGTTGGGACAGATCCAGCCCAACGATCTCGGCACCGACGGCACCGCTGAACGGGCGAACGTCGAACGTCTGCGGCGCGATGGCTTGGGTACTTGAATCTGGAGAATAAGAGACGGCTGGCATACATCACTCCCACGCACGGCGCGCTCAATGGGCGCGCGTCGATCAAAAACTCACGGGGTTACCGTGTCGGTTTGTGTCGTGCGGCGCGCCGATTGGTCGGCAGGTACGCAGGGAGATGACTTTAAGGGTATAAGAACTTAAATTTAAATACCGTTAATGAATAACGATATGGCTTTTGGCTTGAGATGCAAAAACAAAATTTGAAAAGCGACACCAACCTGTGGCGAGGGAGCTTGCTCCCGCTTGAGTGCGAAGCGCTCATCGCTTTTTTTGGGGCCGCTGCGCGACCCAGCGGGAGCAAGCTCCCTCGCCACAAAAGCTACCCAGCCACCATTTGATTGTTCCCACACTCGCCGTCCCGAGCTATTGGGCCTCTACCGCTCGTGCATCGCCTCGGACCGGGCCTTGATGATGGGCTTGAGCAGGTAGCTGAGCACGGTTTTCTTGCCGGTGATGATGTCCACCGACGCCACCATGCCGGGAATGATCAGCAACGGCTTTTCATCGGTGCCCAAGTGGCTGCGTTCGGTGCGCAGCTTGATGATGTAGTAGGTGGTTTTCTTGTCTTCATCGGTGATGGTGTCGGCGCCGATCTGTTCCAGCTTGGCTTTCAGCCCACCGTAGATGGTGTAGTCGTACGCGGTGAATTTCACCGTGGCGTCCTGGCCGGGGTGCAGGAAGGCGATGTCCTGGGGACGGATTTTCGCTTCCACCAGAATGGTGTCGTCCAACGGCACGATTTCCACCAGGTCGCTGCCGGGCTGGATCACCCCGCCGATGGTGTTCACCAGCAGTTTGTTGACAATGCCGCGCACCGGCGAAGTCACCAAGGTACGGCTCACCCGATCTTCCAGGGCCTTGCCGGTAGCCTGGGCCTTGTTCAGGTCGGTGCGCGCTTCGTTAAGCTGAGTCAGGGCATCACTGCGGAACTTGCCGCGGGTCTCGTCGATCTTGCGCTGCACTTCCTTGATCGCCGATTCGGCGCGAGGAATCGCCAGCGTCGTGGCATCCAGTTGCCCACGGGTTTCCACCTCACCGCGCTTGAGCCGCAGTACTTCCACCGGCGACACCGCGCCCTGGGCCACCAGCGGCTCGGACATGTTGATTTCCTGGCGTTGCAACGCCAGGCCGGAGCGATACTGCGCTTGCTTGGAAATGAATTCGCGCAGTTCCTGCTGGCGCTGGATCAACTGTTCCTGCAACCCGCCGATTTCATCGTGCAGCTGCTGGCGGCGGCTGAGGTACAGCGATTCCTCGCTGGCGGCCTGGCGCGGTACGGCCTTGAGTACATCGGCGGGGAAATTCAGCGGCCGGTCATCGACCTCGGCACTCAGGCGCTCGACGCGTAACAGCATGGCCTGGCGATCGGCCTCGGTTTCTCCCGCATTGGAGACAAACCGCGTGTCGTCCAGGCGAATCAACGGCGCGCCGACCTCGACAATCTGCCCTTCGGTGACGAACAGCTCAGCGACGATCCCGCCTTCCAGGTTCTGGATTTTCTGGATCTTGGACGATGGAATCGCCTTGCCGTCGCCCTTGGTCACTTCGTCGAGCACGGCGAAGTTGGCCCACACCCCCAGAAACACAAAGAAGCCAATGATGCCCCAGATCGTCAGGCGCACCACGCGCGGGGCGTCCTCGATCAGCGCCTTGTTGACCTCGGGCAGCGGTTGTCCATGCAGCGAGGCAGAGCCTTTGAAGTAGCGGCCTACGGAATCCTTGAAACCCGACTTAAGCAACACTGATCTGCCCCTTCTTCAACGCTTCCATCACGGCAGCTTTCGGGCCGTCGGCCAGGATCTGCCCACGGTCGATCACCAACAGGCGATCCACCAGCGAGAGCAAGGATGCCCGGTGTGTCACCAGCAATACCGTCTTGTTCTCCACCACGGCGGCCAGGCGCTGCTTCAAGCGTTCCTCGCCGGTGTTGTCCATGGCGCTGGTGGGTTCGTCCAGCAGCAGGATGGGCGGATTGAGCAACAGCGCGCGGGCCAGGGCGACGTTCTGGCGCTGGCCGCCGGAGAGGTTCTGCCCACGCTCACCGACCTGCAGTTCATAGCCTTGCGGATGCAGGCGCGCGAACTCATGCACCCCCGCCAGCTCTGCGGCCTGGAGCACCAGCTGGTCTTCGACGTAACGGGCGCCGGAGGTCAGGTTGTCCCGCAGGGTGCCGGCGAGCAGCTGGATGTCCTGGGGTACGTAGCCAATGTTGTAGCGCAGTTCGCTGACATCGATTTGGCGGATGTCCACGCCGTCCACCAGCAAAGCGCCGTCGTCGGGTTGGTAAAGACCCACCAGCAACTTGGCCAGGGAGCTCTTGCCTGAGCCACTACGGCCGATGATGCCGATTTTCTCGCCTGGCTTGATCACCAGGTTGATGTTCTTCAGCGCGGCGTTCTGTTGATTCGGGTAGGTGAAATTCAATTGGCGGCATTCAATGGCGCCCTGCAGGACCTTGCGGCTCAGCGGACGCTCTTCGAAATTGCGCTCCTGGGGCAGCTCCATCATCTGGTCGACCGAAACCATGGTCACCCGCGCCTGCTGATAACGGGTCAGAAGGCCCGACAGCGAGGCCAACGGGCTGAGGGCGCGACCGCTGAGCATGTAGCAGGCGATCAGCCCGCCCATGCTCAGGTTGCCGGCGATGATCTGGTAGACACCGAAGACGATCATGATCACCCCAGCCAGTTGCTGGATCAGCAGCGTGATGTTCATCGCCAGGCCGGACAGCATCTTCACCCGCAACTCGAGGCGACTGAGGGTGCCAATGGTCTGTTCCCACTGGTATTGGCGCTCGCTCTCGGCGTTGTTGACCTTCACCGCATCCAGGCCCGCCAGGGTTTCGATCAGGCTGGACTGGCGCTCGGCGCCCAGGGCCATGGTGCGCTCCATGGTCGCTGCCAGAGGCTTTTGCAATACGTAGCCAATCAACAGGGCAAGCGGGAACGCCAGCACGGGAATCCACACCAGGTGCCCGCCGAGGATCGCGATAACCGCGAAGATCAGCAAGGTGAATGGCAGGTCGATCAGGCTGGTGAGGGTCAGCGAGGCGAGGAAGTCCCGCAGGCTTTGGAATTCATGGATGTTCTGGGCAAAGCTGCCCACCCGCGCCGGACGGTACTTCATGGCCATGCCAACGATGCGCTCGAACAGCGTCGCCGAAATGATCAGGTCGGTCTTTTTGCCCGCCAGGTCCAGGCACAAACTGCGCAGCATCTTGAGAATCAGGTCGAACACGTAGGCGCCGGTGATGCCGATGGCCAGCACCCACAGGGTCGATTCAGCCTGGTTCGGCACCACGCGATCGTAGACGTTCATCACGAACAGCGGCGCGGCCATGGCGATGATGTTGATCAGCAGGCTGGCGGCGATGGCATCGACGTACAGCCAGCGGGAGCGCTTGAGGGTGTCGCGAAACCACGAACGCGCCCGGGGAATCAGCGTGCCGTGGTTCACATCGAATTTATGCTGGGGTTGGGCGAAGAAGACTTTGCCGCTGTAGTCGTCGGCCAACAGCTCGCGGCTGATCGTCACTTCACCGCCGTCGCTTTCGCTGAGCAGCAGCCGTGCCTGGTCGTCGCCGACCCAACCCAGTAAGACAGCACTGCGGCCATCCTTGAGCAATAACAGGGCCGGCATGGCAATGGCCGGGATCTGTTCGAGCTTGCGCTGCAGCACCCGACCTTGCAAACCGGCACGGGCCGCCGCACGCGACAATAATTCGACGCTCAGGCGTTGCTTAGGCAGCGGCAGGCCGGTGGTGAGCATCGCGGCGCTGGCCGGTTTCTGATGCAGCATGCAGAGCGCCAGTAAACCGTCCAGCAACGGGTCGTCGTGCAGGGTGCGTGGATCATGGATGAGTTCAACTCGACTGACTTCTGATTCCACGCTTGGCACTCTTTTGCTGATCAAAACTGGATGGATGACTCAATTCATTCCAGGCAACTGAACCTTGGGTTTCACGTCGTTCTGCACAACCGATGCCAACGGTGCGACTACGCCCTGACTTTTGAGCAACTGGCCCATGGTCGCCTTGATCCGGTATTGGGTGAACAGCTGCACGTTCTTGATTTCTGCCAGGCGCCGGGAAGCACTAAACAGTTCGTTTTCGCTGTCGAGCAAGTCGAGCAGGGTCCGCTCGCCGAGGCTGAACTGCTTTTGGTAGGCGGTGCGCACGCTGGTGCTGTGGTCCACGTATTGCTGGGCGACCGGCACCTGGGCGTTGGCGTTGTTCAAGGCGTTCCAGGCCAGGCCCAGCTCTTCATTGAGCTGGCGCAGCGCGTTGTTGCGGATGTCCAGGGCCTGGTTGGACAGGTACGACTTGGACTCCAGGTCCGCTTTGTTACTGCCGCCGGCATACAGGTTGAAACGCATGCGCAGCATGGCTTGCCATTCGTTGTTGTGCCCGTTCTGGCCGTCCAGGTCATTGTCGGCGGTGCGGCCCAGCTCGGCGTCGAAGCGCGGGTAGAAGCTCGACTTGGCGGCTTCGTACTGCTGCTCGGCAGCGGCGATGTCCGACTCGGCCGAACGCAACACCGGGCTGTTTTCCAGCATCTGGGCGCGAGCTTCGGTCAGGTTGGCCGGCAACAGCGCCAGAAAGTCGGCGGGGCGTTCCAGTTGATCCGGCAGTTGTCCGACGGCGCTGAGGTAGTTGGTCTCGGCGTCGGCCAGGTTGGTTTGCTCGGTGATCAGGTTGTTGCGAGCCTGGGCCATGCGCGCTTCGGCCTGGTCCAGATCGGCACCGCTGCCCACGCCACGGGAGGTGCGCAGCTTGATCTGGTCGAAGATGCGCTCGTGGCTCTTGAGGTTTTCCTCGGCCAGGCGCACGAACTCACGGCGGGTCAGCACGGCCAGGTAAACCTGGGCCACCGTCAGCCCAGTGCGCTCGGACGCATCCAACAACGAGTAGGCGCGGGCATTGACGGTGGCTTGTTGACGCCCTACTTCGCTGGACGTCGCAAAACCGTCAAAAACCATTTGCGACAGGCGCAGGCTCGACTCGCTGCGGTTCAGGGTTTCCCAATGATCAGCACTGCCCGAGCGGGTGGTGACGCTGTCGGTACCTTCGCGACCGTACCCGGCTGCAAGGTCCACCCTAGGCAGGTAGCCGCCCTTGGCGGCCTTGAGTTGGTAGTCCGCCGCGAGGCGGCTGTTCACGCCCGCCTGAATTTCAGGATGGACATCCAGCGCCTGTTGCATGGCCTGCGGCAAGGTTTGTGCTTGTACGAAACTGGCAGCAAGGGCGAAGGGTAAGGCCATGAACAAGGGCGAACGCATGGTGGATTTTTTCCTGAAACACTTGTCTTGGATCACAGCGAAACGTGGCGCTGCATCGGATGATGGCAACCGGAATGACCGTATGTCGGAAAGTTCAAAACTGGGGCTGAACACGCACCAAAAGAACAGGTCGCCGCTTAAATATCAATGTGACATTACGGCAGTGATTGTTTAGGATGGCTCGAAGAAGGTCAATAGTTTGGCATAAACAAAGTCAGCGATAATAAACAGCCAAAACATTGACGGACCAATACGTCAAAATAACTTTATCTAGTGAAGCAAGAGCGTCCAGACCGATGCCGCCTACCGGCTGCCGGGTCCATGGAAGTCTACTGAGTGTGGCACCCGGAGAATCTTCAATGAGCAGTGTTGTTGCCGTTGTCAAAAGCATTGTTGGCCAAGTTTTCGTCGTATCCCCCGAGGGCATTCGGCGTGTACTCATTGAAGGTGATCGCCTGTACACGGGCGACCAGTTGGACACCGGACCTGCCGGTGCCGTCACCTTGGAGCTGGCCGACGGCCGCTCCCTGGACCTGGGCCGCGACACTCAGTGGAGCGCCAGTGCTCCGGACTCGTCCACCGACCTCGCCCAGGCCACTGCCCAGGCCGCGCCGTCGGTAGAAGAGCTGCAACAAGCCATTGCTGCGGGCGCTGACCCGACGACAGCCCTGGAAGCCACCGCCGCCGGCGCTACAGCTGCGGGTACAGGTGGTGCCGCCGGTGGTGGGCACAGCTTTGTGGTGCTGGATGCCACCGCTGGTAGCGTCGACCCTACTGTCGGTTTCCCGACTGAAGGCTTGAGCACCGCCGCAGCTACCGACGACAACATCACCGCTCTGGACACCAACGGCGATACCACCGCCAACGCGCTGCTCGATTCGACCCTGACCCTGACCGCCACCCCGACCCTGACCGAGGCCGGCGGCGTGCTGGTCTACACCGCGACCGTCACCCAGGCGCCCCTGACCAACCTGACCGTGACCCTGTCCAACGGCTCCGTGATCGTGATTCCTGCCGGACAAACCACCGGCAGCGTCAACGTACCGCTGGCACCGAACGACACCGTCTATAACGACCCAAGCCAGATCAGCGTGACGGTCACCGGCACCACCGGCGGCAGCGGCATTGCCGTAACCCTGCCCACCACGCCAGCCGTAACCCAGATTACCGACACCATCGACACCACCACCGTCACCCTGACGGCAGGCAATACGGTGACCGAAGGCGGGCAGATCACCTACACCGCTACATTGACCAACCCGGCCCAGACTCCAGTGACTGTGACCTTGAGCAATGGCTCGGTCATCACCATCGCAGCCGGCCAGACGACTGGCACCGTCAATGTCGAGACGCCGGCCAATGACGTCTACAACAACGGCAGCACTGTCAGTACCACTATTACCGGCGCGACCGGTGGCAACTTTGAAAATCTGGTGCCAAGCACCACGCCTGCGGTTACTACGATTACCGATTCGATCGACACCACCACGGTGACGTTGACTGCCACGCCGACCGTGAATGAAAACGGCACCATTACCTACACCGCCACATTGACCGATGCCAATGGCAACCCGGTCACTGCGCAAAATGGTCCTGTGACCGTCACGCTCGACAGCGGTAAGACCATCACCATCGCTGCGGGCGCAAGCTCGGGTGTGCTGGATGTAGCCGTCGGCAATGACGTTTATCAAGGGCCTACGACGGTAACTGAGTCGATTGCCTCGGCATCCGGTGGCAACCTCGAAGCCATCGCACCGAATACCGCTCCAGTCAGCACCATTGTCAGTGATGTCAACGACACCACCAGCGTGACCTTGACCGCTACGCCGACCGTGAATGAAAACGGCACGATCACTTACACCGCGACGCTGACCGATGCCAACGGCAATTCGGTTACCGCGCAGAATGGTCCGGTGACCGTGACGTTGGAAAGCGGCAAGACCATCACCATCGCAGCGGGCGCGAGCTCGGGTGTGCTGGACGTCGCCGTTGGCAATGACGTCTATCAAGGTCCTACGACCATCAGCGAAAGCATCAGTACCGCCACCGGCGGTAACCTGGAAGCCATTGCTCCGAACACGGCTCCGGTCAGCACCATCGTCAGCGATGTCAACGACACCACCAGCGTGACGCTGACCGCCACACCGACCGTGAATGAAAACGGCACCATCACCTACACCGCCACATTGACCGATGCCAATGGCAACCCGGTCACTGCGCAAAATGGTCCGGTGACCGTCACACTCGATAGCGGCAAAACCATCACCATCGCAGCCGGTGCAAGCTCGGGCGTATTGGACGTGGCTGTTGGCAACGACGTTTACCAAGGCCCAACGACGGTTACTGAATCGATTGCTTCGGCATCGGGCGGTAACCTGGAAGCCATCGCACCAAACACCGCTCCAGTCAGCACCGTGGTCAGCGACGTCAACGACACCACCACGGTGACATTGACTGCCACACCGACCGTGAATGAAAACGGCACGATCACTTACACCGCGACCCTGACCGGTGCCGACGGCAATCCGGTTACCGCGCAAAATGGTCCTGTGACCGTCACGCTCGACAGCGGCAAAACCATCACCATCGCAGCCGGTGCAAGCTCGGGCGTATTGGATGTAGCGGTTGGCAATGACGTTTATCAAGGTCCGACCACGGTAACTGAGTCGATTGCCTCGGCCTCCGGCGGCAACCTTGAAGCCATCGCGCCGAACACCGCTCCTGTCAGCACCATTGTCAGTGATGTCAACGACACCACCAGCGTGACGTTGACCGCTACGCCGACCGTAAATGAAAACGGCACCATCACTTACACCGCTACCCTGACCGGTGCCGACGGCAAACCCGTCACTGCGCAAAATGGTCCGGTGACCGTCACACTCGATAGCGGCAAGACCATCACCATCGCAGCGGGCGCGAGCTCGGGCGTATTGGACGTGGCTGTTGGCAACGACGTTTACCAAGGCCCAACGACGGTAACTGAGTCGATCGCCTCGGCATCGGGCGGTAACCTGGAAGCCATTGCTCCGAACACAGCTCCAGTCAGCACCATCGTCAGCGATGTCAACGACACCACCAGTGTGACGTTGACCGCTACGCCGACCGTAAATGAAAACGGCACCATTACTTACACCGCGACCCTGACCGGTGCTGACGGCAAACCCGTCACTGCGCAGAATGGTCCGGTCACCGTCACGCTCGACAGCGGCAAAACCATCACCATCGCAGCCGGTGCAAGCTCGGGCGCGCTGGATGTAGCCGTCGGTAATGACGTTTATCAAGGTCCGACCACGGTAACTGAGTCGATTACCTCGGCCTCCGGCGGCAACCTTGAAGCTATCGCGCCAAACACGGCTCCGGTCAGCACCATTGTCAGCGATGTCAACGACACCACCACAGTGACGCTGACCGCCACGCCAACCGTGAACGAAAACGGCACCATCACCTACACCGCCACGTTGACCGGTGCCGACGGCAAACCCGTCACTGCGCAAAATGGTCCGGTGACCGTCACACTCGACAGTGGCAAGACCATCACCATCGCTGCGGGCGCAAGCTCGGGTGTGCTGGATGTAGCCGTCGGTAATGACGTTTATCAAGGTCCGACCACGGTAACTGAGTCGATTGCCTCGGCATCCGGTGGCAACCTTGAAGCTATCGCGCCGAACACCACTCCGGTCAGCACCATTGTCAGTGATGTCAACGACACCACCAGCGTGACGCTGACCGCTACGCCGACCGTGAACGAAAACGGCACCATTACCTACACCGCCACACTGACCGGGGCCGACGGCAAACCCGTCACTGCGCAGAATGGTCCGGTCACCGTCACGCTCGACAGCGGCAAAACCATCACCATCGCAGCGGGCGCGAGCTCGGGTGTGCTCGATGTCGCTGTTGGTAACGATGTTTACCAAGGTCCGACCACGGTAACTGAGTCGATTGCCTCGGCATCCGGTGGCAACCTTGAAGCTATCGCGCCGAACACCGCTCCGGTCAGCACCATTGTCAGTGATGTCAACGACACCACCAGCGTGACGCTGACCGCTACGCCGACCGTGAACGAAAACGGCACCATCACCTACACCGCCACGCTGAGCGGTGCCGACGGCAAACCCGTCACTGCGCAGAACGGCCCTGTGACGGTCACGCTCGACAGCGGTAAAACGATCACCATCGCTGCCGGCGCAAGCTCGGGCGCGCTGGATGTAGCCGTCGGTAATGACGTTTATCAAGGTCCGACCACGGTAACTGAATCGATTGCCTCAGCCTCCGGCGGTAACCTGGAAGCCATCGCACCGAACACCGCTCCGGTCAGCACCATTGTCAGTGATGTCAACGACACCACCACGGTGACATTGACTGCCACACCAACCGTGAATGAAAACGGCACCATTACTTACACCGCGACCCTGACCGATGCCAACGGCAATCCGGTTACCGCGCAAAATGGTCCGGTCACCGTCACGCTCGACAGCGGCAAAACCATCACCATCGCAGCCGGTGCAAGCTCGGGCGTATTGGACGTGGCTGTTGGCAACGACGTTTACCAAGGCCCAACGACGGTAACTGAGTCGATCGCCTCGGCATCGGGCGGTAACCTGGAAGCCATTGCTCCGAACACCGCTCCAGTCAGCACCATTGTCAGTGATGTCAACGACACCACCACCGTGACGTTGAGCGCTACGCCGACCGTAAATGAAAACGGCACCATTACTTACACCGCGACCCTGACCGATGCCAACGGCAATCCGGTTACCGCGCAAAATGGTCCGGTCACCGTCACGCTCGACAGCGGCAAAACCATCACCATCGCAGCCGGTGCAAGCTCGGGCGTATTGGACGTGGCTGTTGGCAACGACGTTTACCAAGGTCCGACCACCATCAGCGAAAGCATCAGTACTGCCACTGGCGGTAATCTCGAAGCCATCGCGCCGAACACCGCTCCTGTCAGCACTATCGTTAGCGATATCGACGACACCACTACGGTGACGCTGACCGCCACACCAACCGTGAACGAAAACGGCACCATCACTTACACCGCTACCCTGACCGGTGCCGACGGCAAACCCGTCACTGCGCAGAACGGTCCGGTGACCGTAACCTTGGACAGCGGCAAGACCATCACCATCGCTGCCGGCGCAAGCTCGGGCGTATTGGACGTGGCTGTTGGCAACGACGTTTACCAAGGTCCGACCACCATCAGCGAAAGCATCAGTACTGCCACTGGCGGTAATCTCGAAGCCATCGCGCCGAACACCGCTCCTGTCAGCACCATTGTCAGCGACGTCAACGACACCACCACCGTGACGTTGACCGCCACACCGACCGTAAACGAGAACGGTACCATCACTTACACCGCGACCCTGACCGGTGCCGACGGCAAACCCGTCACTGCGCAAAATGGTCCGGTCACCGTCACGCTCGACAGTGGCAAAACCATCACCATCGCAGCCGGTGCAAGCTCGGGCGTATTGGATGTTGCCGTTGGCAACGACGTGTACCAAGGCCCAACGACGGTTACTGAGTCGATCGCCTCGGCATCGGGCGGTAACCTGGAAGCCATTGCTCCGAACACAGCTCCAGTCAGCACCGTGGTCAGCGACGTCAACGACACCACCATGGTGACATTGACTGCCACACCGACCGTGAATGAAAACGGCACGATCACTTACACCGCGACCCTGACCGGTGCCGACGGCAAACCCGTCACTGCGCAGAACGGTCCGGTGACCGTAACCTTGGACAGCGGCAAGACCATCACCATCGCTGCCGGCGCAAGCTCGGGCGCGCTGGATGTAGCCGTCGGTAATGACGTTTATCAAGGTCCGACCACGGTAACTGAGTCGATTGCCTCGGCCTCCGGCGGCAACCTTGAAGCTATCGCGCCAAACACGGCTCCGGTCAGCACCATTGTCAGCGACGTCAACGACACCACCACGGTGACATTGACCGCCACGCCGACCGTGAATGAAAACGGCACCATCACCTACACCGCAACGTTGACCGGTGCCGACGGCAAACCTGTCACCGCGCAGAATGGTCCGGTCACCGTCACACTCGACAGCGGCAAAACCATCACCATCGCAGCCGGTGCAAGCTCGGGCGTATTGGATGTGGCGGTTGGCAATGACGTTTACCAAGGTCCGACCACCATCAGCGAAAGCATCAGTACTGCCACTGGCGGTAATCTCGAAGCCATCGCGCCGAACACCGCTCCTGTCAGCACTATCGTCAGCGATGTCAACGACACCACCACGGTGACCTTGACCGCTACGCCGACCGTGAATGAAAACGGCACCATCACTTACACCGCTACCCTGACCGGTGCCGACGGCAAACCCGTCACTGCGCAAAATGGTCCGGTGACCGTCACACTCGACAGTGGCAAGACCATCACCATCGCTGCGGGCGCAAGCTCGGGTGTGCTGGATGTAGCCGTCGGTAATGACGTTTATCAAGGTCCGACCACGGTAACTGAGTCGATTGCTTCGGCCTCCGGTGGCAACCTCGAAGCCATCGCACCGAATACCGCTCCAGTCAGCACCATTGTCAGTGATGTCAACGACACCACCACCGTGACGTTGACCGCTACGCCGACCGTAAATGAAAACGGCACCATTACTTACACCGCTACCCTGACCGGTGCCGACGGCAAACCCGTCACTGCGCAAAATGGTCCGGTGACCGTCACACTCGACAGTGGCAAGACCATCACCATCGCTGCGGGCGCAAGCTCGGGTGTGCTGGATGTAGCCGTCGGTAATGACGTTTATCAAGGTCCGACCACGGTAACTGAGTCGATTGCTTCGGCCTCCGGCGGCAACCTTGAAGCTATCGCGCCAAACACGGCTCCGGTCAGCACCATTGTCAGCGACGTCAACGACACCACCACCGTAACGTTGACCGCTACGCCGACCGTAAATGAAAACGGCACCATTACTTACACCGCTACCCTGACCGGTGCCGACGGCAAACCCGTCACTGCGCAGAACGGTCCGGTGACCGTAACCTTGGACAGCGGTAAGACCATCACCATCGCTGCGGGCGCAAGCTCGGGCGTGCTTGATGTCGCTGTGGGTAACGATGTTTACCAAGGCCCAACGACGGTGACTGAATCGATTGCTTCGGCATCGGGCGGTAACCTGGAAGCCATCGCGCCAAACACCGCTCCAGTCAGCACTATCGTTAGCGATATCGACGACACCACCACGGTGACCTTGACCGCTACGCCGACCGTGAATGAAAACGGCACCATCACTTACACCGCCACCCTGACCGGTGCCGACGGCAAACCCGTCACTGCGCAGAATGGTCCGGTCACCGTCACGCTCGACAGCGGTAAAACGATCACCATCGCAGCAGGCGCGAGCTCGGGCGTATTGGATGTAGCGGTTGGCAATGACGTTTATCAAGGTCCGACCACGGTAACTGAGTCGATTGCCTCGGCATCCGGCGGCAACCTCGAAGCCATCGCACCGAACACCGCTCCTGTCAGCACCATCGTCAGCGATGTCAACGACACAACCAGCGTGACGCTGACCGCCACACCAACCGTGAACGAAAACGGCACCATTACTTACACCGCGACCCTGACCGGTGCCGACGGCAAACCCGTCACTGCGCAGAATGGTCCGGTCACTGTCACGCTCGACAGCGGCAAAACCATCACCATCGCTGCGGGCGCAAGCTCGGGTGTGCTGGATGTAGCCGTCGGTAATGACGTCTATCAAGGTCCGACGACCATCAGCGAAAGCATCAGCACCGCCACGGGCGGTAACCTGGAAGCCATTGCTCCGAACACGGCTCCGGTCAGCACCATCGTCAGCGATGTCAACGACACCACCAGCGTAACGCTGACCGCTACGCCGACCGTGAACGAAAACGGCACCATCACCTACACCGCCACCCTGACCGGTGCCGACGGCAAACCCGTCACCGCACAAAATGGTCCAGTCACCGTCACTTTGGAAAGCGGCAAGACCATCACTATCGCAGCGGGCGCCAGCTCGGGTGTGCTGGATGTCGCCGTTGGCAATGACGTCTATCAAGGTCCGACGACCATCAGCGAAAGCATCAGTACCGCCACCGGCGGCAACCTGGAAGCCATAGCGCCAAACACCGCTCCAGTCAGCACTATCGTCAGCGATATCAACGACACCACCACGGTGACATTGACCGCCACGCCGACCGTGAACGAAAACGGCACCATCACCTACACCGCCACCCTGACCGGTGCCGACGGCAAACCCGTCACTGCGCAGAATGGTCCGGTGACCGTGACTTTGGACAGCGGCAAAACGATCACCATCGCTGCGGGCGCAAGCTCGGGTGTGCTAGATGTAGCCGTCGGTAATGACGTTTATCAAGGTCCTACTACGGTAACTGAATCGATTGCCTCGGCATCCGGCGGCAACCTCGAAGCCATCGCACCGAACACCGCTCCAGTCAGCACCGTGGTCAGCGACGTCAACGACACCACCACGGTGACCTTGACCGCTACGCCGACCGTGAATGAAAACGGCACCATTACTTACACCGCAACCCTGACCGGTGCCGACGGCAAACCCGTCACTGCGCAGAACGGTCCGGTGACCGTAACCTTGGACAGCGGCAAGACCATCACCATCGCTGCCGGCGCAAGCTCGGGCGTATTGGACGTGGCTGTTGGCAACGACGTTTACCAAGGTCCGACCACCATCAGCGAAAGCATCAGTACTGCCACTGGCGGTAATCTCGAAGCCATCGCGCCGAACACCGCTCCTGTCAGCACCATTGTCAGCGACGTCAACGACACCACCACCGTGACGTTGACCGCCACACCGACCGTAAACGAGAACGGTACCATCACTTACACCGCGACCCTGACCGGTGCCGACGGCAAACCCGTCACTGCGCAGAACGGTCCGGTGACCGTAACCTTGGACAGCGGTAAGACCATCACCATCGCTGCGGGCGCAAGCTCGGGTGTGCTTGATGTCGCTGTGGGTAACGATGTTTACCAAGGCCCAACGACGGTGACTGAATCGATTGCTTCGGCATCGGGCGGTAACCTGGAAGCCATCGCGCCAAACACCGCTCCAGTCAGCACTATCGTTAGCGATATCGACGACACCACCACGGTGACCTTGACCGCTACGCCGACCGTGAATGAAAACGGCACCATCACTTACACCGCTACCCTGACCGGTGCCGACGGCAAACCCGTCACTGCGCAAAATGGTCCGGTGACCGTCACACTCGATAGCGGCAAGACCATCACCATCGCAGCGGGCGCGAGCTCGGGCGTATTGGATGTAGCGGTTGGCAATGACGTTTATCAAGGTCCGACCACGGTAACTGAGTCGATTGCCTCGGCATCCGGCGGCAATCTGGAAGCCATCGCGCCGAACACCGCTCCAGTCAGCACCGTGGTCAGCGACGTCAACGACACCACCACGGTGACCTTGACCGCTACGCCGACCGTAAATGAAAACGGCACCATTACTTACACCGCGACCCTGACCGGTGCCGACGGCAAACCCGTCACTGCGCAGAACGGTCCGGTGACCGTAACCTTGGACAGCGGCAAGACCATCACCATCGCAGCCGGTGCAAGCTCGGGCGTATTGGACGTGGCTGTTGGCAACGACGTTTACCAAGGTCCGACCACCATCAGCGAAAGCATCAGTACTGCCACTGGCGGTAATCTCGAAGCCATCGCGCCGAACACCGCTCCTGTCAGCACCATCGTCAGCGATGTCAACGACACCACCACCGTGACGCTGACCGCTACGCCGACCGTGAATGAAAACGGCACCATCACCTACACCGCCACGCTGACCGGTGCCGACGGCAAACCCGTCACTGCGCAGAATGGTCCGGTCACCGTCACGCTCGACAGCGGAAAAACCATCACCATCGCAGCGGGCGCAAGCTCGGGCGTGCTCGACGTCGCAGTCGGCAACGATGTCTACACCGGTGCACCGTCCATCACCGAAACGATCAAGTCGGCCTCCGGCGGCAACCTCGAAGCCATCGCTGTCGATAAGACCGGCGCCTCGACGGCCGTGGGCGATACCGTCGACAACACCACCGTCAGCATCACCGGCAGCACCTCTGTCACTGAAGGCCAGGCCGCCACGTACACCGTCAGCCTGACAAACCCGGCACAGACCGAGGTGACGATCAAGATCGTCTACAGTGGCACCGCCGCCGACGGCTCGGACTTCACCGGTGTCTACACCGTGAAGATCCCGGCCAACGCCACCAGCGCCAGCTTTAATGTGGCGACGCTGGACGACAAGATCACCGAAGGCACGGAAAACTTCGTGGTCAAGGTCGACTCGGCCACCGGTGGCAACTTCGAGCACCTGGCGGTCAGCGGCACCAACGGCAGCGTCAGCACCTCGATCATCGACAACGATGCGCCGCCGGTACTGGACCTGGACGCCAACAACTCCAGCGGCAAGACCGGGGCCGATTATCAGGTAACCTTCACCGAAGGCACCACCGGCCCGGGCGTGTCCATCGGCGACACCGACCTGAAAATCACCGACCCGGACAGCACGATGCTGACCGGCGCCACCATCGTGCTGACCAACCGTCAGCCCGGCGATGCGCTGAACCTGGGCAATAGCGTCAACGGCATCAGCATCAACGCCAACAGCACCGACGGCAAAGTCACGCTGACGCTCTCGGGCAACGCGACGCTCGCCGACTACATGCAGCAGATCAAGAACATCAGCTTCATCAACAACAGCGAAGATCCGAGCACCGTGCCGCGCGTCATCACCGTGACGGTGACCGACGGCAGCAACTACTCCAACACCGCCACCACCACTGTTAACGTGGTCGGGGTCAACGATGCACCAGTGGCCACTGGCGGTGCGGTGACCGGTACCGAAGACACGTCGCTGGTGCTCGGCTGGTCGACCTTCGGCGTCAGCGACGTGGACAGTTCCGCCGCCAGCCAAGGCGTGAAAATCACCGGACTGCCGGGTGATGGCAAGCTGCAATACCTTGACGGCGCGACCTGGAAGGACGTGGCCAACAACCAGACCTTCACCAAGGCCGACATCGACGCCGGCAAGCTGCGCTTCACCCCGGACGCCAACGAATCCGGCGCCAACGGCAACCCGAGCGGCGTGGGCAACCAGAAGTCTGATTACGCACAGATCCAATTCCAGCCAACCGACGGCCAGGCGCTGGGCAATACCGGTACCGTGAAGATCGACATCACCCCGGTCGCCGACGCACCGAGCCTCAACGTGGCCGGCAACAGCGTGGCCTCTACCGGCCTGATCAAGGAAGTCTGGACCGGCCTGTCGGGCCTGGGCAGCGATGGCAATGGTGCGCCAGCCGGCACGCTCAAATCGGTGATCGACGCTGCCGGCACGCCGAACAGCAGCAGCACCGTGACCAACGTGCAGTCCGACAGCAACGTAAACGCCGGTACAGCGTCGAAAACCTCGGGCCTGATTTTCCTCGAAGCTGGCAAGGTCTATACCTTCAGCGGCACCGGCGACGACAGTCTGCTGGTGACTATCGGCGGCAAAGACGTGGCGGGCATTACCTGGGGCGCGGGCGGCAAGCTGAACGGCTCGTTCACGCCGACCACCAGCGGCTACTACACCCTGGACATCTACCACCACAACCAGACCGGCCCGGGCAGTTATGACGTGAACCTGTCGGTCAACGGCAGCACACCGGTCGACCTGAGCGGGGCCGGCATACCGCTGTACACCGGCGTGTCCGACCTGGCGAATGCCGGCGTGACCGTCTCCGACTTGCATGGCACCAACGGCGAAGGTTACTACGACGGCTACAAGCTCAACGAAGGCGCCGAAGGCACCAGCGTGAACCTGTCGAAGATCACCACCGCCTTGACCGATACCGACGGCTCCGAAAGCCTGAGCGTGAAGGTCGGCGGCATCCCGGAAGGCAGCGTGCTGAGCGACGGCGCCGGCCACACCGCGACCGTGGGCAGCAACGGCGAGACCTCGGTTACTGGCTGGAACCTGGGCAGCCTGACCCTGACACCGCCGACCTACTACAACGGCCAGTTCAACCTGACCGTGACGTCGACCTCCACCGAAGCCCTCGGCGGCTCGGCCACGAGCACGGCGCAGATCCCCGTCACCGTGCACCCGGCAACCTATAACGCCGTCACCGCCACGTCGGGCAGTGACAACGTCACCGGCACCGACGGCAACGACATCGTGGTCGCCGACATTGGCGGGCTGACCGTAGTGCCGGGCGTCAACTACAACATCGCGTTCATGGTCGACAGCTCCGGCAGCATGAGCGACGCGTCCATTGCAGCAGCCAAGAACTCGCTGACCTCGGTGTTCAATACCCTCAAGCAGAGCATGGGTGGCAACTCCGGGACAGTGAACATCTTCCTGGCGGACTTCGACAACCAGGTGAACAAGAGCGTCTCGGTCAACCTCAACGACCCGGGCGCGTTGACCCTGCTCAAAGGCGTGCTGGATTCGATGGTCTCCGGCGGCGGCACCAACTACGAAGACGTGTTCAAGACCACGGCGAACTTCTTCAACAGCAGCGAAGCCCTGAGCAATACCGGCGCGAAAAACCTGACGTATTTCATTACCGACGGCAAGCCGACCTTCTACCAGACTGGCGAACAGGCCAACCCGACGTTGTACGGCAGCGTCAAACTCGACAGCGTATTGAGTGCGGCCGATTACACCGTCGGCAAGCTCTACAGCCAGACGATCGACAGCACGCACAAGTACACCATCTACGAAAACGGCGAGATGTACCTGTCGACCAAAAACGGCAAGAAATGGACCGACAGCTATGTGGGCACGGTGCATGCCGAGGGCAATGGCACCTTTGAACTGTCGAACCTGGGCGGCACCGGCTATGCCGACTACTGGAACTATGTCGATTCGGCGGCCGGCTCGTCCGACAGCTTCACGCTGCTCAAGGGCCTTAGCACGGTTGAGGCCATCGGCCTGAACAGCGACGTGACCCTGACCGATCTCAAGCCATACGACTCGGATGCAAAACCGCAGACCAACATCGACCCGAAAGACCTGGCGAATTCGATCATCGGCCACACCGAAGCGACCCTGCCGGGCTCCGACACGGTCAACGGCGGCGAAGGCAACGACATCCTGTTCGGCGACCTGGTGAGCTTCAACGGCGTCACTGGCGAGGGTTACCAGGCCATCCAGGCGTTCGTGGCCCAGCAGAGCGGCGTGGACGCCAGCAAAGTCACCACCAGCAACGTGCACCAGTACATCACCGAGCACTACACCGCGTTCGACGTGTCGGGTGCACATGATGGCAACGACACGCTGCTCGGCGGCGGTGGCAATGACATTATCTTCGGCCAAGGCGGCAACGACACGCTCAGTGGCGGCAAGGGCAATGACATCCTGCTCGGAGGCACTGGCAACGACACGCTGAACGGCGGTCAGGGTAATGACACCCTGATCGGTGGGCTGGGGGGTGACACCTTTGTCTGGAAGTCCGGTGATACGGGCAACGACGTGATCAAGGACTTCAAGGCCGGCGATGGCGACCGGATCGACCTGCGGGATCTGTTGCAGGGCGAAACCGGCAGCACCATCGACCACTTCCTGAAAATCAGCACGGTCGATGGCGTGTCGTCCTTGCAAGTCAGCACCACCGGCCAGTTCAACGCGGCCAACGGCGCAGCGGCCACACCGGACGTGACGATCAAGCTCGAAGGCAACAACTGGTCGAACGTCAACCTGAACTCGTTGATCGCCGGCAGTGACCCGACCATCAAGGTCGATCACAACAACAGCTGAACCTGACACAAAACCGGTGGCGAGGGTGCTTGCTCCCTCTCCACCGGTTTTGTGTTCATACTCCCCGCAGTTGGCCTATGCTGCCCAGCATGACGCCGCTTCATACATGAGGGATGCCCGATGTTTTATGTGCAACGCGATGCACAAGGCCTGCTGGCGCGCGTGGAAGCCGCCGCGTATGCCGAAGCCACCGAAACCCTGCCGGCCGACAGCCACGAGATCCAGGACTGGTTCGCCAACCAGGCGGTAGAAAACAGCCTCAAGCAACTCAAGCAGAGCGACCTGGAAATGATCCGGGTACTCGACGACTTGATCCAGGTGCTGACCAGCAAAGGCGTCATCCGCGTCACCGACCTGCCAGCCGCGGCCCAGGCCAAGCTGATGGACCGTACCCAGGCCCGGGAAGCCTTGGGCGGGTTGAGCCGGTTGATCGATGATGATGAGAAGGGCCTGATCTAACTACAAACGGCACAACCCAATTCCCGTGGCGAGGGAGCTTGCTCCCGCTCGGCTGCGCAGCAGTCGCAAAACCAGACAACGCAGTCTGCCTGAAAAACTGCTGGGGCCTGCTGCGCAGGCCAGCGGGAGCAAGCTCCCTCGCCACAGGGGATCGTGTTGTCTGGGCTGACGCCATCGCGAGCAAGCTCGCTCCCACAGTTGATCGGTATTGACCTCGATAGTCCGGCTCGACACAGACCCCGTGTGGGAGCGAGCTTGCTCGCGATGATAGTCCTCAATTCACCGCAGGCCTGTCAGCCCGCCGCTTGAACCTCCAGCCGATCCATCGCCCGCTCCACCAACAACTGCACCCCATCGGCCATCCGACTGATCGCCAGGACCACGCTGCGGCGTGAGCCGTCGACGTCGTCAGCCAGGTCGGCGGCGATGGCGCTGATGGACAGCAAGTCTTCGGAGGCATTGGCCAGAAGGGTTTCAGTGTCGATGTCTGGGGAAACCATGAAGAGCTGGGCGGTTGAGGGTTTTCCCGAGGCTTCATCGGTAGATTTGGGATTGAGGTAGTAGTCGAGGGCGCGCTCGGCGGCCTCATCGAGTTTTTTGGAGGCGTTGCCAGGACTTCCTGGCGGATTCGGAGTTACTTTGAACATTAGAGATTTCCTAAACAGTTAAGTGGAAACCGTCACCGTTCGCTTGCACGCGAATGAGGGTGGCGGCCTTACGCAGGTGTGCAAGACCGGGCCTGTTTAGGAAACCCAGCAGATCCAAGGATCTCCTGCGTGCAGCCGCCATAAAGCCAGTGGGCAGAAAAAAGCCCCTGAGCGATGTAGCGTCGCATCCTAAACAGTTTCTTCGGACTTGCACGTCCGTGTCACCGTTTTTTCAGTGACAAACCCAGACTAGCCACGAGGCAGACGCCGGACAAGTTCACCAAGTTCGCTACAACTCGAAGGAAATCTCCTAGGACCTTACTTTAGAGGGGGTGTATATCCGTTCTTTTCGTAACGGCTACTGGCGGTTCCGCTCTTACAGCGGCTCACTTTTGAGAAGCGCAAAAGTAAGCAAAACGCTTCATGCCCCACCACTCGGTGCCTCGCCTAGGCTCGGCATGCCCTCACTCCGGCATTGCTCCGTGGGCCGCCGCGAAGGGCCATCCATGGCCCAGCGCGGCTACCTCGGCATCCATGCCGAGGTGCCCACTGCGCAATGCCTGCGTTCGGCCAGCGTGGTTTAACGGGGCGCCCAAGATCAAAAGCCAAAGCAAGAGCAAGAGCGGGGCACATCCCGGCATTTACTTAGCTGACCCACCGCCATCGCGAGCAAGCTCGGCTCCCACAGGGATCGGCGGTGGACACTGATCTTGTAAACGACCAAAACCCATGTGGGAGCGAGCAAGCCCGCTCCCACAGGGGAAACGCGGTCCCAGTCAAGAACCAGGTCGGCTATAAGGCCGCCTCGCGTCGGACGTTGATCTCGGCGCCCCGTTAACCACGCTGGCCGAACGCAGGCATTACGCAGTGGGCATCCCGGCATGGATGCCGGGATAGCTGCGCTGGGCCATGGATGGCCCTTCGCAGCGGGCCCACGGAGCAATGCCGGAGTGAGGGCACACCGAGCCTAGGCGAGGTGCCGAGTGGTGGGGCAAAAAGCGCTTTGGTTACTTTCGCCTGGGCCGGCTTCCGGATTTTCGAAAGTGACTCGCCGTAAGGGCGAAACCATAAGTCGCCGTTACGAAAAGAACGGATATGTACTCGGTCAAAAGGGCGACAGGCCGGCTACCAGGCCGCCTCGTCAACAAGCCTCACCCCCACCGCCGAGGCTCCCCAACCAACTGCCCCTGCACCCCAAACAACCCCATCTCCCGAATCACCGCCAACTCCCCCTCCGTCTCCACCCGCTCGGCAATCAACGGCAAATCGATACTGTGGGCCGCGCGCTGGATAGCCTCGATGAACAAACGCTTATCACTTTCCTGATCAATGGCACGAATGTAACTGCCATCGATTTTCAAGTAAGCCAACCCCAGCCGAGACAAGTTGCCGATCATGCTGAACCGCCCACCAAAGCGCTGCAGGCTCAAGGAGAAGCCAAGCTCGCGCAGACGCCGGGTCAACTGCTCCAGCACCGCTTGCTCCGGCAATTGCTCTTCACCGATCTCCAGGGTCAAGCGCGGCCCGAGGTTGGAATGCGCCCGCAGGATCTCAAAGATTTTATTCAATGCCTGAGGATCGGCCAGGGTCGCAGAGGACAGGTTCAGCGCCAGGGACTGTTCGTGCCCAGCCATCTGCTTGAGCACCTGCTCAAGCATCAGGCGGTCCAGGCGCGCAGTCCAGCCAAAGCGCTCCAGCCAGGGCAGGAAGCGCCCAGCGGGAATGGTCTGGCCCTGCTCATCCAGCAACCGCGACAGAACTTTGTAATGCAACACCACTTGGGTGTCCTGAGCGGCCACCACCGGTTGGAAGTACAGCTCAAAACGCTGATGACTCAAGGCCTGGTCGAGCAATGTATGCCAGGCATGGTGATCGTCGCCAACGCTAGCCGATGCACTATGGTCCAGACAGGCCCAACCCGGCTCGCCCTGGCTTTCGGCCTGGGCCAGGGCCTGGTCGCCGAGCTGGAGCACCGCTTGCGGCGCGTCGCCATGGATGAACGGCGCCAGCCCGATGGAGGCCACCGAGGCCACGTCGGTCGCCCCAGTGGCGTGCAGGCTCGCCAATGCAGCCTCGAGGTTCTGCGCCAATTGCAGCGCTTCGTCACGCACCAGCCCTGGCGCAAGCACGGCAAACTCCCCGCCGCGAATGCGCGTCACCAGGTTCTGGGTTTCCGGATACCGGGCGCACTCACGCAGCAATTGCTCGCCCACGGCCTTGAGTAACTGGTCAGTGCGCTGCCCGCCCAGCCGCTGGTTCAAACCGGCCAGGTCCTTGACCCGCAGCAACAGCAGATAACCGGAACTGGCCTGCTCCGGATTGCTCACCCGGGCGTTGAGCTGCATTTCGAAGTAGCGCCGGTTCGCCAGCCCCGTCAGGTTGTCCTGATAGGACTCGACCCGCAGTTTCTCGCTGCGTTCGGCCTGCTCCTGGAACAACGCCTTGAGCTTCTCGACCATCTGGTTCATCGCCTGCACCACCCGGCGCAGTTCAGGGGTACGGGGCAGTTCCGGCAGGCTCAAGAATTCGCGCCGGGCGATGGCATGGGATTGATGCACCATGTAATCCAGCGGCTTGAGCTGGCGACGCAGCAGCAAGGCCCCCAGCACCGCGCTCACGGCGCCGCACAGCAGCAACCAGCCCAGGCTGCCAAGCGCGCTCTGCCAGAGCTTGGCGAGGGCGAACATCGGGTGGCTGACCACTTCGACCCGCGCCGCCTGCTCCCAACCACGGCTGACGATGGCATCGCCGCCGGCCGGCTCCAGGCCGATGAGCTTGATGAACCACTGCGGCACGCTGCCGGCGTCGGGCGTGCCGGTGCGCTCCACCAGGGTCTTGTCGGTCGCCACGTCGACCACCCGGATGCTGGCGTAATAGCCGCTGTCGAAGATCGAGCTGACCATCAGCTCCACCATCGCCGGGTCGTCGATGTTCGGCGTCAGCGACAGCGCCAGCGCCGTAGCCGCGTCCTGGGCATGGGAGCGCAACTGGTTGACGTACTGGGCCCGCGAGCTCTCCAGGCTGACCATGAAGCTGCCGCTGAAGGCAACCACCAGGAACAGACAGATAGCGATCAACAGCTGTTTGAACAAGGACATCTGAGCGCGCGCTCCTAGTTAGTCGTCTCGACCGGAAAACCTTCGGCCTGCATTTTCTTCAACACATCCTGCCACCGGGACAGGCGCTTGGTGTCACCCACTTTTTTGTTGCCCTTGGCACCCGGCAGCCACAGCCCTTCGGCATTGAAAGAGTAGACCGGCAGCAGGTCGGTTCGCTGGCTGGCCGGCTGGATGCCGTCGATCAGGCTGTCGAGTACCAGCGGCATCGCCTCGGGGGTGGCGTAGTAGGTGAGCACCATGTGCGCACGGTTCTGCCGCAAGGCCTTGACGTAGGTGATGCGCAGCTTGTCACTGGAGACCCCGAGATGACGCAGGCTGAAGTACTTGGCGATGGCGTAGTCCTCGCAATCGCCGGCACCCTTCCACAGGGCCTGGACCGGCGTTTCCCAGTAATCGACCTCACGCCACAAGTCGATGTCTTCCACGTAGCGCACCTGCTTGTTGAAGAACAGGTTCACCACCTTGAGCTGTTCGAGCTCCGGAATCTGCTTCTGGGTCGCTAACAACTGCTGCCACGCGTCGATGCGTTGTTGCCCTTCGCCCAGCGGACCATATAACGCTTGCGCCCGTCGGCTGATCTGCGCAAAGTCCCAGTCAGCCTGCAGACCGCCCAGCAGGAGGCCGGCCAGCAACAATGCCGAACACAACCAGCGCAAGGACCTGAGGACAGGAGAAGGTGCAGCCAAGGGAGGTACGTCCGAAAAGGGCCGTTGGAAATTCGTTGGATGGTGAAGCCTGGCCCGACAAAAAACAATGGCAGGGTGCAATCACCGCAGGCAGGCTAAACTTTAGCTCAGGAACCGGGACCGCGATATTTTGACGGCTTGGCAATCTGTAACTAATGTTCGCTTGGATCCAATTCGCCATAACCAGTCAGGGTGCGTTGTCGTGACACAGAAGCCCAAACCGCTCAGCACTATCCAGGTCAACGGACCCATTCCCTCTGACCAGGCACGCTCGATCATCGAAGAATCCCTGCGCGAGGCCATTCTCGATGGACGCCTGCCTTGCGGCACCGCCCTGCGCCAGCAGGAGCTGGCGGACCTGTTCGGCGTAAGCCGCATGCCGGTACGCGAGGCGTTGCGCCAGCTCGAGGCCCAATCACTGCTCAATGTGGTTCAGCACAAAGGCGCCGTGGTAGCGCCGTTGATCACCAACAATGCGGTCGAGACCTACGCCCTGCGTTCGGTCCTGGAGTCTTTCGCCTTGCGCCTGTCCATTCCGCTGCTCGATGACAGCGATCTGGTCCTGGCTGCCCAGTACATCGAACAGTTGGAAACAGAAACTGTGCATGCAGAGATCGGCAAGCTCAATCGACTGTTTCACATGTCGCTTTACCATAAGGCCCCCAACGGGAAACTGCTGGACCTGATCGAGCGCGAGCTCAATGAAGAAGAGCGTTTTCTGCGCTTTCATCTGTCGTCCATGGGGCTGGGCAAGTTGAGTCAGGACGATCACCGCGCATTGCTCGACGCCGCACGCGCCAAAGACATCGATAAAGCCATTGTCTTGCTGGAGCGCCACCTGGAAAAAGCCTCCGTCACCATGCGCCGGTATCTGGAGCAGCAGTCAAATCGTTGATCCCACGCCGGCGGTCCCGCCGGCGTAAAAACTTCTTACATATCCTTCCAACCGCACTCTCGCCTGCCCGGCGTGGCCTGACCGTGCCTGCAGCGCATTGGTCCACCAGTTCAATGGCACTGCCAACGATTTGGGCTCACTCTTGCGCTTGTCGATTCAAAAACAGACCTGAAGAAGTCAGCGCCTGGCCATAGACCAGGCGAATCGAAGCCAATACGCAAGGAGCGTCGCCCAACTGGCGGGATGATCGGTGGTCCGACCGGTGTCCCTCCCTTAGAAGCCAAATCTCTTAATTCCCCTGATCCCTGAAGTGCTCCGAGCGAGGCATTCGCTCGAACTATTCGATTCTGATACCCCTAAATCGGAAGGAGCCTCTTCGCCTGAATAAAACTTATATAAAAAGTTTTAATACCCCACTTCGCGCCCAATAAACTTGCCACTTTAAATAATTAAAAAAACCCTTGCCGCTTACTTGTCTTGTGTATTAGTTTTTTATTCGTCGAATTGTTATCGCCTGTGTCCGCTTCCGACACAGGCGTCAAAATCAAGCATTACAAGCCGACAACACGCATTAAAAGCCACTACTTGAGCATTTGGGTAATTCATGGACTTCGGTTCAGGCGCCCGTTCGCCTTGATAAAGAACGGGCAACTTTCCGAACACAACATCATTGATGAGGACGTTCCAATGCAGCCAACCAAAGAACAACTATTTCTGAAAAAGCATGAACTTGGCCAACACCCGGTTTTTTCCGAAATAACATCAATCGATCTGTTACGCCGCTTTATGGAAAGCCACGTCTTTGCCGTATGGGACTTCATGTCACTGACCAAACGGCTGCAACGCGAGCTGACCTGTGTCCACCTGCCCTGGCTGCCGCCGGCGGACCCACACGCTGCACGCCTGATCAACGAAATTGTCTTGGGCGAGGAATCGGATGATCGCCCCGGTGCCGGGTATTGCAGCCATTTCGAACTGTATCTGGACGCCATGCGGGAGGTCGGTGCAGATACCCGTGCGATCGAGCAGTTCATCACTCTGCAGCAGGAAGGTGTCAGCCCCGAGACGGCACTGGAAAGCGTCGAGGTGGAACCTGCGGCGGCGCGCTTCGTTCGCCAGACGCTGCACACCGCCCTGCACGCCCCGGCCCACAGCGTGGCCGCCGCCTTCGTGCATGGTCGCGAGAGTGTCATCCCACAGATGTTCCAGCGCATGCTGGACGCCTGGGGCATTGGCCTGGATCAGGCGCCGACGTTTCGTTATTACCTGCAACGGCACATCGAGGTCGACTCCGAAGACCACGGCCCGGCGGCGGAAAAACTGCTGGCCCGGCTGATCGACGGCGACCCCCAGCGCGAAACAGAGGTGCTGGCTGCCGCTCTCGCCGCCGTTCAAAGTCGCGCGGCGCTGTGGGACGGGCTGCGTCAGAGCATGGCTCAACCCGTTGCACAGGTGACGCCATGAACGCCGTCGAATACCAATCCTTTGCCGACGCCTGGGAAAGCCGCGCCACCATCCGCACCCGACCACGGCGCCGGGTGGAAGACGACGACAAGCTGATCTTCCCCATGAGCCGTCAACCGCTGGTGCACAGCCAGACCTTTCTCAGTCATTGCCCGCAACTGCGCGATTTTGTGCTGGTGCAGAGCCTCTACAAGTTCATCAACGACGTGGTGATTTTCGAGACTGAATTGGTGGACCACACCGCCCGACGCATCGCCAAGAACAGCTTCGGCATCGAATTCCCCTTCGCCTGCCGCTATGACGCAATGACGGTGGTGGTCGACGAGGATTATCACGCACTGGTGGCGATGGACTTCATGCAACAGACCATCGACATGACCGGCATCGCACCGATCCCGCTGCCTTCGCAGATTGAACTCAGCCGCGCGATTCCCGCGACACTGGCCCAGGCGCCGGAGCATTTGCTCAGCGCCATGGAACTGATCTGCATCGCCATCGCCGAAAACACCGTGACCAACGAAGTGGCCGCGTTCGCTCGCGATGATTCGGTCAAGGCTTCGATCAAGGGCTTGATGGCCGACCACTTGCTGGACGAGGGCCGGCACTCCGGTTTCTGGACGCGGTTGGTGCAGATCTACTGGCGCACCGCGCCCGAAGAGGACCGCGAGGCACTTGCGCGCTTGCTGCCCGGTTTCATCGCCCAGTACCTGGCGAGCGATCTGCAGCAGGCGTTCGATTGCGCACTGATCACCCACCTGCCCGTCGACGAATCGGTGCGCCAGTCGCTGCGTGAAGACGCCAGTGCGCTGGCCTACCCCATCAATCGTTTTCACCCGTTGGTGGGCAACATCACACGCTTTTTGCGCAGCAGCTCCATGCTCGCCTCCCCCTGCGTGCGCGACGCCATCGCCGACTACCTGACCCCATGAGGATCCTCCAATGAGACGCCTCGAAATTGCAGTGTCTGGCACAAGCCAGGCCATGATCGAACTGGCCCAGGAACTTGAACTGCACGGCCATGGGGTCGTCGTTCATGAATCGTTGGCCCGCCACGATGCGGTGGATGTGCTGATCGACGACGGTACGCTGTCGAGCGTCATCCACGCCCGGCTGCGCCTTCAGGTGCGCGTGGCATTGCCGGCAATGCCCGGTCAGGCATTGCCGCAACCGGTGGTGGTGTTCCGCGACGGTGGGCAGCGGCTATTGTCGCGACAGGCCATTGCCGAGCACAGCGACGGCAACGGCCAGTCCCTAAGGCTGCGTACGCTGGCGGCGGTGGTCGAGGACGGTGCGCGGCTGGTCAGCCAGTTTTCCCGGGATGAAGCCTGCTTCGATCACTGGCCAACGGTGCCGGCTGACGCAGCCGATCAACCGTTGCAGGCACTCGATGCGCTGGAGCCACTGGCCTTCGAGCACCGTTTCAACCGGCCGCCAGTGCCCTGGCTATTGGCCGCGGCCGAAGTGCCGGTGATGCACAGCATCGAACAGCGCATGCTCGATGACGCGACGCAACCGGCCCTGTGGGTCGAGGGCCGGCTCACCGACTATAAATCCTTGCGTGGCCTGGCGCTGAGGTTGCAGCACGCCATGCTGGAAAAGCTCCGGCAAGCCTCCGACCAACCGCTGGTGATCGGCGTTTGCCTGCCCAAGTCGTCACACCTGTACGCAGCGATCCTGGCGGTGCTGGGTTGCGGCGCCGTGTACCTGCCGCTGGACCCGCAACACCCGGCGCAACGTCGGCGCTTTATCCTGGAGAACGCCAGGGCGGGCCTGTTGCTGCATGACGGCGACAGCGACTTGGACGACCTCGTGCTGCCGACGCTGAACGTGCATCGGTTGCCGGCGTCCAAGCCCGGCATCCCCGTCTCGCTGATCCGTCGGGTGACGGGTATCGACGAGCCGGCCGTGGCGATCTACACCTCCGGCACCACCGGCCAACCCAAAGGCGTGTTGCTCAGCCATCGCAACCTCAGCCATTTCTGCGCCTGGTATGGCGACTATGTCGGCTTGCAGCGCGACAGTCGGGCGCTGCAGTTTTCCACCATCAATTTCGACGCATCGCTGTTGGATATTTTGCCGACCTTCATCCAGGGCGCGTTACTGGTGGTCCCCAGCGAAGACCAGCGCCGCGATCCACAGCAATTGGTGGAGCTGATGGGCGCACAGCAAGTGACTCACGCGTTCCTGCCGCCAGCGCTCCTGAGCGTGATGCCACTGGACGCGCCGATGGGCCTGGCGCATCTGATTACCGGTGGCGATGTCTGTGAGCCCTTCGTGATCGAACAGCTCGCGCCGCAGTGCAGGTTCCACAATATTTATGGTCCGACCGAAACCACGGTGCTGGCGACGACGCGGCAATTCGGTGTCGGCGACAACAATCGTAATCTCGGCGTGCCCATCGCCAATGGTCGGGTGCTGATTCTGGACGAACAGCTGCAACCGGTACCGCAAGACACGCCGGGCGAGCTGTACATCGCCGGGCCGGGCGTGGGCCTGGGTTACTTGAATGACCCGACGCTGACGGCGACCCGTTACCTCAACTTGACGCTGCCCGCCGGGCAAACCTTGCGGGTGTATCGCACGGGCGATATCGCCCAGTGGACCGACAGCGGTATCGAACTGAGCGGGCGCCGGGATAACCAGGTGAAAATCCGTGGCTTTCGGGTCGAGCCCGAGGAAATCGAGCACTGCCTGCGGGAAAGCCAGTTGTTTCGCCAGGTGGCGGTGGGGGTCGATGAGCGGCGGCGGATCCTGGCGTTTCTGGTCCACCCCAAGGAGGACCGCCCCGGCGCTGCCCTCCAGGCCTTGCGCGAGCATGTGCAAAACACGCTGCCCAGCTACATGCACCCGGCGGCCTATGTCGAATTGCCCTGCCTGCCGTACACCACTAACGGCAAGGTCGATCGTCGGGCGTTGCTGGCAACCGCGGTGCAGGTCCATGTCGGAAGCCAGCGGCGCCAGCCGCAGAACGCACTGGAAACACAGTTGCAGCAACTGTGGGCCGAGCTGCTGGAACTGCCGGTCGAAGACATTGCCACGGACGAAAGTTTCTTCAATCTCGGTGGGCATTCGATCCTGCTGTCGCAACTGTTGTTGAGCATCCGCCAGACGTTCGGGCGCAGCTTGTCGATCAATCGTTTCATTGAAGCGCCCACGCTGATGACCTTGGCGCAGTTGTTGGACGATTCCGGGCAGAGCAGCGCATCGACCCTCAGTCCCCAGGCCTTCATCGATGCCGAAGCCGAGCTCAACCTCGAACCGTTACCCATCAGCCAGTGCGGTGATGTGCACAAGGTGGTGGTGACCGGTGCCAACAGCTTTCTCGGCGTGCACATCGTCGAGGCGTTGCTGGCCTGGGGCGCCACCGAAGTCGCCTGCCTGGTGCGCGCATCCGCTGGGCAAAGCGCGGCTGAACGTTTTTCCCAGGCCTTGCAGGACAATCGCCTGTCGCACCTGGACCTGAGTCGCGTCAGCGTCTACGCCGCCGACATCACCCAGCCGCAGTTGGGTTTGGCGGATGACGTCTACGCCCGCATCGACCGCACCTTCGGCGCGTTGGTGCATAACGCGGCCCACGTCAATCATGTGCTCGACTACGCGTCGCTGGCGCGGGACAACGTGGAGCCGATCTTCGAATGCCTGCGCCTGTGTGAAGGGCGCAGCAAGAAGATCTTCAACTTCGTCTCCACGCTTTCGGCCTCCAGCGCCCTGGACGCCAATGGGCAGGTCCTGGAGCAGCCCGCCGCGAAGACGCCGCCGATCTACATCAAGAACGGCTACAACCTGTCGAAATGGGTCGGCGAACGGATCCTGCAGCGGGCCCGCGAACGTGGCGTGCTGGTCAATCTGTTCCGTCCCGGCAACATCAGTTTCAACAGCCTGACCGGGGTCTGCCAACCGCACAAAAACCGCTTGATGCTGATGCTCAAGGGCTCGATTCAACTCGGTCAGGTGCCGGACCTGTCGCTCAATTTCGACTTGATGCCGGTGGATTTCCTGGCCCGCTTCATCGCCTTCCACGCCAGCCGCTACCAGCCGACGCACGCGGTGTTCAACCTGCACAACCCCGAGCCGTTGAGCTGGGACGCCTATGTGGCGTCGTTCCGCGACAGCGGCCGGGAGTTTTCGTTGGTGAGCGTCGCCGACTGGCAACAGCAATTGGGCCGAGTCGATGCCGACAACGCGCTGTTTGGCGTGCTGGGTTTCTACCTCAACGGCTTCGAGGAAGACATCGGCGACATCTCGCTAATCAGCCACGACAACGCCCGCGCCGGTGTCCGGCAGATGGGCGCTTGCTACCCGGAAAAATCCCCGGCCCTGCTGCGCCGTGGCGCCGACTACCTCAAGGCCATCGATTTCATCTGAAGCACCCTCAATTGAAAACAAGGAGCAAGACCATGAGTGCATTTCAACCCGACACCCTGATCAAAAACCCCCACGCCTGCCAGGTCGAAACCTCGGTGGAAGTACCGGCCGACGCGGCGCGTGTCTGGGAAGTGGTGGGCGATTTTGGCGGATTCAACCGTTTTATTCCGGCGCTGGAGCGTATCGAAATGACCGGCGACGGCGTGCGGTCCCTGCGTAAGAAGTTCTTCCGCGACGGCCAGAACCTGGTGGTGGAACAGCTCAACAGCCGTGACGACCAGGCCATGCACATGACCTGGACGCTGATCTACAACACCCTGGGCATCGACAACCTCTGGGCGGCCATGCGCGTCGAGCCCCTGGCGGACAACCGCTGCCGCGCCACCTGGACCATCATCGCCGACCACACCGACGCCCATACGCCGTCGGGATTCAGGGATTTCCTGCAAGGGTTTGCCGATGAGGCGATGGGGAATGTGCAGGGGATGTTCGCCGAAGGCATAACCCTTCCCTGAGGTGGGGGGTAATGTTGTTCACTTAAGGCAATCGACAAACCCCGTGGCGAGGGAGCTTGCTCCCGCTGGGCCGCGAAGCGGCCCCAAAACCTGCCAAATGCGGAGCATCAGACACACCGCACCCGCCGGTTTACGACTGCTTCGCAGCCGAGCGGGAGCAAGCTCCCTCGCCACAGGGATTGGGTTGGCTTGAGGTTCAAGCATTGGGCTGAGCGGCCTGTGCTGCATTGAAGATCGCCATCGCGAGCAAGCTCGCTCCCACATTGAGTTGCAGTGAACCCAAGATCCAGGCTCACCGCCAATCCTCTGTGAGAGCGAGCCTGCTCGCGAAAGCGGTGGGTCTGTTGGCGGTGCTGGTGGCTTTACCGACGCCATCGCGAGCAAGCTCGCTCCCCCATTGAGTTGCAGTGAACCCAAGATCCAGGCTCACCGCCAATCCCCTGTGGGAGCGAGCCTGCTCGCGAAAGCGGTGGGTCTGTTGGCGGTGCTGGTGGCTTTACCGACGCCATCGCGAGCAAGCTCGCTCCCCCATTGAGTTGCAGTGAACCCAAGATCCAGGCTCACCGCCAATCCCCTGTGGGAGCGAGCTTGCTCGCGAAAGCGGTGGGTCTGTTGGCGGTGCTGGTGGCTTTACCGACGCCATCGCGAGCAAGCTCGCTCCCACATTGAGTTGCAGTGAGCCCAAGATCCAGGCTCACCGCCAATCCCCTGTGGGAGCGAGCTTGCTCGCGATGGCGGTGGATCAGTGCCGCTGATGTTGCCTGTGCCGCCGTCATCGCGAGCAAGCTCGCTCCCACATTGAGTTGCAGTGAACTCAAGATCCAGGCTCACCGCCAATCCCCTGTGGGAGCGAGCTTGCTCGCGAAAGCGGTGGGTCTGTTGGCGGTGCTGGTGGCTTTACCGACGCCATCGCGAGCAAGCTCGCTCCCACATTGAGTTGCAGTGAACCCAAGATCCAGGCTCACCGCCAATCCTCTGTGAGAGCGAGCCTGCTCGCGAAAGCGGTGGGTCTGTTGGCGGTGCTGGTGGCTTTACCGACGCCATCGCGAGCAAGCTCGCTCCCACATTGAGTTGCAGTGAACCCAAGATCCAGGCTCACCGCCAATCCCCTGTGGGAGCGAGCTTGCTCGCGATGGCGGTGGCTCAGCTTGCGGTGATGTCAGCTAAGGCCTCAGATCTTGAAGCTGTCCACCAGTTGCTTCAACCGATTGGCCTGTTGCGACAAGGCATCGCAATCCTTCAGGGTTTCATTGAGGTTGGCCACGCTTTGCTGGTTCAACAGGTTGATGTGGCTGACGTCCATGTTCAGGGTTTCCACCACGGCGGTCTGTTCTTCGGTCGCGGCGGCCACCGACTGGTTCATGCCGTCGATTTCGCCGATGCGCTGCGTCACGCTGACCAGCCGCAACCCGGCCTGGTTGGCGACTTCCACGCTTTCTTCACTGGACGCCTGGCTGGCGTTCATCGTGGTCACCGCTTCACGGGAGCCGACCTGCAGCGAGGTGATCATCTTGTGGATTTCTTCCGCCGACTCCTGGGTGCGATGCGCCAGGTTGCGCACTTCATCGGCCACCACCGCAAAACCGCGTCCGGCTTCACCGGCACGGGCCGCTTCGATGGCCGCGTTCAAGGCCAGCAGGTTGGTTTGCTGGGAGATGCCCTTGATCACGTCCAGGATGTGCCCGATGTTATCGGTGCTGGCGTTCAGTGTTTCGATCTGGTTACACGAGAGGCTGATTTTCTGCGACAGCTCGGTCATGGCCTGGATGGTTTTTTCCACTACCTGGCGCCCATCGTCAGCCTGCTCGCTGGCACCGCTGGCGTGTTGTGAAGCGTCGGCGGCGTTGCGGGCGATTTCCTGGGTCGCGGCGCCCAGCTGGTTGATGGCCGCGGCTACGCTGTTGGTGCGGGCGCTCTGTTCATCCGAGCCGACGAGCGAGGCGTTGGACGAAGTCATTACCCGCTGCGACAGGTCATGCACCTGCCGTGTCGCTGAGGATACTTCGGAAATCGAAGCGTGAATCCGCTCCACGAACTGGTTGAACGAGCCACCCAGCACCGCGAACTCATCCTTGCCCTGCACGACCAGGCGCCGGGTCAGGTCGCCTTCGCCCTGGGCGATGTCCTGCATGGCGCGGCCCATGGTGGTCAACGGACGCATCAACACCTGGATCAACATGCTCAGCAGCAACGCAATGGCCGCCACCGCGACAAACATCGCAATCAACGCGGACGTGCGGAACTGGCTCAGCGGTGCGTAGGCTTTGGCCTTATCGATCGACAGACCGATGTACCACTCAGCGTTCGGCAGGCCAGTGACCGGGGTAAACGAAAGAATGCGGTCCTTCCCGTTCAGCTCAACCTCCTGGATGCCTTTGCCGATGCGCACCGGCGTGCCGGGGTAGATGTCCTTGAGGTTCTTCATCACCTGGTCTTTGTCCGGGCTGACGATCACCTGACCGTCGCCGCTGACCAGGAACGCATGGCCGATGCCGCCGAAGTCCACGGAGTTGATGATTTTCACCAAGGTTTCCAGGCTCAGGTCGCCACCCACCACACCGAGCAATTCACCTTTGTGCTTCACCGGCAGCGCGATAGTCACCACCAAGCCGCCGACCGCCGCGAGGTAGGGGGGGGTCAGCATGGTTTTATCGGTGGTAACGGCCTGCTTGTACCAGGGCCGTTGGCGCGGGTCGTAGCCGTCGGGCATTTTTGCGTCAGGACGCTGGGTGAAAACACCGTTGGCCTGGCCCACGTACGTGAACTGGAAATTCGACGTCAGCGCCGGCTGATCGACAAGCCCCGGCAAATCGGCACCGGTGCCCTGATGCGCGATGTTCTGCGCCAGGTTTTCCAGCACCAGTATCCGCCCACTCATCCAGTTCTGGATGCTGCTGGCCGTCAGGTCACCGGATTGCTCGATGGAGGACTCGAGGCTACGGGCGATGGTATTTCGCTGCAAATAATCGTTGTAGAGCGTGAATAGGGCAAAGGCTAGAACCACCACACCCGAGGCGGCCAGAAGGATTTTATGGCTGAACTTTAGATTCATCGACGGACTTCTTATGCAAAGAGTAGGGATGCATTCCAGTTGCAATATTTCATGTGAAAAGCACGAGCAGGCATTCTGCCATGCTCCACTTTGGTGCACGCTTACTATTCTTTCGGCAAGCATCAGGAAAAAATGAGGGTTATATGAAATTGACCGACGAGGGGTAGAAGCACAAAGCGCGGCCACCTTCAGCGGCCGGTGAACGGTGGTTGCAAATTTGCCACCTCCTGATGACAATGCGACCTATTATCATTTGTGATAGCCAGGCCGTCGCGTTCATGTCATCTCCCGAGTTTGCAGTACAGGCGCTCTACAGCCGTCATCACGGCTGGCTCAATACGTGGCTGCGCGACCGTTTGGGCAATGCCGCCGATGCGGCCGACCTGGCCCAGGACACGTTCGTTCGCCTGCTGCAACGTACCGAACGCCTGGAACTCAAGGCGCCACGCGCCTTTCTGCGGACCATCGCCCAAGGCCTGGTGATCGACCATTGGCGTCGAGCAGAAATCGAGCGCGCCTACCTCGAAACCATCGCCCACCTGCCGGAGGCCGAAACCCCCGGCACCGAAGCCCAGGCCCTGATTCTGGAATTGCTGGAGGCCATTGCAAGAATGCTCGAAGGCCTCAAGCCGAAAGTGCGCAGGGCGTTTCTGCTGGCCCAGTGCGAAGACCTGACCTACAAGCAGATTGCCGAACAGATGGGCATTTCGCTGCGCTCGGTGGAACGTTATGTCGCCGATGCGCTGTACCATTGCTATGTGTTGCGCTATGAAAGCTGAACCCATGGATCACTTACAGAGCCGACGTAACGGCCCGCCTCAGCAGGTGGTCCGGCAAGCGATCAACTGGCTGCTGCGCCTGCGCAACCATGCCGCCAACCCCACCCTGCGCCAACAGTGCGACGCCTGGCGCGCCGCCCACCCTGAGCACGAACTGGCCTGGCAACGGGTGCAATCGCTGCATAACGAATTGACCTCGAACCTGCGGGCAGTGCCCGGCGCCCACATCGCCCTCGATACCCTGGAAAACAGCGCCCAGCGCCTCGGCCGGCGTCAAGCCCTCAAGCTCTTGTCCGGCATTGCGCTGATGGGCTCCGCCGCCTGGCTGGGCAAAGATCTGGGCTGGCAGCCGTGGAGCGCCGACTTCGCCACCGCCACGGGTGAACGTCGCGGTTTCCAGCTGCCCGACGGCACACGGCTTGAACTCAACACCGGCAGCGCCGTCGACCTCGACTACACGGCCAGGCAGCGCCTGATCAGCCTGGCCCGCGGTGAAATCATGGTCACTTGCGGCCGCGACCCTGGGCGCCCCCTGTTGGTACAAAGCCGGCACGGCCTGTTCGAAGGTTTGGACGGGCGCTTCGTCGTGCGCCAGGACAGCGACTGCACCCGTTTGAGCGTCACCCGCGGCAGCGTGGCGATCCGTTCCCACCGCAACGACAACGGCGCGCCCATCCAGGTCACTGCCGGGCAAAGCTATGTGATCACCCCATCGACAGCGACACTGGCGCCATCGCTGGACATGGACGCTGGCGCCTGGGCGGACGGGCTGATCGTCACGCGCAACATGCGCCTGGAAGATTTCCTCAACGAAGTAGGACGCTACCGTCCCGGCTATTTGAAATGTGCCGCGTCGATTGCCGATTTGCGCTTGTCGGGCGTGTTCCGCCTGGAGGACACCGACCAGGTATTGGCCGTCCTGCCTCGCATGCTCCCCGTGCAATTGCGCTATCGAACCCGTTGGTGGGTCACGCTGGAACGTGCTGTTTGATTTTTTTTGGCGGGTTTTGCGTGCAAGTCCGGCTAGGACAGTAAGCAACGCTTATTGGCCTTCAGCGACTCCAACGGAACCTACAATGACTGAGCGCGTACTTCTCAAGACCTCCTTCGACGTTTCTTCGGCCCCGGGCCTGTTGCGCCAAGCGATCCATGCCGCGCTGTTTTCCACAGCGCTGGGCATGGGCGCCGTGCCGATGCTCGCTATCGCCGCGCAGGACAGCCTGGCCGCCAGCCGCCAGAGCTACAACATCGCCGCCGGCCCGCTGAGCGATGTGTTGAACCAGTTCGCCCGCCAGGCCGGGATTACCCTGGCAAGCACCCCGGAGCAAACCGGCGGCGTCCAGTCGCCGGGGCTCAAAGGCGAGTACTCGCCAGACCAGGCCCTGAGCCATTTGCTCAGCGGTTCGGGCCTGGTTGCCATCAGCCCGGACGGCAGCAGCTATGTGCTGCAAACCGAGGTCCAGGGCAACACGTTGGCGCTGCCGGCCACCGACATCAAAGGCTTCGCCCTGGGTAACGCCCTGGGCAGCATGGAAGGCTACAACGCCACCCACAGCCAGGTCGCCACCAAGACCAGTACCGCCCTGCGGGAAACCTCGCAAAGCGTGTCCGTGGTCACCCGCGAGCAAATGGACGACCAGGGCGCGCAAACCGTGTCCCAGGCCATGCGCTACACCCCCGGCGTGCTGACCAACCCCTACGGCGCGACCCACCGCTACGACTACGTGGCGATGCGTGGCTTCAACGACGGCTCGGTGGACAACATCTACCTCGACGGCCTCAAGTCCATGGGCGACAGCGGCACCTACAGCTCCATGCAGGTCGATCCGTACTTCCTGGAACGGGTCGACATCCTCAAGGGACCGTCCTCGGTGCTCTATGGCCGCAGTTCCCCGGGTGGCCTGGTGGCACTCACCAGCAAGAAGCCCCAGTACGAGGCCTATCACCAGGTCCAGGCCACCGTCGGCACCCAGGGCCAACGCGGCATGGGCTTCGACTTCACCGGGCCCGTGGACGATGACAAGCGCATCACTTATCGCCTGATCGGCCTGGCGGATACCTCCGACACCCAGTTCGACCACACCGAGGAAAAGCGCTTCGCCCTCGCGCCAACGGTGAACATCGACTTCAGCGAGGACACCTCGCTGACGCTCCAGGCCTACCTGCAGCATGATCCCGATGGCGGCTACCACGGCGGCATGCCAGCCGACGGCGCCTTGCACCCGCGTAACGGGCGGCGGATTTCCGAGCACTTCTTCGAAGGCGAACCCGGCATCGACCGCTATGAGCGTGACCAGCAGTCGTTCGGCTACCAGTTCGAACACCGTTTCAACGATGTCTTTACCGCCCGGCAGAACTTCCGTTACCTGGATTCCGAGGTCAAGAACGATCAGGTCTATGCCTACGACTGGACCACGCCCACCAGCAACGAGCTGAACCGCTACTACACCGGCGCCGAAGAAAAGCTCCATTCGTTCATCGTCGACAACATGCTGCAGGCTGAATTTTTCACCGGCGCGACCAAGCACACCGTGCTGATGGGCGCCGACTACCAGCGGCGTAAAACCGTGGTCGACTGGACCAGCGGCAGCCTGGCCCCAATCAACGCCTTCGACCCGGTCTACGGCAACTCGACCATCAGCTACTTCAGCCCCACCAGCTACCTGCGGCGCCTGGAGCAGACCGGTGTCTACCTGCAAGACCTGATCGAAATGGACAAGTGGCGCTTCTCCCTTGGCCTGCGCCAGGACTGGGTCGAAACCTCGGATGAAAACCGCATCGCTGAATTTGGACGCCCGGAAGGCACCGAGATCAACGACAAACGCACCAAACTCACTGGCCGCGCCGGGGCGCTGTACCTGTTCGACAACGGCCTGGCGCCGTACATCAGCTACTCCGAGTCGTTCAACCCGAACTCCTACGCCGACAGCGCCGGCAACCCGCTGCCGCCCACCGATGGCAAGCAATGGGAGCTGGGCCTGAAGTACCAGCCCCCGGGCACGGATGACCTGTACACGGCCTCGCTGTTTCGCATCGACCAGGAAAACCTGGCGACCAAACTGCCCCAGGACAACTTCTACCGCGCCGTCGGCGCCGTGCGGTCCCAGGGCCTGGAACTGGAAGCCCACCTGCAGTTGACCGAGCAGTTCAAAGTGCTGGGCAGCTATACCTTCACCGATGTCGAATACTCGAAATCGATGATCAGCACCTTGAGCACCGCCACCGACATCATCGAAAACAAAGGCAACTCACCGACCCAGGCGCCGCGTCACATGGCCTCGGTGTGGGCTGACTACAAGTTCGACAGCGGCGCACTCGATGGCCTGCGCCTGGGCGGCGGCGTGCGTTACGTCGGCTACAGCTGGGCCGACGCGGAGAACACCATGAAGGTGCCGTCCTACACGCTGTTCGATGCCTCGGTGGGGTATGACTTGGGCAAGGTCGGCTTGAAAGGCGTCGACGTTCGCCTGAACGCGAACAACCTGACGAACGAAACCTACGTCGCTTCGTGCGCCAGCCTGAGTTTTTGCTACATGGGCGAAGAGCGCAATGTGGCGGCTACGGTGAGTTACCAGTTCTAGTCGCACCCCGTTCCCTGTGGCGAGGGAACTTGCTCCCGCTGGACGCGCAGCGGCCCTGCTTTTTGGGGCTGCAGGCCCCCAGCAGTTCCTCAGGCAGACCGCGCTGCCTGATTTTGCGACTGCTGCGCAGCCGAGCGGGAGCAAGCTCCCTCGCCACAAGGTTGTGTTTTTCATCCATTAAGGGGTGCGCTTCAAACCCGAACCGCATCCCCTTCCTCACGCACCGCCCCCTCCTCGCCCACAAACCGATTCGCCCGCCCGAACGTGCCGAAGTCATTGAACCGCACACCCATCTCCCGCATCACCTTGTGAGCCACCGGCACCGTCAGTTGGCGAATGTAGAACGGCTCCTTCACCACGAAATGATGGACCCCGTGGCTGCTGCCGAAGTTGAAGCAGAACGCCTGCAACGGCCACAACCACCAAGGGTTGAGTACCTGGGTCTGTTGGATGACATTGCCCGGCTCGATGTCGCCGTAGTAGTGCATGTTCGAGCTGATGAAGTGCAGGCAAAAAGTGCGCAATACATTCGGCCCGATGATCACCACCGCCGCGATGTCGATCACGTGCATGACCGACAACGTGGTCGTAGACCAATCCATCGAAGTACCCAGCAGGCCCGCGACGCCGTTGGCCCCATGAAAACCGAGAAACACATACCAGGCGCCCCAATGCAGCAGCGCCAGCGGGAAATAAACCTTCAGGGTGCGCTTGAGGATGCTGCGCTTGTGTGCCCAGGTCTTGGCCCGTAAGAGGCGGATGAACGCCGACATGACGTTGTCGCCGACCATCAGCAACCGCGCCAACCCCCAGGGCTCGCCGTTGGTGATGGCACGCTCTTCCATGTCGGCCTCGCTGCCGGACACCTTGTGATGGTTGAGGTGCAGGTGGCGACGGATCCACGGATTGATGGTGCTCGGTCGCGCGAGCCACACCAGGCCCATCATCAGGTTGTGGGGCAGGCGTTGCTTGCGAAAATACATGCTGTGGATCAGGTCGTGTTCCAGCTCGTGGGTCAGGGACGCGAAAAAAGCGTTGAGCAGCAAGCACGCCCACCCGGCCAGGTGACCATTGATGTAGAGCAGCGCCGAACCGATCATCCCGGCCAGGGCGAACGCCAGGATGCCCGCGCCCAACACATCCTGGTGGCGCAAAATCGGATAGCGCTGGCGCAGTTCATCGCCCCGGGCCAGGACCACCTGGCGAATATGGGCGGATCGCTGTTGTGCATTCAATCGCTCGGGGCTTGCGCAAGTGCCGTGCATGGCTTACATCCTCTGTTAGAGATGTGCACATCCTGCCGGGCGTTGTCCCATGGGGTGGTAGCCGTAAACGCCAACCTGTTGACCGCAAGCGCCAATCGTCATGACTGAACCGACCTCCCTCGCCAGCTGGACCCGCGCCCTGCGCAAACAGCTCGATGCGCTGGGCCTGGACAGCCACGCCCTGTGCGTCGAGGCTGGCCTCGATCCACAGTGGATGGACGACCCGAATGCCCGTTACCCACTCTCGGCCACCACCCGCCTGTGGACATTGGCGGTGCAGGCCAGCAACGACCCGGCCATCGGCTTGCGGGTCTCGCGTTTCGTCAGCCCCACCACGTTTCATGCGCTGGGTTACGCCCTGGTGGCAAGCGGCAGCCTGCGAGAAGTGTTCGAACGGATCGTGCGGTATCACCCGGTGGTCAGCGATGCGCTGACGCTGCAACTGAGTCGCGGCGAAGACCGCTACCGCTTCAGCCTGGATGTGCCCCAGGGCCGACCGGCGCCGGCCTTTGAAGCCATCGACGCGTTCGCGGCGATTTATGTGCGCACCTGTCGCAACCGGCTGGGCCGAGATTACGCACCGCTGGCGGTGTACCTGCGGCGCCCGGAGCCAATGGATCCCGGCCCCTGGCACAAAGTGTTCCGTTCGCCAGTGCATTTTGGTGCCGCGCAGGATTGCCTGGAGTTCGACCTCACGGATTTCGACAGCCACCTGGACGACGCCAACCCGGAGCTGGCCGAACACAACGAAACGGTGCTCGAACGCACCCTCGCGCAGCTCAAGCCGCTGACCTGGGAGCGCAAGGTGCGGGCAGCCATCGAGGCCCAACTGCCCGAAGGCGAGCCCAGCGCCGAACGTATCGCCCAGGCCATGCACCTGAGCCTGCGCAGCCTGCAACGGCACCTGGCCGACGAAGGCTGTCGCTTCGACGCGCTGCTCAATGAGTGCCGGGAAAACCTGGCGTTGCTGCACCTGCGTGATCCGCACTGCTCGCTGAGTGAGGTCAGTTACCTGGTGGGATTTGCCGACACCAGCAGCTTCAGCCGCGCGTTCAAACGCTGGACCGGGATGACGCCGGGGCAGTTTCGGGAGGGGTTGCACTAGGGGTTTGCGTTGGCTGGGCTAGCGATGACATTCGCCCAGACAACCCCGACCCTGTGGCGAGGGAGCTTGCTCCCGCTCGGCTGCGCAGCAGTCGCAAAACCGGCCAATGCGATCCGCCTATAGACATGCAAGGGCCTGCTGCGCAGGCCAGCGGGAGCAAGCTCCCTCGCCACAGGATGTATGCGTCAATATTGATGTCGACTGACCTGTCGCCTTCGCGAGCAAGCTCGCTCCCACAGGGTTCAGGTCGGTTTCAGATTGTGGTCAGCGCCCGCAACCGCTCAATGTCGAGAATTTCGATCTCGCCATAACCCAGGTGAAGAATGCCCTGGGCCTGCAAGTCCTTGAGGATCTGGTTGGTGGTCTGGCGTGACAGCGAAAGCATCAGCGCCAGTTGTTCCTGGGGCAGTTGCAGGACTCGGCGCGCCGGTTCGATTTCGCCGTAACCTTGGGCGATCTGCAGCAAGCGGTGGACCACCCGGGCCGGGGCGGGCATCAGGCTCAATTGTTCGAGGTTGATGAACGTCAGGCGCAGTTTGTGGCTCATCAGCAGCGCAAGATGCCGCCAATAGTGCGGCTGCTGCTCCAGGAACGTCAGTAATGCTGCTTGAGGCAAGTGCAGCAACGTGCACTGGCCCACAACCACCGCATCATGGGTACGCGGCTGGCCATCGAACAGGCAGATTTCGCCGAACCAGTGGGGGGCTTCCACTACGCTCAGCAGCGCCTCCTTGCCCTGCTCGTTCACCGAACCGACTCGCACCGCGCCTTCCAGCACAGCGTACATGCCGCAAGGAGGATCGCCACGCTGGAACAGCCGATGGCCCGCCGGCAGACGGCGCACCCGCGATATCTGCAGCAGACTATTCTGTAACTCAACAGGCAAATGGCTGTACCAGTGACCGGCCATCAGGTGCGAGTGCCAGGGATGCGCGTTCATGGAAACTCCGGGACAAGTGTCGGCTAGCTGACAGAACACCGTGTGGAACCTGGGCATCATGCAGGCATCACCTCAGGAGGAACAACAATGAAAAGCCTCGTCGATCATCTCAGTCAATATGCCGCGTACCACCGCGACCCGCGGAACATCGCCAGCCATTTCATCGGTATTCCGCTGATCTTCATCGCCGTCGCGGTGCTGCTGTCACGACCCGGGTGGCCGATGGGTGCAGTGCTGGTGTCGCCGGCGTTGCTGGTGGCCGTGGCCAGTGCCGGCTTCTATCTGCGCCTGGAAGTGCGCCTGGGCGTGCTGATGACGGTGCTGCTGGGCCTGGCGGTATGGCTGGGCCAGACACTGGCCGCGCAAAGCACGGCGGTATGGCTGGGCAGTGGCCTGGGAATGTTCGTGGTGGGTTGGGTGATCCAGTTTGTCGGTCACTATTACGAGGGGCGCAAACCGGCGTTCGTCGACGACCTCAGCGGGCTGATTGTCGGGCCGTTGTTCGTGGTGGTGGAAGCGGGTTTCCTGCTGGGGCTCAGGAGCGATCTGAAGCGGGCCATTGAAGAGCGCGTCGGGCCGGTGGCGTTGCGCAACCAGCGTTCGGCGGCGTGAAAAAACAATGCCCCTCTGTGGGAGCGAGCTTGCTCGCGATTGCGCTCGGTCAGACACATCCGTGTCGACTGACCCACCGCTATCGCGAGCAAGCTCGCTCCCACAGGAGTTAGGCCTTACCGCTCAGGCGTTACAGGGTGCCAAACTCGACCCGAATCGTCAGCGCACCGGTGTTATCTTTCAAGCCAGACCCGTGCTGCCCGGTCAGGTCATCGTTGATGCACAGTTGCAGTTCCCCTTGCTGGTCGCCCGGCACCTGCGCCAGATCACCCACCAAGAACGGCTTGCCACCAATGCCCACACGACCGATCAAGGCGCCTTCGGCGGCACCGGGCAAGGCATAGCTGCTGTAGTCGATGTGCCTCGAACCGCCATTTCCATCGACATTGCCGCCTTGCGGGCTGGCACACCATAGCCCACTGACGTAGCGAACCACGCGCGGTACCAGCTCGTTGACCTGCACGCCGGTGCCCTGCCAGGCAATGTTGGATTGAACCTGCATTGTGACCGCCCGCAGGTCATTGGCCAACGTATCCCCGGCCTGGAATGACAACGCGGCGATTGTCAGGCTTGGGTTCGAGGTCCCGGTACTCGGGAAGACGCCATCGCCCACCAGGAACAGGTTCTTGTGGTCCCAACTGCGCTGGTATTTATCCACGACCGACTTTTTGGGGTCATCGCCCATGCGGTAAGTCCCCATCAGGTGACCGGCGCCCTGGAAGCTGTAGGGCACCTCATCGTAAGTGAAGCATCCAGGCCCGATGATGTCCGTCAGTTCCTGGGCACCGAGCAAATCCTCGATGATATGCGTCGCCAATATTTTCGCCTGCTGGAAACCTTTCCTGGTGTACGGGGAGAGGTTGTAGTGGATTTCCGGCCGAACAATGCCGAGCCCATCCGTGAGGTTATCCGTCGAGGGCTGGATATAGCTGTCGGAGTGATCGGGATCCTCCTCCACCTGCTCCACTAAAAAGCCAATCCGGAACTGGCGGGTGAAGACGTCGTTGAGCTTGCGCACCAGCGCCGTTCCCGATAGCAATGTGTTACTCGGGTTGGTCTTCCCAATGTTCGTCCCGTCGATAAAGTCAGCCACTGTGGTGTAGGGGTCACCGGCAGGCCAGTTCCAACCTTCGTTGCCAATCTCGATACGCCAAGCCGCGCGGTCGCTGCGAAAGGCGCCGTCGCGCAGGCTTTCAATGCCAGCCGTCGATAGCGGTCCCCGATAAGGAAAAATCGCCTTGCCCTCGGGCATCAGCCCCCAGGCCAGATAAATGGGATGGTCAGCCAGGCTGCGGCCTACTTGGCCGCTGCTGTTGGCGACGCCCTTGGACCAAACGTCAGTCTTGGAGTTGAGCAACAGTTTCGGTGTTTCGATCGCATGGGCGGCGATCACATAGCGCTGTGCAACGGCCACGCCTGTTCCAGTATTGGGACCGTCTTCCAACTGATACTGCATGAACTCGATGCCATTGACGTTGCCGTCGACGCCAACGGTTACCTTGCTGGCCACGGTCCGATAAAGCACTCGGACCTTGCCAGTGTTCAACGCCTTGTTCATGGTCACGGTGGCGTCGTACTTGGCCTGGATCGGGCAGATCGGCGTGCAGTTGGTGTTACCGGCGCATACCCGGCGCCCGGCATAAGGCTCAGAGTTGCGCCCGGCCGGCGTCGGGCTGACCACCAGCGGCAAATTATCGAACGTCTGCCCCGTGACGGCGGTGACAAAGCTGCCATCGACCAGGGATAACGGAATGCTGCGCATCGGGAACGCATAACCCTCAGGAAAGGTCATGCCCAGATAGGCTTGGTCAGCGACGTTGGCCGACACCCCGATTTCCGCTTCCGCCCGGCAGTAGGCGCTTTGCAGATCGTCATAACCAATCGGCCAGTCCACCCCGACGCCATATTTCGACCTCAAACGAAAATCGTTCGGCACCATGCGTAGACAGGTTCCGACCCAATGCCATGTCGTGCCGCCACCTACTCGTTCATAAGTACTCGTGAAGGGCAGCGGGCCCTTTTGTACCAAGTAGCTGACCGCCGGATTGTTCCAGTTGTCATTGAGCAGATCGGCAATGGTCGCGCGCGGAGCGTTCAGTTTGGCCGGCCCGGTGAGGTGTCGGTCTAGCGTCGTACTCGGGGGATAGGGTGACTCAGGGGTTTTCAGCGTCGCGGTATAGAAACGCTCCAGATACTGAGCACGATTGACCGGTATCTCCGGCCCCGATTCGAGTACTAGTACATCAATACCGGCCATGCCCAACTGATAGGCAATGATGCTACCGGCCAGACCTGCGCCAACGATCACCACTTCGGCTTGTTCGGTACTCATGACAACGCTCCTTGCTGTCCGTTGGCGGATACGCCGGTCAAATCTTCAAGGCTGGAGGGCGCGCTTTGCCAATACCCAAAAAACGATTCGCTGTAGCCCATCGGGTGGGCCTGGGCGATTTTCCAGGCCCAGCTGTGGATGTAGGCCTGATCGGACACCACCGCCGAATCATCTTTCTTGAAAGGCGCCATATCGAACGGTTGATACCAGACGCCCAACAACCACAGCTTCATGATCGAGCGCGCTGCCAGCACGGTGTCTGGAATCGTCGGTTGCATGTTGAACTTCAGTATCTGCTGGGCGATCTGGTCGGGCGGTACCTGGTCAGCCACCAGCGTGGCGTATTGAGTCAACAGCGTGTTGAGCACCGCGGAAGGGATTCGCGCAGTGATGTAATCGAGAAAAATCGGCGGCAAACCGACCGGGTCGATCTGCGGTGCCAAACGATCCGCCGAGATGCCAATCAGGGCCGACGACAGGCCTACGAAATTATCCAGATTGCTGCTCATTGCTTGGCTCCTTGTCCACTGGTGGACTGTGCGCGTTCGAGCAAATAAGTGAAATCCGCGAAGCTGGTGCGCGGTGATTCGGTGACATGGGTCGCCGCATTGCCGTGACACGCCATGCAACTGGAGGACGCCTGGGGCACGGTGCCCTGGATGTAGGTTTCCAGCGTGGCGTTGGCGAGGAACGAGGGGGCGGGACTGCCCAGCGGGTTGGCAGCCGATACCTGGCAGTTCTTGGGCGGATCTGACGGCCACTGGGTACTGATCAGTTGATAGTTCGCCCAGACGCTCTGTGGGTTCACCGTACGCAACAGCGCCTGATAGGTGCTGTTCAGGGCCTTGGTGGCGTCGGTCAGCGGCACTTCCCGCACGATCTGCGAGGGAGTCGCCTTGACCGCCGGGTTCCATGGCCGTGGCGGCGGCTGGTTGATGTCGCTTTTGCTGGCTGCGTTGTAGAACAGATAAGGCCCCGTCCGCTGGGCCACAGGCGTGGTTTTTTCCGGCACGTTTTTGACATGCTCAAAGGTTGACCAGACCCACTGCGCCGCGCTGGCGGTCTTATGGACCATGTGCAATCCCACCAACCCGACCGGCTCGGACACACACGACTCCTCGACAATCGGCCCATGGCTCGGGTCGTTGTTGCCCGGGGTGTAGACCAGTGCATCGACAGTGTGGAAATCCTGGCGGTTGTCGTTGGGGCCCAGCACTTTCCACGACGCCTTGACCATCACCGCGCCGACCTGTTTGGTCTCGGTGGAGCCGCAACTGAAGGCCACGGTGTTGTTCGGGTTGGCGGCGAAGAACTTCTGCTGGCCTTCGATGCTGTACAGGCCGTTGTCGACGATGCCGTTGAACATCGATTGGTTAACCACGATTTCGTTGCGCGTGTAGGTACCGTTCTGGTCCACCAGCGGGCCGCTCTCGAAGGGCTGGATAAACTCGTCCAGCACATCGGGCACCTTGCCCATCTGTTGCAACAGGCGACCGGGCTTGAGCGACTTGCACGCTTCAGGGAGGGTCGCCGATGCGTTCCAGGGCAACGGCGCCTGGCCCTTGGCGCGGAAAATCTGGTAGCTCTCTTTCCAGCTTTCCCACACGGTGGCGCCATCCTGCTTGCCGATAGGCGTGCCGGTATTCGGCTCACCGTTATCCAGCGCCGGCCAGCTCAAGGCGATGAAGGTCTGCCATGACAGGTCATCGAAATCGCGCTGAAGACTGACCAGAGTGGGATGCTCGCCGGTAACCGTGACATCGAAAGGTATCTGCGGCGACAACGAGGGGGTGGCGCTGATGGATGGGCTCAATAAAACGCTTATCAAGGCACAGCCAAATGGGCCGTGCCGACTGACTTCCATTCTCATACTTCATCTCCTTGGCATCAGGGCGCCAGGAGATAACACCGGTCCGTCGTTGGACTCTTACTGCCTCCTGGCAACTCAGAGTCTAGGTAGGGTTTGAGATGGGAAAAGGTGTTGGAGTAGAACCAATCGAAGCAAGGTCGGGCGGTGTTATTCGGATTCGGCTCGGGGTGTCAGTGAGGGCGCCATCGCGAGCAAGCTCGCTCCCACAGGGGATCTCCATATGTTCACAAATTATGTGTTCACCGAAGCTCTACTGTGGGAGCGAGCTTGCTCGCGATGCTTTTGATCCTAAAGATTGGCGACCTTCTGCCAGACCTTGGGCTTGAAGAACAACGTCTCCCCTTTCGCCAGGCCCACCAGGCTGTCGTGATCCTTCACCACTTCAGCTTCGATCAGCTCGCTCTGGCCTTCCACCTTCAGGGTCACCCGGGTGGTGGCGCCCAGCGGCCGGATGTCGCGTACTTCGGCGGCGTGGTGGTCTTCCAGCTCCGAGCGCGACAGCGAGACTTCATGGGGGCGGAACAGCACGTGCCGATCCTCACCCAAGTGCAGGCGGTTCGAGTCGCCGAGGAAGTGATACACAAAGTCGCTGGCCGGGTTCTCGTAGACGTCGCCCGGTGAGCCAATCTGCTCGATCACGCCCTTGTTCATCACCACGATCCGGTCGGCGACTTCCATGGCTTCTTCCTGGTCGTGGGTCACGAATACCGAAGTCAGGTTGATGTCCTCGTGCAGCCGCGCCAGCCAGCGACGCAGTTCCTTGCGGACCTTGGCGTCCAGGGCACCGAAGGGCTCATCCAGCAGCAACACCTTGGGCTCCACCGCCAATGCGCGGGCCAAGGCGATACGCTGGCGCTGGCCGCCGGACAGCTGCTCCGGGTAACGGTCGGCGAGCCAATCCAGCTGCACCATGTTCAGCAGTTCGTGGACCTTGGTCGCGATCTGGCTTTCGTTCGGGCGCTGCTGCTTGGGCTTCATGCGCAAGCCAAAGGCGACGTTGTCGAACACCGTCATGTGACGGAACAAGGCGTAGTGCTGGAACACGAAACCGACGTTGCGATCACGCACATCGTGGCCGGAAACGTCTTCACCGTGGAACACAATGTTGCCCTGGTCCGGGGTTTCGAGGCCGGCGATGATCCGCAGCAACGTGGTCTTGCCGCAACCCGACGGGCCCAGCAGCGCCACCAGCTCGCCGCTCTGGATGTCCAGGCTGATGTCGTCCAGGGCCTTGAAGGCGTTGAAATTCTTGCTGACGTTACGAACTTCGATCGACATGACTTATTCCTCTGCGGCGCTGGCGCGCAGGCGGTTGATTCGGTTTTCGCTCCACTGCTTGAGCAGCAGGATCAAGAGCGCCAGGATCAGCAACAGGCTCGCCACAGCGAACGCGGCCACGTGGTTGTATTCGTTGTAGAGGATCTCGACGTGCAGCGGCAGGGTGTTGGTCACCCCGCGAATGTGCCCGGACACCACCGACACCGCGCCGAACTCGCCCATGGCCCGGGCGGTACACAGCACCACGCCATAGATCAGGCCCCACTTGATGTTCGGCACGGTGATGTGCCAGAACATCTGCCAGCCATTGGCGCCCAACAGGCGCGCGGCTTCTTCTTCCTGGGTGCCCTGCTCCTGCATCAGCGGGATCAACTCCCGGGCCACGAACGGCACGGTGACGAAAATCGTCGCCAGCACGATGCCCGGCAGCGCAAACACGATCTGGATGTCGTGATCCGACAGCCACGGTCCGAACAAACCCTGGGCGCCAAACATCAGCACATACACCAGGCCCGCGATCACCGGCGACACCGAGAACGGCAGGTCGATCAGCGTCACCAGCATGCTCTTGCCACGGAATGAATATTTGCTCACGCACCACGCGGCACTGACGCCGAACACCAGGTTCAGCGGCACCGAGATCAGCACGGCGAACACCGTGAGCTTCAGCGCCGACAATGCGTCGGGTTCGAAGATCGCGGTAAAGAATGCCCCCAGGCCGGACTTCAGCCCTTGGGACACCACGATGAACAACGGTAGCAGCAGAAACAGCGCAAAAATCAGCCAGCCGAGGCCGATCAGGACTCGCCGCGACATTGCACTGCCGCGGCGGGCGGCGTTGGTGGAGGCCGCGGAAATAGACGATTGGGACATGTTCGCGCCTCCTTATGGGGTTTCGATGCGCCGCTGCAGCAGGTTGATCAGCAGCAACAGGACGAAGGAAACCACCAGCATCAGCACGCCGATGGAGGTGGCGCCGGTGTAGTCGTATTGATCAAGCTTGACCATGATCAGCAGCGGCAGGATCTCGGTTTTCATCGGCATGTTGCCGGCGATGAAAATCACCGAGCCGTACTCGCCCACGCCACGGGCAAACGCCAGGGCGAAGCCGGTCAACCAGGCCGGCAGCAACGCCGGTACGAGAATGTGGCGGAACACCTGCCACGGCTTGGCACCGAGGCAGGCGGCGGCCTCTTCGACTTCACGGGGAATATCAGCCAGCACCGGCTGCACCGTACGCACCACGAACGGCAGCGTCACGAAGGTCAGCGCCAGGGTGATGCCCAGCGGCGTGTAGGCGATCTTGAACCCCAGGTCAGTGGCGAACTGGCCGACCAGGCCGGTCGGCGCATACAACGCGGTCAGGGCAATACCGGCCACGGCGGTGGGCAGTGCGAACGGCAGGTCGATCATCGCGTCGATGATCTTGCGGCCGGGGAAGGTGTACCGCACCAGCACCCAGGCCAGCAGCGTACCGATCACGCCGTTGATGATCGCGGCGTACAGCGCGGTGCCGAAGCTGAGCTTCAAGGCAGCCAGCACCCGTGGCGCCGAGATGATCGCCCAGAATTGTTCCCAGGTGAGTTGGGCGGCATGCACGAACATCGCCGCCAGGGGGATGAGCACAATCAGACTGAGGTACACCAGGGTGTAGCCCAGCGTCAGCCCGAAGCCGGGTATGACGGGGGATATGCGACGCGACATAGAAGTCCTTGGTTGATGTGGCGGGAGAACTGGCTCCCTTGCCACAAGGAATTGTCAGCTAAACATCCTGTGGGAGCGAGCCTGCTCGCGAAAGCGCCGGCTCAGTCGACATCGATGTCGAACAAGACGCCGTCTTCGCGAGCAGGCTCGCTCCCACAAGGTCCATGGCCTGACCAACTGGCAATTTAAGACAAACCCCAGCTTACTGCGCCTGATAGATCTGGTCGAACACGCCGCCATCATTGAAGAATTTTGGCTGGGCGGTTTTCCAACCACCGAAGTCCTTGTCGATGGTCACCAGCTCCAGTTTCGGGAACTGCCGGGAGTACTTGGCGGCAACGTCCTTGTCACGTGGACGATAGAAGTTCTTCGCGGCGATTTCCTGGCCGGCCGGGCTGTACAAGTGCTTGAGATAGGCTTCAGCGATTTCAGCGTTGCCCTTTTTCTCGGCGTTCTTGTCCACCACCGCCACCGGCGGTTCGGCGAGGATCGACAGCGACGGTACGACGATGTCGAACTTGTCGGCGCCACCCTCTTCCTTCAGCGCCAGGAAGGCCTCGTTTTCCCAAGCCAGCAACACGTCGCCCTGACCGTTGTTGACGAACGTAATGGTCGAGCCACGGGCGCCGGTGTCGAGGATCGGCACGTGCTTGAACAGCGCTTGCACGTACTCCTTGGCCTTGGCTTCGTCCCCGCCGTTGGCTTTCAGGCCATAAGCCCAGGCGGCGAGAAAGTTCCAGCGAGCGCCGCCGGAGGTCTTCGGGTTCGGGGTGATGACCGATACGTCATTCTTGATCAGGTCGCCCCAATCCTTGATGCCCTTGGGATTGCCCTTGCGCACCAGGAACACGATGGTCGAGGTGTAAGGCGTGCTGGCGTCCGGCAGGCGTGTTTGCCAATCCAGCGGCAGGGATTTGCCCAGCTTGGCGATTTCATCGATGTCGCCAGCCAGAGCCAGGGTCACCACGTCGGCCCGTAGACCATCGATCACCGCCCGGCCTTGCTTGCCCGAGCCACCGTGGGATTGCTGGATCTTCACGCTGTCATCCGGGTGCGCTTTTTTCCAGAAACTGGCGAATTCGGCGTTGTAATCCTGATACAGCTCGCGGGTCGGGTCGTAGGAGACATTGAGCAACTCATAGTCCTTGGCGACTGCGGAACCTGCAAAAACAGCACTGGCCAGGGCGGCCAGGGCATAACGGCGAATGGACGACATGGTGAAAGCTCCTGGAATTCTGATGTTCTTATGACTTTTGGAAATCGGTAGCCGATTAAACGATCGCAGCCTCGGCAGCGCCTGCATCAAGCCCCCCGGCAGGCGCTGCCGCAGATTGCGATCCTGGTTGTTTCAAGACGGTTTTTGGCTCGGCTGCTGCAGCCGGAATTTTTCCTTGCGTTCGATCTGGACCACCTGCGCGTTGTGCACGGTGATTTCCACCGCACCAAAGCGCAGATCGCGCAAGGCGCTCTGGATCTCGCGCAAGATGGTTGCCTCGTCCTGGCCGTCAACGCTGCGTAGGGATGCGCTCATGCTACTGCTCCTTGGATGAATGCCTGACAGTGGGCGGCACTGCTTGTGGCGTGGGAGCAATACTAGACAAGCGCGGATATTCTTAAAAAGACTATTTAAGAATTTTTATATAACCAAAATTACAGAAAGTGACCAACGTCCTACGGCTGAGGTATTTGGGGCCTTTTCCCCCGCCAAATCCTCGGAGATTTCCTTCAAGACGCGGGGCGGTTCATGAACTAGGCGCCCTGGTTTTGCACCGCTAACCTTTGTTCGTCATCGCAAAAAACGGTGACACGGACGTGCAAGTCCGGACTGGTACGCAATTGGTCATGGCTATTGACCGAGCATTTTTTTATGCTCGCATCCGTTATGGCGATTGTGCGTGGGAGACCTTCGGGTCTGCCGGCGGTACCGGACCGGTCTTGCACACCTACGCACAGTTGCCACCTCTTCGAATGCAAGCGAAAGGATGGCAACCCCAACTCTGGTACATAAATATGGTAAAGCCTTCACCTAATCCGCCACAAAGCGGCCACAAATCCCGCGTCGAAGCCCTCGAAGAAAAAAAGCTCGAAGACGCCGCCAACCGTGCCCTCGACTACTACCTCAACCCCAAGCCAGCCTCACCGCCGGAACCCGACAAAGACCAACTCTTCATCGTCTCCCCCCACATCGACACCGAAACCCTCCTGGCCAACGCCTCTGAAGACCTGCTGTCCATCAGCACCATCGCCGCCGACCTGGCCGACGACGTCGACGACTCACGCCGCTGCATCGCCCTGGCGATCAGCCGCATGGCCGATGGGGTTCAGTTATTGGTCGAGCGGGCGTTGGATCATTTGGAAACCAAGGGGATGGCGGCGCCTGACGCCAAGGGGTAACGCCTACCTTGATGCAAGCTGAGCCGACGCCATCGCGAGCAAGCTCGCTCCCACAAGGGAAGCGGGTTGGCGCGGATATCACAGGCAACACAAAACAACTGTGGGAGCGAGCTTGCTCGCGATAGCGGAGTGTCAGTCAACATCAATGCCGTTGGTCATCAAGCAATGACCGGAGCGCAGTCCCAATCCAACTGCTGCGCCGGCACCGGTCGCCCAAACCAGTAACCCTGCCCCAATTCACAAGCCTGTCCAAGCAAAAATGCCGCTTGTTCGCGCTGTTCAATGCCCTCGGCATGCACCTGCATGCCCATGCTCCGGGCCAGGGCGATGATCACCCGGACAATCGCCACGTCGTCTTCATCCCACGGCAACCCGGCGACAAACCCCTGATCGATCTTGAGCTTCTGCACCGGCAAGCGTTTGAGCCGCAACAGCGACGAATACCCCGTGCCAAAATCGTCGATCGCCAGCCGCACGCCCAGCTCGCGCAGGCGATGCATCTGCTCCAGCGCCACTTCCGGGTCTTCCATGACCGCACTTTCGGTCACTTCCAGCTCCAGGCAGGCCGGGGCCAGGCCCGTGTCGTGCAGCACCCGGGCGACCTGCTCGTATAACTCGCGATGGGCGAACAGGCGGCTGGAGACGTTGACCGCGACGAACGACAACACCACGCCGGCCTGCTGCCACCGGCACATCTGCCGACAGGCCTGGTCCATGACCCAGGCATCGATCTGGGCGATCAGCCCGGTGCGCTCGGCAATTGGAATGAACTCGGCCGGCGACACCAACCCCCGCCTGGGATGCTCCCACCGCACCAGCGCCTCGACCCCGATCACACGGCTGGTCGCCAGGTCGTGCACCGGTTGGTAATGAACCCGCAGTTCTTGCCGCTCAAGGGCCTGGCGCAGTTCGGAGGCAATCTCGACCCGTTGCTGAGCGTGGGCAGTAAGTTCTTCGGTGTACAGGGCGTAACCGTCACGCCCGGCGCTCTTGGCCTTGAACAGCGCCGAATCGGCATTGCGCAGCAATTGCCCGGCGTTGAGAGCATCGCCTGGAAACAGACTGATGCCGATGCTGGCATTGATGAACAGGGATTGATGATCGAGCCGCAACGGCTCCTTCAGCGCATCGAGAATTCGTCCAGCCAGGACCGCCGCCTGCCCGGGCTGCGAACAGTTTTCCACCAGCACGGCAAACTCATCGCCCCCCAGCCGGGCCAGCGTCACGCCCGGCGCAAAGAGCCCGCGAAAGCGCTCCGACACACCCTTGAGCAACTCATCGCCCACGTTGTGCCCCAAGCTATCGTTGATGTTTTTGAAATGATCCAGATCTACCAACAACAGCGCGCAGCCACGCTTGTGCAGCTGAGCCGACGTCAGGGCCTGTTCGGTGCGATCGGAAAACAGCAGTCGGTTGGGCAGGCCGGTCAGCGGGTCGTGATGGGCCAGGTGCGCCAGTTCGTGTTGCGAATCCTTTATCGCACTGATGTCGGAAAACACCGCGACGTATTGATGGACCTGGCCGTTTTCATCGGGAATGGCGCGGATCGTCTGCCATTGCGGATAGATTTCGCCGCTTTTTCGTCGATTCCATATCTCACCATTCCACTCGCCACGAGTGGCCAGGGAGGCAAACATGTCCCGATAGAAAGCCGGCCCGTGACGACCGGACTTGAACAGGTTGGGGCGCTGGCCCAGGACTTCTTCCCGAGCGAAACCGGTGATCGCCATGAACGCCCGGTTAACGTGCACGATCAGGCCATCACGGTCCGTCACCAACACCCCTTCGCGGGTGCAATCGAAGACGGCGGCTGCCTGACGCAGTCGTTCGCGATCGACATTGGGCTCACCTTTGCCGAAAAAGCCGGATATTCGTACCCGTGCCAGGAAGATCAACCCGGCACTGACCAGCACCCAGGCATAACCGTTGATCAGTAACCAGCGAAGCCGGTCGGCGGATTGATCGAAGAAACTGTTCAATAAATAGCCAACCAGCTGCAGCCAGACAACTGACAGCACGAGATAAAGCAGCGCTGGGCGCAGAGCGATGCGGTGATTGGCGGTCATTCGGCCTTCCATGTCCCTATGATGAGGCGGGAATTATAGAGGAAGAAACATCCTGCCACTCTTATCTGAAAGGCCGACTGGTTTTATCTGTCGGGCCGGTGATAATGCAACGGCTGTTTTTATCTTTATCGAGGGCCCTACAGCCTATGTGGTACGAAGGTTTTCTTGGCTTGTCGCCTTGGTCGCTGGTGGCAGTCACCCTGCTGATGACCCATGTCACGATCATTGGCGTCACGGTCTACCTGCACCGTTATTCGGCTCATCGCTCCCTTGAGCTCAATGCCGGCCTCAAACATTTCTTTCGTTTCTGGCTGTGGCTGACCACGGCGCAGAACACCCGCGAGTGGACCGCCATCCACCGCAAACACCACGCCAAATGCGAAACCGTCGACGACCCCCATAGCCCGGTGATCAAAGGCTTGTCCACCGTGCTGCGCAAAGGCGCCGAACTGTATCGCGCCGAAGCGGAAAATCCGGAAACCCTGCGCATCTACGGCAAGAACTGCCCCGACGACTGGATCGAGCGCAATCTCTATAGCCGCTTCCCGCTGCTGGGCGTAGCGATCATGGGCGCCATCGACTTGCTGCTGTTCGGCACCATCGGCATCACCATCTGGGCCATCCAGATGATGTGGATTCCAGTCTGGGCCGCCGGCGTGGTCAATGGCCTGGGCCATGCCATCGGCTACCGCAACTTCGAATGCCGTGACGCGGCGACCAACCTGGTGCCCTGGGGCATCCTGATCGGCGGCGAAGAACTGCACAACAACCACCACACCTACCCCAACTCAGCCAAGCTGTCGGTCCGCAAATGGGAGTTCGACCTGGGCTGGGCCTGGATCCAGGTGTTCAGTTTCCTGCGTTTGGCCAAGGTCCAGCGGGTGGCGCCGATCGCCCACCGGATCGAAGGCAAGGGCCACCTGGACATGGACACCGCCATGGCGATCCTCAACAACCGCTTCCAGATCATGGCGCAGTACCGCCGGTTGGTCATCGCGCCGCTGGTCAAGCAGGAACTGGAGAAGGTCGATCACTCGGTGCGTCACCAGTTCCACCGGGCCAAACGCCTGTTGTCGCGAGAAACCAGCCTGCTGGATGACCGTCATCACGTGCGCATCCAGAACATGCTGGAACACAGCCAGGCGCTGAAAGTGATCTACGAGAAGCGCCTGGCCTTGCAGCAGATCTGGGTCAAGACCAGCAGCAACGGTCATGACATGCTCGCGGCCATCAAGGAATGGGTCCACGAAGCCGAGGCCAGCGGCATCCAGTCCCTGCGGGACTTTGCCGACCAGCTCAAGACCTACTCGCTGCGGCCTGCCACGGCCTGACAGAACAACTCCGCAGGAGGGCTGTTGTGGCGAGGGAGCTTGCTCCCGCTGGGCTGCGCAGCAGCCCTCAATCTGCTGGCCCGGCGCATCAGGCCCATTGAAATTTTCCTGGGGGCTGCTTCGCAGCCCAGCGGGAGCAAGCTCCCTCGCCACAGGTTCAATACTCAGTATTTGAGTAACTAAATCCCCCGCCCTTCGTCGCCTGAAAAGGAACTTCGCCCCAAATCCCTTATCTCAAGGAGCACTTCGCCATCCAGGCGGGCTTTGGAGTAAGCGCGTGCAAATCCACAGCAGTGCACGTTCTTTGAGATATGTGCCGATGGTCGACAAGAACCTACAGGATTCATCCCAGCCTCATTGGCCCGAAGCGGCCCAAACCCTCATGGCGCTGATGCACGCCCAAGGCGAAGTCGCGCGCCTGAGCGAGCGTGAGCAGCTGTTCAGTTCCTTGCTGGTCAGCGTCAATGCCGTGCTGTGGGCATTCAACTGGGAAACCCGGCAAGTGCTGTACGTCAGCCCCGCCTACGAACGGATCTTCGGCCGACCCGCCGGCCTGGTCATGGCCGACTTCAACGAGTGGCGCGACGCAATCTACCCCGACGACCAGGACTACGCCGAACGCAGCCTGGCCGAAGTGCTGGTCAAAGGCGCCGTCGAGGATCGCGAATACCGCATCATCGCCGCTGATGGCCAGATCCGCTGGCTCAGCGACAAATGCTTCATCAACCGCAAGGCCGAACCAGGGCAACCGGTGATTGTGGTGGGCATCGCCGAAGACATCACCGAAAAGAAGCTGCTGGAAAGCGAACTGCAGCGACTGGCGACCACCGATGTCCTGACCCAGAGCAGCAATCGCCGGCACTTCTTCGAGTGCGCCCACCGCGAATTCGCCCAGGCACGCCTACAAGGAATACCCATGGCGTTCCTGTTGCTGGACATCGATGACTTCAAGGTGATCAACGACACCTACGGCCATCAGGAAGGCGATACCGTGCTGCAGAAAATCGCCGAAAGTGGCCGATCTGTGCTCAGGCGCGGAGATCTGTTTGGACGGATCGGCGGCGAAGAATTTGCAGCCGTGTTCCCCGGCTGTGCCCCGGACATGGCGCTGCAAGTGGCCGAACGCTTGCAGCGGGAGATTCAACGCCTGGCCTTCCGCAGCGGCGATCACGGCTTCGGTATTACCGTCAGCCAAGGCCTGACCAGCATCACCGCCGAGGACCAGAGCCTCGACAGCCTGTTCGCCCGCGCCGACGCGGCCATGTACGAAGCCAAGCGCCAGGGTAAGAATCGCATTATTGCGGCTTGAGACGATTTCGGTAGAAATGAACCGACGCTGAACTCACTCATACCCCCTGTGGGAGAGCTTGCTCGCGATGGCGACATGACTGTCACCGCATCAATGAATGTCAGGCCCTCATCGCGAGCAAGCTCGCTTACACAGGAATGAGTCGGCGGTCCTACTTGCGGCGCAACCGCATCAGCTCCGGCAATCCGATTTTCAGCAAGCGTGCCGTACGGCCACGGGCCAACTCCTCAAGCCCTTCATGCTCAGTCAGATGGGCCATCTGCCCGGCCATGTTCATGACCAGTGCCTCACGGGAATAAACCCCACCACCCAGGCTATAGGCCGCCGCGATCAACTCTCTCAGCTCCAGCGGCAGGCGCCAGCGGGTGCGCAGTGCCGAACCGAAGCTGGCGCCGTATCGATCGAGCAAATGCCCGATTTCCTCCAGCTCATCCAGCTCGCCACCGGCCTGCTTCCATTCTTCCAGACAACGCAGCAGCGCCAGGTCGCCGAGCCGATGCAACAGCCCGGCGCAATAACAGCGCTCCGGTTCCAGATCCAGCAACCGCGCCAAGATTCGCGCGTACTCGGCGGTATGCAGCGACAACTCCCAGTAACGCTGGGCATAGTCCGCCAGGCACGGGACACTGAGCCGGGCGCAGCGCTTGAGGGTCAGGCCGAGGACCAGGTTCGTGCTCTGCCCGCTGCCGAGCTGGTGCAGCGCTCGGGCCACGGTCTGCACCGGACTGCCCCCCTGCTGCTGGGCGGCACTGTTGGCCGCCGCGATCAGCACCGCGGTGATTTGCGGGTCGGTGCGCAACTCCTCTTCAAACAGCTTCAGGTCCAGGCCGCCGGGGTTGAGGCTGCGTTTGACCGCCACCTGCACATCGGTCATCAGCGGCGCACCTTCGGACATATCACGCCGCCGCTCCAGAAAGGCTGCCAGGGTCAACCCAGGGCCCGGGACCGGCGCGTCGTTGGCGATTTCTTCACCGCCCCCCACCAGCAAACCCTGCAAACGCTGGGTCAAGTCTTCCCGATTCAGGGGCTTGGTCAAATAGGCCATCGGCGCCAGCGGCAGGACTTCACGAACACTGGCACTGTCATTGCGCCGACTCATCAGGATGAACGGCAACGGCGGGCTGCGATGCTGCTGGCGAAGGCCGCGCAAGATCGTCAGGCCATCGACACCTGGCAGCTCCCAATCGGCGATCACCAGGTCATAGGGGGTGTTCGCCAGCAGCTCCAACGCCTGTTTGCCCTCGCCACACGTATCCACCCGGGCATCGCAGCGCACACCCGACAACACCTGTTCAAGCAGCTCACGGGACGCCGGATCAGCCTCGGCGATCAGTACACGCGGTACAGCCGGTAAAACCACAGCGGTCATGCAACACACTCCCTTGCCATACTTGCACCTTAGACCTTGGCGGCCGTTCCAGACAGCTCAAAACCCGCAGGACATGCTCCTGGTCATGAAAAAACCCGCCGAAGCGGGTTTTTTTGTGGATCAGTGCGCAACCCGGCAATCAGAGCTCGGAGAAGCACTCTTCGATGATCGCCAGGCCTTTGTCCAATTGCTCGTCCGGCGAGGTCAGCGGCACCAGCACCCGCAGAACGTTGCCATAGGTGCCGCAGGACAGCAGGATCAAGCCCTTGTCGCGCGCCTTGGCCACGACCTGAGCCACTGCCGCAGCGTTCGGCTTGTGGGTATCGCCGTTTTCGAACAGCTCGACGGCGATCATTGCACCCAGGGCACGAACTTCACCGATGACCGGATATTTCTTCTGGATGGCCTTGAGGCCCGTGACCAGGCGCTCGCCCACGGCCTTGCAACGGTCCAGCAGTTGCTCTTCCTCGAAGACTTCCATCACCGCCAACGCAGCCGCGCAGGCGATCGGGCTACCCGCGTAGGTGCCGCCCAGGCCACCTGGAGCGATGGCATCCATGTACTCGGCCTTGCCGCAGACACCGGCCAGCGGGAAGCCGCCGGCAATCGATTTGGCGAAGGTGGTCAGGTCAGCGGCAACGCCCATCTGCTCCATGGCGAAGAAAGTGCCGGTACGGCCAGCGCCAGTCTGCACTTCGTCAGCGATCAACAGAATGCCGTGCTGGTCGCACAGGGCGCGCAGGCGCTTCATGAACTCCTTGGGCGCCACATAGAAACCACCCTCGCCCTGCACCGGCTCGATGATGATTGCAGCGATGTCACGCGGCTCGGCGTCGTTCTTGAAGATGCGTTCGATGCTGGCGATGGAGTCGTCGATGCTCACGCCGTGCAGTTCGTTCGGGTACAGCGCACGGAAGATGCCGCCAGGCATCAGGCCCATGCCAGCCGAATACGGCACGACTTTACCGGTCAGGCCCAGGGTCATCATGGTGCGACCGTGGTAAGCACCGGTGAAGGCGATCACACCGGCACGCCCCGTGGCGGCGCGGGCGATTTTCACGGCGTTTTCCACCGCTTCCGAACCGGTGGTCACCAGCAGGGTTTTCTTGGCGAAATCACCGGGCACCTTGGCGTTGATTTTTTCGCACAGTTCCACGTACGGCTCGTAAGCCAGGACCTGGAAGCAAGTGTGAGTCAGCTTGTTCAGCTGCGCGGTCACGGCAGCGATGATTTTCGGGTGCACGTGGCCGGTGTTCAGTACGGCGATACCGCCGGCGAAATCGATGAATTCACGACCTTCAACGTCGGTGACCGTGGCGTTCTTCGCCGATTCGGCAAAAATCGGGTGGATCTGGCCGACGCCGCGGGGTACGGCGGCTTCGCGGCGTTTCATCAGGGAAGCGTTGGTCTTGCTCATTAAATAGATCCTCATTCGCCGCTCATCGGTCGGCGTGGCTCAAGGAATACATGGCGGGAAGGCAACTGCGACAGCATGCGATGATCGACTGCCACAGCGTTCCCGGCCACAAGAAACAGAACGGGTGAAACACGCAAAGGGACAGCGCTCTCGTGCCCTTTGCGCTTGAAGCGGATCAGATACCCAGGCAGAGGTATTTGATTTCCAGGTAGTCCTCGATGCCGTACTTGGAACCTTCACGGCCCAGGCCCGACGCCTTGATGCCGCCGAACGGCGCGACTTCGTTGGAGATCAAACCGGTGTTGACGCCCACCATGCCGTATTCCAAGGCCTCGGCCACACGGAACACACGGCCCAGATCGCGGGCATAGAAGTACGAGGCCAGGCCGAACTCGGTGTCGTTGGACATCGCGATCACTTCGGCTTCGTCTTTGAAGCGGAACAGCGGCGCCAGCGGGCCGAAGGTTTCTTCCTTCGCCACGGCGGCATTGTTCGGCACATTGGTCAGGATGGTCGGCTCGAAGAAGTTGCCTTCCATCGCCTTGCCACCCGACAGCACGGTTGCGCCTTTGCTGACTGCATCGGCAATGTGCTCTTGCACCTTGGCGACCGCTTTGCCGTCGATCAACGGGCCGGTGGTGGTGCCGTCGTCCAGACCGTTGCCAATCTTGAGCTTGGCCACCGCCACTTTCAGCTTCTCAGCGAAGGCGTCGTACACCGAATCCTGGATGTACAGACGGTTGGCACAGACGCAGGTCTGGCCGTTGTTGCGGTACTTGGAAATGATTGCGCCTTCGACGGCCTTATCCAGGTCCGCGTCGTCGAACACGATGAACGGCGCGTTGCCACCCAACTCCAGGGAGACTTTCTTGATGTCCTTGGCGCATTCGGCCATCAACTGGCGACCGATCTCGGTCGAGCCGGTAAACGACAGCTTGCGCACGATCGGGTTGCTGGTCAGCTCACCGCCGATGTCACCGGCGCTGCCGGTGACCACGCTCAGCACGCCTTGCGGAATGCCGGCACGGTGCGCCAGTTCCACCAGGGCCAGGGCCGAGAACGGGGTTTGCGAAGCAGGCTTGATGACCATGGTGCAACCGGCGGCCAGGGCCGGGCCGGCCTTGCGGGTGATCATCGCGGCCGGGAAGTTCCACGGGGTAATGGCCGCGGTCACGCCGATTGGCTGCTTGATCACGATCAGGCGCTTATCAGGCTGGTGGCCGGGAATCACGTCACCGTAGATGCGCTTGGCTTCTTCGGCGAACCACTCGATGAAGGAAGCGGCGTAGACGATTTCGCCCTTGGCTTCGGCCAGTGGCTTGCCTTGTTCCAGGGTCATCAGGCGACCGAGGTCGTCCTGGTTTTCGATCAGCAATTCGTACCAGCGGCGCAGCTTGTTGGCGCGCTCCTTGGCGGTCAGTGCACGCCAAGCTGGCAGCGCCTTGTCGGCGGCTTCAATCGCCCGGCGGGTTTCGGCAGCGCCCATCTTCGGCACGGTGCCCAGCACTTCGCCCGTTGCCGGGTTGGTGACCTTGATTGTCTGACCATTGTCCGCATCGACCCAAGCGCCATCGATAAAGGCTTGCTGGCGGAACAACTGGGTGTCTTTAAGCTGCATGTCGGCTTTCCTTAACAGCACCGCGCGTACGCGGAGCGAATTAGATTTGTAGAAAGGCGCCTCAGGGGCTGCCGTCAGGGAAATCATCCACCGGGCTGAAGCACAGAAATAACGCACATAAGCACAGACGTGCGGTTCAGCACCCAGACAAGAGCGTTTGAAATCTCAAACGAATCCTAGGGCCGATAGGGGTGAAGGACAATAGGCTGTTCGAAAAAAAGAACGAAAAACCCGAATTTGCCCGCTTTTTCTGATCAGCGTAGCCAACACCCGGCGAGCTGCCCAAAAACGCAGGCGATTCAGCAGCATGGACGCCCGCCATGCATATGAGTATTATGGCGCCCGCGTCGCACCAGTAGCTCAGCTGGATAGAGTACTGCCCTCCGAAGGCAGGGGTCATGGGTTCGAATCCCGTCTGGTGCACCACCTTCTATCCCTTGTATTACAAGGGGTTAGCTCCACTGCCAGAAACCTGTCCTAGTCCTGAAAGTCGTTTTTGCCACAAATTTGCCACACTTAAATGTGGCGGGAATGGTCGGAATGGCAACAATCAGGAATCGCGGCGAGTATCAGTGGGAAGCGCAAATTCGCCGTAAGGGCTATCCAGCCCAGCGCAAAACCTTCGAAACCAAATCCGATGCCCAAGCCTGGGCACGCATGATCGAAAGCGAAATCGACCGGGGCATCTTTGTCTCTCGCGTCGAGGCTGAACGCACCGCCTTTCATCAACTCATTGATCGCTACATCTCCGAGATTGCTCCGAAGCACAAGGGCGCGTATTCGGAAATCAAACGCCTGGAAGCACTCAAGCGTAATCCGCTCGCGACGCGCATCGTTGCCACCCTCACCTCTTCAGACTTTGCCCGCTACCGTGACGAGCGCCTGAAGATTCGCAAAGGCAACACGGTGAAGCGTGAGCTTGCGTTGTTTCAGTGTGTGATTGAGGTCGCTCGCCGCGAGTGGGGAATTCACCTTGCCGAGAACCCGGTCAGGATGGTCAGCCGTCCAAGCTACAACGACGAACGCTCGCGACGACTGGACCCCATTGAAGAGCAATACATGCTCGGCGCGTTAGAGCTTCGTGAGCGACGTGCTGATGGGACCTACGCCGATGCATCACACAATCCATGGATACGGCCCATCGTCCAACTGGCGATTGAGACAGCCATGCGCCGTGGCGAGATTTTCGAGCTGCGCTGGAAGCATGTGAACCTGGAACGTAGAACCGCGCACCTACCCGCGACGAAGAACGGACTGCCCAGAACCGTCCCGCTTTCGCCGAAGGCTATTCAGTTGCTCAAGGATTTACCGCGCTCGCTGTGCGGGCGAGTCTTCCCCACCACCGCCGATGCACTTAAGAAGGCCTTTGTGCGAGGTCTGGAGCGAGCGAGGCTGAAATACTTTGCCGATTGCGGGGCTGCGCAGGTAACGCCACAGGAGGACTTTCTGATCAATCTGCGCTTTCACGATCTGCGGCATGAAGCGACCTGTCGGCTTGCGACCAAGCTGCCGAATTTGATCGAGCTCGCGAGCGTGACGGGGCATCGGGAGGTGAACATGCTGAAGCGGTACTACAACATTACTGCGGAGGAGCTAGCAGCAAAGCTTGCCTGAAAGGACCACGCCCGTTTGTGGGTGCTGTATAGACCGGCCTCCATTACATCAGACTTTGATTTGCGTTGACGCTCGACCAGCTTAGCTTAGGATTTTGACCAGTAAAAGTTGGCCCAATGCAAACGTTCGGGCCATCTACGAAGCTAGGGGCGATTCATCCGGCGGTGGGCGCTTAGACGGTCGACCTGGATGTATTCTAGGTGGTTGCGCAGCGGCAAGCGGACGTCGATCAAATCGGCGCGCATCAATGGACATACGACGTGCCCATTTCAGGGATGTGCTCACGCGGCTACCGAAGCAGTGAGCCCGATAGATCGAGCAGCTGCCGCATCAGCGGATGCCTGCTTGATCGACGCAAAATGTGTTCGCTGGCCGCTCGCGAATAAATTCTCCTGCAATAGCCAGTTTACCCAACTCCGATAGTCGAGTGCTGAGCTACTGTTGACTCAGGGCCTCAGAATCAGCCACTGTGAACTGATGAAATCCATGGATGGAACCAAGATGCGCAATATCCTCAAGACAGTCCTGTTGATTTCTTCAGCGGCACCGACGTTGTTGGTCGCAGCAGCTATCGAAGTTTTTAGTACACATGCGATGTCCCTTTTTACGTGGCAATTGATCATTGTAGGGACCATCGGCACCTTTCTCCCACTTTTGATCCTACGGCTCATCCACTCTCAGGGCGAGATCTTCCCATTTAAGGCTAAGAAGGTAGAGTCGAATGATTATTTTATTTTAGTTTTTCTTATCAGCTACCTAATGCCTTTAGTCACGAAAATAACCGCGTTCGACGCCACGTGGACGTGTTCAATCTTCGTGGCACTTATGATCACTGGATGGTTTGTCTCCAATATTCCTGTACACCCTTTTCTATTCTTCGCGGGCTACCACTTCTATAAAGTCGAGTCCGATGACGGCATGGTTTACACCCTACTAACAAAGTCACGCCTGAAGTCTCCTAGGCCGGTAACTTCCGTCAAAAAAATATCCGACAGTATGCTAATGGAGTAATGAAATGCTGCATCTGTTTGCCTTAACCAAAGACCCTGCCCAACGCATCGTTCGCTTTGCGCTATCTCAGCCTGTACAAACCGAACTTACCGATCTGCTACATACACAAGAGGCAGAGTTCGACGAAGCTGACCAAGAAATCGAATTTGATGGAAGTTATAAGCCTGACGATGACGAGGTCTTATTCATTGACGATTTTGACGATATCGACGATCTAGCGGCTGCAATTGCGAACCCTCTAGCCATTCCAGAAGTTGAACCAACGGAAGAGTTTTTCACATTAATAAAAGCTCTATTTTCAGGTTATGCAGCTGACGGAGGTGGAGTACGCATACTACTTCAAAACTTTGATAAACGAAGAATAATATCGACACGAGGCCTATCAATATTCCACGCAGCTAACGTCTATAAAAAAATAGAAGGGATTGGGCTTACTCTCGACTATAAACTTACAGCGATTCTGGATGGAGGCAGGCTTAAATTCTTCAGCTTTCATGCTGCTCGCCAGATCTTTGACCTTAGCGAATATTACAAGACCGCCACAGATGAAGACGTAAACGGCTTCGCTCTAATTCCAACTTTGTCAGTAGCTAGCGCACCGGGGTTGCTAATGATAGCTGACTCTTGGGTGCGCAGAAAGATTTCGCTAATTCAGCAAAGTGGCATACTGCAATCAATACCCATAGGAACGATGAAGCCAGCTGCGCAAGAATTCAATGTACCCTTCAACACCGTTACTGCCGCTGGCGGGATTGAGCAACTAATATTGCCACTTCAAAAAGCAGAGCTCAAAAAAGTTCTTCGCTTTCTTGATGAGGACTACTACAAATCTCCGCTTTCTAGTACGAATTTCGTAACCAATTCAAAGAGGCGCCTATAAACTCCGCAAAGTGAGTTAGATACAGACGTCTGTTAAAAAGATGTCCTAGCTGCAAGCAGCTCGATTGGTGAAGTCTGTGTCGACCAGATCAATCGAGCGATAACCTGATGCCAATAGATTACGAAACCATACAAAAAATACAGAAGCTTGGCGACGATGTCCTGATCGGCGTGTCTGAAGTTGCTGCGTTGACCGGGTTCAGCGTGCTTACGGTCCGTCAGCGTAAGTTGCCAGGGCTTGAGCCTGTACCAGGACTCTCAAGGCTGCGATGGAGGCTAGGTGACTTAAGAGCTTGGATGCGCACCGGCAGTACAGAAAGCCCTGATCGCCACGCCATGACCAACACCTCATCAAAACCAAAACCCACAGGTAGGCCAACCAAGAAAGCGCAGGTGGAGGCGCGACAATGATCGTCCCTTACGTCATCTCCGTACGTTTGCGCAAGGAGCCTTGAGCATGGGCAGACAACGAACCATCAGGGATCAAAATTTTTGGCGCTCCCCCCGCTTGCTGAATTGCACCACTGAAGACAAAGTTGCGTTGCTGCACCTCTTAACAGCCCCTGACAGCAATATCACGGGCGTATACCCCCTCGTGCCCCGAATCGCAGGAGCAGAGATAGGCTGGACGGCAGAGCAATGGTTACAAGTCATTCATCGATTACAAGATGAGGGCTTGGCTAGATACGATCATGTCAGATACGTCGTTTGGGTACGTATCTGGTGGGATCATCACACCGCTACTCAGGTGACTGGGCCAAAGCTGATAGCTAGAGCGCTTGAGGAAATTCGCCGCATTCCGAGCCAGTGGCTTGACGATTTCCTGCGCGATTTCAAAGAAAGACTTACGGTGAATCAGCAGCGATTGATCAATGAGGCCCTCCGTCCCCGCTCAGACGTAGGTCTGGAAGAGATACCGATACACCACGGATGCGGTATCGATACCGTATCGGACCAAGTTCGGCCTAACACTAAACCTCAACCAAAACTATTAACTGAAACCCAAACGCCACATCTTGCCTCCAATGAGCTGGATCTGTCTGGAATCCCCACAGAATATCGGACGGATGTTTGTAAAGGTATTGTGAAGGCTAAAGCCACGGGAAAGCTTCGAAATGGGGCTCAGCTTGTCGTCAGTGCGATGGCAGAAAGGTTTCGTTCCACATCGGGCAAACCGCATGACGCCATGGCCCTAACTTTGTATCTGGCGGAACATCTGAATAAACCCGATCCACCGTGAGCAGCAGGTACGGGGTCATGGCAGAAGTCAGTCCAATTCGAGAGGAAGCATGCTGTGGCAGGTCGAAGCCATGCAGTCATTGATCGAATAACCGTACAAGCCCGGATTTGGCAATGGGATATGTCGTGGTCCTTTGGAATGGCCACGCATGCCGATACCAGGCTAATCGGTGACCATTATTCAGAGCATGCTTCGATGAAGCTGCACGGCTCCATCCGATATCCCGAAGCGTTCAAATATCCGATATTGGAATGCTACCTATACGTTGACCCGCTACTCCTAGACGGGAAGGCAGCACCTCGCTGCATCGGCTCAATGCAGGCGTCTGGCAAGAGACTGGTTGCGTATGTAGCTATTCACAACGAGCGATTCAACAGTCTAGTGGTCGCTGCAAATCGTCTCGTTGCCTTGGAGATCAATGCAGAGCCGTTGAGGTACCGTAAGGCCAGGATCATGGGCATTCACCTCAGCACAGAGCTGGAGCCTGATTGGTAATGGCATTAGCTTTATCGCAGCAGCTATCCCAAATGTAAGTCATGGCGCGATGAAGCGACCTGATAGCAAGCTACCAAGTTTGCCAGTGTCACCGGGAACTGCGAGATAAGCACGCTGGAGGATTACTACAACATTAGGGCCGAAGCGCTGTTGGCCAAGCTGGCCTGAGGCTAATCAGCTATATCCAATCCCAGGGAGCATGCGAGCTCTCTCGCTTCATCGTTTCTTCGAATAGAGAGGATTGCTTCTTCCTCTCGTTCCAAGTCCTTGAGTGCTAGGTTTTCATAAAAACGCCTAACCATTTCCTCTCTGTGTATTTCTGTCGCTGATACGAGGCGCTTACGTTCGTTCAATAACTCGCGTGCACTGATTTGAGCGACCTCGCATAGATGGGCTTTTGACATCAAATCGCGGCACATCCACGCGCTGATCCATTGCTGCCCCAGCGCCCAGAAAACCAATCGCTGAAACGTCCTCCATGTCATCCGGGTATGACCGCTGATGTAACGGCGAAATGTCCTGGCCTCGACAGCAAATTCTAATTCCGCGATGGCACATTCAAGCTGGATTTTCGGCAACCGTGATTTCCGCAAAATCCCAGTGAACAAATAGCTCACTAAATTTAGGGGCACTCGCACCGCAAAATTTTTCCGCGCGCTTAAAAAATGGGCATGGAGCTCCCGAGCCATAAGCTCGAATGCTTCATACTCCTCAACACCCAAGGTTTCAGATTCTGCTTTTTGCATGCGGCCATTCTTCAGCTAACAGCAGCACCTGTCAAAAACGTATCCTGGATCGCGGGATGCCTCCCAGCTGACAGTCGACGCATTCCACACCAGCCGAGCGACAGCCCCGATGAGCATCGATTACGAAGCATTCAAAAATCCATAAACTACCACGCGACGTACTGATACTGATCAGCAGGAGGTCTCAACGATGATCCAACCATCAGATGCTCATAGACTGGAAATCGCCCAGGACGTCTTGGGTTGCTTAATAGCGCTCCGTTCCGAGTCGATTTTCTACGAGCGGAAGAAAGCCCAACCGAATGTTGAAATCATCAGCCAGTGGAAAGCAGAGCGAAACACCCTCTTCGACCTGACCCGCAGTTTGAACTGTAACGACCGGGATACCATCGAGAATGTCATCGCAACCTATGGCCCCTCTGCCAGAGCTCTGTTTGATCAGGAAAGTAGTCTGAGCAGCTAGCCCTGCGCACCGGCTATCCAAAGTGCGTATCAGTTAAGGCGTTCCACTTTTACTGACATGCGTTCAGCCGCCCTGAGATGCTGCACTCAATCTGAATCGGGCGGCGTGGAGCGTCTGGCAGGTTTTGACTCGGGAATGAGCTCAGGTATCAGCTTGAGCTCTCCCGCATAGACCATGAGGGTTCCGCACCTGGTAAACGGCTTGCCGCCGTTCATCGCGTCTACAGATTTCCGTCGCAGTGCAAGCGACCACATTTTCCTCAGCCAGCTTTCACTCATAGTGTTTACTCCAGTTGTGGGTGACGTGCCCAGATTTGCCTACCGCATGCCTCCCTCAGCATCACAAGATTTACCTTTCCCTGTGCTGCCAGATGTTTTTCTCTTCTTACCCGAGCGATGCACGCACAGTCACCAACGGCAAACGCGCGCACTTCACAATATCCGACACCATCACTGCCAACGCCTTGCTTTGTACAGCGTCGTGTTGCGGTGTTTTCTGGAAATTACCGCGCTCACTTCGCAAATATTTTTGATGATCAATTTTGTTAGGCTGATGGCATCTGACTCTTGTGCTTATCGAGTCATTGGACGATTCCCTCTGCACCCTCCCCAATGATGCTTTTATTCATCGAGGGCTAAGAAATCCATTACCAACGGACAGACAATTTTTAGTCACCAACATCGTCCACAACGGCGGGAACCATTTGGAGGATAAAAACTGGGACAGGGTAGGGTTTGTACTCCCGCCATAAATGGCGTACGTACAACCGGCAAAGCGGCAGTCGTTTCACTTCTTTGCTTTGCCTACCGTCCCTGCTCAGGGCAAGCCCCGAGACCCCACTGCTGCCAACGGCTGAAAAGTTTTGGTAGAACGCGCTGCCGCCGATGGCTCACAACTCGGTAGAGATGCCTGACAGCGCAAGAACCTCATGCTCTGCAAGCCCTTGCCTCCGCTGCGCCAATCCAAGGGGCGAGATAAGCGCCTCATGCTCGACGATTTGCTGTTCAAGCAACCGCCCTAAAAGCAGCAGCTCTCCCTGTGCTTCAAGTGCGCGAAGCTGCTCGGGAGAATTAAACGCCCAACGGTCAAGAATCTGCCAGCCGCAGGCATGATACGAAGTGGATCGGCGGACAGATTCGATCGTCGTTGTCGCCAGAACGCTGGACGCGATTTTCAATGGCATGTAGTTAATGAGCATGTGCAGGCTCCCTTTTTTGTAAGCAATTGATCATTCGTGTGTTCTGCGCAATGGAAGATGGTCTGAAGCCACCTTTGCGCCTCAGCTCTCGAATGTGGGCGAGCGAAAAACCGAGAGCGGATAGAACGGCAACATCGTCAGAAGCCAGCGCTTGATTGGCCAAACGCATGGTGGCGTTAGCTAGCTTCAGTTGAGCGATGTCTACCTGCCAAACACTGCCTGCGGTTACGTCGGTCATCGGGCCACTCCGAATAGCTAAGTGAAGGCTCCATCATCCAGCTAAGTGCTGAAGATTGAATGCAGCCGTGCCTCCGTATTGGTCACGTCGGCCGTTTTAAGCGCGAGGCTAAACGTTGGAATTGCCAAATCGCTGGTCAACAGCTCCAACCGATGGTTGCTCTTGCCGACTGGAAGGATGCGCCAGGAGCGAATCTCATCCAAACGGAAGAGATGACCATCCTGACCAACGGGGTAGGCCAGCAACCTTTTCGATTGCAGGTCGACACCAACGTAGGCGTCATTGATCTTCGCGAAAACCTCTACCTGCGGATGAAACCCTTCAGCCTGATAGCCGGCAACCATTTTTCTCAGCTTATCGGCATAGTTCTGGTTGATTCTGGAGAACAGCCATCCTCCCCCGACGAAGTAGAGAACCAAGACCCAGAACAGCCAACGGATTGCCGGGTCTTCGCTACTGTTAAAACCCAGAAAGAATGGCAGGTTGAAGCCGGAAAAAACCACCACGACTAGCAAAAGCGCACCCACCGGCAAACACCCGACGGCCCATGCCAAGCGAAACAACTCCCAGATAAGTCTCATGCAGCCTCCTAAACCAAACGTGCACAGATAAAATAACTGAAAATCAGATATCCCAAAAGCAGATATAGCGTTATCAGCCGAACCTTGCCCGGACACGGCTATGACAAAGGCTATCTATCGACGCGAGCATGTGATCTTTCTGCAGGTGCTGAAGCGCATGAGGATCGAATCAGGGATGACCCAGGCGCAATGCTCTGCCGCTCTGGGAAGGCCGCAATCGTTCATGAGCGATGTGGAAAGAGGGGTAAGGCGGCTGGATACGGTGCAGTTGCGGGATTTATGTCAGGTCTTGGATAGTGATCTTATCGCCTTTACCAAGTCCTTCGAGCACGCGCTGGGTAATGAAAACGTGCAGGATTGAAGATAATCATTCCCAAAGGGGCGTTAGTCATAGGCGGCTATCGGCCAAAAGCAGACGGTCATAAACACAGTCGGCGCACGTCGCCTGCAGGGTCGCCCTCGAGCATGAAGCTCAGAGTTTCTTTCTGGATACCTTCCGACATGGGTAAGCCATCTTCCTGATCCGGTCGGTAAACTCAGTGACCTTCCCGGGCGACAGACAGTTCAAGTTTCCGAAGGTCTCCAGGTGCTGGATCATGGCGTCCCGGCTACCGGGCTGGCCCGCCACGATGCGTCGGCAGGTCTTCTCCAGAATCAAGCGTGCCAGCTGCGGGTTTTCGATGTTGGACGCATCAAACGCCAGAGCAATCGACGTAGCCAGGTCGCCCAGCTCGGGGGCGGTGCGTTGCAGTGCGCGCAAGGCGTTGAGTTGCCGGGCAGTGATGGGTAACGACACGTTGACCTCCTGGAGATACGTGGTGCTCGGACCATGAGCATGGGAAATGGTAAACCAGACATCCGGGGTGTGATATCCAGCGGCCACAAAAAAGCCCACCGGAGTGGGCTATTTAACGAATGTCCTGTTATTCGAACCGTTTGGGTTTTCTCTTTTCTCACTGCATCCAAAAGGGTGTGAAGCGTCCAAGTAGCAGAGCAAAAAATCCACTTCCTACTTACGCACAGGACGAACGGAACCGGGAGGCGGCTCGTTCAATACGGCCCAAAACATTCCAAGCTTGGCAACGGCCTCAACGAACTCTATCAACTGAAAAGGCTTAACCACATATGAATTCACACCCAATTCATACGCACGGGTCAGGTCAGTATCCAGCTGGGAACTCGTGAGCATTGCAACCGGGATGCTTTGCAGTACCTCGTCGGCTCGGATGGTTTCCAATACGCCAAGGCCGTCCACCTTCGGCAACTTAAGGTCAAGCAGGACGATGGCCGGGTTGCCCCTGGCGCGGTGAGCAAACGCATTGCGGCAAAACAGGTAGTCCAACGCCTCCGAGCCGTCCCGCACAACAATCACTTCATTTGCTAGCTGCGTACGTTCCAAAGCGAACAATGTGAGTTCAAGGTCTTTCGGATCGTCTTCAACCAGGAGTATCGGTTTAAGCATATTAGGTATCACGACTAGTAAAAAATCGCAGACACACTACCAAATCACAAGGTGAACCTATATCACCACTAATCAGTTGGTCTGCATGACAGCACAGGTGCAGCCTTGGCGAAGGCGGTGCATCTGGCAGAGAGAGGGTGCCGTCATTGGTAGATTTGAAAAATTATGCGGATGGAATAGAATTTTTTAGCGCTGATACTGCCTGAAACGCTCAATTCAGAGCGCAGCCCCTAGCAAAAACGCATGGATACTCACAAAAATGGCAACGAGTAGCGAAGTAATCGCGTGGAGTCTTCAGTGGAGACTGGAAGATACCACCGTGATTTGTCGGAAATGCGGAGCAGGGCAAACGGAAGTCGACCAAGAACATCAATTCCCGCACGCAGACCACTGCTCACCGATAAGCGCTGAGCAATTCCCGTGGCAAGAGCTTGAGTAAGCAACCAATCAGCGTTGGATGTATGCGCGAAGACAGCCCGGCACTCAAGATTTTTGAGAGCCACCAAACTGAGCACGATGGAGCCGGACGGACTCAATGAAAATTCCCGGATAACAGCACGTAACAACGGTTTGGATGCCCACGCTAATAGCTGCTTTCCAAGATATGCCACGTAACAAGGAATTCTGTAAGTCTTTGTTTTAAATATTCAAAGCATCTTCCTTGTAATCAGTTGCTCCAGAGTCCGACACTTGAGGCCGAACTGATCTCTGCCACCTAGTAATTCCCGAAAAGACGAGCCCCTCCTAGGGCGGATCTGGCTAATGTGAAGGACAGCAAACGGCCAGACGCAGTCACTGGACAGTCGTCTCGACAAGGCGATAGTGTCGACAGGAAAAGCCACCGACTGTAAGGACATGGAATGTTGCGCGTACTGGGTAAAGCATCATCGATCAATGTAAGAAAAGTACTCTGGGCCTGCGCTGAGATTGAAATCCCCTTCGACCGGGAGGATTGGGGCTCTGGATTCAAGTCGCCCCAGACGCCTGGATTTATGGCGTTGAATCCCAATGCCATGGTGCCGGTCATCCAGGATGATGATTTCACTCTCTGGGAATCAAACTCGATCATTCGCTACTTGGCGTCTCGCTACAGCGACACCGACCTGTACCCGATCGAAGCGAGGGCCAGAGCGCGGGTGGATCAATGGATCGATTGGCAAGCGTCGGATCTCAACAAATCGTGGAGTTATGCCTTTATGTCTCTGGTCAGGCATTCGCCTCAGCATCAAGACGGCTATGCATTGGCAACCTCGTGCAAGGACTGGTTGAGGCACATGGAAATTCTCGATAGACAGCTCGACTCAACCGGGGCCTACGTCGTCGGTGACCAGTTTTCTCTTGCAGACATACCGATCGGCCTATCGGTTAATCGATGGTTTGAGACACCCCTTGCCCATCCGGACTTTCCTGCCGTGAACGCCTATTACGAACGTTTGAGTAGGCGACAGGGCTACCGCCTGTACGGGAGGAATGGAACGCCATAACGCTGTAGCAGAGTTGTTTGTTACCGCTTATGCGATTTTGACCCAAGCTGCCGGAATTAATTGACCTACCCAAGTACTCAGCGAACGAAGTCTTTGCGCGGAATTTCAGAGGTGCATATAGGTCAGCCAAAAATCAGCAATCTGGGTCAAAATCGTATCAGCGCCAACACTTCTACGAGTCGAAGGTGCCGTGGAAGGTCGCGGGACACCTATTTGGGCTGCCAAAGATCACGCCCCTGCGCTTCATTGACTAGATCGCAGGCACCGCCTCATCGTTGGCGCGGACCAAGGGCTGCTGTTTAGCAGTTTAAGAGGCGCTGGAATTGGTCTGATAAATCTTGGTAGCGGAACGGCTTTCTTAGGACAGGCTGCTCGTTATATCGGGCCGGCACTCCCTCCGCGCCAAATCCGGTTGCAAACATGAAGGGTACGCCGCGCGCGATGAGCGCGTCGGCGATGGGAAAGCTTTTGATCCCGTGTAGGTTGACGTCCAATGTCGCGGCATCGAAGTCTTTCTCGTCGATAAAAGCAAGTGCTTGGTCAACAGTTGCGGCTGACGTGATGGAGGTACACCCGAGTTCGGCCAGCATGTCCTCGACGAGCATCAAAATCATCAACTCGTCTTCGACGACCAAGATGCGCCGACCAGCAAGCGGCTTACTCGACATGGGCACGCTCGGATGCCGGAATATCGATCGTGCAAACCGCGCCTTCTTTCGGAAAGTCGAGATGCACGGTCCCTGCCAGCTCATGACACAACCCACGCTCGATCACCTGCGAACCGAACCCTTTGCGCGACGGCGGAGCAACAGTTGGGCCGTCCTTTTCCTGCCAACGAATAATCAGCCTGTTGCCCGCCGGCATGGGCGCGACCGCCCACTCGATCAGGACGCATCCTGCTTCGTTGGATAAGGCACCGTACTTCAGGGCGTTTGTCGCGAGCTCGTTGAGCGCGACACCGAGCGCCAGCGCCGTCTGCGGTGAAATGCGGACATTTCGACCCGCGATGATGAAGCGCGCCGCCCCATCGCCTGCGACCCCAAACGGCTCCAATACCTCGTTCACTAAATCGCGAAAACTCACGCCGTTCCAATGCTCACGGGTAAGGAGATCATGCGATCGAGAAAGAGCAAAGAGGCGGGAATCGATAGACTCTCGAACGATCTGGGTATCGGATGATTTTTTGAACGACTGCCAGACTATCGCCTGCACCGTGGCCAAAGTGTTTTTTACGCGATGATTAAGCTCGTCGATGAACATTTCCGACTTGCTTTGCGCCTCTTTGTGCTTGGTAATATCCATGAACGAAACGAAATGCTGCACGATCTCGCCACTCTCGTCCCACACCGGGCTTATGAAAACCGAGACGAACAACGTACTGCCGTCCTTCCGGTAATAATCGATATCTAGGTCATTGTCGTGATTCTCACATTTCTCGAATTGGGACTTGACCTTCTCGACGACCTCAGGATCGACGCGCTGTTCCAGTAAGGAATTGAAACTCTGGCCCAATGCCTCGTTCCGGTCGTACCCAGTCAGCTTTAGAAAGCTGTCGTTTGCGTAAACGATCGGGTTGCCGGGTGCCTTCGCGTCGGTAAAAAGCATTGCCATGCGTGTCGTCTCAGCGGCAACAACAAAAGGTCCAAGGTCCTTTCGGAAATCGTCGACGGCGGCCTCAGCGTCTTCCTGCTTTTCGGATTTTGGCTGGACTTCAGACATATAAAGCCTCCACTCGAATTGTCTGCTAGACCTTATACCGCTCGCCAGCGAATCACACCTCCTAAATGAACCATCACAATAGACGACCATGCGTCGGTTTTGGCGGTGCCAACGTTCGTCATGTGTCCGCGCGTAGTGCAATTAGGCGAACATCCGATGCGATGACCCCAGCCACGCAAACAGGATATAGCCGCCGAAGATTGCGGTCAGGATCACTACGCGGATAATGGGGCAAATAAAGGTCCGGCTGCGGGTAACAGGCTTCGTGATGCCTGATGTTACGCTCGGTCCCGAATGTCCGCTTCTGGCCGATTGCGGCCGTTTACGTGGGCCGCATGGATGATTGCATCACTCAGGCCGATCCTTGGGACAGATGCCGGATTACGATAGGAATAGATGATAGATTCAATACCGTGATTACTGCAGTCGGCCACGCGGCAGGTATAGCGTGCGAATGCCACAATTTTGCCACACTCGCCCCGCTAACCGGGGCGAAAACCCGCTAACTCCAGCTAACACAACCCGTTGATTTTCCAGCTAATCCCCGCTAACGTATTGATTCTAAACGTCGACTTTTAGGACTCCGAAGGCAGGGGTCGTGGGTTCGAATCCCGCCTGGTGCACCATATCGCAGTCTAGACCTGTCTCAGACAGTCTACGAAACACCCCAAGAAGCCCGCCCTGTGCGGGCTTTCTTGTTTCTGGCTATGTCATGTGTTCAATACCTGATGCATCGAGTGAATCGCTGAGGTTTCCAGCACTTTCTTCATGACCTCGAACTGTAGACCCGGCCGGATGGGAACCCCAAACCTGTCGTCGTCATAAGGAAAAGGTTCGGTTTCACCTGTTTTGCAGTAGCCCCGACGCTCATACCACTTTATCAACGTGTCGCGCGCTCCAAGCACCGTCATATGAATACACTCAGCGCCGCGTGATTGGCACCATTGCTCCGCGGCGGCGAGCAAACGCCGTCCACACTGAGCATTCTGTTCTTTTGGATCGATTGCCAATGACCCCAGATACCAAGTCCCCGCCTGCACTGGCTCAACCCATACACACCCGAGGATGTTTTCTCGCTTCTTCCATACCAATAACGAAGCGAGCGGTTTCTGTGCAATCTCAGTCCTGAGCGTTGTTTCCGAAATACGGTCTCCGCTAATCAGGCCAGTTTCTGTCGTCCAACCTGCTCCTTCCCCTTCGCCGCGATATGCCCGATTGAGTAACAAAACGACTCCAGCAACATCTGCATCACAAGCGGGTCGCAAGCTGACAGGGTTAAGGCGATCAACGCGCTCAGCTAGAGACTCCTCGGCCAAGCGATTTTCCAGAGTATCCAGCTGTTCCAGAAAAGGACCCGACATTCCGACTAATAAGTCGCGAACCACGATATCAATAAGTGGCCATACAACTTGGCGGCCTTGATCGACGGCAGCCCTCCCCGCCGCCGTCAGTTCGACGAGGGACTGCCGCTTGTCTTTCTCCCCCCGGCTCGAGACAACGAGCCCTTCGTCCGTCAGCCGGTTTACACTTTTTGTCATTGCAGGCTGGCTCACCCGGATGGCTCGGGCGAGATCCCCAACAGTGCAGCCTTTGGAGCCATCGAGCAGCGCGAGAACCGGAAACAGCCCTGGTGGGACTAATGTACCAACATCGCTAGCCAACAGACTCGCATCTGCTTGCATCTGCTCGGCAAGTCGCTTGAGACGGCTGCCTAAAAAGACATGGGGCATTTCTCGTAAAATATCCATAACATCTCCGGGATTTGTATAACCAGTTATACGAATCCTCTGGAGCTTGTCAAATCAGGTGGCTGTAGAGATGGTTTGAATGGGCACAGAAGCCGCCAAGGAAGCTGCCGCTGCGGACTACACGTAGCCGAATTGATAGCGGGTCGTTCTGCGTAGTCGGTCCCTAGCCTCTAAGCTCTCTCTGAGTTCTAGCTAGCGGCTTACCTTTGGACGTGCGTCAGGCGCTACCGGCCAAAAGCGGGACTTCTCACGAGCCGCCAGCCGATCAAGGCGTACAGGTGTTGGCGTCTGTTCAAGCAACCGCCCTAAAAGCAGCAGCTCTCCTTGCGCCTCAAGTGCCCGTTTAACTCAACGCTTGCGCAACGCCTCCAACCGCGCCGGCAAGTCTTCCTCGGGAAAGCGCTTATGCAACGCAAGCAGCTTCTCATCGGCTGCCTTGGTCTCACCCGCCTGACGCAAGCGCAGGATTTCCAGCAGGCCTTGCTCCAACGAGGGCGGGGCGACGGCTGTGGATTTGCTCATTTTCGCCATCGGCTTATCTGCCAGGGCCTGCACCGGGCTTGCCGGGGCCCGGGCCAGTTCGCCCTGAGGCGCCATGCGGGTGATCGGTGCGGGAGCAGGCATGGCCGGCGGTGGTGCGGCGGCAACGGCGGGCTCCTGCCGATCGGCGGAAAACTCCATCGAAGCAGGTGAGGCCAGGTCGTCTTGGGGCACCGGCGAGCGCAGCACCAGGCCGAGCATCAGTGCCACACCGGCAACCGTGGCGAATGCCATTTGCCAGCGCGGCCGTTGGCAGGCCTGCAACCAGCGTTTCCACAGGCTCGGTGTCGGCGTTGGGGCTTCGCGGTGGGCGGTGGCCAGGATGAAGGCGTCCAGGGAAGCCGGCGGCTCGCCGCTGGCGTGTTGGCGGAAATGCTCGATCAGCACTTCTTCGTTGGGATCCGGGGTGTGTTTGGAGTCGATCATGCGGGTACCTCCTCGGCCAGCAGTCGATGTAACTTCTGCTGGGCGTAACGCAAGCGGCTTTTGACCGTTTCCAGCGGGGCGCCGGTCAGGGCGGCAATCTGCGGCAGTTCCAGGTCACCATGCAGGCGCAGCAGGAAGACTTCCCGCTGATCTTCGGGCAAGGCCCGCAACGCGGCGTCCAGGCGCGCCTGATCGCGGCTCAGGCTCAGCTGTTGCTCGGGGCTGCCGGTGTCGTCGGGCTGGACGTGAAGCTGCTCATCGTAGCTGTCGTGCAACGGCGTGTGGACACCGTGTTTGCGCCAATGGTCGATCAAGCGGTTGCGGGCAATCTGGAACAGCCAGGTGCGAAAACTGGCCCGCCCTTGTGGCTGGGTCGCGCTGCGGATCAGGCTGAGCCAGGTGTCCTGGAAAATTTCCTCGGCCAGCTCGGCCTTGTTGCTCAAGGACACGAGGAAACGGTAAAGCCCCTGCCGATGGCGGGCGTACAGGACTTCAAAGCAAGCCCCATCGCCGTTGCGGTAGCGGGCCAGCAGCGCTTCATCGCTGGGAGGATCAATCGGTGCGGCCATGTAGGTGACGAACTCCTTCCGGTCATTGCAACACAGTCCTGACAGATAACAAGGGAACACGGTGGGAGCGAGCCTGCTCGCGATGGCGTCGGATCAGTCAATGATGAGCATGATCGGTCCACCGCTATCGCGAGCAAGCTCGCTCCCACATTTGGTCCTTGCTGTGCTTGGGATCAGCGCTTGGGTGCAGGTTTGAGGCTCTGGGCAAGCTCCACCAACTGCACAAACTCGCCACGCAGCCCAAACGGATCATCACCGCGGGCGGAGCGGGCCAATTGCGCCGTGTCCTTCAAGCTCATCGTCCCAGTGTAACGTCCATCCCCCTTGAGCTGTTGGGCGAAGGCCGCCACAGCGGCCGAGAAGCGCAAGTCATCGCTGGTCTTGCCTTCGCCCTGCGCGCTGGCGATAGGATGCTCGATCAAGCGGCTGCTGCCACCTTCCGCGGGCTTGTAGCGTACACGCAACATCGCCAGTTCCCCTGACTTGCCATCCTGTTTGGGTGTGCTGGCATAGCGCAGCGGCTCCAACCAGCCCGGCTCACCCTTCGGGACAATTTCATACAGCGCCGTCACCGTGTGCCCGGCACCGATCTCGCCCGCATCGACCTTGTCGTTGTTGAAATCCTCACGCTTCAGCGCGCGGTTCTCATAGCCCAGCAGGCGATACTCGCTGACCTGGGCGGGGTTGAACTCCACCTGCAACTTCACATCCTGCGCGACCGTTGCCAGGGTGGAACTGAGCTGGTCCACCAAGACCTTGCGCGCTTCGAGCAGGTTGTCGATGTAGGCGTAGTTACCGTTACCAGCGTCGGCCAGTTGCTCCATCAGGTGTTCATTGTAGTTATCCACACCGAAACCCAGCGTCGTGAGGGACACACCGCTTTTACGCTGGTCCACCGCCATCTGCTTGAGGCTGTCGAAGTCACTGATACCGACGTTGAAGTCACCATCGGTGGCCAGCAGGATGCGGTTGATGCCTTTGTCGATAAAGCTCTCCCGAGCCATCTGATAGGCCAGTTCGATGCCCGAGGCGCCGGCCGTGGAACCACCGGCGTCCAACTGATCGATCGCATTGCGGATCTTCACCTTGTCGCGGCCCGAGGTGGGCTTGAGCACCACCCGGGATTCGCCGGCATAGACCACTAGGGAAACGCGGTCCTGGTCGCGCAATTGATCTACCAGCAGTTTCAGGGTGCTTTTGACCAACGGCAGGCCTTCGCGGCGGTCCATGGAACCGGAAACGTCCACCAGGAAGACCAGGTTGGCCGGGGCCAGGTCCGCCACGGCGCGATCGCTCGCCTTGATGCCAATGCGCAGCAGGCGGGTGTGAGGGTTCCACGGCGACGGGGCCACTTCGGTGGTCACGCCGAAGGGGGAACCGTCGGTGGGCAGGGCGTAGTGGTAAGGAAAGTAGTTGACCATTTCCTCCAGCCGCACAGCCCCTTCGGGCGGCAGGCTGCCTTGGTTGAGGAGACGTCGCACATTGGCATAGCTGCCCGTATCGACATCCACGCTGAAGGTCGAGACTGGCGTTTCGGCCACGCTGTGGATAGGGTTGTCCGGCAGTTTTCCGTACTGTTCCCGGGGCTCGGCGCGGTAATCCCCGGCGATGGCGTCGTTCGCCACCCTTGGGGCGGCCATCGATGCCGGGGCGACCATGCGCTTGGCCATCGGCTCACGAACGTAAGCGAGCTCGCCTTGCGCTACAGGACTGGGGGCCACAGCTACCGGCTCGACCGGCTTGGCCGCCTCCCGGGACGAAGACAACCCACAACCGGCCAATGCCACCAGCAAGGTCACGGCGAAGCCCTGGGCAGCAGGGCGCATAAATGGAAATGGACGGGACATGGGCTGAACCTCGTGAATGAATGATCCGTTCACAAGCTCAGACGTGGCGTATTCGTGGTTCGGGTTAACGGCCGGAAAATTTTCTACAGGGTGTCGAAGCGGCTGCGCCTGGGCACCCAAAGGTGACCAGGCGGTTCACTGCGGGAGAGTCAATCCGACCCGTATTTGGGAGAACGTGGCCCGTAGAGGATTCCGGTGCGTTGGCCGGCCGACAGCAAGCGCGTACTGGTCATCCCGGCAATCGGGTAACCGGCGTCGGTTGAACTGTTGATGATTTGCTTGACCGCTGCCGTGATCAGCATGCCGACCAGTCCGCCGCCGCCGTTATTCCCACCTTCCTCGCTGGAGGCGCGGGCAGAACCGGTCCACAAGGTGGTGCCGGTGCGCAGGTCCACGAGCTTGGCCGAAGCAGTGACTGCCGTTTCGCTGGAGATCACCATGTAGCGGGTGCCGTACTCAGTGATGGTGATGTACAGCGCCGCGTCCGCACCGAAAATATCATGCAGCTTGCCTGGGGCAACGCCTTGGATGTCGTTCGGTGTCGTCAGGCCGTTCTGGCGGAAGGTTTCATCCACCAGGGCAATCGGCAATACGTAGTAACCCGCTTCGGCCAACGGATAAGTCACCTGGGACACCAAGGCGTAGGACGCCTGCACCTCAGGGGATTCGTTGATCGGTGGCAGTACCAGGATCGACTTGGGCCGCGCTTGTTTGAAGGCCGAGTAGTCAATGGTCTTGGGCGCCACACAACCGCCCAGCAACGACAGCGCCAGCAGAGCCCCGGCAATTTTCAAAAAGCTCATTTGACGTCTCCGGTCTTGGCATTCTTGAGCAGGAAGTCCATATAGGCCGCAGACTCAGGGAACAACACCTTCTCGGTGCGAAACTGCTGCACCATCTGGTCATCCTTACCCATGCTCAGGTACAGCATGCCCAGGTGAGCGTGATAACCCGGCGGCGCCTTACGACCACTGGCGTTGATCTTTTGCAGATCCCGCTCCAGCGCCTCGACCTGCGCTTCCTTGGGCTCGCCCTTGAAGTATTCGTAGACCTGCGGCTGGTAGCTCTCCCATTGATATAAGGACTGGGGCGCCGTCTGGCACCCGGCTACCGTTGCGACGGCCGTCAACATCAGCACCCACTTCACTGCCTTGTTCATCCGTGTACTGCTCCTCATGGTGCTACCGATCAGTTGCGCGGGTTCCAGGCGCCGGCATTGATGCCGTCCACCAGGCGGTTGATTGCTTCACGCATGGCCAAGTCCAGAACCTTGCCATTGAGCGTGGAGTCATAGCTGGCGGTGCCACCGAAACCGACCACTTCACGGTTGGACAGGGCATATTCGCCAGCGCCCTGGGTGGAATACACCACTTCGGAAGTGTTGATGTTGACCACGTTCAGGTTGACCTTGGCGTAGGCGACCTGGGTCTTGCCACGGCCGAGAATCCCGAACAACTGACGATCACCGGTCTCTTTGCGGCCGAATTCAGTTACATCGCCGGTCACTACGTAGTCGGCGCCTTTAAGCTTCTGCACGGCGCCTTTGATCGCCGCTTCCTGGGCGATTTCGCCCATGTTGTCGCGGTCCAGCACGCTGAATCGGTTGGTCTGCTGCAGGTGGGTAATCAGGATGGTCTTGGCTTGGCCGCCAAGACGATCGACGCCGTCGGAAAAAATCCCGCGCATGTAGCTGGAACGGTTATCAAACTTACCCACGGCAATCGGCACGCGCTGGCCTGAATAGGCAACGCTGGCGCTGGCGACTTTTTCCACCGGCAGCGCCCGGGAGCTTTCCGAGGCGCAACCGCCCAAGGTCAGCAATACCGCGGCGGTAAGGCTCGACAGCAGGATTTTGGACAGTGTTTTCACGTGTTGCTCCTAAAGGTGCAGCAGATAACTAGCGAGATGGAATGGCCTGGAGATCATCGACGATAAAACCGCTCAACAGACCGGTGTAGTAACCCTCGACATCGGAATTGCCCTTGTCGGTCAGCGCGCCCATCATGCTTTTCATGTTCTGCAATTGCCCTATCGCGCCGCCGGGCATCAAGCCTTTGCGAGCCTGGGCAAAGTGCAACACCTCGGCACCGGCCTTCTTCACCTTGACCTGATAGCTGAAATCGACACTGGCGAGAAGCGTGTTGTCGGCCACGAGATGGCTCATGAAGCCACCTTGGGTGTCTTGGATACGGCGCGCGTAGACGGTGTTCACGTCCAGCAGATAGTCGGCGGTTTCCTTGCTGTTGGCGTAGCGTCCGGCATCGAGCAGACGACCGACCAAGTCGCTGTGCAACTGCTCCCGAACCGCGTCGTCAGGCAGGAAGCGTTCGTTCTTGCCTACGACTTCAACGTTGAACGTGTCGACCCAATAGGTGGCGGTCTCGGGGATTGTCACGGGGGCGGGGGAAATGTAGTAGTCCGGCTTGGAGGCACAGCCCGCCATCAGGCAGGCGGCCAGCAATAGTGCAAAAACACGCATATCTTGATTCGTCCCTGAAGAGTAGTGGCACAATGGCCGCGGCATTTTACGGGGTTTGGGGGGGTTCTCAAGTTGTTTCGCTGACTACGCCGTCGGTGAGCGACTCACAAGACAACGACGGCTGCGCCGGCTTCGGAGGCCGAGCGGGAAAATACATCGCCGCACAGCCCCCGCCTCCTTACTCGATTTCCACCACGGTCTTCCCTTTTCCAAGGCCCTTGGCGACTTGCTGGAACGCCTCATTCACGTCCTCCAGGCCAAACCGCCGTGGGTCCACCTTGATCCGCAGTTTTGCGGCATCAACCAGAGCTGTCGCCTCCTGCAGGATCTGACCGTGGTGCTCGCGTCCCTTGCCAGTCAACAGCGGCATAAGGGTGAACACGCCGGAATAACTCGCCCCACGGAACGACAACGGGGCGAGGCTATGTTGTCCCCAACCGAGACAGCTGAGGACATGACCGGTGTAGGTTTTCACCGCATGGAACGACGCATCCAGGGTTGGGCCGCCGACGGTGTCGTAGACGATGTCGAAGCCCTCGCCATCGGTGTGCAGGCGAACGTAACTGTCGGTGTCCTGGGTCCGGTAGTCGATGGCGGTGGCGCCCAGTTCGCGAATGAAGTCCAGGCTGGAGGCCGAGCCGGTGGCGTAGACCTCGGCACCACGGGCCTTGGCGATTTGCACGGCCATTTGACCGACGCCCCCCGCGCCACCGTGGATCAGCACCTGTTGGCCAGCCCGCACGTTGGCGCGATCAACCAGCCCTTCCCAGGCGGTGATAAAGACCAGTGGCAAGGCGGCCGCTTCGCGCATGCTCAATGAGTCGGGCTTGGGCGCGATCAGGGAGGCATCGACGGCCACGTACTGGGCCAGGGCGCCCTGGGCTCCGCCGATTCCGGCGGCCATACCGAACACCTCGTCGCCAACAGCGAAGTCGTCCACGCCATCGCCCAGCTCAACAATCACCCCGGCCAGATCTATCCCCAAGACCGCAGGCAGCGGCTGGCGGGCATGGGCACCGCCTCCCGCCGCAATCTTGGTATCCAGGGGATTGATTCCGACCGCATGGACCTTGATCAATACTTGGCCTTTGCCGGGAGCAGGCCGGGGGATGTGGCGCACGACCAGCGGAGCCTGGGCGGTTTCGGCAATGGCGGCGAGCATGGCGTTGTTCATGACGGTAAACCTCCAATGAGTGGGTGAGTTCATATTGCAGCCGCCGATGCATTCCGATAAGTAAGCAACAATGAATAGAATTTATTCCAGATAGAGGCCAAATCCTGATGGATCTGTTCGACGCAATGCAGGTGTTCGTACGGGTGGTAGAGCGTGGCTCGTTCTCGGCCGTCGCCAGGGAACTGAACCTGGGCCAACCGGCAGTGAGCAAGCAGATCCGCGCGCTGGAACAACATTTAGGCGGAGCGTTGTTTGCCCGCAGCACCCGCCAGCTCGCGCTGACCGACCAGGGCCAGCGTTTCTATGCCGAGAGCAAGGAAATTCTCGCCAGCCTGAACACGGCCAAGCTCAGTTTCGCCAGCGGACAGGAACAGATCGCCGGCCCCCTGCGTGTGGCGGCGCCAGTGAGTTTCGGACGGTTGTGCATTGCGCCGCGGGTGGGTGAGTTCCTGGCGCATTATCCAAAAGTGCGGATCGACCTGCGCCTGAGCGATCAAAACGAGGATGTGCTGAAGGAAAACATCGACGTTGCCATTCGGATTGGCGCGGTGAAAACCGAAGGGTTGGTGGCAGTCTCCCTGGGCGACAGCCCACGCCGGGTCTACGCCTCCCCAGCGTATCTGGAACAACACGGCACGCCGCTGGAACCGGCCGATCTGGTCCGCCACAACTGTTTGGGGTTCACGCTGCTGGAGCATTACGACGTCTGGCGATTTGACCAGGGAGGGAAGCAACACAGCATCACGATCAAGGGCAACGTCACCAGCAACAGCAGCGAAGCGATCCGGGAAATGGTGCTGTCCGGGTTGGGTATTTCGCTGTCACCACAGTGGTTGTTCGCAACCGACGTGCGCCAGGGAAGCGTGTCCACCGTGCTTGCCGATTACCATCCGGTGGCATTGCCCATCAGCGCCGTCTTCAGCCATGACCGCCGCCGGTCGGCAAGGACCCGTGCTTTTGTGGATTTTCTGCGTGAGCGTCTTGGAAGGCTGGATTAGGCTTCACAAGCCAGAGACGGCTGCGCAGCCTTCGTATTGCGCCCCGGAAAATACGCCGCCGCACCAATCCCCACCGCCCCCATCACCACGCAATACGCCACGCACACCCACGGGCTCCACGGCACCAGCGCAATCAGCAGCAACGGCGTCATGCTCGCCCACAGCGCGTAGGCGATGTTGTAGGTGAACGAGATGCCGGACACGCGAATGTTCGGCGGGAATAGGCTGACCATCACCGACGGCACCGCGCCGACCACGCCGCAACCCAGTCCGGCGATGGCATAGGCCAGGCCCAGCCAGGCACCGCCGTTGATCAGGCTGGCGTAGAGCACCGCGATGCCCACCGGCAGCACCAGGCTGTAGAGCATGACCGTGCGCCAGGCGCCGATGCGGTCGACGATCAAGCCAGCCAGGACACAACCGATGTTCAGGAAGACGATGCCCAGGCTGCTCAGGGCGAAGGTGTGGCTGGGGCTCATGCCGAAGCTTTTCTGCATCACGGTCGGGGTGATGACCACGAACACCACCACGGCGGAGGTCAGCACGCAGGTGAGGATGACGGCGGGCAACAAGGCATTTCGGTGTTCTCGCAGGACCGTGCGCAACGGCAATTCCGCCGCGCCCTCACGATTGGCTTGCAGGGCCATGAAGATCGGCGTTTCGCTCAGCCAGCGGCGCAGCCAGACGCCGATCACGCCGAAGACGCCGCCCAGCAGGAAGGGCAGGCGCCAGGCGTAATCGAGGATCTCCGCCGGCGTGTAGATCCGCGCCAGCGCCGTGGCGGTGAGGGCACCCAGCAAGTAGCCGAAGGTCAGGCCAGCCTGAAGAAAACCCAAGGCGTAGCCGCGATGATGCAGCGGTGCATGTTCGGCCACGAACACCCAGGCACTGGGCACTTCCCCGCCCACCGCCGCGCCCTGCAGGATACGCAACGCCAGCAGCAGCAACGGGGCGAAATAACCGATTTGCGCATAGGTCGGCATCACGCCGATGAGCAGGCACGGCAAGGCCATCATCAGGATGCTCAGGCTGAACACGCGCTTGCGTCCCAGGCGGTCGGCGAAGTGCGCCATGAGGATCCCGCCCAGGGGCCGTGCCAGGTAGCCGGTGGCGAAAATCCCGAAGCTTTGCAGCAAGCGCAGCCAATCGGGCATTTCCGGCGGGAAGAACAGTTGGCTGAGGGTCAGGGCGAAGAAGACGAAGATGATGAAGTCGTAGATCTCCAGCGCACCGCCCAGGGCCGCGAGGCCCAGGGTTTTGTAATCGGATCGGCTGAAGCGTTCGCCTGGGAGATGAGAGGTGGCAGTCATAGGCAATTTTTGAACAAAAGGTTGAGAGAGGGCGACGGCTCAGTCGTCGCGACCGGGGTCCACGGGCGGGGCCGGTGGCTGGCCTGGCTCGGCGTCTTCGGCCTCGTCGGCAGGCAGGAAATCCTTGCGGCTCTGGGCGATAGCCCTGCGTATCTCATCGCCCTTGGTGGGGCAGTTCAGGAGGCGGGCGATGCCGTCGGGTTTCTGCGTCATCGCCATCCTCCGGCATGAGTGAACAGGGGCTCGATAGTGCTCGCTTTTGGCGTGTGATGCCAATTTTGTGGTGGGGCGCCAGCAGCCTTGTGTGGGGCTGCTGCGCAGCCCAGCGGGAGCAAGCTCCCTCGCCACGGGGGTTTTGTACTGTTCAGATCAGCGGTGGTAGCGTCGCACGACGCTGCTGTTGCGCAGGACATGACCGTTGATCTTTTCCATCAATTGGGCGCGTGTAAGCCCCGCGGGCAAGGCATCCGGCGGCAGGTCCAGGGCGAAGAGCTGGATCAGGTAGTGATGGGCGCTGTCGCCGATGGGCGGGCAAGGGCCAATGTAGCCGTGAGTGTTCTTGCTGTTGATACCGCTCATGCCTTCCAACGTAGGCTTGGTGCCCGCGCCCGCCGGAATCTGCCGCGTGCTGGCCTTGATGCCGTAATGGATCCAGTGGTCGACGCCCTGCCCCCGCTGACCGTCCGGGTCCAGCATGACGATGGCGTAGCTGAGGGTACCGGGCGGACCGGCGTTCCAGCTCAGGGCGGGGGAAACGTTCTTGCCACCACACTTGTTGGCATCACTGGCAGCCGCAGCGGTGAAGAGGCGGTTGTCCGACACGCCGGGAATGCTGAGGGTGAAACGCTCTTCGGCCTGGGCAGCCCCTTGTGCGCACAGCACCAGGGCGACAGCCGCCAGCCAGGGGGTGAGAAAGTTCGATCGGGTCATACCGGGCACCTTATGCGGATCAGGCCATGGACGGCATGCGAACTATAGCCGCAGCGCCCACCCGGTTGCAGTGACAATTATGCTGAGCTTCGCTCCACTTTCCCCGACAGCTGCACATTTGAGCTCAATGTCTCAACACCCCCCATCCACTGTGGGAGCGAGCCTGCTCGCGAGGGTGTCGCGTCAACCGGCATCTATGCTGACTGACACTGCGCTATCGCGAGCAGGCTCGCTCCCACGATCGGCCGGCAAGTGAATCACGCGAGGTCGCTCCAGCGGTGCGAGAGGGGGTGGTTGCAGATCAGGGCTGAGCAAGTGGAAGTGCGGCACGACGTGGCTGATATCACCGTCCTGGTTGTTGTGGATGATCTTCGAGCCAGGCTGGCGCAGGGTTTCCAAGCGCTCGTCAGTCAATTTGAAACTGTCGCTCAAGCCTTGATCGTCCACCACCGGCGCCGGCAGTCGCCGTTGGGCGAAGCTGCGGCTTTTGCGTTGCTGATAACGCGCCCAGAGGATCAGGATCACCGCGTTGGCCAAGGCGATCCAGCCGTAGATCTGCAACGTCCCGAGGGTGTCCATCAACGAGCCGCCGAGTCGCGGGCCCGCATGGCTGTCGAACAGTGGCCAGAGCCCATTGACCAGCAGATACACCAGCCCGATCCACGCCAGCACCGTGAAGAGAGCGTCAATGATCACCAGAAAAGGTCGTTGCCGGGTCCTGATAATTTTCATCGAATCACTTCCTCTTCCTGATCATCGAACGGTTTGATACCGCGATCCGGGCTGACCCAGCGCGCACGCTTCTGATGCTGTCCGAACAACACTTTGGGGAAGCTCACCAGGGTGGTGAACAGGCTGATCAACCAGAACACCAACGGGTACCAGACCACCCAGAACATGATGTGCCACAGGCCTTTCTCGTAACGGCGATCGATCAGGATGCTCACCCCGAACTGCACCAGGCACACCACCGCCAGCAACAAGCCGGTGAAGGCTGGCGGCATGAGGTGATCCACCGCGATGGCCGCCGGCATTTCCACGAATTTGCCAGCGCCCCAGAAAATCACCGACAGCAGGAAGGTGAACGCCCAACCGGTGGACAGGCAGTATTCGAACAACAGCGGCCACAGATAACGGTGGCGGTATTGCCAGATGCCCCGGATGTTCTTGAACAGGACTTCGGCGCCACCCTGGGCCCAACGCAGCCGTTGCCGCCATAGGCCGCGCAGGGTTTCGGGCATGAGGATCCAGCACAACGCGCGCGGTTCGTAGAAGATGCTCCAGTGATCCAGTTGCAGCTTCCAGCTGATGTCGATGTCCTCGGTGATCATGTCCGGGCTCCAGTAGCCGACCCGGTGCAGGGCCGAGCGACGGAACGCGACGATCACGCCGGAGACGGTGAAGATCCGCCCGAAAACCCGCTGGGTGCGTTTGATCAGCCCGATGATTGAAGAGAACTCACCGACCTGCACCCGGCCGATCAGCGTGGAGCGGGTGCGGATGCGCGGGTTGCCGGTCACCGCGCCGAGGCGGGCGTTGTCCAGCATTGGCGCCACCAGATAAGCGCAGGTATTGGGCGCCAGCAGCGCGTCACCGTCGATGCACACCAGGTATTCGCTGCGCGCCGCGATGGCGCCCATGCGCAGGGCCACGGCCTTGCCTTGGTTTTCCGCCAGGTGCAGCACGCGCAGGCGCGGGTCTTCAGCCGCCAGTTGGTCGAGCATCTGGGCGGTGTTGTCCTTCGAGCCGTCGTTGATGGCGATGACTTCGATGTTCGGGTAATGCTGGCCCAGCGCCGCGTGAATGGTGTCGGCGACGTTGTCGCCCTCGTTGAAGCACGGAATCAGGATGCTGATCAACGGCTCGCCGGCCAGGGGCGGCGGCAGGGTATCGTCCTTCCAGGGCCAGTGGCGTTCCCAGTGCAGCCAGAAATACAGGCCACCGGCAATCCACAACCCGGACATGAACAGCGGGTAAAAGAACACGAAGTCCATCAGGAATTGCCCGGTGACCAGGAAGATCAGGCCCAGGGGCACCCCAAGGACAATCGCCAGCACCAGCAGGGCGAGCAGTCTGTCGAGCATGTCAAGGATTCCACTTGTTGGAGAGCGCCGGCCGCACGGTTTTCACAGCGGGCTGGTCTTCGATGAAGTTATCCGGGTAGTAGCCGAAACTGGTCACGCCTGAGCGCTTGAGGCGTCCCATCCACTCGGCCAATTGTTGGCCGTCGATGTCACTGTTCGGCTGGCTGCGCCAGTCACGGGCCTGCAACTCGAACACTGTGCGTTTAAGCGCGCCGGGGCGGGCCTTGACGGTCTCCACCAGGCGCTCAAGCCACGGACCGGACTGCTGGAGGGTCTGTTTTTCCATCAGCGGCATGGCCATTGGCGCCGTCCAGTCGTAGGCGCCGAGGAAATCGTCGAGGTTCTGGGCGAACCAGGCTTCGCTTTCAGGGTTGAGCATCGGCTCGGCAAAGATATTGCGCGCCGTTTTGACCTGTGGACCGCGAATCGCCCGGACCTTGGCGGTGAGCTCATGGGTGAAATCGATCAGGTAGCGGCTCTTGAAACGGGTCCAGCGCTGCATCGCCGCCGGGTCGTCCCGCAGGGTGGCGATGGACGTCGGCAAGCCGTTGGCAGCATAGACTTTCAGCGCGGCGGGGCCGGCGTCTTCGAAGTCGGAAAGCACTGCGTCGTCATGGTAGAGAACCCCTTCCAGCGAACTCATCCGCGCCAGGTCTTCATAGATCTCGCCAATGACCTGCCGGACGTTCGGGTCGAACGGCGACAAGCGCACATATTGGTCCGGGTCGACGCTGGTCTTGCCGGTTTTCGGGTCCCAGCGCTGCACGCGCGGCAGCTTCGCATCCAAGGCAAAGCTGAGCACCGGCATCCAGGCGAACACCCTTGCGTTGGCGCGGGTCTGCAATTGCCAGGCAACCCGGTCGAACAGATCGGCCCGTACCGGCAGGTGACGGTTGGGGAAGTACAGCGAATGCACCAGGCCGTCGCCTTTCGGATCGGCGAAGGCTTGCAGGAACACGGTGTTGGCGCCCAGGTCGACGATGCGCTGGATCAACTTGCCGACATTCTCTTCTTGCTGCACCGGATCCGGGTCGTAGACATAGTCCAGGTCAACATGGACCACCCGCATCGGGTCCATTGTCTGCACCGACACGACGCTTTCGGCAAAGTGCGCGCCATCCGGATCGGAGGCCACCAGAAAGCGCGGGCCGCTCATCAGGTTATCGAGGCTGTCGAGGCCGTCGAGGCCGTCTTCCAGGGTCAGCGCCATTTGATAGCCTTGCTGGCCGATCACCTGTAGCGAGGTGCCGTCGGCTTCCCCGTAAGGCCAGACCCAGACGCGTGGGCTGTAACCGGTGACCTTGCGGATTTTCTCGGAAATGGCCACCACGTCCTTGCGCTGGCGAGCCTGGAAATCGGCCTCGGTTTCATAGCGGCCGGTGGCGGCGTCATAGCGTCGGGTGGTCGCCGCCGGTTGCTGGTTGCCCTGTGGGTTGGCGAGGATGCCTTTGTGATTGGCATCGGTGTGGGCGGCGATTTCCACCAGGCCCGATTTGGAAACCTCGCGAATCTGCTCCCAGGTCAAGAACTCGGACCGCTTGCGCGGCACCCCGGCGAAATCCACCGTCTGGTTCAGCGGCGTATCGACCCAGCTGCCCACCGGCGCCAATATCGCCGGCCAGTTATAGGCGCGCAGAATGGGCATGACCCGGGTGTAGAAGCTCGAGTAACCGTCGTCGAAACTCAGCAGCACCGCACGCGGTGGCAGTTGCGGACCGCCGTTGCGAGCAGTGATGATCTGGTCCACGGTGACCGGCTGGTAGTTATTTTCCCGCAGCCACGCCAGCTGTTCGATCAACCGTTCGGTGCGCACCGCCACCAGCGCCTGGTCCGGATCGCGGTCCTCGACGTCATGGTAGGCAATGCCGAGCACATGGTTCTTCGGCCACGGTGTCTCATTGGGCGCCAACGGGCGCTGCGAGGGCGGCGTGAAGGCCGGGGCTTGCTGGGCACAAGCGCTGATCAGCAAGACCCCCAGCAGAAGGATGAATCGCGAAATGACAGGCATCTTCAAACTCTTCTAGAAGCGGTAGGTGAGGTCGACAAGCAGGCGCAGATCGCTTTCGCGGTCGCCGTCGTAAGGGCGGTTGAGCCAGCTCAGCGCGGCACCGGCCTCCAGCACGTCGTTCCAGATGAAACGCTGACCGTAGCCGAGCAAACCCATGGCGCCGGTGCCCTGGTCGCGCTGGCTGTAGGTGCCAGCCCCGACCTGGAACTGCTGGCTCCAGGTGGTTTCATAGCGGCGGTACAACACGTGGTTGGCACTCACGATCGGCATGACGGTGAAATCCGACTTGGGATTGAAGTAGGGCACTTCGTTGGAACCACTGTTGCGGCTGGTCGCCACTTCCAGACCCAGCTCCACTTGCAGCCGCGGCGCGCTGTAGATGCCCTCGCGACCGGTCAGCTGAGCCTCGAGGCGGTTATTGCCGTCGCTGAAATGGGACGGGCTGACAGCCAGTCGCCACTCGCGGCTTTCATTGGCACGCCAGCGAATAAAACCGCTGCCGCCGTTGGCGCGAATGCCGCTGTTGAGGGCCCTTAGCGGGGTATCGGCCGAGAGGTAATCCAGGCTGCCGCCGTACTGCCAGTGGTCATTGATGTCCCGGGCCACGGCCAAGCGTGCGCCCTGTTTATCACCGGAGCCATACGAGTGGTTGGAGACCTCGGCTTCCAGGGTCATGTCCCGGGTGCGGCGCTCGACGCCCAAGCGCTGCCAACGGTGATGACCGGTGCCTTCCTCGAAATCACCAGTGGCATAACCGGCGCCGCCAAACAGGCGCCAGTCTTCGTCGATGGGTGGGCTGTAGAGCAGCGTTTCGATACCAAAATCCCGACTGCCGGTGACCGCACCAGCCTCACCACTGCCGCCGCCGTAGCTCTTGCCGGTGTAGGCTTCGATGCGCAGCTCGGCCATGTCGTGCACTTCGCGCAGGCGCTGCAGGCGTTTGACATGGGCGTTCTCCGGGTAGCGGGCGGCCACGTCATCGACCAGCGCATCCATCTGCCGCCACTCCTGCAAATCCATGGCGGCACGGGCTTGGGCGATTTCCAGGTCACGGCTGCGCGGCGTCGTGGTCTCGACTTCCTTGAGCAGGCTTTCCGAGCGGCGCGGCCAGTCCCGGGCCTGGTACAGATCGACCTGGGCCAGGCGCATGCCGATGTTGCCGGGCCCTTGATTGACCAGGTCTTCCAGGCGTGCTTCGGCGGTGGGCAAATCAGCGCCGTAAGTACCCGCCTGGGCGGCGAGTTGTTGGGCGTCCATCCACTCGTCGTTGGGATTGCCGATCGGCAGACCCTTGAGCTCGATGCGCGGGGGCTGGACTTTCGCCATGTCTTCGGCCAGCGCACGGGCCTCTTCGGACTTTTCACTTTCCAGCAGCGCGTAGTAGAGCGCGGTGCTGTCTTCGAAGCGGTCCGCCGGATCGGCATCCGGCGCCGTCAGTGCACGGCGGTACAGATCGACGGCGATCTCCGGCTCCCGTTGCTCCAGGTAGGAAGAAGCCACCCAGCGCAAGGCATAAGTCGGAATGCTCACGCCCTCGGCGACCAGCTTCTGGTATTCGGCAATCACTTCAGCCCGACGGGCGCGGGCGTTAAGAGCGCCCATGCGATCGATGCGCCAGCGGAGCACGTCGTCGTGGGCCTCAGCCACTGGGGTCCAGGTGGCGAGCAATTTGTCGTAATCGGCCAGGGCGCGGTCAGCGATGACGAAGCGCTCTGTTTCGCTGCGGCTCGCCATGTCCGTCAGGCGCACCCGTTCGGCCGCCACATCGCCCTCCAGGCGCCGCTGCATGCCACGGTCGATCAGCCCCGGTTGCAGACGGGCCAGGCGCAGGGCCGGCTCGGGCAGTCGGGCACGTTGCAGGGCGATGACATATTCCCGCGCAACCTCGGGATTGTTGCCGGCGCGGGTGAAGGCCTGGTCGTACTCGAACAGCGCCTCGTGGGGATTGTCGGCACGGGTCAGCGCGTAGCCCAAGGCCAACCGACGCATGGGGTCTTCAGGCTTGGCGGCGACCAGGGCCTTGACGCGGCTGACGGCTTCGTCGGGCTTGCCGGCGTCGGCCTGGGTCAAGGCCAGGCCAAGTTGCAGATCGGGGTTCTTGGGGGCGATCACCAGCGCCTGGCGATACACCTCGGCAGCCGCCTCCCAACGCTTGAGGTTGCGATAGGCGCGAGCCGTTGCGCTCAGCGCCTGGACCGGCAAGTCGCGATAGCGGCCCTGGGATTCATAGACCTTCACGACCTCCCCATCGAGGCCGGCCCAACTGGCGATCTGCAGATGGTCGCTGATTTGCGCGGTACTGGCCTGGGCGACCGGCACCTGGCGCAACGCGTTCAACGCGGGGGTGTAATGGCCTGCGCGGGCGTCCAGGACCATCTGGTCATAGGTGGCATCGGCAAACGCCAACGCCGGCCAGCACAATTGGCTGCACAACACGAGGCGAAACAACGGGCGCAAACCACATTGAATAAAAGGACCCACAGTACGCGGCATTCGTCAGCATCCTTACATGGCCAGCCGGGTCGCAGTGCCCCCTTGCCCATCAAACAGGAAGCCGGATCAAAGGAATCCAGCCAAGCTCTAATGGGCCTAGTTTTGCACTCCCGGACAGGTCATTTTTCCGAACGCCACAATTCTTCAGAATCGCTGCAGATTTCAGCGGTGGGTGAGCGACAGACAAAAAAAGGGGTTCAGAATCAGATTCTGAACCCCTTCTTGTGACCCACCGCTTGAACCGAAATCAGCTCACGCGCGCGTTTCGCACACCCTCAGCCAGGGCGGCACACAAGCTCAACACCCCATCAATCGCCTGCTCCGGCGTGTCGGCCTTGGCGATATGGTCGATCAGCGCCGAACCGACCACCACGCCGTCGGCCAACCGGGCAATGGCGGCGGCCTGCTCCGGCGTACGGATGCCAAAACCAATGCTGATCGGCAAATCGGTGTGCCGACGCAGACGCGCCACGGCTTCTTCCACATGCTCCAGCGTCGCAGCGCCAGCGCCGGTCACGCCCGCCACCGACACGTAATACACAAAGCCGGAACTGCCATTGAGCACGGTGGGCAGACGCACGTCGTCAGTGGTTGGCGTGGTCAGGCGGATGAAGTCCAGACCGGCGGCCTGGGCCGGTTCGCACAGCTCGCTGTTGTGCTCGGGCGGCATGTCCACCACGATCAGGCCATCAACGCCGGAGTCCAGCGCCTCGCCAATGAAACGCTGCACGCCGTAGCGATGGATCGGGTTGAAATACCCCATCAGCACCAGCGGTGTCTCGGTATTTCCCGCACGGAACTCGCGCACCATTTGCAGGGTTTTCGCCAGGTTCTGGTGGGATCCCAGGGCGCGAATGTTCGCCAACTGGATCGCCGGGCCATCGGCCATCGGATCGGTGAAGGGCATGCCCAACTCGATCACGTCGGCACCGGCCGCCGGCAGCCCCTTGAGAATCGCCAGCGAAGTGTCGTAGTCCGGGTCGCCAGCCGTGACGAAGGTCACCAGGGCCGCGCGGTTCTGTTCCTTGAGTTCGGCAAAACGGGTTTGCAGGCGGCTCATCAGTGTTTCTCCTGCTGGGATTGTTCCATGTGGTGCATCACGGTTTGCATGTCTTTGTCGCCACGGCCGGACAGGTTGACCACCATCAGGTGATCTTTCGGCAGGTTTGGTGCGCGTTTGAATACTTCTGCCAGGGCATGGGCGCTTTCCAGTGCCGGAATAATCCCTTCCAGGCGGCAGCACTTGTGGAAGGCGTCCAGGGCTTCGGCGTCGGTGACCGAGGTGTATTGGACCCGGCCAATGTCGTGCAACCAGGCATGTTCCGGGCCGATCCCCGGGTAGTCGAGGCCGGCGGAAATCGAATGGGCATCGATGATCTGGCCGTCTTCGTCCTGCAGCAGGAAGGTGCGGTTGCCGTGCAGTACGCCCGGTACGCCACCGTTCAGGCTGGCCGCGTGCTTGCCGGTCTCGATGCCGTAGCCTGCGGCTTCGACGCCGATGATTTCGACGCTCTTGTCGTCCAGGAACGGGTGGAACAGGCCCATGGCGTTGGAGCCACCGCCGATGCAGGCCACCAGGCTATCCGGCAGACGGCCTTCCTGGGCTTGCAGTTGCTCGCGGGTTTCCTTGCCGATCACGGCCTGGAAGTCGCGCACCATGGCCGGGTAAGGGTGCGGGCCCGCCACGGTGCCGATCAGGTAGAACGTGCTGTCGACGTTGGTCACCCAGTCGCGCAGGGCTTCGTTCATCGCATCTTTGAGGGTGCCGGTGCCGGCGACCACCGGGATCACTTCAGCGCCCAGCAACTTCATGCGGAACACGTTGGCCTGCTGGCGCTCGATGTCGGTGGTGCCCATGTAGATCACGCAATCCAGGCCGAAGCGCGCGGCCACGGTGGCGGTCGCCACGCCGTGCATGCCAGCGCCGGTCTCGGCGATGATGCGTTTTTTGCCCATGCGCCGCGCCAACAGGATCTGGCCGATGCAGTTGTTGATCTTGTGCGCGCCGGTGTGGTTCAGCTCTTCACGCTTGAGGTAGATCTTGGCGCCGCCGCAGTATTCGGTCAGGCGTTCGGCAAAATAGAGCGGGCTCGGACGACCGACGTAGTCACGTTGGAAGTAGGCCAATTCTTTAAGGAACGCCGGATCTTCCTTCGCCACTTCGTATTCGCGGGCCAAGTCGAGGATCAGCGGCATCAGGGTTTCGGCCACGTAGCGGCCACCGAATGCGCCGAACAGGCCGTTGGCGTCGGGGCCACTGCGCAGGTTGAAAGGGGTCGTAGACTGGGTCATCGGGGCGCTCCAGGCGAATGCATAGAAAGACAATGAGGGCCACTCTACCCCTGACATCCCGCACTGAAAACCGATAAGATCGCCGCAACCTGTCAGGAAAACTCACAGATCCCATGAGCCACGACCTTCCACCGCTCAACTCCCTGCGCGCCTTCGAGGCCACTGCCCGCCTGAACAGCGTAAGCCAGGCGGCCGAACAGCTGCACGTCACCCATGGCGCCGTCAGCCGTCAACTCAAGGTACTGGAAGAGCATTTGGGCGTCAGTCTGTTCAGCAAGGACGGACGCGGCCTGAAACTCACAGATGCAGGCATGCGCCTGCGCGATGTCAGTGCCGATGCTTTCGAGCGGCTCCGCAGCGTTTGCGCAGAGCTGACCCAAAGCACGGCGGATGCTCCGTTCGTCTTGGGCTGCTCGGGAAGTCTGCTGGCGCGGTGGTTTATTCCCCGCTTGGGGCGGCTCAATGCCGACCTGCCGGATTTACGCCTGCACCTGTCCGCCGGCGAAGGTGACCTGGACCCCAGGCGGCCCGGGCTGGACGCCTTGCTGGTGTTCGCCGAGCCGCCCTGGCCGGCAGACATGCAAGTGTATGAACTGGTCGGCGAGCGAATCGGCCCGGTCATGAGCCCGCGCTACGCCGGTTTCGAGCGCCTGCAAAGCGCACCGGCCAAGGCCATCCTGGACGAGCCCCTGCTGCATACCACCTCTCGTCCCCAAGCCTGGCCGACCTGGGCACGACAAAACGCCCTTGAACCCCAGGCATTGAAGTTCGGGCAAGGGTTTGAGCATTTGTATTATTTGTTGGAGGCCGCCGTTGCCGGGCTGGGCGTGGCCATTGCCCCCGAGCCGCTGGTGGCCGAGGACCTGCGTGCCGGTCGCCTCGTCGCGCCGTGGGGCTTCGATGAAACCCCGGCGCGACTGGCATTGTGGCTACCCAAGCGCGCCGCAGACGGCCGCGCCCGGCAATTGGCGCAATGGCTCAGGCATGAGCTGAGCCCATCGACTCAGTCACCGCGTTTGCACAGCAGATAAGCAGCCAACAAACCCAGCGCCCCGACCGCGACACCGGCCGTGGTCCATGGGTGTTCCTGAGCGTAATCGCGTGTGGCAATCCCGGTTTCACGGGTTTTTACCTTGACCTCTTCATACGCATCGCTCAGCAGATGCCGGGAGTGTTTCAGTGCACTTTCAGCATTGGCCTTGAGCGACTTGAGGGTCTTACGCGACTCGTCCGACGCATCGTCCTTCAGGCTTTCCAACGACTTGAGCAGACTCTCGATCTCCGCTTCCATGCTTTGCAACGAGGCTTTACGTAAAGAATTGCTGGCCATGGTGGCTCTCTCCTGCAGTGGTTGAGTGGCGTGTGTGAATTGGGACTGCGGTCGTTTCTGAAAGTGCAGTAAATCTGAACTTCAAAGCGCAAACGGCGCCACACGTAAGGCGAAAAATCGCTGCTAGGCTGTTAAAAACAACCAAGGAGAACGTCATGAGTGATCACCACACCTACAAAAAAGTCGAGCTGGTCGGCTCGTCTCCCACCAGCATTGAAGACGCCATCAACAATGCCCTGGCCGAAGCCAGTAAAAGCCTCAAGCACCTGGAATGGTTCGAAGTCACGGAAACCCGTGGGCACATTGAAAACGGCCGGGCCGCGCATTTTCAGGTGACCCTCAAAGTCGGGTTCCGGATTGTGAATAGCTGAGCACAGTGAACTTGCACGCTGGCGGAGTGCCATAGGGAATGGCGATGCGCTATCCGGCAAGCGCATCCTGCCTATCCAATACTGGCCTAATGATCCGACCAAGGAGTGCGAGCGATGAACAAGTTGATGGTGGCCCTGTGTCTGCTGAGCTTTGCGGGTGGTGCATTGGCGGCCGGCAAGCCCTGTGAAGAGCTGAAAAGCGAAATCGCGGCGAAGCTGGATGCCAAGGGCGTGTCAGGTTATTCGCTGGAGATTGTCGATAAAGGCGCAGCGGCTGACGGAGAAGTCGTCGGTAGCTGTGAGGGCGGTGCGAAGGAAATCGTCTACAAGCGCGGCTGATCCTGCGCGTACATCAAAGCCGACGCGATGCGTCGGCTTTTTTATGCGCTTGATTCAGCCTTTCATGACCTGCGCCAGCAACTCATACGAGCGCAAGCGATCAGCGTGTTCATACAGATCGCTGGTGAAGATCAATTCATCGGCCTGGGTTTGCTCGATCAGTACTTCGAGCTTGGCCCTGATTTTCTGCGGGCCGCCGACCATGGCCAGGCCCAGGAAGTCACCCACCGCTTCTTTCTCATGGGGCAACCAGAGACCGTTCATGGACTCGACCGGTGGGCGCTGCACCAGGCTCTGGCCGCGCATCAGCGCCAGGATCCGCTGATACACCGAGGTCGCCAGGTAATCGGCCTGCTCATCGGTGTCCGCCGCCACCAGCGGCACGCCGAGCATCACATAAGGCTTGTCGAGCACCGCTGACGGTTTGAAGTGGTTGCGGTAAATCCGGATCGCCTCGTGCATATAGCGCGGTGCGAAATGCGAGGCGAAGGCGTAGGGCAAACCGCGCTCGCCGGCCAGTTGCGCGCTGAACAGGCTCGAACCGAGCAGCCAGACCGGCACGTTGGAGCCAGTGCCCGGCATGGCGATGATGCGTTGATCCGGGGTGCGCGGGCCGAGATAGCGCATCAGTTCGGCCACGTCTTCGGGGAAATCGTCCGCACTGCCGGAGCGTTCGCGACGCAGGGCCCGGGCGGTCATCTGGTCGGAACCGGGTGCGCGCCCCAACCCCAGATCGATTCGGCCCGGGTAAAGGCTTTCCAAGGTGCCGAACTGTTCGGCGATGATCAACGGGGCATGGTTGGGCAGCATCACCCCGCCGGAGCCGACGCGAATCGTCGAAGTACCCCCCGCCAGATAGCCCAGCAGCACGGCGGTCGCGGAACTGGCGATACCGTCCATGTTGTGGTGCTCGGCCACCCAGAAGCGGGTGTAGCCGTATTGCTCCACGTGTTGCGCCAGGTCCAGCGAATTGCGCAAGGACTGGGCGGCATTGCCGTCGGCGCGAACAGGCACCAGGTCGAGGGTTGAGAACTTCACTTCGGACAGCTGTTTCATGGGCCGGGATCTCCAACGGCGTTCCGGGCTTTTCCTACGGGCAAAAGCCTGCCGTTTCTATAGGTGTGTTCCATGCAATGTGGGCATATACCCGAGTTTCAATAGCTGCGACGAAATTTCCTACTAAATTCGTCGGACAATCGACAGGATGAACTTTATCGGGCGGTCTATCCTCACAACCCTGACAACGAAAAACACCCAGGCGCGACCCCCGCGCCGGATATTGAGGAGGCAGACATGGCTATCATCAAGAAAGCATCGGCTCACTGGGAAGGTGACCTGAAAACCGGCATCGGTTCCATCTCCACGGAAACCGGCGTGTTGCGCGAAGCACCTTATGGTTTCAAGGCGCGCTTCGAAGGCGGCAAGGGCACCAACCCAGAAGAACTGATCGGTGCCGCCCATGCGGGCTGCTTTTCCATGGCGTTTTCAATGATCCTCGGCGATGCCGGGCTCAAGGCCGACAGTATCGACACCAATGCCGAAGTGACCCTGGATCAGGTTGAGGGCGGCTTTGCGATTACCGCCGTTAAGCTGATTCTCAAGGCGAAGATCCCCGGCGCCAGCCAGCAGCAATTCGAAGAGCTGAGCAACAAGGCCAAGGAGGGTTGCCCGGTTTCCAAGGTCCTGAATGCCAAGATCACGTTGGATGCGACGCTGGTGAGCTGATGCAGTGAAAGGGTCGCAGCCTCTCCAGCCGCTGGCGAAGGCTGCGATCTTTTTGCAGACGGGCGATCTGTTTACCCCGACGCAATTGTGGTCGAATGCACGCCTGCAGTTTCAGCGCCCAGGCAGTGCGCGCTGCAATGAGGAATTCGAGCATGAAACGATTTGCCCTGGCGGTCATCGGTTGCGCATTGGCCTCGTCGGCCCTCGCAGCGCCCAAACCCTGTGAAGAGTTGAAGGCTGAGATCGAAGCGAAGATCCAGGCTCAAGGCGTCACGTCCTACACGCTGGAAATTGTCGTCAACGAAGAAGTCCACGACCAGAACATGGTGGTGGGTACTTGCGACAACGGCACGAAAAAAATCATCTATCAGAAAAACGACCGCTAGGCCGCGCTACGGAACGCAGTTGATTTGCCGATCTTCGGCCACGATTTCGCGCTGGGCGTTATAGAGCCGGGCGCTTGGGGTGAACGCCAGGTTGCGGGCTTCCAGTCGATAGCGCTGGCCGGCCTCGAAATGATCGTACCGCACGAGCATGTAGCACAGGCGCTCCTGCGGCTCGGCTTGCATGCCCAGCCCACCACCGCCAAGGACTTCGAAGTCGAAGCGCACTTTCAGTTCATGGCTGCCTGGCGAAACCTGGAAGAACCGTCCGTCCCGCAGCCGTTGGCCGTCGAGGCTTTCAGCCATCAGCATCTTGCCGCCCGGCATGGGCGTCGCGAAATCGACCCACGCCATGTTCGGATCGACCTTGGGCAGTGGGCTCGTTGCACAACCGCTCATGGAGATGAAAGCCAATAACAGCAGATACAGGCGCATGGTGAACTCCCTCGGATCAGGTTCTGAGCATAGCGCGGATCAGCTTTGCTGGCAGCCGGCCGGCGTACCCTGCCCCACCACTTTACGCTGCTGATCGTACAGCTTGGCCCACGGCCGGAAACCGATGTTACCGGCCTGCAACTGGTAACGCTGGCCGGCGTTGAAGTCCTTGAATTTCACATTCAATCGGCAATCACGCCACAGCGGCTCGGCTTCCGGGCCGATGTTGCCGGGCTCGACGGCAAATTGATAACGCACCGTCAGCTCATGGCTGCCGGGCTGCACTTCGAAATATCGACGGTCGATGGACGTCTTGTCATCGACTTCCAGCGCTTGCAGCGCGGTGTCCTGATGGTTCCCCAGGTCGATCCAGGCTTGGGATGGATCAGGGTCAGGCAGACCGGCGCAACCGGTCAGCAGCAACAGGCCACTCGTCAGCATCAACACGCGCATAGCGAAGCTCCAGGCAGGCGAGATAGTCTTGGGGTCAGACTTCCCAGGGTGATTCCAATTGATCAGGCCGCGTTCAAGCCATCGGTTACTCGACCGTGTTTTCCGGATTTTGTTTCCAGGCCTCCTGCTTTTGTTACTCAACGGTTGCGCAAGCGTCGGCTATTACGGCCAGCTCGCCAGCGGCCAACTGCGCCTGCTGCAAGCTCGGGAGCCTATCGACCGGGTCATTGCCGACCCGACGCGCGATCCCCAGCTGCGGGAGCACTTGGCCCAGGCACAGGAAGCTCGAACGTTTGCCAGCGCACAGCTGCATCTGCCAGACAACAAAAGCTATCGCCTGTACGCGGACATTGGCCGGCCGTTCGTGGTCTGGAATGTCTTCGCCACGCCGGAGTTTTCCCTGGCACCGCAAAACCACTGCTTCCCGATTGCCGGGTGCGTGGCGTATCGCGGCTATTACACCCAGGGCGCCGCCCGTGGCGAAGCCGCGCTACAGCGCTTGAAAGGCATGGACGTGGCGATTGGCGGCGTAGAGGCCTATTCGACACTGGGCTGGTTCAACGACCCGATCCTGAGTTCGATGATGCATTGGGGCGATGAACGCCTGGCGACGCTGATCTTTCATGAGCTGGCGCACCAGCGCTTTTATGTAAAGGACGACACGGAATTCAACGAGTCCTTCGCCACCTTCGTCGAACAGGAAGGCACCCGCCAATGGCGCGCCAGTCGCGGGCTGGCGCCGGATACCGGCAAACGGATGCGCCAGCGCGATCAATTCATCCAACTGGTCCTCGACGCGCGTCAGCGGCTGGAACAGCTCTACACCCAACCCCTGCCGGCCGAACAAATGCGCCAGCGCAAGGCCCAGGAATTCGACCGCCTGCGCGCTGACTACCGGCAACTGCGCGATACCCAGTGGGCCGGCGACAAGCGCTACGACGCCTGGGCCTATGCGCCGCTGAACAATGCGCGGTTATTGCCGTTTGGTTTGTATGACCAGTGGGTGCCGGCGTTTGCGGCGTTGTTCCAGCAGGTGAATGGGGATTGGGTGGCGTTTTATGCGGCGGTGGAAAGGCTCGGCAAACTGCCGGTCGATGAACGCAAGGCAGCCTTGAAAGCCTTGGCAGAATCGAAGACTCCCGGAGCCTGAACGGGCCTCATCGCGAGCAAGCTCGCTCCCACATTGGATTTTTGGTGGTCACCACGTGCGCGTACACCACCATCCCCTGTGGCGAGGGAGCTTGCTCCCGCTGGGTGGCGAAGCCGCCCCAAAAAGGCCTGCCACATGCTTCCAGACACACCGCATCAACCGACCTACGACGGCTGCGCCGCCGAGCGGGAGCAAGCTCCCTCGCCACGAACAGCAGACGGTGCTCGGCCGATCACTCCCGTACAAAGGCCTGATGCAGCTCTTCCAACGTCTCAAAGTGATACGCCGGCCCCTCGGCACTCAACTCCTCATGACTCCCAAACCCATACCCCACCGCCGCCGCATCCAAGCCATTACTACGAGCGCCAATCAAATCGTGCTTCCGGTCCCCGATCATCAAGGTATTCCCCGGATCGAGGCCTTCTTCAGCCATCAAATGGGCAATCAGCTCGACCTTGTTGGTCCGCGTGCCGTCCAGCTCACTGCCATAGATCACCTTGAAATGCCGGGCGAAGTCGAAGTGGCGGGCGATTTCCCGGGCGAAGACCCAGGGTTTGGAGGTGGCGATGTACAGCTGCCGGCCTTGGCCGCCGAGGGTTTCCAGCAACGGCATCACGCCGTCGAAGACCCGGTTTTCGTACAGCCCGGTGACCTTGAAGCGTTCGCGATAGAAGTTCACCGCGTCCCAGGCCTTGGCTTCGTCGAAGCCGTAGAACTGCATGAAGGCTTGCAACAGCGGTGGGCCGATGAAGTGTTCGAGGCGGGTGAGGTCGGGCTCGTCGATGCCCAGTTTGCCCAGGGCGAACTGGATCGAACGGGTGATACCCTCGCGCGGGTCGGTGAGGGTGCCGTCGAGGTCGAAGAGTACGGTTTGGTAATGCATGGCAGTTCCTGGGCAGTGGCGTAATACAGCTCGCTTAAGGAGTTCGGTAAACCCGTGGCGAGGGAGCTTGCTCCCGCTGGGCTGCGCAGCAGACCCATTTTTGTGAGAGCTTCGCCCAAGCGGGAGCAAGCTCCCTCTCCAAGATGAGGTAGCAGGCGAACTCGTCAGGCCTGGTCATAACCTTCGGCCAGGTGCAGGTTCTTGAGCTTCACGTAGTTCGCCGCGCTGTAGGTGAAAAACGCCCGCTCCTTGTCGGTCAGTGGCCGGACCTGTTTCACCGGGCTGCCCACGTACAAAAAGCCGCTCTCCAGCCGCTTGCCCGGCGGTACGAGGCTGCCGGCGCCGATGATCACCTCGTCTTCAACTATTGCGCCGTCCATGACGATGCTGCCCATGCCGATCAAAATCCGGCTGCCCACGGTGCAGCCATGGAGCATGACTTTGTGGGCGATGGTCACGTCGTCGCCGATCAGCAACGGGAAGCCATCGGGATTGAACGGGCCGGCGTGGGTGATGTGCAGCACGCAGCCGTCCTGGACGCTGGTGCGGGCGCCGATGCGGATGCGGTGCATGTCGCCGCGAATGACTGTCAGCGGCCAGACGGAGCTGTCTTCGCCGATTTCGACGTCGCCGATCACCACCGCGGTGCTGTCGACAAAAGCGCCACGGGCGAGCCGCGGGCTGTAATTCTGGTACGTGCGAAGGGTCACGATAGGCTCTCTCTTTGTTACTGATAGGTGCTGCTAGCTGCGGTGAGCGTCGATTGTAATTAAGATGGGTCCATGTTTCTTCCAGCCAAGGTGTCAACCGTGAGCGTGAACAACCCTCTTTTGCAACCCTATGACCTGCCGCCGTTCTCGGCGATCCGTGCCGAGCACGTGCAACCGGCCATCGAGCAGATCCTGGCTGACAACCGTGCCGCCATCGCTGAAATCCTCAAGACCCAGGGCAGCCAGCCTACCTGGGCCGGCCTGGTGTTGGCGATGGACGAACTCAATGATCGCCTGGGCGCTGCCTGGAGCCCAGTGAGCCACCTGAACGCCGTGCGTAACAGCCCGGAACTGCGCGAGGCCTACGAGGCCTGCCTGCCAGCGTTGAGTGCCTACTCCACCGAGCTGGGCCAGAACCGCGAGTTGTTCCAGGCCTTCGAAGCCCTGGCGAACAGCCCTGAAGCCGCCGGTTTCGATGTGGCGCAGAAAACCATCCTCGAACATTCCCTGCGTGACTTCCGCCTGTCGGGTATCGACCTGCCGCCGGAGCAGCAGAAGCGCTACGCCGAAGTGCAAAGCAAACTGTCCGAGCTGGGCAGCCGCTTCTCCAACCAATTGCTCGACGCCACCCAGGCCTGGACCAAACACGTCACTGAAGAAGCCACCCTCGCCGGCCTGACCGACTCGGCCAAGGCGCAAATGGCCGCAGCCGCCCAAGCCAAGGAACTGGACGGCTGGCTGATCAACCTGGAGTTCCCCAGCTACTTCGCAGTGATGACCTACGCCGAAGACCGCGCCCTGCGTGAAGAAGTCTATGCCGCGTACTGCACCCGCGCGTCGGACCAAGGCCCGAATGCCGGCCAGAACGATAACACCCCGGTCATGGAGCAGATCCTCGACCTGCGTCAGGAACTGGCTCAGTTGCTGGGTTTCGCCAACTTCGCCGAGTTGAGCCTGGCGACCAAGATGGCCGAGTCCAGCGATCAGGTCCTCAGTTTCCTGCGCGACCTGGCCAAGCGCAGCAAGCCGTTCGCGGCCCTGGACCTGGAACAGCTCAAGGCCTTCGCCGCCGAACAGGGCTGCCCCGACCTGCAAAGCTGGGACAGCGGCTTCTATGGTGAAAAACTGCGCCAGCAGCGTTACAGCGTCGCCCAGGAAGCCCTGCGTGCGTACTTCCCGATCGACAAAGTGCTGGGCGGCCTGTTTGCCATCGTGCAACGCCTCTACGGCATCGAGATTGCCGAGCTCAAAGGCTTCGACACCTGGCATCCGGACGTGCGCCTGTTCGAAATCAAGGAGAACGGCCAGCACGTCGGTCGTTTCTTCTTCGACCTCTATGCCCGCGCCAACAAGCGTGGCGGGGCCTGGATGGACGGCGCCCGCGACCGTCGGCGCACCTTCGAGGGTGTGCTGCAAAGCCCCGTCGCAAACCTGGTGTGCAACTTCACCCCGGCCGACAGCGGCAAGCCGGCGCTGCTGACCCACGACGAAGTCACCACCCTGTTCCACGAGTTCGGCCATGGCCTGCACCACTTGCTGACCCGCGTCGAACATGCCGGCGTGTCCGGCATCAACGGCGTGGCCTGGGATGCCGTGGAACTGCCGAGCCAGTTCATGGAGAACTGGTGCTGGGAGCCCGAAGGCCTGGCGCTGATTTCCGGTCACTACGAAACCGGCGAACCGTTGCCCCAGGACCTGCTGGAAAAAATGCTCGCGGCGAAAAACTTTCAGTCCGGCCTGATGATGGTTCGTCAACTGGAGTTCTCGCTGTTCGACTTCGAGCTGCACGCCACCCACGGCGACGGCCGCAGCGTGCTGCAAGTGCTCGAAGGCGTGCGCGACGAGGTATCGGTCATGCGTCCGCCGGCCTACAACCGCTTCCCCAACAGCTTCGCCCACATCTTCGCTGGTGGTTACGCGGCGGGCTATTACAGCTACAAGTGGGCGGAAGTGTTGTCGGCCGATGCGTTCTCCAAGTTCGAAGAGGACGGCGTGCTCAACGCCGACACCGGTCGCGCCTTCCGCGAGGCGATCCTGGCCCGTGGCGGCTCCCAGGAGCCGATGGTGCTGTTCGTCGACTTCCGTGGCCGTGAGCCGTCGATTGACGCACTCTTGCGCCACAGCGGCCTGACCGAGGACGCGGCAGCATGAGTGAGGGGCCTGTGATTACCAAACGACGCTTCATCGCCGGGGCGGTCTGCCCGGCGTGCAGTGAGCCGGACAAGTTGATGATGTGGAACGAAGACGGCGTGCCTCACCGCGAATGCGTGGCCTGCGGTTATAGCGACACCCTCAACGAGCAAGGCCTGTCGGTGCCCAAGGAGTTGGGCACCCGCGTGAACACGTCGGCGCTTAAAGCGCCGGACGCCAAGGTCCAGGCGGTGCAGTTTTTCCCCAACCCCAAGTTGAAGAAAAAAACCGACTGACATCTGCGGCATCACCTTCCGGGCCGCCCGGCCCGGAATCGATACATATATACCGCCGGGATTACGGCCTTCCTGCCCAGACTTGTCCATCAAGTCCACTGACAGGAAGGCTTCCATGCCCCACGCTGACAACCCGCTGTTGCAGGCCCATGACCTGCCCCCTTTCGCCCGGATCAAAGCCAGGCATTTCTCACCGGCCCTCGACCGGATCCTGGCCGAGAGCCGTGCTCAGGTCGCCCATATCCTCAAGACCCAGGCGTCGTTTCCCACGTGGGACGACCTGGTGCTGGCCATGGATGAAATCCACACGCGGCTGGAAGGTTTCGACGCCCTGCTGGACCTTCTGGCCTCGGCCAGGACCGGGGACGCGTGGGCACAGGCTTCACTGGACTGTACCGAGCGGCTGCATGATTTCCAGCGTTCGCTAAGACAACATCCGCAATTGTTCCAACTTTATCAGCGCCTGGCGGACAGCCAGATCGCCCAGCATTTCGAACCGGCGCGCAAACGCGTCCTGGAAAAAATCCTCCGCCAATTTCGCCAGAACGGTCTGGCACACCCCTCGCGGGCCGACCTGGACGCCTTGAAACGCCGCATCAAAGGCGCTCAACAGCTGTTTCTGGAGAACCTGCACAAGGCCAATAACGCCTGGAGCAAAACCTTCGACGATGAGCGCGAGTTGAGCGGTCTGCCGTCGACCTTCAAGCAACAAATGGCCCGCCAGGCGCGTAAGGCCGGGCACACGGGATGGCGACTGCCCCTCAACGACGAGTCGTTTGGCATCGTCACGGGCTACGCCGACAATCGGCTTTTGCGCCAAGCGCTGTACGTGGCCTACAGCACACGCGCATCGGACCAGGGCCCCCAGGCCGGCCAGTTCGACAACGGCGAGGTTCTCCAACAATTGCTGGATGATCAGCACCAGTACGCGACGTTACTCGGCTACGGGAATTTCGCTCAGATGGCTCTCGAGCCAGAGCAAGCCGAGTCGGCCGAACAGGTCACGGCGTTCTTGCGCAGCCAGCTCACCCTTCACCAAAGCGCTTTTGCCAAGGACGCCGCACAGCTCAAGGCCTTTGCCAGCCAGCATGGGTACAGCGAACTCCAGCCTTGGGATTATCCCTACCTGACGGAAAAGCTTCGCCAGCAGGCAGCGGGAACCTCCCGGCATGCACTCAGCGCCTGGTTCCCACTGGCGTCGACGTTTTCACAGTTGCTGTTGATCGCCCAAGAGCTGTTCGGGGTGGATTTCATCGAGCGTCAGGACATTCCTACCTGGCATCCCGAGGTGCGTCTCTTTGAAGTCCATGAGTGGGGGCAGCTCATTGGCTACCTGTATTTCGATCCGTTCGACGATGCGAACCGCAACGGCTATCCCAATACCACCACCCTGCGAAACCGCTCCATCACCGCCGAGGGCCGGCCCCGGTACCCTATCGCGATTCTGCATGGCTGGCTGCCACGCGGCTCGGGCGCCCAGCCGGCCGTGCTCGACCACTTGCAGTTGCGCATTCTGTTTCATGAGTTCGGCCATTGCCTGCACCATGTACTGACCCGGGCCGAGTACCGCGAGGTGTCCGGCATCAGCGATCTCTCCCGCGATACGTCCGAGTTTGCCGGCATGTTGTTCGAACAATGGTGCTTCTCCAAGCCATGCCTGATCCGCGTGTCGAAGCATTATCAAACCGGTGCGGCAATGCCTGACAAGGTTGCCGATCAGTTGCTGACCTTTGCCAATACCCAGGCCAGTTGGGAAACCGCCCTGCTGTTGCGCAACGCGTTATTCGATATGGAATTGCACCGGACCCACGGCGACGGGCGTACCGTCCAGCAGGTGTTCGACCAGGTCAATGCGCACACCAAGCACCTGCCCGTGTACACGAACGAACGCTGGCCCAATGGCCTGGACTATATGGTGACCGGCTATGCGGCGAGGATTTACGCCTACGCCTGGTCGAAGGAATGGGCCCTCAGCGTGTTCGAGCGGTTCAAGCGCGATGGGTTGTTCAACCCGGCAACAGGTCGGGCGCTGCGCGAAACAATATTCGCTCCGGGGGATTCGCGACCGTTGTCCGAATCCATCGCCGCCTTCTCGGGCACACAACCGGTCATTGTTCAGGAAGGGCGAGCTGAGGATCAAGGTGATGGGCCGTCGTGGTTGAATTGACCCAGCTTTTCAGCGAGCAAAGGGCAAACACACTGGTGCTGCAATCGCCGTTCACCAATGCAACGCGAAGTTTTTCAACATCGGCCTGCATCATGTAACGAACCCCATCCTTGAAGTGATAGCTATCGCCGAAGCCGCCCTCCGTCATTTCGTTCAACGCGTCCTCTTTGCTCCAGCCCTGCACCACCACCCGGTACATGGCCGCCACCAGCCCGGTGCGGTCCGAACCGTGCTTGCAGTGCATCAGCACCGGGCCATTGGCTTCGGCAGCCTGGACCGCGCGCAGGGCCTTGAGTATGTCGCTGTCGTCGACATGATTGGTGCGATACGGCAACTGCACTTGCGCGATGCCGGGAGCGGACAACCAGCGCGCATCGGAGTCCGGCAGAAAGGTAATGACCGTGCCGATCTTGAGTTTCGCCAGCAAAGGCAAGGCGCCGCCGTCCGGCAAGGAGCTGCGGTAAAGCGTCGGTGACATTTGGTAAAGGTTGTAGTGCTTTTCCACCGGCTGGGCCCAATCGGCCGGTCTCGCCTCGGCGAAGTCAGCCGCCTGGGCCGCAGACCCGGTAAACAGGATGAGCAAGGTCAGGCAGAGCAATGATCGCAAAGAAAGCGTGGGCATGAGCGGACCGGAAACGAGGGATTCGAAGCGTCCAGTTTCGGCTCGTCCCGGTTAAAAGCCTGTGAGGAGAACGTCAAAGCGCTGTGAACGAGGCTCCGGGATTCAGCCGGGCCCCATCGGGCTGCTGAATGGCACTGGCCTTAATTCAACGCAACGAATACTGTATGCGCATACAGCTTTTCGGAGTGCATTCATGTCAGCCCCTCTTCCGCCCCGCGGCCGCGGCACCGCGACCAACCCGCACAACCGCTTCGCCCCGAGCCGCTCGGTGGCCGAGGATGACGGCTGGTATCAGGAAGTCCCGCCGACCCAAGGCACCGAAGTGCGCTTCGAAGTGGCGAAGACCATCATCACCCGCAATACCTCGCCGGATATCCCCTTCGACCGCTCGATCAACCCCTACCGGGGCTGTGAACACGGCTGCATCTACTGCTATGCGCGGCCCAGTCATGCCTACTGGGACATGTCGCCGGGGCTGGATTTCGAAACCAAGCTGATCGCCAAGACCAACGCCGCCGATGTGCTGGAGGAACAGCTGTCCAAGCGCGGCTATCAATGCGCGCCGATCAACCTGGGCTCCAACACTGACCCTTACCAGCCCATCGAACGCGAGCAGCGAATCACCCGCCGAATCCTCGAGGTGCTGCTGCGCTACCGTCATCCGGTGACCATCGTGACCAAGGGCTCGCTGATCCTGCGGGACCTGGACTTGTTGAGCGAATTGGCAGAGCAGCGACTGGTGGCGGTGATGATCAGCCTTACCACCTTGGACGATGAGCTCAAGCGTATTCTCGAACCCCGTGCCGCGGCGCCCAAGGCGCGGTTACGGGCGATAAAGGTCATGCGCGAGGCCGGTATTCCGGTGGGGGTGTTGTGTTCACCGATGATCCCGATGATCAACGACAGCGAGATCGAGAGCCTGCTGGCCGAGGCTCACGCCGCTGGCGCGCAGAGTGCCGCCTACATCATGTTGCGCCTGCCGCTGGAAGTGGCACCGCTGTTCGAAGAATGGTTGCAGGCGCACTACCCACAGCGCGCCGCCCATGTGTTGAGCCTGGTTCGCCAGAGCCGCGGCGGCGAGCTCTACGACAGCCAGTTCGGCAAACGCATGCGCGGCGAGGGGCCTTTCGCCGACCTGCTCGCCCAGCGGTTCAGCAAGGCGATCAAGCGCCTGGGGCTTGATCGGCGCGAAGGCTACAACCTCGATTGCGATGCCTTTTGTCCGCCGGGCCGACAGATGTCCTTGATTTAAATACAGTTGACCTTAAATTGGGTTTCGAAGCCGAGGCTTAACGCGCTTCAACCACGTTGTTTATGCCTTGCAAGATACGTCCTAGAGCCTTCGATTCAGTTTGAGTTAAGTTTCGGCCGCTACCTTGTTCATCGAGTGACTGACAGGTCGAACCCCCCGACCTGGACGTTTTTTAACCAGGCACTGGCGTTATACCGTCAAAAGAGGATGAATCATGAGTGACAAGGATAAACAGCCGTTGGCTGCGTCGGCTTCAGCCCAACCCGAGGCGGAAACCGCCGATGCAGCGCTGCAGCATATTGTTGACGGCTTTTTGCATTTCCATCACGAGATCTTTCCGCAACAGGAAGAGCTCTTCAAGAAACTCGCCACCGCCCAGGCGCCCCGCGCGATGTTCATCACCTGCGCCGATTCGCGCATCGTGCCCGAGTTGATCACCCATAGCTCCCCCGGCGACCTGTTCGTGACCCGTAACGTCGGCAACGTCGTTCCGCCTTACGGGCAGATGAACGGCGGCGTCTCCACTGCCATCGAATACGCCGTGCTGGCCCTCGGTGTGCAACACATCATTGTCTGTGGCCACTCCGATTGCGGCGCCATGCGTGCGGTGCTCAACCCCGACACGCTGGAAAAAATGCCCACGGTCAAAGCCTGGCTGCGCCACGCTGAAGTGGCCAAGACCATGGTCCATGACAATTGCCCGTGCGGCGACGAAAAACAGGTCATGCCTATCCTCACCGAAGAGAACGTGATCGCGCAGTTGCAGCATTTGCGAACGCATCCCTCGGTGGCCTCGCGCATGGCCAATGGTCAGTTGTTCATTCACGGATGGGTGTACAACATCGAGACCAGCGAGATCAAAGCCTATGACGCGGACCAGGGTCGTTTCCTGCCGCTCGATGGCAGCCATCCGATGCCGGTGGCGACGCCCAAAGCGCGCTTCTAACCACTCCTAATCATCCTTGCATGGTTCAAGCCTTACCGCTGTTTGCGCGGTAGGGCCTCGCCATGCCTGAAGAAAACTTCGGGAGAGTCGCCATGCGTGCTGCTCAACAATTCAAAGCTGTTCTGCCACGGGAGCTATTGGCTTCGGTGGTTGTGTTTCTGGTGGCCCTGCCTTTGTGCATGGGCATCGCGATCGCCTCTGGCCTGCCGCCGGCCAAGGGCTTGATCACCGGCATCATCGGTGGTTTGGTGGTGGGTTTCCTGGCCGGTTCGAAGCTGCAAGTCAGTGGCCCGGCCGCAGGCTTGGCAGTGTTGGTCTTCGAACTGGTGCGCCAACATGGCGTGGCGATGCTCGGGCCGATCCTGCTGCTGGCGGGTCTTTTGCAGTTGTTGGCCGGGCGCTTTCGCCTGGGTTGCTGGTTCCGCGTGACTGCGCCGGCCGTGGTCTACGGCATGCTGGCGGGTATCGGCGTGCTGATCGTGCTGTCCCAGGTCCATGTGATGCTCGACGCGGCACCCAAGCCTTCCGGGTTGGATAACCTGGCGGCGTTCCCTGCGGCAGTGGCCCAGGCGTTGCCGTCCTTCGGCTGGCAGGCCGGCCTGCTCGGTTTGACGACGATTGCGGTGATGTGGCTGTGGGAAAAGTTTCGCCCCCACAGTCTGCGCTTCATTCCCGGCGCCTTGCTTGGTGTAGGCCTGGCGACCGTTGCCAGCCTGATGTTGGCGTTGCAGGTCAAGCGTGTGGAAGTCCCGGAGAACCTCGCCGAAGCCATCGATTGGCTGCGCCCGGCGGACCTGCTGAACCTGGTCGATCCGACGTTGCTGATCGCCGCGTTCGCCGTGGCCTTCATTGCCAGCGCCGAGACCCTGCTGTCGGCCGCCGCCGTGGACCGCATGCACAGCGGTGACCGTGCGGACTTCGACCGCGAGCTGTCGGCGCAAGGTATCGGCAACATGTTGTGCGGCCTGCTCGGCGCCTTGCCGATGACCGGCGTGATCGTGCGCAGCTCGGCCAACGTCCAGGCCGGGGCCACGACGCGGATGTCGACGATTTTCCACGGCCTGTGGTTGTTGCTCTTCGTGCTCTTGCTGTCCAGCGTACTGCAGAGCATTCCGGTGGCAAGCCTGGCGGGTGTGCTGGTCTACACCGGTTTCAAACTGGTGGATCTCAAGGCGTTTCGCAGCCTGGGCCGTTATGGCCGGATGCCGATGTTCACCTATGCCGCGACGGCCCTGGCGATCATCTTCACCGACCTGCTGACCGGTGTGCTGATCGGTTTCGGTCTGACCCTGGCGAAACTGGCCTGGAAAGCCTCGCGACTGAAAATCAGCCTAATCGATCTGCCCAAGGAGGGTGAGATGGAATTGCGCCTGGTGGGGGCGGCGACCTTCCTGAAGGTTCCAGCGCTGACCCAGGTGCTGAACACGCTGCCCACGGGCGTAACCGTGCATGTGCCGCTCAATAACCTGAGCTACATCGACCATTCATGCCTGGAGTTGCTGGAAGAATGGAGCCGGGCGAATGCCAGCAAGGGTTCGAAGCTGCTGATCGAATCCCGTGGGCTCAAGCGTAGGTTGGAGGGGCGGTTGCGGACGACCGTGGGGGTGGGTGCAGCGTCTGCCTGACACCCAAGAAACCCTGTGGGGGTGAGCTTACTCGCGATGGCGGTGTATCAGCCAACTGTGATGTTGCTGGTCCATTGCCATCGCGAGCAAGCTCGCTCCCACAGGGGACTGTTGCTGGACACATATTTTTGAACCACCCGGATTCAATGTGGGAGCGAGCTTGCTCGCGATGGCGGCGTGTCAGTCAACTGCGATGTTGCTGATGCAATGCCATCGCGAGCAAGCTCGCTTGTATGGTAGGACTTGAAGGGAGGAGGAGGGACAAAGCTCGATTCTGACTGTTAGCCGCAGTACAGACCGTGGGAGATTTCACCCCTCCTCCTTTCACCCAAGCGCCGATAAAGAATGCATCTGGCCTAGACCGACGATAGGAACAAGCCTGCGCCTCTGGGTGAACCCTTCAAGTGTTCAAACCTTAGCCCGGAGGATTTTCAATGGCAATGCCGGTTTCTGTCGCAAAGCCGATCGTGGGTGTTGATGTCGCCAAAGATGAGTTGGTGATTTATCACGCAGAAACAGATCGACTGGAAGCGATCCCCAACACCAAGGCAGCGATCAAGAAGTGGCTCAAGGAATTGTCCGCGCCAGTGGATGTCGCCATCGAAGCCACCAATATCTATCATCAGGAATTCGCCGATCTGGCTTATGCGCAAGGCTGTGTGATCTACATGATCGGCGGCTACGAGCTCAGCCATTACCGCAAAGGTGTGAAAGTTCGCGCTAAAACCGATGCGCTGGATGCTCGGTTGTTGGCTCGCTACTTGAACAACGAAGGCCACCAGTTGCACCCGTGGACCCCGCCATCGCCCTTGTATTGCCGGCTTATAAGCCTCTTCCGGCGTCGGGCAGCCTTGGTCCAGGCGCGTGTCAGCCTCAAGCAAAGTTGGTCCAACGAACCGTTGCTCAAAAGGGCCTTTGAGAACCAGATAAAGGCCATGCAACGACTGGAGATCTTGCTCGAGAAAACAATCCAGACGCAGTTGGAAGCCGCTGGCTTGGGCGCTCAGCTCAAGCGCTGCATGAAAGTCGAAGGCATTGGCCTGTTGAACGGTGCCCGTTTGCTCACGTCGTTTCAGCGTGGGGATTTCAGAAATGCCGATGCCTTCATCGCTTTTCTGGGCCTAGACCTGCGTATATCGGACTCAGGGAAAAAGAAGGGACGCCGCTGCCTGTCTAAGCGAGGTGACCCAGAGGCCCGTCGATTGATGCACAACGCCGCGATGTCGGCGAGGCGCACAGCGGCATGGAAGGGTTTTTATGAGGCACTAAGGGCCCGGGGACTCAGCACAACCGAAGCATTAGTGGCACTGGCCCGCAAGCTTGCCCGAGTGGTATTCGCCCTGCTGAAGAATCAGAGCGAATACTTACCGAAAGGCATTTAGGGGGTAGCCCTGCACCATAGAATCTCCCACAAAGGTTTTAAGTTGTCCTGATGGATCAAGCCGCCGGCTGATCCAGCTCCAGTCCCACGCCCAGCTGGCGCGACAGGCACGGCCAGCGCTTCCACGCCGCGCCCGTGTCCGGGCTCGCCAGCTTCTCTCGGTAAGACTCCACCGACTCCAGCGCAAAGCTGTCTTCGTCGAGCATTTCATCCACCGCGTGATGCACGGCCTCATCCAATTGGTTGGCAAACGGTTCGCCAATCAAGTGATGAGCGATCAGGTTGGCGACCGTCATGTCCAGCGGGATCAGCGGCTGGCCGAAATGCTTGATATACAAATCGTTGACCTCCTCCACCAGCCGGTGAGCCAGGTAGGCTTCATCCAACAGGCAATCCAGGCCGACATGGCCCTCCATCAGCTTGGGTGGCTGGAGGAAAAACTGCTCGGCGATTTTCAGCACCGGCTTGATCTGCGATTCGATGCCGGCTTCGCGAGCCACCTCGTTGGCGGCGTCCAGCAGGTCAGGCACTTGCTCGATGTAGGCGCTGACAAAGCGGGTCATGACGCCCTTGGCGTCAATGTCCGGCAGCTGGATCGCAGCGTGCAGATGCGGGAGCTGGGCTTCCAACTGACGGGTCAACTGGCCGGTCTCGGCTTCATGTTGTTGGGCTTTTTCGATCTGCTCGCGCAATGCGGCGGTGTTCATGACAACTCCAGGGTTACAAAGGCAATGAAATAGGGAAGACATAACTTAGCTGGCGCAAAAACACTCCTAAGACCTATTTTTCATAACCGTCGCTTCCGTGCTGCGTCGCAGTTATATCGATTTGCCATCACTCAGGTTCGCATCCTTCTCCATTCGCGGGCTCTAGTGCAAGCCCCGTCTGTTTCAAACGATTTACGCCATCGCGTTGCGAGGTTGCAGTCGCTGTCTATACTCGGTTTGGAATGGAGTTAGCTGATGACACCCGATTGCATGTGCAGCAAGGCGCGGCGGTTCAAGTTGGTAGTCTGAAGTAGCCGATCCCTTGCCGCAGGCTTTACGCCTACGGGATAACAAGAACGATAAGGGGAACCCGCAATGACGCGACATCCACACGTATGGATGGGCCTCCTGTTGTGGTCGATTTTCAGCCAGGCGCAAGCGGCCTGGACTGTGAATATGGCGCCTGGAGCGACACAGATCAGCAACGCAGTCTTCGACCTGCACATGACCATTTTCTGGATCTGTGTAGTCATCGGCGTCATCGTCTTCGGCGCCATGTTCTGGTCGATGATCATGCACCGCCGCTCAACGGGCCAGAATGCGGCCCATTTCCACGAAAACACCCGCGTCGAAATCCTCTGGACCATCGTGCCCCTCCTGATCCTGGTGGCCATGGCGGTGCCTGCCACCGCGACCCTGATCAAGATGTACGACTCCAGCGAGTCGGACATCGATATCCAGGTCACCGGCTATCAATGGAAGTGGCACTACAAGTACCTGGGCCAGGACGTCGAGTTCTTCAGCAACCTGGCCACGCCAGCTGAACAAATCCATAACCAGAGCGCCAAGGGCGAACATTACCTGCTGGAAGTCGACAAGCCGCTGGTGCTGCCGGTCGATGCCAAGGTGCGCTTTCTGGTGACCTCCGCCGACGTGATCCACTCCTGGTGGGTGCCGGCCTTCGCGGTCAAGCGCGATGCGATTCCCGGGTTCGTCAACGAAGCCTGGACCCGCGTCGACAAGCCCGGCCTGTACCGCGGCCAGTGCGCCGAGTTGTGCGGCAAGGACCACGGCTTCATGCCCATCGTGGTCGAGGTCAAGAGCAAACCCGACTACGAAGCTTGGCTGGCCGAACGCAAGGCCGAAGCCGCGCAACTTAAAGAATTGACCAGCAAGGAATGGACGCGAGAAGAACTCATCGAGCGTGGCGACAAGGTCTACCACACCACGTGCGTGGCCTGTCACCAGGCCGAAGGCCAGGGCCTGCCACCGATGTTCCCGGCACTCAAGGGCTCGAAAATCGCCACTGGGCCGATCAAGGATCACCTGAGCATTGTCTTCCACGGCAAACCCGGCACGTCCATGGCGGCGTTCGGCAAGCAGCTGTCGGAAGTCGATATCGCGGCGGTCGTGACCTATGAACGTAACGCCTGGGGCAACAACAAGGGCGACATGGTGACGCCGAAAGAAGTGCTGGAACTCAAACAGGCGGAAAGCCAATGAGCCGGCCTGACGATTGTTCCCGTAACCGGTCGGGGCTCAGCGCCCCGCGCCGTCCAGCCCACTCGTTCGAAGGAGACAGGACATGAGTGCTGTGATCGATGACCACGGTCATGCCGGTGCCGGCCACGCCCACGGCCCCGCCAAGGGCCTGATGCGCTGGGTACTGACCACCAACCACAAGGATATCGGCACGCTGTACCTGTGGTTCGCGTTCTCCATGTTCCTGCTGGGCGGCTCGTTCGCCATGGTGATCCGCGCCGAGCTGTTCCAGCCCGGCCTGCAGATCGTGCAGCCGGAGTTCTTCAACCAGATGACCACCATGCACGGCCTGGTGATGGTCTTCGGCGCGGTGATGCCGGCGTTCGTCGGCCTCGCCAACTGGATGATCCCGTTGATGATCGGCGCGCCAGACATGGCCCTGCCGCGCATGAACAACTTCAGCTTCTGGTTGTTGCCGGCCGCGTTCCTGATGCTGGTGTCGACGCTATTCACGGAGGGTGGCGGGCCGAATTTCGGCTGGACCTTCTACGCGCCGCTGTCCACCACCTATGCGCCGGAAAGCGTGACGTTCTTCATCTTTGCCATCCACCTGATGGGCATCAGTTCGATCATGGGCGCGATCAACGTGGTCGCCACCATCCTCAATCTGCGCGCCCCCGGCATGACCCTGATGAAAATGCCGCTGTTCGTCTGGACCTGGCTGATCACAGCATTCCTGCTGATCGCGGTGATGCCAGTGCTGGCCGGCTGCGTGACGATGATGCTGATGGACATTCACTTCGGCACCAGCTTCTTCAGTGCCGCCGGCGGTGGCGACCCGGTGCTGTTCCAGCACGTGTTCTGGTTCTTCGGCCACCCCGAGGTGTACATCATGATCCTGCCGGCCTTCGGTGCCGTCAGCTCGATCATCCCGGCGTTCTCGCGCAAGCCGTTGTTCGGCTACACCTCGATGGTCTACGCCACGGCCGCCATTGCGTTCCTGTCGTTCATCGTCTGGGCGCACCACATGTTCGTGGTGGGCATTCCGCTGGTGGGCGAACTGTTCTTCATGTACGCCACCCTGCTGATCGCCGTGCCCACCGGGGTGAAGGTGTTCAACTGGGCCAGCACCATGTGGCAAGGCTCGCTGACCTTCGAAACGCCGATGCTGTTTGCAGTGGCGTTCGTGATCCTGTTTTCCATTGGCGGTTTCTCCGGGCTGATGCTGGCCATCGCCCCGGCGGACTTCCAGTACCAGGACACCTACTTCGTGGTCGCGCACTTCCACTACGTGCTGGTGCCCGGCGCGATCTTCGGGATCTTCGCCTCGGCCTACTACTGGCTGCCGAAGTGGACCGGCCACATGTACGACGAAACCCTCGGCAAGCTGCACTTCTGGCTGTCGTTCGTCGGGATGAACCTGGCGTTCTTCCCGATGCACTTCGTCGGCCTGGCGGGCATGCCCCGGCGGATTCCCGACTACAACCTGCAGTTCGCCGACTTCAACATGGTCTCGTCCATCGGCGCCTTCATGTTCGGCACCACGCAGATCTTCTTCCTGTTCATCGTGATCAAGACCATCCGCGGCGGCGAGCCGGCACCGGCCAAGCCGTGGGATGGGGCCGAAGGGTTGGAGTGGAGCGTGCCGTCGCCGGCGCCGTATCACACGTTTACTACGCCGCCGGAAGTGAAATAGATGACGCCGGGGATCTGTGTGGGAGCGAGCTTGCTCGCGATGGCTGCGACTCGGTGTGTCAGACACACCGCTATCGCGAGCAAGCTCGCTCCCACAGGGTTCCCGGGGAGGATTGGAAGCCATGGCTGATTCCATCTCGCTGAAGAAACTGGTGACCCGCCTGCTGCTGGTGGTGGTGGCCATGTTCATCTTCGGGTTTGCCCTGGTGCCGATCTACGACGTGATGTGCAAGGCGTTCGGCATCAACGGCAAGACCGCCGGGCAATACGAAGGCGAGCAGACCGTTGATGAGTCGCGCCAGGTTCGTGTGCAGTTCCTGTCGACCAACTCGGTGGACATGCCCTGGGACTTTTATCCCAAGGGCGATGAACTGGTGGTCCGGCCCGGGGCGGTGAACGAGATGGTCTTCGTCGTCCACAACCCCACCGACCGGCCAATGAGTGCCCAGGCGGTTCCGAGCATCGCGCCGAGCAACGCGGCGGCCTATTTCCACAAGACCGAATGTTTTTGTTTTACCCAGCAAGTGCTGCAACCCGGCGAACGCATCGAAATGCCCATGCGCTTCATCGTCGACCGGGACATGCCCAAGGAAGTGAAGCACCTGACGCTGTCCTACACGCTGTTCGATATCACCGCTCGTCATCCACCGGTGGCTCTAAACACTGACCGATAGCGTGCCCGATAAGGAGAACAATAAATGGCAACTCACGAACACTATTACGTTCCGGCCCAGAGCAAATGGCCGATCATCGCCACGGTCGGGATGTTCGTCACGGTGTATGGCCTGGCGACCTGGTTCAACGACCTGAAGGCCGACCGACCGGACTCCCACGGCCCGCTGATCTTTTTCGTCGGCGGCCTGCTGGTGGCCTACATGCTGTTCGGCTGGTTCGGCGCGGTGATCAAGGAAAGCCGCGCCGGGCTCTATAGCGCGCAGCTCGATCGCTCGTTCCGCTGGGGGATGAGTTGGTTCATCTTTTCCGAGGTGATGTTCTTCGTCGCGTTCTTCGGCGCGCTGTTCTATGTGCGCATGATCTCGGCGCCGGGTTTGGCCGGCGAAGGCAGCAAGGGTTTGTCGGAGATGCTTTGGCCAAACTTCGAATATGTCTGGCCGTTGCTGAACAACCCCGACCCGAAACTCTTCCCTCCACCCAAGGATGTGATCAGCCCTTGGGGCTTGCCATTGCTCAACACCATTCTGCTGGTCAGCTCCAGCGTCACCGTGACCATCGCCCACCATGCCCTGAAAAAAGGCCATCGCGGCGCGCTGAAAATCTGGCTGGCGATCACGGTGCTGCTGGGTTGTGCCTTCCTGGGCTTCCAGGCCGAGGAATACATCCACGCCTATAAAGAGCTGGGCCTGACCTTGGGCTCGGGGATCTACGGCGCGACGTTCTTCATGCTCACCGGCTTCCACGGCGCCCACGTCACCATCGGCACGATCATTTTGTTCGTGATGCTGATGCGCGTCATGCGCGGGCATTTCGACAACGAGCATCAGTTCGGCTTCGAGGCCGCGAGCTGGTACTGGCACTTCGTCGATGTGGTGTGGATCGGTTTGTTCTTCTTCGTCTACATCCTCTGAGGCAACCGTTACCAGGGCGACTCTTTACCAAGGAGCATGCGACACCAACTGGCCGCTGAAGAAACCCCAGGCAATCAAGCCGACGGTGATGGCGGCCAGACCAACCCGAATCGCCAAGGCGATGACCAGGCGATTGGAATTGCCCTCATCCTTGACCAGAAAAAACAGACCGCTGAACAGGCTGGCAATCGTGGCAATCAGCATCAGGAAGATGGCTGCTTTTAGCATTAGGGACACTCCGGGGGGACGCGATGCACGTGAGTATAGCTATCCCGTTCGACAGCTTTCGGACGGCGCCATGAAACACTTTCGGCCGGGCATCCTGCCGTCGCTGGTGGTCGCCGTTCTGGTGCCGGTGATGGTGTGCCTGGGGTTCTGGCAATTGAGCCGGGGCGAACAGAAGCGTGTGCTCATGGACAGTTATGCCGAGCGCCGCGTGGCGCCGCCGCTGGACAGCGCCGAGCTGCAACACACAACCGATCCAGCCTTCCGGCCGGTCAGCCTGCACGGCCAGTTCGACGCCGAACACAGCCTCCTGCTGGATAACCGCCAGCACGACGGCAAGGTCGGTGTCGAACTGCTGCAACCCTTCCTCGATCACGCCACCGGGCAATGGTTGCTGGTCAACCGCGGCTGGCTGCCCTGGCCGGACCGCCGCACCCCGCCGGTCTTCAATACGCCTGATGCACCGGTGAGCCTGCAAGCCTGGGTCTACGTCGCCCCGGGCGCGACGTTCCAACTGCACGCCGATCCGGCCGGGGCAGCGTGGCCGCGAACGGTCACCGCCATCGAGCCCGACAAACTCTGGGCCGAACTGGGCCGCAGCGGTTTCACCTATGAATTACGCCAACAAAACGGCCCAGGCGCCTACCGGACCGATTGGCCCGTGGTGGCCATGGGGCCGGAAAAACACCTCGGTTATGCCGTGCAGTGGTTCGCCATGGCGGCGGCGCTGTTCGGCCTTTTCCTTTATCTCGGATGGCACAACGCAGGGAGACACCATGGGAACCGCCATGAATCCAACCAACACGTCTGAAGCGCCCACGACGCCCAACCGTCGCAAGGGCCGTCTGCAATTGCTGCTGATTGTGCTCGGGGTGGTCGGCCCGATGCTCCTGGCCACCGTCATGTACAAATTCCAGTTCTGGGTGCCGGACAGCCGCAGCTACCACGGCGAACTGATCGGCACTGGCCAGACCCGCGCCGATATCGGCGTGCAGGCCGATGAGCAGCGCTGGCAGATCCTGGTCACGGCGCCGCAGGGGTGTTCGGTGGATTGTCACCAGTTGGTCTACCTCGCCCGCCAAGTGCAAATCGGCCTGGGTCGCGAGGCCTCCCGCGCCAGCCACGCCCTGGCCGTCGCGCAACCGCTGGACGCCGAATATGACGCGCAACTGCAGCGCGAATACCCGCAGCTGCAACGTTATCCACTGGACCTGCCGGCCTATCAGAAAGGCGCCGAAGGCTCTGGCGGTGCGCAGCTGTGGATCATCGACCCCCACAGCAACCTGGTGCTGCGCTACGACGCCCGGGTCAAGGGCAAGGACCTGCTCAACGACCTGCGCCACTTGCTGAAACTGTCGAACATCGGATGAGGACATCGACATGGCCAAACCTGGATTTCGCCTCGCGCTGTTCGCCACGCTGCTGGCACTGATCGTCGTCCTGCTGGGCGCCTACACCCGGCTCACCCACGCCGGCCTCGGCTGCCCCGACTGGCCCGGTTGCTACGGGTTCATCAGCGTGCCCAAGAGCGAAGCCCAACTGGCCCATGCCGAGTTGCACTTTCCCGACACCCCGGTGGAAGCCCACAAAGGCTGGAACGAGATGGTCCATCGCTACTTCGCCGGGGTCCTGGGCTTGATGATTGCCGTGTTGGCCGCCCGGGCCTGGATGAACCGCCGTCACCCCGGCCTGCCGCTGAAGTTGCCGCTGTTTCTGCTGGCGGTGGTCGTCGCCCAAGCGGCGTTCGGCATGTGGACCGTGACCCTCAAGCTCTGGCCGCAAGTGGTCACCGGGCATTTGCTGGGCGGGTTCGCGACGTTGAGCCTGCTGTTCCTGCTTACACTGAGATTGTCCGGCGTCCTGCCGGCGCTCACCGTGCCCAAGCGCCTGCAACACTGGGCCACCGCCGGGCTGCTGCTGGTGATCGGCCAGATCGCCCTCGGTGGCTGGGTCAGTTCCAATTACGCCGCCGTGGCCTGCATCGACTTCCCCACCTGCCACGGCCAATGGCTGCCCCCGGCCGATTTCGCCAACGGCTTTCACCTGACCCAACACATCGGCCCGAACTACCTGGGAGGCCAGCTCGACAGCGACGCCCGCACCGCCATCCACCTGACCCACCGCATCGGCGCACTGCTGGTGACGTTGGTGCTGCTGGGGCTGGCCTGGCAACTGAAAACGGTCGGCATGACCCGACTGGCCGGCCTGGTGCTGATCGCACTGGCGGCACAAATCACCCTGGGCATCAGCAACGTACTGTTTCATCTGCCGCTGCCGGTGGCCGTGGCCCACAACGCCGGGGGCGCCGCACTGCTGCTGACCCTGGTGCTGGTCAATTATCACGCCCGCACCAGCCTGGTCCGGGTCAAGCATCAAGTCCCGCTGCGCTGGCGGTTCAACCCGCATAAACACAGCGCCAGCCCCATAACTATAAAAGGAGAGATGCCATGGCAACCTTGACCGGTGAACGCCACAGCCAAGCGATCTGGCGCGATTACCTGGAGCTGACCAAGCCCAAAGTGGTGGTGCTGATGCTGATCACCTCACTGGTCGGCATGTTCCTCGCCACCCGCGCCGGCGTACCGTGGACGGTGCTGGTATTCGGCAACCTGGGCATCGCCCTGTGCGCCGGTGGCGCGGCGGCGGTCAACCACGTGGTGGACCGGCGCATCGACGCGGTGATGGCCCGCACCCACAAACGGCCACTGGCCGAAGGGCGGATCTCCCCGGCCGCCGCCCTGACCTTCGCCCTGGCCCTGGCGGTGATCGGCCAAGCCTTGCTGCTGGCCTTCACCAACCCGCTGACCGCCTGGCTGACCCTCGCCTCACTGCTGGGTTATGCGGTGGTCTACACCGGCTTCCTCAAGCGCGCAACGCCACAGAACATCGTCATCGGCGGCCTCGCCGGCGCAGCGCCACCGCTGCTGGGCTGGGTCGCGGCCACCGGTCACGTCAGCGCCGAACCACTGCTGCTGGTGCTGATCATCTTCGCCTGGACCCCACCGCACTTCTGGGCCCTGGCGATCCACCGCAAAGAGGAATACGCCAAGGCCGACATCCCGATGCTGCCGGTGACCCACGGCGAGCACTACACCAAGATCCATATCCTGCTGTACACCCTGGTTCTGCTGGCGGTGAGCCTGATGCCGTTCGTGATCCAGATGAGCGGCATGCTCTACCTGATTTGCGCGCTGGTGTTGGGCGCCCGGTTCCTGCAATGGGCCGTGGTGTTGTACCGTGGCACTCGGCCGCACGCGGCGATCAACACCTTCAAGTACTCTATCTGGTACTTGTTCCTGCTGTTCATCGCCCTGCTTGTAGATCATTACTTACTGTTGAGCCTATGACTCGAACCCAGAAAACCGTCTTCATCCTCGTGGCCGTCATCGCACTGATCCTCGGCCTGACCATCAACAAAGTGCTGTCGGGCAAAGGCGAAGGCGACCCGACCGCACTGATCGACGCTGGCATCATCCTGCTGCCCCAAAGCCGCACCCTGCCGGACGTGAAAATGACCGACCAGGACGGCCAGCCCGTAGCGATGGACGGGTTGAAAGACAAATGGAGCCTGCTGTTCTTCGGCTACACCTTCTGCCCGGACATCTGCCCCACCACCCTCGCCCAACTGCGCCAGATCAAAAGCGAGTTGCCGAAAGAGGCTGTGGATAAGTTGCAGATCGTACTGGTGAGCGTCGACCCGAACCGCGACACGCCCAAGCAGTTGAAGCAGTACTTGGGGTACTTTGATCCGCAGTTCATAGGGCTGACGGCTTCATCGGTTGAAGACCTGCAGAAACTGGCGAATGCGGTGAGCATTCCGTTCATCCCGGCAGACACTAGCAAACCCAACTACACCGTCGACCACAGCGGTAACCTCGCCGTCATCGGCCCGGACGGCACCCAACGCGGGTTTATTCGGGCGCCGTTGAATAACCAGAAACTGGTGGCGCAATTGCCGGAGATGCTCAAGCGCAAATAGCGCCTCCAGGGGCATACCGCTCAGCTAAGCCATGCGGATTCCTTGTGGTGAGGGAATTCCTTGTGGTGGGGGAAATTCCTTGTGGCAATGAAATCCATTGTGGCGAGGGAGCTTGCTCCCGCTGGGCTGCGCAGCAGCCCCAAAAGGCCAAACTCGATCAACATGGCACAACGCGATGGCTAGGTTCAGGACGAGAGGCCTCCTGCCCCCGCTCCCACACCAGGTGGTGGTGAACACACTATCCGCAACAACCCCCAATCCCTGTGGGAGCGAGCTTGCTCGCGATGAAATCGACTCGGTTCCAGACCAAAACAAGTCACCCGCATCGCAGGTAAACCCGGTCCCTACAGAACCTGGCTACCTTAATTGGAGGAACGACTCAAGCTCTGGTAAAGCTAGCAGGCAGATAATCCAGAGCTTGCCGAGGTCACCATAGAATCTAAAGTTTAGATTCTTCCATTGTGCACTTTATCAAAGCAATAAAGTTGCTCATCGATTTCGCGTAGAGGCCTACCTGTGCGCAGCGCGATTTCGCTGAGCGCTTCAGCGTATGCGATGTATTTGTCATAGCTATAGGTGTTGTAGTACGGCTTATTTCCTGTTAGAGCCCGATAAGCACGGACATCAATAATAGGGAAAACGTCCGGCCTTATGAATTTTAAAATCGCGCTTGCCATTGGGAAACCTATGCCCTGAGATAGGACTAACCGATCAAGCGCTGAGCGTACTGCGTCATCACGCAGCTTTAATTCGTCATCCGATGCTATATGAGACAAGATTTCCAAGGTATCTTCTGAGACTTCTAAAACCCTGTTGGACTTCCACAGAGATACTCTTCTTAGATCATCTTCGGATATAGAGTGCGTACGATTTAATCGAGCATGCAGAGCCTTTGTTTCTTTGTCATTGTATTCGAAATTATAATCTAGCTCGTCGGTATCTTTCTGATAGACTCGGATAGGCTTATCCACTTCCAATTCTCTGGCTTAATTTTTTTGATTAGAATAGATCGAAGTTACTATCTGCAAACTTCTGATGATTCTCGTTATTAATTTCAACAATTTTGCTTTTCACATTCCCAGTATAAAAATCCCATTTTTTGCGATTATATCTTTGAATTGATCTTAGTACGTAATATTCGATTTGATTTAGGGTGTGATCTGGGAAAGTTGGACTGTATGCTTTGAGCGCTGTGTAATAGTTATGGTAATTTGTAGTGGCTTTACCAGCCTCTGTTTCGAATTTCAACGATCTAGAGTGCGTTATTACTTCTAGCAATGTGTTGATATCTCTCTTGCAAAAAAAAGCTCGCATTTCATCTTCGCCCTCCAGCTCGCGTGCATGATAAGCTAAAACCTCTGACTCTTGAATTTCTTCAAACCAATATTTGTGATTGTATTCTGGTAGCCCTGTTATCTTTTCGTAATCAAGATATTCTAGCGAAAATCCGATGACGTTTTGCTTTAGTTTGTCCTTGATTTCTTTTTGATCTTGGCTCAGGTGATCCCCTGCTATAACGCTGTTGAATCGCTTTTCGATTGCGCTTGCTTTGATGTCCCCGTCGTGCACAGCTAAAATAGAGAATGACGGTATTTTGTACCCTTCGTAAATCTCTTGGCCGTATTTCAAGAACCCATATACACAGGAAACTAGGTTCATCCAAGATCCGCAGATTAAGTATTTGCAGGATGGACTGTGGGGTCTAATGTCAGACTTTATTCTATCGATTACTTCACAAGCTAATTTATCTTCCGCAACAATGTATATAGACGGGATAAATTTCGAATTGAATGACCCAGTACGAACGGTTGTTTTTGTTCCTAGGATGCCGATGGTTGAGATGACTTTTGTAGGCTTCTGGTCTTCCATGTAGTACCTCCTTATAAGAGTAATATCTCGCATTTGTACAATGGTACTGGAATCCCGCTATCGCTGGAAACCTTCCGAATCAATCTATTTTATATTTATCTTACGCCTTGTGGATATTATTCTGAAAGTCTATCCCTGTGGAAGAAGGCGGTTGGGCATGAATGGTGAAGTCTCCGAAGCAGCGCCAATTGTTGAAACAACTAAGATAGGGACATGTCCACCAGCAAATTTCTTGTAGGTATCTTCATTGAAATTTGAAGGAGGTGTTACATGGCGTTCCCGCTGCTCCACTAGTTGAAATAGACTGTTGATAAAGTTGAATTCGTTCGATCTAGATTTGGGGCTAGATATTAACCAGCGATCCACGTCCTCTGTAGAGGAAAACTTCAAAATTGGCGCCACAGCTTGGAGCATCAAGTCACATCCACGCATGCTGGAGGTTATATTTTGATTAGCGCACGTATAGGTGTAGCTATGTGTTGGATTCGAGGCCATTTCAAGCATTGTATTTACAAATATCGACCAATGGTCGGAGCCCGAGAGCACGCCAGGCTGAAACCCCCGGCCTAGCCGCCCCGTGAGCAGTCCTTCAAAACACTCGGCAAAGTCAGTGTGACATTCAACCCCTGATTTTGCTGTCGAGGGCGCAGGAGTGCATATCCCGGTGACCCAAGTTGACTCATTTGCGAAAGCATTTGCAACAAGAGAACCGTGGTCGACGCCACCGCTAAGTTTCGCAAGCCACGTTGGAGTGGTATTGGCAGCTTTGTATGCATTTCCTTTAAAAATAACTACGTATTGAGATCCTGCAGCGTAGGGCTCGGGTTGAATGGAGGCATTTTTGAAGTCCCATTCCGTATAATCCGGAGGTGCAGTTGCAATTCGTGAAACACCTGTGAATTTTGGCCAGCTTTGATAAAGCTCAAATTGTATTCGTTGGGTGCCGCTGTAAAGCGACCCTGTTTTCGGTTTTAGCGCTGTTTTGGCTTGTAGCAGCATTGCTCTACCAATCACCGGAGCTTTACCTGCTCGGTCGAAATGTTGCTGGACGAGCAGCAGGTCGCCAATCTCTACAGACTTGCTAGATCCTGAGGGTTTTACCTTTGGTGTTTGGTGTGTAAACACGCCTTTGACAAGCAGGTCGCAGGAGGATGGTATGTAATGAGTTAGCGTTGCTCGAAGACCTCTGTACATTTCTTTCGCGAGGAGAGCGCTTACGAGACCGGGTTCGTCCGGAGTTTTCGGGCTTGCCCTTGCCCAAGCAAAAGCATGACTCAGATTTACGTAGGTGCGTATGTCATCAATGAGCGGCATGGGTCCTCCTGGAAGTCTTACTGCGGCAATCTGGGTCGCAGACTATGCACTATGATGCACTACGAGATATGGAAAAGTAAGCAATGAGGCCAGTATTCCTCTTAATTTCGAGGATGGAGATCGGGAACAAACCAAGGTTATGAGACAGGCCGATTACAAGTGAACTCAAAATCGTAGTCTGTCCCTAATTTTCCCTAAAAAAATCCGATGCCAGTACAGGCATCGGATTTTGATTTCTTGCGGCCAAAGTTCAAGCGAGAAGGCTTACTGACTGGCATTAGCCCATGTGGCGGTTTTTTTATATCGACAGAACTCAGGTTCTGACGCCGGCCATTAGGCCAGTGGGTTCAAGCTCCTTACCTTTGGCGAGGCTGACCGACAAGAACTGGCGCTCGATGCTGGACGGGCAACTAGCCAGACGGCGGGCCTCTGTCTGGTACCGGGCAGCAAGCAACAGCTTTGGAGTACGCTTTGAAGTTTTCATGGAAAGCTCGGGCAATAAATACGACGGCGGAAGTGTTAGGAAACAATAGGGCTCACGGTCGAAGTCGCACAAGAGAGCGGATTCTGGCGTAGTTGTAGGCAAAGTCGCAGGGGCGTATGCGTGGGCGTTTGTTCCTATTGCCACTCTCTGTGGAAGCGAGCTTACTCGCGATGAAAACGACGCGGTTCCAGAGAAAACGAGCCGCCTGTATCGCCGGCGAGCCTTGGTCCTACAGACCTTGCTACGCACGTCCTCCAAGCCACGCATCCTTGCGCCTTTGCCTACAACTACGCCAGAATCCGCCCGCTTGTGCGCCTTGTTCCGGGGCTCTATTGTTTTCCTGCCACTGCCCATCAGTGGTCGGGTTTAGTAGCCCGGTTAGTCATCACGGTTGCATGAGTGTCATTCAGTCAGGCGTTTGCCTGCACTTGATGGTGGCTGTGCGCAAGGCGCCTTCGGGCGCGCCGGGTTTGGTGACTTTACCGGTCTACTAACTTGCGCACAGCTGCCACCCCTTCGTTTAGTAGCGAAGTGGTTGCGGCCCTACTGAAGGAAAGTCCCAATGTTCAAAGTAACCCCAAATCCGCCAGAGGCGGATCAAGCTGCTTCACGATCAAAATCCAAAACCAAAACCAAAACCAAAAAGCTCGACGAAGCTGCCAATCGCGCTCTGGATTTCTATCTGTCACCAAAGACAAAATCTGAAGACACGAACAAACCAGGCCAGCTATTCACCGTCGTAAAAGACATCGACAACGAAAGCCTCCTGGCCAACCTCAGCGAAACCCTGGCCTCAGCCGATGCGATGGTCAACGATCTGGCCTTCGAACTGGAAGGCTCCCGCCGTCACATCGCCCTCGGAATCCAACAACTGATCGAACTGAGTTCACTGCTTGCAAACCGGGTACTGGATAACGTCGATCCGCGATAGCGGCTAACGAAGCCAATAACAAACCCGACGCCTTGCGTCGGGTTTGATCTATTTCGAAAAATCACCTCAGCATGCAACCATTTTTGTTGCGTTCGAGCAAAAAATCAGGCAAAAGCTTTAGGATCATATCGGTAAAAAATATGCTGCATGGAGTTCGGCATGAATCCTCAAACTGATACAAGGGATGTTTTAAACCTACTCGACGTAGGGAACTCCGTAGCAGAGTTTGATCAATCCTTGGAAAAATATTTCGTTGAAAATGAGGCGTTCAATTCGCTCATCAGTGATAGGGCCGATATTATCGCCGGTGATAAAGGCACAGGTAAAACAGCGGTGTATCGAATTCTTCAAAAACGGTATGCAAGTTTACCCGAATTGAAAGGCGTTGAGGTCCTAGCAGGGTTTAACCCTTCGGGCAGCCCTGTATTTCAGAAGCTTGTGCAACAAGATCAGTTATCAGAAGGCCAATACTCATCGCTTTGGAAAACCTACTTCCTTTCTCTTATTGGAAACTGGATACTTGGAATTGTAGGTAATGAACAAAGTCCCGAGCTGGCTAAATTAGACAAGCTTCTCACTGAAACTGGATTACGATCCGCCGATGACAAAGCCGCTACTATTTTCAGCAAAATTATCAATTCTATTCAACGAGTATTGACACCCACATCAGCAGAGATGGAGATGACCATCTCTGAAACTGGGATACCCATTGTCACGCCGCGAATTCATTTTGGAAAAAGCGAATCCCAAAACATAGTTGAAGTATCTCACGAAAGCTCCTTGAAACTTCTCAATGACTGTCTCAAAGAATTAGACATCAAAGTTTGGGTGGCGATGGACCGCCTTGACGAAGCCTTCCAGGGGTTTCCGGAGATCGAGATCCCTGCACTACGTGCGCTACTAAGAACTTATCTAGATCTTTGGGAGTTCGACCAATTCAGACTGAAATTATTCGTTAGGCGCGACTTATTCCGACGAATAATTGGGGACGGATTTGTAAATTTAACGCACATCAACGCCCGTAAAAAAGAAATAATCTGGGATGAAGCCGACCTATTAAATCTGCTCACTCGGAGAATCAAAGACGGGGCAAAATTTTTAGAAAAAATATCGGGAAAAAATGCTACTGACGAGCAAATTTTCTATCGACTCTTCCCTCCAAAAGTTGACCAAGCCGAACGAAAACCTACAACCCTTAACTGGGTGATGTCGAGGATACGTGATGGCAACGATGTTCGCCCTCCTAGGAATCTTATTGATCTAGTAGAGATGGCCCGAGAGGAACAGATGCGTGCCGACGCGCGATCCCCGCGCGTTCTGGAGAGTGAATCTTTTTTAATAGCTTCAGACGCCATCAAAGCAGCGCAAGTCCGACTAAGTGCTCAACGAGTAGAAGACACTTTGATGGCTGAAGCTGGTGCTGAAACAGCCGGTCGAATAGATAAATTTCGCGGCGCTAAAGCCGAGCAAAACCTTGCTTCATTGAGTTCTATGCTTGGCATCGTAGATGGGGAACTTGTTAGAGCCGTGAGGCATTTAAAAGAAATAGGTTTTCTTGAGGAAATACGTGCACGCAACACCTGGAAAGTTCCTATGCTATATCGAGAAGGTCTAGAAGTTACTCAAGGCAAAGCATTCTCCAATGAACCAGCTTCAGAAGAGGATGATTGAAAAGACTTGAGTAGACGCCGATGCGGAAAAAGGGGACACAAGGGACAGATTTATTTCCAGCAAATAAATTTTTCCCTTTCATTTAGGCACTGAATTTAAACTACTCTGCCTCGAAAAATCCATACTGTTTTACAAACCGACGCTCGTCAGCCGCGTAACCTTGCCGCTGGTAAAATGTGTGGGCCTCTATTCGGTGGTAACTGCTAGTCACCTCAGCCCGGATGCAAAGTTGACTTGTAAAAAACGCATCGGCAGCGGCAACTAGCTTTGCCCCTACTCCTTGTCCTCGGAAGTTATCGTCAACGACTAACGAGGTAATACGTCCGAGTCTGCCTGGCTGATGAAACAGCTCAAGTACGTGCAAGCTTATAACACCAACAATATTTTCACCGTCTTGAGCCAGTAGCACGGTATCGCAGGTACTAACGTCTAAAGCCTCAAGCTTATTCCGGATAAGCTGTGGCGAGGCTTGGTAACCTAGCTGCCCTAGGAGTTTAGACACCGATTCCGCATCGGTTAGTAAGGCGTTTCGAATTTTCATATTGTTCTCGACAAAGTGAAACTCAAATAAAATCCATACAAATAGTCATACTGCTTTACCGCAATTTTTCCGAACGCTCTCACTATGAACCGTCCAACAGTCTATTAACTGCCGCCGTCAGCGCAGGGATTGTAAATTTCTAGCACATCAATCATTTCAGTGGTACTTACAGTAGACAGACCGACAGGAATGAAAGTTATCTGTTTGATTTTTTCACCGGTCGGACGCTGAAAGTTCACTTCCGGCCCGCTGTAGCTATGCTGACCCTTGCTGTGAAGATAGTAGAACATGTTGGCTTTGAAGCGCGTATTGATCTCATCCCGATCAGCTTTCAAGGGGCCCAGCATATAAGCCGCATTGGAAGCAAACGCAAAAAAATACCCGTCTGCAGATGCTCCGCCAGGTACGGCTGAGCACATCACTTCCCCCGATTTAAGAATACGTGCTAACACATACTTACCTTCGACAAAATGGGCCATCACTAAGCCGTCCGGGGTAACAATGCCAACGCCCTTCTCCGGCTTACATCCCGGAGCGCTCCCGTAGGGGTGAACGCACCAGTTCATTCTGGAGGAGTCTATGATCGTGGCCAGATGCAGATCCTGCTTCATTTGCTGTTTAGCTACAGGTGTGTCGTGAGCGATGCCTGCACAGGCGGTGAGAAATAGAGCGGTTGCTGCCATAAGCGAGGTGCGAAGCATCGTCGTTCCTTCGGTTAATCTTGAGCCATGTAGCCCTTCAGTTCGGATGATGCCATAAGCTGATCGTGCGCTGACGCCGGCACTTAGCAAAGCCTTACTCTATGAGTGCTTCGCACTCAAGCGGGAGCAAGCTCCCTCGCCACGGGACCTTTGTCGGCTTTGAGGGCGGTGTCGGGGGTGGCGATCCGGTTTTTTGAGGAATACGGTCATTTCTTTTTCGGGTTCTCGACAGACAGTTGCTCATGAGCTTGGGTACCTCGATCCACTGGCTCGCCTGGACCCTCGCCTCATCGTAAGCGTTCACCCACCAGCGCCCTTACCTTCCTAAAACCAAGTCCGAAGGATCCCACCCTTCAGGGCGCTTCTGACCAAAAGCGTCGCGTAGCTCGACATCAACATTCTCCAACAAGAGCATCTGCCCATTGCCGAGCTGCCAATCATAGAAGTCTGAAAAGTCCGCCTTCGCCAAGGCCCGGATCGTCTTTGCAACGAAGCCGTGGGCGACCAGCAAAACGTGTTTCGACGGGTAGCGCTTTTGCAGCTCGAGCAGCCCCTCTCGAACACGCTGAACCACGTCGCGAACCGACTCTCCATCCGTTGGCCCAACCGCCCAGCGCCGCGTGATGTTTTGAGACCAAAGCTCCGGGTAACGCTCGCTTGCATCAGCCTGAGTCAGCCCCTCGAAAACACCCACACTGCGTTCGCGAAATGCGTCCAGGGTTGAGCTTGGGAGGTTCAACGTGCGGTTCAAGATAACGGCGGTTTCTTGGGCTCTGCGCAGAGGGGATACAACCATCGCGTCCAGGTTGTCGGGCAAGTGCTTGGCTAGCGCGAGCGCCTGCTCTTTACCCCGCTGATTTAGCCCGGGATCAATGGATCCGAGATAGCGCTTCTCAGCGTTAGGCTCGGTTTCTCCATGCCGTACTACACATAGATTCACGAGATCCATCTCCATCGCTCAGGGCAGGAAACTATAACAGCCTCGCCAAAATGCAGCTCGCGCAGGCGTCCGCGTTAGCTGTCGGTGAAGGTGAAGGTGAAGGTGAAGGTGAGTGGAGTAAGGGGATTTATTTCTGCTTTGTCCCTTTTTTCAACTTGATGAAGGAGCCTGGATGACGATCCCACCGCCCAGTATGATCAGGACGTTAAAAGAGCAGGAGCTCCCATGCAGCGCGTCATGATCGTCGGCCAGCCAGGCTCAGGAAAAAGTACGCTGGCTCGGGAGATGGGCAAGCACACCGGTCTGCCAGTCATCCATATCGACACGATCCATTGGCAACCGGGGTGGGTCGAACGTAACGCAGATGAGAAGACCCGCCTTTGTCATGAGGTCGAGGCTCGCGATCAATGGATTTTTGAAGGCGGTCATTCGGCCACTTGGGACAACCGTATTGCCCGAGCCGATCTCTTAATATGGATTGATCGCTCATCGGGACTTCGGTTTTGGCGTGTGCTTCTCAGGACTTTGATCCAGCGCGGCCGCCGTCGCCCCGACCTTCCAGAGGATTGCCCAGAGCAGCTAGGGAAACTCCCGGAATTTTTCAACTTCATGTGGACTACCCGTAAATCGGCGCGTGCCAAGATGAAGCAGCTTGCGGCAACGGCCCCATCAACATGTCGGGTCGTTTGTCTGCGATCCAATCGCCAGACCAGGCAATTTCTGTCGAGTATTGGGGAAGCGCCGTGCGTGAATTCGTCGCGAAAAGTCCAGGTTCCGGCCAAACCGCTGCGTGATTAACCATTCAGTCTGCCCCCCTTCTCTTCAGCCACGAATTGGCTCGATACCGATGCGTTTGCTGGGAACGGGGTTCGCTATTTACTGCCGTTTAGGGATTGCCTGAAGCAATAGCCGGACGACCGATACACGACGCATCCCATAAGGTCATGATGTGTGTCACCGCGTCGTCTATCTGTTTGAGGGGCACACCGTCTCGGGCCAGTACCGAGATCCCCAGCAGAAAGCTGTCAAACACCGTAGCCAATGCCTCGGACACAACCGTGGCTGGCAGCTCGCCGGACGCGATAGCGCGTTCGATACACGCCACCATCCCTGCACGGTTCAAGGATCTTGCGTCAGCCAGCGGCTGGGAGATGGCTTTGCTTTCATCCGTGCAGGCACTCAGCAGACCCAACGCCACCAGGCATCCTGGCGGGTGGTCGGGCTCACACTGCATTTTCGCGGAGCGCCGTAGCGTGAGTTCAATCGACTCTCTCGGGGAGAGCGTGGTATCAAACAGGCTATCGGTCACCCGGCCGTGGGTGGTCAGATAACGTTCCATCACTTCATTGAACAGCGCCTGCTTTGAGCCGAATGCAGCGTAGAAGCTGGGTGCGGTGATGCCGCCGCCGATATTTGCCTTGAGCAAGCTGAGGGATGTTGCGTCATAGCCGTGCTCCCAGAACAAATGCATCGCCTGAGTAATCGCCACGCCACGGTCAAAGGTGCGTGGACGTCCCATCTGTGCCATGTGAACCTCCTCTCGATCACTTAGATACTAATCGATATATAAGTCGTTGACCAGATGACGGGCCACCCCTCATAGTGTATCGATCGGTATATATGTGAGGTGGCAAATGACTACAGATGAGCGACACGGCGAAAAGCTTCCGCTTGGGGCCTTACTTGCACTGGCGATGACGGGTTTCATTTGCATTGTCACTGAGACCTTGCCAGCAGGTTTGCTGCCCGAAATTGGCAGTGGCCTGGGAGTCTCCGCGTCTTTGGCGGGGCAGATGGTGACTGTCTATGCGTTGGGATCGTTGCTCGCGGCAATCCCGCTGACCATTGCCACGCAAAGCTGGCGCCGCAGGACGGTACTGCTAGTGACCATTGTCGGCTTCCTGGTATTCAACTCCCTCACGGCGCTGTCTTCCGATTACTGGCTGACGCTGATTGCACGGTTTTTCGCCGGGGTTTCAGCGGGGCTGGCGTGGAGCCTTATCGCGGGCTATGCACGGCGCATGGTCGCCCCTCATCTGCAGGGGCGGGCATTGGCGGTGGCGATGGTGGGTACGCCCATCGCGTTGTCACTGGGTGTGCCGATGGGAACCTGGCTGGGTGGATTCATGGGCTGGCGCATGGCCTTTGGACTGATGTCCGGCATGACCTTGGTATTGATCGTTTGGGTGCTGATCAAAGTGCCGGATTACCCTGGCCAATCATCTTCACAGCGCATGCCGTTACGTCAGGTGTTTTTCACCCCAGGCGTCCGCTCGGTATTGGCTGTCGTCTTCACCTGGATGCTGGCCCACAACATTCTTTACACCTATGTCGCGCCCTTCGTTTCCAAGGCTGGGCTGAACAGTGACGTCGATTTGGTATTGCTCACATTTGGTGTCGCGGCGCTGGCCAGCATCTGGCTCACGGGCCGACTGGTTGACCGGCACCTGCGAACAACCGTGCTGGCCAGCCTTGCAACATTCGCAGCGGTTTCGATTTTCATCGGAGTGTTCTCAGGCTCCGCCGCGGCCATTTACGTGGGTGTCTTCATTTGGGGGCTGACCTTCGGTGGCGCGGCCACCCTGCTGCAAACAGCACTCGCCGACGCCGCAGGTAAGGGCTCTGACGTTGCGCTCTCCATGAACGTAGTGGTCTGGAACAGCGCTATTGCCGGCGGTGGACTGCTGGGGGGCGTGTTACTCGGCCAATGGGGAACGAGTGCATTTCCGGGCGTGTTGCTGGCGTTGCTATTGATCAGCCTGGCTATTGCATTTCGGGCACGGGCGCATGGTTTTCCGCATGGTCAACGGCACACCACCCAGGCGATCCACGGTCATTGATCGGTGGATAGCACGCCTTTGCATGGTCGTAATTTTCAGTCATAACTCGATGGATAAATAAAATGAAAAAGCGCTTTAGATTGTGGAAGGCAGAACCCAAGATTTGTTCCCCTCAATAGGCGTACGCTAGCGCTACCTTTTTCATATATGCAGAACTCGAATAGCCAATGGACTTGATTCATGTGATGCGATCGTTCGTGCGAGTCTACGAAACACAGTCTTTCAGCGCTGCCGCTAAAGACTTGAGCCTGAGCCAGCCCTCGGTATCCAAGGCCGTTGCGCAGCTCGAGCAAGCGCTGGGGACACAGCTTTTTCTGCGCTCGACACGCGGCCTGACGCCGACCGACGCGGGACAGAAATTCTATGAGCACTCGATCCGTACGCTAGATGAGGCCGACCGGGCCGTAACAGCGGTCAAAGGTGAGAACGCGCCGTTGACCGGTAGGTTGCGGGTAAGCGGCACCATCACGTTCATGAGCCAGCACATTATCCCAAGACTGCCCATATTTTTGGAGCGACACCCTGACCTGACCATCGACATGCTCCTGGATGATGGAAACATTGGCCTGGTGGAAGAGGGGGCAGAGGTCGCACTACGTATGGGTAAGTTGGCCAGTTCTAACCTGACAGCACGCAGAATAGGCCAATGTCGTCGTGTCGTCATTGCGTCTCCCAGCTATCTGGAAAAGCATGGCAGGCCTAAAAAGCCGAGCGACCTTGAGACGCATGCTGCCATCGTCTTGTCTCGGGGCGAAGGCGGCGAACATATTACTTTTTCCAAGGATGACCTTTCGATTGAGGTGATGCTCCAGCCCAGGATGCGCGTTAGTGCGCTGGAGGGGCTGAGGGCTGCGGTACTGGCCGGTATGGGCTTGGCAGTGGCAAGTGAATGGATCGTTCAGGATGAGCTGGAGAGCGGACAGGTCGTTGAAGTAGTGAGCGACTGGACTATGCAGAGCCTCGATTTGTGGATGGTGCTGCCGAACGGGGCTCGCCACGCGAGCTCCAACGCCCGCGCTTTCATTGCCTTCGTCGAAGATCAACTTGCAGCTACGCGATACGGCGTGAGTTGAAGGTGTTACTCCCGCAGGCATTCCTTGTCCTTAAAACGTTCTTCGATCACAACCATTTACGCTAGCGAAGTCCTGCATGCACGCAGGAGCGTTTCATTACCCGGTAAGGGATGCGAGAGAGGACTGATCCCTTCCTGCCTCCAGATTCAAATCAGAACGTCAGGCCGACGGCGCCGAAGAATGCATCCATTCGGCCGTCGAGCTCCCCCTTGGTTTCCGCCCACGCCGGTACCGTATCCAGAAGGCGCTGTTGCCATGCATAAAGGTTCGGGAACTCCTCAAGTGGCGGCTTGGATCGGTTGATCTGGGAGAATGGCGCGGCGATATCGATGTCAGCCAAGGTGAGTTCATCGCCGACGATGAACTGCCGATCTGCGAGGTGCGTATCAAGAACCTGGGCCGCCGCGCGAATCTTGCTCAAGGCAAGATCGATCACCGCAATGTTCTGGGGTTTGCCCATCGCCCGGGCACCTACACGCTCATCAAAGAGCAGCACGAAGAAGACTCGCCACTGCTCGCCTGACCAAAACATCCACTGCAAGACTTCCGAGCGCTCTTTCGCCGTTTTCCCAAGCAGGGGGGAGTTGGCTTTTTCAGCGAGGTAGATATTGATTGCAGAAGACTCCCAGAGGATCGTTTCGCCCTCCTGAAGAACAGGAGTCAGACCATGCGGGTTGAGCTTCAGAAACTCAGGTGTATGGCTTTCGCCTTTGAAGAGGTCGACGTTGATTCGCTCAATCTCGATACCCATGAGCTTTGCCGCAGTAGTCACACGACGAAGACTGCCCGAGCCCAAGTCGCCATGGATTTTAATCGTCATAGTATTTTCGCAGGTAGGTTATTAAAGGGATTTGACGTCACCGTGCGTGACTTGCAACTAAAGGTACGTCCGAGTGTTTGGCGGCAGAAGTGGCGGCCAATGCATGACATCTATTCGAAGATCGAATATTTCATGTCAGACAACGTTCGAGTGACCGCTTATGGCCGAACTAAAAAGAAAGCAGATCTATGATTTTCGCGAGCGATTCCAGATGGTTTCTGAGGGCTTCTTCGCTGGGAAAATGCCGACACCGGCTCGCTTTGACGAACCCAATCCGTGGCTCGCAGGGGCCGGTGGTTCTGACCGGACGGATTAATGGTCGCTGATGTCAATAATCCGCTCCTCGGCTAATCACAGCATCTGAGACAAGCTATTCCTAGTGAGAGCTAGGCGACGAGCTGCATCGACGGCAGCTTTCGGCCAAAAAGCCCTTCGAGGCGAACCGCATTGGGCTTTTCATCCACCACTGATATGGAGGAGCTCTCCTTGGAAAACCGTCCAGAGTGACTTTGCGTATGCTTCAGATTCATTAGCCTTTGCTCTTCCTGTTTTCATAGCTGCGTGAAAAACTGCGCGCTCTTCGCCACTCATTTTTTTGTCTGTTTTGATGGAACTGCCGATGGACATCATGGATACCGAGCAAGAAAACATCCTCGAAAAGTCACTCAGGCTGGCGGCGGATGAACCGGCCCACCGACCTGACTTTTTCAAGACACTGTTGAATTCTACTATCTACGTCCTTGGCACTGCCGGCACTGGCGAAGGTCAAGTCAACCTTGAGTCTGGCAGCAACATCAGCATCGGGCATTGGCAAAAGCCCGACGGCTCCGCTGTCATCCCGTTTTTTTCTTCGTTGCAAACGCTACAAAGATCCATAGATAGCGAAGAGTCCTACATAGAGATCCCGGCCAGATCGCTGTTTGAAATCACGCTGGGCACCCCTCTTTTCCTCAATCCAAAGTCTCCTTACGGGAAAGAGTTTTTCCCGGAGGAGGTGCGCCATCTGCTTTCCGACGAGATCGGCCAAAAGCCGACGCAACGCACGGTCGGAAAAGACACCAAAGTGTTGCTCGGGCAGCCGTCGCAATATCCGTCGAAGATGGTCAACTCGCTCACACAGTTACTCGCCAAACATCGCAACGTAAAGCGTGCGTTTCTGGCGTTGATGCATGACGCATCGTCTGATCAAAAGCCTCATCTGATCGTTGGTATCGAAGCGGACGGCGATATTGAACTGGTCATACGCGAAGCCGGTAACGTTGCTGGGGACACCGCGCCGGAGGGCGAACCCGTTGACCTGTACCGCGTTCACGAAGGTGATTCAGGCCTTAGCGATTACTTCCTCAAACAAACCGCCCCCTTCTATGAACGGGCGTCGGCAGGCTGGCTGCGTTCATTGTTTAGCTTTGGCAAAGCGTGACAGAGCACAACACCGCATCCAGACCCACGCAACGCCGGAGCAGGTATCGCCATTCTTCGACAAGCGGGGATAGAGGTCACCGTGGGCTTACTCGAGGACCAGGCTCGCCGGGATATGGGGCCTTATTTGCACCGCAGGCAGCCGGATCACCAGGAAAAGACCATGAAAGCCTTGTCAATTGTTCGGCCTAATGGAGGCAAGATCGCTTCGGGAGAGAAAATGCTAGAAGTCCGTCGCTGGCATCCCCACCTGAATCCATCCGAAGATCTTCTGGTTGTTGAAAATGGACGATTTCTTCACACCGATGGTGATGAAGACGAAGGTATTGCTGTTGCAATCGTGCGCGTAAAAGCAGTTCGCCCATTTGAAGTCACAGATGTGCAAGCCGCCTGTGCAAGTGGTTTTTCGGAGGGCTGGTTCGCATGGGAGTTAAGCGATGTGCGGCCCATCACACAGCCGTTCGCGGTGCGCGCGGCACGAGGTATCTACGAGGTAGATTTTCCAACCGTTGATGCCCCCATTAAGGCCAAATACCAGACCGAGGCCTGACTCGGCTTATTTGCGATAAGTACGTGGGATGCAATTTCGCAAACAGGACTTTGGGTGAGTCACATTCACTGGAAACTGGACGTCAGCATCACTGGAATGCCCACACGCCGTCAGGCACAGGCTAGCGGGCAGCCAAGCAGGATGCACCGACCGCTGTCGCCCGGCGCAACTGCGACATGACGTTCCCCGCCGTAATCACCGCCGTAAGCGACATTGGGCAACTGCTCGCGGCCAGCCCCTCTGCGACCCAGGTATTGCAGGTATAAAACAGCGAATAGCTACCCTCGGCCTGGTAGAACCGGCTCTCTCCATACAGCCCAGGCCCGAGCACCACCAAGGTGCCCGTCGCTGAGTGGGTGAAGGTCCCGGCCACGAACGCGAGCAGTCGTTGGTAGGCGTCCTCCGTCACCCGCACTTCGATGACCTCGCTTGCGGCGAAACGCCGCCTGGGGTCCCCGTCAATCTTGACCGCATGCAGCACGGTTGCCGTCGACCCGAACAAGGCTCGCAGGGCGAGGCTCAAGGTGGCCTGTGGGGCTCGGTAAAAATCCTCGTCACCCCAACCGAACTCAACGAAGTCGCCGTCGCTGAACGCTTCGGCCAGTGCGGGGAGCACCTGAAGTAGATCGGGGCGCGCAATGACCAACCCGGTATGCAGGCCATGATTCACTACATAGAAGGACCGCCAATCGCCACCCTGGGCCCTCGGCGAGTCTGACGCGGTAGCGCAGCCGAACAGCGTAAGGACCAGGGCCAGCACTACAATGCGCATATACAAGGCTTGGAGGCTCGCTAACGAAACGTGGGAAAACCCCAGCGGGGTTGGCGCTGTATCTCGGCCAGAAGCAACTATGGCGCTTAGACACTCAAAGCAGCAATACGCCACAAGGTATCTCAGAGACCAAGCCTAGCATTCAAAGCTTGAGGCAATCGCCAACGTTCTCCCTGAAAAAACTCGGGACAGACCACAATTTGAGCTCACTTGTAAATCGACCCGCCTCATAATCCTGACCTGTCCCCTTTTTGTTTTTTTGTCAGCAGTGCTTGCATTGTGCCACTAGCACACTATAAATAATGGAAAACCTGTCCCCTCGCCGAAAGGAAGCACTTATGCGAGCCGTCCTACTGCTTTCAGCGATACTGTTAAGCGGATGCACCACGACTGAAAAATTTTTTGAAGCCTTCAAGCAACAAAATCTGGCCAACCAAGGCTATTCATCCAGATTAATAACCCCTGAGTCCACAGCCCCTACCAGCATTGAAGACCTGCTTGAGAAGGGGGATAATTCGAGTAAATCAGAGGATGAGCAAAGAAAAGTTAGGAACTTTGAACAATCTAAACTCCTTGCCAAATCAGAAGTAAATTGCAACTATTTTGTTGAGAGCATCCACAATCAACGCGCCGCAAGAAATATAAGCTTCGGCACAATGACAACTATAGCTTCAACTGCTGCCGCTATCGTGGCAGGCAGAGCAGGCCAGAACCTTGCAGGTGCAGCCGCCATCCTCAGTTCAACCAACAACTCGATTAATCAAGAGATGTACCAAGGCATCTTAATGCCCGCTATCACCAAAGAAATCCTTCAAACAAGGAAGGATCTGTACGCAAAAATTGCCACGCGTCAACAAGATGATATTAGTGCCTACCCATATCCCTTAGCGATAGTCGATGCAATTGCCTACCACAACCTCTGTTCCATTCCATTCGCACTTGTAGGTTTAGTCAACAAGGCAGAAACCGCCCCGACTAGTACCATAGATAACAGCGCTGCAATTCTCTCAATTGACAATGAGATGAATAGAATAAAAAACTTACTCAATGATTCAAGCCTGAGCTTTTCACCCGCAGAGAAGTCCACTCTCAGCAAACAAATACTTGCATTAAATGAGCGTCGCAATTTATTCGTAACCAGCTATGCCCTGCCTCAGGTCAAAAGCCAACCTACTAATCAGCGATCTCCTGTAACTCGACCCGTGACGCCAGCAGCTGATACTCCTGTCCCACTTTCTATTCCTGGGCTCGAAGCTCAATAAGTAATAACAACAAGGAGTAAGGGGACGAATTTATTTCTGATATTTGTCCCTTTTTTTCAACTTGATGAAGGAACCTGGATGACGATCCCACCGCCCAGTATGATCAGGACGTTAAAAAAGCAGGAGCCCCCATGCAGCGCGTCATGATCGTCGGCCAGCCAGGCTCAGGAAAAAGTACGCTGGCTCGGGAGATGGGCAAGCACACCGGTCTGCCAGTCATCCATATCGACACGATCCATTGGCAACCGGGCTGGGTCGAGCGAAACGCAGATGAGAAGACCCGCCTTTGTCACGAGGTCGAGGCTCGCGATCAATGGATTTTTGAAGGCGGTCATTCGGCCACTTGGGACAACCGTATTGCCCGAGCCGATCTTTTAATATGGATTGATCGCTCATCGGGGCTTCGGTTTTGGCGTGTGCTTCTCAGGACTTTGATCCAGCGCGGCCGCCCTCGCCCCGACCTTCCAGAGAATTGCCCAGAGCAGCTAGGGAAACTCCCGGAATTTTTCAACTTCATGTGGACTACCCGTAAATCGGCGCGTGCCAAGATGAAGCAGCTTGCGGCAACGGCCCCCTCAACCTGTCGCGTCGTCTGTCTGCGCTCCAATCGCCAGACCAGGCAATTTCTGTCGAGTATTGGGGAAGCGCCGTGCGTGAATTCGTCGCGAAAAGTCCAGGTTCCGACCAAACCGCTGCGTGATTAACAATTCAATCTGCCCCCCCTTCTCTTCAGCCAACCGACTCAAACCGCCGCCGCTTCATGAACACCCTTTTTTGGAGCTCGGCCCCCTCTACACAGGGCAAAGATTTCAATCTCAAGCGCGTGCATTTCTGCTGTGGAAACCATGGCCGGCTTTTTCAACAAAATCGGCCAGAAGCGGTCAGTCATTTGTCTAAAAGATTACGGCAGTGAAACGGGATAATTACACCTGCTTTCTAAGAACGCATACCCATCCAGATTACCGCTTCAGTCCATGCAGTCACCATCGGTGTCAGTACCCTGAACCAGGGATCGCGCACATCAATCTGCGCTGCTGAGTGGTCATGATGGTGCTGCTCCTCCTCCACAATCGAAGTAATGGCCGCCACCGCGTGAAGATCGATATCGCCCAGCACATCAAGTTGATGAGCCAGGTGCTTGAGCACCACACTTTCAACCGCGACGGTAGTAGCGACAATGGCTTTGCGGCCACAGATGCCAGTCACCAGACCCAACGTCAGACCGCCGATGCCACACAACCAATAACTACGGCAGCGGGGATAACTGCGACGTTGCAGCTCCTCCTGAAAAACCGTCCGATGGCGGCGCTCGTGGGAGAGGAACTCCTTGAGTTCATTCACCATGCCCGGGACGAAAAGCCGGGCCATAAACAACTGTCCGCTGTAGATACAGATCGCACCATGCTCGCCCGCATGGTCGACCTTCATCATACGGTTGCCGAGGTCTTCGCCTTTAGCCGTGTAGTCTGGTGAATTCACATTGAGATTTCTTGTTCGAGGGGCTTGGTCATCGGGCCTGTCCTTGCTCTTGAACCAGCATCGTGCTGTAACGCCAAGCAGATAAGCAAGTGAGCTCACAGGGCGGCCTCTCACCATCGTCGATTTGGCCGATCTTTAAGGGGAATAAGGGGGCAGATTTATTACCAGCAAATAAACCCCCTTTTATTCTCACCAGCTTGTTGGCGCTGATGTGCTCGCGAATATGAGCTGTAGGCAGTTGATGCCAAGCCTTTAAGGTGAACGCCCAGCAAAGCTGGGCGGCAGGATTGAACTCAGAACGCGAAGCAGGAACACCCGAAGGCGCCCCAGAAGCCTTGGTGATCGCTGACCGGAACGCTGCTGCGGCGCGCGCGATCATGCTGGTGTTGATGCACGGCACAA